>JALWTT010000016.1 GCA_027077795.1 Thermotogaceae bacterium | reverse complement strand
GACTCGTTCCAACCGCCTCATGGCCCATTGACACGGAGATGAAAGCAAGACTTAGAGCTAAAGAGTCTGCGGCACTCGCTTCATCCATATACTTCGTTTGCAGAAAAATGGAAAGAAAAGAAACCGGCTGGCTCAACGAGGTTAAAGAGGAGATCAAAAATCACGTCACCAAAAAGCTCGAATCCCTTTGGAAGGAAGGAGTGAGCGGTGCGGATTTCTTCGTAACGGGCATTGGCTCGGCGATTGAGATCTTCGGCAGGTACAAAAAGATAATGGATTACGAGGGAAACGAGATAAGCACAAGGAAGCTTCTGGAGTATGTGAGAGAGGTGGTAACGGATTACGCGGTTAGGCAAATCCTACACAACGGAATCGCAGGGGAGCTTTCACCGCTCACGAGGTTTTACATACTCTGGCGATGGACTTACGGAGAAGCGAAGGTTCACTTCGACGACGCGAGGAAACTCGCTCAGTCAGCAGGTGTGGATCTTGAGAGGGAGTGGAACAAGGGCTTCATCGAAAAGGACAGAGAGTTCATAAGGGTTTTGGGACCTCAGGACAGGAAATTGGATGAGCTGGAGGATGCGCAGGAGATGATAGATGTTCTTCATAAAGTGCTGCTTTTGTGGAAGGCGGGAAGGAAAGAGGAAATGAAGGAGGTTTTAAAAGAGACGGGTTACGGAACTAAAGAAGCCTTTTACAGGGTATCACAGGCGATATCCGAGACCTTGCCGATCGATAGCAAAGAGAAAAAGCTCTTGGATGGCTTTTTGAGCAGCAAGGAGAGGTTGAAAGATGAGATAAAGAACGCGGCCACACAAGGGAGACTCTTTTAAAACTTGACGGAAACGATAGGGATATGGAAAAAGTATTCAGGAGGGGGAGAAAATGAAAGCTTTCGCCCAGGTAGCTCAGCCACACGAAGACATAATTGAAGGCCGCTTTACTATGGATGTATTCGCTGCAGATCTGTGGCAGGTTGTGAATCGAAGTGCACCCTTAGATTATCAAGACCCGGATCTCTTTTTCAAAAAGACGTATATGACCGAAGGTTTGAGAAACATATTGGATATAGCCCGAGCGAGGATTGAAGGGAGAAGCGGAGATTCCATAATTCAACTTCAAACGCCCTTTGGTGGCGGAAAAACCCATACACTCATCGCTCTTTACCACAAGGCAAGAGAATGGAATGCAAGGGTTGTTGTGATTGATGGAACAGCGTTGAAGCCGGAGAAAAGCAAATTGTGGGAAGAATTGGAAAGGCAGCTAACAGGAATCGTGGAACTGACCAAGGGAGATACAGCACCGGGAAAGGAAGCGTTGATAAATCTCCTTTCAGAGAAGTCCCCTGTTCTCATACTTGTGGATGAATTGCTTGAATACATCACAAAAGCTGCGGGCGTGAAAGTGGGAGATTCAAACCTCGCAGCGCAGACTTTTGCATTCATACAGGAGCTCACGGGCGTTGTTTCGGCCGTTGGTAATGCCCTTCTTGTATTGACCTTGCCCTCCAGCCTTTTGGAACACTATGACGAGAACGCAGAGAAGATGTTTCAGCAGTTGCAGAAAATAACAGGGAGAGTGGAAAGAATATACACTCCTGTGAAGGATGAGGAGATAGAGCAGGTCATAAGAAAAAGGCTCTTCACCAATATCAACGAAAAAGAGGCCAAGAGAATTGTCGATGAATTCGTTGAGTACGTGAAAAGCGAGGGATTGTTGTCAAAGGACGAGGTTTCAGATTACAGAGAAAGGTTTTTGAAAAGCTACCCTTTTAAGCCAGAGGTAATAGATGTCCTGTACAAGAGATGGGGGTCTTTCCCAACGTTTCAGAGAACAAGGGGTGTTTTGAGGCTTCTGTCCATGGTTGTTCACGATCTTTTGGATAAAAATCTGCCGTTTATCCGTTTGGGAGACATCAATCTTGAAAATGAAGAGCTCAGGCGAGAACTCATAAAGCACATAGGGCCGGAATGGGACAGCATAATCGCTCAAGACATAACATCGAAAGCTTCCGGAGCAAAGAAAGTCGATGAGGCACTTGGTAGCTCTTATTTACCATACAAGCTTGGAACTGTTGTGAGCACAACAATTTTCATGATGTCTTTTTCAGGGGCGGGAGTTAGAGAGCCCAGCATTAGGGATATCAAGTTGAGCACTGTACAGCCAGAATTTTCAAGCACAGTGATAGACACTGTCATAAGCAATCTGAAAGAGAGGTTGTTCTACCTGTCAGATGAAGGACTTTACTTCACCAATCAGCCGAATCTCAACAGGATAATAGTTGCAAAAGAGGAGAATGTTTCGGAAGGCGAGATCTATGAAGAAGAGAAAAACATCATAAAAAGACACATATCGCGAGATTCAAGGTTCAAAATATACATCCATCCGAGGTTTCCTAAAGATGTAGCAGATGATGAGGAACTAAAACTCATAATTTTCAACAGAAGCCAACCTGATCTGGACTTTCTGGAAAAGCACGGTGAGGTTCCAAGGGTATATAAGAATACACTGGTATTTCTGTGTGTTGATGAAACACAAAGGGAAGCTTTTTACAGCTATGTGAGAAAACTCATAGCGTTGAGGAGCATAGATG
>JALWTT010000015.1:247440-397278 GCA_027077795.1 Thermotogaceae bacterium | reverse complement strand
AACAAAAAACTCGTGGAATTTGAAGGAGGATATCACGAACTCTTCGAGGATCCTGAGTATTCCGAGAGATTCTTTGCAGAAGTGGTGGATTTCCTCAAGGTGGTGTAGAATAGTACAAAACTTTAAGGGGGGGTTACTATGAAAAAAACTCTTGTGATAATTGCTTTAATCATAGTCATTTCCTCCTTTGCTCTGATTCCAGGCATGAAAAAGAAGATGTACGGTGCTGGGGTTTTCTTTTGGCCATTTCCATTTGCTTTAGGAGTAGATGGGTATTATACGGAGGGAAACAGTATCTACCAGGTTCCCAATATGAAGATAAATGTGGATGGGTATTTGGGAGCTGGATTTGATGGCGCATTTGTTGCTCTGTATTCATTTGGTTTTGGAGCCGAACTCGATTTACTTGCATCGGTGGTTATCAGCAAGGAAGATCTTCACTTTGACCTCTTTGGATACAAAATCATACCAGCTGTTAAATTGGACACCGGGATCTATTACTCAATCTCCGGAGCGGGAGTAGGATATTATTCTTACATACATGAACCCGGATTTGGCATAAAAGGTCCTTATCTGTATCTCACATTCTTCACTCCATGGAAAAAGGGAAAGTATCTCAACTTCTACTTCTGGCCAGTACCTTTGATCTTCGGTGCGAGCGTTATGGAATATTGAAGAGCCAAGCTAAGAAAAGGTGGCCAATTGGCCACCTTTTTTTTCATGAAAGTCCAACTATCGTTCCGTCGTCGAGTATGTCCATTTTCACAGCGTTCGGAACCTTTGGAAGTCCAGGCATTCTGAGTATGTCCCCAGCGAGAACAACCACGAATCCCGCACCGATCGATATCTCGAAGTCCCTGACTGTAAATGTGTACCCTTGAGGAGCACCGAGTTTCTTTGGATCATCGCTTATAGAACTCTGAGTCTTTGCGACTATTACTGGGAGTTTGTCGAATTCATACTTCTTTAAAAATTTGAGTTTGCTCTTTGCCGCGGAAGTGTACTCGACTTTCCCAGCCCTGTATATCTCCTTTGCGAGTGTCTCAATCTTCTTCTCTATTGGCATGTCCCAGCTGTAAATCGGCTCGTACTCAGCATTCTTGCTAAGCTCTTCCAAAACCTTCTTTGCGAGATCTTCTGCTCCCTCTCCTCCCTTTGCGAAAGCTTCGTTTAGAGAAATTCTTGCCCCCATGTTTTCCACAAAGTCCACGACCATCTGAATCTCCTTATCGGTATCGGTGAAAAACTTATTCAATGCTACAACAACTGGTACCTTGAACTTCTGGAGGTTTTCTATATGAACCCTAAGATTTTCCAGGCCTTTTTTCAGAGCTTCCAGGTCCTCAACTCCTGCTTTTGCATCGTTGAGCTTTTGTCCACCGTGGTACTTGAGTGCTCTAACAGTTGCAACCAGAACCACCGCTGATGGTTTAAAACCAGCTGTTGGCGAGACGAAATCGAGAAATTTTTCGGCCCCCAAGTCTGCACCAAATCCTGCCTCTGTTACAACGTAGTCGGCGAGTTTCAAGGCCAGCTTGGTGGCTACTATGGAATTCGTTCCATGCGCTATGTTGGCGAATGGCCCTCCATGTATAAAAGCTGGAGTGTTTTCTATAGTTTGGACGAGGTTCGGGTTAATGGCATCTTTGAGAAGGAGCGCCATCGCGTTCTGAGCCTTGAGATCTCCAGTTGTGACGACTTCTCCTGTTCTTTTTCTCGCTATGACAATCTTTGAAAGCCTTTCTTTGAGATCAGCTAAGTCCTTCGAGAGGCAGAGTATAGCCATGACCTCAGAAGCCGCGGTGATGATGAATCCATCCTCTCTTGGCTCACCATTTCCTCTTCCCCCAAGTCCCACTACAATCTGTCTAAGTGCTCTGTCATTCATATCCACGGTCCTTCTCCAGAAAACCCTCGTGGGATCGATGTTGAGCTCATTCCCAAACTTCATGTGGGCATCTATCATGGCAGATAGAAGATTGTGAGCCGCGGCAACGGCGTGTATATCCCCGGTAAAGTGAAGGTTTATTTCTTCCATTGGAAGTACCTGAGAGTATCCCCCACCTGCTGCCCCACCTTTCACTCCCATAACGGGACCTAGTGATGGTTCCCTCAAAGTAACCATAGTTTTTTTACCGAGACGATTGAGTGCCATTGAAAGGCCTATGCTTGTGGTGGTTTTTCCCTCTCCAGCTGGAGTGGGGGTCATGGCCGTGACCAATATAAGTTTTGCGTCGGGTCTGCTTTCAATCTCGTTGTAGTAGTTGTGATCAACTTTCGCCATATACCATCCATAAGGTTTTAGCTTATCCTCGGGTACTCCCAAACTTTCAGATATCTCGATAATCTTTTTGAGCTTTGCTTGCCTGGCTATTTCGATATCACTCGGAAATCCCACTTAAAATCCCTCCTTTACAAATCTTTTTTCTCAATAGGGGTAAATTCTTTCGATATTCTATCAAGAATCCCGTTCACGAATTTACCACTGTTTTCTGTGCCGTATTTCTTTGCCATCTCTATCATTTCATCAAGGGTAACTTCTATTGGGACATCCGGTTCATAGAGAAGCTCGTATGTCCCGAGTCTGAGAATATTCCTGTCAACGGAGGAAAGTCTCTCAAACTTCCAATTTTCTAGCTTCGAAGATATAACTTCGTCGATCCTCTCTAGGTTCTCTTTTATTCCTTTAACATACCTCTTCGCATCACTGACAAGTTTTCCATCGAACCAATCTTCAATATACTCACCTATCATTTCCTCTGGGTCATTGGAGGTGAAATCCATTTGAAATATAGCTTTGAAAACTGCTTCTCTCATTTTGCTTCTCCTAGTCGCTTGTTTTATAGAAACCACCTCCCGTTCATCTAGAATTGTATATTAACACATTATGGGGTTAAAAAATGACTACAAAGTGACGATTAATGAATTTGAGGGGAGGTGATCCCCATGAGAGTCAGCGGGGTAGGATTCTCCAACATGTATTTCCCCAATTTCCAGGTTGTGCCGGCTGTACAGAGAAACGGCAGAGTTACTGTAATGAGCAAAGATGACATGCTGAGGGTTCTAGATCTCATGGTTTACAACCAATCTGGCATGCCATTCAAACTCGCCAAGATAGCTGCTCAGATGTATGCCGGCATGAACCTGGACTACACGGCGTGAGCAGGTGCTCACGCCGTAACGCTCTTTAAAACATTCCTAAATATCTCCATACCTCTCTTGAACTTTTCATCAGGTAACTTGCTTTTGAGAGCTTCTCTCATATACTCCAGAAAAACTTCATCGATGTCTTCGAAGCTTTCTATTCTGGGTGGATAGTTCTCATCATTGTGAACCTTTACACTGACAACTTTTGGAATCTTCATGAGTTTTCTGGTCATATCGAAGTTTCTGCTACTTATCACAACCCTCATATAATCGAACTTCTCTGAAAACTCCTCGATTTTTCTGAATATCTCTTTTTCATCCTTATCTTCAAGATAGAGGGTGGTAAGTCTTTTGTGAGGAAGCTTTGAGAACTCTGCATTTACATTCCAACCATCGATGTCCACGACTAGAAATCCTTTGTCTTCGTTCTCCGAAAAATCCACCTGAATAACAGAACCGCTGTAATAAGCAAGTGGATTCGTCATGATTCTCTGAAATCTGTGAACGTGCCCTAAAGCCACATAAGAGAACGTGGATCCAATGTAACTCTCGTCAAGCTCTATTGAAACGAGATCTTCAACAGGTCTAACCGCTCCTTTAAACATCATATGGGAAATCAAAATTTTGTAATCCGCATTTGGATTATCCACATCAAACTCCCTGAGTTTACTTATCAGGCTTTTCAGCACTCTTTCTCTCCCGAAGGCCAGCATCATGGCTCCGGAAACATATGGAAGTGGGTAAATTGCTAGCTTTCCATGATTAGTTTCAAGTATCCGCCTTCTGTAATCACCCAGCCCTATTATCAGAAGATCTTCCGATAATTTGTTGTATGTGACCAGACCTTCCCAATCGTGATTACCCAGAACAACCACCGTAGGGGCTATGTTTGCAAGGGCCTCCAGAGTTCTCAGGACTATCTCTAGGGTTCTCAGATTTGGACTACGCTTGTTATGTATCACATCTCCAGCAACAGTTATGACGTCCGGATGTAGAAGCTCAACCTTTTGGACAAGTTCCTCTAGAACCCTCTCTATTTCCATGGATCGATCCGTTATTTTACTTCCTCTCCAAGAAATCAATCCGACGTGCCAATCCGCGGTATGAATTAGTCTCATGGAGTCACCCCTCTAGTTTTCTAAAACAAAAATGGGCCTTCTGGCCCTTGCAAAGCCAGCGGTGGGACTTGAACCCACAACCTGCGCATTACGAATGCGCCGCTCTGCCGATTGAGCTACGCTGGCTCACCGATTCGAGAATATATCATAACATTTCCAAGGGTTTCAAGATGTAAAAAACCCCTACGCACATGGAAGAAATGCGGGTAATATACCTTAGGCTGACATACATAGGGGAAGGTGATGACCAAGAATGAT
The DNA here is from genome assembly GCA_027077795.1 of Thermotogaceae bacterium. Classification (GTDB taxonomy): domain Bacteria; phylum Thermotogota; class Thermotogae; order Thermotogales; family Thermotogaceae; genus WGAO01. Next base: position 392,755 of record JALWTT010000015.1, on the reverse strand, counting down.
AGTGGATTTTCTGAGGAGGAATTGGAAATACTATCTAATAGGTGTGGTATCTCTGATGACGGTAGATCTTGCTCAACTATATGTTCCAAGAATCGTTGGAAAAGTTGTTGATAAGCTGGAGTTTTTTACATTTCCTCCACCACAGTCGATAGACATAATCCTATCTAACAATGCCTTATCGAGTGCTGTAAAGATCTTCTCCGCGTGGATAGTAGGGCTCGCACTGGCTGTATTTCTTGGAAGGTTTATATGGAGACTCATGATAATAGGAAGTGCAAGACGGTTTGAAAAGCGAGCGATGCGTACGCTCTTTAACAAATTACTAGAGCTGGATCCGATATTCTACGGGAAGATGAATCGCGGTGAATTGATGTCGAGGTTCACGAATGACCTGAGAGCGGTCTGGAGAATGCTTTCAGCTGGTGTTGTCATAAGCACAGATGCAACTTTCATGAGTATCATGGCGATCATTATGATGGGAACATTTGTGAATTGGAAACTCACTGGAACAGTTATCGTCCCAATGCTTTTTATCAGCGTTGTTGTCATATTCTTCGGTAGGATTATTCACAAAACGTTCGCACAAGTACAGGAATCTTTTTCAAAGTTATCGGGATTCACCGAAGAGAGTGTATCCGCAGTCAGAATTGTCAAGAGCTTTTCAGTGATAGACGAATTTGAAGGAATGTTCGAAGAGCGCGCATGGAACAATCTGAAATCCAGGATGAAGTTAGTGCTTGTAAGCGGGGTTTTTTGGCCAATGGTCCGTGTCATAGGAAGTATATCCGCATTCCTGTCGATTTTCATCGGAGGAAAGATGACCATATCCGGGGAAATAACCATAGGAGATTTCATAGCTTTTAATTCATACCTTGGAATGCTTGTATGGCCAATGACAGCCTTTGGTTGGGTTGTCAACATAATACAGCAAGGAAGAGCTTCTCTGAAGAGAGTGTACAGGATAATGGAAAGTGAGCCGATTGTCAAGGATAGGCCAGACGCTGTGAATTTAAGCAAGGTCAGATATGTGGAGATCAACGATCTGGACTACAGGTATCCAGAGGATAAGAGATTCATTCTGAGGAACGTGAGTATGTCCGTGGAGGAGGGAAAGTTCATAGGAATAGTTGGAACTGTGGGATCCGGGAAAAGTACCTTGGCGAAGATCATGTTGAAACTTCTTCCTGTAGAAAGGGAAAGAGTTTTTATGAATGGAATAGACATCAACGATGTGAATGGAAAAAGTCTTAGGAGAAGAATAGCCTATGTTCCACAAGAGGGATTTTTGTTCTCAGACACCATACTCAGAAACATCACTTTGGGTGAAAATATCCCCATAGAGAAGGTTAAAAAATCGCTGAAAATCGCCGGTGTTTTGGATGAAATAGAACAACTCCCAGAGGGTTTACACACAAAAGTCGGTGAAAGAGGGATTACACTTTCCGGTGGTCAGAGGCAACGAGTGATGATAGCACGAGCACTCGTGAGGGACGCAGACATATACTTGTTCGATGATTGCTTGTCAGCTGTGGATCCGGAAACAGAGGAAGAGATAATAAGAGCACTCAGGAGAGAAATGAGGGGGAAAACCCTGATAGTCATAAGCCATAGGTTGAAAGTTTTCCAGGATTCGGATTGGATATACGTCATGGACTCTGGAAAGGTTGTGGAAGAAGGCACACACGATCAATTGATGAAGATAGGGGGATTATACAAAGATATGTTTTCGCAACAAACGGTGGGTGACGTTGCATGAAATATCTGGACGCTTTGAGAATTCTGTACAACGAAAGGCCTCATGGGAAGGTGAAAATAGAGCTTGGTCTTAAAAGAATAGGAGAACTCTTGAAGCTCTTGGGAAATCCCCACAAGGCGTACAAAGTGATACACATAACTGGAACTAACGGGAAAGGTTCCACCTCTAGGATGATATACGGGATTCTTCTAGCATCCGGTGAAAGGGTAGGAGCTTTCTTCTCCCCACACCTTTACACGTTTAGGGAGAGAATGGAAGTAAATGGAAAGAGGATAACGGAAGAAGAACTCGTTGAAATCTTTGAAAATGTATTGGAAAAGGTGAAAATGCTTGACAAAAAAGGAGAGGACTGGATGCCAAGTTTTTTCGAAGTCACAACGGCTATGGCTTTCACATATTTCAAGGAAAAAGAGGTTGACTGGGCAGTGGTGGAAGTTGGGCTTGGAGGAAGGTTGGATGCAACGAACGTGGTAAATCCTGTTGCCTCTGTGATAACCACTGTTGATTACGATCATATGAACATTTTAGGAGATACCTTGGAGAAAATCGCTTTTGAAAAAGCTGGGATAATAAAGAAAAGTGTGCCAGTCATAACAGGCGAGATAAAGAAACAACCACTTGATGTGATAAAGAGGATAGCAAATGAGAGAAAAAGTGACCTTTCCATTCTGGACAGGGACTTTTTCTTCTGCGATGCCAGGTTGAAGTTAGATGAAAACGTATTCAACTACCGCGGTAAAAACTTTTATGGTGATTTGAAACTCAAACTCAATGGAAGGCATCAGATAAAGAACGCCTCCGTAGCTGTGAGAACCCTAGAAATGATAGATATGATTGATGAAAGAGCTATGAGAAAAGCCTTGAAGAACGTCGTGAACCCCGGAAGATTTGAGGTGTTTGAACACGGAGGTAAGACGATAGTCATGGACGGTGCACACAACGAATCTGGCGCAGCTAATCTTGCCATGTCACTGGATGATTACTTCCATGGAAAAACTCTGGTGGGAGTTATAGGGATATTGGATGACAAAGCCAGGGAAAAAATGGTGGAAAAATTGAAACACTTTTTTGGAAAGGTATATGTGACCCACCCAAGGAGCCATCGGGCAGCAAAATGGCGAGAGGTCTGTGAAATGTTCAAAGATAGGCATGTCCCCTGTGAATCCATTGAGATCCCTTGGACAGCATTTGAAAAAGCCATTCAAGATCCATCGGATGCAGTAGTAATAGCAGGATCACTGTACCTTGTCGGTGAGATAAGGATGATGTTGTTCGAAGGGGAAGTACTCGAAGAGTGGATGATTTGAAAAAATCGTATATAATCATTTGGACGATCAAAAGAAGGAGGGATAGAATGCTCATAGATTGCAAAAGCATATCGAAGTCCATTGATGAGGATGTTCGAAGGAGGGTTGGAAACCTTGGCTTTTCACCGAAGCTGGTTGCCATAACTTCCAAACCCGATCCCTCAACAGTGACGTATCTCAACTCCCAAGCAAAAAAGGCGAAGAAACTTGGTATCGAGTTTGAAGTCATGGAAGGATCAACCATGGATGAATTGCTAAAAGTCATTTCAACTCTTGCAAATGATGAGAAGGTTCACGGTATATTCTTGACTCATCCTCTTCCAGAAGAAATAGACGAGTTTGAGCTCACCCTCAGGATACCACCTGAAAAGGATGTTGAAGGGAGAACTCCTTACAACCTTGGAATGCTCATTTACGAAAGAGAATATCTTCCACCTTGCACGGCTGAAGCTGCCGTTAAGATATTGGAAAGTACCACGGAGATCAAAGGAAAAGACGTGGTGGTGATTGGGAGAAGTATAACGGTGGGAAGGCCTGTGGAAATAATGCTCCTAAAAAAGGGCAGGGACGCAACAGTTACAGTTTGTCACTCCAAAACGAGGGACCTTCCCGTAATTACCAAAAGGGCTGATGCGCTCATAGTAGCTGCTGGCAGGCCGAAACTTGTGAACCCCGATATGGTAAACGAAGGAGCCATAGTCATAGATGTGGGTATAAATGTCGTCGATGACCAAATCGTTGGAGATGTTGATCCCGAAGTTGAGAAAAAGGCATCTCTAACACCTGTACCAGGCGGAGTTGGTAGGGTAACCACCTCTCTTCTCATGGAACATGTTGTCAGAGCTGCTGAGAGGCTATCTGGAAAAAATGGATGATTTCTATTCGGTGGACGAGTTCACAGAGAAGATCGCTCAGATCTTGGAAAACGATCCTCACTTAACGGGAGTCTGGGTTTTGGGAGAGGTCTCGAGCTTACGAGTTAGAAAAAACCACCTTTTTTTCAACTTGTTGGGGGAGTCAAGTAGACTCCCCTGTGTATTTTTCGGAATGGGATGGCTGAAGCTCGCCGAAGGAGAGCTAATAGGGGTTTATGGGGAAGTCAAAGTTTACAGACAGGGGGGATACTACAGCTTTCATGTTGAAAACATAGAGAGAACAGGAGCTTACGGGATAAAGTCCTTGAGGTTTTTCCAGATTTACAGCAAATTGATGAAAGAAGGGGCGTTCAGCAGACCAAGGAGAACCTTACCAGAGTTCCCCTATAGAATAGGTTTGATTGTTTCGAAAGATTCCGCTGCCCTCATGGATATCTTGAAGGTCTTCAAAGAAAAGGGATATTACTTTGAGATAAAGATATTTCACACATCTGTTCAAGGAAAAGATGCGGCTAATGAACTGGTAGAAGCCTTGAAAAGTGCAGCTGCAACGGATTTGGATGCTATCATAGTTGCACGTGGCGGCGGCTCCAAAGATGACTTGTGGACGTTCAACGACGAAAAAGTAGTCAGGGCAGCACTTTCCGTTCCCAAGTATCTGATAACCGGTATAGGGCATGAAGTGGATACGGTTATGCTCGACATGGTAGCTGACGAGAGAGCACACACTCCAACGGCTGCGGCTGAAGTGATAACATCAAGGCAAAGAGAGTTTATGGACAACCTCAGAGAGAGTACCAGACGAATCTTTAGTGACATACTTGACCTCATGGAATATTACGGGAATTCACTTGAAACGAGGTTAAGGTACACTGAAGCATCGTTGGAAGATATCTTCAAACGTTACAAAACCTCCTTAAAACTCCTCGGCAACTCGTTGAAAGGATATGTGAATTTGACAGAAGAGAAGCTCGTAGGATCGTTTAGAAGAATCAGAGATCTATCTCCGGAAGAGGTGGTTAAAAGGGGGTTTGCAATAGTCATCAAGAATGGAAGAATTGTGAGGAGTATAAAAGAAATATCGTCCGGTGACATTTTGAAAATCGTGTTGAAAGATGGTGATATAGAGGTGAAGGTCAAGTGAAAATGATAGAAATTTTGAGAAAGCTTGAAGAAATAGAGAAAAAACTTGAGCAAGGTGATTTAGATCTCGAAGAAGCCATAAAACTCTTTGAAGAAGCTGTAAAAATGTACAAGGAGGGGATGGAAAAGATGAAGGATTCTAAAAGAAAACTGGAAGATCTCATGAAAGATCTGGAAGGCTCTTAGACCTTGTTCACCTAAGTTTTTTATGCGGCAATCTCTGTGAAACTTTTTTCAACGCTTCTCATCCACTTAAACACATTTTCAAACAGTGATGCTCCTTAGTACTTCATAGCACCTCTTGTAAGGCCCTCCACTATATACCTCTGGGCAAAGGCGAAGATTACTATTGTCGGGAGAAGTGCTACTACAAGACCTGCTGATAAGAATCCCCAGTTAACCCCCGCCTTTGAAATAAACGAATAGAGAGCGACAGGAACTGTCATCTTATTGTCGCTGTTCAGAAAAAGCGATGCAACGAATATCTCATTCCAGCTGTTCACGAAGCTGAACGAGAAGACAGCTGACAAACCTGGAAGAACGAGTGGGAAAGTTATTTTAAAAAGTGAGCACAGTCTCGTGCATCCATCTATCATAGCAGCTTCCTCAAGTTCCACAGGTATTCTAGCTATAAAGCCTCTAGCCATTATGGTCGAGAACGCTGAGCCTATGCCAGAATATACGAGAATGACCCCTGACAGTTTATCTATCAAGTTAAATTTGGAAAACATCACATATTGGGGAATCATTATCAGATATGCTGGAATCATTTGAGCGAAGAATAGAAATAATACTGTTGGAAGTATCCATTTGTTCTTGAATCTAGCCAAAGCGTATCCTGCTACAGACGCCAAAATTGTTGATACCGATGAAGAAATTCCGGCGACTAGGAGGCTATTTTTAAAATATCTCCCAAAATGAGCATAGTTGAAAAGCCTTTGATAGTTTTGAAATGTTAGGTGACTTGGTATGTATTTGACTGGAAACGCGTAAACCTCCATCGGGGATTTTATCGATGTTAATAGTATCCAAATGAGAGGAAAGAGCGCAAATATCAGGTATACCGTTAGTAGGATAAATCTCAAAACCCTCTTGCCTTTCCTCACAGTTCCAGCTCCTCGTAAGAAGTAGTTTTTATGTATATCAAAGTGTAGACGATCAATATAGCTAGTATAGTTACCCCCACCGTTGCTGCTTTGCTGTAGTCATTTTCGTAGAACACCACGTTTACCATGTAAACTGAAAGTGTTTCAGTTGCCCCTGCCGGGCCCCCTCTTGTGGTTCCGTAGATTATATCCGGGAAGTTCATGACCCAAATTACCCTTAAAAGAAGCGTGCTCAGAATCGTTGGTCGAATATATGGGATTACTATTCCAAAAAGTCTCCTCATGGGACCCGCCCCATCTATCATTGCAGCCTCCACCACGCTCTTGGGAACAGATTGGAGAGCTGCCAATATCATTATCGCGAAGAAAGGTATACCGTACCAAACATTCACCAGGATCACAGACAACATAGCCCATTTTGGATCTGAAAGAAAATGAATGGGATATTCAATCACATGCATTCTCATTAGAACGTCGTTTATAACCCCAAAGGTTCCATTCATCAACCAAGACCACACGAGTCCTATGGCAAATCCCGAGAGAGCCCATGGGTAAAACACGAGGCCCGCGTAGATTCCTCTGCCCTTGAATGGTTCCCACATCAAAAGTGCGAGTATAAACCCAAGAACAAATTGGAGGGAAACCGAACCAGCTATCCACAGAACCGTGTTCCACAAATCCTCATAGAATCGGCTATCTGTATAAACTGTTCGGTAATTTTTAAACCCCACAAAGTGGACATCATGAAGGTTGTAGAGGTTGTAGTTCTGAAACGACATAATCACCCCTCTTATCGTAGGGTAAACAACAAGGAAGGAGACCATCACAAGTACAGGAAGGATAGCGTACAGGAAAAACCGCGCCGGGTGGCGCGGTTTTATTTCAGACCGGCATCTTTCCAAAATTTGGACCACTCCTTGAGAACCTGATCAATTGTCTTTTTCCCCAAGAGAATCTCTTGTGTGGTCCTTTCCTGAAGGTCTGTCCACTTACCCCAAGCTTCACTCCATATGGGTTGCTTCGTGAATTGATAATGTTCTGGATCGTTGAACATCTCTATCCATCCCTTATACTTATCACTCTTGAAAAATGGGTCGTTTTCGTAGACTCTCATATCAGGTGGCAGAACTCCGTAGTTCTTACACCAGTAAGATAAAATCTCCGGTGAGTTGAAAAATTTTATGAATTTCCATGCGAGGTCCTTATGTTTTGAATAACTGACTATTCCCCATCCCGAGAATCCGTAGTGCGGATAAGCTTTTCCGTATGGACCTAGCGGCAGCGGATCGGTCTCATAGAGGTTGTCCGGTAGATTGTCCCTGAGAACCCCAAGGGTGTCAGGATCCTGGTAAAGGAGTGGGGCAATCCCCGAAACAAACGAGTTTATCTGCTCTGAAAATCCCCAGTTAACTGCGTCCTTTGGTGCTGCATTTTTGAATATCTTTACGTACAGTTCTAAGCCGAGCTTCGCCCTTGGATCATCCCATATGAGCCTGCCATCTTTGGTTAAATACATGTTGTTTGGATCTATGTCGTTGAAAAACGATGTGACGAACAAATCTATGAAATCCGTTGGATAACCTTTCCCTCTGAAATCATATCCATATTGACCTTTCCTGGGATCTGTTAGGTAACTAGCCATTCCGTAGAGTTCAAAGACTGTCTTCGGAGCATGCTCGATACCGTACTTCTTCAGCACATCCTTCCTTATGAACAAAGTCTTCGCATAAACAGCGTTCGGAATGAGGTAGGCCTTTCCTTTGTATATCCTGGCAAACTCCAAGAGGTTTGGAAGCATGTACTTAGCCCCATCCCACTTTGCTATATAAGGCTCCAAATTTTCGAGTCCTCCCATTGAGGCTAGGGTGCTCAGTGACCAATCCCCCACTTCCACAATATCTATTGGCTGCTTGTTGGAAACCATTGTGTATATCTTCTGATAAGCTGTTTCATATGGAGGAGATATGAGGTTGATTTTGACGCCTGGATTCTGAGCCTCAAACCTGTTGATAATTTCCTTCAATATCGCATCTCTTTCAGGGCTTGTGAAAACCTCAACCACTGTCAATGTTGTCTTAGCAATGAGAAGAGCACTCAGCGCTACCAAAAGGATCACTGACAGTTTTCTCACCACCATAGCTCACCTCCTTTTTGAAATGCTCACGAATCAGATTCTACCACTCCAACACACCGAGACCGATAGAGATTATTCTGATAAAATCCCAGTTGGGTGATTCGATTGGACAGGATTATGGATCCATTCAACAGAGACGATGTGGTTCTTCTAAGGCCACAAACCTTGGATGAGTTCATAGGTCAGGATGCGGTTAAGAGAAAGCTCTCCATTGCGCTGAACGCATCGAAGATGAGGGGAGAACCTCTTGATCATATACTGCTAGTCGGTTCTCCTGGTCTCGGTAAAACCACACTCTCTCAGATAATAGCCAACGAGATGGGGGTTCAAATTCATATAACGAGTGGCCCAGTTTTGGAAAGACAGGGTGACCTAGCTTCGATATTAACGAGTTTTGAAAAAGATGATGTACTGTTCATAGATGAGATTCACAGAATTTCTAGACCTGTTGAGGAGCTACTCTATGCGGCTGTTGAGGATTTTCAAATTGACATAATGATAGGAAAAGGGGCTGGGGCAAGATCCGTCAGGATCCCACTCCAACCGTTCACTTTGATCGGCGCCACAACTAGAGCGGGGCTTTTGACATCACCACTTAGAAGCCGATTTGGCATGATCTTAGAACTCACTTTTTACTCAGCAGAAGAGTTATCCAAAATAGTCACAAAAGCCGCTTTGAAGCTTGGAATTGGAGTTGAAAAAGAAGCAGCGCTCGAGATAGGCAAAAGGTCTCGTGGCACACCAAGGATAGCCCTGAGACTTCTCAAGAGGTCCAGAGACGTAGCAACCGTTGAAAAGAAAAATGTCATCGATCTGGAGACCGTGGAAAAGACGATGAGAATCCTTGAAATAGACGAGCTCGGACTGGATTCAACGGATAGGAGAATACTGAAATCCATCATAGAAATCTATGGAGGAGGACCAGTGGGGTTGAATGCACTCGCAGCCACTTTGGGTATGGAGCCTGACACGATAAGTGAAGTCTACGAACCTTATCTCCTTCAAGCTGGTTTGCTTTCAAGGACCAGCAGGGGAAGGGTTGCCACTGAAAAAGCCTATCAGCATCTTGGATATGAAAAGCAAGAGAAGCTTTTCTAAGGAGGGAGAAAGATGGTGAGAACCAGATTTGCACCGAGCCCCACAGGTTATCTTCATGTTGGCGGAGCAAGAACGGCTCTTTTCAATTGGCTTTTCTCAAAAAGAGAAAGAGGAAAATTCATCTTGAGGATCGAGGATACGGATTTGGAAAGATCCACAAGGGAATACGAAAGGTCGATAACGGAATCTATGAAATGGCTGGGCCTAACTTGGGATGAAGGGCCGGATGTGGGAGGAGAACACGGCCCGTACAGGCAGAGCGAGAGAAAAGAAAAGGGAATTTACGATGAATATGCTGAAAAGCTCGTGGGGATGAGGAAGGCTGTTTATGTTGTCTACGACAAAGACGACAGAGAAAAAGAGCTGCTTGAAACTTTTGAATATCCAGAAAGTTATATACAGAGTGGTCATGATGTCACGATACGTTTTAAGATGCCAAGAAGACTTAAAATAGAGTTTCATGACTTGGCAAAAGGGGACATGGAATTCTCATCCGATGATGTGGGAGACTTCATAATAATGAAGTCGAACGGATTCCCAACTTATAACTTCGCTGTGGTTGTGGATGACCATTTGATGGAGGTAACACATATATTCCGGGGTGACGATCATCTTTCAAATACTCCAAAGCAGATAGCTATATATCGGAGTTTTGGATGGGAACTTCCAACTTTCATGCATATTCCGCTGATACTCGGAAGGGATAGGTCTCCGTTGAGCAAAAGACATGGAGCCACTGCAGTTGACCACTTTAGAGAAGAGGGATATCTCCCTGAAGGATTGCTGAATTACCTCGCGCTTCTCGGATGGAGAGTAGTAGAAGGTAAGGAGATCTTCAACGTTTTCGAAAATGTGGAAGATTTCGACACTTCCCTCATCTCTAACAAGAATGTGATCTTCGATTATGAGAAGCTTGAGTGGGTAAACGGGAAGCATCTCAGGATGATTGAGATCGAGAACCTGTGTTACAGATTCACAGAGTATCTGAGCTACTTGAACATGAATGACCTGCGTGAAGTGGTGGAGAAGGACAAGATCTATTCGATGGAAGTGCTGAACATATGCCGGGAAAAAGTTAACACCATGAAACAGCTTGTAGACATATCGATTCCTTTCTTCGTTGAAAGCTATGACTATGAAGAAAGGTACATAGAAGACTACCTGAAAAAGGAATTCTCCACCTCTATATTAAAGAGAGCCATTGAGAAGTTCTCGGAAAATGAGGATTGGTCTGTTGAAGGATGTGAGAGAGTTATGAGGAACCTGGCGGCGGAGAAGATCGCGTCGAAGAAAAAAACTTTTCAACTCATAAGGGGAGCGATTCTAGGTAAGCTCGTAACGCCAGGGTTGTTTATATCACTATCGGTTTTGGGAAAAGGTAAGGTACTAAGAAGACTCGAGCGGACGTTGGAACTCGCCAGGAGTGTGAGGTAATTTGATAGCGATCGTCTATGGTCCTACTGCAGCTGGGAAGACCGAGATAATGGTGAAGGTTTGTGAAAATCTCGGATGTGAGATCATATCAATGGATTCGCGTCAGGTTTACAGATACATGAACATAGGAACTGCTAAACCAACAGAGGAGGAGAGAAAACTTGTGCCCCACCACATGGTAGACATCATATACCCGAATGAGTATTATAACGCCTATATGTACAGAAAAGATTCCTTGAAGGTAGTAGAGGAAGTAATCTCACGAGGAAAAATTCCGGTTTTCGTTGGTGGAACAGGGCTCTACGCCGAAGTGTTAGTTAGAGGGATATTTGAAGGTGCACCAGCAGATGAGAACATCAGAAGAGAGTTGAAAAAACTCCATGAGAAAGAGCCGGGAATCCTCAGGAAAATGCTGGAGGATTTCGACCCAGAAGCTGCAAGAAGGATTCATCCAAATGATCTCAAAAGGACTATAAGGGCACTCGAAGTCTACTTGAAGACTGGAAAGAGAATAAGCGAGCTTCAGAAGGGAGCAAGGCCATCTGAAAAATTCAAGGTAATCGTTCTCTACAGAGAGAGGAACGAACTCTATGCGCGTATAGGTCAAAGGGTCGAGAAGATGGTGGATATGGGATTGATCGATGAAGTCAAAAGGCTTCTAGAAATGGGGTATTCTAAGGATCTCAACTCGATGAAAACGATAGGATACCAAGAAACGATAGAGTACCTGGAAGGTAAATACGACTTCCAACATTATCTGCATGTTTTGAAAAGGAATACCCGTCACTTCGCGCGAAGACAAATTATATGGTCGAAGAGATACAAAAGTGCTTTGAAGGTAAACCTCACTCTTGAAAGAGATCCAGCTGGCGTTCTTGAGAGGATATTGGAGGAGGTCCAATCAGTTTGAGAGATTTGATACTGGGACTTGTCGTGGGAATCGCCAATATACTCCCCGGGATAAGTGGAGGAACTATCATATTTGTGTCAGGAAAGTACTCTTCCGTGATTTCTGCGGTGGCAGATCTGGTTCAGCTGAAAACATCGAAGAGAGAACTGTGGATGCTTACAAAGTTGGGCGTAGGAGCTTTGATATCCATAGGAGCACTTTCGAAGGTTTTGGATAGCCTTTACACGGATTTCCCAGTGGAAACTACATCCTTCTTTGTTGGCCTTGTAGCTGGGGGGTTGTTTTTTCTCTGGAGGGAAATAAAGTTTGGTTTCAGAGCATCAGTGGCAATGGGGACCGGAGCTCTGTCCATGATTGCTTTATCACTTTTGCCAAAGGGGCAGATGTCGGGAACTTTGTGGATATCCATAGGTGGCTTTATAGCTGGTGGTACCATGGTACTTCCAGGTGTGAGCGGGTCCTCGATGTTGGTGATTTTGGGAATATACGATGATGCGGTGAAAGCCTTATCAAATCTCCGGATGAGTATTTTGGTTCCGTTAGGTGTTGGGGCTATGCTGGGAATAGTTGTGGTATCGATCTCCATGAAGAGACTTATTGAAAGGTGGAAAAACGAGACCATCTCTTTTTTATATGGCCTCACACTTACCGGACTTTTTTTTGCAATCTCATCTTCAATTTCGATCTGGTTTCTAGCCCTGGGATTCCTATGTATGTTGGTACTGGAAAAAATCGTTTAGGGGGGATATGAGGTGTTTCCAAGGATGATCATCGATTTGAACAAAATAAGGAGGAACACAGAAAAACTGGTTGATATGCTGTCAAAAAAAGGAATAGAAATGGTAGGAGTTACAAAATTGTTTATGGGGGAACCAAGCTTGGCACGAATTTATCTGGAATCCGGGGTGAAGATCATAGCAGATTCGCGGATTTGGAACATCAACAGAATGAAGAAAATGGGGATCGAAGGTCCGTTCATGATGATAAGAATTCCTCCTCTATCTCACATCCCGTTGATGAAAGATGTAGTCAAATTTTACTTAATCTCGGAGCCAGAAGTCGCGCTGAGAATAGGCGAGGAGATAAAAGGTGCAAAGCTCATATACATGATAGATGTCGGGGATCTCAGAGAGGGTGTGATGTACTACGAAGCCGTGGAGGAGATCGAGAGTGTGAAGAAATCCCTAAAAAACGCTGAAGTGATTGGCGTGGGAACAAACATAGGGTGCTTCGGTGGTGTTCTTCCAACGCGGGAAAATCTCAGAAGGATTGTGGATGTTGCAAAAGTGGTGAAAGCAGATGTGATTTCAGTTGGAGGAACAGTCTATCTGATATCACTTGAAAAGGGAGAGCTTCCCAAGGAAGTGAACCAGATCAGAATAGGAGAAGCAGCTCTCCTCGGTACGGATGTGACCGGTAGCAGGAAAATACCATACCTGGAGCAGGGAACAGTTATACTGGAGGTGGAAATAATCGAATTAAAAATCAAGCCATCCGTTCCAGAAGGACCCATTGGATATGATTCCATGGGGAGAAAACCCGTGTTTGAAGACAAAGGAAGGAGACTTCGGGCGATAATCGCATTAGGAGAGCAGGACATCAATCCCAGCGGTATGATCCCACTGGATGAAGGGGTAGAAGTAATTCATTCCTCAAGCGATCACACAATAGTGGATGTAACAGATGCTCAGAAGGTTCTCAGAGTGGGAGACATATTGAGATTTCAGTTGAATTATTCCGCCACTCTTAGAGCAGTCACATCACCTTACGTGGAAAAGGTATGGTTAAAATGAAAGAGAATGCCAAGAGAATCATAGAGGATATCATAGAAGGTTTGAAACCAGCGACGGTTCTCAAACATGCACTTGGGAACTTGAAAATCTCAGAAAAACTCCATCTTGTATCTGTTGGAAAAGCTGCATGGGATATGGCGAAAGCTGCAAAAGACATACTGGGGGAAAGGATAGTCTCTGGTGTAATCCTGACAAAATACGGATACTCTAAAGGTATCATTGAGGGATTCAGAATTTTAGAGGCGTCACATCCCATACCCGACAAAAACAGCGTGAAGGGTGCAATTGAAATACTGGAGTATCTGAATTCCCTTGAGAGTGGAGTGACCGTTCTGTTTCTGCTGTCAGGAGGCGCGTCTTCGGTTTTTGAGATTCCAGAGAATGGGGTGAGTTTGAATGAGATCGTCCAGATAACGGAAAAGATGCTGAGAATGGGAGCGGATATATACGAGCTTAACGCTGTGAGGAAGAGATTGTCAAAGGTAAAAGGTGGGAAGCTTGCCAGACTCTATAGACATCTTAACTTCTTGGAATTTGTAATCTCCGACGTTATCGGCGATAGACTAGATGTCATAGGTTCAGGGCCCCTTCACCCAGACGCCTCGAAACCTGAATATGCTCTGAAAGTTGCGGAGAAATATTCTCTGCCACAAAGCGTTAAACAACTGATGAAACAAGATCTCTCAGGGAATCCAGGCAATGTGAAATCCATGATTGTCGCTAATGTGGAAAGGGCTTGCGACATCGCGAAAAAAAGTTCAGAGAGATTTGGATACAAGCCTTACATTTTTGGATGCGCTTTTGAGGGTGAAGCACGCGAACTGGGAAAATTCATAGGAAAGATCGCCCGGGAAATCATCACTAAAAATCGACCAATGGAAAAACCTTGTGCTCTGATCTTTGGAGGAGAGACAACTGTTACGGTAAAGGGAAACGGGGAAGGTGGTAGGAACCAAGAGATAGCCTTATCGGCTGCGCTTGAAATAAGGGGATTGGAGGGGGTTGTGGTAGTAGCCTTTGGAACAGATGGGACAGATGGACCAACCGATGCAGCCGGTGGAATAGTCGATGGGTTCAGCATTGAGAGAATGAAGAGATCAGGTATCAATCCAAAAGAATGCTTGGAAAAAAACGATTCTTATAGCGCTTTGAAAGCTTCTGAAAGCCTTATAGTAACGGGACCGACTGGAACGAATGTGAACGATGTATATTTTGTTTTGTGCAGGTGATGGAAATGAGATGGTTTGGATTTATGGGACTGATTGTCTACTGGGCTTTCACTTTAATAGCTGTGAAAATCAACTCAAGCTGGTTTAGCCTCAGCAAGGACACTTTCAGTAAACTTGGAAAGCCTGAAATGGCTAAGTGTCCTTGGATTTTCTGGTTGGGCTTAACTCTAGGTGGAATCCTTGTGGCTATATATGGATTGTGGTTAAGCTCTGGAAACCGGCTACAAGCCATGGGAGGAGCTTACCTCATTCTGGCAGGAGCTCTCATGATTCTCATCGGTCCCATACATGACGGTTTGAAACCTCATGATACATTGGCGTTTCTGACATTTTTCATGTTTTATATAGGTAGTGCTCTTTACGGATTGGGGAGCTCCAACAAGATCCTCGAGGTATCTCAACCCTTGATTTTGGCAACGGCCATAGCATCGATGTTTTTCCACTGGCCATCAGACGGATACTTAGAGCTATTTGGAATATCCCTTGGAATGGTGAGTAGTTTCATCATAGCAATCTACAGCTGAATTTTCTCTCTAACCTTATCAATCACAAAATCCACAGCGAAATCTTCATCGACTTCGCTCTGTTCCCCCGTTTCCATATCCTTCACGATGATCACGCCCTTCTTCAACTCATTCTCCCCAACTATAACCACTATCAGAGCCCCTATTCTGTCTGCATGTTTGAGCTGAGCACTCAATTTTCTATCCATGACATCCATATCAACCGTCAGGTTCTTCCTCCTCAAATCCTCAGCTATTTCAAAAGCTTTTTCTACGACATCACCTATATGTGCTATGTAAACATGATGCACTATCGCCGGGGGAACTTCGACACCTTCAGCTTTCATGGCCAATATGAGTCTCTCTATTCCAGCGGCGAATCCAACTGCTGGTATGTGAGGCCCTCCAAGCTCTTCTATCAACCCATCGTATCTCCCGCCGCCGGCTATCGCATCTTGCCCTCCCAATCCTTCATGCCTCACTTCGAATACCGTCCTGTTGTAGTAATCTAACCCTCTCACAAGGCGATGATCTTCCTCGTACTCTATTCCGAGAATACCCAGATATCTCTTCAACCTCTGATAGTGCTCCGCGCATTCATCACACAGGTAATCCACACTCTTTGGAGCTGCCTTTGCGATCTCAACATCAACCTTGCAATCCAAAAGTCTCAATATGTTCGTGTTATATCTCCTCTTACAGTCATCGCATACTTCGTCAAGGTGATGTGAGTAGTACTCTTTTAGAGCTCTTTTGTAGTTGGGTCTGCACTTTTCACAGCCGATTGAATTTATCACGAGTTTGAATTTCATCAATCCCATTTCCCTCAACATCTTCACCAGGACTGCCATAATCTCAGCGTCAGCTAGGGGAGATTCCGATCCGAACAATTCAAATCCTAGCTGGTGAAATTGCCTCTGTCTTCCCTTTTGAGGCCTCTCATATCTGAACATAGGTCCCATATAAAACATACGCTGTGGAAACCCTTTGTTTATCATGGAATTTTCAATAAACGCTCTCACAACAGGAGCTGTTCCTTCAGGCCTGAGAGAGATCTTTCTGCCACCTTTGTCTTCGAAGGAATACATCTCCTTCTGAACTATATCTGTATCACTACCAACGCTTCTCACGAAAAGCTCAGTAGGTTCTATTATTGGAGTCCTTATCTCTGTATATCCATAGAGAGAGGCAACTTTCTTCGTAGCATTTTCCACCACATACCAGTATCCCAAATCCCCGTCTGCTATGTCTAAGGTACCCTTTATACGGGTGTACTTCAAATCTCTCACCTCCTGGAAAGGAACAAGGATATATCCCTGAAGAGCTTTGAAATCGCGTATATGACCACTAGAAACTCCAATCTTCCGAGGAACATCCCGATTGTGAGTGTCCATAAAGCTCCTGGGTAAAGGTTAGGTTGTGTTATTCCACACGAAAGTCCCACTCCTGAAAGAGCGGAGGCAAACTCGAACATGGCATTTTGCAATTTGAAACCGTATAGAGTCAGTATCACGACTCCTGTTATATAGGTTGCGAAATACAGAGCGAAAACCAAGACTATTTCTCTTATGGTGCTTTCATCCACTATCTTTTCTTTGTCTCCCTTCCAAACGACTATCCTTCTAACAGTGTTCTTGGGAAGTGTAAACCTGATCAAAGCATCGATTATCAGCCTCAATACTATGTAAAGTCTGAACTGCTTCAGCCCACCCGAGGTGGAATCCATCATACCACCCAAAATCATCAAAATGGTTAGTATGAACATGCCTGTAGCAAAATGCTGCCACGCTGGTATGGTGAAATCAACAGTTGAAAATCCTGTTCCTGTAAGCGCTGACACAGTTTGGAATATTGATTCCCTGAAGGCATGGAATTGTGAGTGAAAAACCCCGTAGATCCCCTTTTCCATTATGATGAATGTCGCTATGGACACCGTGGATAGCATGAGCCAAGGTTCCCCATTTTTGAGAAAAGCTTTAAAGTTCCTTTTCCACAAAGTATAGTGAACTCCAAAACCTGTGGTTCCTGTGAACATCAAAATGATGGTCACAAACTCAATAGGTACAGAATTGTATTCACCGATGCTACCTGCTCTCGTTGAAAACCCGCCAGTCGCGAGCGCGGTGAGAGAGTGATTAAAGGCATCGAAAGGAGGCATGCCAACTGCTATGTACCCCAATGTTCCAGCTACAGCATAGGTCAAATACATAACCATTATCATTTTCGCGGAATTCTTGATGTTTGGGAGTATGTTATCTGTCCTTCCCTCGGCTGAGTACAATCCGAAACCGCCTGGACCTATTATGGAACCAACCATTATTATCGCAAATCCTGCTCCCCCTACGTATTGCATCACACTCCGCCAAACCAACATGAGTTTTGAAACCTTCGTAACGTTCACAACCGTCAAACCTGTTGTCGTCCAACCGCTGGTAGCTTCAAAGACAGCTTGGGTGAAGTTTAGTATTCCAGCGAATATAAACGGGAGCGCCGACACGAGTATAACCCCTATCCAAGAGAAGAGCACAATAACTACTCCTTCCTGAATCAGCACAGTTGAAGCCTTTTCCTTTCCAATACCTGAGATCCATTTGAAGGAGTATCCTAGAATTACAGAAACAATCGCCGCCTCAACAAATGGAAGGGTATTGGGTAGCTCCTCTGGATAGAACAGAACAAATATCATGGGGAAGAGCACCAGGAGTGAAAACCACTGAAAGAGAGCCCCAAGATTCCAGAAAATCACTCTGTATCTGAACTTGAGGGTACTGAGATAATCTCCCAATCACTCCACCCCCAGGAGCATTTCCGAAACCTTGGTCTGAACACTGGGAAGACACAGGACAAACACCCTATCTCCGGGGTTTATAACGGTATCTCCCCTGGGAATAATCACATCTCTATCTCTGATGATAGCGGCTATAACACTGTCGGCTGGGAGATCTATATCCTTGAGAGCTTTTCCCTTAACAGGTGAGTTGAAGGGAATCTCAAACCGTAGGAAAACCAGTTTCTCTTCTTCAATGGGTATATGTTGCTCTATCTCCTCGGCAAACATCAGAGTTTCTAAGGTTTGATTAATCAAGGATGTCAAATTCACAACTGTACCTATGCCAAGGTTCTTAAACATCTCAACGTTCTCTGGGTCATTCACGAGAGAAACCACTCGTTCGATACCGAAAATCCTTTTTGCTATTTGAGCGATCATCAAATTGTCATGATCCCGTGGGGTTAAAACCACTATTATGTCATCACTCATTGGTTCAGCTTGGTCAAGAACATTTCTCTTGCTTCCATCTCCATTTATTACAAGGGCTTTGAGTTTTCTCGCCATTTCTTTACAGAACTTCTCATCCTTGTTTATCACAACTACTTTGTAGCCTTTCTCTATTATTGATCTGGCGAGATAATATGAGTTCTTCTCTCCACCAACTATTATTACCTTCACCAAATCCCTCCATCATAAGATTTCATCAGGAAATCCACCGTTTCAATTATCTCACTTATTGGAGTTTCACTTGGGAAAGTATATCCATTTTTGACGAGCCTTTCTAGAGATTTCAAAACATCCCCATCGAGCTTTCCATTTCTCACCTCTTCATTCAAAAAAGAAATCGCCTTGCTGAAAGTCATCGATGATCTGTAAGGGCGATTCTCTGTTAGCGCAACAAAGACGTCGGCCACTTGGAGTATCCTGGACTGAATGGGAAGTTCTTCTCCTTTTAACCGCAGAGGATATCCACTCCCATCTATCCTTTCGTGATGCTGCGAGGCCCATTTCGTCCAATCCCTATATTGATTTGAAAAGTGCTCAAGAAATTTCATGGTGTAGAAAACATGTTTTCTCATGTAGGAATATTCCTTCCTTGTTAAGGCTCCCGGTTTTTCCAGTATGCTGTCTTCCACCGCTATCTTTCCAGAATCGTGAAACAACCCTGCTATGTACAGACACAGCTGATCGTTATCGTCCAGCTTCATCTCTCTTCCTATCTCCTTCGACAAATCCGCTACTCTCTCTGAATGCTTCCTTGTAAAAGGACTCTTGGAATCAACGACATATGCCATGAAGTATCCCAGCTCCATGAGTGTAGCGCTATCGACCTGTGACGACTCTTTCAGATGAGAGGAAAGATTTCTCATATAGAATTCCACGGGATCCTCGATAGACCACCATACGTAGTCTTTTTCGATAACCTCCATGGTGGCTTTCAGTATGGACGGGAAGAAATCCTCAGAATGATCCTCCAAAGCTTCTTTCACGATGTCCTTAGGCACATCGGTCCCCGGTGAGCCAAAATGCATGGCCAGAAAATCCGCAGCTGAAACTATATTCGCAAATACATGGCTTGGATTGAGCACATCAAGCTCACTAGCGGGAAGATGATGATAAAAGGCCACATCTGAGTACTCGTACAACCCCAAAAAATTCGAGAGTATAAAACCACCTAAAGTTGTATGAAGCTTGTTGCCCTTCCTTTCTACATTTATATCGTATAGTACTTCTAGATCGGAGTCCATCTGTGAAACCTTTGGAACCAGATACCCTATATCGTGAAGAGCACCCGCTATTCCAGCGAACAAGGCCTTGGACTCATCTTTGAAGAATTCCTCAGATATAAAATATGAAAGCACCGAGACTACGAGCGAATGTTCGCCCACCCTTGGCACATAACTCATGACATCTACCATGAACTTTAAGACTGAGGAGTTCACCCTTTCCCCTAGCACTATATCACCTCTTGGATTTGGCAAGAACGTACACTGATATATTCCTGACTCCGGATTCTCTAAGCGCTCTCACGGCATCGCTGATCGTTGCACCCGTTGTGTAAACGTCATCGATCAATGTGACTTCGAATGCCGTACACCTGGCCTCGTATTTTCCAAAGAGCTTTTCCCTATCCCTTTTGCTCTTCCCAATCTGTCGTTCGTTTTTCACAGGGATCAGAGAGCTTCTAAGCATCATGCCGTACCTTTTCGATAGATCTCTTGCTATTAGTTTCATGTGGTCAAAGCCTCTGTACTCGATTGACACACTCGTGGATGGAACATATGTGATGACCGGATATGGTTGAAAGTACTCGAAAAGCCTTGAGAAAAGTTCTGACAAAATTTTATAAACTCTCCATCGCCCTTTTTTGTAAGAGAGGATAAGCTCCTTGAGTTCACCTTCATAGTACGAATAATAATGGAGGTCATAGCTTTTATGTCTCTCAACAGTAACAGCCGGTCCTTTGGACAACAGCTTTTCGTAGCAGCTTTCGCACACCAATTGCGACAATCCTATGTGCTCTCCGCATATAACACACCTATTTGGAAAGAAGAGGTTCAGACCTTTCTCAAGAGAAGTTTTGATTCGCAATCTCTCCTCACCTTCTCAGAGGCTGACGGTGCAAGCACACGATCATATTTCTCGCAGTCGAGATTTTCTAAATTAAAATTAACCGCTAAGATTTCCCCAGCAGGAACATTATGAAGATTTGGATATCTCATCGCTTCGAATCTGATCCCTATCAACCTGCCATTTTTAAAGACTGCTATCGTATAGGCTGGGGATAGAAAAACAAATGTCAGAGCAAGCCTCTCCAGCTTTGTCAGGTCATCTCTCTCTACCTCAAATTTGTAGCCAACTCCTTCACTGCACAAAGATATAAAAACATTATCAGAGTTCTTGTCAATGACATCTGCATTTCCACCCCTTGCAACTACCAGATCGTAGCTAACCTCTCTGTTGAGTATACCGTTGTAAACCAGAACGCCACCGCCCATGAATTCCTCAAAGGACAAAGATGCAAAAATCGGCATAGCTCTGTTGAAAACCATGATGGATCCCTTCGGAATACTATTGAGAGCGAACACGTAAAGTGGTATGAGTGGCCTCTCTTTTCCCACGAAAACCCTTTCCGGTAGATCTGAAAGGTAATCCTCCGTATAGCTCTTCTCAAGAACCCTTCTTCTCACCTTCCACACGGTGTGAACGTAATCAACCATTCCAAAAAGCTCTGAAAGTCTAGCGTGAATCCTAGACATATACTCAAGGGAGTGAAGGAGAGCCTTTATGGATAAAATTCTCCTCACACTCTTTGGAACATCTCCAACCTTTTCAAAAAGTTCCATAACGAGTGCATAATCCTCTGGGTCACAAACCGGCAACATGTCTTCATAATGAAGAGCCGCCCTTGCAAGAATTCCAGCCTCTCTTTGCTTCTCGCTCTTCATGAGTCTTTTTTCAGATCTTGGAAGATCTACGGGGAGATTCACAACCACCATGTCATACCTCTCATTATGGAGTTTTTCACTCACTTCTACCCCATTCTTCCTCATCCAACTTAAAAAAACGTCTAAGTTTTTTCCATCGTCCACGCTCACAAACGCTCTCACGATCCACCACCCAGGGCAACCGCCACCTTTGCGCCGAGAAAAGCGTTGTTCTTCAAGAGTTCTACATTGGCCATGAGCGTCTTCCCATCGCTGAACTCAGAGATTTTTGAAAGCAAGAATGGGGTTACTTCTTTCCCTTTTACGCCGAACCTTTCAGCTTCCATTTCAGCCTTGAGTGTCCACTTTTGGACATCTTCGAATGGTATTTCATACTCCTTAGGTATGGGATTTACAACTAAGAGAGCTCCGCCAATGTCTACTTTCTCCATCCACTTAAAGATTTCCACCACTTCTTCTACCGTGTCAACCTTCATGTTGAGCTTTATTCCGCTGAACGAACTGTAAAATGCTGGAAATTCATCCGTTCGATAGCCGACGACCACAACTTCGAGAGTCTCCAAAACTTCCACCGTTGTTCTGAGATCGAGGATGGACTTCGCACCTGCGGAGATCACCACCATTCTGTTTTTAGAAAGCTCCACAAGATCCTGCGAGACATCGTACTTTCCCCGATGAACTCCTCCTATTCCACCGGTTACAAAAACCCTTATTCCAACTATCTTTGATATCCTCATAGTTGCACTCACAGTTGTATCCGCGTTTAGGGACTTTGCCAAAGCATATGGTATCTCTCTAGCTCCAATCTTCACACTACCTTCATTCACCAATCTTTCCATCTCTTCTTTTCTCATTCCGACGATTATCTCTCCATTGAGAATACCTACAGTTGCAGGCTGGGCGCCTTCCCCCTCAACTATTCTCTCCATCTCAATTGCAGTATTTACACCAATGGGCTTTGGTAGTCCATGTGCAACAACAGTTGTTTCAAGGGAGACTGCCTTCTTAGGATCCACTCTGACAACCACGAGATCACCCCTCAGTAAGTGGCCATAGCCAATGCCAGAGACAGCAGCTTTGATTTCATAGTATCAGCTCTCGAAACTATCACTATTGGAGCCTTGGCTCCAACGACTACCCCTGCTATTGTCCCACCGCCTACATATACAAACGACTTTCCCAAAAAATTCCCTGAATGAATATCTGGAACAACCAGTATATCCGCCTTTCCGGCAACTTCTCCTGCTACTCCCTTGACTTCAGCTGCGTGTTCGTTCATCGCGTTATCAACCCCAAACGGTCCATCTACGACAGCTCCTTTTATCTGCCCTCGATCAGCCATCTTAGCCAAGATAGCTGCGTCTATCGTCTCAGGCATATCTGGATTGACCACTTCCACAGCTGTGATTAGAGCAACTCTTGGCTTCTCATATCCAAGCTTGTGTGCAAGGCTAACGGCGTTTTTTATTATCTCAACTTTCTGATCGAGAGTTGGCTTTATTACCATTCCTCCATCTGTTATGAAAAAGACCCTGTTCACATAGGGAGAATGTGCCAATATCACATGGGACAGCAACTGTCCTGTTCTAAGACCCCATTCTTTGTTGAGAACAGCTTTCAAGAGAATAGAGGTCTTTATAAGTCCCTTCATGAGAACCTGTGCTTTTCCTGAAGAGACGGATTTCACCGCTCCCTCAGCCGTTTCGTCATCTGAATTTGTTAAGATGGCTTCGAAATCCAGACCAAGATTTCCAAGATTTTTAAACATTGATCTAGATTTACCAAATATCACAGCGTTATCGATTATTCCCTCATTTCTGGCTTCTTTCAAAGCCTTCAGTGCTTCTACATCTTCACCTCCCGCAAGTGAAACCGTTGCCTTCCTTCCTCTAGCGAGTTTTACCAGTTCTTCTAAATTCTCCAGCATCGATTCACCTCCTTCAGGCAACTGCTGCAAAAGTACTTTGAACAGTTTCCACGAGTTTTTCGATCGAAACCATTCCCCCTGATACTCTTACTTCTCCTCTCCGGTTATATATGAGAAATACCTTCTTGAAGTGCTTTCTCCCTCCAACGTCTGGACCTTCTTTAAGTATCCGGGCAGCGTAAGCTCCCTCGCTTATGGAAATCAAGGCACAATCTACACACGGTGGGTTGTATTCAAACCTCAAACTTTCTTCATCCTTGGAGGAATGCACTTCCAACTTTTCAAGTATTATCCTAAAACTCGATATATCCCCAGATTTGAGATGCTCAACAGCTTTTGTATAGAGAGATAGAAATTTCTCGCTTATTCTTCCAGATTCAACAACCTTTTTGTAGAGCCTTTCTATCTGATTTCTATGGTATCCAAATATTCCACTAAGTTTTTGCCTTACTTCAACTTTCGGAAGGGTGTAAAGCGCAGTTTGCAAAACAACCGCCCCACTTTCAGATAGCGAAAGTAAGGCGTTTTGCATCTATCCACAATCCCTCTAAATCGTAGAACTCCCTACCCCTCTCTGTAAATATGTGCACGACAACGTCACCAGCGTCTATTATCACCCAATCGCATCCTTCACCCTTATCATAGTATATCAGCTGAAGATCTGTCTCCTTCTTTATGAAGTGTACCACTCTCTCTCTAAGGCTTCTCATATGAACATCGGAATTCGCCGTCACTATGAGAAAATAATCCGTTGGCATAGGAGTGTCTCTCATGTCTAAAATGACCGGATCTATTCCTTCCATATTCTCAACGATTTCAAATATCCTTCTTATAACATCCACTCCTCTTTCACCTCCAAGCAAATTCTATCACATCTCCATCATAAAGTTCTCCACGATTAGAGCCCATAGCTGAGCGGTCTTGGGAAAATTAAACCCTCCTCCGCCGAGTAGAATCACAGGAAAATCGTTGTTTTTTGCACACCTAGATACAGTTTTAGAAACAGCGTCGTAAAACCTCTCAGAGAGGTCAATACCGGACATTGGGTCTCCCTTATAACCATCAACACCCATTTGAACTATCATCAAGTTTGGTTTAAAGGGTTCCACAAACCGCGGAATAAGTGGCAAAACTTTTTTCATTATCTCCTGTTCATCCTCTGAAGGTAGAATCGGCACGTTTAAATTGGTGGGATCATTCTCCCTCTCATAACCAGAGAAATACGGATACTGGGTGGATGGATGCTGATGAATAGACATGGTGAATACAGAATTATCCTTTTTGAATATTCTTTGAGTTCCATCCCCATGATGGACATCCCAATCTATTATGAAGATCTTAGGGAACCCCTTCTTCTGAGCATACTTAGCGCCTATAGCCACGTCGTTAAAGATGCAAAAACCCCGCGCCTTATTCTCAAAAGCATGGTGCCATCCTCCACAAACGTTAATAGCCAAACTATATCCTTCTCTCAGGAGATCTATTCCCTTCAATGTCGCACCAACTGAGAGACGAGCCGGATTGAAAAGGCTGGGCGAAACAGGGGTATCGAGATCCCCTGCCAATCCTTTCCTCACCATTTCTATGTATTCATTTGTATGAACAAGAGCGATTTCATCCTCGGACGCATATCTTGGTGGGATCACATCTAGCCCTTCAATTTTCGAGATTTCCTCAACACCCCATTTGCATCGCTCACTTCTCAAAGGGTGACCCTCTCCGAAATCGTACGACAAGAGTTCATCATTCCAAACAAGAGCAGCTTTCACCAACTCACCTCCTTTGCCTTGAGAATATTATATGCCTATTTTCCACTGGTGGGGTCGTATAAAACGAAAAAATCCGGCCCCTGAAAAGGCCGGACTCCTTGGATACCTTTAAACGATTCAAACCCGATTTTCCCATAATCCATGAAGATTGCAGTACTCTCTCGCCCATACATTTTTTCCTTCCGGAATCTCAAATTCAACCATCGGTTCATCACCAGGATTGAGGTATTTCCTGTGGATTACTCCATCAACTATGAGCTCCACGAAGACTATGTAATGCTCTCTAGTCATCGGATGTTTTGTTCCCTTTCCAACTTTAACTATGTATTTACCATCAGTCCTTTCAACATACGGGACATGCTTTTCCGTGGTTACATCCGCATTTCTCGCCACCAAAAGCTCTGCTCCTTCTATCTCTTTTTCTCCGTCGTTGAGAACCTCAAACAGCGTGCCGCCGGGAAGCTTATAGATCTCATATCTTTTCATTTGATCACCCCCGTCAGATCTTTTTGTGACACAACCACCAATCGAAGCATTCCATTTCTCCTCTCTCTTCCTGCTTCTTCCTCTGCTCCTTCTCCTCAACACTCGCTGCTGGAGGAACTATAACATGATCATTCACTATCTCATTGTTCGGCCAGTTATGTGGCATAGCGACTCCGTTCTCATCGGAGACTTGGAATCCCTTGATCATCCTGAGTATCTCATCCACATTTCTTCCAAGCTCCTGCGGATAGTAAAGAATCGCTCTTATTACACCTTTAGGATCCACGATGAAAACCGCTCTAACTGTGTTGGTTCCCTTGCTTTCATGGATCAATCCGAGTTTGGCTGAGACGTTGCCAAGGTCATCTGCTATGACGGGAAACTCGATTTCAACGGGTTTCCCTTCCACTTTTATGTTCTCTTTTATCCACTCTATCCACTTCATGTGTGAGAACACCTGATCAATTGAGAGGCCTATAAGTTCTGTGTTAAGCTTTCTGAACTCATCGTACCTCAACTGAAATGCCACAAACTCTGTCGTGCAAACTGGCGTAAAATCGGCTGGATGGCTGAACAGAACGAACCACTTCCCGTCAAAATGATCTGGAAGTCTTAGTTTTCCTTGAGTTGTGTTGACCTCTATCTCGGGAAATCTTTCCCCAATTAATGGGATGCTACCTGGCATTATTCCACCTCCTTGGAATTTTAATTAGGAATTCCTAATTTATTTTAGCGCAGAGTCCCCTGAAAGTCAAGAAAGGCCGGGAGAAATCCCCGGCCTTTCTTCACTCCTTGGTTATCAACTTGAGAGCCACAGGGATGTAGATTCTGCCAGAGGAGAGATACTCAACGGCCTTTTGAACAGCTAGATACCCCATTTTGAAAGGTTGTTGAGCTATGGTAGCGTACATATCACCTTTCTTGACCGCCTTTACCGCATCAGGTATTGCATCGAACCCAACGACGATGACTTTCTTGAGGAGCCCAGCCTCTCTGAGAGCTTCTACTGCTCCGAGTGCCATCTCATCGTTCTGCGCAAATACAGCATCAATATCGGGATGGGCTTGAATAATGTTCTCCATCACCGTGAGTCCTTCCGCTCTGTTGAAATTCGCAACTTGCTTGGCCACGATCACGAGTCCAGGGTATTCCTTAAGCCCTTCTTCGAATCCCTTTCCTCTATCCCTAGCTGCAGAAGTGCCTGGAATTCCAATAAGCTCTACCACCTTCCCTTTTCCATGGAGAGCTTTTGCCACGATCTGTGCAGCCATTCTACCTCCCGCAACGTTGTCTGATGCTATGTGAAGAAGAACCTTCCCTCCGTTCGCCGTCCTGTCAACTGTTATGACGGGTATATTGGCTTTATTAGCACTCTCCACAGCGCTGACTACTGCATCACTATCCGTTGGGTTAACGATTATCAGATCGACCTTTTTCTCGATGAGGTCTTCTATATCGTTGAGTTGCTTTGCGGGATTATCCTGAGCATCTAGAACTATCAGATCTACCCCAAATTCCTTTGCGGCTTCCATAGCTCCATTTCTCAGTGTAACAAAGAACGGGTTGTTAAGGGTGGACAGGGACAAACCGATTGTAAATTTTCCTGCGACGGCTAAAGTAGCTATCAACAGCACTAGTACCAGAAGCAAAGTAAACCTTTTCACACCACTCACCTCCTTTACTCTTTCTTTTCAAGAAGAACTGCAAGGAGTATCACTATTCCTTTAACCGCTTGCTGGTAGAACGGGGAAACGTCGAGCAAATTCAACCCGTTGTTGATAACTCCCATTAGCAATGCTCCAAAGAACGTACCAATTATTCCACCTGTTCCCCCAGAAAGGCTTGCTCCTCCGAGAACCACGGCTGCTATGGCATCTAACTCGTATCCTAGCCCGAAGATTGGTTGTGCACTGTTAAGACGCGCCATGAGAATAATAGCACTTACCGCCGATAAAATCCCACTGATCGTGTAAAAAATTATCTTGTAAATATCCACTCTTATTCCACTAAGCCTAGTTGCCTCTTCGTTTCCACCTATGGAATAAGAATAAAGCCCTATCTTTGTCATCCTCAGGAGATACCACATCGTTATTAACACCACTAGCATTATAATCACTGGAACAGGGATCCCCAAAATTTCTCCTCTTCCAATGTATCCGAAGGCTCTGGGAAATCCTGTTATCGGCATGCCATTTGTATAAACAAGTGTGAAGCTCCGAGCTATAGCCATTGTAGCAAGGGTTGCAATAAAAGGTTGCATTTTCCCCTTTGCCACAAGAAGGCCATTTGCACTTCCAAACAATGCTCCTATCCCCATTGCCACAAGTATTCCCAGTAAAACTTCACCTTGCTTTAAAATAGAAGCACCAACAACCGCACTGAATGCGAACACCGAACCAACTGAGAGATCAATTCCTCCCGAAATGATGACGATTGTCATTCCAAAAGCTATTATTGCCTGGGTCGACACCTGCCGAAGTATATTAACTTGATTTGACAATATCAGGAACCTGTCTGAGAGAAATCCAAGGAATATGTATAACCCTATCAACCCTCCAAGTGCTGGGTTTCTTCTGAAGAATTCCATTATCCTCTTCAAATTACATCACTCCCGTAGCAGCCTTTAGAATGTTTTCCTGGGTGATTTGATCTCCATGGAGCAACGCTGTCATCTTTCCCCTGTGAAGTACCATCACTCTATCAGAAAGGCTTACTATCTCTGGCAGCTCCGAGGATATAAACAGAATGGCTTTTCCCAAATTTGCCAAGTCATTCATCATCCTATAAACCTCGACTTTCGCACCAACATCAATCCCGCGGGTAGGTTCAGCCAAAATTATAACGTCGGGCTCCCTAAAGATGTATTTGCCTATTACCACCTTTTGCTGGTTCCCTCCAGATAGATTTTTCACCAGCTGCCTCACAGAAGGCGTTTTTATGTTAAACTTTCTCACGGCACTTTCAGCCAGGTTCGTTGTTTTCCTCCAGGATAAGTACATGGGATTTGAGACTTTGTCAACGTTAGGAAGAGCTATATTCTCGACCACGCTCATTCCAAGGACAAGTCCATGCTTCTTCCTCTCTTCCGGTATGAGAACCAAACCATTTCTGAGAGCATCTATCGGAGACTTTAACTTTCCTATCTTCCTACCAAAAATCATCATCTCATCAAAGCGGCTCTTCATAGCGCCAAATAATCCTAGCGCCAGCTCGCTCTTTCCACAACCCACAAGCCCTGCTACACCAAATATCTCCCCCTTTCTAACTTCAAATGAAAGCTTTGAAACATACCCAGGGACTTCAAAGTTTTTCACTCTAAAGGCCACGTCATCCTCTGGTGAGTTGTACTTTGGATACATATCTTCTATTTTCCTTCCCACCATCAGATTTATAATATCGTCCCTTGAAAAGTCCTCCAATTTTCCTTCACCCACTTTTTTCCCATCTCTCAAAATCACCACTTTGTCCGCTACTTCGAATATCTCATCAAGTCTATGTGATATGAAAACAACCGATACTCCCCTTTTCTTCAGTCTTTTAATTATTTCAAAAAGGCGTTCTACTTCGTATTCTGTCAATGTAGCCGTCGGTTCGTCCATAACGATTATCTTGGCGTCATAAGCAAGTGCCTTCGCGATCGCTACCAACTGTTTCTCAGAAACATTGAGCTTTCCAACTTCAATTTTTGGATCAATATCGAACCCTAACTCCTCTAGAATGAGTTTCGTCCTCTCTTCAAGATACGAATGGTTTATTCCAAACTTCCACGGTTCTTTTCCCAAAAAAACATTCGCATAAACCGGCAAATTTTCCGCTAGGGATAACTCCTGGTATATAACAGCCACTCCTGCTCTAATAGCATCTATCGGTGATCTGAAGTCCCTTTCTTTCCCTTCCAAGAAAATCTTTCCTCTATCTGGGCGATGTACACCACTCAGAATTTTTATTAATGTGCTCTTCCCGGCACCGTTTTCACCGACAAGTGCGCAAACCTCTCCCTTTTCCATCTCAAAAGTGACTGAATCGAGTGCCAACACTCCTGGAAAAGTTTTTGTTATACCCTCCATCAAGAGAAACGTGACTCTCACCTCCGTGGTGCACACTCTGCTGGAATATTATCACACTCTTTTTTCTCGATCATGCTCCATACCCTTTCGCCTATCGGGTTTCCCACACCTGCTAGAAAATCCGCAAGGTGAAGATGGAGACACTTAACCTTCAACGGATTCCGTAATCCCCCACTTCCGACACTTGACAAGACTTTTCTCACCCAAGAGCTCTCAGCAAGTGCATCTCTTCTTTTTTTAACGATTTCATGAGCTTTCAACAACCTTTCTCGAAATCTCTCATCTTCTTCTACTAACTTTTCAAACCTCGATATCCATCCGCTGGATTCAAGCCTGGAGACTTCCCTTCTCAGATGAGGACAGGTAAGCCAGTAAAGGGTGGGAAAGGGCACTCCGTCTTTCTCCGGCAAGCTTTCTATAACCACTGGAAATCCAAAGGAGCATCTTCTAACAACTCTGTGAAAGTTCTCTATATTTCTTCCCAATTGCTTTTTGACAATTTCAAGATCGTCGCTTTCCAACCTTCTTCTCTCCTCACTTCCAAGCTTTCAAAACCTCTACTTCGATAGGCTCTCAAGACTCGCTGAAACTCCTCAACGTTTATCCCAGACAGTAACAGGAAGGTTTCTCGGTGAACAACTTTCAAAACTCCTTTAGATAGTTTTATCAACACTTTTGGAACTATATTTGCTACGACAAAATCAAACTTTTCATCTATCTCATTGACAAGATCACCCATTCTGAAGTCTATGCTCACACCATTCAATCTAGCGTTCTCCCTGGCGACTTCCACAGACAGCCTGTCAATATCCACCCCCACAATTTTTGAAGCACCGAGTTTTGCAGCCAATATGGAAAGGATACCGCTTCCAGCTCCCACATCGAGAAAACTCATTCTTGGCTTGAAATAATCCACTATGAACGATGCCGCAAGCCTGGTGGTAGGATGGATACCAGTTCCAAAAGCCATTCCTGGCGGAATTCTCAGGATTATCTCCCCAGAACCCTTGTAAATTCCCACCGGATCTACAATAACCTTCTTTGCAATTTCGAAAGGTTCCCTGAGCTGCCTCTTTGTCCACTCCAAAGGATCCACCTGTTTTTTCTCAAGCGGTTCATATCCCATCCTCTTCAAAAGTGCATCTATTTTGGGATCATAACTTTTCAAGAACAACCCGGACTCATTTTTCTCAATAGCGTACAAGAAAAGCTCTAAATCAAAAAGACGCTCCTCGATATCCTGGAGCGCCTCCTCACTGATCCCATAAATTGACTCCTCGAGTTTCATTCTATTTCCTCCAACTTCTTTACCCTTCTCTCGTGTCTTCCACCTTGAAAATACGAATTCAAAAAGGCATCAACAGTCCAATTAGCGAGTTCCTTTCCCATAAGTCTCCCAGCCATTACCAGAACATTAGCGTTGTTGTGTTCTCTGGCGAGCCTAGCCATATCTGGATACAGGCACAGCGCAGCTCTTATGCCTCTGCACTTGTTTGCCGCTATGGACATGCCGAGTCCTGTCCCACATATCAATATTCCGAGGTTGGCTTCTCCGCTCCTGAGCTTCTCGCAGACTTTCTTAGCGTAATCAGGGTAATCTACTTTCTCTTCGGAATAGGTCCCAATGTCTAGAACTTCCACACCCTTAGATGACAGGTATCCTTTAACGGATTCTTTGAGCTCGTATCCAGCGTGATCACTTCCAATTGCAACTTTCATAGCTTCACCCCCAGTGCTTCCTTCAGCGAGCTCGTTACGATCAATATCTTGTCCAACGAAGTTACATCGAGAATTCTTCTTATCTTATCGCTGGGAGAGGATATTATCAGTTTCCCTCCAAATTCGCTCAAACTTCTTTGCATAGAAATCAGTTCCCCCAAAGCCCTGCTATCCAGGCTTTCCACACCCGAAAAATCCATGATAATCTTTCTCTCGCTCTTCACGCAATTTTCCTCCAACCACCTTTTTAAATCAGGAAAATTCAACATGTTCAGCAGAGGTGGCATCCTAACCACAACCGCATCTTCTACCTTACTGCAGCTTGTCACTTCGATCACCTCATTCTCTTTACAGCATCATCCACTGTGCTGTATATGGGAACCACTTTATCAAGCGCTGTTATGGAGAAGAGCCTTTTCACCGAATCAACAAGCCCTGCTATTGCAAAGCTTCCTCCGTTCATCCTGCAACGCTTGTAAAGGCTTATGATCGCTCCGAGTGCGGAACTATCCATGTAAGCAACACCAGACATATCAAGAACTATGTTGACTTTCCCATCATCTATGAACTTGCTAACAATCTCATTTTTAAAACTCATAGAATTGGTGACATCCAGCTCTCCTCCCGGGATTATGACGACAACATTTTCCTTCTCGTATGACTTGTACATATTAACCCCTCCTAGAACTTTTACTTTACAATTCTTATAACTCCCACGAGCTTTCCTAAAATACTCAGCCTCTCCGGATCCACAACAATGGGATCCACTTCGGGGTTCGAAGGCTTAAGAACCACCCTTTCACTCTCGTAAGACAACCTCTTCAATGTGGCCTGTTCACCGTCTATGGATACCGCGATTATATCTCCGGGGTCAGCGTAAGCTTGCTTCCTTATAACCACATAATCTCCGTCTATTATGTGATCTCCTATCATGCTGTTTCCCTTCACTCTCAATGCAAAATGCTCATATCCCATAGATATCATACTCTTAGGTACCTCTATTTCTTCATCCATCTCCTCAACCATGTCTATGGCTTCTCCAGCTGCGATGGTTCCAGCAACCGGAACAAGGACAGCCTCTGTTCTTCTCGTGATACTCAGAGCTCTCGCTCTTCTGCTAGATCTGGATATATACCCTTTCTTCTCGAGAGCAATCAAATGCATCTGAGCACCTCTAGGAGTTATCCTGAACCTCCTCGCTATATCCCTCATACTTGGAGGGTATCCGTGTCTCTCAAGATACTCCTCTATGAAACTCAATATCCTCTTTTGTTTCTCAGTGAGATCCTTCAAACATCAAACACCACCTTTAAGATTCTCAAGTTCCCCACATCTGAAAGTTCCATGTGGTATGTCAGCGCCTTGAAATCGAACCTCTTCACATCAGCCTTTTGATAAATTACAAAGGCTTCTTTCTCTTCAACGTTCACTGCTATTGGAATCCAACCCTTATCAACCATGTATATCATATCGTTGGTTACGTCGAAAACATCACTCAACAAATCTTCGCTCAGTTTGTATTCCTCCTCTCTGACCTCTTTTCTCAATTCATATTCTGCTTCGCCTTTGATTATATCAATCATATCCTCAAAAAGCTCTACTTCATTTCTAAAGGATATCTCGTAAGCTTCATCTGCTGTATGAGGAATCGCTTTATACATCACCTCACCACCGAGATTTGAGCGATCTCGTCGTCATCAGATAGCACTATGAGTCTAACGCCCCGAGCATACCTACTCTGGACCGATACATCGCCTGCGAGAAACCTTATTACGGTTCCCTTTTTAGTTATAAGTATCACCTCGTCATCATCGCTGACGAGTTTCACCCCCACAACATACCCTACACCTTTCCCCATCGGGAAGTTCTTTAGCCCAACTCCGGCCCTTTTCTGCATTCTGTATTCCGACACCGGGGTTCTCTTTCCAAATCCGCCGTTTGTCACGGTCAGGATGTACCCGCTGTCATCGTTAAGAACCGACATATCAACCACATAATCGTCATTCGAGAGTCTTATCCCAGTTACTCCACCTGCTATTCTTCCCATGGTTCTCGTGTTTGACACGGGAAACCTTATAGCCATTCCATTCCTTGTGGCAAGAAATATCATAGCTTTTTCATCTCTTGCCAGCGCCGCGGCAGCTACAGAATCGTTTTCACTCAGTTTTATTATCTTCACCCCTCTACTCCTAGCTGCACTTCTTATATCCTCAATCTTCATTCTTTTTACCTTCCCCCTGATTGTGGAAACAACTATATCTCCTGCTTCATCGTCTAGTTGTATCATCTCCAATATTCTTTCTCCAGGTTCCAGTTTCAGATAGCTTTCAACTTTTCTTCCACGAGTACCTCGAGAAGTTGTGTCGATCTCGTAATTCTTAACAGCAAACGCTTTCCCAAAAGATGTTATGAAGAGTGTCCTTCCCTTAAGCCTGCCAGCTGTTAACAGAATCACCGCATCTTCATCGGAAACTTTTGCCCCTCTTAAACCTTTTCCCCCTCTTCTTTGAAGTCTGTAATCCTTCAAAGGAGTACTTTTTATGTAACCTTTCTTCGTCAAAGTTATGACTATGTCTTCATCAACTATGAGATCTTCGATGGAATAATCCACATTTTCATTGGTCCCTATCTGTGTTCTCCTGCTGTCTCCGTATTCCTCCTTCAGTGCTAGAAGTTCCTCCTTCATAACCCTGTAGACCTCCGAGTCGTTTTCTATTATCTTCCTGTTTTTTTCCATCCTCCTGTTCAGATCGGTGTACTCATCCAGCAATTTTTCTAGCTCTAAAACGGTTAATCTGGAGAGCCTCATATCCAAAATTGCTTTTGCTTGCTCCTCGGTAACATCTAAGGTATCTATAAGTTCACGCTTCGCATCTTCAACGCTCTTGCTACTTCTAACGATATCCACGACCGTTTCTATCGCTCTACTAGACTTCATCAAACCTTCTAAAACGTGCGCTCTTCTTGAATATTGCGAATATTCATACTGAGCTTTTTTTCTTATAACCTCAAACCTGTGTTTCACGAACGCTGCTATTAACTCCTTCAAATTCATTAACCTTGGCTTTTTCATATCGTCTATCACGAGCATCTGAACGGTAAACGTGGTTTGCAAGGACGTGTGAACGTATAGGTTCTTAAGGATTATCCTCCAATCCAAATCCTTTGGTACCTCAACGACCACTCTCATACCATGCTTGTCAGATTCATCCCTGATGTTCCTTATACGAATTTTGTCATCGTTTTGGGCATATCTTGCTATCTCCTCTATAAGTGCAGCTTTACTAATCATGTAGGGTATCTCCGTTATCACTATCCTGTCCCGCTTCTTTCCTTCCTCAAGATGAACTTTTCCTCTTATCTTTAGGCTTCCTCTTCCCGTTTCGTAGATCCCTCTAAGAGACTCAGGATTTACCAGAACTCCACCAGTGGGGAAATCAGGACCTTTGATATGACTCATGAGCTCGGAAATGGTTATCTCGGGATTATCAATGTAGGAAATCATCGCGTCGACAACCTCCGAAAGATTGTGCGGGGGTATGGAAGTGGCCATGCCAACAGCTATTCCAGAAGCTCCGTTTATCAGGAGATTTGGAACCTTAGCAGGGAGTACCTCTGGTTCGAGGAGAGTCTCATCGAAATTTGGCATCATCGAGACAGTTTCTTTATCCAAATCTTGTAACATCTCCTCAGCCAGTTTTGTCAATCTAGCCTCCGTATATCTCATTGCGGCTGGAGGATCTCTGTCAATGGAGCCAAAGTTTCCTTGACCTTCAACGAGTGGATACCTCATTGAAAAAGGTTGAGCCATTCTCACAAGTGTGTCATAAACTGCTGCATCGCCGTGTGGATGGTATTTTCCAAGAACCTCTCCGACGATCCTGGCGCTTTTTTTAAATGAAGATCTATGGGTGAGTCCGAGTTCCATCATTCCATAGAGTATTCTCCTCTGAACTGGCTTCAAGCCATCCCTGACATCCGGGATAGCTCTACCTATTATCACGCTCATGGAATAATTTAAATACGACTCTGTCAGCTCATCTTCCAGAGCTTTCTTAATCACATGTTCCGGCAAAACGATTCCTCCTCTCGAGAAGTTCTCTTTAGTTAATTATAACTCTTTCGCCACAGTTGTCATCGAGCTGGTTCTATCAGCTCCTCTGATATCGGGTCATAGTAAGCCACAAGCTCCCCATCTTTGTAGACTGCCACCTTTACTATCAGCCAGCCGTTTTCAAAAGCCATGCTTATTCTACCTTTTATGATCTTTCCACACTCTGAATAGACCCTTACCCAGTCCTTGTCGATTTCATCATTGAAAACAGGGAGCATAGTTACTCCGTAACCGAATCTCTCCTTTATCCAGTCCTTAACGCTCTCCTTCCAGTCAAGATGATACATCACTCCATGGACTTCACACGTCCTACTGGCTTCACTAAATATAGCATCCACCTTTCCCGAATTTTTCACGACGAAACGAACATGTGAGAAGCCAAGTCCCTTTTCCACTCTCTCTCTGAAACTCTTGCTACCGAAAATCGCTATTGATTTTTGAGCGTTTGACCCAAATGAGTAGTAAAAAACCAAAGCTATTATGACGACTACCGTCCAAAGGGCTATTCTCTTCATTTCCAGCTGCTCATATATTCCTTCTGATCTTCCGTCATCAGGTCGATGCTCACACCCATGCTCTCGAGCATAAGGGAAGCAACTTCTTCATCCATTTCCTTTGGAAAGTTGTAAACCCTTGTCTCAAGCTTGGAGTAGCTTTTCGAGAGATAGAGCTGAGCCAGCGTTTGAACGGCGAATGACATATCCATGATCTCAACGGGATGTCCATCACCAGCAGCAAGGTTGACAAGCCTGCCTTCTCCTATCACGAACACAGTCTTGCCATTTTTAAGTTTATATCCCGTTATGTTCTGCCTAGCTTCAAATTTTTCCAGTGCTTCTCTTTCGAGAGCTCTCATATCCACTTCAACGTTGAAATGGCCAGCATTTGACAAAATCGCTCCATCTTTCATCATGTATATGTGATCCATGGTTATAACACCTTTGTTTCCAGTCACTGTGACGAAGAAATCTCCCACTTTGGCTGCTTCCTCCATCTTCATAACCTCGAATCCATCCATAATAGCTTCGACGGCCCTTATTGGATTCACTTCGGTGACTATGACTTTAGCCCCAAGACCGGCTGCTCTCAGGGCAACCCCTCTTCCACACCAACCATACCCAGCGACGACAAACTTCTTGCCAGCTATCAAAAGATTCGTATTCCTCATCACGGCATCCAGAGTGGATTGCCCCGTTCCATATCTGTTGTCAAAAAGATGCTTCATCATTGCGTTGTTAACCGCTATAACAGGTACTTTGAGCAGTCCATCCTTTTCCAAGGCTTTGAACCTTTTAACCCCTGTAGTTGTCTCCTCCGAGATGCCTTTCAGGTTCTCCAGGGCATCCGTTCTCTCGGTGTGAGCAGTCACTCCCAAATCCGCCCCGTCGTCAACTATGAGATCAGGATGGGAATCCAGAACCTTGTGTATATTCCTCCAGTATTCTCTCTCATCGTGTGTTCTCTTAGCAAAAACATTCACTCCAAAATCTTTGAGAGCTTCTGCAACATCATCCTGAGTTGTCAAAGGATTACTTCCCGTTACATAGACATCTGCTCCCAGGGCGTGAAGTGTTATAGCCAAATTTGCTGTTTTAGCCTCCAAATGCACAGAGACTCCCACTCTGAATCCTTTAAGGGGTTTCTCGTTCTCATACCTACTCCTTATCTCCTTCAAAACTCTCATAAATTTCCAAGCCCAGTCTATTTTCCTCCTGCCGCTCTCTACCATTGGCTCACCTCCGACATGTCATTCACTGAGTTCCAAAGTTATTATCTCAAAGGGATGGTACTCTATGGAAGAATCTATGCTCTCTGCAGGTTCGTTCAAGAGGTTGAGTTTTCTGATCGGATGCTTTCCGCCAAGCTCAACTTCAAATTTTCCCGAGCTTCCAACACTTTCAACGACTCTCAATATAACCGAGTTCCTTTCTCTTCTCATTGTTAGGATTTTAAATACCTCTGGACTCATTCGAAAACTTGGTAACTTCAGATTTCCCATCACAGTAAGAAGCGGATTATTCAGGTAGTCTGCCATTCTCACAACCTGAAGGATATCATTCCCAGTGTGGGGGAAGATCCAATATTTGAATCTGTGAAAACCCTCATCTGCAAATGGATCAGGGAACACGGGCCCTCTGAGAAGGCTTAGACCCAACTCGGAGCCATTCACGCTGTGCCCATATTTGGAATCGTTTATGATCGCCACCCCAAAATCGTATTGAGAGAGATCCATCCACCTATGCGCGGGAACCTCGAACCGAGCCCTTTCGTAATTCGTGTTCTTGTGAGTAAACCGCTCCAGAATTCCTCCATCTATGTCGAACCGAGCCACCCTTGAAAGAACAGTCGTTGGAAAGATCGCCCTGAGAAGTGTTCTTCTAGTGTGCCAGTCCACCTCATTGTCGATTTCCGTAACACCTACATTCCTCCAGAGGATCAACTTTTGCTCGATCACAGATCCTTCAAATTCATATATCAGTTTGTAAACTTTTCTTAGAGCATTGTTCTCAAGCACTTCTATCTCCCTGGCTCTCAAGACTCTTTTCGATACTCCATAGTTGACGTCCACATCCCAAGCGTCCCATCTTCCAGGTATATCTTTGTAAATAGCTAAATGTGCCGGTTGGGAAAAAACATTCCTCTCAAGACTTTTGTATTCTATGTTGAAAGTTCCGTCCTCGTTTACGCGGAATCTCAAAACTGAGTCCTCGTAATCCAGATTCTTTGAGATCTTCCCTGAGAGGGCATCGGATCTCCCAACTACCTCCAATTTTGCAGATGATAACGGCTTCACAGCTGCATCTACCGAGTAAGCATATTTTCCGTCATACGTTCTTTGAGGATAAAATTCCTTCCCATCTAGTCTCAGAATCAAGGGTTCACTCAAAACAAATCTCAAAGGTGCTGAAAATGAGGAAGGATTGAAAAAGCTCAGCCATTTTTCATCCTCATCTGAAGCTTCTTCGAGGATTTCAGATATCTTCCTTTCAGACTTCTCAACTATCTCCCAAAGCTCCTTTTCAACCTTTTCGTAAACACTTCTTATAGAACTCCCAGGAAGTATGTCGTGAAACTCATTTTTCAACAAAACTTTCCACATCTCTTCAGTATCCACTTTAGAAGCTGAAAGCGTAGCTAGAATCTCTAAGTTTCTGAGGTTTCTCTCTCCAAGCTTGTGGAATCTCTTCACCCTCTCTTGTGAAGTGTATGTTCCTCTGTGAAGCTCCAAGTAAAGAGGCTCTTCCCACACCGGAAGATCTCTCAAGGTTCTGAGCTTGTCCACAAACTCCTTCATGCTACCCAACTTCAAATTAGGAACTGCGGGAAGCTCATTTAGAACCTCTATCTTCTCCACCATTTCCTCAGTTGGTCCTCCTCCTCCATCACCATAACCAAATGTAGCCATCATCTCCCCGAGAAAGGATTTGGATCTGTACCCTTCCCACGTTTCAGATAGTGCATTTGCATCAATTTCGCCGTTGTAGCCACCTTTAGGATTGTTGAAACTGTAATATATAACTTCGCTTCCATCTACTCCCTTCCAAAGGCATAAATCGTGAGGAAACCTGTTAGACTCATTCCAATTCAATTTGGTTGTTATAACCGTATCTATTCCAACTCCTTTGAGTATCTGGGGCAAAGTCCAACTCATTCCAAATACATCCGGAAGCCACGTGAAGTCCGCTTTAAACCCAAATTCTCTCTCAAAGAATTTCTGACCAAATTGAAATTGCCTTATCATGGATTCGACACCAGGAAGTACCATATCTGCTTCCAGGTACATTCCTCCAACTGGCTCCCAAGATCCCCTCTTCACCTCCCTCAAAATTCTTTCATACAGCCATTTGTTTGTAACCTTAACATCTTCGTACATTCTGGAAGACGATTGCGCATAAACGAAATTCTCGTACTTTTCAGCGAGCGATATCATACTCGAAAAGGTTCTGATCAGTTTTCTCTTGGTCTCGTCTTCGGGCCACAACCAGGCGTAATCTATATGTGATTGTCCTACTAGGTGGATCGTTCCCTTTTTTGGGAAAACTTCCGCTAGCCTTCTTACCTCACCTCTCATGGCATCAAATGCCTCTTCTAGAGATCTTTCATTTAGATTCCCTCCTCTGAAACCGGTGAAATCATACCCTTCCCATATTTTCCTTGCTTCCTTTCTAAATTCATCCGTTTCAAACATCGCTTCAAGATATGTCGCGGTGTCTCTCGGTGGCCAAACAGATGAAAGAAACCTGTCCAGGATGTTCACGAGGGATTCAAAGAGGCTTTCATCGTCTGTATAGTTCATGAGCTCTAGGACAGTATCCAGATATCTGAGAACCTTATGAACGAGTTCGTTCCTCAAGATCAAGTATGAGTAGGAGAAATTCCCGTCACTTCTCACTCCAAAAAGGCTTCTACTTACAACCTCAACCGTTATCTTATGCCTTCGCCTATCAGCAAATTTAGAAAGGTCAACTTCTTTTACATGCTCGTTTATCCGGAAATAAGGTTTATCGTCGACCTTAAGGAGACTCTCACCGCCAAACCATGCCGCCAACCTGTAGGGTTCATCTATCATCACTTCCTTTTCGAAAACAGCGAAATCTCCCTCCCATTTAAAGGGTGGGCTTATTAACCTGCCATCGTACAGCCAATCTGAAAGAAACATCTTCCATCTAAGCTCATACGGTCTGATTTCTTCGACAACTCTCCTCAATCTTGAGATCTCCATGAATCTATCCCTGTACACACTATCACCTCACTTGAGATTGATTATATCAGTATAGGAGACTTGAAGTTCAGGGAAAAGCTTGCACAATTTGCAATATTGTGATATTATTCTCATGCAAGGGGAAAATATTCACTTTCATAACGAGGAGGTGCATTTCATGAAATACGATGTATTGGTAATAGGTGGAGGACCAGCTGGATTGATAACTGCCTCGACAGCTAAAAAGAATTATCCAGACAAAAAAATAGCCCTTGTCAAGAAAGAGGAAATAGGTTTGATTCCATGTGGCATCCCGTACATATTCGGCACACTTGGCGGAACAGACAAAGATATACTTCCTACAAAGGGAGCAGAAGCACTTGGAATCGATGTCATAACCGCTGAAGTACTGTCCGTTGACCACAAAAAACGGATTGCGAGAACCAGCAAAGGTAACATCGAATACGAAAAGTTGGTCCTAGCAACTGGATCTGAACCTGTCATACCCGGGATAGATGGGGTGGAACTTGATGGGGTTTTCACCATAAGTAAATACAAAAAAGACTTGGATGAGCTGTATGAAAGGTTACAACATGCCAGAGACGTTGTGATAATAGGAGGAGGATTCATAGGTGTAGAGGTCGCCGATGAGATAAGGAAAATGGGGAAAAGGGTGACGTTGGTCGAGATGATGGAACATTTGATTCCGATGGCGTTCGACAGCGAATTCGGAAAACTCGCTGAAGAAAAGCTTAGAGAACACGGAGTGGAAGTTCTCACTTCATCCAAAGTAAAGATGATAGAAGGTTCAAAAAGGGTGGAAAAAGTTATTCTAGAAAGTGGGGAGGTACCGGCGGATTTAGTCATACTCTCAACAGGCTACAAGCCCAGGGTGAACTTAGCAAAGGAAATAGGGGTAAAGCTTGGTGAAACAGGGGCTATATGGGCAGACGAGTACATGAGAACATCGGTGCCGGATGTCTATGCAGTTGGGGATTGTGTCGAGCATATATGCTTCTTCACGAGAAGGCCTGGGAGACTCATGTTGGCATCCACGGCGACATTTGAAGCTAGAGTAGCTGGAGCAAACCTTTACAAACTGAGAGTACTCAGAACGAACAAGGGAAACCTTGGGATATTCTCCACATCTATCGAAGGTCTTTCATTGGGTGCCGCAGGTTGCAATGAAAAGATGATAAAGGATGAAGGATTTGACGTGGTTGTAGGCGAAGCTACTGGCTCAGACAGACATCCTGGATCCATTCCGGATGCGTCGAAAGTGGTCCTGAAGTTGGTGTTCTCCGCTGAAAGCGGCCATTTGCTTGGTGGGCAGGTAGCAGGTGGAAAAAGCGTGGGTGAAATCATCAACACGATAGGTATGGCTATACAGAACGAAATGACGGCGGCTGAACTTGCCACTCTTCAAATAGGAACGCATCCACTCTTGACATCTGCTCCAACTACATACCCAGTGGTTGTAGCAGCTGAAAACGCTTTGATGAAAATGCACTGAATAAAAAAGGTATCGGAACTTTCATAGACCGCTACCTTCTTAGAACCTTGAACTTGAACTGGTCTCCTCTGTAAATGGATAAAACGTACTCGACACATCTTCCATCCGGTGTGTAGGTGTATCTCCTTCTGAGAAGTGCACAGCTACCAGCGGGCTGATCCAAAAGCCTAGCTTGGCTTGTTGAAAGGCTCATCACTTCTATTATCTCTTCAGCGTGATCCAGAGACATACCCAGTTCCTTCCTCAGAAATTCATACAAAGACCGTTCAGACATGTCAAGTTCCAGTACGTTCAAAATGCGTACATCTATATCTGGGTTCAAGTAAGCTTCCTCTATTGCTACAGGTACTTCTTCGATATATCTCACCCTCTTTAGAAGAACCACCAAAGTGTTCTCAGGCAAGCCGAACGCTTCCTTCGCCTCAACAGGTATTCTCACGAGCCTGTTTGCAAGAACTCTTGATTTAACCTTCTTCTTCCCAACTTCCTCGGTAAAACCTGTGAGCCTGGAAAGCTGTTCCTCACTTCCTATCTTCTTCACAAAGGTCCCTTTCCCTTTCTTCCTTTCAATCAAACCTTCCATGTTGAGTTGCTCCATGGCTTTTCTCACTGTCATTCTGCTGACATCATACTCCTCGCACAGCTCCTTTTCTGTTGGAAGTCTTCCCCCTTCGAAATAACCTCCCACTATCTTATTTCTGAGATCCTTGTAAATCTTGTAATAAAGAGGAACTGGCGAACCGTCTCTCATCATCTCACCTTCCTCAGAATTTTTAATTCCTTTCTCTTCTGATATATCCTATTTGTAATTTTGATATGACGATACAATACTATCATGAAAAAACAGCCTGGGGCAAATTCACAGAGAAGGAAGCTTTTCTACAGCAATTACATTATGATGTAAAATCATAAGGGGTAGTTGAAATGGTACAGGCATTCCGAATGAAGAGAAAAGGGAGGAACAGTTGTGAAGAGATCACCGAGATCTATGACATTTAGAACGATATTTGAAGACTCACTCAACGACGCGATAGTAAATGTGCTCTCGAGACTCAGAATACACATTCAAATGAAAAAGTTCATAATGCTTACGCTCCTGGCCTCTTCAATGCTCTTCCCAGATCCAGTAAGGCCAGTTGATTATCAGAAGATGATGGGTGTGGGGATAAACGTGGACTGGGTTATGTTCAAAAAGGTACGAAGAGCTTTTTTGAATGCAAGTGAG
Source organism: Thermotogaceae bacterium (assembly GCA_027077795.1). Lineage (GTDB taxonomy): Bacteria > Thermotogota > Thermotogae > Thermotogales > Thermotogaceae > WGAO01. Next base: position 349,726 of record JALWTT010000015.1, on the reverse strand, counting down.
AGAGGAATTAACGTTCCTGAAATTTTCAAAAAAAGAGGGTTCTCGCACGTCAGAATAAGAGTGAACAACGATGTACTCGAAGATCCCGAAGCAATGAAAGCTCTCAAGATAGCCGTAAGTAATTCTCTAAAAGCCGGGCTCGTACCGGTCATCGCGTACGCAGCGTCTGATTTCATGGAGAATCCAAGTGAGAAGACTCTACAAGAAGCTGTGAATTGGTGGGAAAAAGTTGCAACAATTTTCAAAGATTATCCTTATTATCTCTCCTACGATCTCATAATAGAAACCAACAAAAACATAAGGTACCATAACGATCTTTTGAACCTTTTCTACTACAAGGTGATACCAGCTATAAGAAAGATAGATCCTTACAGGATAATATTTGTCACGCCGAATGATACATCAAATCCATGCTCCTTGAAGTTTCTGAAGTTCCCGAAAGATCCTTACACAATGATACAGTGGCACTTTTATGCTTCCGGGCCGAGCAAGAAAAATCCAAAGAAGCTTTGGACAACTGGAAAAAAGGAGGAAAAGAAACTCATAACGGATAAAATAAATTGCGCTCTCTCGTGGGCGAAGGAAAGAGGAATGCTAACTTGGGTTGGAGCCTGGATGCCAAGCAACTACAACAAATCTCATAAGAATAGGAAATTCCCAGACGGAGCTCCTGCCGGTGGAGATTACACGATAGACGAGATAGTAAACTTCGCGAGCTTCATGTCACATGCTTTGAAATCCCATAGAATACCTTTCGCTATAAACGCGGATACGAAGTTCTTTGATATAAAACGCCTTAGGTGGTATAAGAGCGTTTCGCAAATTATCAGAGTCATACTGGATCCATGAAAATCATTCACTGGGAATTGCACACCCTGATTACGGATCAGTCCATCTTTTGAGATGTGAAAAATGAAACGTAAGATGTGAAGAGATTAATTAGCATGAAATCCAGAGATATTCTGAAATACTTCGAGGATAGATGAAATATTTCTTATTTCAAGAGCAAATTGGATAATTATCGTTCTAAAACAAATTTGCAAGTGGTATCACAGTGGTGGGAGAATTTTTTTCGGTAACGATACCGGTATCGTTTAGGAGGGTCAAATGAAGTACGCAACGATGAAACAGATAGCCGAGATTGTAGGAGTCTCTGTTAACACTGTTTCAAGAGCGCTGAATGGGAAGCCTGATGTGAGTGAAAAAACTCGCCAAAAAGTCCTTGACGTTGCAAGGAGGTTGGGGTATGTACCCAATCGCCTTGCACTGTATTTAAAAGGAAAGAAGACACGTATTGTCGGTGTGATTGTTGAGGACAATTCTAATCCCTTTTGGTCAGAGGTTTTGAAAGGTGTGGAGGCCGAAGCAAAGCTACATGGATATCATGTAATATTGGTCAACACGAATAAAAATTACAGGGATGAAGTAGAGGGTATCCAGATGTTACTTGAAAGGCGTGTTGATGGGATTCTAATAGCTCCGAATCAGAGGAAATATGACGATCTCCTCGAGTTGAAAAAAATTGGGATTCCCTTTGTGATAGTGGGAAGACACATAAAAGAGTTGGAAAACTTAGATATACCAATGGTCTACAGTGATGAGATAAAAGGAGGATACATAGCAACGAAGCATCTTGTTGAAAGGGGGTGTAAACGGATAGCATTTATAGGAGCGCAGCCTTATAACACCGCATCTGCTGAGAGGTATGAAGGATATAAAAGAGCACTTAGAGATGCTGGTATTGAAATGAAGGAGGAATTGATCAGGAGTACCGGCATTGAGATGAAAGATGGTTATAGATCAGTTATGGATCTCTTGAAAGGCAAAGCCAGGTTTGATGGAGTATTCGCGTACAACGACTTAATAGCATTTGGAGTATTGAAAGCTTTGAAAGAAGCGAATCTGAGAGTTCCTGAAGATATCAAAGTTGTTGGTTATGATGATGTTTTTTACTCATCACTAATTACTCCCAGCTTGACAACTGTTAGAGTGGAAAAGAAAGAGATGGGAAAACTAGCTTTCAAAATGGTTTTAGATTTCAACCACAAAAGAAAAGAGGTTTTACCGGTGAAAGTTGTAAAAAGAGAAAGCACATGAAACCTTTCGAAAGGAGGGATTGAAAAATGAGAAAGTTTTCCCTTATGGTGGTTTTAGGGATGGTTTTTCTTTCCATAATTGGTGTAGCAAACCAAAAACTAATTATAAATTCGTACATGTCTGACCCTGCTCCAAGGAAGGTCTTCGCAGAATTAGTGAATCAATTCAAAGCTTTGCATCCTGATTACGACGTAACGGTCAACACATTTGCACATGAAGATTTCAAAACACTTCTGAGAACGTGGTTGAATTCATCAAACGCACCTGACGTTGTCACCTGGTTTGCAGGTGAAAGGATGAGATACTTTGCAAGCAAGGGATTGTTAGAGCCTTTAGATGATGTGTTCAAAGATAACTTTGAACTCTACTTTCCCGCCGCATTCAAGAGTGCTTCTGAATACAACGGGCACATTTACTTTGTTCCATTGTCCTGGTACTGGTGGGGTGTTTACTACAGAAAATCCATTTTTGAGAAACTAGGACTTAAGGTACCCATTACATGGTGGCAATTCAAAGAAACCTGTGAAAAGTTGAAGAAAGCTGGCTATATACCAATAACCATAGGTACAAAATACCTTTGGACAGCAGCTGGATGGTTTGACTATCTAGATATGAGAATCAACGGTTTGGACTATCATATGAAGTTAACAGCAGGGAAGATACCTTACACCGACGAGGGAGTTAAAAAGGTTTTCGAATACTGGAAACAACTGATAGATGCTGGATATTTCATAAGCAACCATACTTCTTACTCTTGGCAGGAGGCTGCAAATTTCCTGTTCACTGGCAAAGCTGCTATGTATCTTATGGGACAGTTCATCAGAGACGTTGCTCCTAAAGATGTTGTAAATGATCTTGGCTTTTTCAGGTTTCCAATTATAAATGGAAACGTAGGACTTTATGAAGATACGCCAATTGATGGATTCATGATTCCAGCAAGAGCCTCACACAAGGATGCTGCAAAGGTTTTCCTAAAATTCATCGCTTCCAAGGAAGCACAGGAGTTCTTCGCATCACACCTAGGAAGATTAGCTGCTAACAAGTCAGTACCCGCTCCTGACCTTTCCGCGCGAAAGGGACTGGATATGATCCTCAAATCAGATGGAGTCATGCAGTTCTATGACAGGGATACCAACCCTCAAATGGCAACAGCTGGAATGAACGCCTTCGTCGAATTCATGGTTTATCCGGATAGAGTAAACTCTATATTAAAGAACTTGGAAATGCAGCGAGAAAGGATTTACAAAATTCACAAATAAATAATGGAATAGGCTGGGGGTCCCCCAGCCTTATATAGAAAGGAGAGAGAAGTTGAGAGGCAAATGGTGGGTTCCATATGCCTTCTTGGCTCCTCCACTTGTGATGTACAGTATTTGGGTTCTATTGCCGATATTTCAAACTCTTTACCTGAGCTTCACAAACTGGGATGGGGTTTCTCCATCCATAAACTTCGTTGGGTTGAGCAATTTTAAAAGACTGTTTGAGGACCCATACTTTGTGACTTCACTTTGGAATAACGTCAAATGGTTGGTTGGATTCACGATGATCTCCGTTCCAGGCGGACTGGGAATTGCTATGTTCCTAAATCAAAAATTCACAGGTTCAAAAGTATACAAAGTGCTCATGTATTTACCCATGACCTTGTCTTTTGTCGTCATTGGCCAAATGTGGTCCTGGATACTTGAACCACAAGGTGCTTTGAACAGCTTTTTGAATCTGTTTGGGATCCATGAAATAGGGTGGTTGAGCGATCCAGATATAGTAACTTACTCCCTCATAATGGCTGCACTATGGCGGCAGATTCCCTACGCAATGGTGATCTTCCTAGCTGGTCTGAATCAGGTCCCCTCAGAACTAGTGGAAGCAGCCTATGTAGACGGAGCCAATTCATGGCAGCGTTTCTTTCACGTAATTCTTCCCATGCTTCGTCCCGCAACGGTGGTAGCTATTACCGTGAACATAATAGATTCTTTAAGAGCGTTTGACATAGTCTATGTGATGACACGTGGTGGACCATTTTACTCTTCAAGTGTTATGGCAAATTATATGTATATTCAGGCGTTCAACAATTACCAAATGGGGTACGGTGCTGCTATAGCAGTGATTCAGTTTCTGATAACCCTCGGATTCATAGTTATATACATGAGGAATGTCCTGAGGAGGGAGGAAGCGTAATGAAAAAGATTCTTTTCCATGCATTCGCCATCATTCTTGTTACAGTTTGGCTTTTTCCCTTCATGGTGACACTTTTTACGTCTTTTAAAACTATGGACAATCTCATGACAAGTCGTAGCTGGTGGCTTCCTCCAAAGGTTTGGCATACCGAGAACTATCTTAAAGCCTGGAAAGATGCAAATATGAGTCGATATTTTCTAAATACTTTTATAATAACTATTCCCGCTGTCCTAGGAACTCTCTTCCTATCGAGTTTAGGAGCTTTTGCATTATCTTGGTATAGGTTTAAATTCTCCAAGGTTATCCTTATGATATTCGTTGGTGGAATGTTAGTCCCATTTCAAATGCTTCTGATCCCTGTATATCGTCTTTCAATTCAGCTGGGAATCTACAACACCTACTGGGGAGTGATTCTTTTTCACATTGCATTTCAGATAGGATTCTGCACCTTCTTTTTACGAAACTTCATGAAAACCATACCAGCGAGTATCTTCGATGCAGCCATGATAGATGGGGCAAAACATTTTACCATTTACAGCAAGATTGTTCTTCCCCTCACCGTTCCTGCTCTAGCAGCATTGGGAATCCTCGAGTTCACATGGATATGGAACGATTATCTATGGTCATTGATACTCATCCAGAGTGACAAATACAAACCCATAACTCTGGGGCTTGCAACATTGCAGGGAGAATGGGTAACGCAGTGGAACACAATGGCAGCTGGTTCTATTATAGCAGCGGTGGTACCTTTAGTAGTCTTTTTGATGTTTCAGAGGTACTTCATAGAAGGGTTAACCGCTGGTAGCGTGAAAGGGTGACGTCACGCCCTGGAGTATAGTAGCCAGCAAATACCTAGAGATTTCCCAAATTTGACACGGATGATTAAATTTTGGTATTATCAACTTGAACGTTTAAGTAAACGTTAAACCACATCGAAAGGGGGGATCTTTGTGAAACCTTTTGGCAGGTTCTTGCTGGTTTTGATCATCATTGCTCTCATGATATCCAGCTTGGCTTATGCTAAAAAGGTTTACATAAGAGCGACTACTTGGGACATAGCAGAAGGTGTCAAGTGGATCAAAGAAGTTTTCAAGGAATATGAAAAGCTTCATCCAAATGTTGTGATAAACGTTCAAAGCATAACCCAGGGCTACAGTGATAAACTCGTTACAAGTATAGCTGGAGGAACACCGCCCGATATTTTCATGTGGTGGGATTATCCAAGGCTAGCCTCTCTTGGGGTCCTAGAACCGCTCGAGAATGTTGTGGACTTCAGCGGGGTTTACCCAACATTGGTCAAATGGGTGACTTACAAGGGACATATATGGGGAGTTGCTAAGGATTGGACAACTAGGGTTATATGGTACAACAAGAAAATTTTTGACAAGTACGGCGTTCCGTATCCAAAGGAAGATTGGACATGGGAAGACTTTTTAGAAACCGCCAAGAAACTCACACATCCGAAAGATGGGGTCTACGGTTTCGCAGTTGTTCCAGATCCCTATGCTTGGGAAGCCTGGGTAAAGATGAACGGAGGAGATTACCTTTCACCAGATGCGAAAACAATGAAAGGTTATTTGAACAGCAAACAGACTATTGAAGCTATCAAATTCTTGACGGATCTATACCTCGTTTACGGAGTATCTCCCTCACCATCAGTTAGAGAAGCTGCTGGAGGAACATATGCCATGTTTGAGTCTGGTAAACTCGCTATGATAGACAGTGGATCATGGTTCATAGGCTACATGAAAGCTAGAAATCCTGGAATAACAACCAAAGAACTGGCGAAAAGGTTTGGCTGCACATTCCTTCCCCACCCGAAGGGAAAGGAAACCATGACGATGCTCCACAATGCGGCGTGGGTCGTTCCTAAGAAATCAAAGCACAAGGATATAGCACTTGACATAGAAAAATTCCTAGCTAAGGAAGGTGGAAGGGTCATGGCAAAAGCAGGTTGGGCACTCCCAATCAGCGATAAAGTGGCTAAGGAACTCAACCTCTACAGTGATCCGATCCTCGGAGTCTTCTTGAGGTCCCTCCCGTATTCAGTTAAAGATCCCTCATTCCTCAAGAGAGAGGACTGGTGGAAGAACTTCTCAAAATATATAGGTGATGCCTTCGACATGATAATGCTTAAAAAGATGACAGTTGAGCAAGCCCTGAATTGGGCCGTTGATCAATCTGAGCAGGCTCTGAAACGTGAAGGAAAATGATGTGATAAGGAGGTGAAAAACCGGCTGTCCAACCGGACAGCCGGTTTCTATATGAGAACAAGAACAACAAGTCTTAGAAGGAAGGAGGAAATAGCAGGTTATCTTTTTATATTGCCGTGGATAATTGGATTTGCAGTCTTTACGGCTGGACCAATTGCCTTCTCATTTTTTCTGAGCTTTCACGAGTGGAACATATTCAACAAGATGAAGTGGATAGGCCTCAAGAATTACGCAAGGTTATTTTCAGACCCACTCTTCTATCAATCTCTAAAAGTCACTCTGGAGTATACAGTGATAGCAGTCCCGCTGTCTCTCATAACGGGTTTAGCCCTTGCTTTACTTCTCTACCCAAAGGTCAAGGGAACATCTGTTTTCAGGACGATATTCTACACACCATCTGTTCTCCCAATGGTTGCAACAGCTACACTTTGGATATGGATATACAATCCACAATATGGAATCCTGAATTACCTCTTGTCCAAAATAGGAATAAAAGGACCAGATTGGCTTTACAGTACGGAATGGGTCGTCCCCGCAATCGCGTTTATGGGGGTGTGGACAGTCGGACCGAACATGATCATATACCTTGCTGGACTCGAAGATGTACCTCAAGTGTACTGGGACGCAGCAAAAGTCGATGGGGCTAATTGGTGGCAAAGGTTCAGATATGTCACCTTGCCCTTGCTCAGTCCAACAACCTTTTTCCTTCTTGTGACGAATACTATAGGAGCTCTTCAAGCTTTTACGCAGGCGTATGTCATGGGAGGAGGAGGGCAAGGATTTGGAGCGCCAGCTAACGCTTCTCTGTTTTACTGCTTGTATTTATACCAGCAGGGATGGTCTTGGTTTAACATGGGTTATGCCTCAGCTATGTCCTGGATTTTGACGTTGATCATATTCACCTTGACGATGGTGATATTTAGAACATCCAGGAGCTGGGTCTTCTATGAAAGGGGGTAGTTCTCTTGAAACGGAGTAGCATAAAATTGTTAGTTCTTTATATAGCCCTCATATCACTGTCTGTGGTTTTCCTCATGCCGTTTCTCTGGATGGTAACAACTGCCCTCAAGGGAAGTGAAGATGAGATTTTCACATATCCTCCTGACATAATACCCAAATCTTTCCATTTCGAGAATTTCAAGCGCGTTTGGGAGCTATACCCATGGCTCACCTTTTTAAACAACACTCTCATAATAGCGGTACTCAGCACTGTGGGAGTCGTGATATCCTCTTCCATGGCGGCCTTTGCCTTTGCCGTTCTTAGATTCAGGGGAAGGGATAAGCTTTTCATACTCGTCATATCCACTATGATGATACCTTACTACACAACGTTGATACCTCAATATATACTGTTTGCGAAGCTCGGTTGGATAGATACCCTCAAACCGCTATGGGTTCCTGCCTTCTTTGGTTCGGCATATTTCATATTCCTTCTCAGACAATTTTTCAAGAGTATCCCGGTGGAGCTCTACGAAGCAGCTCGCATAGACGGAGCGAGTATCTTTCAAACCTTTTACAAAATCTACTTTCCACTCGCAAGGCCAGCGGTAATTACCGTGATAATTCTGCACTTCATGGCAGCGTGGAGTGACTTCTTCGGCCCATTGATATACCTTCAGTCTGAGGAGAAATACACGCTTGTACTCGGTTTGAACTCTTTCAGAGGAATGTACTACACCTCCTGGCACTATTTGATGGCCGCTACTATAATGGTTGTCACCCCAATGATAGTTGTCTTCCTAATAGGCCAAAAGAAGATAATAGGTGGCATAACCATATCTGGCATGAAATCCTGAGGAGGAGATAACCGTGAAAAAGTTTGAGAAAGATCTGAAGGCAAGCTTTGGGAAGGTAAAACTCTTTGTAGAATACAACGGAGAAGTGAACATCAGGATGAACGACGAGAAAAAGTATGGGTTTATCCAAACAAACCTGAAGATTTCATCCAAAAGAGACTTTGAAATCAAGAAGATTCAGCTGAAAGCCACTGTTCCCATCCTGGACATTCATGGAATATCGATTCCAGGTTTTCTGGGCAACATCTATTCGTTTTTTATTCCATGGCACTTTGAAGAAAAAGTATCTTTGCACAGGGGTTTCCCCTTTGCATCATTTATAAACAGAAACGGTACGAACAAACTCGCAATCGGTTTAAAAGAATCATGGCTTGGCTATAAGCTCAAGGGGAAATTCATAGAAAAAGCAGAGGAGATGGAAATTACCTTAGAAAGTATCAACAGCTTCGAGGGAAAAGAATTCAATGATAGTATATTCATATCCGAAGAAAATATGAGCTGGTTTGAAATAACCAAAATCTATTCAAGCTTCGCCGGAAAGGATAAAAGATTCAGCGATTTCATGTATGAACCCGTTTATTGCACTTGGTATGCCTTTTATCAGGATCTCAACCAAGAATACCTCAATCAAACCGCTGAGAAAGCTCATGAAATAGGTTTCAAAGTTTTCATACTTGATGATGGTTGGTTCACATCAGATAACAGCAGGGGATACTGGTATACAGGAGACTGGGAAGTATGTGACAAGAAGTTCCCCGATTTCAAAGAACATGTTCGGTTTGTCAAATCCTTGGGAATGAAATACGTTCTCTGGATAGCTCCATTCATGGTAGGTTTGAAGTCACAGGCTTTTAAAAACTTTAAGGATGTAGTTGTATCAAAAAGAGAGAGACTTGGATACGCAAATTTATGTCCTCAATCTTCACTGACGAGAAAAAGAATCATCGGAATTCTCGAAAACCTGCTCGAGAAGTACGACCTAGACGGTTTCAAGATAGATTTTCTGGATGATCTTCCCGTTAAGTCTTGTAGAGGAGATCATGACCACTTCACAGACTATCCATCACTTGGACTGTTGAAAATCCTTTCAGAGATAACCGAATTGGGAAAGAAGGCGGGAAAGGATCTTATAATCGAGGCAAGGCAAGGATATGTTTCCCCCCAAATTGCAGAATATGTGACCGCTTTCAGAGCGGCCGATACTCCATTTGATTTCGATCAAAACCGCCGTAGAATTCTCACAATAAGATCCTTCTCTGGCGTGACTCCTGTGTATTCGGATCCAATAGTCTGGAGAAAAGGAGAAAGCTTTCAAAACATTTCAAAACACTTCATAAGTACGATCTACAGTGTTCCAATGTTATCTCTGGACCTTCTCAAAATCACAAAAGAGGAGGAAAAGCTCATCAAATTCTGGATAGGTTTTCACGAGAGTCTAAGAGAACTAGCGCTGTTTGGAGATCTAAGGGTAGGACTCTTAAATGGGGAAATAACTAAAGCATGCTCGGTTGAAAAGAGCAGTGGCCTGTGCTCTCTTTATGGTGAGAACTTGATAGATCTCGATGAGTTCGGGGAATTCAACGAGCTATACATATTGAACTCATCCAACGAAGATGATGTACTCATTCTTTCCGATTACTTGCGTGGAAAGAGAATCCTCGTGGAGATCAAAAGCTGGAGAGGAGTTAAAATGTATGAAAGAACCTTTGAAGGTGTTTTAAGGGTCACTGCAAGTCCTGAAGAGGTGATACATATTGTCAGGGAGATGAACTGAATGCGCAAGAAATATGTGACTCTCAAAGATGTGGCGAATTATTTGGGAGTATCGACGACAACGGTTTACAAAGCTTTGAAAGGTCACCCTGATATAAGTCGGTCCACACGAGATAAGGTTATAGACGCTATAAACAAGCTTGGGTATATAAAGAACGATGCGGCTTCCTCACTGAGGAGCTCCAAGACATTCACCATAGGTTTCATAGTTTATGGTATATCCAATCCGTTCTATGAGCCTGTTATAAGAGGTATGACCCATGCAGCAGAGGATAAAGGTTATGATCTCCTCACGTTTCCCACCTCTGAAAACACAAGGGAAAAGTTAGAAAAGGCACTTGAAACGATGATGAAAAAGAGGGTCGATGGCTTGATTATAGCCGCAGATGTGACTCTGGTTGACAAAAACGTGCTGAGAAAATACAGGCTACGAACGAATTCCATCGCATTTGGACTCATGTTCAAGGAGATTCAGACAGATGTCATATCTCCGAACAATTTTAAAGGTGGATACATAGCCACAAAGCATCTGTTGGAAATAGGGAGAAAGAGGATCGCCATGCTCCACACATTTGACTTCAGTAGGGAGAAAAATTTGAGGGAGAGGTACCAAGGCTATGTAAAAGCTTTGAAAGAGTATGGATTAAAACCGGATAAGAAGCTGCTTTTTGTAGAGAGCAAGCCTTCCCGTAGAGAAGATTCAATGTGTGAAGCATATAAAATTGTGAGAAAAAAATTGAAGGAGATTAAGTTCGATGCGATCTTCTGTTACAACGATGAGGTAGCTTACGGTGCGTTAGAGGCTTTGAAAGATGAAGGGGTGAAAGTTCCCGAGGAAGTTGCTGTAGTGGGATACGACGATCTGGAATTCTCCAAAATCATTTCTCCGCCTTTGACTTCGGTAACTTTTGACAAGTATCTCCTGGGTTACAGAAGCGTTGAGATGCTGGTTGAGAGGATAGAGAATCCTGAGATGGATCTGAGAGCGGAATTTATCGACGTTGACCTTGCTGTGAGGGAAAGCACCATAGGAGGTGAATAGAAAGTGAAACTCAAATATGTACCCTTCAGCATGAGGGGATCTTATATCGCTGTATCCCATGCAACAAAGGACATCTGGGGGAAGAAACTACCAGAGAAAGGTGAAGGGGTATATTTGAGGTACTTGAGTGGACGTTCGTCTATCAACCCAAACCTATTTAAAATAGAAATTTCCCAGGATTTCTCCGAAGATTTTCATCCCCATCTCCTGAGATTGAAGTCGAAGAATGTCGTAGTTGAAATGGTATTTGAGAGTCCTGAGTGTCTTAGAATTAGGGGCCATGGCTCTGTGGAGATCTCAAACGCTCAGAAAGGATGTATCTTTTTGAAGAGAAATAAAAAGTCATTCGTTGTGAATTTCCCCCTATCTGGCATTGACATGACCCTAGACATTTTGAATGGGGATCATGTTTTGAAACATGAATGGAATGGAATGGAATCAAGTTGTCGCCTGAAATTCAAGGGAAATTTTGAGATAGCCCTTTGTGAAACTGGATACACAACTCGCAAAGATTTTGAAAATGCTCTAGAAGATGCAAAAAGGAATTTTGAAGAGTTTCTCGACCCCTTTGGAAACGCTGATGGGACATTCGAGGATGCTGTGTACCTTTTGTGGTCATCCTTGGTGAAACCAAGGGAAAATTTGAAGAGAGAAGCAGTTTTGATGTCGAAAAACTGGATGAATTCTGTGTGGAGCTGGGATCATGCTTTCAACGCCTTGGCGCTTTTTCCATACCATCCGAGATTGGCAATCGACCAGTTTCTCCTGATGTTTGATTATCAAAAAGAGGATGGAAGGATTCCTGACTTTGTGAACGATTTCATGGCATACTGGAACTTCGTCAAACCACCCATTCATGGTTGGGTTTTGAGAAACCTGCTGTCATCTTCAGAATTGGATATTGAAACTCTCAGTGAGTTTTACGATGTCATCGGAAGATGGACAATTTGGTGGCTTGAAAAAATGGATTATGATAAGGATGGAATACCTCAATACAACCATGGAAATGATTCTGGCTGGGATAACAGTACAGTCTTTTTGAAACCCCCTCCGATTGAGAGCCCCGATTTGTCCGCCTTTCTCATAGTTCAGATGGACTCTTTGATATCCTTGGCAAAGAATGTAGGAAAACCCTCGGATGAATGGGAGCGCAGAAAAGAGGATCTTCTGAAGAAGATGCTCCCACATTTTTTAAATGGGGGAAAGCTTGTCCCGGTGAGGAGCTCAACCCATGAAGTGGTGAATTCCAAGAGTCTTTTACCGTATATGTCCCTCATTGCATCAGATTACATGCCAGAGGAGATAGTGAAAAACATGATGAAAGATTTGGAAATGTTTGAGACAAACTATGGCTTGTCAACTGAGATGCCGAGTAGTAACCTCTACAATCCAGATGGATACTGGAGAGGCCCAATATGGGCACCAGTCACCTTGATAGCCCACGATTTTCTTAGGAAGTCTGGCCACGAAGAATTCGCCGAGAGGTTGAGGAAAAACTTTATCAGAATGGTTGAAAAAGAAGGATTCGCTGAGAATTTTGATGCCCTTGACGGAAAGGGAAGAAGAGATAGAGCTCACACGTGGACCGCGAGTGTTTACCTGATCCTGAGGAGGTGATAACTTTGGAGGAGCTGATGAGCCCAGAACTTACAGATCTGAACGTTGAACCTCCACATTCTTCCTTTATTCCCCATTTGAATCCCCTCACAGGTGAGTTTGAGTATCCCAAACACTTCATATCTTTGAACGGAGAGTGGCTTTTTAATTACTCAGAGAATCTGACAGATGTCGAAAGAAGGTTGAAGAATCTTGAGAGTCTGGATTGGGATGAAATAGAGGTTCCAAGCAATTGGGAACTTAAGGGATATGGCATACCGATCTATACTAACACGCTTTACCCCTTTAATGCTGATCCTCCTCGCGTTCCCTTGACTGGTAATCCAAATGGGATATACAAGAAGACCATTAGAATTCCGAGAAATTGGGAAGATAAGGAGATATTCCTGAGATTCGAAGGAGTGAGATCCTTTTTAAAGCTTTGGGTGAATGGGAAGTACGTGGGTTTCAACAAGGGAAGCTGTACACCAGCTGAGTTTAGGTTGACAGATTTTTTGAAATCCGGTGAAAACGATCTGGTTGCTCTTGTTGTCAAGTACAGTGATGGAAGCTATCTTGAGGATCAAGACATGTGGTGGTTAGCTGGAATCTACCGTGATGTTTATCTCTATGCTCTTCCAAAATTGTACATAAGAGATGTCAAGGTGAAAACTGAATTTGACGAGAGATATAAGGACGCAGTTTTACATGTGGATTTATACCTTCATGGAAAACCCGAGCAGGAGATCCCACTGCTCATCGAGCTGATATCTCCAATTGGCGATGTTTCAAAACTTCACGATGGTTTTGTAAATCCTCAAAATGGAAAGAAAATTTCACTTGATTTCGAGATGAAAAATCCGCTGAAGTGGAGTGCAGAAAATCCCTTCCTGTATATCCTGAAAGTCAAATATGGAGAAGATTTGAAAGAGATTAACGTTGGGTTCAGAGATGTGAAAATCAAGGGAGGGAAATTGCTCCTGAACGGGGAAAAACTCATCCTCAAGGGCGTGAATAGACATGAGTTTCATCCGGTCAGGGGTCAAGCGGTGGATCTAAACACGATGAAAAAAGACATTGAGCTCATGAAGAAGAATAACATCAACGCTGTGAGAACTTCACACTATCCAAATCACCCTATTTGGTACGATCTCTGTGATTTCTATGGTATCTACGTACTGGATGAAGCCAACGTCGAGTCTCATGGGATTGGTTACGATCCAGACGTTACCCTGGCCAACAAGCCAGAATGGGAAAAGGCACACCTTGAGAGACTGAGAAGGATGTACGAGAGAGATAAAAACCATCCCTCTGTGATAATCTGGTCTTTGGGGAATGAAGCTGGGGATGGTGTGAACTTCAGAAAAATGTCCGAGTGGCTTAAAAAAAGGGATGATCGTCCTATCCATTATGAACGTGCAACTGCTTCAGGGGATTCCGATTATGTCGATGTGTATTCCAGAATGTATCCAAGACCAGATTTTCTCATCGAATATTCAACGAAAGGGTATCAAAAGCCTTTCTTGATGTGCGAGTATTCACATTGTATGGGAAACAGTTTAGGGGGAATTTGGGACTATTGGGATACGATATACGATTCTGAAAATCTAGTGGGAGGATTCGTCTGGGACTGGGTAGATCAGGCATTTTTAAGGGTGGACAAAAATGGCAGAGAGTACTGGGCATATGGGGGAGACTTCGGAGATTTTCCAAACGACGGGAACTTCTGCTGTGATGGTTTACTTCTTCCAAACAGAGAGCCACACCCAGCCCTAAGTGAGCTGAAAAAGGTTTATCAAAATGTGAGGTTTAAAAAGGTAGGAGATGAAATTGAAGTTGAGAACTTGTTCTCGTTCACGGATTTGTCACGGTATGAGGGCTTCTGGAAAATTATGAAAGATGGAAAATTGGTATGCGAGTCTACTTTTGAATTGAACCTACCACCTTTTGAAAAGAGCAGAATAAGAATTCCCCATCTCGATTCCCATGATGGAGGAGAAATTTGGGTTGAAGTTGGCTTCAAATTGAAGGAGAACGAGAAATGGGCGAGCAAGGGAAGTGTGATAGCGTGGGAGCAATTCCGTTTGTCGAGTCCTGTTTTTCATTTTTACGTTCCTGATTCGTCCTACAAGATTTCAAAGTTGGGGAAAAACAAGGTAGTTGAAACAAAAGAAATGGAGGGAATCCTCTCGGATGAAGGTCTCACAGAATTGAAAATTGGAAATCACCCGTTCATAACACATGGCACCTCGCCTTTTTTCTGGAGGCCTCCAACTGACAACGATATAGGAAACCGGATGGGAGAAAGGCTTAGAATCTGGAAAGAATCGAGTTTCGAGAGGAAACTCTTGAGTTTCAAGGAAATCAAATCTAACGGTTTCATAACGGCAAAGTTCGTTCATGAGCTGGTTGCAGGTGTGCCACTTTATGAAACCATCACATTTTTCGATCATGGCGTTATATGGGACATATCCATGGAGGGAGACCTAGAACTACCCGAGATCCCGAGATTCGGACTCCTGTTGAGGATCTCCAAGGAATTTCGAGAAGTCCTTTGGTATGGAAAAGGGCCAAATGAAAATTATCCAGATAGGGAAAGGGGATCTTCGGTGCAAGTGCACGAAGCCGAAGTTCACGAGATGTTTCACCACTATGTAAGGCCGCAGGAAAATGGCAACAGAGGTAGAACAAGGTACCTAATTCTGGAAGGAAAGGGTTCGAGGATTCTCGTAAGGTCTCTCGATGAATTCAACTTCTCAATATCACCTTACGATATGAAAGATGTAGAATCAGCAGAGCATGTGAATGATCTCTTTGAAAGAGATTACTTTTCTCTGCTGCTGAGCGAAGTTGTTATGGGAGTTGGCGGGGACGACAGTTGGGGTGCCCTGCCTAGGAGAAGGTTCCTACCCAAGGCGTTTAACAGGAAGCTGACGGTGTGGATATCAAAAGATGAAGATTGGAGGAACTTTCCGGCGGCTCAAGGTGAAACAGAGATTAGTCTGGAGATTGACAGAAAAGTCTTAAGAATCGGGGAAAAGGGGAACGCAGTCTTAACACTGAAGAATTTCCTACCATTTACCGTGAGAAAGGACCTCATTCTCTTTGTTGATGGAAAGGAATACTCTGCAAAGAGGGTTTTGGTTCCTCCTTTTGAAACGAGGAGGTATCTGTTTGAACTGACCTTTAACGAACCTGGTGAGAAAACTGTTCAAATTCTCGGTGAAAGAGCAAGCTTTTTTGTCAAAAAGGGAGGTGAACACGTTTGAAGGTATTTGGAAAGGGCTTCACCGGTGGTTGGATAGTTCAGGATTTGGGAAACGGAAAGGTCGAATGGAACATCGACAAAGTTCATATGGGATGGATAGTGAGAGGCTTCGTGGAAGGGAAACCGGGAAGAATCGAGGTCTTCAGAATGAAAACCCCGCATAGAGTACTCGCAGGTGGATGGCAATCCTGGAGCCCGTTTCGGGTATTCAAAACCGATGGCTACGAATTTTCATACCAAAGGAGTTGGATGTACAAGGATACACCGAGACCTGAGCTTGGAAATATCCTGTCTGATTATTTTTTCGCAACGGATAATCTAGTCGTGGGTTTTTTGAGCTCGAAGACGGCTCACGGCTATTTCACACTTGAGGGAGATGAAATTGTTGGATGGCTTGATTATTTCGATGCGCATTTTCCAAACCGTATTCAAATTGAACCATTTGTGATACTCGAAGGGAAAGATACTTCTGTTCTTCTTGAAATCTACGCATCGATGGTGGCAAGAGAAAGTGGAGCGAGATTCTCGAGGAGATCACCCATTGGTTGGTGTAGCTGGTATCACTACTTCCTGGATCTGAAGTGGGAGGACATCCTCAAGAACCTCGAGTTGTCAAAGAACTTCCCCATCGAGGTTTTCCAAATAGATGATGCATACGAGTTGGATATAGGGGATTGGCTCGAAACTAAGGAGGGATTTCCACCCGTTGAGGAAATGGCGAATGCCATAAGCTCGCACGGACTGGTGGCAGGCATATGGACGGCTCCTTTTAGCATTTCAGAGACGTCGAGACTGTTCAAAGAGCATCCAGATTGGGTTGTTAAGGAGAACGGGAATCCTAAGGTCGCATACAGAAACTGGGGTAGGAGCATATACGCTCTCGACCTCTCAAACGACGAAGCCCTTGAATGGCTCTTCGAAACCTTTAAAAAACTCAGAGACTACGGTTATAGGTATTTCAAAATTGATTTCCTCTTTTCCGGTGCCATACCTGGTGAAAGAAAGAAGAACATGACCCCTGTTCAGGCTTTCAGAGCGGGGATGAGAACTATAAGAAATGCCGTGGAAGATTCTTTTGTGCTTGGGTGTGGGTCACCCTTGCTTCCTTCCATAGGTTACGTCGATGGAATGAGAATAGGGGAGGACACAGCACCTTATTGGAGCAAGGGGAAAGATGATGGGAGACCCTCCGCGAGGTATGCACTTAGAAACACCATAACTAGGTATTTCATGCACAACAAATGGTGGTTGAACGACCCAGACTGCTTACTCCTGAGAGGTAAGAAAACAAAGCTCACATCGGATCAAAGAGAGCTCTACGCTTACACAGTGGGAATCCTCGACAACATGGTTCTCATGAGTGACGATCTGGAGCTCGTCGACGAAGATGGAAAAAGAATACTCGAAGAAACTCTGAGGCTGAGAGGAGGAAAACCCAGAGTAGAAGGACTGATGGAACCAGACGAAAAGTATGTTGTAAAATCTGATGGAACTCTATCTGGAAATACGAGAATCGAAGTTGATCTGAGCAAGGGAAAATACGAGATGACGGTCGAGGAGTACTCATATTTGAAGAAAGAGAAGGTCTTCAAAGATGGGAGAATCTTCAACTTTTACGAGGAGGAATGAACATGCAGGAGCTCAGGTTCAATCCCCTAACTGATGAATGGATAATCGTGTCTACCGCGACTCAAAGAAGACCCGTTCAGCCAACGGAGGTCGAGTGCCCGATATGCCCTGGAGGAGTCGAATTCAAGGATGTGAAAACCTATGACATCGTCTCTTTTGAAAACAGGTATCCATCCCTCAGGCGAGACGCGCCAGAACTCGATTTCAAGGAAAAAGGACCATTTAGAAAGGAGAGAGCTCTTGGCGTGTGCGAGGTAGTCGTTTACACATCAGACCATGACTCTTCCTTACCGAAAATGCCACTTGATCAAGTGGCAAAGCTGGTGAAAGTTTGGAAGGACAGGACTCGCGAACTATCAAACTTGGATTTTGTGAAATACATCTTCATATTCGAAAACCGTGGAAAAGAGGTTGGAGCGTCTCTCCCTCATCCCCATGGTCAAATATACGCATTCCCGTTTGTGCCCAAAAGGATAGAGGCAAAGATAGATGCCATGAGAAAATGGTTTGAGAGAACGGGAAAATGCCCCATCTGCGATGTAATTGAAAACGAATCATGGGAGAGAACGGTCTATGAGAATGAATCCTTTTTGGCTTTAGTACCATTCTACGCTAGATTTCCATATGAGATTCACATATACCCAAAAAGGCACGTCAGCACACTCTTAGAGCTTTCAGAGATTGAAGAAAAAGATCTCGCCGACTCAATCAAAAACATTACGATGAGATACGACAAGCTTTTCGAACAAGAGTTTCCTTATATGATGATGCTCTTCCAGGCTCCATTTACTAGGGACGAAATCAGCCATTTTTTTCACTTTCATCTGGAATTCAACCCGCCAAAAAGGGATAAAGATAGACTGAAGTGGATGGCGAGCGTGGAAACTGGAACGTGGACATTTATAAACCCTGTTCTCCCGGAAGAAGCCGCTAAAAGACTCCGGGAGGTGAAAATTTGATCGTATCATCACCGGGGAGGATTAACATAATAGGAGAGCATGTAGATTACAACGATGGCTTTGTTCTCCCTTTTGCGATAAATAAGCGGATATGGGTTGAAGTGGTCAGATCGAGTTTCTTCGAAGTAAATTCAGAAGCTTATGGCACTGTGAAAATCAAGAGCATAGAGAAAACTAGCACTTGGGCAGATTACATTTTAGGTGTTCTGAACGAGATAGAGCAGAGGGGATTCAAGGTACCCCCTCTGAAAATCAAGATCTGGGGTGACTTACCATCTGGGATGGGATTATCAAGTTCCGCCGCTCTTGAAACTGCAACAGCTTTCGCAGTATCAGAATTGCTCAGCTTGAACCTGGACAAGTCAGCTGTTGTGGAGATCGCCGTGAGAGCCGAGAGAAATTTCGTAGGAGTTCAGTGCGGGATTATGGATCAATATACTGCGGTTTTTGGGGAAAAAGGCCAAGCTCTGTTGATCGACACCATGAAAATTACGCACGAGCTCATCCCGTTGAACATGGGAAACTACATATTCGCCGTTGTAGACTCTGGAGTGAAGCATTCCCTAGCTTCAGGGGAATACAACAAAAGGCGGGCTGAAACTCAGGAAGCTTTGAAAATCCTGGGGAAGAGTTCCTACAGAGACGTGAAAAGAACGGATATCGATAGAATACAAGACCCTGTTCTCAAGAAAAGAGCCTCCCATGTGATCGATGAAATTGAAAGGACAGTTAAAGCCGCGGATTACCTTAAAAGTGGTGAGATGAGTCTCTTAGGAGAGCTCCTATACAAATCTCACGAGAGCCTCTCTAAGCTTTATGAAGTCTCATGCGAGGAGACAGACTTCATAGTTGAATTCTTAAGAAACAACGGAATCACAGGTGCTAGAATAATAGGAGGGGGATTTGGAGGTAGCGTGCTGATATTGGATGAGAAGGAAAGAGTAAAGAGAGTTTTCGAGGAGATGAAACAGAAGTACTCAAATCGATTCAGAGCTCAACTCAAATTGTTGTTTGTCGAGAGCTCCAGTGGGGTCAGAAAGGAGGGAGATTAAGTGTATTCTTTTGAGGCTTTCATGCCAACAAAGATAGTTTTCGGGAAAGGAAAAATTGAAGAACTTCCAGAGCATGTTGATGGTTTAGGCAAGAAAGCTTTAGTAGTCACCGGAAGGAGCAGTACTAAGAAATCCGGTCTTCTCGATAGAGTCGTAGAACTCCTGAAGAAGGTGGGGATAGAATCCATAGTCTTTGACAAGGTCATCCCTAACCCTATCTTAGAAACAGTCAATGAAGGAGCTGAACTTGCAAAGAAGGAGAGAATAGATCTAGTTTTGGGAGTTGGTGGTGGAAGTCCTATAGATAGCGCGAAAGCGATATCAATTACTGCGTGTAGTGGCGGTAGTTACTGGGACTACACCAGAGTTGGTGGAGCGAAGAAACCGAAATGTGCTCTTCCGATAGTCGCCATTCCCACGACACATGGGACGGGAACGGAAGCGGATCCATTCATGGTCGTGACCAACAGAAAAACCAAGGAGAAGCTGGGCCAAGGTTTCGGAGAACTGTCATTTCCTAGGGTATCCATAGTAGACCCAGAAGTGATGGTCACGCTCCCACCGAATCAGACTGCTTACACTTCCATGGACGCCTTTTACCATTCCTTGGAAGCTTTCATAAACGTGAACGCTTATCCTTACTCAGATGTTTTGGCACTGGATTCCATGAAACGGGTTGTGTCAAACCTCAGAATTGCTTACGAAAATGGAAACGATATAGAGGCACGAACTGAACTAGCTTGGGCAAGCACGGAGGCTGGAATAACCGAGACTCTAACAGGGGTTGTGGCTAATCACGCGCTCGAGCACGGGCTCAGTGGATTCAACGAGAAGATCATTCATGGACTTGGATTGTGTGCTCTAGGACCGGCATTTCTCGAATACATACACGAGCATGCGTACAAGAGGATAGCCATAATAGGGAGGGAAGTGTTCGGAGTTATTGAATACGATGATAAGAGAGCGGCGCAGTTGGCGATCAAAAAGCTTTGGGAATTTCAGGAACTTTTCAAATGCAATGTACCAGTAAGGGAGCTTGGAATACCCAAAAGCGATATTGAAAATATGTCCGAAGTGGTTTATGAAATGTTTAAAGAACTTGCAAACGTAACTCCAGGAAAACCCTCCGTAGAGGATTTCATCAAGATATACGAGATGGCATGGTAATCACCTGTTGAACTTTTCTTTGTCTTCTGTTATAAATACATCCGGCCCGTCTTCCTGGCAAGGTCAGGAAGACCCAGATTTGGTCCGAGGGAGGTGAAGATATGAGTAGGATATACGAGTCGATGTTCATCATCGCCCCTGATGTTCCCGACGAGAGAAAAGGGGAGCTAGTCAACAAAGTAGTCAACACGATAAAGGAGAGAGTCGAGGGAGAGCTCGAGGAATCTCTCGGTGAAAAGGGTCTCGAAGTTTGGGGAATGAAAAAATTTGCCTACAAGATCGGAGACTTCACCGAGGGATATTACGTGATCGTCTACTTCAGGTGCGATGGACAGAAGATTCAGGAGCTTGAGTACTTCTACAGGATTACGCCTGAAATAATCAGGTGGCAGACCTTCCGGAGATTCGACCTGGAGAAGAAAGAAAAGAAGGCCAAGCTCAAGCAACAGGAGGAAATCATAGAAGAGAAGGTGGAGTGATGCAGAGCTTTAACAGGATTATACTCGTGGGGAGGCTCACAGCTGATCCTGAAGTGAGGTATGCACCATCTGGAAAGGCCATAGCCACATTTCGTATCGCTGTTAACAGACCTCCTAGAACCTCTCCAAATGGGGAAAGAGTGGAGGAGACTGACTTTTTCAGAGTGGTTGCGTTCAGAGATCAGCTGGTCAATTTTGTCTCGACGTACCTGACTAAGGGCAGGCTTGTTCTCGTCGAAGGCGAGATGAGGATGAGCAGATGGAAAAACGAAGTTGGAGAGTCTAGAACAAGTTATGAAGTTTCGGCATTCAGAGTGAACCTTCTCGACAGAAAGCCTCAAGACAACCTCAGTGCTGAGGAAGAAGAGGAGATAATCCTCGACGAGGATATTGAGAATGACGAACCACCTTATTGAAAGGGGAGGTGCCCAACGTGCCAATAAGGAGAAGGAAGAAGAGGGTAAAGAAATGTAGGTTGTGTGAAATGAAAATCGATTACGTTGATTATAAAGATACAAAGCCCCTGAGGGAATTCATGAGTGAAAGTGGGAAGATATTACCCAGGAGAATAACTGGAAACTGTGCGAAGCATCAGAGAATGATAAAGATTGCTGTGAAAAGAGCAAGACAAATGGCGCTTCTGCCATACCTGAGAAAGCAGTGAGCGCCGAAAACTCCATTGAGGAGGGATAGGCGTGGAGATCCTGAAGATAGAAGCTGAAAAGAGAGAAGAATTTGGTAAAAGACCTATGAAGAGGCTCAGAAAGAATGGATGGGTTCCCGGGGTGGCGTATGGGCCAGATCAGAAACCCTTCCCAATCAAAATAAGGTTCAACACAATTGAAAAGATATTCCATCACATAACGGAGACAACTCCAATAGATCTTGTCATCGATGGTAAAAGCTACAAGGTATTCCTGAAGATGGTTCAAAGGGATAAGATAACTGACAAGGTTGTTCACATAGACTTCTACGTTCCAACAAAAGGGCATAAGATGAGGCTCAACATTCCGCTGAGATATGAAGGCAAACCCATTGGTGTCGAGCGCGGTGGTACCCTCGAGATACTCGTTGAAGAACTTCCAGTTGAAATAGACCCCGACAAGCTAATAGAAGAAATAGAAGTGGACATCAGTAATGTGGGACTCGGCGAAAGCTTGCATGTTAAAGACCTTGAACTCCCAGAGGACGTGAAACCTCTCCTCGATGAAGAAGAGGTCCTTCTCGTTGTTGTTGCCCCAAGAGGCTTATCAACTGAGGAGGAAGAAAAGGAAGAGGAAGCCGCTGCGGAAGAAAAGGAAGAAGAACCGGAAGTGATCAAGAAGGGTAAGAAAGAGGAGGAAGAGTGAGAGTAGTAATCGGCCTTGGAAATCCGGGAAATCAGTATGTTTTTACGAGGCATAACACTGGGTACTTGTTTGTGGACTATGTTGAGGAGAAGATGAACTGCTCCCCTTTTCAAGGGGAGCGTTTTTATATGTTCTCGAGTTGCGGGAAGGTTATCTTGGTAAAACCATCGACATATATGAATCTCTCTGGCAGTGCTTTTCCTTACGTACTTCGAGACTTCTCAGTACACACTTCAGATATTCTGGTAGTTTACGATGACGTATCCATTTCCTTGGGGAAGATCAGGATAAGAAAAGGGGGATCTGATGGAGGGCACAACGGGATAAAATCCGTGATATCCGTTCTTGAAACCGCGGACTTTCCAAGGATGAGGATAGGGATAGGTCCGAAGCCAAACAACGAAGACTTAGCCAGTTACGTTCTATCGGAATTTTCAGACAGGGAGCTTGAGAAACTTTACAGGGTTTTTGATATGGCATACGAGGCACTTTTGGTTATAATAGAAGATGGCATTGAAAAGGCCATGAGCCTTTTCAACTCCAGAGAGGTGGTAGAGTGAGATGCCAGCGGTGTGGAGGCGAGGCTGATTTTGTACAGAGATTCGACTGTGATGGCGTGGAAAAGGCTATCTCTTATTGCAAAAAATGCCTGAGAGATGTTTTAAGAACTGGAGCGAGGATCTACAAGCCTGGGCTAATTCTCATGGCAAAGCATTCTGAACTGGTTCAAGACACGATCCTGTCGTACTCTCCAAAGTTGTATGGAAACCATTTGAACGTTTTTATAGCTATGCCGGTGGCTGTCCAGACCATGCTTTTCGAGAGGGATAACGAATCCGAAGGGCGATCTATGAAAGAGATTTACAAGAGAGAACTGGTTGTTCTCAAGGACAGGCTGAAGAGGGCCATAGCAAAAGAAGACTATCACATGGCCAGTGTGATAAAAAGAAGGATACAAAGGCTCGAAGAGATCCTAAAAAGTTGAAAAAACTGATCCCGGGCCTCTCGCCCGGGATTTTTGAAGGGGGAATCACATGAAAATTGGAAAGAAAACTATCGAGAGTTTCTTCTACTCGAGAGACTACTCTCCCATGGTGCTCAAGGAAATATATAAGGTTTTTAACGTGAGAACCAAAGAGAATCGGAAGAAAATAAGAGAAACGGTAAAAATTCTTGAGAAAGAAGGAAAGATCTTCAGAGATGGAAAAGGTAGATACAGAAGGCTGGATCAGAATCTCCGTGTTGGTACCATAGAATTTACCAGAAGTGGGACTATGGCATTCGTCATAACAGATGAATATGAAGAAATAGCGGTTCCAGTTGAAAACGCAAAGAACGCTCTTCACCGGGATAGAGTTGTCGTTGAGATAGTTGGGAAATGGAGAGATCTGCCCAAGGGAAAGGTTGTAAAAGTCATCGAAAGAAAGCTCCAAAGGATCGTCGGTGTTTTTGAAAAGAGGAGGATGTTCGGATTTGTCATACCAGATGACCCAAAGATTTTGCAAGATTTTTACGTTGCGCCGGAAAACATCAACGGTGCAAAGCCAGGGCAAAAGGTTATTGCAAAGATAGTGAAGTACCCATCACGTGGAAGGAACCCGGAAGTTGTGATTGAAAAAGTACTTGGAGATGTTGAAGACCCTTCAGTTGATCTCCCTAGCATCATAGTCAAACATGATCTCCCATGGCCAGGTGAATTTCCACCGGAAGTCCTGAAGGAGGCAAACGAGATCCCCTTGGAGATCCCAACCCGGGAATACAAAAGCAGAAGGGATTTCAGAGATAAAATCATAGTCACAATAGATGGAGAGGATGCCAAAGACTTCGACGACGCCATAACAGTGGAAAAGAAAGGGGAAAATTACGTCCTAGGAGTTCACATAGCAGATGTCTCGCATTACGTCAAGGAAGGATCAGCCCTTGATGAAGAAGCTTACAAAAGAGGTACCTCTGTGTATTTGATAGACACTGTCATTCCCATGCTTCCGTTCAGACTTTCAAACGGTGTGTGTTCACTTGTTGAAGGCGAAGATAGACTGGTCATGAGTGTTGAAATGGAGATAGATTCCGACGGAAAAATCCTCAAATATTGGGTTGGAAGCGGTGTCATAAGGAGCAAAAAGCGCCTAACATACGGGCTGGTCAACAGGCTGTTTGAAGGTGACAAGTCTGCTAGAGAGGAAATCGGTGAAGATATCTCCAGGATGCTGATGTCCGCTAGAGAACTCATGCATGTTCTTAGGGAGGCGAGGAGAAAAAGGGGGGCGATCATCGATATAGAAAGCGATGAAGTTAAAGTGGTGATAGGTAAGGACGGAAGTGTTGTGGATATAATGCCTAGGAAAAGAGGAGAAGCCGAGGTTCTCATCGAAGAATTCATGATAAAGGCGAACGAAACTGTAGCAGAAATCTTTTACAACGCTGATCTTCCATTTGTCTACAGAGTCCACGAGGAACCAGATCCAAGCGTTGTTCTCCAACTCAAGAACTACCTCGCAGCCCTTGGAATAGAAGCGAAGTTCGGGATGAACTTACACCCCGGGATGCTCCAGAAGCTTCTTGAGGAGGTCGGAGATCATCCTCTGAGAAGTAGCGTTGAAAGACTTCTGGTTCGATCCATGAAGAGGGCGATGTATTCCGCTGTGAATATAGGACATTTTGGCTTGGCTTCCTATGCTTATACACATTTCACATCCCCCATAAGGAGATATCCCGATCTCGTGGTGCACAGGTTGCTCAGGAAATACTTGAAACGGAAGGGATACTTCTCGCAGAAAGAAACAGAAAAGCTTTCGGAGAAGCTTTCCATCATCTCGAAGCACTGTAGCAAAAGGGAGAGAGTGGCAGACGAAGCGGAGTGGGATCTCCTGGATATGAAGAAGGTTGAGTACATATCGAGGCACATTGGAGAGGTCTTTGATGTCGTTGTAACGAATGTCACAAAATTTGGACTCTTTGTGGAAATCCCAGAGAAGCTCATTTCCGGTTTGGTGCACATATCGACGATGGACGATTACTATTATTACGACGACAAGATAAACGCCTTAGTAGGCTCGAATACCGGAAAGATTTACAAGATTGGAGACCAGATAAGAGCAAAGGTTGTCAGAGCGAATAAAGTAAGAATGGAGGTGGATTTTGTCATAGCGGATGACGACTAGGTTTTTCCCTGCTGCTTTTCACCTTGTACATCCTCTTGTCCGCTTTCTCTATCACATGATCAAAGTCCTTCATTCCATCCCAAACAGCCACTCCAGCTGATATGGATATCGGCAGTGATCTTTTGGACATATCTTCCAGGTTGTTCAGTATCCGTTTTAAAACCACCCTTGCTCCATCCTTGCTTGTGTCCGGCAAGACGACGAGTATCTCATCTCCTCCAAATCTGACAACCGCATCAGATCCCCTAACGGATCTTTGAATGGCCCTGCTCAGCCTTTTGAGAACCTCATCACCCTTCCTATGACCGTATAAATCATTTATCAATTTGAAGTTATCCACATCCATCAATATAACTGCTATCGGTTCCCCAGACCTTCTGGCTCTCTTCATCTCGCGTGGGAGATATTCGTTGAAAAAGTATGTCCTTGTCAGGAGACCTGTGAGATAATCCCTGATGGCACTCATTTTGAGGTGCCTTACAACTACTCCAACTCCCAGGAGTGACAACACTATCCCGGAGAAGTAGAGCCAAACAAACTTACATCCATGGGCGATTCCAAAGTCTATGGTGATGAAAGATACGAGGAGTCCCACGAGAAATATGCAGTAAACTACTTTACCCAAAATTAAGTGCCTTGTTTTTTCATAAACGTGGAAGAATATCCAGGCACCAACAACATCAACAATCATGATCAGGAACAAACTCAATATCATCTATCCAACCTCTTATCATCTGAATTTCCCTTTTGATTATATCACCACAAGCACCGATTCAACGAGCGTGGAGTGCACAAGCTCACTTAACCATTTGCCACTTTGATGTGTTGGAGTATAATCAACAAAGAAAGGATTTAACTGCAGAGAGGGAGGGGAAATCATGAAAGTATCTCATCGAATAATTCTTTCGGTGATTGTGCTGTTAGCTGTAATTGTGGCTTTTACCGGGGTGGTTGAATACGAGGCTCACATGATTGCAAAGGTGGAAAAGAGCATAACCGGGCGGATGTCTGAGATCTCCTCCAATCTTGGAAAAATAGCTAATTCTTTGAAAAAAGAGTCCCCCGAGCGGAGCTCCCTGGAGAAACTCGCAACCGCTGCTGAGTCTCTCTTGAATACTGAAACCACTCAGCTCAGCAGCTCAAAAAAGCATCTTGACATTGTATCCTGGACTTTTCTGGCTATCGGTATCGCCGCAACTATAATAATAGTAATATTCCTGGACAGGACCTTGACCAAACCCCTTGCTTCCGTACTCAGATCGATAGACAGTATATCAAAGGGTGAACTGTTCATACAGGAGGAAGCCATCGAGGCATCTGGGGAAATAGGTGAGATATCCAGAAATCTCGACAAGCTTAGAAGCATCCTTCAGAGTGTAATAACGAAGGTTCAAGAGGCCTCCCAGAGAACAAGTGCCGCATCTCAAGAACTATCTGCAACTTTGAACAATCTGAACGAGACCATGGGAGAGATCAAGAGTAGATTTGGAAATCTCAATGAGCAAACCCAAGAGAGTAAGTTCAACGTGGAATCTCTGAACTCCTCATTACTTGAATTCGCCAACGCAACTCAGGCAAATGCAAACTCTTCTCAAATAATGGCTGAGAAGAGCGATGAGATGATGGAGAACACCAGAAAGAGCAAAGAAGAGCTGTCAAATGTTGTGGAAGAAGTCAACAGATCAAAGGAGCAAGTTTTGAAAGTTAGGGAAACCATTAAGAATCTCAGCAAACTGTCTGAAAACATTCAGAATATAGTCGAAGCTATCCAGAGTATAGCCGAACAGACAAATCTTTTGGCACTTAACGCCTCCATAGAGGCTGCAAGGGCTGGGGAAGCTGGAAAGGGTTTTGCAGTTGTTGCGGATGAGATAAGAAAACTTGCCAGCGAGACACGGAGTGCCTCGGATAAAATTGTGGGAATACTTTCGACAATCAGCGGTGAAGTTGACAAAACTGGAAAATACGTCGATGACACCGTTCAGATAGTTGAGAAGAGTTCAGAAGTCATCAAAAACGCCATGAAGGGGTTTGAGAAACTCGAAGAGACCATAGTGGGTTTGAGGAATTCCGTGATGGATGTATCCGCGGCAACCGAAGAGCAAAGTGCAACTGCAGAGGAGATGTCGGCGAATCTGAACAAAGTGACCGATGTGATGAACTTGACGTCAGAGCTTTCCGAGGAGTTAACGGGAATAATAGATGGGATAAACCAATCTCTTCAAGATGTTCACCTGGCGTCTCAAGAGCTTGCAAACCTCGCTCAGGATCTTCAGAGGGAGACGGAATTCTTCAAAGTGGATGAGTTGAAATCTTCAACTCTTTCTTAGTATCCTTGAGATCTCTCTCAGCCTTTCGCTGAGATCACTTTCAAGACGATTCGTTTCTTCCCAGAGCTCTTTGATCTTTTCACTGAATTGTGTGAAAACTCTGAGTATCTCTGGGTCAAAATCCTCTGGATGTGTTTTACTGTCGCCGTGAGTGATCACTTTAACCGCTTCTTCATGACTCATCTCTCTTTTGTATGGCCTTCTTGACCTCAATGCATCGTACACATCAACTATTGCTACTATTCTAGCCTCTATCGGTATTTCTTCTCCTTTGAGTCCGAAAGGATACCCCCCTCCGTTGTACTTCTCGTGGTGATACAACACTATATTCCTGGCCATCTCGAACCTCTCCAAATCCCGGAGGAGAATTTCACCGTACAGGGTGTGCTTTTTCATGATTTCAAACTCCTCCTCCGTCAGCTTTCCAGGCTTCCTGAGTATTTCATGAGGGATCAAGAGTTTCCCTATGTCGTGCAATCTAGCGTAATACTCTATCTCGTTTGAGAATGCCTCACCAAGTCCCAACTTCTCCGCTATAAAAGCGGCCAGCTTCCCCACCCTGTATATGTGATTTCCCGTCTCCTCATCGTAGCCTTCGGCTATCATCGACAGTTCCTGAGCAAACATCAAATGTGCTTTTTCCAAATCATTGTAAGATTTCTCAACATCTTGGTAAGCTTTCTCCAGCTCCTGCTCAGAGGATTCAAGCATTTCCACATAGGCAGTTATATCCTGTGTCATCTCGTAGAAATGGAAGAAGAGCTCCCTGAACTCTTTGATTTCCGAGGATTCCAACCTGTCGGACGGAAGGAATATTTTTTCATCCCTGAACTTCCTCACCATCATTATGAGACTGTTGATATCCCCATCAATCTTCGAGACGATCCTCCTGACGAATACTCCAGATAAAGCAACTCCCAAAGCCGTGAAACCAAGAAGCATTGCGGATACAAACCAAAGGTAATTCTTGACCAACTTGAAATTCGTCTTCTCAATTATAATGATCGGCTTTGAGAATGTTCCTTCCCTCGCCGGGATGTTTATGACATCCGCGTAGGTTATCCTGGTCAATTTTCTGTCAAAAGCCATCTTCCCACTCTTTAGCACCTCCATTGCCAGCTTTCTCTCCTCCCCAGAAAGCTCCGGGAAATCTTTTCCAAATGGCTCGAGGTCGTACTCATAGACGCCTATTTTATCGATGAAGTCGTATCTCTTCGGTATGTTCAAAATGGACTTCACCAGTGTTCTCATCCCACTCCAGTTGACAAAGACACTGAGAATGCCTATCTCATCTTTGGAAATCCTCACATATCCTCTCTTAATGAAAGCTTCTTTTCCATGATATTCGGTGATCTCTTCCATCCTTTCGAACACGATTTCCCCTGGCCTCAGTCTTCTCAAGATACTGAGAGTGAGGGCATCAAGGTGCACTCCATCAGAAGATGTGGTGAACAAAACCCTGCCGTTCAGATCGACAACTGAGACATCGCATCCGAGTGCTTTCTCACCACCCAGGGTGATCTTAAGGCTTGAAACAGCACTGGCTATTTTTGAGCGGTTCTCATTGTAGAGCTTTGGCATCTCCAGAAGAGTGGGCTTAATTCTGTCCTCTATCGTTCTTTCATAACCACCGATGGACTTGAGGTAAGCTGTGATGCTCACTTTCACAAGATCTTCAATAATAGCAGAGCTCCTTCCGGTCATATTGTACGATAAGAAGGAGCTCGTCGTCACCACAAAAGCTAACATTGATAGGCCTAGAATTACGACTATTGTGATCATTTTCTTAGATATAAAATCTTTGAGACTGCTTCGCTCCTCACTCATAAATTAAATTTTAGCACAGCTTGTTGGAAAATTGAAAAGAGGGTATGTTAAGTGGTGATCAAGAAGAGGTGAGGTGATAAACTCTTAAAAACGGGAGGTGATCTCTTGCTAAACCTGGCTCTGTCGATACTCGTACCGGTTCTGGGATATTTCACAAAAATCAGTGGATGGATACTGATAGTTTCCGGGATAGCCGCGGTCTCCGGCAGTTTGTATTTCTTAAAAGACAGATCCCAAAAAGCGACGAATTTCAACAGATTGACACTGGTGCTGATAATCGCTGTAGCCGTCATGGCTTGGGCGAAGGGAATGGTGACGCCTGGCTTTCTTCCTCTCTCACTGGCGGTCTTATCAACCCCTCTTTTGGACATCTCATACGGGGGGAAGAGGATTCTTTCTGCTCCGTTCTGGCTTTTCATATACTGGGGGGTGAGTGAGATCTTCTCCATCAGATACGGTGGATGGGGATATCTCATGGGTAGCGTGATAGTTCTGATCGCATGGAGGGATCTAAGTGGTAAGGTACAGAAAACTGAGTGAATATCTAAAAGAAAGATATGGGACAAGGGTTCAAAAGATCCCAATATTTGCAGGGTTCACGTGTCCAAACAGGATTAAAGGAAGGCCGTGTATATACTGCGATCCCACGGGAGGTGGCTTTTCAACACTCATGAATCTTCCCATAAGAGAGCAGGTCTTTACCTGGAAAGAGAGGTTTAAAAGGAAATACAAACGTGTTAAATTTATAGCGTACTTTCAAGCGTTTTCCAATACTTTTGCGCAAGTTGACATTCTTAGAAAAAAGTACGAAGAAGCCTTGGTAGATGACGAAATCGTTGCTCTTGATATATCAACAAGGCCAGACCTTCTCCAAGAAGAAGTGCT
The DNA here is from genome assembly GCA_027077795.1 of Thermotogaceae bacterium. Taxonomy (GTDB): domain Bacteria; phylum Thermotogota; class Thermotogae; order Thermotogales; family Thermotogaceae; genus WGAO01. Next base: position 318,928 of record JALWTT010000015.1, on the reverse strand, counting down.
GGATCTCCTGGAAGAATTCAGAGAAAGGGTGGACGTATTTCTGGACATCGGGCTTCAAACGGTGAACTACAAGACCCTGAAAATTCTGAGAAGGGATCACACCCTTGCAGAGTTCATAGATGGGGTGATCAGGGCAAAGAAAAGGGGATTTGAGATAACCACGCATGTCATAGCAAATCTTCCCTGGGATGATATCGACGATGTTGTGGAAACGGCCAAGGTGATCTCAGCACTCAAAATAGACGGTGTGAAAGTGCACTCCTTGTATGTGGTCGATAACACCGAACTTGGAGAGATGTACAAAAACGGCGAGATCTCGATAGGAAGCCTCGAGGATTATATAAACCGTGTCATAACCTTCCTGGAATTCTTGGACCCTTCCATAGTCATTCACAGGTTGGTTTCCGATCCCCCAAGAAAGGGCGTTCTTTTTGGAAATTGGGGCCTGTCAAAAGTCGAGATCCTCCAGAGGATAGAAAGAGAACTCGAGAAAAGAGGAAGCTGGCAAGGAAAAAACTTTGACTACCTCCAAAAAGAATTTCGATAACTCTGTAACGAATTGATATAATTGTATTGCCAAACCAATTGAGGGAGGTGATTTTTCATGAAAAAGCTCTATGTGATTCTCGCACTAGCCCTTGTAACCGTCATGGCCTTTTCCATAAAGATAACCATGACATCAGGTGGTGTGGGAAAAGAGCTAGAAGTCTTGAAAAAGCAGATTGCCATGTTTGAGCAGATATATCCAAATATCAAGGTTGAGATCATACCGATGCCGGATAGCTCCACTCAGCGACATGATCTGTATGTCACGTATTTCGCGGCTCAGCAGACCGATCCAGATGTCCTGATGTTGGATGTCATATGGCCGGCAGAGTTCGCACCGTTCCTCGAGGACCTCACAAAGTACAAGGATTATTTCGCACTCGATAGGTTCCTCCCAGGAACGGTCAAATCGGTGACAGTTAACGGAAAGATCGTGGCAATTCCGTGGTTCACAGATGCCGGGCTTCTCTACTATAGAAAGGACCTACTCAAGAAATATGGGTATGATCACCCACCGAGAACGTGGGATGAACTGGTCGAGATGGCACAGAAGATATCCAAAGCGGAAGGCATAGAGGGATTCGTGTGGCAGGGTGCGAAATACGAAGGACTCGTGTGCGATTTCACGGAATACCTGTGGTCGTTTGGAGGAGATGTCCTCGACGATCATGGAAAAGTCATCATAGACAAAAACGATGCAGCTGTGAAAGCCCTTCAATTCATGAAAGATCTTATATACAAATACAAGATAAGCCCGGAAGGGGTAACCACATATATGGAAGAGGACGCCAGAAGAATCTTCCAAAATGGCAAGGCTGTTTTCATGAGAAACTGGCCGTACGCCTGGTCTCTTCTAAACAGCGATGATTCTCCGGTCAAGGGAAAAGTTGGAGTCGAGCCTCTTCCAGCTGGTCCAGGTGGAAGGCGCGCAGCAACTCTTGGGGGCTGGGTACTCGGTATAAACAAATATTCCCCAAAGGCTGAAAAAGATGCCGCGATAAAACTCATAAGGTTCTTGACGAGTTATCATCAACAGCTCTACAAAGCCGTCAACGCTGGTCAGAATCCAACGAGGAAGTTCGTGTACCAGGATTCTTCACTTGCAGAAGCTGCTCCTTTCATGGTGAAACTGTTTGATGTCTTCATAAACGCTCTTCCAAGACCGAGGGTTGCCAACTACACGGATGTTTCAGATATAATTCAAAGGTATGCACATGCCGTTCTGACAAATCAGATGAGTTCACAAGAAGCTGTCAAGAAAATGGCGAGCGAGCTCAGATTCACCCTGGGTCAGTGAAAAAGGCGGGGGTTCCCCGCCTTAATTATGAGGAGGGATAAAGGTTGAAAAAAAGTTCCCTCACAGCTTTTTGGATGATCCTTCCAGCTATTCTCGTTATATCTGTGATTGCCTTCTTTCCCCTTTTCGAAACATTTTATGACAGCTTTTACAGCTTGAGCCTGAGGCCAGGGAGTGTTAAAAGATTCGTCGGCCTGATGAACTATGAGAGACTGATGAGGGACCCTAGATTTTTAGCAGATCTGAAGCATACTGTGTTTTTCACAGTTGTGTCTGTCTCATTTGAAACGATTCTCGGCACCCTAATGGCGCTGGTTGTTCATCAAAAATTCCCGTTGAGGGGACTTGTGAGAGCTTCCATGCTAGTTCCGTGGGCGATACCGACTGCTATCTCTTCCCAGATGTGGAGATGGATGTTTCACGATCAATTTGGAGTAGTCTCCAAATTCTGGGAGAGGTTGGGAATAATCAAACCGGGGACTCCTGTTCTTGGAACGCCAGGCCTTGCGATGTGGGCGATTATATTCGTGGATGTGTGGAAGACCACCCCGTTTATGGCGATATTGATCCTGGCTGCCCTTCAGGTGATACCAGAGGAGCTTTACGAAGCAGCTCGCATAGACGGTGCAAATGCAATTCAACGTTTCTTCAAAGTCACCGTCCCTTTGATACTCCCAACTATAGGTGTTGCTCTGATCTTTCGAACGCTCGATGCACTTCGTGTTTTCGATGTGGTATATGTCATGACTAGGGGCGCGGTTGAAACAGAAACTTTGGCGGTTTACAACAGACACGTCTTGATGGACAGGGCATTTACCGGAAGTTGGTTCGGATATGGATCCGCTATCTCCGTTGCGATATTCATCATAATTTCCGTGTTCGCTGTGATATACATGCGATCTTTGAAGCTCAAATTCGATTGAGGTGATACGAATGAACAAGACGATCACAAAGATCATCCTTTACACATCGGTTGTTGCCATAGTACTCTGGTGTGTTTTTCCATTCTACTGGGCTTTTATATCCTCAATAAAACCCGATCGAGATCTATTTGAAACCAACCCATCTCTTATTCCACACAGGGTGACGTTCATAAACTACTTAAAGGTTTTCTCGGAGAGGCCTTTCCATATAAACATAATGAACAGTGCCATAGTGGCGGGAGCAACAACGCTCTTTGCACTGATAATAGGGATAAGCGCTGGATACGCTGTGGCAAGGCTTCGATTCAAAGGCAAGATAATCGTGATGTCCTTGATTTTGGCCGTCAGCATGTTTCCACAGGTTTCCATTCTGGGTTCTCTGTTTTTAATCCTGAGGTCAATGCATCTCATAAACACCTATTCGGGTTTGATACTTCCATACGTATCCTTGAATTTACCCCTCACTGTTTGGGTTCTTCAAAACTTTTTCAGAGAACTCCCGGTGGAGGTAGAAGAAGCGGCCCTCATGGATGGGTGCTCCAGGTTCAGACTTCTCTGGTCTATAGTAGTTCCCATGTCTTCCCCAGGTCTAGTTGCCACTGGACTTCTGGTGTTTATAAACTCCTGGAACGAGTTCCTTTTTGCGTTGACTTTTATGCAAAGACCTGAGAAGTATACCGTCCCAGTTGCTATTGCCCTGTTTAAGGGGGCTACTCAGTACGAAATACCGTGGGGTCAGATAATGGCCGCCACGGTGATAGTGACATTGCCACTTGTCATATTGGTTCTGGCATTCCAGAATAGGATCATAGAAGGACTGAGTGCGGGATCTGTCAAAGGGTGAGGTGATTATATGACCGTAACGGGCTTTCCAAATAGAAAGCTGAAGGATTACAAGGATTTCGGTACAGAGATATTGGAGGAAATATCAAAGGTAGCGGGAAAATTGAAAGGATTGAGAGTTGTTCATGTGAACGCCACGGCTTTCGGAGGAGGGGTAGCAGAGCTTCTATACACTTTGATACCTCTCATGCAATCGGTTGGAATAGATGCAAGATGGGAAGTTCTCGAAGCTCCGCCGAATTTTTTCAACATAACTAAAAAGATGCACAATGCTCTTCAAGGGGCTGATGTCGAAATAAGTGATGACGAGTGGGATACCTATATGAAGATCAATGAGGAGAACGCAAAAAAGTTAAATCTCGATGCAGATGTCCTTATCATACATGATCCTCAACCGGCAGCTCTTCCCATGTTTCTCAAAAGCTTTCCAAAACTGATATGGCGTTGTCACATAGACTTGTCAAAGCCTAACAAAAGGGTTTGGAACAGGATGAGGGAAATCCTTTCCCCTTATCGAAAAATGCTGTTTCATCTGAAAGATTATTTTCCGGAAAGCTTCAAAGATCGTTCTGAGGCATTTCCACCAAGTGTAGACCCTCTGAGTGATAAGAATCGAGAAATCACCGAAGATGAGATAAACGGGATTTTAAAAAAACTCGGCATTTCAAGGAAACCTGCCATAACAGTGGTCGCCAGATTTGATCCTTGGAAAGACCTATTTTCAGCTGTGGATGTTTACAGAATAGTAAAGAAATCCGAAGATGTCCAACTCCTCATAGTGTCATCCATGGCAAGTGATGATCCAGAGGGCTGGGTTTTCTATGAAAAGGTTTTGAGATATGCTGGAACAGACGAGGATATAAAGTTTCTGACAAATCTGATAGGAGTTGGATCACTTGAGGTGAACGCCATCCAAAGGTTTTCCACACTAGGCCTTCACACTGCAACAAGAGAAGGATTTGGTCTTGTGATATCTGAAATGATGTGGAAGGGGAACCCAATCGTTGCGAGACCAGCAGGAGGGGTGAAAATTCAGGTGGATGATGGGGAAAATGGGTACCTCCGCTGGAGCAAAGAAGATCTAGCTCAGGCTATCCTTGAACTTCTCGCAGATGGCGAAAAGAGAAGGAAGTTTGGAAGAAAGGCAAAAGAAAAAGTTAGAAGGCAATTTCTAACGACTTCTCATCTTTTGAGATATCTGAAAATTTTCGAGAAAATCTGATCTTTCCTGTTTTGTCCCAGCCTGCTGGCTCTTCTCATGCTAATACTTTCTCAGGAACTCCTCTAATCTTTGAAAAAAGTTTCATACGGGTTCATCATCAAGTGGGAAAACATTTTGAGAAATGAGCCCCGGTGCGGGGCTCACATTTCTTCAAGAAGTGCCTTGTACGCTTCGTAGGACTCGAAAAGGTCCACCTTCGATACCAGTTCATACGGAGAATGCATGCCAATGAGACCCGGTCCAAGGTCTATAACCTCCGCTCCTTTCTCCGCAAGGAATTTCGCAACGGTTCCTCCACCACCCACATCGACCTTCCCGAGAGTTCCAACTTGCCAAAGTACGCCTTTTTTGTTCAAAACTGCTCTGACTCTAGCTACAAGCTCAGCTCTAGCCTCACTAGCTCCAGCTTTCCCCCTAGCTCCTGTGTACTTTGTAAGGACGATTCCATAGCCAGCTTTTGCAGCGTTGGCTAGGTCGTGGACATCTTTGTACGACGGGTTGACCGCGGCGTTTACATCAGCCGATATCACACAAGTTTTCTGAAGCGCCCGATCCAGGTAATACTCAACATCATCGAATCCCTGTCTCTTCAAAATCTCTCGGAAGAACATCATATAAAACCTACTTTTAGCGCCCGTGTTCCCCTCACTCCCTATCTCTTCTCTGTCAAAGTGTATAACCCCCATATTCTTTCCACCCTTAGCGTCCACAAGTGCCATGAGAGCCGTGTAGGCACATACCCTATCATCTTGGCCATACGCCGCAACGAAACTCCTATCCAAGCCCGCCTCCCTAGGCTGAAAAGATGGAACGAGCGTAAGATCCGCGCTGACGAGGTCCTCTTCCTTCACTCCGTACATCTCGTTCAGGATTTTCAGAACGTTCAATTTGACTGCTTCCTTTTCCCTTTCATCCACCGGAATTGAGCCGAGGACCAGATTCATTTTTTCAGCTTCGAACTTCTCAGAAACCTTGGCATCTTTTCTATCCAGGTGGGGCAGAAGGTCAGATATCACGAACACAGGATCTCCTTCGTTTTCTCCTATGTTCACCTCGATGGAACTTCCATCTTCTTTGACTATCACCCCAACTATGGATAGGGGTATGTTGAACCATTGATATTTTTTAATTCCACCGTAGTAGTGCGTTTTGGCAAGAGCCATTCCCTCATCTTCAACAATAGGATGCGGTTTTAAATCTATCCTAGGCGAATCTATGTGTGCTGCTACCAAGTTCATACCACTTGTAAGTTTATCGGAGAGTCTCATCGCGATTAGGGCCTTTCCTTGATATTTCATGTACACCTTGGCTGGAAGAGAGCCATCGTAATCCATAACATCCAAAAACCCATTTCTTCGAAGGATCTCTTCGGAGAACTTCACAGTTTGTCTCTCAGTTTTGCACTTTCCTATGAAATCCAAGTATCCTCTTGAGAATTTCTCCACGGCATCCCTACTTTTGACCTTCCACCCTATCTTCCTCTTGAACACCAAATCCTCCATCTTTCACCCCTCCTTCTAAAAGCTTTTTTACAAATTCTCTCTCATCTTTGACGATTCCATCGAGTTTCCCCTTAATCACTTCTGAGATCAGTTTCCCCATTTCTGGGCCTGGCTCAATTCCGAGTTCCATGAGGTATTCACCGTTCACCACATTTGGCTTAGAATCAATTAGCCTCTTCAGGTATTTCACAAGGCGCTTTCTTCCATGATCTGAAAGATAAGAAGCTATATAACATATGCCTTCCGGGGATACGTTCTGAATCCTCTCATAAATCCAGGAGAACCTTTCACCGTTCTCTATACCTTCCACCACATCCCCAACTTTTCTCTCCAAAATTTTGAGCTCATCCGTGACCCTGTCTGGTATGGAATACCTGAATTTCACAAACTCCAAGCTCCCTTCATCGTAAAATTCCAAAAACACATACATGAGAGCGTAGAAAGAGTTCAAATTTTGGAAAATCTTCTTTGCTAACGGGAGGAAGGAAAACAACCTCTGGAGTTTCTCATCCATGACTTGACTGTAAAACGTCCTGGGAAAAAGATGCTTTATCACATCAAATTGAGCCATCCGTCTTATGGATTTCAGAGGATTTTTCTCTTTGAGTATCTTCTCGAATTCCTGCCTTAGCCTCATTCCAGTAACTTGCTCTAGGTATCCACCGCTAACTGCCTCTTTGATGAGGTTTTCCGTAACTTCCTCCACGTGGAAATCAAACCTCTGCTCGAATCTCACAGCCCTGAGAATCCTCGTTGGGTCATCTATGAATGAAAGAGTGTGAAGTGCTCTTATGATACCTTCCTCAAGATCTTTTCGGCCACCGAAAAAGTCATATAGAATGCCAAACTCACCTGGATTTAGCTTTATGGCCATGGAGTTTATTGTGAAATCTCTACGGTAGAGATCATTCTTTATGGAACTTATATCCACCTGTGGAAGTTTTGCCGGGGATTCGTAATACTCCGTCCTGGCGGTTGCAACATCCACCCTGAAGCCATCTTTAAAAAAAAGCGAAGCCGTCATGAACTGATCGTGCACCACAACTTTCACGTTGAGAAACCTTGCCACATATCTGGCAAATTCGGGACCGTTACCTTCAACAACTATGTCTACGTCTTCATTTTGGATGTCCAAAAGTAGATCTCTGACAAATCCACCGACGACGTATACCTTTGTGCCTTCTTCATCACCAAGTGTTCCCAGAAGTCTGAGCAAATTCAGTATTCTTGGCTTTATCCTGTCCCTCATCAAAATCCTTATATCAGTGAATATGTTCAAATCCTTTCTGTATACCCCTTCTACCCTTCTTTTTCCACTCACATCCCCGAATATCGTCCTGAGTATATCCGTTCTCGTGACTATCCCAACGAGAACTCCGTTTTCTATTATCGGTATCCTTCCTATGTCGTTCTCTATCATCATCTGCCTTATCCTACTTAGAGGTGTATCAGGAGTAGCCGTGATCAGCTTCGTGCTCATTATGGATTTCACCGGTCTGCTTCCAAGTCCGTGATTCATCGCCTTATCAACGGCTTTCTTCGTCACCATTCCAACCAGCTTGTTCTTTTCAACCACCGGCAAGCCGCTGTGCCCTGTTCTCTCCATTATCTTGTTGGCCTCTTCTATGGTGCTACGGGAATATATAACCTTAACAGGGGATGACATGGCATCTCTAGCTCTCACGGCGGGTGTTATATGATTCTTGAGCTCATTCAAAACTATCGAAACCACCTCTTCCACATTCTTACCACTGAAAGATGTGGATCCGGCCTTTCTGTGCCCACCCCCACCGAGATTCGACATCAACCCTCCTATATCCACGTCTGGTGAAGATGTTCTACCTATAACGAATACCTTCTCCCCCGTCCTGACGATGCAAATCAGTGTTTCATATCCAGAGCTCCCCCAAAGTTTGCTGGTAACGACATTCAAACCTCCCACGAACTTCTCATATTCGGCGGTTGCAACCGCTACATCGATTCCTCCAACGGAGTATTCCCTGATACTTTTGAGGAGTATCTCGAGGATCTGCTTTTGATCGTAGCTCAAATCAAGTTTTATGTATTCAGAAACTTCTACAAGGTTTGCATTGCTTTCCAGAAGGAATTTAACGGCATCTAAATCTCTGGGAGTTGTGGAGGAGTAGAGGAGGTTTCCCGTATCTTCATATATCGCTATGGCAAAAAGTGTTGCAACTATGGGATCGACCTTCACCTCTTTCCTCATTATCTCCTCTACAAGAGCTGTGGTTATAGCTCCCACCTTCTCAATGTGCATCTCGTCTCCTTCTATTCCTCCTTCTTTCAAATCAGGATGATGATCGTAAACCACAACTTCAACTTTCTTTAAGACTGCTCTTACCTTCTTCCCCAATCTATTGGGGGAAGCCGTATCGACCACAACAACTCTCTTGACCTTTTCCTCATCAAGATCCTTTTCCCATATGTACTTGAAACTATCCCCGTAAATTCTCAGATATTCAGAGAGATTCTGAGTGGGCCTCCCGCTTAGAACTATCTCATGGTCTGGATGTAGGATCCTGTAAGCAACCGCAGCTGCAAACGCATCGAAGTCCGGGTTTCGATGAGGTGCAATTATCTTCAACTTTCCACCGCCCTGATGAATATATCTTTGACATGAACTTCAACCGTATCTATGACTTCAAAACTTGAATCTTTCAGTACAAGTGGAAGTTCAGTACATCCAAGAATTATCGCATCGGCCATCTCCACGTATCTACTGGCTATATCCAAAGCCCTCCTCTTGACCCCTTCACTCACACCTCTTGCCGTTATCTCAAATATCAAGTTATCGATCTCCTCTCGATCTTCTTCGTCTGGAATGAGAATCTCTATACCGGCTCTTTCCATCCTTTTCTGATAAAGATTGCTCTCCATAGTTCGCTTAGTTCCAAACAAAACCAACTTTTTAAAGGACTTCTCTTCAGAATACTTCACAACCGAATCCACTATGTGTACCATCTCCATGGATGTATCGAGCATGTCGTACAGAAGATGCATGGTGTTAGCGGTCATAGCAGCTAATTCCACACCGGCATCTTCAAAAACCCTCAATATCTCGTTGAATTTCTCTGCAATGGCTTTCAGATTACCCTTCATGTTCCTAAGTACGAATTCAAAATTAACGCTGTATATGAGAATTTCTGGATAGACATTCTCTGGGAGAAATTTTCTGGATAGCTCTATGAAACTCTCATAGTAAAGGGCGGTTGACTCCGGACTGGTTCCACCTATGAGACCTATTTTCTTCACCACATTCACCTCATTTCGTCACGATTTCGGTTCTAGCTTTGAACGCCTTCATCTCATCCTTATCGAGGTAAATCAGAACTCTTTCAGCCCACAGCTTAATATTCTTCTCCTCATCGTAGACGTACACATCCCCGATCAATTCTGCAGTTCCATTGTCTTTAAAGTAATTAAACTCATTAGATTCTGAGTAGGTTTTGCCTTTCCATATCTTCACCTTTCCAGACGAGTTCCACCCGGAGTATCTTCCTCTCCCGGTGTCAAATTTCAGATATTCTGACACGACTTTCATTCGGGATTTCTCGCGAGTTATGTCGGCTGTGACATTTCCCGTGAATGTCCCCTCTTTATCCATATCATAGGCCAGTTTTTCACCAGTAATTGTGGCATCCTTCAGAATGGCCCTTACGTTTCCCGAGACCTCCATGATGTTCTCATCAAGATTGATAACCGCTTTGCCTCCGAAGAGTCTCGTTTCTCCACTCGTGGCCTCTACTTCTCCCTTGAGCACCATACTTGAACCCTCGTAGGTGAAGATGTTCGATGTAGCCTCCACATCTTTTCTGAACATGGTGTTTCTCGTGTACGAGGAGTATATTCCCCTGTCCAAGTCGAAATTTAGAGACTCAGTTATAACAGTTGCATCTTCATCTGACAGAAATACGACGGTGTTTCCCGAGAGCTTTCCTCGCTTGTCCTTGATATCGTAGTCAAGGACATCGGAGGTGGCGATCATTGAAGTGGTTTCCACCGACACGAGTCCTTCCGCCTTTATCTTTCTCCAATCCTCCGCGTATTTGCTAACGGTCAAAGTTGAAGCCCAAAGATGCACGTTGTCATCCTCTATGAAGGCAACCACACTTCCAGAATACGTTATAACATTATCCTGAGGCTCAACGAAGTTTGAGGATATATGAACTATTCCACCATAAACCAAACTGATCCCCATGAGGAAGATCATCAACTTCTTCAAAAACGAACACCTCCTGCAGGTATTGTACACCACAAATCTACTCGCAGTTCACCGTTGGTGGTATAATCTTTTGAGCTATAGAGAATGGAATTTAACATTGAATAGAATCTCACATTTTTTGACCTGAAAGGAGGGATCACCATGGATGTTTATAAAGGCACATGGGCTGTCAAGAAAGGCTTCGCCGAGATGTTCAAAGGCGGGGTTATCATGGATGTCACCAATGCTGAACAGGCAAAAATAGCTGAGGAAGCAGGTGCTGTTGCCGTCATGGCACTTGAAAGGGTACCAGCGGATATAAGAAAAGCCGGTGGAGTTGCAAGAATGGCACCTATAAAGAAGATAAAGGAGATCATGGGAGCGGTATCTATTCCCGTCATGGCAAAGGTGAGAATAGGTCACATAGCCGAAGCTAGGATTTTGGAAGAGTTGGGAGTCGACTTCATAGACGAGTCGGAAGTTCTAACACCGGCAGACGACAAATTTCACATAAACAAGCATGAATACAAGGTACCGTTCGTATGCGGAGCTAGGGATCTTGGAGAAGCCCTCAGGAGGATCGCGGAAGGTGCCGCAATGATAAGAACGAAAGGGGAAGCGGGAACGGGAAACATCGTAGAAGCCGTTAAGCACATGAGGAAAGTTCAAGATGAGATAAGGAAAATTGTCAACATGTCTGAGGAAGAGCTCGTCAGGGAAGCGAAAGAGCTAGGAGCACCAGTGGAATTGGTTAGGGAAGTGAAAAGGCTAGGAAGGCTTCCAGTGGTGAACTTCGCCGCCGGAGGTGTTGCAACACCCGCCGATGCCGCATTGATGATGATGCTAGGTGCAGATGGAGTGTTCGTCGGATCTGGGATATTCAAGAGCAAAGATCCCAGAAAGATGGCCAAAGCAGTGGTACTTGCCGTCACATATTGGGACAATCCCAGAATACTGATGAAGGTGAGTGAAGACATTGGTGAGCCAATGTCTGGACTTGATGTAAACGAGTTAGAAATAAGGATGCAAGAAAGGGGCTGGTGAAATGCGAATTGGTGTTCTGGGACTCCAGGGAGACTTCAGAGAGCATGTGGAAATGCTATCACTCATGGGTGTGGAAACACTTGTCGTAAAGCTTCCAGAGGATTTAGACTTGGTGGATGGGTTGATCATTCCGGGAGGAGAATCCACGACGATGGGAAGAGTTATGGAAAACATGAGGATAAGAGAGCCCCTCGTGAAGAAAATCGAACAAGGTCTTCCCGTTTACGGAACATGCGCTGGGATGATACTCCTGTCTAGGAAAGTTGTGGACCACGTTCAACCTCTTCTGGGAGTTTTGGACATTGAAATAGAACGAAATGCTTATGGAAGACAGGTGGAAAGTTTTGAGGTTGATTTGAGCATACCTGCTGTGGGTGAAAAACCCTTCAGGGCTGTCTTTATAAGAGCACCAAAAGTTGTCAAACACGGTGCCAGAGTGGAAGTCTTGGCCGAGTACAACAAAGATCCCATCCTTGTGAGGGAAGGCAATATCTTGGCCAGTTCATTTCATCCAGAGCTGACCCAGGACACCAGGATCCATGAATACTTTCTGAGGATGGTTGAAAAATGATAGTGCACGTGGACCTATCGCCAAGGTACAAGAAGAAATTCGAAAAGCTCTTGGAAAGTTTGATGATACCCGTTTCATCTGAGGATGAAGCTGTTTTGGTATTCTCTAACAGACCACATGTCTATAAACCCACGGTTCTGGTGGGAAAGCTGCAGAACGAAGGGGAAATAGGAGACAACATAATAGATGTGATAGACCCAAGGATAGATAAAAAAACGCTTCAGCTGAAAGTTCGGCTTTACGAGATCTTCCTGCAGACAGGGGGATTCTATGAAGCATTAGAAGAAGAGTTCTTGAAGGCTAAGAGAAACACCATGCCTTTGAGCATAGTGATATTCAGGATACTGGACAAAGACATCGATGCGGTGAGAACACTTCTAACATCCTTGAACATTTCCAGCAGGAAATCCGATAAGACTTTCAACCTCGGTGAAGGAGAAGTAGTCATAATCTTGCCTGGGACAGATAAGTCCGGTGCGGAAGTTTTCGCCAAGAGGCTAGAAAGACGCTTTGTTCGAAAGTACCTCAAGGAGAAGATTCTTAAAAAGCCTGAGTATGTGCATGGAATTGCTGAACTTGAGGATTGGATGATCACTGGTGAAGACCTGATATCCGCAGCAGAATATGAAACCCTCAGAAAAATAAGGTGATTTAAATTGATAGAATGGGAAGAAACGGTGTTCTGCGCCGTCGACACCGAAACTACTGGTGTTAATCCAGATCTCGGGGACAGGATAGTTGAAATAGCCATTGTACCTGTGTACAAAGATAGGATAATAGTTGAGAGAGCTTATGTCTCGTTGGTGAATCCCATGGTTAAGATACCCGCCGTTGTTGAAAAAGTCCATGGGATAGGAAACTCCGAGGTCGTCAGAGCCCCCTCCATGGATTATATATATCCGACGATAAAATCTTACTTTTCAAGCATGATACCAATATTTCACAATGGGAAATTCGATCTCATGTTTCTCGATTACGCTGCTAAGGAGATAGGAGCCCTTCCTCTAGACCCTGTGTACATAGATACCTATGAGATGTCGAAGATCATCTTTGGAAAATCCAGAAGCCTCAGATGGCTAGCAAGGTATTTTTCGATAACCGACAAGATAAATCACAGAGCATTGGATGATGCTTTGGTAACCGCGAGGGTCTTCTTGAAAATGTCTCAAATGATTGGCTACGAAAGGATAGGAGAATTCTTGATAAAGTGGAATGGCCCGACTCCGTAGAGGAAAACTTAGATCTGACAAATCTTTTAGTTTGACTAATTTAATACTCAGTGATTATAATCACCCCCCAAGGGGGTGAGAATTTGAGAAGGAGAGTAGTCATAACGGGCATGGGGATAATTTCCCCAATAGGAATAGGGATTGAGGAGTACACGAAATCCCTCAAAGATGGAAGGATCGCCGTTGACAGAATCAGTTCTTTCGACCCTTCCGATTTGTCCACACAGATAGCCGCTGAGATACGGAACTTCAACCCGGCGGACTACATCGACAAAAAGCTTGCAAGGAAGCAAGATAGGTTTGTGCAATTTGCACTCGCCGCGACAAAAATGGCTATTGAGATGAGTGGGATAGAACTATCGAGATATGGAGATAGAACAGCTGTTTTGGTTAGCTCTGGAATCGGAGGCCTCACAACTCTCATGAGAGAAAAGGAAGTGCTGGATTCGAAGGGGCCGAACAGAGTAAGTCCCTTCATGATACCTAAAGTTTTGATAAACCTCGTAGCTGGTACTATATCGCTTCAATATGATCTTAGAGGTCCTAACTTTTCACCTGTGAGTGCGTGTGCTACATCTCTTCACTCAGTGATAATAGGAACTCTTTTGATCAGGCATGGATACGCCGATGTAGCAATAGTGGGAGGAGCTGAAGCTTCAATAGAAAAGATAGGAATAGCTGGATTTGCGTCAATGAGAGCCCTATCCACCAGGAACGACGAGCCGAAAAAAGCCTCCCGACCCTTTGATAAAGCCAGAGACGGATTCGTCATGGGAGAGGGGGCAGGAATACTGATCCTTGAGGCGGAGGATGTGGCCAGAGAGCACGGGGCAGAGATAATAGCAGAGGTCAAAGGAATCGGAATGAACGATGATGCTTACCACATAAGTGCACCAAGACCTGATGGAAGCACGATGACCGCCGTTATGAAATTGGCTCTCGAGGATGGAAAAATATCACCCGAGGATGTGGACTACGTTTCAGCCCACGCAACGTCAACTCCAGCTGGTGACGAAGTCGAGGCCAGAGCTATAAAGACTGTCTTCGGTGACAGGGCAAAAGATATAAGGGTGAACTCCACAAAAACTTTCATGGGGCATCTTCTTGGAGCAGCAGGGTCAGCTGAGTTGATAGCATCTATAATCCAAATGAGAGAGGGATTTGTTCATGGCTTGCCAAATCTGGATGATCCTGATCCGGAAACAGAAGGATTGGGTATGGCCACAAAAGAGGCACAGGACTGGAAGATAAGAAATTTCTTGAAAAACTCCTTTGGATTTGGTGGGCACAATGCATCCATCGTTGTGGGGTGGTACGAATGAACATAGATGAGATAAAAAAGGTACTTCCCCACAGATATCCATTCTTACTAGTCGATGGAGTAGAAACTGTTGAAGAGAATCAAATAGTGGCTTACAAAAATGTATCTATTTCTGATCCGGTTTTTCAAGGACACTTTCCAGATTATCCGATATATCCAGGTGTTCTCATAATTGAAGGAATGGCTCAGACAGCTGGAATCTTACTTCTCAGGGGGATCAAGGGGGTCCCCCTGTTTCTGGGAATAGATGAAGCGCGCTTTAAGAGGGAAGTCAGGCCTGGAGACAAACTTGTATACGAGATAAAGGTTAGAAGTAAGAGGATGGGAATGGTAACCGTAGAAGGTGTGGCGAAAGTGAAGGGAGAAGTCGCCGCCAAAGCCAAACTTCTTCTGGGGGTGAAAACTTGAGGACAAGAATAACGGATCTCCTCGGCATAGAGTATCCAATAACTATGGGGGGAATGGCGTGGGCTGGAACGGCAAAGTTGGCAGCCGCGGTTTCAGAAGCGGGAGCACTTGGTGTCATAGGATCGGGGCACCTAGACCCAGATGGTTTGAGAGAGGAGATCAGAGAGGCGAAGGCTATGACTAACAAACCCATAGGAGTTAACATTCTGCTCCTTTCTCCTTTCGTTGATGACCTTGTGAGGGTCTCGATCGAGGAAAAGGTGAACGCGATAACATTCGGTGCAGGAAACCCCGCGAAGTACATTCCTGATCTCAAGGAACACGGGATAAAGGTCATCCCAGTTGTGGCATCCGAATCTTTGGCAAAGCTGGTTGAAAGATCCGGAGCTGATGCCGTTGTGGCCGAAGGGATGGAGAGTGGAGGGCACATTGGGGAAGTCACAACGATTGTTCTCGTCAACAGAGTTGTGAAGAGTGTGAAAATACCTGTGATTGCAGCAGGAGGAATTGCCGACGGCACGGGAATGGCAGCTGCTTTTGCGTTGGGAGCAGAGGGAGTTCAAATGGGAACTAGGTTTGTGGCCACCGAAGAAGCAGAAGTTCACCCAGAGTACAAGAGAAAAATCCTACGGGCAAGTATAAGGGACACCATGATAACAGGTTCAAAGCTCGGCCATCCTGCAAGGGTCTTAAGAACCCCATTTGCAAAGAAGATAATAGAACTGGAAACAAAGAATTTTGAAGAAGCAGAAAGAGCTCTTCTCGGGAGCTTGAGAAGAGCAGTAAAGGAAGGGGATACTTCCAGTGGATCGTTTATGGCAGGTCAAAGTGCAGGGTTAATAGAGGACATAAAGCCAGTGAAAGAGGTGATAAAGGATATCGTTGAGGAATTCAAAGAAGTGGTTAGCAGATTCTGTGACAAAAACAGGGGGTGGATTGAATGAGAGCATTCTTGTTTCCCGGTCAAGGTTCCCAGTACAGCGGAATGGGAGATGACTTCGCAGCTTATGAATCCTCAAAGGAGTTTTATAGAAGAGCAGAAGAAGTCTTGGGATTTGATATAGCAGCTGTGATGAACGGAAGCGAGGATACGTTGAAATTAACCGAAAACGCTCAGCCGGCTATATTCCTAGCAAGCTACATAGCTTATCAGGAAATGGTTAAAAGAGGTATGGCCCCTGACATCGCAGCTGGACATTCCCTAGGAGAGTACACTGCGCTCGCTGCTGCAGGAGTCTACGATTTCGATACTGGGATCTACATAGTCAGGAAGAGGGGAGAGTTCATTTCAAAAGCCCTCGAGCCAGGAAAAGGAACCATGGCAGCCATCATAGGTATTCCATTTCACAAAGTTGAGGAGGTTCTATCCGATATAGAAGAAGTCTGGCCAGCGAACTACAATGATCCCACACAGATAGTTATCAGTGGTATGAGGGAAGCAGTCCACAAGGCCATGGAGATTTTCAAGGAAGAAGGAGCTAGAAAAGTCATCGAGCTGAAGGTATCTGGACCCTTTCACACTCCGTTGATAGAGAAAGCTGCGGAAAAGATGGATGAGTTACTTTCACAGATAAAGTTCCATGAGCCCAGATATCCCATAGTTCTGAACGTCACAGCCAAAGAATCTAAAGATCCAGAAGAGCTCAAGAAATACCTGATCGATCAGATAATCAGCCCTGTGAAATGGCTTCAGTCTATCGACAGAATGAAAGAACTCAATGTTGAGGAGTACTTCGAGGTTGGCCCGAAAACCGTGTTAAAGGGACTTGGAAGAAAGAATGGTGTAAAGGTCGTCCATTTCAGTGAGGTGGTTGGTAATGATTGAAGGAAAAATCGCGCTAGTTACAGGGGCGTCAAGTGGCATAGGAAAAGCAATTGTTGAGAAATTCATCGAGAATGGCTCCTACGTTTTGGGTGTAGCCAGAAGCGAGGATAAGCTAAGAGCTATGAAGGAGAAGTTGGGAGAAAACTTTGATTACGCAGTCGCTGATGTCTCAAGTCACAAGAGAGCTAAGGAAGTGGTGGAATACCTGGTGGAGGTTAAAGGACAAATAGACATTCTGGTGAACAACGCTGGTATTACTGAGGATGCTCTTGTACTGAGGATGGACGAGGATAAATGGGACAGGGTAATGGATACGAACCTCAAAGGGGCTTTTAACTATTCTAAGTATTCTGCCATATACATGGCTAGACGAAGATCTGGGGTGATAATTAACATATCATCAATAGTTGGAATGTATGGAAATGCAGCTCAGGCTAACTACGCAGCTTCCAAAGCTGGACTGATAGGCCTGACCAAATCTCTGGCAAAGGAGCTCGGAAAACGTGGAATAAGGGTGGTTGCGGTGGCTCCGGGTTTCATAGAAACTCCAATGACGGAAAACCTTCCTGACAGGTTGAAATCTCTTGCCCTGGATATGACGCCACTCGGGAGATTTGGAAAACCGGAGGATGTTGCGAACGTTGTTTTATTTCTGGCATCCGATTTAGCTTCCTTCATAACCTCGACTGTCATAGAAGTCAGTGGGGGACTCATCATATAGAGGGGTCCCCATCCCCCTTTTCCCTTCAGCTTACGAACTATGGAAAAGATCCATTCTTCGTGTTATTGTATAATTTGCTTGTTGACTGCGATCGCATTGGAGGTGGTGAGATGGGAATAAGGGGCAGAATCATACTGTGGATTCTTCCTATAACTGTCGCTGTTGTGTTTCTCGTAGCATACCTCCCCGCAGAACTTGCGAGACAAAAATTAAAATCTTTGATGTCGGATATACCAAAATTAGAGGCAACGGTGTCCGGTATGGCGGAAGATGTATCGAAATCCAAGGATACGGTTCTATCGAAGTTCATCTCCCTCATAGAGAGGCTGACAGAAGCTGAATCGGAAAATGTTAAGAGTTGGCTGGATGAGAGGTTTTCACTTCCAAGGAAAATGGCTGCAGATGACAACATAGAAGCGGCCTTTTCAGTTTTCCAATCCGTTTACGCTAAGTTCACCCTAGGAAGTTACAAAGGTACCAAGGGTTATACAAATGTCTACATCATAGATCCAAAGGGAAAGATGTACGATGCTGATGGAAAGGAATACAGCATAGATCCATCGATGATAAAACCACTCATAGAGGGAAAGGAGAAGGAGGAACTGGTCGTTCCATTCAGCCTTAAGGGACAAAAG
Source organism: Thermotogaceae bacterium (assembly GCA_027077795.1). Classification (GTDB taxonomy): domain Bacteria; phylum Thermotogota; class Thermotogae; order Thermotogales; family Thermotogaceae; genus WGAO01. The sequence continues at coordinate 300,619 of JALWTT010000015.1, read as the reverse complement.
GAACCCCAGATGCTTTTCTTGGTGGCTTACAAGAGCAGGGTGAGTAACATCATAAAAGGTGTAGTCGCGGCAGCTGTCCCGCAAAAAGACTTCATCGACTACGTGAAGAGTATAAGATTTGGGAAAACGGGAAAAGCATTCGCGGTGAACTCCAATACACTCATAATAGCCCACTCTATGAGCAGCATGGTGAACAAAGTTGTCATGCTCAAAACCGGCGAGTTGAAAAAGCTTGGAGAACTCATAAAGTCTGGGAATATAGGTCATACCATGTTCAAGTTCAACGGACAGGAAAAGTTTGCAACTTATGCACCCGTGGGGTATGGGATATACATGGGAATAGGGATGAACACATCTGAGGTTTTAAACACTGTTTCTGTGCTGGATAAGCTCATGGGTACAAGCCGCTCTATGGTCTCAGTTGTTGGAGAAATGTCCGAATCTTTCAATAGAGAGCTGGGAAAGACCATTTTAATAGGGACTGTGTTCGGGATAATTGGAATCGTCCTGATGGCAATTATAGTGTATATAGCAGCTGGAAGAATCTCAAAGCCTTTGAGACTCCTGGCGGATGCATCTGACAAGCTTGACAGCGGAGATCTGACGGTGGAAATACCGGTGTTCAAAGGAGATCCAAAAAAGGATGAAATAGCCAATTTAGCTAAGTCGTTTGCAAAACTCAAAGAAAGTCTCAGGGAAACCATCAGTGAGATAAACAACATGAGTGGTCAAGTTGAAGGAGTATCACAATCTCTGACTGAAGTCGTCGAAGACACTGCAGCTAAGTCGGAAGAAGCGACCACCGTTGTCGACAATGTTGGAAGGATGATAAACGATGTAACAGAATCAGCGCAGGCTGCCAATTCTGGTATGGAGGAGATAAATGCCGGGGCTCAGAGCATAGCGGACTTCGCCGATGAGCTCAGAACCATCAGTGCGGATATGAAGACTTCCTCAGATGAAACCAAGGAAAACATAGGCGAACTTGACAGATCCATAAACAGCGTTAAAACCACGATGGACCAGACGGTGGAATCCATGGAAAAATTGCTGGATCTCTCCGAGAGAATCACTCAAATTGTTGATGTGATAAGCGGAATAGCGGAACAAACTAACCTTTTAGCCCTTAACGCCGCGATAGAAGCTGCAAGAGCCGGAGAAGCTGGAAGAGGATTTGCAGTTGTCGCGGATGAGATAAGAAAACTCGCTGAAGAGAGTCAAAAATCAGCAGAGGAGATAGGCAAGATCCTAGGAGAGATTAAAAATCAGGCTTATCAGATAAGCGAGGATGGCAAGAACCTCTCAGCGAATATTGACAACAGTGTGGAAATGGCAGAGAGGAGTATAGATACCCTTGAGAAGCTCCTTGAAAAAATAGAGAGGGTTAGTGAGATGACGGAAAACCTCGCGGAGACCTCGAAAGAGCAGAGCGAAGCTGCGAGTGAGGTCAGCGGTTCCATAGACACGATAGCAAAAGAGTTAGTTGAAGTTGACAGCGAGACCCAGAGAATCTTCAACTTGCTCAAAGAGACTGCTCAAACGGTCATGAAAGTCAGTAGCCAGGCTTCCAGCTTGCACGAATCCGTGAAGAAACTCTCAGAATACATGAAACGATTCAGGACATGAATTTCGGGGCTCTCGCCCCGCTTTACCCTTTTATGAACCCTTCCGTTTTTCACCCCAAAATTTGTGTTAGAATCCACCTTCGGTGCACAGAGAGGAGGAGAAGGTTTGATACTGTGGATATACTCAAAGGCTCTATTTTCAACCTGGGTATATTACGCTCCAGAAAGGATTCTTTTCGATGCAGGTGAAGGTGTAGCCACAGCTATGATGAGTAGAGTTTACGCCTTCAGACGCATCTTTTTAACACACGGCCATGTGGATCATATATCCGGGATATGGAACATAATAAACACGAGGAACAACGCAATGGGGGACAGAGAGAAGCCTTTGGAAGTGTACTACCCAAAAGGGAACAGGGCTATAGAATCTTATCTGAACTTCATAAGAAGAGCCAACCCAGATCTCAGGTTTTCATTCACAACCCATCCTATAGAAGACAGGGAAAAGGTCTTTTTGAGAAAAGCGGGATCCTTTAAAAGGTTCGTTGTACCGTTCAGAACGAAGCACACTTCAGGTGAGAAGAGCTTTGGATATCACGTGTACGAAACCAGAAGAAAATTAAAGAAGGAATATGTTGGTATGGACCCAAGAAAAATAGCCTCGCTTGTAAAAGAGCTGGGGCAGGATGAGATAACGTACGAGTATGAGCAGAAGATACTGACCATTTCTGGCGATTCGCTGGTTCTCGATCCAGAAGAGGTCAAAGGAACGGAGCTCTTGATCCACGAATGCACATTCCTGAACTCTAAGGATAGAAGGATTAAAAACCATGCTTCTATAGAAGAGGTCGTGGAAACCATCAAAAAATCTGGGGTCAAGAACGTAATTCTATACCATATATCCACGAGGTACATAGGAAAGATCGATAAAATCATCAAAAAATATGAAAAAGATCTTGAAGGAGTGAACCTAAGAGTTGTTGATCCGAACAAGGGGCTGATAATTTGAAAATAGAGGAGCAAGCAAGGTTGATAATAGAAAAGTTCCCAAGGCATCATGCAGAGCGGGATCCATTCAGAGTGCTTATAAGAACTATCCTAAGCCAGAGGAGTAAGGATGAAAACACAGATGAAGCTGCCGAAAGGTTGTTCAAGGCGGGATATGGTATACCAGAGAGGTTGGCAACGGCGTCCCCGGAGGATCTATACGATCTCATAAGATCCTCTGGCATGTTCAGGCAAAAAGCAATAAGGATAATACAGGTATCAAAGGAGATACTGGAGAGATTTGGTGGGAAGGTTCCAGACAGTTTGGAAGATCTGCTCTCACTCCCAGGGGTGGGGAGAAAGACGGCGAACATCGTTCTGTACGTATCATTCGGTAAGCCTGCACTTGCGGTCGATACGCACGTCCACAGGATAAGCAACAGATTGGGATGGGTGAAAACGGAAACTCCTGAGCAGACGGAATTCGAACTGATGAAAGTGCTTCCCAAGGAGCTTTGGGGGCCGATTAATGGGTCCATGGTGGAATTTGGAAGGAACGTGTGCCTCCCCAGAAATCCGAGATGCGAACTATGCCCACTTAGAGAAACATGTCCTTCAGCGAAGGGAAAGTCCCAAGTAGGGAGCAAGTATTAGATCTGATGACGCTCCAAAGGGCAACACAAAGCTTTCTCCTCCAGATAGCCCAATCCCCATATTCCAAAAGTTTATCTCATACGATATGCCCAATCCCAGCGTATAAATGAAATCCCTCTCGGAAACTTTCAAGGAGAAAAGTTCATTCTCCCCTCCTGTTGTTAGAAAACTCTCTACTGAGAAAAATCCCGATAAGTCTTTCCAAATGCTTTTGTAGTACATCCCAGAGATCTTCAATGTCCAAACCTCGTCAATATTCCTAAAACCAAACCTCATTTCAAAGTAATCCTTGCCCGAGGAATCCCCGAAGCCCACAAATGGAAACCAGCTCAGATCGTAGTCGATTCCCACCGTCATGTACGCTGGAAAAGCCAAAATCGGAATCAACGCAATTAGAAAGCTTTTCACCAGATCACCCCGTCATATCTATAAGAGATCTCTCAAGTGCCTTGTAGAATATCCTCATTCTATTGATCGCACCCATTCTGGCTATTCTCCCAGCCATTGCCATTCTATCTATAGCCCGTTCTGCTGGATTTCTCGCAGGATGCCAGCTTGTCCTCGGAGTTGTAGCAGATCTGTGGGAGTACTGGGGGATATATACTCCCACTCTTGAGGTATTAGCCACCCGCATAAGGCATCACCCCCACTCATCCTACAAAGAGGTCTACAAAACGCTGCCTTGAAACATCCACTATTCCCTTATCGGTTATTTTGAGCTTCGGTATGACTGAGAGCTGAATGAAAAATACTCCCATCATTTTCTCTTTGTTGGTACCGTATTCAACGAGCTTTCCATCCAGCTTTCTCACTCTATCTGCAACCTTCTCAAGCGGTTCATTTGACATGAGCCCAGCTATTGGAAGAGGTATAGCCTCCACCACCTTTCCTCCGTCGACTAGGACTATCCCCCCATTCATCTTCTGGATTTCTTTAGCGGCGAACTCGATGTCCTCATCGCTAGTCCCTATCGAGAAGACGTTGTGGGAATCATGACCTATACTTGCAGAAAGGGCTCCTCTTTTCAGTCCAAATCCATTCACAAATCCGATAGTGAAATCCGAGCCGGTGTGCCTGTCAAACACCGCTATCTTGAGTAGATCCCTATCGATATCCGGGATAACATAACCATCCTTGACCGTGGGCTCAACCACAAGTTCGTCCGTTATGAGGCTATTTTCATACACTTTTATGACCCTTATTTTCTCCCCCTTATCCTTGATCTTCAAATCCTTCGCCGTAAATTTGGGGAGCTTCACATAACCAACTGTATTCGGGACGTTCGGTATTCTACCTTGAAGCGTCCCAACAAATTTCCTATCCTCAACCACTATTTTTCCATCTTTCACAACCATTCTTATGCTGAAGCTTTCAAGATCCTCTAAAATCACGAGATCCGCCTTATATCCAGGAGCGACTGCACCCATGCTCCTTAGATTGAAGTACCTAGCGGTGTTTATCGTAGCCATCCTGATAGCGGTTATTGGATCTATCCCATGGGAGAGTGCCTTTTTTATGTTGAAATCTATATGCCCCTCCTCGAGTATGTCGAGTGCGTCTTTATCATCTGTACAGAAGGAGAAGAAAAACTGATTTTTCTCGTTAACCGCCTTTATCAACGCCTCCAAGTTTTTCGCGGTTGTTCCTTCCCTTATGAAAATCTGCATCCCCCTGCTTATCTTCTCGAGAGCCTCTTTAGCCGTTGTGGACTCATGGTCCGACCTTATGAAAGCACTTATGTAAGCGTTCAGATCCCTTCCAGTTAAGCCAGGAGCATGCCCGTCAATTTTTTTGTACTTGTGCCTCAATATTTCTATCTTTGCTATTGTTTCGTAATCAACGTTCAGAACTCCTGGAAAGTTCATCACCTCTCCAAGAGCTATGATTCTCTTTGGATACCTTTCAACAAAGTTGATGATGTCCTCTGGCCCTATCCTAGCACCTGACGTCTCAAATTTGGGAGAGGCTGGGACAGCAGAGGGAATAGCTATGTACACATTCAAAGGAATCCCTTCAGTTGCCTCTATCATGTATTCGATCCCATCAAGTCCCAGTACGTTGGCTATCTCGTGAGGGTCGGCTATGACGGTTGTGGTTCCATGAAGAAGAACAGCCTTTGCAAACTGTCTCGGTGAAAGCATGGAACTCTCTATATGAAGGTGAGCATCGATCAAGCCTGGAACCACGTAGAGACCGCGAAGATCTATCACTTTCTCTCCTTCCTCATAATCGCCAACTCCAGCTATCCTTTTTTTGAACACAGCTATGTTCCCTTCTTCTACCTCACCGGTGAACACGTTGACTATCCTGGCGTTTTTGAACAAAACATGAGCTGGTTTCTTCCCCAAAGCGTATGGAATGATCTCTTTTATCCTCACACAACTCCCTCCTTTTTTCTCGTCCTGAGAGTTTACAATGAAAGTTCTCGTTACCCAAGTCTATTGAAAAATGAATCAGAACATGTTGGAATGCCGCCTTTTCTTCATCTCGTACATTCTCATATCAGCCGCCTTTATGGCATGATCAAGTCCTTTTCCTCCCACAGTGGATATTCCGTAGGAGAACAGAATCTTTGGGTTTCTAGTTGAATTCTCCTCGTCGATCCTCTCGATTATCCTTTTCATCGTTGACCGTGCGCCTTCTTCACCATTTTCAGGGAGAACCAGGAGAAATTCATCCCCACCTAACCTCACGAGAAAATCGGACTTCCTGATGTTCTCGATTACAATCCTCGAAAAATCCCTCAGCAACTTATCTCCCTCCAAATGTCCATACGTGTCGTTTACGAATTTCAAATTATCCATGTCCATCATAACCACTGCAACTTTACTTCCCTTTCTTGTGAGGTAAGAAACAATCTTTCTGATGAATTCATCGAGGTAATTCCTAGTGTAAGCTCCTGTCAGGTTATCTCTCATGGCCTTGTACACGAGATCTTCCCTCTCCTTCTCAATCTCAGTCATCATCTCGGAGAGCCTTGAGACAAGTGAAGCTATCTCGGCTATGGTTCTGAACGTCTCGACATCCTCTGGCACAAAGGCACCATAACCTTCTTTCCTGAAAGCCAATGCCCCAAAGACTCTACCGCCATGTGCTACCGGAGCCACAAAATCTGTATAAACCTTTCCACCGATCTCCTTTCCAGAAGAGTATATCTCTTTCACATTCTCCATGCACTCCCTCAGTGGAAAACTTCCCTCCGTATCTGGCATTTCACTCAACGTGGAGAAAATCACATCCCCGTTCAGGTTCACAAAGATCATATCCAAATCGGTGAAAATAACCTTAATACTTTTGTAGATGCGCTCGAGAACCCTGGGAAGATCAACAAAACGATCCTCAAGAACCGGTTCTACAACATCCCTTACAGTGCGGAAAGCATCTTTGACTGAGATCCTCTTGAACCTCTCTTCGGCTTCTCTGGTGAAGATCGCCATGGAGAGCTTTTCACCGTTGAAAATCACTGGAAGGGTTCTGGACTTCACTATCTCCTCTCCACCGCTCGAAGTGATGAGTTTTACTGTCAGCATAGGTGAAGGTTCCCCACTTAGAGTCTCTTCAATTCTCTTATTTATCAGTTCTTTGTATTCGGGTGGAACAACTTTCCATCCGTTTCTCAAATCTTTTACAGTTGCATAACCAAGGATTGCCAATGCGTATGGGTTGGCGTACTTTATATTCCCGCTTTTATCGTATATGAGGATCCCCTTGTCTAGCTTTTCAAATTTCTCTAAATCGGCAGGGGTGATGTTCAAAAAGATGTTTTCGTTCAACTTCAGACACCTCAAGAGTGATTATAGCGCAAAACTCCCATTTTTTGGAATTCTTCTAAATCCACGCTAAGAATCATTTGTGAAAAGCCTTTGAGACCGCTGGTATACCAGTTTCTTTTGAAAAGCCTCATCAGCCTACGTCGTAAAATTGACATTTTACGACAACAAACGAAATTGTCGCAACCTGCATTCCCTCCACTCTAATTTGATAGTGACATTCCTTGACTTCACAGCTTCTAAAATGATATATTTTTTTAGGGTAAAAAATAAAGGGGTGATAGCCGACGAAACCTACGCGTGTCTCACAGAAGATCAATCTTTTGAACTACAAAAGAACCATTTCATATTTGCTGGTTAACCCTCGTTCAGTCTCAAGAAGTCAACTCTCTAGGGACCTTCACATAAGCTTTCCCGCTGTGACTGATATAGTAAATCGCTTGAAGAACGAAGGATTGGTCGTGGAAGAGGGAAAAGGGACGGGGTTTCGTGGTAGAAAGCCTATACTCCTGAAATTGAACGAAAAATATGGCTTGTGTGCATTTGTAGAAATATCGTATGAAGAAGCTACGATGAAATTCCTGGATCTCACAGGAAACATGGTATCAAAAAATGTGATCACCTTTGACAGAGATATCGAATTTAACAAGCTCCTGGAAATCATCATGAGCAGATTGTTGGAAACTTTCTCACACTTTCTAAGCAAAGGATACGAGAATCTCCTTGGCATTTCATTCTCAATACCGGCACCGATTGATCATGAGACAAATACACTCGTGTGGAGTAGATATTACGGATGGAGGAACATTAAACTCCCGTCAAAGATTCCCTGCTGCAATCGTAAGGTTAACCTCATATGGGAAAATGACTCAAACATGATAGCTTATGGTGCCTCTCAGTATTTCGGCGGGGTTAAAAATCTCGTGGCTTTTTATTTCGGAATAGGAATAGGTGCAGGGATAGTGATAGACGGGAAAGTTCACAGAGGTTACAGAGGCCTAGCTGGTGAAATAGGCCAAGTCTTGATCCCCTTTCGTGGAAAGCTTTATGAACTTGAAAGGGTGATTTCTGAAGAATCCACTATCAAGTTTGCACAAAGCAGATTCCCAAACCTGGATGCCAGAACTGTAGAAGACATCCTTCGCTTCCTTGAAAGGCACTCAGAAGAAAAACTCGTTGAGAAAGAGCTTCAAAAGATATCCAGGACTGTTGCACAATTTCTGTCGGTTTTGGTGATTGGACTTGATCCCCAAGTAGTGATCTTCGATGGCGAGATCGTCAGGTATCTACCAACACTTCTCAGGATGGTAGTGGATAACATTGCAAAGCTCACAAAGAGAGAGCACAGCATCTTTCGGGTTGCAGCTGAAGAGGCCGATTTTTCCCTCTATGGCGCATACAGATTGACTGTGGAAAGATGGTTCGACCTGGATGTTGTGAAAAAACTGAGTGAGAGGTGATAGCGTGATTAAGGTGGGTATTGTTGGTGCTGGCTTCATAGGCAATATTCATGCCGAAGCTCTTGATGAATTAAACAACGGAGAGCTCCACATGGTCTATGATATAGACCCAAAGGCAGTTTCAGAGTTTGTAAAAAGGCATCCTTGCAAAGTAGCAGATTCCTTTGAGGAACTTTTAGATTCCGTTGATGCCCTAATCCTGGCAATTCCAACTACCGCTAGAAGAAGATACCTGGAGATGATATTCGAGAGAAGGAAGCCCGTTCTCTCCGAGAAACCACTAGCCAGGTCCATAGAAGAAGCAAGGTGGATTGTATCTGAGGTGAAAAGGACTGGAACAAAGTTCATGGTGGATCATGTGGTCAGGTTTTTCCCGGAATATAGGGAAATACACAACCGTATTCTACTGGGTGAAATTGGAAGAGTGAGCGAAGCCCGAAGTTTCCGTGGAGGCCCTTTCCCGTCTTGGTCAAACTGGTTCAGAAGTTTTAAGAAAAGCGGAGGTGTGATTCTCGACCTGGCCATTCATGATATCGACTACTGGATATGGACGCTCGGTGAGGTCGAAGAAATCCACGCACGGTCTTTGGATTTTTCTGAGAACATAAAGAGAGATCACTGCTACATAATTCTTTCGTTCAAAAATGGCGCGGTTGTTCATATTGAGGGGACATGGGCGTTTCCTGAAAGATCGCCGTTCAGAACTTCTGTAGAGGTTGTTGGAACAAAAGGGATGCTCTCCTTCGAAAGTACCCACATCGCCCCAGTGAGCGTCTACGAAAGCAAAGGGATCTCGGTGAAATCACCCTTCACACTGAACCCGTACGCTCGCGTTATGAGCAGTTTTCTCACATCAGTGGAAGAGGATCTGCCAGTTGAAATCCCAGCGGAAGATGCGTTCAAATCTCTCAACGTGGCTTTAATGTCTATAGAATCGGCGCGAGAACGAAAAACGGTAAAGGTGGTGAGCATATGAGAATAGGGATGATATCAGCAGCGCATGTACACGCTAGCAGCTACGCAGATATTCTGAAAAAAGAAAAGAGATTCGACTTCGTTGGGATATGGGATGAAAATGTAAGCAGAGGAAAGAAATTTTCAAGCGAATTTGAAATACCTTTTTTTGAAGACCTCGACGATTTTCTTGAAAAGGTAGAGGTGATCATAATAACCTCAGAAAACTCCAAGCATTTTGATCACGTGATGACCTCCTCTGGGAAAGTCAAGGGGATACTCTGTGAAAAACCTCTTGCATTGTCAGTCAAACAAGCGGAGGAAATGATAAACAAAACCTATAAAGATGGTACCAAACTTGGGACAGCATTTCCTGTGAGATTTCATCCCGCTTCCAGGAAGATCAAGGAAATTTTCGACAGAGAAGAGTTAGGTAAGCCCCTTATGATAACTTCAAGTAATAGGGGGAAGCTTCCTCCAGGATGGTTTACAGATCCAATATTGGCAGGAGGTGGCGCGATCACAGATCACGTGGTACACCTTGTCGATCTTTTCAGATGGTTCACTGGTAGAGAGTTTTCGAAAGTACAAGCCTTCGTCGCAAGTAACATACATCCCGATCTCAGGGTTGAAGATAGCGCTGTGCTTTCACTCGAACTTGGAGACATTCCTATGACGTTAGATTGTAGCTGGTCAAAGCCTATCTCATATCCTTACTGGGGCGAGGTAACCTTCAGAGTGATCTTTGAGAATGGTGTCATAGAGGCTGATATATTCTCCCAAAATCTGATCTTCTACAGTAACATCGAGCAGGAGATAGATTGGATAAACTTTGGAGATAACGCGGACAGGGAGATGCTCATCGGATTTGCAGACTGGGTTGAAGGAAAAAGAGAAGATTTTCCAACAGGTTATGACGGTCTCAAAGCAACCCAGGTAGTGGAAAAAGCCTACGAAGCTCTTGAGAGAAAAGAGGAGGTTCTGATCCATGAATAAAGACAAAGGCTGGAGGTTCGTTATTCCTGCGGTTGCACTCTTGGGACTCGTCGCCCTGTTTCCTTTTTTCTTCAGCTTGTATATAAGCTTCACCGAATCAACTGCGTACAACATATATAGAGGACATTTCGTTTTCCTGAAAAATTACTTCTCCCTTTTCAGGGATACGAAATTCATTGATTCTGTTAAAGTTACATCTCTATATGTCATAACAGCAGTCACAATAGAGATGGTCCTTGGGGTTGCATTAGCTCTGCTCATAGATTCCCTCCCAATAGGTAAGAAGATTTTCATGATACTGATGGTACTTCCCATGATGGTTGCACCGCTCGTTTATGGGATAATCTTCAAACTTGGTTATAACAGCATATACGGCCCTATACCCGCCTTTTTCAGAGATTTCTTTGGAACAGAGCTGAACATCTTAAACCGTCCTTTTTCAGCCCTTATGGCAGTTGTACTAGTCGATATTTTTCAATGGACATCCTTTGTTTTCCTGATAGTGTTCTCGGCTCTGCAAACTTTGCCAAAAGAACCCTTTGAAGCGGCTCGTATAGACGGTGCCTCTTATTGGAAAAGCACTTGGTATATAACTCTACCACTTTTAAAGCACGTTCTAGGAGTCGTTCTAATTTTCAGAATAATGGATGCCTTTAAAGCTTTCGACCAGGTATTTGTGATAACCGGTGGAGGACCTGGGACGGCCACAACGACAATGTCGTTGTACACCTATTTTCTGATGTTTACACGTTACGATTTTGGGAAAGCAGCAGCACTTACAGTGATAATCCTCATCGCTGTAATCATAATCAGCAAGTGGGTGATAAATTTCTTTTACAAAGAGGTGAATCGCAATGCATAAGGGGCTAAAATATGCCTTTCTTTATACAACAGCAGTCATCGCCGTCGGGTTAATAAATCTCCCCATAGTGTTCATAATTATCACCTCTTTTAAACCTCTAACAGAGATCATGCAACCTCATCTCAAATTTTCGTTTACACCTACTATTGAAAATTACAAAATGTTGTTTAGCGAAACTTTCTACCTGGGAAAGTACGTAACCAACAGTGTTGCTGTAGCTTCACTCTCGACGATAGTAGCCCTAGGGGTATCCCTACCTGCAGCATACGGTATACTGAGATTCGGAAAGATGAAAAAGGGTGTGGCCTTCTGGATTCTGTCGATAAGAATGGTGCCTCCTGTTGTTTTTGCGCTCCCCCTTTTCCTCTTACTTCGTTTGATAGGACTTATAGACAGCATACTTGGTCTGACCTTTGTCTACTTGACGATGACAATACCGCTATCTGTATGGGTTCTCACATCATTCATGGATGAAATTCCCAAATCCGTGGAGGAAGCTGCTATGCTCGATGGAGCCACACGGGGAAAAATCCTGATGAAGATTATCCTTCCGTTAATGAAGCCAGGCATAGTGGCCGTTTCCATACTGAACTTTATATTTGTGTGGAACGAGTTCTTTTTTGCCTTGCTCATGACTCAAGACAGAGCTGTTACATTCACCGTGGGAATGGCAAGGTTTATAACTGGGTACAGTATATATTGGGGGGCTATTGCAGCCGCAGCTACGATCTCCATTGTTCCCATGCTGATCGTGACGATGTTCGTTCAAAGGTACTTAGTTAGAGGGTTATCCTTCGGAGCGGTTAAATAAAAGGAGGTGGGAAGCCGAGAAATTTTTTACTTTTAACAATTTCCGATGTCTTGGAGGAGGTGACCACGATGAGGAAATGGCTTGCTTGGATAGTCGTTTTGATAGTTCTAGTGGGGTTCAGCACTTCCATGCCCGAAATAACTTTGTTTTGCAGGTCGGGCCCTGAAGGTACGGCCCACAGGGCCCAAGTGGAGTACTGGAACAAACATCTTGCTCAAAAATACGGATTTAAGGTGAAAATCATCGAAGCTACAAGAGCGGATTACTACACCTATGTTAACAACACGTTGCTAGCTGGTGGAAAAACCCCTGACATTCTTGAATCTTTCAGTGGTTTCACTGCGTTGTACGCAGTCAGTGACATGGCGCTTGACATAACCAAATGGTATTATGATAACAGCATGTTCCCTTACAACAGGAACGATTGGCTTGACATAGCCATGAAGCTGGTCAGCTACAAGGGCAGGATTTACGCCCTTCCAACGGACACGAATACGTACCTCCTGTTTTATAGGAAAGATTTGATCAAAAAGCCTCCTGAAACGTGGAATGAGCTCTACAAAGTTGCAAAAGAGTTTACAAAGAAGTACAACAAAAGCTCTCCGACAATATACGGATTGGCATTCTACGGTAGAAAGTGTGAGTCCCTTCCAATGTTCTGGTACCAAATATTCAGATCATACGGTGGAACATGGTGGTACGACAGGCCAGCTTTCGACAGCGAACCTGCTGTCAAAGCTTTGAAATGGGTCACAAAGGTGATCAGAGAGGGTCTTGTTCCACCTGACATTTCCACATACGAATACATGGAAATTCTCGGTGCTCTTCAAACAGGGCAGGTTGCAATGGCTGTTCAGTGGGACGCTGCGTATCCTACTTTAAGGGATAAGAAATCTTCTCCTCTCGTATGGGACAAGATGGGAGTTGCCATGGTGCCCGGTGTAATGACCCCAGAAGGGATCAGAAGAGCGCAGTCTGCACATGACCAAATGCTCGTTATAAACCCACATTCAGAACACAAAAGGGAGGCCTTCATATTTGCAGCATGGGCTACTGCATCCCCCGAGGGTGCCAAGATATACGCTATGGCCGGTGCTTCTCCGCCTCGGAAATCCATCCTGAGTGATCCTGAGGTGCTTTCGAAGTTCCCCAGATTCAAGGTGAAACTTCCCGCCCTTGATAAATGGGGATACGCGGAACCTCAGATTCCGGATTACCCTGAGATGAAAGACATACTAGGTACATACCTTGCAAAAGCATGGGCGCTAGAGATGGATCCAGAGGGAGCTTTGAAGGAAGCAAACCAGGAGATATACGAATTTCTGAAATCAAAGGGATATTATAAGTGACATTTCGGTGGCATTTCAACTCAAGGGTAATGAAAAAGCAGGGGATTTTTCCCCTGCTTTTTTTCTGGTAGCGGGGGTGGGATTTGAACCCACGACCTTTGGGTTATGAGCCCAACGAGCTACCAAACTGCTCCACCCCGCAACGGCAGAAGTATTATAACCCCTGATTTCGAGTAGTTCAAGATGTGGCTACCCAAGGGGATCGAATGACCTCCCTACTGATCCTTATTCCTCCTTCTGAAAACCTCATACATGATGATGCCAGCACTCACAGCCACATTCAAAGAGTCCACACCGTTTTTCATCGGTATGGACACCACACCGTCACATCTCTCTAGCACGAGCCTTCTTATTCCTCTGCCTTCGTTCCCGAAGACCAGGCCCACCGGACCGTCCAGATCAATTTCGTAGTAGTCTTTCCCACCAGCCGCTGCAGCGTAGATCCAAAGCCCCGCACTTTTCAGCTCATCGATCGCTCTGGCAAGATTTGTCACCAGAACCACCGGTATCTTAAAAACGTACCCTGCAGACACTTTGACAACCGCCGGTGTAACCCTAACCGATCTATCTTTGGGAATGACTATGAAGTCTACCCCAGCGGCCACTGCTGTTCTGATGATCGCACCCAGATTGTGTGGATCTTGAATTCGATCGAGGAGAACAACAAATGGCCTCGTTGAACGCTCCAAAGTCTCATAGAGCTCCTGATATCTGAACTCGGCTAAGTCTATCACAACTCCCTGGGACTTCTCACCTTGGACTAGATTATCCGCCTTCTTCTTGCTGATGAACCTATACGGAATGCCTTTCCTTTGAACCTCCACAACGAGGTCCTCAAAATCCTTGGATGGATTTTCCAGGTTGGCGAAGTACACTCTCCTTATGGGAACGCCAGAAGCTAGGATTTCTCTGAGTATCTTTCTTCCATACACCCTCAAGATTTTTCACCCCAAACAACTCTGAACGTACTCCCTTTGCCAAGATCACTTTCAACCTCCACCCTCATTTTCATTTTCTCTGCGAGTTCCTTGACCAGAGAGAGACCAATCCCATGCCCTCCTTTTCTTCTGTCTCTCGATCTGTCCACCCTGTAAAACTTATCAAAAATCTTGTCGAGTTCTTCTTTCGGTATTCCTTCACCCTCGTCTGAGACCTCCAGGCAACATCCTTTTATCTTTATCCAAATCCTTCCCTCGGAGTACTTTAAAGCGTTATCAATGAGATTCCTGATAATTATCTTCAAGTAATCTGGGTTGGCTCTGACAACAGCCTCACCCTCAACTTCTATCTCCCTTTCAGAACCCCTAAGATGGAAATCCTTTAGCACCTCCAGTACCAACGATTTAACATCTACACTTTCCTCTTCCGTTGTCTCTTCTTTGGAAAGCATCAACAATTCCTCCACAACGCTACTCATTTCATCGATGGATTTTTCTATCTCATTCGTAGATTCGTGGAATATCTTTTCATCATCAAACCCCCATTTTTTCAGGACTCCTATGAAACCCTTCATGGACGACAAAGGGTTTTTCAACTCATGCGAGACATCATGCACAAACCTTTCCTGGGCTCGGTAAGATCGCTCTATTCTGTCAAGCATCCTGTTTATCTCCTTGGCCAGTGTATCAAGTTCGTCCCCACTTCCAACTACTTCGAGCCTTTTTTCAAGGCTTGACGCACTTATTCCCTCTATTCCTCTGAGGATCCTTCTCAGTGGAGATAGAGAAAAGTTCGCTATGGTAAACGCTGCGAAAAATGACAGAGCTATACCCGCCACCGCGAATAGTACCAACCTGTGCGAGACCTCCTGCATCCCTTTAACGATGGTTGTAACGTAGGAAGCTGCGAAGATCTTTTTATCACCTACCTCTAAGCTGACTCCTATGTAATATTCCCCGTCGTATTCATATATACCATCCTTGTACGGTATTTTCCCGGTTAAGCTAAATGGATCAGACAGTACCTTCCCATTCACGACCAAGAATATCTTCCGGATTCCAGCGAACATCCCTCTTCTGGAATAAGTCCTGATCACGGCAATGATGTGTCTTCTATGGGAATTCATGAGGGAAAGCTTCACGTTTTCGTACAGCATGAAAAACATTCCCAGTATCACGACGGATACAATGAACGTGCTGAACAGGGTCAACCTCCACGTTATCTTCATGTCCATCACCAAGTGTAGAATATCACGGGTGGTGAATGAATTGGAGGAGTACCTAGAGTATCTTCGTAACGTTAAGAGAAGGAGCGAGGGTACTATAAAACAGTATAGATCCATTTTGAAAGGCTTCTCAGAGTATCCACTGGTTGAGAGAGGGTTCCAGGAGTATCTGAGAGCCATTTCGTCGAATTCTCCGAGAACTCAGCAGATGAAGTTGACTGTTGTGAAAGGGTACTTGAACTGGCTATATGAGAGGGGAAAGATCACAGGAAAAAGGTTTTGGATGGAAGCAGAGCCTCCGAAGGAGAAGGCCCTGCCCCACTACTTAACCATGGAAGAGCTCAAAAGGTTCTTTTCCGTCATTGATGATCCATATTTCAAGGCACTTTTCAGACTCATGGTGAACACCGGGATGAGAATATCCGAAGTAATGAAACTCAGAACTTCAGACATAGCTTTCATTGAGGAAAGCGCAAGAATAAGGATAAAAGGTAAGGGTTCAAAAGAAAGGGTGGTGCAGGTTAAAAGAGGTATCGTCGAGGAAGCGATTAAGGCAGGAGTTTTGAAAAAAAGAGTCAGCATAAGGACTATCCAGCGCCGGATGAAGATTTACCTCGAAAAAGCAGGGATAAAGAGAAGGCTAACCCCACACAGTCTCAGGCACACATTCGCAATCATCCTTATGGAGAGTGGTGTCCCTTTAAACAGAATACAGGCCATTTTGGGACATGAATCTATATCAACTACATCTATATACCTTAGAGTCTTAGCCGAAGGTGAAAGCCTGCCGGAGATAATCTGAAAAGGATATGATCGATAATATGATCAATACATGCAGAAAAATGTTTATAATAGATTGGTGGTGATATAACATGTATACGATCAGAGCACTCTCAAAGAAGCTAGGGGTTCCATACACGACGCTTCGAGGATACATAATCGAGTTGAAAAAGCTCAAGCTGATTAAAGCTCCTGAAGGACCAAGCGGACTGATGATCAACGAAAGTGAACGAATGGTTGTAGAGAACATCGTCAAGCTCATTCGAAATCGAGGTCATTCTCTGAGAAGTGCTGTCGAAGAACTGATGCGAAATTCAGAGCAAATGGAAATCTCATCGATGCTCACAAAGGTTCTTTTAAAGCTTGAAAACATTGAAGAGAAATTGAAAAAACTAGAACAAAGCTGCGCAAAAAAGAAGGAAAAGAAATGGTGGCAATTTTGGAAATAGGAGGATTTTCTGATAAAATCTTCTTGCTAAATTAATTTTACACAGAAGGGGGGATAACACCATGAAGAAACTCCTAGTTTCTTTTTTGGTGCTGACTTTTGTCATGAGCTTTGCAACCGTCGAGGTAACGTTTTGGCACGCCATGGGTGGAGGTCATGGGAAAGCCTTGCAGGAGATTGTGAAGATGTTCAACGAAACGCATCCGGGGATCGAGGTTAAGGCTGTGTATGTTGGAAACTACGGTGCTCTTGCTCAAAAACTACTGGCAGCAGCTCAGAGCGGTCAGCTCCCTGTTCTGTCACAGGCCTACTCGAACTGGACAGCAAAGCTGATCCAAGCAGGTGTTGTTGAAGAGCTCAGCAAGTATGTTTTCGATCCACAAATAGGATTCACCGAGGACGAATGGAACGACATTTGGAAGCCCTTCAGGGAAAACTGCATGTGGGGAAACAAGATATACGCCTTGCCGTTCAACAAATCACTGTATGTCCTTTTTGTGAACACAGACGCTCTCCTGATGTACGGAGTAGACGCCCCGAAAACTGTAGATGAACTCGTTGAAGATGCGAAAACTCTCACAGATGACATAGATGGGGATGGGAAGATCGATCAGTACGGTTTTGGATTCAGACCAACTGTGGATACCTTCGAGATATTCCTATCACTCGCAGGGGGATCAATTCTCAAAAAGGTTAACGGAAAATGGGTTTCAAACTTGGATACCCCAGAGACCAGGGAAGTTTTGAAACTCCTGAAGAAGATGTACGATGACAAGATTGCGTATGTCCAGGGGAGTTACCTGTCCGGACCATTCGGAGATGGAAAGGTCGCCATGTACGTGGGTTCAATAGCCGGAAAGCCATATGTCGACAGGGCTTCCAAGGGGAAACATGACTGGTCCTGGGTCCCTGTTCCGAAGTGGAAGACCAGTAAGGTCCCATTCGCCGGGACAGATGTCATCATGTTCAACACAGCAAGTGAAGAACAGAAGAAAGCAGCTTGGGAATTTATGAAATTCCTCATATCGCCTGAGATAACTGCATACTGGGCTGTTCACACTGGATACGTTCCCGTGAGAAGGAGCGCACTTGAAACAAAGGTTTGGAAGGAATACGCATCAAGTGATCCGAAAGCCGAAATACCACTTGTTCAGATACCAAACGGAGTATTTGATCCTCAAATAGGAGTTTGGTACGAGGTTAGGCAAAAGGTTGGAACCATGTTTGCAAACGTCATCTATGGGAAATCCTCAATAGATGACGCGATAAAGTGGGTTACAAACGAAATCAACAAGCTTCTCGCAGAGGAATACGGGGGAAAATAAGGCTTTTCCTTTCAAGAAAAAGCTGGCCCGCCATCAGGCGGGCCTTTATAATTTCATCGAGGTGATAGCTTGACAACTCTTGTTGAAGAGTTCTTAGAGAACTTAGAAAGGGCTCTTAAGGAAAAAGATATCCTTAAAATTGCGGCTATTTTAAACCTCAAAAGGGATTTGGATGATCCATTGCTGGATTCGAAAGAGGCTCGAGAGAAGTTAAAAATATTGGTAGATTACTTAAAGCCTCTCAGAAAATTGCCTGGTGATAGAAGAAAAAGAAGGATAGAGAATGCACTTGGTATGATCAGAAGGTACAGAAGGTGGTTCTTTTTCTCCGAACCTGATTGCCATGAAACCAGGGACCCTGAAACAGATATAAAGTACGCAAAAGGTGTTGGCCCTGCAAGAGCGAAAGCGCTGAAAAAACTTGGAATTGAGACCATGCGAGATTTGGTCTGGTATATACCAAGGGACTACGAGGATAGAAGGAAAATCGTCTCCATAGGAGAACTTAAAGAGGGAAAATTCACGACCAGGGGGAAGATAACATCTTTAGATAAGAAAAAGGTGAAGAGGATGAGTATAATTTCAGCAACGCTCAGTGACGGCGTGAGAACGATTGTACTGAAATGGTTCAACCAGGAATATTTGTATGAAAACTTGAGAGATATGCGTGGCAAGGAAGTGATCGTAACCGGCAATGCGAAGAGGAGCATGCTTGGAACTGTGGAGATGAACTCCCCCGAAGTTGTTCCATTGGATAGGAAATTTCAGAGGGAGATCCTTCCTATATACAGATTGACTTCCGGCTTATCACAGAAGGTGATGAGGAGGATTTTTCGAGAGAACATAAACTCTAGTGTATGCGAATTTGAAGACGATTTCCCGAATTTCCTGATTAAAAAGAGAAAGCTGATAGATAAGAAGAAAGCGCTGTATGGGATTCATTTTCCCAGGACTTTTCATCATCTCTTTGAATCGAGAAGACGACTTTCTTACGAGGAACTTTTTTATTTTCAACTCGCCTTGGCGATGAGTCGGCAAAAGCAGAGGAAACTGGGGGGAATCCCGAAGAAGATAAAGGGCAAGCTTTCAGAGAAATTCCTAAATGACTTGGAATTCGAGCTTACAAACTCCCAGAAGAGGGTATATGAGGAAATCAAGAGAGATATGGAATCTGAATATCCAATGAACAGACTCCTTCAAGGTGACGTTGGATCTGGAAAGACCGTTGTTGCCCAGCTTGCACTTCTTGACAACTATGAAGCTGGGTTTCAAGGAGCGATGATGGCCCCCACTTTGATACTCGCAATCCAACATTACAGAAGGATGAAATCACTGGAAAAGTATGGAATTAAGGTAGCTTTATTGACTGGATCGACCTCGCCTTCCCAGAAGGGTAAGATAAAGTCAGCCCTGAAAAATGGCTCCATTGATGTAGTTGTTGGAACTCATGCACTCATACAGGAAGATGTGCATTTCCGGAATTTGGGATTAGTGATAATAGACGAGCAGCACAGGTTTGGTGTAAAACAGCGAGAAGCCTTGATGAATAAAGGGAAAATGGTCGATACCTTGGTGATGACCGCTACCCCTATTCCCAGGACGTTATCACTAACCTTATATGGAGATCTAGATGTATCAGTGATAGACGAGATGCCACCAGGGAGAAAACCGATTAAAACGTTAATGGTCCCCGTGTCTAAATCCAGCGAAGTTTTCAGATTTATAAAACAGGAAGTGGAACTCGGGCACCAAGCTTTCATAGTCTATCCACTCGTCGAAGAATCCGACAAGCTGATGCTAAAGGCGGCAACGGAGATGCATGAGTATCTATCGAAAGAGGTGTTTCCTGAGCTTCGTGTGGGGCTTTTGCATGGAAAGATGCCCGACACCCAGAAAGAGACTGTCATGGAAGAGTTTGCTTCAAAAGAGTATGATGTCTTGGTTTCGACAACTGTTATAGAGGTTGGAATAGATGTCCCGGATGCAACAGTCATGGTCATAGAAAATCCAGAAAGGTTCGGACTGGCTCAGCTTCATCAGCTCCGCGGAAGGGTGGGAAGGAGCAAGCATCAGGCTTTCTGTTTTCTCCTATATGGAGATCTGGATGGGGATGCCTACGAGAGGTTGAAACTTTTTGAATCCACTACAAATGGGTTTAAGATAGCAGAATATGATCTTCAGACAAGGGGGCCTGGGGAATTCTTAGGTACCCGCCAACACGGCCTTCCGGAATTCAGATTTGCAGATATAATCCAAAGTAAAAGGGAGCTAATAGAGGCTAGAGAAGATGCGACAGAACTCGTTGAAAGCGATCCGGATCTCTCAAAGCATAAAGATCTGTACGATAAAATTCGTTCCCTATATGGAGACAGAATAAGATTTCTGGAGGTGGGGTGATGTTTCACTACGCAACGATTGTTAACACAGTAGCAGTGATACTGGGAAGCCTCTTGGGAATCTTCTTCGGAAGGGTCATTCCTGAGAAGGTTAAGGACATGATGTTCACTTCTGTTGGATTGATAACCCTGGGAATAGGAACGGCAATGGTGGTAAAACCTATGATAACACCGCAGATGGCAAAAGTTGGAAGACCGGATTTTCTCCTAATATTACTTTCACTTCTCTTTGGAGGAATTGTAGGGGAACTCCTGAAAGTGGAGGATGACCTGGAGAACCTCGCTGGGAGACTAGGAAAGAGCGAGGGATTCTCAACTGGCTTTGTAAGCGCTTCTCTACTTTTTACCATAGGGCCAATGACGATAATAGGTTGCCTGAACATAGGCCTTCAAAATGATCCGAGTTTGATACTCGTGAAATCATTGATGGATTTCATCTCATCGTCAATTCTCGCATCACTCTATGGCTTCGGCGTTCTTTTCTCCTCGGTGTGGGTACTTATATTTCAGGGGCTCTTGGTAAGCCTAGCCTCTTACTTGAAATTCCTATCAACGCCGATATACCTTGGAGACATGACTGCATTAGGAGGGCTGCTCGTTCTAGCAATAGGTGTAAGGATACTCGGTATAAAAGAGATAAAGGTCGGTAATTTCCTACCTGCAATAGTTATAATACCAATAGCGGACTACATATCAACTCTCTTTTGATCTGAATAGATCCGACAGCATCCCCATAGCTCCCATGACGGAGGAGGATTCGTAAGGGATGAAAACTTTGTTCGCCTGGCCATTTGCCATTTTCACAAGGGCGTCTAAATACCTAAGAGCGATTATCTCCTTGTCAGGTTGCCCTTCATGTATCGCCTTGAACACCGCTAAAATCGCCTGAGCCTGCCCTTGTGCTTCAGCTATGAGTCTGTATTTGTTAGCATCAGCCACTCTCTTTATCGCTTCAGCCTCACCTTCTGCTTTCAATATCGCGGCACTTTTCTCCCCTTCCGCCCTGAGTATCTGAGACTGCTTAACCCCTTCCGCCTCCAGTATCGCGGCTCTCTTGGTTCTCTCAGCTTTCATCTGCTTACTCATAGCCTCCATTATGTCCTTTGGAGGATCTATCTTCTTTATCTCAACCCTCGTTATCCTAACTCCCCACTTATCCGTTGCCTCGTCCAAAACCTCCCTCAATTTGAAATTGATCTTCTCCCTCGACGTTAACGTCTGGTCCAATTCCAGCTCGCCTATGACATTTCTCAAATTCGTCTGAGCTAGCTTCACGGTAGCAATATCGAAATTGCTAACGTTGTATATTACCCTGTATGCATCTGTGACCTCGTAGTATATTACTGCATCCACAGTTACAACGACGTTGTCTTTGGTTATAACTTCCTGTGGAGGAACATCTATGACCCTTTCCCTCATATCGACTTTTATCATTCGATCAAAGAATGGCACTATCATGTGAAGGCCCGAACTCACTTCTTTCCTGAATTTTCCCAGCCTTTCTATGAGACCTCTTTCGTAAGGCCGGACTACTCTGACGGAAGCCGCGGCGAATACCAAAAGAAAGATCGCCAGGATTATAAGAGCAACCACAAAGATCACCTCCCAAAGCGAGTATACCATGAAGGATTCACAGACGCGGATGCAGAAATATTCACTTGAGTAGGAGGGGTGATCCATGAAGGTGGGAAGAATATCCAGGGAAATAGAATACTACCTTCACAAGGAAAAAACAAACTTGAGAGTGAAGCTCGAATACAGAGGAAATCTCATCGACAAGATAAAAATCGATAAGGAAAAGAAACGCGCTAGAAAGAAAAATATATCTGGCGGCGGGGCGACGAGAAACGTTATAGATTTTCTAGCATAGCTGGCGGAGATCCCGCCAGTTTTTTCACTTAACCCCAAATTTGGCGAGAACAGGGTTGTGGTCCGAATAGGCAAACCCCAAGTTTATTCCTTTAACACTCAACACTTTTACATTTGGCGAAACTAAGAATCCATCTATCACAGTGACAAATGTCACACCTTTTCTGTAGGGAGCCTTGACCGATCTATTCGATGGTATACCTTCATCAAAAGCCCATCTCCACCCTCTAGGAGTCCAGTCTTTTGGGAGAGGCTTGTAGAATTCCTCAGGCCTTTCCGTATACTTAAAATCCCCTCCCAACATCAGGTTCCAATCCCCGCCAATGATCACGTAATTTCCCTTTTCATACTCTTTGAGGATAAAATTCTTTATGAAATCAAGCTGAGCTTTCCTCTGATCACCACTATCGAATGCAGAGTTGTGAGTGTTTATGAGAACCCACTCCTTTCCATCTGGTGCCGGAATTCGCGTAACTATCATGCACCTGTCCAGGAAGAATAGTTTCTCCGGCCAAGGATATTCCCCTGGAAGAGCTACCCTCGTGGGATCCTTGAAATCGTACTTTGAGAACAAAGCCATTCCTCCTGAAACCTTTCCCATTGGGTGAGTCAAAGGAACCGGGACAAAATCAACCACGTAGTTATAAGCAAACGCCGATTCGTAACCCTCGAGAGTTTTCTTCAAACTCTCATATTCATCCACGTGATAGCTCCTATCACTGTCCCTGTCCACTTCCTGGAAATAGAACACGTCGGCAACGCTAGAATACTTTTTAACAGTCTTGAGTATCCCATCTAAATAACTCTCAAACATATTCCTTGGAGGAATCGAAATAGTTCCACCATCTTCGAAGAAATCCATTTCTTTTCCCAGACCTGCATATCCGATGTTCCAGGTGAAAACAGTCAATTCTCTGGGAGAAAGAGTTTGTGCTGTCCCCTCTTTTTCGAGCTTTACAACTTTCGGTGGTTTGTAATCCCTCAGAGTTTCAACGCCAAGGAAAACTCCAAGAACCAGCGCCACAGCTCCCACACCTATCAAAATCCACTTCAAAACGTTCATGTTATCCCCCCCTCACTTTTTTCATATAATACATCTTCTTGTCAGCTTCTCTTATAGAACTTGTCAGATCTCCTTTAAAGTGGGATATTCCGTACGAGAAACTCAAACCAGTCTTCTCCTTGAATTTTTCCATGATCTCCTCGGCTATCTCCTTCGCTTTTTCCACATCACAGTTGCTCAAAATCAGGACGAATTCATCTCCACCGTATCTGATGAACAGATCTCCCTTTCTCAACCTGCTTTCAACGGTCTTGGAGAACTCCTTCAAAATCTCGTCTCCCTTTTCATGTCCGTACGTATCGTTGAACGCCTTGAAATTATCCAAGTCAAGGAAAACCAAACTACCTTTTAGATCTCTCGGAATTTCTTCGAAAACCCTCCTGTTGAAAGCATCCGTCAACGGGTCCACCAGAGATTTCTCCTTGGTTATGATAGCAGTTCTGCTGAGCACTCTGAACTCCCTGTACAGGTGCTCGATGGTGGCAAACATCAGACAAGCTATCCCAAAATTCAAAAGGCTGGGATTTGGAAATCTCCAAATAGCTACTACGGTATAGGTAACCGATGCGGTCAAGAATGTGACAGGGCCAACTAGGTAATATTTCCCGTAGCGTATGACATCCACCAGCACCTTCAGGGCAATCAAGGCCAAAACCGGTGACATCAGTAGTGTAAATAGCCTGGACAGCCCTATTCCTGGAACCACCATAGGAAGAAGGGAGAACGCAAGGAGCAGCGCAAAAGTTCTCCTCGGAACACGTACCTTCAGCATCACCCGTTCCATGGAATAGAAAAAACCTAAGATCGATAGATAGGAAAGGGAGTAAAAGACCTTCCTCATAATTAAAAAAGCTCTAGCGCTCACGAACAAGCCTAGGTATGAATAATCCAGCATGAGGAACGCTGCTATGATCATGGATATCCCCAATGCTGTGTTTCCAAGCACATCTTCGGTATAAGACGATATTCTGAAGACTAGAAAAGCTAGAACTAACGCGAATCCGAAAAAAGCCAATGAAAGTTCCGAGAAAACGAGATTCGAGAGAAAAACTTTTGTCCAAGGATGACGAGTTATGTAAGGTGGCCAATTTATTCTGAAGTCGTAAAGGACATAACTCTCTATTGAAATGATGCTTTCACTTTCCTTCGGGTCCAGGGTGACCACAAATGTTTGGGTCCACATCCTGGAGTGATGATTCTCATCCCCAGACTGCCATATCGTTTCCCCATTCAACTTGACCCTTATGTTACTCAGCCCGGTTCTTGGAAGAACCAGATATATTCCCTTCCCACTATCAACAACTGCTTTGAGTTCTATCCATTTAGGTTTGAAAACTTTTTCACTATGTGGAAATTTAATGATTCTTCCATTCTCTTCCCATCTTGGGATAAATCCGCTTGGCTTGGTAATGGAATTGGTAAGGAGTATTAAAGATAAAAAAATAACAATGGATCTTGAAATGGGAATCCATAACTTCAAAAAATTCACCTCTTCAACGGAACCATCTTACCACACAGGATTGCCAATGTGAAACTTCATAGATCAATGGAAGGGAAAATGGTATCATTCAAATATGAGAAGGATATCGGAAGTTATAGATAGGATGATATCTTCGAATCCCAATTTAACTGGGTTGAAGCTTTTCTCCATCAAGACTGCCTGGGAGAAAACGGTGGGGGATGTTATTTCGAAAAGGGCAAGAGTAGTGAATTTCAATGGAGGAATTGTCTTCGTTTTGTGTAAAGATCCCATGTGGTCTGGAGAAATAAGCTTCAAGAAGAAGAAAATCATAGAAGGCATGAACAGAACGTTGGGAAAAAACATTGTCAGGGATGTAAGGATAGTGAAGAGGTGATACAAGTGGATGATAAATACGATGCTCGATCGATAAAAGTTTTAAAAGGGCTTGAGGCGGTTCGAAAAAGGCCTGGTATGTACATAGGTTCCACCGGTAAAAGAGGATTGCATCACCTCATATATGAGGTTGTTGACAACAGTATAGATGAAGCCCTTGCCGGGTATTGCGACACTATAAGGGTTACTATAAACGAAGATGGTTCGGTTGAAGTTGAAGACAATGGGAGAGGAATACCCGTTGACACACATCCAGAGATGGGGAAAAGTGCACTTGAAGTTGTCATGACAACACTCCACGCTGGTGGAAAGTTTTCCAAGGATAGTTACAAGATTAGCGGAGGCCTTCA
This sequence comes from Thermotogaceae bacterium, assembly GCA_027077795.1. Classification (GTDB taxonomy): domain Bacteria; phylum Thermotogota; class Thermotogae; order Thermotogales; family Thermotogaceae; genus WGAO01. The sequence goes on along the minus strand of JALWTT010000015.1, from coordinate 274,961 downwards.
CGGCGTAGGGGTATCCGTGGTCAACGCCCTCTCAGAGTGGCTAGAAGTCTTTGTCTACAGAAACGGAAAGGTTTACAAGCAGAGATACGAGAGAGGCAATGCTACCACTCGTGTTGAACTTGTAGGAGAAGCTGATAAAACGGGGACTCTGGTTAAGTTCGCTCCGGATCCTGAGATCTTCTCAACGACTGATTTCGATTCAGATATCGTTGAAAAACGTTTACAGGAGCTTGCTTTCCTAAATCCAGGCCTGAAAATAATCTTTGAAGACAAAAGGAGAAATTACAGAAAGGTTTTCAAATATGAAGGAGGTATATCGCAGTTCGTTGAGTATCTCAACCGTGGGAAGAAACCCCTTCATGAAGTTGTGAAGATCAGGGGGATTCACAATGACATATTGGTCGATGTGGCACTTCAATACACCACGTCGGATTCGGAAAATATACTCGCCTACGCTAACAACATAAAAACTATAGATGGTGGAACACATGTTACAGCTTTCAAAACAACCCTGACAAGGTTGATGAATGAATACGGAAGAAAGCTGGGATACCTTAAAAAAAGCCAGTTATTCAGCGGTGAAGATGTGAGAGAGGGTTTAACCACTGTCATAAGCGTCCTGATAAAGAACCCGGAATTTGAAGGCCAGACTAAATCAAAGCTCGGCAACGAAGAAGCCCTGGAAGCTGTCTCAAAAGTTGTGAGAGAAAAGCTCAAAGAGCATTTTGACATTCATCAGATAGACTTGAAACGAATACTCGACAAAGTGCAGCGGGCCATGAGAGCGAGGGAAGCTGCAAGAAAGGCTAGAGAAATGATCAAAAGGAAGAATATATTGGAGAACACATCGCTTCCTGGAAAGCTGGCCGATTGCTCCTCGTCGGACTTGGAAAGAACAGAGCTGTTCATAGTTGAGGGAGATTCAGCTGGTGGATCTGCTAAGCAGGCTAGGGACAGGGAGTTTCAAGCCATCCTCCCCTTGAGGGGAAAGATTCTGAACGTTGAGAAGGCAACCTTTGACAAACTCTTGAAAAACGAACAGATAAACAACATAATAGTAGCTATAGGGACAGGAATCGGCGACAGTTTTGATATATCCAAACTCAGGTATGGTAAAGTGATAATAATGACTGATGCCGATATTGATGGTGCTCATATAAGAACACTCCTACTGACCCTCTTTTACAGGTATATGAGGCCTCTCGTGGAGACTGGCAGGATTTACATAGCTTTGCCACCTCTATACAAGGTGAATGTTGGGAAGATGGATCACTACCTATACTCAGATGAAGAACTAAGAGAATTTCTGGAAAGCCTGGATGGGAAGAGGTACATGGTTCAGAGATACAAGGGGCTCGGCGAAATGAATCCGGAGCAGCTCTGGCAAACCACGATGAATCCGGAGAAGAGAAGGATTGTCAGAGTTGAGATAGAGGATGCGGAAGAAGCTGACACGTTGTTCGAGATACTCCTTGGAAACGACACAGCCAACAGGAGGGAATTCATAGAAAGGCACGCCCTGAATGTGACAAATTTGGATATATGAGGGGATTCAGGATCCTGAAGCTGCTAGTTTACTTGGAAATAATAGCAATATTGCTGAGCACCTCTGGGAAAGTGAAGCAAGCGAACCATCCAGAGAAAAGGATGTTTTTGGTGGAAAGCTCGGGGAGATTCTGGTGGATTGGAGATGACGGAAGGATCGTTGGGACCGCATCACCTGAAGATTCTGGAAGCACAGCAGTAGTGTCATGCGTGGACATAAGAGGCCTCAAAATTTCTCGCGAAGACTTTGCAATATTGAGAGACTTAAAAGGTGTTCTGAAAAGTCCTGATGTCTCAGAGATCTGCATAGACGAAAAATACATTATTTTCAGAAAAGGTGTGGTGGTATACTTTCACAAGTGGAAGGACCTGGTGGAGAACATAGATGGAATTGTCGGATATCTCCCGTATCTAGTTCCAAGAAGTGTGCTCGAACTCTTTAGTGGAGGGGATCTCCTCGTTCTAAGGGGGGGATGGAGATGGCAGGACACGAGGTATACACATCAATAGACATCGGATCACGAAACTTCAAGGGAGTCGTAATAGGGGTTAAGGGAGATACATTTGAAGTCCTAGGGTATGCCGAGGTTGGAGCACGGGGAATAGAATCCGGTGATATAAAAGATGTTGCAGCTTTTAAGGAGGCTTTTAACCACCTCTTAGAGGAACTTTTGAGGCAATATCCAAGGTTGGGGAAAAGTGAATTGTTGCTCTCCTTCAGCTCAGACAAATTCACACTTGACTTTCACAACGAGAAATTCAATCTGGTGGAAGAGGACGAAGAAGGCGAAGTTATGATAACTGAGGAGCTGCTTGAGGATTTGAAATACGAGATATTCGACCGACTCTCCGGCCCAGAAGCGGGGAAGAAAGTTCTAAACATGTTCACAAGGAGATTTATATTGAATGGGAGTAGGGTTGTCGTGAATCCCGTGGACATGACCGCGAGGGATATAGAGATAGAGGTTTCGACTGTCAGAATCGACTACCCCATTGGGGAATCTCTGAGGGCTACTCTCGAGGACATCGTTGGTTCCGAACCAGTTGTGTTTTCTTCTCCTGTTTCAGCGGCTGAGGGAACCTTAACCGTTACTGAAAAAGACAGCGGAGTTGTCCTAGTAGATCTTGGATACAATTTTTCAACGGTTATAGCTTACCTTAATAACATGCCTGTGGATCTCAGATACGTTCCTTTGGGAATCCGGAACGTCGTGAAGGATATTGTTTATGTCTTCCGAACATCTTTTGACGAAGCTGAAACCATGCTGAGGAACTACGGATTCGCAGTTTACGATCCGACGGAGGATTTAGATGCTGAGATAGAATACAGAGAAATAGATGGAAGGACCGTGAAGAAAATATCCGCCGGGAAGTTCGCCCTGGTGGTTAATGCAAGACTTATGGAGATATTCAACAAGGTCAGAAGGGTTTATAAGGATCTTGAAAGGAAAATACCTGAATACAGAGAAAACGGCATCCCTGGTGGAGTAGTGTTAACAGGTGGAGGAGCACGGATAAAAAGAATCACGGACTTGGCAACTCAGGTTCTGAGGACCAATGTTAGAGCTGGGAGCTTCTTAAGGTCTTTCCCCGTTGGATCCGAAAGAGTCATAGGGGAAGAAGACGTAACTGATAACCCATCTTATGCTGCAACTTTTGGAAATGTCGCAAATTTCTTGAAAGTGGAGGTTGAAATTCAGAAGAGTTCTCAACCTCGGAAATCTTCCGAATTTCTGAAAGGATTGAAGAAGTTTCTGAAAAACCTCTTCTGATACAGGAGGTATGACTATGGGATTTGAACTGGCGAAGGAAAGTAGAGAAAATGTCGAAGGAAAAGCCATTTTACCCGTCATAAAAGTCATGGGAGTCGGTGGCGCGGGCAACAACGCAATAAACAGGATGATGGAACTCGGAATCCATGGTGTTGAGTTCATAGCTGTTAATACCGATGTTCAAGTTCTCGAAGTCAGCAAAGCACCTGTGAAAGTACAAATAGGCGAAAAGGTTACGAGAGGTTTGGGAGCAGGGGGAAATCCAGATGTCGGGAGAGAAGCTGCCCAAGAGAGTGCGGATCAGATGAGAGAGATATTGAAAGACACGGATATGCTGTTCATAGCCGCCGGTTTTGGAGGGGGGACCGGAACTGGAGCAGCTCCCGTCATAGCTGAGATAGCTGGAGAGATGAAGATACTAACAGTGGCAATAGTCACAACACCATTTTTCTTTGAGGGTCCGAAGAGATGGGCGACCGCAATAAACGGACTGAGAGATATAAAGGACAAGGTGGATACCTTAATAAGGATATCCAACAACAAACTTCTCGAAGAACCTGACATAGAGATATCCAAAGCTTTTCTCATGGCGGACGAGGTACTCCACCAAGGAGTTAAGGGGATCTCAGAGCTCATAACAAGAAGGGGAGTAATAAACCTTGACTTCGCAGACATAGAATCTGTAATGAGGGATGCCGGAGCAGCACTCCTAGGCATTGGTGTCGGGAAAGGGGAAAACAGGGCATCTGAAGCCGTTAGAAATGCCATGGAAAGCAAACTCGTTGACTATCCAATAGAAGATGCCAGGAAGATGATAGTAAACCTGACTGCTCCTCCAAACGCCAAGATGAGTGAACTCAACACAGCCATGATGTTGATAAAGCAACACACCAGCGAGGATACAGATATCGTTCTTGGCCTCATGCATGATGAGGCACTAGACGAGGATGAGATGAGAATTACACTTATAGCAACAAAGTTTGAAGAAGATGAGCGAATTCTCATCCCCGACGAGGATGTCCCAGCTATATACTGGAGAGGTATAGACATAAGGAGAATTGGGGAGTAATGTTCTTCGAAAAGAAAAAATACAAGAGGTTAGGGGAAATTCTTATAGAGAAGGGACTCATAACGGAGTCAGAACTTCAGAAGGCCTTGAAATACAGCAAAGAGAAAGGAAAGCCCATCGGTGAATCGTTGGTGGAATCGGGGTTCGTTACGTGGGACGAAATCGTGCATGCACTCGCCGAGCAGTGGGGGGTGGAACCCCTCGAGAAAGTTCCAACTATGATCCCACCTGATGTTCTGTCAAAGGTCCCAAAAAGCATGATAGACGAGCTCCGAATAATTCCGCTTGAAGTAAAGGAGGATGGAACACTCGTCGTGGTAACCGATATATCCTCGGATCTTCAGAGGATACAGTCATCTTTGAAATTTCTGCTTGGAAGAAGTCCTGAGATATTAATAGCCAGCCCGGTGACATTCGATTACCTGTATAAATCCTTTATCCTTGGCACACCTGAGGAAATTTTTTACGAACCGGGGACAGAGGAAGATCTGGAAGCAGAAGATCTCGAGGCTCTAGCTAAGGAGGAAGAAGAAAACGCTCCGATAATAAAGCTGATTTCGATGATAGTACACAGGGCCATTGAGAAAGGCGCGAGTGACATACACATAGAGCCGTCAAGGAATATAGTAAGGGTTCGGTACAGAACAGATGGAATGCTCAAGAACGTCATGAATTATCCTAAAATACAGCATAATGCTGCTGTGATAAGGGTGAAGATCCTTTCAAACTTGGATATATCCGAAAGAAGACTTCCGCAGGATGGAAAATTCTACTTGAAGGTTGCCGGAGAGCAATACGATTTTAGGGTATCCACAGTTCCAACGGTGCATGGAGAAAAAATAGTGATGAGGATTTTAAAGGTTTCCTCAGCAAACAAACAACTTGGAGATCTGGGATTTAATGAGTACAACATAAGGAGAATAGAAAGATTGATATCCGAACCGCATGGAATACTACTTGTCACAGGGCCAACGGGGAGTGGGAAATCGACAACGCTTGTGGCGATGATAAACGAGCTGAAGAACGAGGCTGTTAATATCGTCACAGCGGAGGATCCTGTGGAATACACGATAGACGGTGTAACACAATGTCAGGTGAAACCGGAAATCGGTTTGACGTTTGCCAAATATCTCAGGACATTTCTGAGGCAGGACCCAGACATAATAATGGTTGGGGAGATAAGGGACAGAGAAACTGCCCAGCTCGCCGTTGAAGCATCCATGACTGGACATTTAGTTTTGAGTACCCTTCACACAAACGATGCATCTTCCGCCATAGACAGGTTGAGAAACATGGGAATCGATCCCAGGCTTGTGAGTTCTTCACTTATTGGAGTGATAGCACAGAGACTCGTGAGGAGGATCAACAGAAGATGTAGGATTAGAAAGGTACCGCTGAGGCCGGATCTGGCTTCTCACTTCAGTGAATATTTCAAGAGTTCAGGGTATGAACCAGTTGAGTACAAAGTTGAAGAAACCGATCAATGTGCCGATCTCTACAAAGGCAGGATAGCTATAGGAGAAGTGCTCATGGTCGACGAAAGCATGAAAGAGCTCATAGCTTCTTCAGCGAGTATAAGGGAAATTCAGAGGGCAGCAGTCGAAAACGGTATGAGACCTATGTTTATCGATGGCCTTGAGAAAGTGCTAAAAGGCGAAACCACTGTTGAGGAACTTCTCAGAGTGGTCCACTTTCCAGAGCTATGAAGTATCATTCCAGGAGTCCTGAAGAGTGGAAGAAGATAGACAGCGAAAAGAGAAAATCGGATAGAGTTCCAGAACTCAGGAGGAGGAGCTGGATGTACTTCTTTGTCAACGTTGTCATGGTTGGAGCCGTGATGATAATGATAGGGGTATTCAAAATGAAGAGCAAGTCCCCCATCTCGGTCTATATAAGGATAAACGATGAGTACAGAGTGGGAGAAAGTGTGTTGGCTCAAATAAGATTGGTTAATTCCAGAAGTAATCCAATGAAGTTGTCGATAGTAGATTTCTCCATGCGTGTTACAGATGAGAGTGGAAAAACAGTACATACTGAGGAGCTTCATCCAAGCATTCCTGTTGAGATTCCCCCATATGATTACGTTCTGCTTTTCAAGGATTCCTTTCCCGTGAGCAGCCCAGGGAAATACACCATTACCGTGGAAATCAACTCAAGCGCCGGAAAATATGAAGCAACGAAATCTTTTGTAGTTGAGTACTCCATATCTCTGACCTTTTCAGGGTACAACCCGTATTACCTACTGGGTGAGAGGCCATCTTACGATGTGGTTGTTTCAAACAAAGGCCTGAAAAGTAGAGATGTCGTCATATCTCCAGGAGAAGTCTACATAAAAACGGGGAACGCTGTCCTAGATGAGAGACAGTTCCCTGGATTCAACGGAAATGTACCATCGAACTCATCACAACTGGTATTCCGATACCAGCCACCTGTAACCTTTTCAAAAAAGGGTCTATACATCGTGGGCTTGAGAGCCGCCATCAACGGGAACCCAGAGAAAGTCGAGCTTCCGTTTATGGTGATAGATACCAAAGATGTGAATATGAAGGATGTCGACATCTTGTTCGACTATTACGAGGTATCAAATGGCATAAAGGTAAAAGTTTTCCTGACAAATGGGTCGAACGGGGATAGATTCTTCGAGGTTAAAAGCGCTGTGTTGATGGTCTACTCGGATAGTAGCCTTAACGAACTCACGACAAAAAAGGTGAGAGTTTGGATCCCACCGAATGGTAAAATCGAACTTATGGGCAAGGTATTCAATATAGGAGGATTGAAAGGGCTCAGAGCAATCGTAGAGGGGGCAGGAAAGACTCTCACAAAGGAGATTGGAGGTGGATGGTGATGAGAATAAAGAATTGGATGACGAAAAGTGCTCCTATCATAGAAAAGAATTCGACGGTGGGAGACACGATGAAGGTCATGGACACCTATGGCTTTTCCGAGGTAGTCGTGGCGAGAAGCGATGGAAGTTTTGTTGGAGTAGTCAACAAACGGAGCATATTTGGCAAACCAGCTGATAACGTTATAGACAGTTGCGTTGTGACTCCCGAGCTTTACGTACACCCAGATGATCACATAGAAACCGCTTTGTTGGCCTTCATGGAGCACCACGGGGATTTCATACCAGTTGTAGACGAGGATTTAAAGGTTGTCGGGATAGTTACGTTGCAAGACATACTGGAATCCATGATAGAGATCACGGCTATGGATGAACCCGGAACGAGAATATCCATACTTCTATCAGATGTTCCAGGATCTCTCAGAAAAATCGTCGATGCACTTGCCGAGAACAAAATAAACATTTTATCACTACTAACATTTAAAGAGAGCGAAGGCAAAAGAAGAGTGGTCATCAGGGTAGATATGAAGGACTCCGAAGTTGTTGCAAGCCTCTTAAGAGACTACGGTATAGACTACGATGAAGTGGTCGAGGAGGAAGGTTTCTGATGGGTGGACTCGTCCAGGGAATGGTCCAAGGACTAACGGAGTTCCTCCCAGTATCCAGTTCAGGCCACTTGGTGCTCTTTTCTTACCTCTTTGGATTGAGAGGAGATTTGCCATTTGTGGCGTTTCTTCACCTCGGAACGTTTTTCGCCGTTTTTATATTCACTTTCAAAAAAATTATATTCGTTCTCAAAAAACCCTTACTGATAATCATGCTCGTGATCTCCACGATTCCAGCTGGGATAGTTTACATGATTTTCAAAGATTCTGTGGAAAAATCGTTCAACCCAAAGACACTTCCTCTCGCATTTTCCGTAACAGCCCTTTTCCTGATGTTTGCGTCGATAAGAACTGGTGAGAAAAAAATGGAAGATGTGAGCATCTTGGATGCAACCCTTATAGGCATTGCCCAAGCATTTGCCCTCTTTCCGGGTATATCAAGGAGCGGAATGACGATATCAGCAGCATTGCTACTGGGATACAAGGGAGAGGATGCAGTTTACTACTCGTTCCTGCTGTCACTCCCAGCAACCTTAGTTGGAGGGATAATGAACATCGAGGGGGCTGGGGCCCAAGCAACGCTGGGTCTTATATCCTCATTACTCTTCGGGCTCCTCGCCCTCTTCCTGGTGAAAAGAATTGTCAACGTTGGAAAATTCCACCTGTTTTCTTATTACCTATCCTTCGTAGCCATCCTCACTTACTTTGAGGTGGTATCATGAGGTTGGAGATATTCGTAGTGGGAGGGAACCTCAACGTTCCAGGGGTGGTAGTTGCACCGTATTCAACGATCGTCTATATGGAGCACGAGGACAAAAAGATCCTCGTTGACCCTGGAAGTTTTGTGACTCATCAAGCTCTTGAGAAAAAGCTCATGGAAAAAGGCTTAACACGACTCGATATAACCGATGTTCTTCTTACACACTTTCACCTAGATCATGCGTATTCAACCAGGTATTTCGAAAATGCCACAATATACGTTCATGAGAATTATGAGAAGAAAGATTACGAGAAATTCGGAGACATAGTTGGAAAAGAATACATGGATACCTTGAAATCCTGGAAAAGTGTGAAAAAACTCAGAGGAGGGGAAAAACTTTTTGAAAAAATAGAGGTACTTCACACGCCTTGGCATGCCAGGGAGCATGTCTCGTTCATAGTGGAGACAGAGAATCTAGGGAAGGTTTTCCTGCCTGGAGACATATGCTTCACAAAACTGGATTACTATGAGATGGTCAAGGGGTACAGGGAGGGCGCATCATCCGAATTCTGTGTGGATAAAGCCCAGGAGGTGGATCTGATCGTTTTCACTCATGACGAACCCCTAGTTGTTAAGAGATGAGCAATTGAAATTCGCGATTCTTTCAAAAATTTCGGGGTTATCTGGATCATTTGCGACCATCCTCCCATTCTCCATATGAATGAGGTTGTATATCTCCTCCGGAATGATTTCTTGAACTATTTTCCCTTCAACTCCACCAATAAGTCTAAGTCCCATGAACAGAGCTTCTTTTGAGTGCTCACATTCTGAATTTTTCCTCGTGTAAGATAGTAGCTTTGGATTCTTTATGTACTCTCGTATATCTCGTGTTTTCACATACCTCCACCTGTTCAAGTATCCACCCGCCGACACACCTACTCCCAGGTAGTTCATGCTGTACCAGTAAGACAGGTTGTGCACAGAGTAGTGCTGATGTTTGGCAAAATTCGATATCTCATATCTTTCAAAGTCTCGCTTTTCAAGCTCGTCTTTCATCAAGAAAAACAGCTTCAATGTGTTTTCTGGAAGATCTATCTTCCCGGATAGATACATTTTGTAGAGTGGGGTGTTCTCGTGAAGCTCCAACGTGTACACGGATACGTGACTCGGTGAAAATTCATCTATGAGTTTCAAGTTCCTCTCCACAACCTGTTCACTGTACCCTGGAAGTCCCACTATGAAATCCATGTTGAAATTATCAAACATCTTAGCTATGTACTCGGCTGCCCTTTTTATCTCTGAAACCCCATGCGGTCTTCCTGACAGCATCAGAACTCTGTCATCCACAGCTTGAACTCCCAAGCTTATCCTGTTAATCCCCATTTCTCTGTAGTGGCGAAGCTTCTCCCCAGTAACGGATTCCGGATTCACTTCCAGGGTTATTTCAACGGGATTGAATTTGAACCTCCACAGCTTTTCGAGGACTTTCTCCAAGAATTTCTCGTTCACAAGTGAGGGGGTTCCTCCACCGAAATAAACTGTTCTCACGGTGAAGCTCTCGAGAAAATCCTTGAAATCCTCCAGATCCTTTAGAAGCGCGGAAAAATAATCCTCAATCAACGAAAGGTTCGTTGTGGAAATGAAATCACAGTAAAAGCATTTCCTCACGCAGAAGGGAACATGAACATAGACAAAGAGGTCAGAATACGTAAAATTCAATCCCATCCTCTGAAAGTAGTACAAATGCCTTTCCACCTTTCAAATCCACTTGAACACTCAATATCTTGGAAATCTCATCTTTTCCTATGGCGAGTCCCATATCGAACTGGAAGATTCCAAACTTTGCGGATACAGCTGCACCCAGCCTTATACCTTTTCCCCAGGAAACCCCAACTAACCAACCATTTTTTCCATTGGTATCTCCCGTTCCGATCAACCATCCTATGTCACCGTTAAAAAATCCGATGCCGGGAAATCCTGAAACCCTCAGGATCCCCATGGAGTATCCCATCCTCAAAGAAGAAATTTTTCTGTACAGAAAGGAGCTATCGAAGATCCTGTTCAAGATATCATTCATTCTCTCTCTTTCTCTTTTACATTTGATATCTCCTTCTTGACATTTTGGAAGAGCTGCCATTCTAACGGCAAATCTGGCAAGAACGGGTGTTTTTGGCATGGAGATGGAGGAATACGAGAAATTCTCAAAATAATCCCCTGCTGATATAAACCATGAACTTTCGCTGGAGAAAATCAAAAACTTTCGAGAACTCTTAAAAATTGCATAAGCAAATCCTCCGTTGAGCCATGAAAGACCTCCCTCAAATCCTTTGTCTTTTAGACCAATTCCCAATCCACTCACGTTTCCGAAAGAAGTAACCAATGTTAGTTTTTCAAAGGCTGGATACGAAAAAACTGCCACATGGTTGAAATTCATTGACACTGCAATCGAAGAACAAGCTATGAGAAGGAATATCACCTTTTTCATGTGATCACCTTCTAGATAGAATGGCGGAGGCGGTGGGACTCGAACCCACACGGGGCTTGCACCCCATCGGCTTTCAAGGCCGACGCCTTAGCCAATTAGGCTACGCCTCCCCGGCGGTATATTCTAGCATAAACCTTCAAAAGGAAAAGATTGCATCTTATAATAACTCGATCTCGTTGAAGTTTCACTTGTGTTCTGATACAATCACTCTGAAAAAAATCACTCCTCTGGACTCCGCCCTCGGTGCCCTAGAAGGGTCGGTAGCGGAGGAAGAAGGAGGAGAAAGAAAAAACCAAAAGCGGAGGTGTTGTGTTGTGCCGGTAGTTACTATGAAACAGCTCCTTGAAGCTGGAGTACATTTTGGTCATAGAACGAGAAGATGGAACCCAAAGATGAGACCCTACATATACGCAGCTAGGAAAGGTATATACATCATAGATCTTCAGAAAACGCTTAAGCTTCTTGACGAGGCGTACGATTTCGTCAAGAGGAAGGCTTCTGAAGGAGCGATAATATTGATGGTGGGGACAAAGAAGCAGGCTCAGAGTATCATAAGAGAAGAGGCTGAGAGGAGTGGCGCTTTTTATGTTAACAACAGATGGCTTGGGGGACTCCTGACAAATTTCAAGACCATAAACAAAAGAGTTGACAAACTCATAGAGTTAAGAGATTCAATAGAAGGGGAAGGGAAAGAAGATTTTGACAGGATACCAAAAAAGGAGCAGAGCAAGCTGAGGAGAATCTACGAAAAACTCAAGAAAAATCTAGGAGGTCTTGTAAAGTTCTACGATGACGGTAGGATTGTGAGAATGGATAGGATGCCCGATATACTTTATGTTGTTGACCCAAGAAAGGAAAAGATAGCAGTTGCTGAGGCGAACAAACTCGGTATTCCGATAGTCGCCATGGTGGATACCAACTCCGACCCCGACCAGATAGATTACGTGATACCATCGAACGATGACGCGATAAAGTCTATAAAGCTCATTACCGCAAAGATAGCCGATGCGTATCTTGAAGGGAGAGAAGGAATTCCCTACGGAACGGAGGAAGAGAAAGAAGAAAAAGAGGAAGAAGAAGTTGTGGAGGAAGCGTGATAAAGCTCGGGTTTTACCCGAGCTTTTTTCACTAAACAGCCATGACTTTGACAACTTCTGAAGAACCTCACATTTTCTCGGAATCATCAGGTGCACCAAATTTGCATGAAATTCGTGCTCTCTCGGTACCTTCCATTGAAAGCTTCAGATATAAGTAGCTTCATCTTCGAAAAACCCATTTACATTCAGTCTTTCTGAGTATTAATTAGGTTGGTCCCATTTTAACAGATGCTATACTTCAATTCCCGGGAGGGGGATGTTTTTGAGCGGCGAGCAAATGGATTTCATAGACATGGTTACGATAACCGTGAAAGGTGGAGACGGTGGAAACGGTGCGGTGAGCTTCAGAAAGGAGAAATATGCCCCAAAAGGAGGGCCCGATGGAGGAGACGGTGGAGACGGTGGTTTCGTCTTCCTCAGGGCTAACCCTCAGCTCTCATCTTTGATGCACCTTGCTGAGGATGACAAGTACTATGCGGAGAACGGAAAGGACGGAAAGAGTAGAAAAAGGCATGGGAGAAATGGGAAAGATCTCTTCATAGATGTTCCCCTTGGAACGATAGTGAAGGATGCCTACACTGGTGAAATCATAGCAGATCTCAACGAGCCTTGGAAGGTCACCTGTGTTGCGAGGGGTGGAAAAGGGGGAAGAGGGAACGTTCACTTCAAGAGCTCTACAATGAGGGCACCAAGGATAGCGGAAAGAGGAGAAAAAGGAGAGAAGCGAACTATTACTCTCGAGCTGAAACTCCTCGCTGATGCGGGAATGGTGGGGTATCCCAACGTTGGAAAGAGCTCCTTGATATCCAGGCTGTCGAATGCTCGTCCAAAGGTAGCAAACTATCATTTCACAACCCTGACTCCGAATCTCGGAGTTGTCCGCGTTTCCCCAGGTAGAGAATTCGTAATAGCGGATATCCCGGGACTCATCGAAGGAGCTTCAGAAGGAAGAGGTCTTGGCAACATCTTCCTAAGGCATGTTGAGAGATGCCATCTAATAGTCCATGTAATAGACATCTCGGGAATCGAGGGAAGAGATCCCGTTGAAGATTACTTCAAGATAAGAGAAGAGCTTGAGAAGTACTCCCCTGACCTTGCAAAAAAACCTGAGATAGTCATCGGAAACAAGGTGGACATGTTGCCGTTCGACGAACAAAAAGGCAGGAAAAAGGAGTTCATGGAAAGGGCAAAAAGAGATATACTCCTCGTCTCCGCTGTGACTGGTGAAGGGCTCGACAGGCTCAAGAATGTCATATGGAATACAATAGGGAGTTCTAGGAAGGTTCTTTACGGTAAAAGGAGTCCAGAAGATGCAAAGGTCGAAAAACCAGCCCCGATCTGGAGAGAGCTTCCAAAAAAGCTTGATATATATGTGGAGAAGATAAGGGATGGTGAATACTCAGTCATATCGGAGAATTTAAAGGTTTGGCTCAGGAGATTTGACATAAGCGAAAAAGACATGAGACTCATGATAATAGATATCTTGGAGAGAAACGGCTTAACTTCCAAGTTGAAGGAAGCGGGAGTTAAAGTTGGCGATACGATTTACATTGAAGATTTTGCGTTTGAGTTCATCGAGTGAGGTGATCGCGTGAGAATAGGTCTTTTCGGTGGAGCCTTCAATCCTGTTCACAACGGTCACGTGATAATAGCGATACTCTCGAAGGAATATCTCGATTTGGATAAACTCTTGATGCTTCCAACCTTTATTCCCCCGCACAGAGATCCAGGAAGACTGGTACCGTTCGAAAAGAGAATGGAATGGCTCAAAAAAGCTTTTGACGGGGTTAATGGAGTAGAGGTCAGCGACTACGAAAAACAAAAAGGGGGGATATCTTACTCAATAGAAACGATCAAGCACTTCTCGGAGGAGTTCAGATCTAAACCTTATTTCTTAATCGGGGAAGATTCCGCCTTGAATTTCGACAAGTGGTACAGATATGAAGAGCTCATGGAAAAGGCCTTTTTTGCCGTCTACCCAAGGCTCAAGGAATCCAAGCTGACGGAGATCAAAGAGCGTTTCCCAAGTTTCATAGTGATGGATCTTCCACTAATAGGACTATCGTCAACGATGGTGAGAAAAAGGATCCTTGAAGGTAAACCCATAAGGGGTATGGTTCCATCCAGTGTAGAAAGAGACGTTTTGAAAACCTTTCAAGAGGTGGTCATATGAGGCCTATTGAGCTAAAAGTGAAGAACTTCCTGGGTATAAAAGATGTGAATTACAGGTTCGAGCCAGGAGTCTTTGTAATGGTTGGTAGAAACGGGAGCGGGAAAAGCTCTTTCTTTGAGGCGATCCACTTCGCACTCTTCGGGAGGGGTATAAGGTTTGGAAAGAGAGGAGTCAAGCCTTATATAAAGAGGGGAAGTAGTAGAGCAACTGTTGACTTCATCTTTGAAAGATGGGGGAAAATTTACAGAGTTGTCAGAGTCATCACCAGTTCTAGATCTAGAGGAGAGATATATGAAATTGTCGATGGAAAACCAAAGCACATATCTGAGGATGTAAATGGGTTCATACTCGATATACTTGGAATGGATCCGGAAGTTTTTCAAACGGTGTTTTTGATCCCTCAGGGAAGAATCACCGACATAATGGAGAGAATGGGAGACCTGAGAAACATGATAATGAGGGTAACAGGATTCGAGGAAAGAAAGAAGGCGATAGTGAACACTCTTTGGACCATGAGGAAGGAACTTGAAATGAGCCAAGCCAGCGCTGAGTACAGAACCATAATGCAGTTTCTCGATGACAAACCAGGTTTGGATGAGCTAGAAGCAGAAATGGAAAAGATGGTAGGGAGACTCAAGAAGATTGAAAGTGAACTCAAAGAGATTTCAGAGAGAGTAGATGAGCTTAAAAGACAGATAAGCCTTGGAGAAAAACTGCACCAGCTCAGAGAGCTTCAGAAGGAATTCAGAGAGATTGAAGAAAAAGCCAGATTGGAGGAAAAAGCTGAGAAAATTCAAGATGTTTTCCCACTTTTGGACCAACTCAGGGCAATTCAAGAAGCTCAGAAAGAACTCAAAGCTGAGATCGAAAAATTCAAAAGCGAGATGGAACCCTTATCTGTGAAGTCCAAGGAGTTAAAGATCACCATTACAAATCTCAAAAGAGACTTGCAAGACGCAGGTCACAGGGTTGAAATTATCGAGGGGGATTTAAACAGAATCTCTGAAATCCTGAGAAAATCAAGGGGAATTCTGATAGATATGGAATCCCTGTCTGGTGAGCTGAAAGGAAGGAAATTCGAGCTGGAGAGAGTAGAGAGAGAAATAAAGATGTACACAGCCGAGTTGGTGGACAAATCTGCGAAGCTGAAGGGAATGATCGAGACAATTTCCAAACTGGAAAGAGAGATCGAGGAGATCAAGAAGAAAGAGATCGAATTTTTAGCCGGAAGAATAGCATCACAACTCAAGGTCGGTGATATCTGCCCTGTATGTGGTGGAATTTTTGAAGGAAGAGAGATTGGTCAGACGAGTTTTGATGAGAAAGTTCTGAGTGATATGGACAAAAAACTTGAAAGTCTGAAAGTGGAAAAGGGAAGGCTGGAAGAACTCATGAGGGTTTTGGAGAAAGAAAGAGTGTCTAGGGAGGAAAGAAAAAAGGAGTTGCTCAAATTTATAGGAGAAAAGAAGCTCAAGCTGGATGGGATGAAAAATGAACTCGAGAGAATTGGATACAGAGAGGGAATAGAGGAGGAGAGAAAAAAACTTGAAGAGTTGCTCAAAAATCTCAGACAGAGGGAAAGAGAGCTTGAAAACAAATTACAGATGGAGACTGAAAAGTCTTTATCTCTAGAAAGGGAGCTTGAGAAAGTGAAAACTTCTATTCTCGAGAAGGAGAAAAATCTTCAGGTTCTTCAGAATCAACGTTTAGACATTGAAAAGCGTGTGAGAGAAATATGCGAATTCTCAGATATCAGGCTGGAGGAAGTGGAAAACTACAGAAGATATCGCGGAAATGAGATGAGGCTCAGGCTTAGAGAGCTTGGAGCACGTATTGAAGAGATAAAGAGCATTGTTGGGAACCTAAGTGACAAGATTATAGAAAAGTACGTGATGGAGAGAAAAAAGCTCGAGGAGAAAAAAATCCATTTGGAAAGAGAGAGAGATCATCTCAGGGAAAGCATAGGGGAGATCAGAGCTTTGAGAAATGAAATAACAGAGAAGTTAAATAGGCTTAGAGAGATAGAAAAAAGGGTCAAGGAAGAAAGCTTAGATATGGAGGTAATAGAGGTAATGCACAGGGCCTTGAGTTCAGATAGGTTTGATGATTACCTGTTTCACAGGCTAATTCCCAAGGTTGTGGAAAATGCCTCTTTGAAACTGAGAAATATAACCAGTGGGGAATTTTCCCTGGAGATACTCAGTAGAAATGGAAGAGAAGAATTGCGAGTGGTGGACAGCCTTGGGAACCCTATTGAGTACAGATCGTTGTCCGGTGGTGAGAAAACCATCGTCGCTCTTGTGATGGCATTAAGCCTCTCAGAAACCCTGAGTGGTGGGGTGGAGCTCTTCTTCATAGATGAAGGTTTTTCCGCTCTTGACTCTGAGAACCGTGAAAACATTGTAGAGATGCTGAACAATTTGGAAAACGGTGGAAAAACGGTTATATTTATAACGCATTTTGAAGACCTGGCATCGAGGTTTGAAAAGGTCATAAAGATGGAAAGTGGTAGGATAATGTCTTGAAAGGAGGAAACAGATTGAGCGAGGAAAGGGAAGATCTGATAAAGCGAATAGTCGAGGAAAAAGGTGAGAGTGCAATACCAACTCTTGTGAAGTTGCTTTATGATGAAGATCCGGAAGTGAAAGAAATAGCTGCTGAAGCGTTGTTTCACTTTCAAGATACGGCAAGGGAAGCCCTCTACCAGGAACTCCTTAAAAGATGGAGAGAGGGAATAGAAGAGGACGATGTAACTGTATTGTACATCGTTGACCTTCTTGGAGATATGGGAGAAAAAAGAGCCAAAGATATTTTCTACTCACTTCTGTCGAAGTATACGGTTGAAGAGGCAATCTTGGTGGTATACGAAGCACTCGCAAAGATAGGGGAAGGTGAGAAAATTCTAGATGTTCTAGAATACATGTTACTTGAGGACTCTTACAGGGACAGCTATGGGGATCTGGTGGCAATGGTGCTCTCATACGTAGACCACCCGAAATCCATTGAGATACTTAAAAAGGCATATTTCGACAAGGAACTCTCAAAGGAGGTTAAGGAATACGTCCTAAGAGCTATGAGAAATCTCATAGACAGGAATCCCACATTTATAAGCAGGGTGGGAAAGGATATACTCAAAGATATGGAGAAGATAACATGGAGTTGAAACTCCAGAATATAGGAAAGCGCTACAGAAAGGAATGGGTTTTGAGGGATATCAACCTCAAGGCGAGAGATGGAGAAGTTATCCTCATCCTTGGCCAGAATTCTGCGGGTAAATCCACCCTTCTCAAAATACTCGGAACAGTTGTCAAACCCACTGTTGGAAATTACGAAATAGATGGTGAAGATATCCTGAAGAGTCCCAGTAATATTCGAGGCAGGATATCGTTTGTCCCAGAGGATCCACCTCTGGTTCCAGAATTATCCGTAGATGAAAATCTGGAATTTTATTCGTGGCTATATGGATACAAAGGAGACTTTCACTCTTTGAAAAAACGCTTTGGTATAATTTTCTCCGACAAACCTTGTAGGTATCTTTCAAAGGGGATGAAACAGCGGATGTCATTGGCTATTTCCCAAATGATAGTAGATCCACTCATATTACTCTTGGACGAGCCAACAAACGAGCTCGACTTGGAAACGGTAGCCATAACGAAAGATCTGATATCTGAGATGGCATCAAGAGGAGTGATGGTCTTCATAGCATCGCACGATGAGGATCTGGTGTCCGTAGTCGACAGAGTTGTGATATTGGAAGGCGGGAGGAAGGTATTCGATGCAGAAGTCAACGAGGTAATGGAGAAAAGGCTCGTGGAAATCGAAGCGGACGGTGAGAGGAAATATGTTCCATCCAAGTTGCTCACCGAGATGAAGAACTACAAAGTGGTCAGGATAGTTGGAATCAGGGAGAGTCTCGAGTTGAAAACTGGAGGTGATCGCCATAAAAATTTCATTCAAACTCAACGGGAAATGGGTTGAAGCCGATGTGGAACCCTACAAGAGGGCTTTGGATTTCTTGAGGGACGATATGGGTATGACATCTGTTAAAGAGGGATGTAGCGAGGGTGAATGCGGAGCTTGTACGATAATAGTGAACGGCAGGAACGTGCACTCTTGCCTGATGCTAGCCGTAGAACTAGATGGAAAGGACGTCTGGACACTAGAAGGGATCATAGAAAGTGGTGAAACTTATATATCCGAAGCTTATGCGGACGTCGGAGCCGTTCAATGCGGATTCTGCACACCTGGTTTCATAGTCTCCACAAAAGTTCTCCTGGACGAAAACCCCAACCCCAAAGAAGAAGACATTAAGAAAGCTCTGGAAGGGAATATATGCAGATGTACCGGGTACGCCAGGATAATCGAAGCCGTGAAAGAAGCTGCTAGGAGAAAGCGTGGTGATGCTTCATGAAATTCAATTACGCGGCTCCGGTAACCTTGGAAGAGCTTTCAGAGCTTAAAAAAGGTGGCGGAAAATTGTTCAGTGGTGGGACAGATCTATTTGTAAAAATGAGAGCTGGGGTGCTGAAACCTGATCTCGTGGTTGACACGAAAAAGGTGGAAACTCCTAAGCTCGAATGTGACAAAGGTTTGAGAATATACATGAACACAACTTATACAGACATACTCAAATCCGGATGTGCCAGGAAGTACAGCCTTCTCATGAAAATTCTACTGGAAGTCGGATCCCCTCAGATAAGAAATCGTGGAACGCCTGTTGGAAACCTGGGGAACGCTTCACCAGCTGGAGATTTCCTTCTATCGACCTACGTTTACGACTCAAAGGTTATTGTGGGTCCATCCATGAGAGAAGTGCCCGTGAAGAACTTCGTCAAAGGTCCAGGGAAAGTCGACCTGTCAGATGAAGAGTTCATATATGCGGTAATTCTCGAACCGCTTGAAGGGTACACGACGTACTACGAAAAAGTTGGTAGAAGGAATTCCATGGTGATATCCATAGCGAGCATAGCTGTGGCCTTGAAAATTGAAAGTGGTGTGATCGAAGACGCCCGTATAGCCTATGGATCTGTTGGTCCAACGGTGGTGAGGTTCACAGATCTTGAAGAAAAGCTCATTGGTGAAAGACCAAAAAAAGAGCTTTTTGAATCACTCGCCATGGAATATTCCGATAGGGTGAAACCGATAACAGATGTCAGAGCATCGGCCGAGTACAGAAAAAAATTGACCGGTAACCTCCTAATAAAAGCGTATCTGAACATGAATCTGTGAGGGGTGTGGAGAATGGGTAAGATATTTGGAACTTTCGGGGTACGAGGAGTGTACCCCGATTTCTTAAATGAGGAATTTGCTATGAAAATGGGAAGAGCTTTTGGAACATTTCTCAGAGGATATGAAGAGAATCCAAGAGTGGTTGTTGGAAGGGATTCTCGCCGTAGTGGCGAGTCCTTGATGTTGGCCTTCATCGCAGGACTTCTTTCCAGCGGCGTCGACGTGATCGATGTTGGACTTCTTCCAACACCTCTTGTTCAGTTCTCTTCGAGAATTCTTAAGGTGAGCGGTGGAGCCGTTATAACAGCTTCTCACAACCCTCCGCAGTACAACGGGATAAAACTTCTAGAAGGAAATGGGATGGGCCTTTCCAGGAAAAAAGAAGGAATAGTGGAGGAAATTTTCGAGAGTGAGAAGTTTTTCGAGGTGAACACGTGGAAAATGGGAAGAAGGATAGCAATGGATGTGAGGGAACAGTACTTCCGTGAGGTTGAGAGCAGAATTGATATAGATGCTGTGAAATCCAGAAAGCCTTTTATCCTTGTTGACGAAGCTGGAGGTGCAGGAGCGGTAGTTCTCCCGGAAATCCTGGAGAAGTTGGGATGTAAAGTTCTGTCTGTGAATTCTCACACTTCCGGATTTTTCTCCGCACGAAATCCTGAACCAAACGAGAAGAACCTTGAAGATACGAGAAAAATGGTCAAGGCCTTATCGCCAGATCTCGCTGTGGCTCAAGATGGAGATGCTGACAGGGCAGTTTTTCTCACAAGGGATGGGAAATTCGTCCAAGGTGATAAAACTTTCGCTCTTGTAGAGAAGTTCACCCTTGAGCAAAAGAAAGGGCCGGTTGTTACAACCGTGGCAACTTCCGACATCATCGATGAAGTGGCGAAAATTTTTGGCGTGAAAGTCTACAGAACAAAAGTGGGAGATCTTGTAGTGACAGGGAAATTGCTCGAGGTGAACGGAATCATAGGGGGTGAAGAGAACGGAGGCGTGATCTTTCCAGATATAGTCCTTGGAAGGGACGGAATGTTTACAACTGTGAGGATAGTCGAAGCGATATCGAAAACCGAGAGGAATTTTGAGGAGCTTCTTTTAGAGCTCCCGGTGTTCTATCAGTTTAAGGGTAAGATATCGTTTGAAGGAGATAGGAAAAAAGCTGTGGAAGATTTTGCCAAATTGGTGTTAAAAGAGGGCTACAAGGTGGACACAACAGACGGTACAAAGATTTTCTTCAAGGATGGATGGGTACTGGTAAGAGCAAGCGGGACTGAGCCAATAATACGTGTATTCACGGAGTCTAGGATCAAAGGAAACGAGGAAAAATACTACGAATTCGCAGTGTCCAGGCTGAAAAAGCTTTATCCAGATTTGGAGGTAGAAGTTTGAGATTCAACTTCAGATTGGAGTCCATATTGAGATTACGTGAAAGGGCAGAAGAAAACGCCAGATTGGACCTGGTGAAGGTGAGAAACAAGCTCGCCATACTCGAAAGCGAGCTTGAAGTGTTAGAAGAAAAGATCAAAATCACAAGCGATAAACTGTTAAAGCGTTTGGAAGAAGGATCCAGTGGTGCTGAGATACACGAGTGGAAAGTCTATATGGAAAAGCTCGAGGAAGAGAAATACAATCTGAGGGAGGAAATATCCGCCAAGAAAGCCGAGGAGCAGGAAAAGCTCAAAATATATCTTGAAAAGAGGAAAGAGAGAATGGCACTTGAAAAACTCAAAGAGAGAAGATATAAGGAATACTTGAGGGAACTCGACTATCGGGAAAAAAAATTTCTCGATGAGGTAGCTGAGAAGAATCATTGGCGATCAAAACTCAAATGATTGAAATTCTCCGGTGGCGTTTCTGATAAAGCGAATGGCTAGAAGGATTCCAACCAACGGAGAGGCCAAAAGAACCATTACTTTCACTGGATACGAAAACTCGTAGATAGCATCCAAAAGTCCCCCGGGAATCCCGAACGAAATCAACGCAAATCCAACTCCGGTTGCTTCAACTCTCAAAAGTCCCTTCCCGTTTAAAACTCTTCCTCTGCTGAATTCTGGATTTCTCATAGCTTCAAGCGCCCCATAGGATGTAGATAGAAGCACTGTCACAGGAAACGAAAGTATGTAGGACGTATCAACGAGTTTAAAACCGTTCACGAGTCCGAACACAACAACGACAACTGCTGTCATGCTGTAAGCAACTAGGGTCACTAAGATCTTACCAAGCATCAATTTGACAGGGATGATTGGCAAAACTCTTGACAACGGGTAGATAAGAAGTTCTTCCTGAACCAGTGCACCAGAGGAAACAGATGAATAAAATGCAGCGAAGGTTACATGTATGAGATACATCTGAAGATCACTTTTGAAGAAATACCCATACAGAATAGAAAAGATCAGAGGGTAGGCTAGAAAGAATGCGTTTTGCTCCTTTCTCAAAAACAACGCGATCTCCTTTCCAAGAAACCTCGACTTCTTTTCCGAGAGACGAACTTCAGGTTCCCCTACCGGTATGAAGCTCGCCAATAAGAGTGTTATAGCACCCAAGGCTACTATCTCACACGGACGATTGG
Source organism: Thermotogaceae bacterium (assembly GCA_027077795.1). Lineage (GTDB taxonomy): Bacteria > Thermotogota > Thermotogae > Thermotogales > Thermotogaceae > WGAO01. Next base: position 252,872 of record JALWTT010000015.1, on the reverse strand, counting down.
AAATCGGCCAGTAGAACGGGGAAAAATTTGAAACCAATAACCACCGCATCGATAAAAGTTTTCTAGCCATTCCCAATGGATTTCCAGCTGTAGCTGGATTTATCTGTATAACGAGAACAAGGAGTATGACATCCACTATGAAAGAGTACATGTAAAGTCTTCTGGTTGCCCAGATTCTCCAGGAGAGAAGAAAAGCTACGACAGAGGCTAAGCCAGTCAAAAAGATCAGTTGTGACAATCCGTTCGCGAGACCCAACCAGATGCTCATACCCCGCCCTCTGAACGTCCCCATCAGTCCCATGACATAAGCCACCGGTAACATTGGATTCGTGACCAGTGAAATGAGTGTGAAATACCATCTAAGAGTTGCACCATCTATTGGCAGATAAGACAAAAGTTCTCTATCTTCGCTTCCCGTAACAGAGTAGAGAATCCCAGGTATCAACGAGGTGAGTGTAAGAAGTGACATCATCAAAGACCAAAGCCCTCCAACTAGATGAAAAACCTCCTTCGGCATCGGCCGGGAAAATGTTATGTATTGCGTGTAGTATATGGGTAGCCCAAATACCAATATCGCGAGCAAAAGGGGAAAGATAGAGGAAAAAATCTTTCCTTTCTTGCCTAGCACCAAACTGGAGCCCTTACTCCCGTACTTCACGAGAAGAAACAAGTCCTTCATAGCTTTTCAAGCATCTCCCTGAGCCTTTCTTCATTCCCGGTGAGTTTTATGAATATCTCTTCAAGCTCTTTCCTCCCAGCGATTTTCCTCAGTTCATCCACAGTTCCTTCGGCAACTATCCTACCTTCATTTATTATTCCCACCCTATCTGCGAGATCTTGAGCCATATCCAGTATATGTGTAGTTAAAAACACGGCCCCTCCCCCCGTAGCGTGCTTCTTCAGAAGTTCTTTCAAAACCGCTGTTGCTATGACATCCAGCCCAACGGAGGGCTCATCTAAAAATATCACCTTTGGTTTCCTCATCAGAACTGAGACGAGCATGAGCTTCTGTTTCATACCATGTGACATCTCAAATATGTACCTGTCCAGGTAATTGATACCAAATATATCCAAGAGGTTTTCCATTCTCACTCGCGTCTCCTTGTCATCTGATCTATAAACCTTTCTGATGAACTCCAAAAATTCCCATCCCTTGAGAGAGGGATACATTTTCGGCTCATCCGGGACAACTCCTATCTCTCTTTTAACCTTTACAGGATTTCTCAAGATATTCGTACCGAGGATATGAACCTCACCTTCGGTTGGTCTCATAACACCCGTTAACATCTTGAGAGTAGTGGTCTTTCCCGCTCCATTTGGACCTAAAAATGCGTATATTTCTCCTTGCTTTACATGAATATTTATGTGATCAACTGCCACTTTTTCTCCAAACACCTTTGTCAGGCTTTTTACACTTATCACTCTGCTCACCTTCTGCTATAATTTTCCAGTTATGTTCTGGATCGCTGTAATTGTACACTTCTTCGCAGATATGGCAACGAGTATATTCCAGCCTCTGGGACCATATCTCACGGAGGTTTTTTCCGTGTCGAGTCGCACTTATGCGATGGCACTTTATTCGATGTCTCTAACATCTTCCATAGTTCAACCCGCCTTTGGAGCACTGAGCGACAGAGTTTCCTTAAGGAATCTCTACCTCACTGTGGTTTTAATAATAACATTTCTCTCAGCTTACTCTATATCCCTGACGAGCCACTTTTGGATATTCGTCGTCTTGGTTTTCTTTGCCCAACTCGCGAGTTCCGCTTTTCATCCAATGGGAGCCATAATGGCATCCACAAGGAGAAAAAGCGACCTCGCATATTTCACCCTCTCAGGTATGTTTGGATACGCGGTTGGACCTGTATTCATAACTTGGTATGCACAAAAGACCAATCTGAGTGGGCTTTTTTGGATTGGAATAGCACTATCAACTATAGCCCTGTTAACTATCCCCAGAATGAGATTTTTAAAGGTTGAAAAAAAGGCTCCGCCAAAGCTCTCGTTGAATGGTATAAAGATTTTGCTGCCGTTGTTGCTATACGTGGCCCTCAGATCAGCTACCATGGGAGTAGCTCAGGTTTACGGTCCAATGTACGCGAAACTCGCCGGGCTGAGTCTTGTCATAGGTGGATCTATACTGACGATAACCAGATTTGTTGGGATGGCTCTCTCCTACTTCGGTGTTCACATAGGAGAGAAGATCGGAAACTTTTACATAAACTTACTCTCTTCCGTTCTTATGAGCGGTACAGCTCTCATATTCTCCATGGTAGATTTCTCTTACGTTGTTCATCCATGGAGTATTCTCAACTTCTCCAGAAACATAACATGGCAGTTTGTGCTCCTTTTTGTTTCCATGCTCGCACCTGGGTATCTTTCCATGTCTTCCGTTACCGTTGAAGCTCAGAAGAGATTGCCTATGAACGCCGCCTTTGCTTCATCAATCGCCATGGGACTCGGCTGGTCCCTTGGAAACCTTGTAAACCTCCTTTACTCATCTTTTTTTGGAAACAATATACTTTTCATGGTAAAAAGCATTTGGGTGTTCGCCGTCGCATCGCTGGCCTTCGCGATTTGGGATATAGCATATGATTCAAAAAGGTCCAGTTAAGGATTCTTATCGAACAACTCTTCCAAAACCGATAAAGATGTTCGGGCTACTTCAGGGTCAAACTGCTTTCCAGCCTCCTTTTCTATCTCGTGGAGTGCCTGCTCTAAAGACAGAGCTTTTCTGTAGGCTCTGTGCGATGTCATGGCGTCAAAAGCGTCTGCCACGGAAACCACTTTCACATCCAGTGGTATCTCATCACACCTTAACCCATCCGGATACCCATTTCCGTCACACCTTTCATGGTGACTCCTCAGTATATGTCGTATGTTCTCAAGCCATGGGTAACCTTCCAGCATAGAGTACCCCACTATGGTGTGACGCTTAACCACCTCATACTCTTCTGGAGAAAGTTTGGTTGGCTTCAAGAGGATCTGTTCTGGAACGGCTAGTTTCCCTATGTCATGGATTATAGAACCCCAATAGATCTTATCTACCTCCTTCATATCGAGTCCTAGTTTCTTCGCTATCGACACTGCGTATCTTGCCACCCTTTCGGAATGTCCAACAGTATGCGGATCTCTAGCTTCCATGGCCTTTCTCATGGCGAGAATTATCTCCCTCTGGTACCCCCTCTCTCTTTCCTGATAGAGCTTCATCGCCGTGAAAATGGATGCAAGCTTTCCAAAAGCCTTCATCGCTTTCAGAAGATCATCTGTTATATGGACATCCTTCGTTGAATCCAGGAAAATCCCTCCCACTGCTTTGTTATCAACCCTTATCGCAACTGCAACTGTTTTCTTCAGAAGTTCGGACCCAACTTTTTCGAATTGTTCTATCTCCCTCCTCGTCAGGAACCCTCTGCTCATTTCCATTATTCTATCCACTACAACTGGATTCTCACCATCTGGAATGTACAAGTTAGTGGCTCTGATCTCTCCAAGTTCGTCTGGATATCCAATCCACGCGACATACCGCCATTCACCCCCATGTCTTATTATGACACTTCCCCTGTCAAATATGGGGAATATGGCCAGCGAAATCTCGAGAAGCTTTCTCATGAAGTCCTCAACGCTCATCCTGAGATTCAAATTCTCGAAGAAGTTTATAGCACTTGAAATGGCCTCTTCTGAGTACTCGTTCATGATGCACCTCCTCACGCTTTGTAGCTTTCCACAACGCCGAGCAAGTTCCTCGCGTTTTCACGGACTTCTTTAACAGACGCAGCTATCTCTTGCATGGAAGCATTTGTGTTTTCCACAGAAGCCGTCACTTGTTGAGTGGCAGCGGATACATTCATTATACTCTTGGAATTCGTGTTCATAGCGGTTGAAACCTCATCCACCGCTGCTGTTTGTTCTTCAACAGCTGCAGAGATTCTCTCTATCATCTGAGAAATCTTGTCTATCCTTTCCACGATCTCGATCATATCATCTCCTGTTCTCCTAACTATCTCCAAACTTTTCTCTATCTCCTCGGATATCCCTTTAGCGACGTGAACAGACTGCCTGGATATCTCGTCAACTTCCTGAACGACCTTTTCCACTTCTTCGGCTGCTCTCTTGCTTTCCTCAGCTAATTTTCTTATCTCATCTGCAACCACCGCAAATCCCTTTCCAGCTTCTCCGGCTCTTGCAGCTTCTATCGCTGCATTCAGAGCAAGAAGATTTGTTTGCTCTGCTATTGCCGTTATGGTTTCAACGAAGGACCTTATCTCCCGTGCACCTTCTGCAAATCCCTTAACAACATCATCAATTTTCAAGGATATTTCGCTTATGTTTCCTATGGACCCTTCGAGTTTCTTCATGGATGCTTTACTCTTTTCGGCTATCTCAGCACTCTCTCTTCCAAAATTTGCAACTTCACTCGCATCATTTGCGATAGCCTTGGTGGCAGAGGAGACTTCGTTCATCTCTGCGGTCGTTTCCTCTATTCCAGCTGACACATTCTCCATCTCCGCGGCGATATTCGACATGGCCTGGGTTATTTCATCCATACTGCTGCTTACTCCCTCAACAGATGCCGTGATTTCATCCATTCTAGTGGCGACATCCTCTGTGTTACTCTTTATCGTCTCCATATTCTCCTTCAAAGTGAAGGTGGCGGTTTTGAAACTGTTCAGAAGTCGTGAGATTTCGTCCCTGCCCTTGTACTCCTGAAAATCAAACGTTAGATCGCTATCTTGAAGTCTACGAGAAGCTTCCATGAGAGGTGAAAGGTTCCTGAGAAGCCTCGACGTCATCCAATATATTGCAAAGATTCCTATTCCTAAAAAGATAGCTGGGAATATTAGAAGGTTAGATGAAACCTTTTTGGCGAAAGCCTTTACATCACCTCTCTCTGACTTCATCTTGTCTAGAACGAATCTCTTCAGATTTTGAGCACCCTTGTCAAGCTCATCCGAAAGGCTCTTCAATTTTTCCTCATTTGGGTTTTTTACCATTTCCTTGATATCCGATGAGAGCTTTTCCACGCGGGCCAAATCTGAACTCTTTATTCCCAGATTTTTCAGTTTGTTAACGGATTTTAGAAGCTCTTCTATCTCCGCCTTCAAATCTATCCCTAAAACGCTGGATTTTATTAATCTTGCGGATTGCTCGATCCGTGTAATTGCGTCGCTTAGCTCTACTTCCCTTCCAAGGAAGTCTGATAAGTTGCCCTTAAATTTTTGAAAGTCAGCTAGGACGAACACCCCCGTGAGGTAAACGGCTATCATCGGGAGGAGAGAAACCAGAAGGACCTTAACCTTCATGCTCATAAGCATCCCCCCTTTAATAGTTTTTAAACTTCAAAGGACAGAAACCTGAACCTAGGCGCCTGGACTGAAATTTAACTCGAGATTAACCGATTATTGAGGATATCAAAGTGCGATTGTAATCAT
>JALWTT010000015.1:0-247430 GCA_027077795.1 Thermotogaceae bacterium | reverse complement strand
AAAAAAGTAACAATTATGTTACAAAAAGATTATAATGATATAAAAGCTACAGAGTAAACTTATCGAATTTGGAAAACATCTTCCAGTTTTTTTCTTTCGTATTTCGGTTTTGGATCTGCAGGATAACCTATGGGAAGGATAACCTCAAGACGGTATTCCCTTGGAAGGCCTATGTAGCTTGAAACCTCTTTGGGATCCGATGGAGTGTAGGTCACGGTTGCCAGTCCTCTTTCTTCAAGTGCAAGTAATAAGTATCCAATTGAAAGCCACACGGACTCTTTGGCAAAAGGGGACTTCACATAGGAGTACACAAAGAGCAAGAAAGGTGCTTCCGATAGAAAGGGCTTTTCCCAAGTAAACCCCAACTTTTCGAGCCAGTTTCTAAGCTCACCTTTGGCGTTTTCGTAAAAATCTTTTTCCCCTCTTTCACAAATTTCCCTTATCTTCGCTTTTTCTCTGTCATTTGATAGAAGAATGAAAAGCCATGGCTGATCGTTCTTTCCAGATGGAGCTTCTTTTGCAACGCTAACTGCATACTTTATATCTTCAATATTCGGGATGCGCTTTTCAAACTTTCTAACGGTTTTTCTTCTTCTAGCAAGCTCGAGGAGATTCATAGCATCACCTCGTGTACTTTAAAAGCCTCTCTCTAAACTCATCAAATCCGAGGATTTCGATCATCACATCTAGCTCAACACCTTCATCCTTTCCGCTGAGAGCTCTTCTAAGCTTGTGAAAAAACTCCTTTCTTCTCACCCTATGCTTTTTCATCGAATCTTTGAAAGCCCATACGATATTTCTTTTGCTCCAACTAATGTTTTTTAAGCTGTTTATTATATCTCTGAGAGCTCCTTTCTCTTCCATGGTGAAATCAACTTTGACATCTGGTCTCCTGAAAAAGTAGTCGACGAGCTCAGGCAGCTCTGAGAGCTCCTTCAGGCGTTCTTTCACCGACTCGATTATCTCAACGAGTTTTGGGTGGTCCGGATTAAAACCGGACTTTTCAAGGAACGGTTTCGCCAGTTCAGTAAGCTTTTTCGTCGGCGTTTTCCTTATGTACACGGAATTCATCCATCTGAGCTTTTCTAAATCAAACACAGCAGGATTCCTCCCGAGCCTATCGAGCGAGAAGTTCTCCACCATTTCCTCTACATCCATCACTTCCTTTCCTTCAGGATGAGACCACCCCAGGAGGACCAAATAATTCACAAGGGCTTGAGAAAGTATGCCCCTATCCCTCATTTCTTCAACGGATGTAGCTCCATGCCTCTTGCTCAGCTTCGTTCCATCTGGGCCCAGTATCATGGAAACATGCGCAAAATATGGTGGTTTCTCTCCTAAAGCTTCGTAAATCGCTAGCTGTCTTAAGGTGTTGGACAAATGGTCATCTCCACGAACTACGTGTGTTATTCCCATGTCAGCGTCATCCACAACAACTGCGAAGTTGTAAGTAGGCATATCGTTTGATCTCAATATGGCAAAATCTCCAATGGTACCAGCTCTGAAAACTACTTTGCCCCTGATTATATCCACGAAGGAATAATCTTTGCGGGGCATTTTGAAAAACACAGCTGGTTTAATCCCTCTCTCTTGATATTCCCTCCTCCTCTGAAACGTGTTGAACTTCTCCAGCATCTTTTCATCGTAATGTGGGGGTTTACCTTCAGAAAGTAGCTTTTCTCTTATCCTTTCTATCTCCTCTGGATAAGCGTAAACATAGTACGCCTTCCCAGAACTCACTAAATTCTCCGCAACCTTTCGGTATAGATCCAGCCGATCACTCTGTCGGTAAAATTCATCCCAGTCGATTCCAAGCCATCTTAGAGCATTCTTGAGCCTTTCTTCGTACTCTCTTTTTGATCTCTCTAAATCCGTATCCTCTATTCTCAAGATGAACTTCCCTTTCTCTTTTCTTGAGAAAAGCCAGTTGAAAAGAGCTGTTCTCGCTCCGCCAACATGAAGATAACCTGTTGGGCTAGGCGCAAATCTAACCTTCACCATGATACCTCCTCCATATCCCAGGCGGAGAACTCAAAAGGAAATTTGACAGGTCTACCAGTGAGATGGGATTTGTAGATCGCCAGAACTATATTTACCGCTTTTCTACCTTCTTCCCCAGGAATAGCCGGATCCCTGTCCTGATCTATCGCTTCGTAGAAGTCACGGTACAGCGGGACATGTCCATATCCGTAAACCGTGTCTGGATCTGGAAGATTCATCATTGGATGCGAATCTTCCCCCTCAAATCTCCAAACTTCAATTCTGTTAACTGCCAAGCCTCCAAGTCTAACGGTTCCCTTCTCACCGAAGATACTAAGGGTTTCCTCGAGATTCTTTGGAAAAACAACACTGGTCCCTTCAATAATACCGACTGCCCCATTTTTGAATTTAACTATTGCGGATCCGAAATCCTCCACTTCTATATAGGGATGATTGAAATTTTCCAGCTTTCCGATCACCTCTTCTACGTCACCTCCCAACATCCATTGGAGCAAGTCTATGTTGTGCGTGGACTGGTTCATCAAAACCCCGCCATCACTTTTCCATTTTCCCCTCCAATCAGCCTGCTTGTAGTAATCCTCGTTCCTATTCCACCTTATTGAAGCGACACCGTAAAAAATTCTTCCAAATGCACCACCTTCAACTTTTTTTCTGAGCTCAATAACAGGAGGGTTGAATCTGTTTTGAAATGACACCGCCAGCTTCAGGTTCTTCTTCCTTGAAAGCTCCACCATGTGATCCATATGCTTTGTGGAAAGTGCCATAGGTTTCTCAACTAGCACATGTTTTCCACTCTCCAAAGCTGCTACAACGAGTTTGTAATGTGATCCACTACTTGTGGCTATGACAACAGCATCTACATCTTCCCGCTTGAAGAAATCCTCAGCAGATGTCGTTATTTCTGGCTTAACACCGGATCTTTCCGCATATTTCTTGGCGAAAGCCATGGCCTTGTCCTCTATCAAATCACACACACCAACGAGCTCTATGTACTCAGAGTTCTTCAGTAGGGCCTCTAAATGTTTCTTTGTTGCTATCCTTCCCGCCCCTACCAGTACTAATCTCAGCTTTTCCACCCCTGGTTCCCTCCCTCATCTTGCTGTATAACCTGTAATAATGCTCTTTCTTCCTAAGCAGTTCGAAATGTGTTCCCTCTTCAATGATTTTCCCATCATGGACAACAAATATCCTCTTTGCATCTTTTACAGTGGAGAGTCTGTGAGCAATCGCTATCACCGTTCTATCTCTGGAGAGTTCTTCTATAGTCTCTTGAATCAAGGCTTCAGTAACCGTGTCTATGCTCGCCGTAGCCTCATCCAGTATCAATATTCTGGCGTCAAACAGAACTGCCCTTGCCAGAGATATGAGTTGCCTTTCACCTAAAGAGAGATTTCCTCCCCTTTCTGTTAAAAAAGTGTCCAGGCCTTTTGGGAACTTTTCGAACATCTCCAGAGCTTTAACTTTTCTCAAAGCTTCTACAACCCTCTCTCTCGGAATGTTGTTGTTAAAGAGCCTGATGTTGTCCAATATGGTTCCTTCAAATATTATCACCTCTTGCGGCACGACGGATATCTGCTTTCTAAGAGATTTCAGATCGTACTCCCTTATGTCAACACCATCGATTAGTATCTCACCTCTTTGGGGCCTGTAAGTCAGGTTCAAAAGAGATAGCATGGAAGTCTTCCCAGCTCCCGTTTCACCAACGATCGCGTTCAATCCTCCTGGTTCAAATCTTGCATCAATTCCCTTCAGAACCCAACTTTTTTCATCATAGGAAAGCCACACATCCTTGAACTCCACTATACCTTTTTCAATGATCTTCTTTCCACCTTCGCGGAGCTCCTCCTTCTCATTCTTGAGGATCCTGTCGATCTTTTCTGCGGAGGCCAAAGAACTCTGAGCAACATCGAATTTCTCCGCAAAATCCCTTATGGGGTTGAAGAACATGTCCAAGTAAGAAGCGAAAGCGTAAAGGGTTCCTATTCCTACAAGTCCGTGTTTAACCATGCCGGATCCGAACCACACAATTATCGCTATTCCAAGAGAGTACAATAGGTCCATGGAAGGCCGGAACACCCCAAAGAGTGTTATCTGCTTCATAACACTTTCGTAGTATTCCTGAGTTATATCCTCAAACTCCTCTCTCTTGATATCTCTCACTTCAAACGCCTGAACAACTGGCATTCCAGCAATGTGCTCCGCTAGGAAAGCATTTATCCTGGCTATGTTAGTTCTTATGATGCTATATATCTGTCGGGCGTATTTCCTGAACACGACTGTCACGATCACCACTATCAGCATTATTGGGGAAAGTGTACCCAGAAGGTACAGGGAAAGTCTCACAAGCATGAAGAGAATCCCCGCTATCAAAAAAACATCTTTCACGAGAGAAGTGAATACCGTTACAAAGAATTCCATCAGATTCTGCGTATCGTTCGTTATTCTGGTAGTCACAACTCCAGAATGTGTTTTATCAAAATAGCCCATTGGGAGATGTAGAACATGGTCGAACAAATCCCGCCTGAGATCATATATAATCTTTGCACCGGTGTAAGATGATATGTAGAGAGTTAGAAAGTTCAGCAAAAATGATGCGAGAACCACTCCCAGAAACATCAAAGCTTGCTTTGTGACTCCAGCTATCCTCTGAGAGAGGTCAAGAGATGTGTTGAGAATATAAGAGTCTATCGCACTCTTGGTTATAAAAGGAGGCATGACATCCACAACCGCGGATGCTATAACGAGGATCACCGTTAAAATTATGAACGATGTGTATCTTTTCATGTAAGAGAAAAGCCATTTTTTCACAGAACCACCTCAAGATGTGACGTGTCATTCAGAGAATATATCCTCCACCACCCGTTTTTTACAAGAACAGTTGTTACCGAGGCATTGTGAACGATGAATTCCCTGAAACTCTCAAGTGGCATGTTCATTATGTGACACACAGCTGTCCTGACGACAACTGCATGTGTTACAACCACTACCTCTTCTCCACCAAGATTGTGGATTTTTTCAAGGGCCTTTTTCGTCCTCTCGTAAACGCTCCTCACATTCTCTATTCCTTCAATATTCGCATTTGGGTTTGTAGCCCATTCTTTGTACTCTCTTGCAAATTTCTTCTTGACCTCATCAGCTGGCATCCCTTCCCAGAGAGACAACTCGGATTCTATCAAATCATCTATTATCTCTACACTCAAACCGTGAACTTTGGCTATCTCCTCCGCAGTTTGAAGAGCTCTCTTGAGTGGACTTGAGTACACCTTGTCCACAAGAACTGGCGCGAATTTCAACGCCAATGCTTGTGCCTGACGGATTCCAATCCCGTCAAGCGGAAGGTCTATTCTTCCTTGCCACCTTCTTTGAGTGTTGTACTCAGTGCTTGCATGCCTGACTATGTGAATTTTCACGACGATCCCTCCAGAAAACCGATATTATCCAGCAACGTGTTGGCAAAACTCGCATGAAATTGGAGAAATTCCATTACCGTCGTCAACGAGGAAAATATAAAAACCACTTTTAGAAACCACAAAAGAGAAAAGTAGGATCTCTTCATATCACATCCTCCCATGCTAAATATGGAACAGCGTTGAGGGACACATCAGAAAACTTCCCTCTTTCTACTAAATCAAACGCCGCTCTGGCAATCATTAAAGCGTTGTCCGTCGCGTACTTAACTGGTGGGAAAAAGACCTCATAACCTGACTCCGACGCCTTCTCATACATGGCAGCCTTCAGCATAGCGTTCGCCGATACCCCTCCAACAACCACGATTCTTCGGACTCCACTGTCTCGGGCCGCTTTGAAAGCCTTTCTGACCAGCACATCAACAACCGCCTTTTGAAAAGAAGCTGCTATATCCTCGGCCCTGGCTCCAGGATTCTTTTTCAAAAAGTACAGAACAGATGTCTTCAAACCGGCAAATGAGAAATCGTAATCTCTGTCGTGAATCTTAGGTCGTGGAAAGTGGTGGAACTCTGGGTTTCCCTTTCTAGCAGCTTCTTCTATCTTCGGCCCACCAGGATATCCCAATCCCAAAATTCTCGCAACCTTATCAAAAGCTTCACCAGCTGCATCGTCTAGGGTTTTTCCTATAACTCTTAGTGATTCTTTCCTGACAAGTACTATCTCAGTGTGACCACCAGATGCTAGAAGAACCACAAAAGGAGGTTTAAGGTCTGGATAAGCTAGATAAACGGAGCTTATATGTCCGTGGAGATGATTAACCCCGATGAGAGGAATGCCAAGGGTTAAAGCCACTCCCTTGGCTACGGATACTCCAACTAGAAGTGCTCCCACAAGCCCTGGACCATATGTCACGGCTATGTAATCGAGACTACCCGGGCTCACACTTCTAAACGCTTTGAACAGAAGGTATTTTATGTTCTCAAGGTGGTGGCGAGCGGCTATCTCAGGAACAACTCCACCAAATTTTCTGTGAACATCCGCTTGAGATGCCACCAGGTTCACCAAAACGCTTGTCTTATCCTCAAGCACAGCAACAGCTGTCTCATCACAAGATGTCTCAATTGCCAGTATCCTCAAATTATCTCCTCCGGGTGAGAATTATAAACCTTGATTCGAAAGAATAGGACTTCAATGTTTTATTTTTCGAAAGTCTTTCCAATCTTTCTGGAAACCTTCATAACTGCGTTTAAGATCCTTGAGTTTTTAAAAATTACCAACAATTTGAGAAATAATTTTCTCTCCTCACCGTACATGAGCATACTGAAAAGGACAAAAAGTCCTATTATCAAAAGAACCACCCAATAATTTATCACTATAAATGAATAGGTGTAGAGCCATATGAATGCTCCCAAGCGATCCATCAGGTTAAAATCGGGAGACTTGATTCTCACAAGGTCATATTTCACACCTAAATTTGAGACATGAACTTTTATGTAATGGTAGAAGTAATGATTTGGATTTAACCCAACAAGCTCCGCTCCGGCCCCACCTGTTATGACGTATGGAACGCCATCCCAGCTTCCCCTGAAATATCCATGTATGTGACCACAAAAAACCATCGTTACACCGTACTCTTTCAAGATCGATAGAAGCTTTTTTGCATTTTTGACATCCTTCATTGAATGACCTGGCTGAGCTTTTACCCTTGGATCAAATATTGGAACGTGGAAAAATACGAATTTATATTTGAAGCTTCTTGCTCTTTGAAGCTCTTTCTTAAACCATTTCATTTGGTAAGGATCTATGTCCTTTTCATTTGAGTTGTCAAGCATTATGAAATACGCTGGTCCTACATGAAAAGAATAATAGAGCGGACCGAATATCTTGAGATAGTTCTCAACCCCATGATCTGCCACATCGTGATTTCCAGGAACCGTTAACAAAGGTTTTTTCAGCTTTCTCAACTGATGAACAAGAAAATCATACTTTATTGGACTTCCATCGAACACCATATCTCCTGTGTTGATGACAAAGCTAACCTGGGAGTCTTTGTTTATCTTTTCCATCATCTTTCCAAAAGTAGATATGGAGTTCTTGTTGTCACCCAGGACGACGAAGACGAATTCATCTTTGTTTGGAAGTAACGAAAGGGCTTTGTATATCAAATTCCTAGCAGGTTCTCTTGTGAACATGTAGGCTACTCTTGTCCCAGTTATAACCACGAAAAACAGCACACCAACGATCAGAATTTTTCTCAAAGCTGCTCCTCCTCTAAAGAATCCCCCACCTAATTTACAGTTTTGAAACGATTTTACACCATAATAAAAAACTATCATCCCTCTGCAAAAGGTGGGGTATCATCGATCACCTTTAGGAATCCTGAGATTCCGAGCTCTAACCGCGAATATTCCCTCGTATTTTTGAAATGATCAGAATAAGAGCACTTGACAAGCCTCTTCGTGAAATAATAGAGTTTAACTAGAAATACTTGGAAAACGATTTCCAATGGAGGCGATCTCGAATGAAAGATGAAATCTTAAAAAAGGTTATCAGCCTGGCTAAGGAGTCCGGAATAGCCCTAAAAAGAGAAGAGATAGAGAACCTGGAAATAACCGATTTTGGGTTGAAACAGGTGGAGAGATTTGGGCTCCAAATAGTTGTCTATGTCAACACATCACGTGTGTGCGCCAAGGAACTGTTTCTGCTCCCGAATCAGATATGCCCAGAACACAAACATCCTCCCCTTCCACAACTGGATTACCCGGGAAAGGAAGAAACCTTTCGCTGCAGGTATGGCGAGGTTTATCTGTACGTTCCTGGAGAGCCAACCCAAAATCCATACGGAAAGGACAAAGTACCACTTGACAAGCTACCATATTTCACCGTGTGGCACGAGATTGTTTTGAAACCGGGAGACCAGTACACTATCCCACCTGATACGTTACATTGGTTTATAGCTGGTCAGAAAGGGGCTGTCGTCTCTGAATTTTCATCGACAAGCTACGATGAATATGATGTTTTTACAGATCCTCAAGTGGTTAGAAGCAGCATGATATGAGAGAAGATAGGGGGGATAAGCGTGAAACAACATCAAGGAGGCTCGATGAAGACTGCTCGGTACACAGGTCACGTCATCTCACACACTCACTGGGATAGGGAATGGTAGATGATTTACAGCGTCCATCTCTGGGCGGATCGTAAACAGACCCCAAAATCAATCTGCTTACAACGCATCAAAAGCCGCTGTTATCCATCTCACGAGAACTTTAGCTGCAGAATGGGCGCATCACGGGATAAGGGTGAACAGCATAAGTCCAGGATACACAAAGACCAGTTTGATAAAATCTCCAGAGGTTCGTGAATTAATTCCAACATGGGTTGAATGGATTCCTTTAAAAAGGCTTGGGGAAGTTTCAGATATCCAAGGAGCGGCGGTTTTTCTGGCGAGTGAAGCGTCGGATTACATAACGGGGCATGACCTAGTGATAGACGGTGGGTATACGGTGTGGTGAGAAGAATATCATAATGTAGGGGGAGTTCAACTTGACCAGGATTGTTGACCTTGCAAAGATGCTGAACGTTGCGCCATCAACCATTTCAAAGGCGCTTAACAACAAACCTGGCGTTAATCCTGAATTGAGGAAGAAGATAGTAGAAGTTGCCGAGAAACTCGGTTATAGGAGAAATCCTATGGCAATCTACTTGAAGACAAAGAAATCGAAGGTAATAGGGCTCGTGATACCAAACGTTAGCAATTACTTTTTCGGAAAACTAGTCCTTTCAATTGAAAAATGCCTGTACGAGCGAGGATATCAGTATATACTGTCAAACACCGATGAGAACGAGGAGAAAGAAATGGAATATCTGCAAACGTATTCAACATATGATGTTGGAGGAATAATCTCTGTCACAGCACTGGTGACTATGAAACGAAAGATGGTTCAGGCTTACAACAGTTTCCTTATTTCCGGAAAGCCGGTTGTTTTTGTCGATAGGATAATAAAGGGACTCAACGCGAGCTACGTTGTTCTGGATAACACAGGAGCCGCTTTTGAAGCAGTGGAATACTTGGTTAAGAACGGCCATAGAAGGATCGGAGTTATAATTGGTCCCAAGGGTGTCTACACCTCAGAGAAACGATTAGAGGGATTTCTGAAAGCTGTTAACACTTTCGGAATCGATTTCAGGGAAGATTGGATGGTGAAAGGGGAGTTTTCCTTGAAGACGTCCTATGAGAATGTGCTCAACGCTTTTTCAAACTTGAAGGAAATCCCAACAGCCCTAGTTGCTTTGAACAACATGATGGCTATGGGAGCGCTAGAAGCATTCAAGGAGTTAGGGATAAAAGTGCCGGAGGATGTTTCTATTCTCACATTTGACGACATGCCATGGCACAAGTTTTTTGATCCTCCTCTCACGAGTATCTCTCAACCTATCGAGGAGATGAGCATTTTATCCGCAAGCATATTGCTTGAAGAGATGCGAAATCCCCATAAGAAGAAAAGGGCAGTAGTTCTCAAGGGAAAGCTCGTTGAAAGAGGCTCCGTTCTGAATATAAAGTGAGAGTGATCTTTCAGGATTTCCGGGGTTCAAGTACTCAGGAAGTTGACATGGCTTCAAAAAATCTGGATAATATCCTGCGTGGTAAGGCGGGCGTAGCTCAGTTGGTAGAGCACCAGCTTCCCAAGCTGGGGGTCGCGGGTTCGAATCCCGTCGCCCGCTCCAGATCCCAATGAAATTGAGGCTATACTCTGCAAAAAGCCGATATGTAGAACTCGGTAAGCGTGTTACCATCTGGTAGTAGAAGTGCACCGTACCCATCCCATAGATAATCTATTTTCATGCCTTCAAGAGCTTTTCTTATGTCCAAAGATTTCAAGTTTTCATGCCTCCTGGTGATCTCCTCAGCGATATATGTGCTTTCATCTTGGGTAAACGTACATGTGGAATAAATGAGTTTTCCTCCACTTCTGAGAAGCTTATAAGCAACTTCCATCATTTCAAGTTGAATTTTTCCCATCTTTTTGGGTCCATCGGGTTTTGTTGTCAAAAGGACATCTGGATTTTTCCGAGCTGTTCCAAGGGATGTACAGGGTGCATCAAGAAGGATGTAATCAAACTTCTCCTTGAAAACATCTGACACTCTTTTTGAATCCATCACAGCTGTTCTAACAGATCTTATTCCCAGACGCTTACAGTTATCCAGAAGAGTTTCTATCTTTTCAGAAGAATCATCGATCGCTAGAATATCTGAAGAATCCCTTGTGTATTCAGCCATGTGTGTCGTCTTGCCACCCATTCCACATGCAAGATCCAGGATTCTCGAATTGGGCTTCGGATCAAGGATAAAAGTGACGATTTGTGACGATTCCCCTTGAACTGTTGCCAAACCATCCTTTACAGGAGAAAATTTTGAGAAATCACCATTGTATCTTACAACCAATCCCACAGGTGAGTGATCTGTCTCTCTGACCTCAATTCCGCTCTCCAAAAGCCTTTTCATTAAAGATTTTCTTGAGACTTTCAACGTGTTCACCCTCAAAACCACTGGAAGGGGTTTCAAATGATCTTCCATGATCCTTTCAGCTATGCTCCCCCATTTGAGAAGCTCTTCATAGATCCATTTTGGATGTGAATATTTCAGGTGAATTTCTTTTGGAACTCTTATGCCATCCTTTGAAATCCTTCTGAGAATAGCGTTAACAAGTTTGCGGAAATTTCCATTCTCGACGAGCTTCACAGATTCTGAAACAGCTGCATAGCTCGGAACAGAATCCATGAATAAAAGTTGATAGGTACCAATTCTTAAGACTACCCTGACTCCGGGAGGAATTTCCGGATTCTCGAGATAGCGGTTCAGAAGCCAGTCTATGTAGATCTGCCTCCGCATGATTCCCCATACTAATTCTTTGAAAAATGCCCTCTCCCTTTCGCCCATACGAGAGAGGGCATCCTTAACTTCCTCAGTGGGAAATCTCTTATCTTTCTCCAGCTTTCTCAGAACTCTATAGGCTATCTTCCTAATGTTCATTCTCTATCACCAAAAGCTCCTGCTATCAAGAGCATTCTCAGGAGCTGCAAGATGGCAACTGCTGCTGCTGCAACATAGGTCATAGCTGCAGCGGATAGAACCTTTTTAACCCCCTCGAGTTCCGATTGTACCAGGAAAAGTCTCAACTGCTTGACAGCACGTGCACTTGCATCGAATTCAACGGGAAGCGTCACAAGAGTGAAGAAAACCACGAATGAGAACAAAACTATCCCGGCTTTTAATAGAAACGGAGCTGACATGAAAAGCCCCAGTATGAATATGAGCCATGCCAAATTGGAACCAGTCATGGCCAAGGGAACAGCCATATCCCTTATAATCAGCGGAGCATACCTCTCTTTATGCTGTATAGCGTGGCCAACTTCATGAGCTGCTACTCCCAATGCCGCCACTGATTTGCTGGCATAGGTGGCTCTGGATAACCTGAGAACCTTATTCCTGGGATCATAGTGATCCGAAAGCCATCCACTGACCATCTCAACTCTCACGTCGTATATCCCAGCGGATTCCAAGAGCCTTTTAGCAAGTTCTGCTCCGGTCATCCCGAGAGTAGATTGAACGTTAGAATACTTGTTAAACGCACTCTGAACCTTCATCTGGGCCCACAATGAAAATAAGAAAGCTGGTATCAGCAAAATGAGAGTCGGGTCCCACCAGAAAAACATCTTTTTCTCACCTCCATGAGGTTTTGACCCTACAAACCTCAGGAGAGTTTACAACATTTCTCAAGCTCATAACAAATAGGTTTTTTAAGAAGTTCTTAACCCTGCAAATTACTCAGAAAATCCTTAAAACAAGCAGATAGTGTTTCCTAAAGAAGGATATTTCATAATAATTCCGAATAAACGTACTTGGAAAATCACTCATCACGTTGGTATCATTTTCATGATAAGAAATATACTTTCCTATTATGAAAGGAAGAATAAAGTGGGGGCAGTTAGGAGTAGGAAAAACGAGTACATATGGATATATATATTCTTAACACCAGCCCTCATAAGCTTGGTTCTCTTTGGAATATGGCCAATGATTGCAACAGGTTACTTTTCCCTTTTTAAATGGGATGGAATAGGCTGGCCGAGTGATTTTATAGGCTTGAAGAACTATGTAGAGCTCCTAAAGGATCCTTACTTCTGGAACGCATTTAAGAACACCTTCTTTTACGCCTTTTTCCAAACTCTGATAAAACTTCCGATAGCTCTCGTACTCGCTGTAGTCTTGAGTGAAACTCTCCTCAAGGCTAAGTCCGTCTACAGGGCACTTTTCTTCCTCCCTGTTATACTTCCAACAGCCGTTGTGAGTTTAGATTTCAAGCTGATATTGAATCCATTCACAGGACCTGCTAATAAGCTTTTAACCGACCTTGGAATAGTCAATATGCCAATAGATTGGTTTGGCATGAATTTGGCTATGTGGACTGTCATAGTTGTGTCAACCTGGCAGGTTACTGGTAGATACATGGTCTATTGGCTTTCGGGTCTTCAGACAGTTCCAAGAGAACTTTACGAAGCGGCTGATATGGATGGAGCAAATGCTTTCCAGAAGTTCTTCTACATAACTCTCCCATCTCTCAAAAAATTCACGATGATCATAATCTTGCTGGGTTTCGTGTATGCTCTCAGGGTTTTCGACTACGTGAAAATAATGACTGATGGAGGGCCAGCTTATCAGACAGATGTAGTTTCAACTTATATATATCGCCTTGCATTCGAATCCCAAGCTACACGCCTCGGATATGCTTCAGCCGTTGCGTTCTTCTTCGCTATGGTGCTGCTGGCTATAGGAATCACGAGAACGATAACCAACAGAGGATGATGGAGAATGTCGAGGAGAGCAAAGACCTTAATACTTCAAATCGTAATGACGATTCTGGTGATAATCTGGATATTCCCAATAGTCTGGGTGGTATCGACATCCTTCAAGACGACCACGGAAATGTTCATGGATCCACTGAATTTGATACCAAAGGAATTTACTTGGGATAACTATGTAAGAGCATGGAATTTGGCGAATTTCTCAAAATATCTGACGAATACGATCATATACAGTGTTTTCAGTACTATCATCGTTTTGTTCATATCGTCAATGAGTGGTTATGTTCTTGGAAGATATGACTTCCCAGGAAAGAAGCTGATATTTGTGGCAATTCTTGCGACCATCCTTATGCCATCAAGATACACGTTCATACCGATATTCGACCTTGTAAGGAAAATGGGGCTTTTGAACAAACTAGGAGGATTGATACTCGTGAGCTCCGGTGTGAACGCTCTGTACGTGATGTTGTTTTCAGGATACTTTTCGACTATCCCAAAAAGCTTCGAAGAAGCAGCTATAATGGAAGGAGCGACCTTTCCTCAGATATTTCTCAAGATAATGCTACCCTTATCAAAACCAGTCATAGGCACGGTGATAATATTTCACTTTGTCTCCTGCTGGAACGATTTCTTCTTCCCGTTGATACTGACCCTCGGGAACCCGAATGCAAGAACTCTCGGTGTGGGACTTTATGCATTTTACGGAGAATACACAACCGACTGGACTGGTTTGGCAGCTGCGCTTGTGATTTCAATGGTTCCAATATTGATAGTTTTTTTAATGTTCCAAAAGTACTTCATGAGGGTTATGGCGGGTGGGATAAAGGGATAATCCAAATTCCTTAAGAGGAGGGATTGGTATGAGAAGGTTTCTATCAGTTTTGCTTGTCGCGGTTCTTCTAGCTAGCTTGGGAGTAGCCAAAGTGAAGATTAGGGTACTGAATTGGTCCCAAGAGATGAAAGGGTTCGTCAGCGATGTGGCTAAGGAGTTTTACAAGACGCATCCGAATATAGAAATAGTATGGGATTCCGTGGTTCAATCGCAATACGACCAAGTTCTTTCTCTCGCATTCAGATCTGGTGATACACCGGATATATTCTTTCACTCAACTATCGTACCAGTTGAAATAGTTGGAAGAGGCTGGGCAGAGCCTCTTGAAAAGTGGATCCCAAAGAGCCACTTTGAGAAATTTCCGAGTGTTTACTTCACTGAAGGTGTTGATAGGATAAACGGGAAGATCTACGCTCTTCCAGCAAAAGGAGATTACAGAATAGTGAGAAGGGGCTGGATGTACTACAACCCGAAAGTTCTCAGAGAAGCTGGTCTCGATCCCAACAAAGACATACCAAAAACTTGGTCCGAGTTCCTTAAAGTTGCAAAGAAGATAAACGAATCTGGAAAAGGGAAGTTCTACGCGATGGTCATACCGGGAACCAAGAGCTCAAACATAGCCAGAACTTTCAGAGGATTTGTGGCCAATCTTGGACTAATGGAACCGTTCATAGATTGGAGAAGGGGAGAGTATAACTTTGACTCCCCTCTTTGGATTATGTTCTACAAAGAGTTTCTGCTTCCTCTTGTTAAGGATATCGTGCCTGCTGGCTGGGATTCACTTGATAAGAATCTTGCTAGACAGATGTTTGTTCAAGGAAAGACCGCATTCTACTTCGATGGTGTTTGGATGCCAGGGGTGTTCAAAAAGATCGCACCGAAAAACTTCGAATACGGCGTGACTTACGCTCCAGTACCGGACGAGGGAAGATGGGGTTATTACCCATTCGACCCCACAACGATTCCTGTCTGGTACATTTCATCCAAATCCAAGCACAAGAAAGAGGCCGCAGAAGTTCTTCAATTCCTTACATCTGAGTATTTCCAATCCGAAATGGTCAAGAGGGGATATGATTATTCACCCTTGGCAGTTGTTAATAATGCAAAGCTTGTCGAGAACCCTGCTTTGAAGAAAATCATAGACATCTCTAAGAAGGTTGGAACGGTTTCACCGATACCTCAGTACAAAAATCCATATGCCGGATTTGTTCCGTACTCGAAGAAGCTTGGTTCCATACATCCAAATGTTTGGGAGATAATTGCGGAGTCCTTGGTTAAAAAGCTACCACCTGATCAGTTTAGGGAAAAACTCCTCGAATACAAGAAAAAAGCCGACGAATCTTTGCTGGAAGCGATAAAAGAGGCTCAGTCTAAAGGTTACAAAGTCTCAAAAGAGGATTTTGTGTTTCCAAACTGGTCACCACTTTTAAAAAACTGGAGGCCATGAGGAGGGGAGGATCCCCTCCTCATAATAATAAGGGGAGGTGAGGATTGTGAGACATTTATTTACTTTGATTCTACTTTTTTCGGCTTTAGTTATCCTTGCAAATCCGGTAGACATTGTCATTTCTCCTTCCGTTTCGGGAGAAAACTCGCTTGTTGACTACAATGGAAATTTAAGGAGTTATCTTCTATCAGGGGATGTTTACAGTTTTTCACTTGTTCTAACTTTTAATGAAAAGCTAAGAAACGCTCTCGTTGTGTTTAAAGCTTCACCGAGTGCGAAGATTTTTGTTAACGAAAAAGATATAAGTAATAGTATGATATTCCCCATTGATACAAGTAAGGTTAAGTTCACTCCGTTCTCACTCAGGTACGAAATCAGTTTTCAATTTTCGCGAGAATCTGAAGGTATCACGGACGCTTTCCTTGAAATCTATGTTAAGGACAATCAAGGAAAGTTTCTTTCGAACAATTTGAAAGTTTTTCTAAAACTTGGGCCGAGTAAAAGAGTAATCTGTGGAAACTCAAAGTGCGTTCTTGAAGCAATGAATAATGCAAAGCCGGGTTATCTCATAGAACTGAAGCCAGGAGTCTACACGGAAAAGGTGATGGAGAAGAACGGAAGGAGCTTTTACTTCCACATACCGGCTAGTGGCGAGAAAAACCTTCCAATAATCATCAGGAGCTTGGATCCTTCATCCCCAGCTATTCTTCAAGGTGAGACCATAGAGAAGGGATATGGGCTGTACATAACCGGAGACAACCTTATAGTGGAAAATCTCGTTGTGAGGAATGCACAGAAGGGAATTGTTCTGGATAACGCAAATTGGAACATTCTGAAAGGATGTGAAGTTTACAAAATAGGAGACGAGGGTATTCACATAAGGGATGGAAGTTCGCATAACTTAATAACAAAGTGTTGGGTTCATGATACCGGAAAGAGAAAAGGAAGGAGGGGATACGGCGAGGGAATATACATCGGTTCTGCCTGGAAGACTGTAAGGAAACATGGCTATTACCCAATCTGCGCCTACAATGTCGTTAAGGAAAACAAAATAGGTCCTGGGGTTACAGCAGAACATTGTGATATCAAAGAGTTCACTTTTGGAACTCTGATCGAGAACAACATTTTTTACGGTGAAGGTATAAGTGGCGAGCATTATGCGGATAGTTTTATAGATCTTAAGGGAAACTCAGCAGTAGTTAGATGGAACATTTTCTACAGGCAGGGGAATAGCAAGATAAAGGATGCTATACAAGTTCACGATGTTGTGAAAAACGGAGATTGGGGATATGGAAACAGGATTTATGGAAATGTATTCTTCATGGATACAAAAAGTGGTTATATGGTGAACGTCTCGTCTGGATCTGCATATGTGCGTGAAAACATGAGAGTACCAGAAGGAAATGATTACAAGGGAATAATCAGAAAGGAGGAGTGACATTTATGAAGAAGTATTTCATGAACGTACCCTCAGATAAGGGAATAAATGTTGTGGACACTGAAAAGGCCGGAATGAAACACCTGGGATTCAAAAAGCTTGTTTTGGAAAGAGGGGAAAAGTACAGCGCAAATAGCAAGGAATGGGAAATGTTCCTAGTGATTCTCGGTGGAAAGTGTGATGTAAAGGTTGGGGATAAAGAATTTAAGGGTATTGGTGGGAGGAAGAATGTCTTTTCCGGAAAACCTTATTCTGTTTATGTACCTCCAAAGTATGATTTTGAGATCAGCACGGAAGATATAGGTGGAGTCGAGGTGGCTTTTGCGATGGCAAAGGTTTTTGAGAGCGCCATAGAACCTTACTTGATAACCTCGGACGAGGTGACTGAGGGAAAGTGGGGTATATCAAACTACTCGAGGAAATTTCACCAGATAGCGATAGATGACAGGCATCCGGCGGTTAAGCTCATGATAGGAGAGACTTTTACTCCATCCGGAAACTGGTCCACATACCCTCCTCACAAGCACGAGAAAGACGATCTTCCGAATGAGGTATTTTTAGAGGAGATCTACTACTACAGGGTGGATCATCCAGACGGCTGGGGTGTTGCGAGACATTACACGGATGACGGGGATATAAACGAGCTTTATCTCATAAAGGATAACACTATCCATCTTATACCTAAAGGATACCACACTGTTGTAGCGGCTCCTGGATTCACCGTTTACTACCTTTGGTTCCTAGCGGGAAACTACAGACTCCAAGCTCCGGTTGTTGACAAGACGATGGAATTTGTGAATTTGGCTACCAAGATGATAAAGAACATAGAGGATAATCTCTCGATATGAGAGGGGTGATGATGTGATAAGAGATAAATTCTCCCTTGAAGGCAAAGTTGCCATAGTAACTGGTACCTCTAGAGGGTTGGGTCAAGCAATGGCCATAGGATTAGCTGAAGCAGGAGCGGATATAGTCGGAGTCGCGAGAAGTGATCAGTCTAAAACGAAAGAAGAGGTCGAAAAATTGGGTAAGAAGTATTTGGAGATCAGGATGAGCATTGCGGAATTCGAGAAGCTACCTGGGATCATAGAAAAAGCTGTCGGGGAGTTTGAACATGTTGACATATTGGTGAACAATGCTGGGATAATAAAAAGGGCTGAGTTCATTGAATATCCAGAAGAATATTGGGACGAAGTGATGGATGTGAACATAAAAGCTCTCTTTTTGCTCACAAAGTATTTCGCGAAGTGGCTCGTGGAAAACAAGAGAAAAGGGAAAATAATAAACATAGCTTCTATGCTCTCATTCCAAGGAGGAATTTTTACTACCGCTTATACTGTCTCAAAGCATGGAGTTGCTGGACTTACCAAAGTAGCTGCAAATGAACTCGCGAAATACGGGATAAATGTCAACGCGATAGCTCCAGGATACATGGCGACAGACAACACTAAACCCCTTAGGGAAGATCCCAAGAGGAACTCTGAGATCATTTCGAGAATCCCTATGGGAAGATGGGGAGAACCATCTGATCTAAAAGGAGCAGTGGTTTTCCTTGCAAGTGAGGCTTCTGACTATATCACGGGGATAGTATTGCCTGTCGATGGAGGGTGGTTGAGTAGATGAAGATCATAAAACAAGAAGATATAGAGTGGAAGATCGTTGAGGACGGAATAAAGATGAAAGTTCTTTCCTATGGAAAAAACTTGATGATGACGATCGTTGAGTTTGAAAAAGGAGCCAATGCTCCGGTGCACTCTCATCCGCACGAACAGATATCCTACATACTGGAAGGAAAGTTCATATACAGAATATCTGGAGAGGAAAAGGTCATGAAAAGGGGTGACAGTGTATATGTTCCGTCAAACGCAAAGCACAACGTTACGGCTCTTGAAAAGGGAACAATCCTGGATGTCTTCACACCAATCAGGAGAGATTTCCTATGAAGAATTTCTTCTCAGGAGTTCGAGTTCTTGAGGAGAAACTGAAAGAAAATCGGGAAAAGTTTCTGAGGTTAGAAAGGGAATTCTCACATCTGATCTTCGATAGAGTAGACAATGCAGAGAGTGCCGGTTGGATCCACGACTTTTTCTGCGACAAATGTTTTTCCCCACTTGTTAGAAATGGGGATAAGATATTATGCACTCACTGCGGAAAGGATTTCACAGAAGTTGATAGAAAGCGAAAAGCGGCAGTGATGGACTTGAGATACAGGATATCCGAAGCGCTTGTTTTCGGGGCTTTCATGGCGAATCTGGGAAAAAACGAATGGAAAAACGGAATAGAAAAAACGATGAATTTTTACAGCGAAGTGGCGAGGAACTCCTCCGGAAATTCGAGAATCCCAGGAGAGTTGCCTGTTTTAACGTCACAGCTCCTGAACGATGCGGCGCTTTTGGTGAATTTCTCCATATCCTTGCTGTTCACAGATTTTCCTGACAATCTTCGGAAAATTTGGAAAGAAAATCTTTTCGACAGAGTAGTCGAGGGTCTCAAGAGTAGAAAACTGGGAGCGCACAACCATGATGTCTGGATAGTGTCTGCGATGGGTTTGAAGAGTCTCCTCTTTGAAGAGAACAACTTGAAGTTCCACCTAAAGAAGCTGGAAGACATAGCCGAGAGGAGCTTTTTAAAGAATGGATTCTGGTATGAAGGATCGATACATTACCATTTCTATGCTCTTGAGGGATTTGTGAAATTCTACCTTCCGTATATAACAAAAACTGGAGAAAGATCAGAGATTCTCGACAAAAATTTGAGGAAAGCCCTTAGAGTCCCTTACCTCATAATCTTTCCGGATGGAAAATTTCCCAATCCAGGAGATGGTTGGCCAAGGATAGGCTTGAACAGCTACACGGATATATTGGAGTACGGGGCGCAGATATTCAATGACGATGATTTCATAAAGAAAGAGCTCTGTCTTGCAAAATCTGGGGATTTTTCTGGGGAAGATCTTCCCATATATGGAAGGAGGGTTTCTGAAGGAGTTTATCCGGAATTTTTCTATTTTGACAATGAATGTTCTTCTAATATTTCTATAGATCTTCCAGAGGAATTCTTCGGGCCTGGAGAGAGTGTGATAGTTAGAAAAGAGGGCTGGACTGTGTTCTTAAAGAGTGGCCAGGCTTCTTCTTCACATGTCCATGAAGACCTCTGCTCTTTTGAAGCTTATTTCGATAGAATCCCGATATTCGTCGATTTGTCGAATGTTGGATACGGCATTTCAGAAACTAAGGAGTGGTTTTCCAAAGGACTGGCACATAACACCTTCTTTACAAACGGGAAGGCAGAGAAGTTCGTGGGGCCTATGAGAATTCGAAAGAATGGAGATAAGATAGGATGTTCTATGGGTAAGAATCCCTTTGGATACGAATTCTCAAGGTGGATTAAGATCACTGAAGACTCTCTGGTCGTCGAAGGTTCTTTCAGGAAAGAAGGGGATCATTTGGGAATGTCTTTCGTAATTCCGTACGAAGTCGACATATCTGGTGAGATCGACAGACCAGATGTTGAGGCTTCCGAATACGTGAGGTGGTTTCAAAAATTAGATGGCGAATTCTCGATGAATTTCGAAAAGTTCAAACTAAAAATAAAATCAAGCGGAAAGATCTATCTTGGAAAGAGCTTTTGGATACCGAAGGATAGAAAGATCTTGGTGATCTACACAGAGAGCGAGAACTCTCTACATACAAGAGTCGAGGTAATCAGGAGGTGAATCACGTGAACTTAGATATCAGAAAAATAGTGGATTTCACGAGATTTCAGAATGCAAAAGATGATGCTCTTGAAATGATCGAGAAAAATATAGGTTATTTTGGTACAACCGTTCCGAGCGGCTCTGCAAGGAATGGAAAGTACTTAAAAGTAGATATAAACAAGGAGTGGACTACAGGATTCTGGACGGGTCTTCTCTCGCTCTCTTACGAGTTTTCTAGAGACAAAGTTTTTAAGAAAGCTTTTTTCAAGATACTCCCAACTTTTCTTGACAGACTGAAAGATGAAGAGAGAATAAAGACTCACGACCTTGGTTTCATATACACCCTTTCTTTCATCCCAGCAATGAGAGTGTTCGGTGAAGAGAGTTTCAAAGAGAAGATCGTTGAAGCTGCTGAAAAACTCATAAGGCGATTTCACGAAAAGCCTGGTTACATCCAAGCTTGGAAGGATATAGGTCACCCTAAAGAAAAAAAGAGAGTGATAATAGACAGCATGATGAACCTTCCTCTACTTTACACCGCTTGGAAGATCAGTGGTTATGAGGTGTACAAGGAAATAGCCGTAAGGCATGCCACAACTTGTATGAAGTATTTAGTCAGAGAGAATCACTCAACATATCACACTTTCTTATTTGATCCTGATACGGGAGAACCTTTAGGGGCGGAGACGGTTCAGGGATACTCTGACAATTCTTATTGGGCAAGAGGCCAAGCTTGGGCGGTTTATGGGTTTACACTTTCATACATTTACACCCAAAAAAGGGAATTCTTAAGGACAGCGATCGATGTGACTGATTTCATGATAGAGAAGCTCCCAGAAGATCTCGTTCCCATTTGGGATATGATTTTTGATGAAAGTTCAGGCGAGGAGAAGGATTCATCCGCAGCGGCTATACTTTCCTCCGCATTGATGGATCTCTCGAAGTTCGTAGATGGAAAAAAATCAGCCTTTTATCAGCTTATCGCTATTCAAATTCTCTCCAGCCTGACCAAATCATATTTCAACCATTCCCATGTTGAAGGTGAGCCAATAATACTTCACGGTGTTCACGCAAAACCGCTTAACATGGGAATAGATGAGGGTAATATATGGGGAGATTACTTCTATTTAGAAGCACTGATGAAACTTCTCAACAGTAGGTGGAGATCTTACTGGATATTCGAGGTGAAATGATGTGAATACTCTTAAGAAAGCTCTGGAAATGCTGGAAGAGATCGTTATAAATCCAGCCGGGGTTAGACCAAGCACTCTGGCAAAGAAGTTCGGAATGAGCCTGCCGAACGCTTACAAGTATCTAAAGGTATTCGAGGAGTATGGTTTCGCTGTCAAGAAGCCGGATGGAAGCTATATACCCAGCTTCAAGATAGTCGAGCTCAGCTCGATTATTCTGAGAAGACTTGATATAAGGGATATATCCGTGCCGTTTCTCTCAGATCTGATGATCAAAACAGGGCAGACAGTACACTTGATAATGAAAGACAAGTTTGAAGGTGTATATGTACACAAGATCGAAGGAGCAAGTAGTATTCCTATGGTATCGAAGATAGGGATGAAGGTGGACCTGTATTCAACTTCCGCTGGAAAAGCTATCCTTGCTTTTCTGCCAGATGATGAACTTGAGGAATACTTGAAAAATGCAAAACTCGTTAGGAAAACCGAGAGGACTATAACAGATCCAGAGATGCTCAAGGAAGAATTAAAGATTGTTAGAAAGAGGGGATATGCAATAGACAGTGAAGAGAACGAACCAGGAATAAGGTGTGTGGGAGCAGCCGTGTTGAACCACGAAAGTTATCCGATAGCTGCTGTGAGCATCTCCGGGGCTTCGAGCAAAATAACCATGGAATGGATAGAAAAAAATGCTTCATATGTTGTCGATTGTGCTCGAAAGATATCGTCAAAGCTTGGTTATTCTGGAGGTGACCGTGAATGAACATCATGGATGAGATAAGAAAGGAAAAGATAATAGTGGTACTCAGAGCACCATCCCTGGACAAAGGCATCGAGAGAGCTGAGAAAGTCATCTCGCTTGGCTTGAAACTAATCGAGGTAACTTTTACAGTTCCCGACGCTGACAAGGTCTTGAAATTACTTGGCGAAAAACATCCAGATGTTATTTTCGGTGCTGGAACTGTTCTTTCTCCAAATGAGTGTGAAAAAGCGGTATCAACTGGAGCAAAATTCGTAGTCAGTCCACACCTCGACGAGGATATATATAAGTGCGCTTCCAAAAAAGGTGTTCCTTACTTTCCTGGAGTCATGACTCCGACAGAAGTAGCGAAAGCTCTGAAAATGGGAATGGAAATTTTGAAGCTTTTCCCCTCGAGTTTCCTTGGGGTAAAGTACATGAAAGCCCTTTTGGGACCTTTCCCAAATCTCAAATTTATACCAACTGGTGGGGTGAACCCCGAGAATTTCTGTGAGTGGATAAAAGCTGGGAGTGTAGCAGTGGGGGTGGGATCTTTTATATTCAAAGGGGATATAAGGAAAAACGTCAAAGATCTTTTGAAAGCCCGTGAAGAGTGTCAAAGGAGATGGCTGGCATGAAAAAAGTTGTTACCTTTGGAGAGATCATGATGAGGTTGAATCCCCCTAATCACAAAAGATTTTCTCAAGCGGACACTTTTGAGGTTACTTATGGAGGAGCAGAGTCCAACGTTGCAGCTCTCTTAGCTCAACTTGGCATGGATGCATACTTCGTGAGCAAGGTTCCAGATAATCCTATAGGAGAAGCCACGATAAGGCATCTTAGAAAGCATGGAGTTAAGACGGACTATGTCTTGAGAGGCGGAGAGAGATTGGGAATTTACTTTTTAGAGATAGGAGCCGCCCAAAGACCGAGCAAGGTGGTATATGACAGGAAGTACTCAGCCATCTCCAAAGTCGATCCAGAAGAATTCGATTGGAATACAATACTAGAAGGAGCTTCCTGGTTTCACTTTTCTGGAATAACCCCAGCTTTGGGAGAAAACCTCCAGGTAGCCGTTGAGAACGCGTTGAAAACCGCCAAATCCGTAGGAGTTAAAACGAGCTGTGATTTGAACTACAGGGCAAAGTTATGGAGCACCGAGAAAGCCCAGAAGGTCATGAGCAAATATATGGAATATGTGGACCTTCTGATAGGCAATGAAGAAGATTACGAGAAGTCGCTTGGTATAAAGACGGAGAATTTGGATACAAACTCTGGAAAGATCAACAGAAAAGCATATGTAAAAGTGGGAAAAGAGGTTAAAGAGAGATTTGGTGTTAGATCAATAGCTTTCACACTCAGAGAGAGTATCTCCGCGAGCTTTAACATCTGGTCAGGGCTCCTTGTGGAAAATGGTGAGGCCTATTTTTCAAGGAAATATGAGATACAAATAGTAGATCGGGTTGGTGCTGGGGATTCTTTCTCCGCTGGGATCATATACGCTACTCTTGTGGAAATGAAACCAAAAGACAAAATTGAATTTGCAATTGCAGCTTCCGCTTTAAAGCACACAATACCTGGAGATTTCCCAGTTATGAGCTTGAATGAAATTCTAAAACTCTTCTACGGTGGAATTTCTGGAAGAGTTGAGCGATAGGACAATGCTTACGATTCAAAGTGAATTCTTCAGATTACTCGTCTCCTTCTCTTTGAAAAATTCTTTCATCTTCTCCAGGGAATCCCTGTATTCTTCGATGTATTTATTCAAGTTGTTTATCTCCAGAATCACCACCCCAGAGAAATCACTTTCAAAGATTATCCTGGAGACATCAGCAAACGGAATATCACCATACCCTATTGGAAGGTGAAGATCACCTATGCCGTACATCAGCCTAAATCCCTCAAAGTCTGGTATATCTTTGTACCTTTCTTGGGCCTCCCCAAATGTGTCAGATACATGAAGTTCAACGGTGTATGGAAGGGCTTTTTTTATCTCCTCCAAGTAGTTCCAACCGTGGTAGTTAGCCGATATGAAAAGATGTGCTATATCCAAGGTCATCCTGACAGAGGGATGGTTAACAGCCTTTATAACTTCTATTACCTCTTCTATAGAATGACTTATGAGGTTTTCGACACCTATAGTTATGTCGTGCTTCTCGGCTATCTCGGCTACAGAGCGAAGGGCTTGCTCTTCTGCTCTTCTCTGCTGCTTTTCCGAGAAATCTATCTCGTCGCTACTCTTACCACAATGGTAAACCACATTCTCAGCTCCTATGTTCGCCGCAAACATTGCAGAAGCCTCCAACACTTTTCTGTGAAGAGGGTTGGTCAGCCTTCTCAAGTTGACCACATCGGGTGCGTGAACCGTGTATCTGAAGTTAAACTTTGACAGGATACTCTTTACCTTGTCTACCCTACTTTTTATGAGTTTGCCTTTCATTATCACATCCAAACCTGCTGGTGGAACCTCTACATATTCAAAGCCAACCTTCTCAAAAAATTCGAGCTCTCCTTCGAGTTTTGACAGAGAGCCCGATATCCTTCGTGTATCTATATTCACTCCCAGGCCTTTGATCATCCCGCCACGCCTCCCCTCAAAATACTCTCATTTCGGTTTCGCCGTCGAAAAGGTGCAACACCTCTGACTTGAGTTTCAAGAATACCTTTTCCCCCTCCTCAATCTTCTTCGTCGGATCCGCGAAAACTTTTATCAGGTTTTCTACACCTTCCAATTTTATGTTCACTATTGTATCCCTTCCGAGTGGTTCTAATACATAGACTTCCCCCCAAGCTCCAAGTTCACCTCCTTTCGCGGTTATTTCAACACTCTCAGGTCTGAATCCCAGCACAAGGCTTTGAGTTTTCCCAAGGCTCTCAAGCTTTGCTACTTGATCATCGGTGAGATAAAACGACAATTTACCCGCTTTCAAATACCCCTTTCCATTTTCCCTAACGTATTCAAGGCCGTGAATGAGATTCATGGGAGGATTACCCATGAACGTAGCCACAAATATCGAATTTGGATGGTTATAAACTTCATCTGGCGTTCCATATTGAACGATCTTTCCCTTGTTGAAAACAGCTATTCTAGAAGCCATCGTCATGGCTTCCGCCTGATCATGTGTGACGTAGATGGAGGTTATCCCCAAATTTTCTTGGAGCTTCTTAATCTCTGCCCTCATCATCATTCTGAGCTTGGCATCTAGGTTTGACAATGGCTCATCGAAAAGAAGAACCCTGGGTTCCTTCACCAAGGCTCTAGCAAGAGCCACTCTCTGTTGTTGACCACCACTTATTTGAGATGGCTTTCTGTCAAGAAGCTGCTCTATAAAGAGCTTCTTTGCTATTTCCCTGACTATTATGTCTATCTCAGAAGATTTTATCCCTTTCGCCTTTAGAGGAAAGGCTATGTTTTCGTAAACATTCATGTGAGGATACAAAGCGTAGTTTTGAAAAACCATTCCTACTCCTCGATATCTTGGCGGTACATCGTTCATCAGCTGATCATCGAACCATATCTCACCAGAAGTAGGTTTATATATCCCGGCGAGCGTTAAGAGAGTGGTGGTCTTCCCGCAACCAGAGGGCCCCAGAAGTGCTACAAATTCTCCGTCTTTTACATGGAAACTTATCCCATCAACTGCTTTAACCTTGCCAAAATACTTCTTCAGGTCAACTACTCTTATCTCCGGCATTATCCCTTGACACCCCCTATTGTCAGCTTGATCATATACTTGCTCACCAGGAAGAAGAGAACTATCGTGGGTATGGCATAGAAGAGCCCGACCGCTGCTAAAAGCCCGTAGTCTGCGAACCTGAAATCCCCTATAGTTGCTTTGACATATTTAGACAGGGTCCAGAATTGTTGGGAAAATATAAAAGTGTTAATGAAAATGAACTCAGACCAGCCAGATAGAAACGCAAAAACCGCTGTTACAGCTATCCCGGGCTTTACCAATGGAAGTATTACCTTTCGCCAGATTTGAAGCCTAGTATAACCATCAACAAGTCCTGCCCATTCCATTTCCCAAGGTATTCCATCGTAGAACCCCTTCATAACCCATGTTCCCCAGGGGATCTCCAGGGAGGCTTTCAAGAGAATTATTCCCCATAAGTTGTCCAAAAGATGAAGATACTTGAGAACGTAGTAAAGAGCTACCATGAGCGAAACCGAGGGGAAGGCATGGAGTATTAATATGAATTTCATGAGATTCGATCTTCCTGGAAAATCATATCTGGAAAGTGCATAGCCTCCCATACTGGTAAGGAGAGCCTCTATAGCCATAACCATGATGGCAACAAAGGCTGTGTTCAAAGTGGTCCTCCAGATGTTCGGATAGCCTTTCATCTCACTCCACAAGAATCTCCAGTTTCTGACGGTGAATTGAATGGGTATGAATCCTCTCATGTCTACACTGAAAGATCTGAGAATGAGCCAGAGATATCCCAAAATTATCGGAAGTGTCATGACGAGCATTATTAGCACGAATATGAGCAATCGAATCTTATCTGCGTAGCGCTGATAAAACGTCAAATTCATATCAATCCACCTCTACTTTTGGCTTTTGCATCAGGGATTCAAAGTTAAAGAGTTTCAGATACGCAAAGGCGAATATTATGCCTATAATGACTAGTATTACGGAAAGAGCTGCGCCATACCCAAACCTGTAGTTCGAAAACGCCATGTGATATGTGTAGAGTGACCAGACTTCTGTTCTGAACACAGGACCACCGTTGGTGATTATCAGAATGTATTCAAACGAGGTCAAAAGTGACAAGGTCTGATAGGCAGTTACAAACAGAACCTGCCATTTCACAAGGGGTAATGTGATTCTCCTTGTAATCATCCACCAACTCGCGCCATCGATCAGAGCTGCCCTGTAATAGTCTACAGGTATAGCCTTTATCGCTGCGGTGAATATCAGCATCCCCATTGAAGCACCTACAAACCCATTTGCCACAATGATTATGAGCATAGGTGCTTTGTAAAGCCAGTTCTGAGGTGGAAGTCCCATGGCTATTCTCACAAAATTCATCAACCCGTGTTCCGTGGGATCAAATATCCACAGCCACAGCAATCCATATACAACAGATGGGGTGAGCCTTGGAAGCATCCAAAGAGTCCTGAAAAAACCTCCCCATTTGTCTGGCATGGAAGTTGTCAAAAGGGATATCAGTAGAGCCGATCCTACATTGAAGAGTCCCAAGGTTGCGAACGTGTATATCAAGGTGTTGGATATAACTTTTGGAATTATGAAATCCGTTGCTATGTCCTTGAAATTGGACAGCCCTATGAAGTTCCATTTAAATTGATAATCCATATTTGTGAATGATAGAAGTACAGTGAGAACAACAGGTGCAAAGAAAAAAACAAATACCATCACAAGCATGGGTATCAGGAAGATCCAAGCTGTTTTTTTCAAATAGACCACCTCACGAAGGGGAGGGCTTTATGCCCTCCCTCTCTGTCATTTCTCAACTATTATGACTTTATCTTTAAGCTGATCTTTTAGCCTTCTTGCAACGAGGTTTACAACCGTTTTCGCATCCTGACCACCTTCGGCCCATTGAATTCCATCGAAAATGATGGTGTTGAACAGATCGAACTTGTCGTCATTCGGTATAAATCCAGAATACGGAAGGAGTTTTGTTCCCTCTTGCATGATGAAGTCCTTATGATACTGTGGCAGGACGGTTTCTTGCCATCTAATGGGAAGGTGTCCGCTCTCAACAGCATGTCTCATGTTGAGATCCGGTGCGGTTGCCAATGTGATCAGGAGAAATGCAAGATCTGGATATTTCGTGTGGGCTGGTATCATGTAGACAACTGGATGTGACAGTGTGTTCGGTCTCCCATAGTTTTTACTCTTTGGGAAGGGAGCAACTATAAACATGTCCTCAAGTTCTTTTTCAGTCTTCCCGTAATCCCTTTTCCATTCAGCCCAATTCCAGGTTCCTCCCATCCACGCAAGAACATGACCCGATGTTATTTCCTTGTGCACGGAGCTCCACGGAGTACCTATCATGCTGTTCGGAGTAATCCTCCACACGTTGGTTATTTTGTAGAAGAAGTCGTACACACGGAGCATCTGCTCTTTGTTGAAGACAAACTTAGCTTGTCTTTCATCGTAAAAATCTGCGCCAAAGCTGGTGAAAACCTGGAAGTAGTCTATCCCTTTCTTCGGCCTGTGAAAGAGTCCCCATTTAACCAGTCCTTTTTTCACAGCTTCTTGAGCAACTTCAACAAAATCCTCCAACGTGAACTCTCCCTTGGCAATCTTTTCGGGAAGCGCTTTGATTTCTTCATCGCTCCATCCAAGTTTTTTGAGAACTTGTTTGTTTATGTAGAATGGCCTTGCTTCAGTGTCCTGAGGTATTCCGTATATCTTTCCCTTGTACTTTACTGCGTTCCAGAGAGACGGAATTATGTCGTAGTACACCTCATTCCAGTATTTCTTTACAAGGTCGTCCAGTGGCATTATGTAACCCGCTTCTGCCCAAGCGCCTATGTCGTCGTGCCCCGAACAGAGTATGTCAAATTTTTGCTTGGACTGGAATCCAAACAGAACCCTTTGTTTGAACTCACTCCAGTCGGTTGTATCGAAGAAACCGTCCACTTTCACCCTGACATCCGCACCGGCTGCCTCTAGTATCTTGTTGAGACGTTCTGCAGCCGTTTTGAGGTTATCAAACCTGTAGAATGATGGGTTGTCCGGACCCACGGTCCATGCTGTTATCGTAACGTCCTTTGCAAAAAGGATGACTCCGATGACCAGTAGAAAAACAGCTACCTTCTTCATGAAACATCCCCCCTACTTTCTTTTTCAAGCCACATCAAGTGGCCTGAAATTTCCCCCTTGAGCTCTGAAGAGATTCAAATTACTCTTCATGATGAACATCTCCACGGTGTTGCAAACTGTCGCTTTGAACAGATGTCCCCCTATGATGTTTCTCGCAGGCCCAGCTAGGGATACATGAAAATGGGCGAAAGCTTCTCCATCTCTGTCGGATATGTTCCCTTGAACGGATACAAGCTCGTGTGGCATCGAAACAAATTCCTTTTCATAAGTTCCCTTCTGGACATTAAACCAGCCTATTTCGAATTCCCTCAGCATCCCTATGGCGTTTAAGATCACTCCAGATTTCCAACCCACCTCTTTTAAAATGCCATAGAGAGTTTCATAAAAATCCTCTCCATCGTCCATCCTTATGAACAAAACGTCTCCCTCCAGCCTGTACTTCATCAAAAATCACCTCCCGTTATCTTTTGATCAATTTTGATAGGAATTCATGAGCTTCTCTGGCGGATATCTCCGCTCCTCCCGGCAATGGCAAACATTCTACGGATACAAAACCGTCATATCCGATTCTAAACAGTGTCTCAAAAATAGAATTAAAATCTATGTGACCATATCCAGGAGCCCATCTGTTGCTGTCAGCAACATGAAAGTGAAGTAGCAAATCTCCGTGTTTTACGATACTTTCTTCCATCACTGGTTCTTCTATATTCATGTGGAATGTATCAAGAAGCAAGCCCACGTTGTCCATAGCTATTTTCTTTATAACTTTAGCTGTCTCGTCAGCCGTGTTCAAATAGTCAGATTCGTACCTGTTTAGAGGTTCTATAACGAGCTTTACTCCTAACTTTTCAGCGTACTTAGCAACTTCCCTCACGCCTTCAGCAAACATCTCTTTAACCTTTTTCTTATCCCTTTCTCCAGCAAATCCCCTGATCAACCCTATTATAATAAGACCTCCTATTTTGGAAGAGAGATCAACA
Source organism: Thermotogaceae bacterium (assembly GCA_027077795.1). Lineage (GTDB taxonomy): Bacteria > Thermotogota > Thermotogae > Thermotogales > Thermotogaceae > WGAO01. The sequence continues at coordinate 217,041 of JALWTT010000015.1, read as the reverse complement.
TGCTCTTTGAGCCTTTCAACAGCATTCAAACGAAGCTTCTCATCTTCTGAGATTAGCGAAAGTTTCTCGGCTAAATACGCTTGTCCAGTACCAATTGCAGATATTTCCATCCTCATTTCATCCTTCAGTATATTCATCTTGCTCGCATCAACGACCTTTGGATCCCTAACAGCTATTTCTACAGCATCATATCCTATCTCTTTTGCCATTTTCATACCTTTCTCTAAATCACCTTTGAAAGCTAAAGCATCAAACGAAGCATCTGCTGTGCTTATAACAAGAGAAAGCTTCAACCCTTTCACCCCCTGTAAGGGCCTTTTCTTTGCATCTTAAGCGTTGTTATTCTTGCAACCTCTTGAGTTAGTTTTCTTGAGTTTTGAATCTTCTCTCTAAGAACCAAATAAGCTGCTATGGCGGTATCCCCTCTACCTGTCCTTCCCTCCATAGACCAGCTCCCAAAAGTACTGAAAGAAACCTCATAATATTTACTCAAATATATCCCTTCACTACTCGTTAGGACGATCTCTTTCACACCAAACATATGAAGCTTCCTAAGGGCTTTCTTTGGATCACTTTCGCCTGCCATAACCCTAGCTTCACTGATGTCAAGTTTCAGAACATCAAAAGTACTCAAAATATCCTTTTTCTTCCAGTCTTTATAAACTATGCTTCCATCTTCATTTATGTCCCTGAGAAAACCTTGAGCATCAACACTTAAAACTCTTACTTTCTCCCTTACAACCTCAAAAAGAGATTCTGGAAACTCCCCACGCCAAAGTGGACTGACATGAACTACACCTTCAAGTTCTTTCAAATCATCTTTTAAAAATGGGCCAGCTCTTTCAACCATTCTGCTGATTCTCTCATCGGGGTTTTCAGAAGGATATATGTTCTCCATCGTTGTAGTGTTATCCGACTCAATCCACACAACTTCTATTCCGAAGTTTTCCATCTCCTTGAAAATAGGTACATCTTCTAACTTGAGTTTAGTGATAACCTTTACGTCAGCCCCAAGGGACCTAGCGACAAAGGCTCCGTAGTAAACCCCGCCACCAGGTGATATCTCTTTTCTTCCCCCGATGATGTTAAAATCTTTCGATACATGCCCTATGAAAGTCACTTTCATAACCAGTTATTTCCAGCAGCGTAGAGTGGCCTCCAACCTGGCTCAAATGGTTTTTTAAGCAGCGCTTCGAGTTCTTCCTCAGATCTGCAACTCATTTCTGCAGCTGGTGGAAGTTGCCAAGGTGGAAAACGACCCATAACATCATTTACCAGCTTTTCCATGTAATCAAGTAGCGCTTTAACACCGTCTTCAGCCTTTCTTGCATCCCCGAGATCAGCTCTTCCAACAACCCCCTCGGGATAAGCTTTCACTTCTATGGGTCCTCCACCGACATGGCCATACCAAGCTATTGGCCTATGCAAAAGGTTTCCGGCTTTGTCTATATGCCCTTCTGGAAGGTAGCCTCTAGGTTGTGTGCTTTTAGCCCATTCCTGATGGATGAATTCCGGGAAAAGAGCGAGGCTCCATGAGGTTTCCACCTCATCAGCATGTATAAACGGCGTTTCGTATGGCCCTCCCTCATCTTTTGTTTTGAACTTATCTTGAATAGCATGGTACCAATTCAAGTTGATTATCACAGCGGGCACTTGAAATATCTTGGCAAATTTGTGGATCGCCACTGGTATCACAAATTCCTGTCCGTGCCCATTCAAGAGTATCTGCTTTCTAAAACCAGTGTTCCAAAAGCCTGCTATAACACTGACAAGGTAATCTACGAACGCCTCATCTTTTACTGGGATAGTACCAGGCATACCTATATGATGATATGGATGGAATCCAAACCATACGGGTTCAGAAACAGTACATCCCGTTGCAAGTGCCACCTGCTCAGCCATCCTTGTAACAAGGAAGGTATCTTCTCCCGTTGGGGCATTATCACCGTGATTTTCCGTGCTACCAACGGGGATTATTATCAAATCACACTTATCCAGCCTTTCTCTGATCTGCTTCATGGTCATGGTTTGAAAATATACCCCACTTGGTCTTTCCATGTGTCCTACATCTGGAGGAATCTTCCATTTTCCCATTCCTATCCCTCCCATTCAAACTTGATGTGAGGATCCTTTCTTTCAACAGCTTTGTAACATGCATCCACTATCTCGATGACCTTTACACCATCATGAACGGTAACAGGAGGTGCCACTTCCCTTTTCAAGGCTTTCACGAACAACTTGTCTTCTTCCAAATAACCCCATTTTTTCCTGAAATCCACCTTTGAAAAATCCTTCGATTCCACAATCGCTTCGAGTTTATCGCCAACGCTGTAAGATACCCTCTCCATCTCATCGTTTGCCAGCATTTTGTGTTCTCCGTAGACTTCTACCCTTTCAAACGGTACCATCCAACTTGTGTGCGCACTAGACACAAAAGTTCCTATGACTCCACTTTTCATCTTCACAGCGATGGCCCAGTCATCGTAGTCGCTGTAGACACTTCTCTTTCCAAGGACATACATCTCATCAACATCCCCAAATAGATATCTCATCATATCGAACAGATGAAGGGTGGTTTCGAAGAGGAAACCGCCTGTGAAAGATCTATCCGAAACCCATGAAGGTACCTGAAGCTCCCCCCTGTTCATCTTTATCTGAAAGGAATGTGGCTTGACTTCTCCGGAATCTATTTTTTCTTTTATAAATTTGTAAACGTATGCAAATCTTCGGTTATGCCCCACCTGGAAGATTACGCCAGCTTTTGAAACAGCATCTTCTAACTCTCTAGCGTCTTTCAGCGATATCGTCATGGGTTTCTCAACAAAAACATCCATACCGAGCTGAACAGCTTCTCTGGCGAAATTGAAATGCGTTCTATTGGGTGAGGTTATGTAAACCGCATCTATTCCCGCATCTTTCATATCTTTAAGACTGTTAAAACGCTTTGCACCATAATTTTCAATCACTTCGCCGGCTCTTTTATCATCGGGTTCCATTACTCCGGCTATCTCCACATCATCTATCTCCGATAGATTCTCCATGTGAACTTTGGCGATAAATCCAGCACCGACAAACCCTATCCTCCTCACGAAATCTCACCTCACATGTTAAGCCATGTGACTTTTACCAGGCTCTTATCCGTTTGTAGCCTTTTTATATATTCAGGGATTTCTTCAAGCTTTACTTTCCTTGAAATTATCTTGGTCATATCCATACCACTGGCCATGAGACTTATCACCCTTGAGAAAGTGCCATGTCCGGAATGACCTTGAGATCCTACTATCCCAGCTCTTTTCACCTGGAACACTTCGGGTGTTATGGGAACTTTCACATCAGCCCGCGCGACTATGACAACTGTGGCGTTTATTCCACGAGCCTTCCATATCACCTCTTCAAGTTGAGGCCATATCACGTGGGGAACACCGGTGGCCTCTAGGTAAAGCTTTGCCCCCCAGCCACCTGTGTACTCTAAAACCTTCTCAACGAAATCTTCCTTGGTTGGATCAACGGTGAAGTCCGCTCCGAGCTCTTCCCCCATCTTCCTTCTAACTTCCGAGGGTTCTGATAGAATTACTTTCGCACCGCCTGCTCTCTTCAAAATAGCCACTGCCGCTAGTCCTATTGGACCTCCACCCATTACCACCACGAAATCTCCTGGCCTGATTCCACCACCTCGCTCTATAACGGCGTTGTAAGCGACAGATGTCGGCTCAACCAAGCTTCCAAGAAGGAAGAGTTTTTCTCCACCTCCATATCTCTCTTCTATATCCTTCAGACTCCAAGTGTATTTCGCATCGATCTTTACATACTTCGCAAATGCTCCATTCACGTTGAATCCCAACTCGTTGAGATTTTCACAGTGGTTTGGATAACCATCTGCACAATGTTTACAGTGACCGCACCAAAGCATTTCCTCGGCAGTTACAGGTTCCCCGATTTCAAATTTCGAGTTGTTTCTTTTGTTGATAGCCTCTGGACCTGCCTCCACCACTATTCCGGAGAACTCATGTCCAAGGATTACCGGAAAGCCTGTTAAACCTGGATATAGGATGTATCCATCTTCATCAGTTTGCGCCATATGGACATCGCTTCCACAAATCCCAGTGGCTTTAACCTCAATTATCACTTCAGTTGGCTTTTCTATTTTTGGTTCTGGCACTTCTTCGACTTTCACTTCAGGATACCTCCAAACTTTGCTTCCAAGCCATGTAAGCTTACCTTCAATATCCTTAGGTCCTATAACGAAACTATTTCTGGGATCCCATTTCGCTCTTAAAACGACAGCTTTCATCACTACACCCCCCGAGGTCTGCTTTCACTTTGAAGTATATTCCCAGCCTCCAAAGCCACACAATTTTGATTATGAGGGAATATCAGCGATCTCCGGCCTTTATGGTCTTTTTGGAGTATTTATCATTAATTTTTATTTATTTTTGACTTTTGCCATAAACCGAATATATATGAAATAATATGAAATGTGATATGCTTTTTTTTCGAAAGGAGGGACAGCTGGTGATAAGACATTTGGAGAAGATAGCAGACGTAACGGATCAACTAATAGACATAATGTTGAACTTCAGACAGAGTGGACATCCTGGAGGATCAAGGTCAAAAGTTCACGCATTTTGGGGACTTATGCTTTCTGGAAGGATGCGCTATGACATAAGGGATCCGGAAAAACCTTTTTCTGATAGGTTCATCCTTTCAGCAGGACACACCATTCCCTTGGTATACGCATCTTTGGCTCTAACAAGTGCCGTCTTCAACAAGAAACACGAGAGGACAAAGAACAAGATTTACTGGATCCCCAAGGACAAGATAGTTCAACCCAAGGATCTTCTGATGTTCAGAAGAAGAGGGGGACTCCCAGGTCATGCGGAATTTTCTGGAAAAACTCTTTTCTTGAAATTTAACACAGGCCCTTCTGGACACGGATTACCTGTATCAGTTGGCCAAGCCCTGGCACTCAAGAGAGCTGGAGCCGGAAAAGTCAGAGTGTGGGTTATAGAGGGAGACAAAGCCTTGACAACGGGAGTTACTCATGAGTCCCTGAACAGTGCCTACGCTCTTGGTCTGGACAACCTATTCTGGATAATAGACTGGAACAACTACGGAATAGACGATCCGCCATTGAGCTCTACCATTTATGGGACTCCTCAGGATTGGTTCTCACACCACGGTTGGAGGGTTTTAGGAACACCAGAAGGGGAGAACTGGAAGGAAGTCCTGAGAGTCATAGAAGAGCTCGCAGACGAGATAGTCAAGAACACCCCAAATGCCGGATGGTTTAAAACCAGAAAAGGTAGAGGATATTTGATATACGATAACAAATCCCATGGTTCCCCACACAAACCGAACAGCGAACTTTATTGGAAAACTAAAGAAGAGTTTATGAAAAAATATGGAGTGGAATTCGAGGGATTTATGAAACCAGCTCCGGATGATTTTGAAAAGTTCAAAGAGCAGACCTGGAGGAACATAAACATAGCTCTTTCGGTTCTTCTCAATGATGACGATTTCGTTGATTTCTTCACAAGTAGAATGCTTGAAATTGCCTCAAAGGTCCCAAAAAACATCCCAGTGAAAGTGTTCACAGTAACGAAAGATGATCCAGATTTGTGGGATTTCAGAAAGTATCCCGAGGAGGTGTTCTTCAAACCAGGGGAAAGTGCAGCAAATAGAAATGCCCTCAAGAAGTGGGGCGCTTACATAAACTACATATCTAAGAGGAAATACGGAAATCCTCTTTTCCTGGCGGCTTCTGCTGACCTTTCGGATTCCACGAACATATCCGGTTTTGCAAAAGGTTTTGCCGACTTTGAGGGTTTCGGTTGGTATGATAGGAACGAAAATCCCGACGGCATTCTCCTTCCACAGGGAATAACAGAAATGGCCAACGCCGGAATATCAGCGGGGGTTGCTTCGGTTAATCTCTCACAGGATCCTCAAAGAGATTTCAAGGGGTACTACATGGCTTCAAGTACTTATGGATCATTCGCATATTTGAAATACGGTCCATTTAGGTTGTTCTCACAGATGGCACAAGATTGCCCCGCAAAACTCGGAAAGGTTCTTTGGATAGCGGGACACTCTGGGCCTGAAACTGCCGACGATTCCAGAACACATTTTGGAATATTCTCACCAGCTGTTACAAGGCTGTTTCCAAAAGGGCACGTAGTCAACCTCCATCCGTGGGAGGCAAACGAGGTTCCAGTTGCTTTAGCAGAAGCTTTTAAACATGATTTTCCGATAGTGGTACTTCACCTTACCAGACCTCCTATAGACATCCCGGATAGAAAAAAGCTCGGCATTCCTTCTCATTTTGAAGCGGCTAAGGGAGCTTATTTGATCAGAGACTTCAAGGGTGCTGACAAGGATGGAACGTTGATAGTCCGTGGAACCATGGCAACCGTTAATCTCTTAAAAATTCTCCCGGAACTCGATGAAAAGTACAACCTAAAGATAGTAGCCGCCATAAGTAGAGAGCTTTTTGATCTTCAGCCTGGAGAATACAAAGAGAAGATTCTTCCATGGGAAGATTGGATGGATTCAACAATCATATCGACTGAATCTCTGGTAGCCACTGAAAGTTGGGTGGCAAGCGACATTTCCAGAGAATACGCTATGACATCCGATTGGGATAACAGGTGGAGAACAGGTGGAACGGTCGAAGAGGTGATAGAGGAAGCCCATCTAGATCCAGAGAGCTTGTTAAAAGGTATAGAAAGGTTTGTAAACGACAAGAGAAACAGAAGAAAGAGACTCTGCATATGAGTGGTGGGAGGTGATCTTTTGTTCGTTGAAGAGAGAAGGAATAAAATCTTAGAACTTCTGAGAAAAAACAGTAAGATGAGAGTGAATGATCTAGCGAAGATATTTGGAGTAAGCACTGTAACTATAAGGAAAGATCTGGAATACCTAGAATCCATTGGTGCACTCGTTCGGACACATGGAGGAGCTATTCTTCCCAATCATTCCAAAACCGAATGGGAATTCTTCAGAAAACTGAATCTCAGAAAAGAGGAAAAGCAAAGGATAGCGAGAAAGGCGTTGTATTTCATAGAAAACGGAGACACGATAATCCTCGACAGTGGAAGCACCACGTTTTACATAGCCAGGGAGATAAGAAAGAATGGGAATTCACATCTAACCGTGGTTACAAACAACATCTTCATAGCTGAAGAGTTGCTCGGGGTCACCGGTACTGAAATCATCATACTCGGTGGTAGTATAAGGGATCACAGTCTTTCTCTGATTGGGCCATGGGCCATGAGGTATCTGCAAGAGATAAAGGTTGACAAGGCTTTTTTGGGAACTCTGGGATTTTCTCAAGAAAGAGGTTTCATGACCCCTAGTCTTGTCGAAGCTGACGTTAAAAGAGCGATGATAAAAGCCGCCGGAAAGGTTTTCATAGTGACAGATTCAAGCAAGTTTCAAAGAGGAGCTTTTGCCGTGTTTGCTCAACCAGAGGATGTAGATTTCCTGATAACCGATCCTGGGATCCCTGAAGACGTTGAGAAATACCTTTTGGAAAACGAGGTTAGGATTATAAAAACTTAAAGGGGTGATGTTGATGCCCGCGATGGTCCTGAAGGATAACCCTGTAACCGTGGTTTTTCCAATGGCATTTCCAGGAAGGCAGAACACAGACGCGATGCTTCGTGGAGAACCCGACGAGAGATATTTGATGGAGGGTTTGAAGGCAATTGACTCTGATCCGTACTTCAAGGGCATAGAGATAACGAGAATAAAAGATCCAATATTGAGAAAGAAGGCCATGGACTTTCTCAAAAATTCAAGATTGAAAGTCTACTTTGGAGTTCAGCCGGTTCAGATATACAACGAGGAGGGATTTGCACCGGAAGACATATCTTCTGTAGACGAGATTGAGAGGTTGAACAGCGTTGAAAGGCTCAAGGAATACATTGATCAAGCTTATCAATTTGGGGTAGTCTCTTTCATATTCCAGAGTGGTAGAGATCCCGGGGAAGATTTGAGAGAACCTGCAAAGCTTGCCCTCATAAGGTCAATAGTCGAGTTGGCCAGATTCTCGAGAGAAATCGCAGAGAAGTATGAAACAAAGCCGATATTCCTTGTTCTCGAGATGTTCGATAGGGTGAAATCTGATCACGGGGTGTTCCACAATCAACTTATAGGCCCTACAAGAGATGCTATAGATATAGCTAGAAGGCTCCATGATGAGTATTCGATAAAAGAATTTGGGTTGCTGTATGACTTATCACACATGTACCTTTTGAGAAACATCAAGTACAGATATGAGCTAGTCGAGATAGAGGTTCCTGAATCCAGCGAGACTTCGGAAAGTCAGGAAAACCAGGTCCAGATGAACGAAAAGAGATACACCGTGACTAGAGTAGAAGAAGTGGAAGAACCAGAAGCCCCAGAGGTACTCAAATACATAATGCCATACCTTTATCATATACATATAGGAAACTGTGTGTTGGATCCCAACGATCCCCTATATGGGGATACACATCCAACATTTGCCTATCCGAACGGTGCAATAAGACTCCGTGATGTGGCAAATTTTGTAAAAGCTCTCCATGAAATGGGATACACGGGACCTGTGGGATTTGAAATAAGGCCAAGAGAGAGAGAGGGAAGCATTCCCACCCTCCAGCATGCAAAGTCCTTCTACGACGATGCCAGAACATGGCAGGATGTCATACATGGGCCATCAGCTGTCAGATACGCAACCAGGATCTTTTTTCCAGAATGGGCATTTTTCAGGCTGACTGATATGAGAGTGAAAAACCCAGATCTCATAGTGCAAGAGCTGAAAAGTAGGAAAAGAAAAGAAAAACTCACCAAAGATGGTTTTCTAGTCCTTCTGGCTGCTGACCATCCAGCAAGAGGTGTGCTTGCATCACCTGGAAATCCCATTGGAATGGCTGACAGACTAGAATACCTTGGTAGAGTGCTAAGGGTGGCAACCAGTCCGTATGTAGATGGAATCATGGCAACTCCAGATGTCATTGAAGACCTGATATTGGTCGACTACGTGTTTAAGGAAGCCGGAATGGAACCCTTTTTGGAAAACAAAATTCTAGTCGGTAGTATGAATAGATCGGGGATATACGGGACAGTCTTTGAGATGGAGGACAGGATGACATCTTATAGAGTGGAAGATCTAGTTAGGTACAATCTAGATGCCGGAAAGATTCTGTTTAGGCTGGAAACTGGCAGGTATTCTAGATATTCCATTCAAACTCTCAGCTATGCAGCAGAGGAGATTAGGAGAGCCAACAGACATGGCATTCCTATATTCGTTGAGCCACTTCCTGTGGAGAGAGACAGCGAGGATCAGCCTTACAGGGTATCTATGAAGGTGGAAGACCTAGTCAAAGTGATTAACATAGCATCTGCTATAGGGGGATCAAGTGCAAGGCTGTGGATAAAAGTTCCATATATAGAAGGGTTCAACAGAGTGGCCAGGTCCACAACCCTTCCAATACTGATACTCGGTGGGGAATCACCGGGCGATCCTACATACGCAATCGAAAATGTATCGAAAGCTTTGGCCTCTGCTCCAAACGTCAGAGGTTCCCTAGTTGGCAGGAATGTTCTCTTTCCAGGGAGAGATGATCCCAGAGCGATAGCCCGCGCCATATACGAGGTCGTTCACAATTCACTCTCGGCCGCCGAGGCTCTTGAGGTAATGCTCGAGGAAAGATTGAGAGAGATGGACATAATTAGGGAGGCGTTTATGGGGGTGCTAAAGTGAACTACGAAGATCTCTACAAAGCAGCTGCTGGTGAATCTTGTGAAATGGTTAAAAGATCACATGGTATAGCTCTTGGATTTCACTCCGTTGCAGACGGGCTGATTTTGACAGAAGAAAGAAAGTTTCAAAAAATGCTGGAGGATTTTAGGGTGAATCCTTCAGAGCCCCCGCAGTCTATATCTTCTGTTGAGGATTTTCTCGCTGGATATCTGTTCACATTTTCAACGGGAAAAGCCCTTCAGCTCATGATAGACAAGGAGGATGTTAAAAAATGGATTGAGGAGCATTTTGGAAAGGGTCAATTGAGGCTAGGTGGAACGAGTGCAAACATGGCGGTAGCTCTAGCATCTTTCGGGTTTTCAAAAGTCCTGGTGTACGTGTATCCCCTTGTTAAAGAGCTCGCGGATCTTTTCCCAGATCTTCCAAACCTCAGGACGGTTTCAAACAAAGGAAAAATAATTCATCCAAGAAGTGGGTGGAACGGTGAAAAATTAGGAGCCATACACTGGATATTTGAAGTGAAAAAAGGTCAAAAGATATCCTTAAGTGGGAGGGAGATCATTTGTCCACGTGATAACAGGTTCATAGCCTCCTGGAACCCTGTAAACTCAAAGCTGGACATAGCCAGTTACTTCAGAAAAATCTACATGGGGATGGTGTCACAATATCCGAAATTTCTCCTGGCTGGGTTTCACATAATGAGAGACACTTATCCAGACGGTGATACCGTTGAGAACAGAATGAGAGAGATCGTATCGTTTGTAAGAGAGATAAAAGGAAAAGGTGCAACTGTCCATGTGGAGATGGCATCTGTCAGAAGGGAGAGAGTTAGAAAAGCGATGATAGACCTGCTTTTCCCAGAAATAGACAGTCTCGGACTCAACGAAGTGGAACTCAGTTGGATTGCAGAAGATATTGGTATATCAAGCACAGGAATAATGGATGGAGAAGAAGACAAAGTTTTGAGAGCTTTGGAAGTGCTAAGGGATAAGAAAGGAATTAAAAGAATACACTTTCACACCTTGGGATATTACATGCTGGTTAGGGAGAAAGCCAATAGAGAAGCCCTGAATTTAGCTGTAGCCGCTCTGGCTGCTGCAAGAAGGGCTGAAACGGGGAAACCCCCGAGTTGTAATGAGATTAAAAGCGCTATGATACATCCGATGAGTGAATTCGGTATAAAGGCATCAAGAATTTTCAAAGAAGATGCTTTTATCCTTCCAACCAGAATTGTCGATCGCCCGAAGATTACAGTTGGCCTCGGAGACACCATATCCAGTATAGCGTTTTCACTTTCCGATCTTCACAACGACGTCTGATACACTCAAAAAAGCTTTCGTTCTGTGTGTTGATATCAGGGCACCTTTGCCCTGATTTTTCCATCTTGTAAGAAATTCAAGGATTTCTCTTCTTGAAGGGATATCCAAGCCCACAAAAGGCTCATCCAGAATGAGAACATCCGGATCATGGGATATTATCGAAGCGAGGGCCACCTTCCTTTTTTCCCCTCCGGAAAGGTTAAAAGGAACCTTGTTCCTATACTTGCTCGGATCTAATCCCACCACCTCCATAGCTCTTGCATACCTAGCCTCAAGGTCTTTCACATCAAAGTTCTTAGGAGCAAAGGTTACCTCACTGAAGACGTCCATCTCGAAGAACTGGTCTTCTGGAAATTGAAACGAGAATCCTATCTTTTTTCTAAAATTCCTTGGATTCTCCCAGGGATCCTTTCCATCTATCAAGATTTCTCCAGACGTTGGTTTAAGCAAAACAGCGCTTATTTGAAGTATGGTGGTTTTTCCTGAACCGTTTTTCCCTGTCAGTAGGACAATCTCACCAGTCTTGACTCTAAATTCCCCCGGAAAATCCACGGTTGTCTCATACGGGGTTCCAGGAGAATAGACATGCTTCACATTCCTAACCAATATTTCCACTGTGTTCACCTTCTCGGAGCAATGAGCCTCTCTCTCTTGAGAACTTTAACACCTTTTGGATATTTCACCAATGCCACTAGAGGACCTCTCTTAACATTTATCCAGCCTAAGCCACTTATGACCAGCTCCTTTTCCTCAGATATCTCAAACTTTTTCTCAACCCATTCAATCCCGTCAAGCTCCCACTTTTCACATGGGGGAACTAAGAAATCACCCAATCTTCTTGACATGAGACCTTCAGCTTTTTCTGGCCTGGTCTCGTGCAGCTTTACACTCTGATATGTAAATACCTGAAATATTGGGCTGGGAGTCTGGGGATTTTCAACGAGTATTCGGGCCATCCCACCGATCAAATATGCCCGCGATTTTGAAGGCTTGAAGGTTTTCCTGTTCATTTCTCTACTCGGAATCATCTTTTTTTGACAGTCAACGCTCAGGAGATCTATCGCCCTATCTTCAGTCATTATCCCCGGTGTATCGTACAGGTAAAACCTAGCTCCTTTCATCTTTCTTCTTATCAAACCTAGCGTTGTTCCAGGGAACGGACTCGTGAGCACGGGGCCATCCACCAACTCGTTTACAAGAGAAGATTTTCCAACATTCGTGACTCCTATGACTAACGCTTTGCCATATCCGAAAGACAGAATGTGTTTCCTCAACGAGTTCAACCCGAATTTCTTCTTAGAGCTCACAAGTCTTATGTTTCTTGGATCTTTAGCATTTAATCTTTTTTTCAGCCACTCTTTCAGCTCCACCTTGGAAGTAGCCTTTGGAAGAAGATCTACCTTAGTGACTACGTAAACGACCTTTTTACCACTCAGAATTTCTTTTATATCCTCTCTGTAGGTGCCTTCAAAGTCGGTTATATCGATAACCCACAAGATCAATTTGAAAGAACCTGCAACACCTTTGAGTTCTTTCTTGAAATCGGTGCTCAGCCTCAGCGCTTTGAATTCTCCGTAGTGTTTTATTCTGTAGCAACGTTGACAGAGGATCTCCTTTCCCTCCGTTAGTCTTCGCTCATAAACGTCGAATGGTATATAGCCTGGTTTTCCAGGATCATCAAACTGAAGTTCTGCTCCACACCCAGCACATTTCAATCTATCACCCCGCTGGGAAATAATATCAGCATATCCGAAAAAACAAAACCTCCTAAACCAGTGATATACTTCTTTCAATGGAGGTGGTGTGATGATACCCCTTTCAGGACCGTTCATAGAAGAGGATGACATAAACCGAGTTATAGCTGTTTTGAAAAGTAGGAGATTGAGTATGGGACCTTTCACAGAGGAATTCGAAAAGCTCATAGCCGAGCACACAGGTGCAAGGTACGCTGTAGCGGTCAACAGCGGTACGTCTGCACTTCATCTGATACTCAAGTCGATAGATCCCAAGGGAAGATACATGCTCGTTCCATCGTTTACCTTCATTGCATCTGCGAATGTTGCATTGTTCGAGGATAAAATACCGCTCTTCGTTGATATAGATGAAAGGACCTTTAACACTTCTCCTTCAAATCTAGAGGATATTCTCACGAGAATTGAGAAGGGTAAATACAGGTACAATGGCCAGAAAGTGCGGATAGAAGACGTTTGCTGCTTCATGGCGGTGGACATATTCGGTCATCCGCTGGATTGGGATGAAGTCACAAAAATTGCAGAAAGGTTTGGAGTGACTGTTATCGAAGACTCATGTGAAGCTCTGGGATCTGAATACAAAGGGAAAAAGGCAGGAACATTTGGAGTCGCTGGGGCGTTTGCTTTTTATCCAAACAAGCAAATAACGACTGGGGAAGGTGGAGTAATAGTAACGGATAACGAAGACATAGCAAAACTTTCAAAGAGCATGAGAAACCAAGGAAGAGGAGAAGGAGGGCAGTGGCTCCTTCACGTTAGAATGGGTTATAACTATAGAATTGACGAAATGAGTGCCGCCTTGGGAGTGTCACAGATGGAAAAGATAGACAGGATAATAGGCATGAGAAATAGGGTGGCGGAAAGATACGGGAAACTTCTCGAAAATGTCGAAGGGGTTAGAGCACCAATAGTTGAAGACTATGTAACCAAGATGAGCTGGTTTGTGTATGTGATCCTTTTAGATAAGGATGTAAACAGGGACAATGTTGTGGATTACATGGAGACCCACGGAATCCAGGTGAGGAACTATTTCCAACCAGTTCATTTGCAACCTTTTTACAGAAAGATGGGTCATGCTGAAGGGGAGCTCCCCGTGACTGAAGATGTTTCCAAGCGGACCTTGGCCCTGCCATTTTACACAGACATAAGTGAGGAAGATCAAAAAGTAGTGGTGGAAACCTTGAAAAATGCCATAGAGAAGGTGAAAGCTTGAAGAGGAGGAAAAAAAAGAGCCTGTACGTGATAATCGTTGGATGTGGAAGGATGGGTTCCATCGTGGCCAATTACGCTTCTGCAGATGGGCACAACGTAGTGGTAATAGACAAAGACGAGAAGTCGTTTGAACTCCTATCTCCTGACTTCTCTGGATTTACCATACATGGAGATGCAACTGAGGTTGAAAACCTGAAAGCTGCTAAAACGGAAAATGCCGATGTACTCTTAGCACTCACAAACGACGACAACACGAACTTCATGGTGTCGATGATAGCCAAATACGTGTTCGGGGTGAAAAAGGTTGTAGCCAGGGTTTATGACCCTGACAACTACCAGCTCTTCAAAGATTTTGAAATTCACTCCATCAGTCCCATATTACTGATGGCTGAAGCTCTGAGAGGGGTCTTCATCCCGCCGGAGGAGTGATATGAAAAAAGGGGAGATAATATTTAAGGAAGGAGCGAGGTTGGACAAAGCATATCTGATTGTTGATGGACGAGTTTCGCTTACCTCGACATTGGGATATGAAATATCAGCCGAACCTGGAGATGTGATAGGAGAATGGGTTCTCATAGGCGAATCTCAAGAAAGTGCCACGGCAAAAACAAGTGTAGACCTAGTCGAACTGGACAGGATAGATTTCTCATGGGGCCTTCTTCTGAGAGCTTTCGAGCGACTTAACAAAGTAGACAGCTTTCTCTCAGCTAATTTGAGGAGCCCTTCAGAAGTGACCAAGGTTATAAACGTGGAGAAAAAAGGATCGTGGAAGGATCTCCACGATATTGTGTTTTCATCTTACTATATGGCAAGAGCACTCATATCGGAAGGAAAATATGAAGAGGCCTTCCGAGAGCTCATGAAAATAGATAAGCATTCCACAGATGTTGATATTATCAACGACTCAGAGATATGGAAAACTTTCTGCCTCTTTTCCATAAACCCTAAGAACGCTTTAAGAAGGTACAATGCCCTTATAAGAAAGAGGGAGGAGTACTCAAAATACATATCCTTCATCGCACTAACCGAAATGGTCAGCAGTGGAAAAGACAAACTGAAAACCATGGTAAAGCTTTATCTTGAGCATGGAATTCTCATTCCACGGAGGACTGTCATAATGGTAGAAGGAGAGATGGGGAGTGATACCTATTTCGTGCTCTCTGGTTACCCCAGAGTGGCGAGATATTCATCAGGTAAAGAAAAAATCCTGGCTTTTTTGGGACCTGGAGAGCTCGTCGGAGAAGTTGCGACACTCGGTGATGTACCCAGAACTGCGACGGTTTTGAGTGGGGATATGATACAAGCTTTGGTGTTCAAAAAGAAAACCCTGCAAAAAAGCGTAGAGGAGAGTAAAGAGTTTGGAATTGAAATTTTGAAATCGGTTTTAAATAGAATCAGGCGAATGAGGAAGCTCAAGGAAGCGGGCAAGGACCCCATCAAGAGAATCTCCATACTATTCGAGGACAGGGAGCTAGAAGAGGTTAATAGAATGAGAATCTCTCTAGAGGAAATGGCAAAATACCTGAGCATGGGAAAGAACGAAGTCGTTTCCACATTAGTGGAAAAGAAGATTGCATCCTTGAGATCCGATGGGACCCTCAGATTTCTTGAGGAGATAAGAATATGATTTTCGAAGAAAAAGACGTAGATATTCATCAGGCTCCCATTTCGCTTTTCGCATACATAGGGGATGCAGTTATGTCGTTGTATTATAAGCTGAAACTTGCCCATTTGATGAAGCCTTCAAGAATAGAGAAGGAAGTGAGAAAAATCATCTCACGGGAAGGACAAGCCGAATTGCTCGATAAAATTTGGAACGTGTTAACCGAAGATGAAAGGGCATTGGCAAAAAGAGCGATGAACAGCAAAAGCGCAACTAAGCACGGAAACGACCCTTTGTACAGGAAAAGTACAGGACTTGAAGCCCTTGTGGGGTATCTGTACCTTGCAAAGAAAGATTCAAGACTAAAGGAGATATTGGACTTCAAGATTTTCCGAAGTTGATGTTACAGGATACAAGAAACCCCCGCCGATTCTCAAATTGCTTCCGAGGTCTGTTTCTCGCCCATCCAAGAAATCCCAGAAAGTTTTTCACCGCTGGAATTCCCTTCACTTTCAAAAAGCGCTCTATGGTTCAGCGTTCTCAAGCTGGATCCCGTATTCACCGTTTAACCCTTTTCCACCCTATGAAAGCCGTTATGGTTTTCCTAGGCTTCATCACAAAGGTTTCTGGATCATAGGATACGCCAAATTCTTTGGCACCCAATTTTTCTATTATCCACTTGTTGAGCTCTAAGGGTAAGTCTCCGTATCCAGGTGATATCCTGGCACTTCCGTTTCCGTTCTCTTCTCTCAGCTTTCCATCCAAAATCCTAGTGAAGTATTCTACGAGCTCTGAACCTATCCCATCTAAGAAAAAACTCAACAATTCCTTTCCATCGGTGTGGAGCTCCTCTATCTCACGATCGTAATCGTCTCCCAATGTGGAAAGTATCACGGTTATTTTTTCGCTACTTTCAAGGTGTTGCCTTACCATTTTTCCACCTAAATTTATTCCATCGATGGATATGCTATCTCTGGTGACCGAAACGCTGAAATGTTCGTAGATTGCTAGCGGTCTGGCCACTCTCATGGCTAGTTCATAGGCAATGTTGAATTGCTTCTCAAAGTTTTCGGGAATCTTTCCCAGTCCTTTGAACCCAAGTCTTGCTGCGATAACCCTTTCAGGGATCCTTACCTTTCTGGGATCCATTCTGAAGATCTCCGACAAATTCAACTAACCTCCTGACTTTATTCGAGTTTTTAACTATCCCTGATATGTAAAATCCTGCCACATGGTTGAACAGCTCCTCAACTATCTCCAAGGTACGATCGAACGTAAAATCTTCTATGTACGATTTGTCCCTACCTTCTAATTTCTCAACCAGTTCTCTTGGAATATTCACACCGGGTATCGATGCGAAATACCTCACTTGCTTTTCCGTAGAAAAGAACGCAACCGATACCAGCATAGGGACACTCAGTTCACCTGCTACCTTTTCAGCTATTTTGGAGTCGTAAATTGGCTGAGATATCAAGAAGTCAGCTCCCGATGATATCTTTTCCTTAGCTCTCAAGATCTCCTTCTCCATATTTGGGTTGAAGACCCCTCCGACAAAGAAATCTGTTCCTCCCATCAATTTCTTTCCACTCCAGCTGAAACCTTCGTTTAGTCTTCTGACCAGCTTTATTAAATCCTCTGTTGATATATCGTTAACCACCGTGGCCTCTGGAAAATCACCGTTCTCTGGGTGATCTCCGGAAAGTATGAGTACGTTTCTCAGACCCAAAATGTGCATCCCCAGGAGATCTGATTCTATTCTGAGGATGTTCCGACTCGTTCTCGTGAAGTGAATAAGAGTCTCTATTCCTCTGTCAATCAACAGCTTTCCAACAGCCCATGGTGATATTTTGACCTTGCTCATCGGCATATCCGTGACTGCTATGGCATCTACGCCTGCTTTCACCATGTCGTTGCATAGTTTGAAGCATCTGGCTTGATCGGTTCCCCTCTGGGGGACAACCTCGTATATAACCACCTTCTTGCTCCTAAGGAGCTCTCTCAAAAGGAAGCACCACCTTTTTCGATCAGTTTCAGAATTTTCACACCCTGTGATGCATCTTTTGCATAGTAATCTGCTCCGAGCTGCTCTGCGAGCTTCTCGTTCAGTGAAGCTCCACCAACGAGCACTGGAATACCCAATCCCTTCCTTCTCAGAAGCTCCACAACTTCCGATATTCTAGGAGCGGTTGTCGTCATCATGGCGGACAGTGCAAGCGCTAGTGGCCTTTCCTCCTCAGCCTTGCTCACTATTTTATCGCTCGGAACATCTTTTCCAAGGTCCAAAACATTATAGCCGGAACTCTTCATGACTGCAGCCACTATGTTCTTACCTATATCATGAACGTCTCCCTTCACAGTTGCAATTATCACCTTCTTCTCGCCTCTTTCCTCTCCTCTCATTAGACTCTCGAGATAGTCAAATGAAACCTTTGCAGTCTGAGCTGCCAAGATCAGCTGTGGAAGAAATATTTCCCCTCTGTCATACATGTCACCTATTTTTTCCATGGCTGGTCTCAGATGCTTTTCCACAACTTCTAAGGGGCTAGAGGATCCCTTTAAGAAAACTTTTGTCCTCTCGAGAAGTTCTTTGGACTTACCAGCAAGTACCATTTCCACTATCTCGTCTTTCCCCTTTACATCCTTCTTTGGGAGGTCTGACTTTCCGAGAACGACTAGCGCGCTTCTTAAATCGTTCATGACTATCTCGTCCAATGGATTCATTATCGCTGATGACAAGCCTCTCTCAACTGCCATTATGAGAAAAGAGGAGTTAAAATGGGATCTATATGGCAATCCAAAGGATAAATTTGAAAGCCCCAAAGTGGTTTTATACCCACCTTTGGTGAGGTAATCCACAAAGCGCAATGTGTCCATGGGATTTCCCCCAGCACCCATGGCCAAGACTATGGGATCAACTACTATCCTATCCTTCTCTATTCCGTTCTCTTCCAGTATCGATATCCCTTTCTCAAAGGCCTTCAACCTGTCTTCAAAACTCTCTGGAACATCTTCTTCCATCGACAAAAGAACTACCGCCCCACCGTATCTTTTCAATATCTCGACTTTCTCAATTTCCTCGTCCACCGGCCTGAACGAATTCACGAGAGGTCTACCCGGGTATGATTTCACCAGCCTTTCGAGGATTGGAACCGTTTGAACATCTATCGATATAGGAGTACCAACATTGTAAGCTAGAGAATAGATCACTTTTTCCATGAAATCTTCCTTCACGAGTTGCTCTATCCCAAAGTTGACATCCAGAACCTCAGCTCCGTGCTCTTTTTGCTTTCTCCCATCAGATAATATGTAGTTCAAATCCCCGTTTTCCATAGCCTTTCTGAGTTTTTTTCTCCCCGCGGGATTTACCCTCTCACCGATCACAACAAACTTTTCAAAGGAGACTACATTCGTTGGAGAAGAGAGTGCGAATATTCTTTTCCTTTCTCTTTCGATCGGATGACGGGTGCCAAGTTGCCTCCTCATCCGTTTTATATGCTCTGGCGTGGTTCCACAACATCCCCCAATTATATTCGCACCGGCTTCCCAATAAGAATCCATATGCACGGAAAACTCTTCCGGACCGACAGGGTAAACTGTTTCCTTCTCTTGAACCACTGGCATTCCCGCATTTGGCTCAACGGTGAGAAACTTATCAGTGTACTTCGAAAGCTCTTGGAATATCGGGAGGAGTTCTTCCGGTCCGAGGGTACAATTTATACCGAGCGCATCCACATCGAGATCTTCAAAAGTTAAAACGAAGTTCATGGGATCCGTTCCTGTGAGAGTCCTTCCATTTTCATCAAAGGTCAGATGAGCCACTAGGAACACATCTTTGGAGATATCACGGGCAGCTAAAACTGCAGCTTTTAACTCGGCTATGTCTGAAAAGGTTTCGAGAATAATTCCATCAACACCTTCTTCTATCATGATTTCAAATTGCTTTTTGTAATTCTTGTAGAAGAAATCGAAGGATTTATCACCAATTGGAAAAGGAAGTTTTCCCGTCGGGCCGGCATCTCCAAAGACAAACACTTTACCTTTTGCCGCCTTTTTTGCAAGCCTGACGGCGTTTCTAACGATCTCCTCAAATCTACTATCGAGTCCATATTCAGAGAGCTTTGCAGGTGTAGCGCCAAATGTGTTGGTTATTATCACATCTGAACCTGCACTCACATAATCTTCATGAAGAGATTCCACGATATCGGGTTTCTCCACGTTCAAAAACTCTGGTGGAAAGTCCTTCAAACCAGCTCTTTTGATGAGTTCTGTACCATATGCACCATCTAGAAGTAACACCTTTCTCTTTAGGACCCTTGATATGGCATCCCTTTTTCTCACAAAGCTCCCTCCTGCTATTTTATTAAGGAATTCTATCACACGCGTTTCAGACTTGGGAATTCGTTGTGTCCTATCAGGTGAGGTTTCACAGTGTGAGAAACCACCGGAAATCCTAGCCGTAATCAAAAGTGAGACTTCACTGATCCTTTTTCCAATGATAATACACAAAGTAGTACGGAAAGACCACGAGCGCCAGAGAGCCAGTTATATTTCCGAATTTGTCTTGGCGTGATAAAGAGTTTGTACTTCACCATAGAATCACCTTCCTAATGTGAATAATATCACAATGCTATAAACACGCCAACTCCATGAAACGTTGTAATGATCATTGAAAAGCTCACCTCAATGAGTAGACAATTAGAGCTTGAATAGCGGAAAATATAGCAGCGATCATTCCAAAGGACGAAAAGACCAGGAGAACGACTGCCGTTGAATACATGAAGTAGAGTATTGGTCTGCTGTAGAAAATATCGGAAATGTACACCGCTATCATGAGAAAAACTATCGATAGGATCTCAAAGACACCCCTTCCAGATCCCAATACATGATGAAAATACAGGATAATCAGGATTATCAGCGGATGGACGGGCACCCAAAATGTACCAAGGGTAAAAAGCGGAATGAGGGGTACGTAAACTCCCAGAGGGCCATCCCAAAATATCGACAAAATTCCAAAGCTTATCCAAATCATTTCTCCAAGATCACCAAACCTTCATATTTCGAAGTCGGTTTCATCATCCAGAAATCTCCCTTTCTAGAGATGATTTTCCCAACTTCTCCTCTTCCCATTCTTCTCATGTATCCACCAAGCTCCTCACTCTCAGATATAAACACCAAGCCTCCTTTCACATTTAAATCTTCCGGTATTTTAACGAGTGGAGGATCTCCTCCTATGAGCTTTCCCACAACCTGGATATTATTCTTAATCACCGATACTTCCATCCTAAAGTTGTCCGATAGAGGAGTATCCACGAGAACCCAGTTATCCCAGGACTTCTCAACTTTTCCCACTATCCAGCCGTCTTTGTTTACAACGAGGTCGCCCTTTCTCCCTTTCCCTTTTACCAGAATCCGTCCCGATTCCACTTTTGAAGCTTGTGATACTTGGAGCCTTTGAGACTTTACCCCATGAGAATTGATAACACACTTTCCTATGGAGTCTATCCATCCTCTTAGGGAAATGAAGTAACTCTCCACAGGCCAAAACGCTTCATTCACTTGACCTCTAACAGGAAAAATTCTCTCGAGTAGCACAAGAAGAACGAACAACGATAGAGTGGTTATCCACCACTTCATTTGAACTCCCTCTGAAGCTTCTTAAGAAGATCCATCTTATCCAAAATAGCACCAGCTCCCCGAGCAACACACGTCAGGGGGTCCTCCGCCATCATAACCTTTATACCGGTTTCACGGCTTATCAGTGTATCTATTCCCTTTATGAGAGCGCCTCCTCCCGCTATTATTATCCCACGTTCGACTATATCGGCTATGAGCTCAGGAGGCGTTTGGTCCAGAGTAACCTTAACGGACTCAACTATGGCCATAACAGGTTCTTTGAGGGCCTCCCGTACTTCCCCGCCCTTTAGAGTGATTTTTCTGGGAAGTCCATTTGACAAGTCTATTCCCACAATGTCCGTTTCGAGCTCGTCAAATTCCGGGATTGGAAAAACATTTCCGATCTCTATTTTTACACGTTCAGCCGTCCTTTCACCAATAGCAAGTCTATATATATCTCTCACATATTGAACTATTGCTTCATCCATTTCATCGCCAGCAACTCTGACGGATTCCCAAACGACTATACTTCCAAGTGAGATGACTGCTACCTCCGTTGTCCCACCGCCTATATCTATGACCATGTTACCTGTCGGGTCTTCTATGTTCAGTCCAGCACCTATCGCAGTGGCCATGGGCTCTTCCAGGAGAAAGACACGGCTAGCTCCCGCTTCCAATCCTGCCTCCATTATGGCTCTCCGTTCAACCTCGGTAACCCCTGCTGGCATGCCTATGACCACCCTCGGCTTGAAGAAGCTAAAAGTTTTAGCTTTACCTATGAAGTACTTGAGCATTGCAAGTGCTGTATCGTAATCCGCTATCACTCCATCTTTTAAAGGCCTTATCGCTTTTATAGTTGCGGGAGTCTTTCCCAACATCTTCTTTGCCTCTATTCCCACTTTCAATATCTCCCCACTTATGGTGTCAACCGCTATAACAGAGGGCTCATTCACAACTATTCCCTTTCCTCTCACATAAACAAGGGTGTTCGCTGTTCCGAGGTCTATTCCCATATCAGTTCTCCCAAACATTCTCATACCTCCTCTGAGGTCGTTCATCGCAACGTAAGAAAATTGTATCATTTAATCACCCAAGTCGCATGGGGATTTTTTCGGTGGTGTATAATAAAGGTCCGGAGGGGAGACGTGTGAGAGCTGATGCCAGATGCCTAGTATGCCATCTCAATCAAGCACTTCGTGTTTTTAACAAGTATATGAGGAGTGAGGAAGAAAAATGGGAGCGGCTCAAGTCCGTAATGGATACTTTGAAAAAAGCAAAGTGGGGAATGAAACCCATAGAAATAGCCGAAATACTTTACCCCGCACTTGAAAAGATGTTCAATGTTAAGGATGTCTACGAGCAGGAGAAGAGAAAGTCAAATGAAATGGCGTACAAGATGCTTGGAAGGTTTGAAAAAGTTATAAGATCCTTTTCCGATCCTTTGTATGATGCTGCAAAGTTGGCGATAGCAGGTAACCTCATAGATCTTGGTACGCCGAGCTGGAATGAGGATATGGTATACAGGAAAATCGCGGAGATATTGGAAAAACCATTTGGAATAAGCGATTTTGAGCGGTTTAAAGAAGAGCTTTCAAAAGCTGTGAGTGTTCTCTACATAGTGGACAACGCGGGCGAAATCGTCTTTGACAGGTTCTTCATAGAGATGATGAAAGAGTACAACAAGGCATTGGATGTGATTGTGGCTGCTAAGAACAAGCCTATAATAAACGACGCCACCGTTCGCGAAGCCGAAGAAATTATGGCCGGTGTTGCAAGTGTCATAGATTCTGGAATGACCGTTCCAGGTACCATAATAGACAGAGGAACCGACAATTTTAGAAAGCTCTTCTTTAAATCTGATTTGGTGATCTCGAAAGGTCAAGGAAACTTCGAGGGAATAGTTGGAGAGAAAGGCGGGAATGTGTATTTCCTTTTAACGGTGAAGTGTGATGTGGTTGCAGATTACCTCAACGTACCAGTTGGAACAATGGTTTTCATGAAGAAGAGGGAGTGATAGGCGTGGAGCAGCCCATTTTATCCGTAAGAAACCTGAAGACATATTTTTATATGGAAGAAGGCGTAGTCAAGGCTGTTGACGGGGTATCATTTGATTTGCGGCAAAATGAGGTACTTGGTATAGTTGGAGAGACAGGATCTGGAAAGAGCGTAACTGTCAAATCAATTATGAGGCTCATAAAGCCTCCTGGGAGAGTAGTTGACGGTCAGGTAATCTATAAGACAAAAGATGGAAAGGAGCTAGATCTTCTCAAGATTCCAGAAAGGGAGTTATACAAAATAAGGGGAAGCGAGATAAGCATGGTTTTTCAAGATCCCATGACTTCTCTCAACCCGTTGTACACCATAGGTGATCAGCTTGTTGAAACTATCATCGTTCACCAAAATCTGGACAAGAGAAGGGCAAAGCTTAAAGCCGTGGAGATGTTGGAACTCGTTGGAATTCCGGAAGCTGAAAAGAGATTTAATTCCTACCCCTTTGAATTTTCTGGGGGGATGAGACAGAGGGTTGTCATAGCAATAGCACTTTCATGTAATCCCGCTATCTTGATAGCTGATGAACCAACTACCGCTTTGGATGTCACAATTCAAGCTCAAATACTAGATCTCTTCAAGAGGCTCCAACAGGAATTCAAAACCGCTGTCATATTCATAACCCATGATCTCGGCGTGATAGCCTCTATGGCGGATAAAATAATGGTTATGTACGGTGGAAAACAAATGGAGCTCGGTTCAGCAGATGATATATTCTATAGATCAATGCATCCTTACACAAACATGCTCCTCAGGTCTATACCGAGAGTTGATAGAAAAGTTGATAGACTCGAGCCGATACCAGGTCAGCCGCCGAGGATGGTTAACATCCCACCCGTTTGTCCTTTCCTTCCGAGATGTCCCAGAAGAGTGGAAGACTGCAAGAAGAAATTACCCGATTTTGTAGAAGTGGAGAAAGGTCATTACGTGAGATGTTTCAACCCAATTAGTCAAGAGGTGAGAGCCTCGCTATGAGGCTCTCACCTTTCCTACTCTTCCTCCTTTCCACTTTCGCTTTTGCTTCCCCCTTGTTGTTGAATACCTACGATCACACAGGTTATTTACTTTCGGATGAATTCACATCTTTCAAATTCAAAGGGGAATGTCCCACAGGGGTTGGAACTGCTGTGGAGATCTATAGTCCACCTGACGAGAAGGTGAACGTGTATGGGAACTTCCCGGAAGATGAGATGATCTTCTTGTCAAATGGGATTTCACTGGGATCTTCCAACACAAATCTCGTAGTGCCAAAGTGGGTGTTGGAAGAGGCCAGTGGATCTGAGATCCTCTGCTGTGCCATTCCTGTGAAGTTTCTCTCACCAGATGTTATAAAGATACTCCAACCGGTGAAATCATGGGAACTGGGAAGCAAACTTTCAAGAATCATGAAGATGGTGAAAAAGTCATGGGAACTCCCAGATAAAGATAAGTTCGGTCCTGGAGATGTTCTGAGCTTAGCCCCCAAAGCACCTACTATAAGATTTGAAATGGGAAAGTCTGATGGTGTTGGAAGCGTGATTTTCCCAGAGATACAAGACTTTTCAAAATTTGAATACAATTGGGTGGTGGATGGGGAGTCCGTGGATGCTTCTGTTTTAATACTTCCCCCCGGAGATCATGATGTGACTCTCAATGCTACGGATTCCCTGGGAATCGGAAGCTCCTTGTCATTCGAGGTCAAGATTACACCCTTTCAAAAGGTTGTAGAGCATCTCGAGTGTGAAATAGGTGTTGACAACTGCTACGCATTAACTGGAAGTAAAATCCCTGGAATTTACACCCTGCGATCTGTTAAAACTTACGGAGATTTCACCTTTGTGATAAATGCAACCGAGACTTCCTTTCCAAAGATTCAGCTGATTATCCAAGGTCTGACAGTCCACGCCAGTGCGACAGATCCAAGTGGGGTAGAGACCTTCGTATTTGTAAATGGGAAAAGTAGTGATAGACTTGTATACAGCAAGAATACCGTAGAGGTCGTTGCGGTAGATCCGTATGGCAACGGAACATTGGAATCCACGGAGGTGGTTGAGGAGCCCGATGTGAGGGATATGCTCAACTTGAGATCTCCTTTCCTTGTGGGGTGGGGAAGGTGAAACTCTGGATGTATATCATCGGTGTCGTGACGTCAATAGGTCTAGCCACGCTTTTCCTTCCTATTAGGTGGAAGGTAGACCTATCATCTTCCGTTGTCTCTCTGGGAAGGGCTTCTTACTACGAGAACTTGAGGAGTTCCACAAATGGTGGTTATGTACTGGTGAGGGAAAAAAGCGATCCAAGGAAGATCGCCAAGGTCCTCGACGAAAAGAAGGCGTATCTGGGAGCCCTGGAATTCTCCGACGGATATGAATCATCACTGAGAGCAGAGGTGCTAAGGAAGGAGAAGAAATTGTTTTTCAGAGCCTTTGACCCGGATCCCAAGATGAGATATTCCCCTTCCGAGATATACGCCAAGATGAGAAGAGCTGTTCTCGAGAGGAGCGTGGATCTCATACTAACGGACCATGTTCCAGAAAACATCGTTGAGAAATTCCGAAGGAGTTTCAAAACGTCGGAAAGGCCGTTCCCCAACCCTGGGATTCCCTGGAAAAAATGGATGTTCTCTGTACCTATATTCATTATCCTCGGTTCTCTTTCACCAGCCATATCTGTAACCATGCTGATTCTCGCGATTTTCCAATATGATCTTTCCATAAGTATCTCATCCATATTGGCAACGGTGGCAATCTACAAATGGACGAAAAAGAATCCATTTTACCTCTTTCTTGCATTTCTTCTCCTTGGGATCATAACCAACGCCTCCTTATCGGATTTCTTACACATGAATGGTGTCCTTGATTTTCGGGGTGTAAAGCTTTCCTTGGCTTTCTTACCGCTTTTGGTTCTATCAAGAGGATTGGTGGAAAACGGCTGGTTTTTCAAGAAGAAGAAATATGTAATATCCTCAGCTGTTTTTCTAGTTCTAGTAGTTTACTACATATACAGAAGTGGAAACTACGGACACGCTCTTCCGTATGAGATACAAATCAGAGATTTTCTTGACAGGGTCTTGTGGATAAGGCCCAGGTTTAAAGAAGTTTTTGGATACTCATTCATCTTCTTCGCATTCGGTAGATCCAGGTGGTCTTTCCTATACGAATTCTTCGGCTCCATAGCCCTTGCGAGTACGTTTAACACGTTTTGCCATATAAAGGCTCCAATTTACACTTCCATTTACAGATCACTTCTGGCTTTTGGAATATCATATGGAATATATCTGATAATAAAAGGAGGGATAAGGGTTGCTGAGAATAAGCCTGGTGCAAATGAAGTCAACCCAAGGGGATCTGAAAGGAAACAGAAAGAAGATGGAAAAGATTCTGGAAAGTCTAGAGGAAAAGAAGGTTGATATAGCCATTTTTCCAGAGTTATCCCTGGTAGGATATTGTCCGAAAGACCTCTTGATGAGGCTGGATTTCTTGAAAAAGACTGAGACGGAGTTTCTCAGCCTCGTTGAGTTCACGGAGAAGCTCGAGCTTACCGTCATAGCCGGCATTCCAAGGCTGGACGGAGCTCCCTATAATTCGGCAGTCGTTTTCAGAGAGGGAGAGATAATCTCCATATATGACAAGCAAGTTTTGAACCCATCGGAGATGCGATATTTCAAGCCAGGAAGCGACTTGGCTGTTCTAGCAACCCCTGAGGGGAAAATAGGAATCATGATAAGAGATGAGCTTTGGTCAAACCCAGGTCCTGCTGAGAATTATGCTGATTTAGGTGTAGACATGATCATAGACATTTCTGCCTCTGCCTTTGCTCTCGGAGAAATCAATCGCAGAAAAAAAGTAGCAGCGTTGAAGGCCTCTTCCCATGGGTACTGGGTGGTCTTTCTAAATGCCTTCGGGGGGTTGGATGAGTTTGTGTTCGATGGATCGAGCTTCGTTGTAGATCCCTCGGGAGAGACCTACCACGAGCTAGAATCTTTTGAAGAAGAGATAAGTATAGTTGACGTGGATCTATATCAATCCAAAGTTTATAGACTTCTGAATCCAAGCATTACAACCCCGGAAGAGGATATCTTTGATCTCTTAGAGTACATTCCAATAAGGGAAAAAAAGGACTCCTTTAAGCCAAAAATCCTTGGAAATATCAAAGAAGAAGAGCAGGTTCTAAGAGCTCTCATAACTGCTCTGAGAGATTATGTGAATGGGAATGGATTCTCAAAAGTGGTTGTCGGGTTGAGCGGTGGAATTGATTCTTCACTGGTTGCAGCTATTTCTACTCTGGCCCTCGGAAAAGAGAATGTTCTAGGCATTCTGATGCCGTCCATGTATACCTCAAAGGAATCGATCGAAGACGCGGAAAGACTCGCTAAAAATCTTGGGATAAAAATCTACACTATACCCGTTACTGATGTGTTCAACTCATATCTCAAGGTACTGAAAGAAGCCTTCGATGGAAAGAAGAGAGATGTCACTGAGGAAAATCTGCAGGCTAGAATTAGAGGAACGTACCTCATGGCTATATCTAACAAGCTTGGGCATCTAGTCATAGCCACAGGAAACAAAAGCGAAGCTGCCACCGGGTATGCAACACTTTACGGAGACATGGTTGGAGGTTATTCTTTAATAAAAGATCTTTATAAAACCGATGTCTATAGAGTCGCCAAGTGGATAAACGAAAGAGAAGAGAGGGAGGTAATACCAAAAAGGGTGTTTGAGAAGCCGCCTTCAGCAGAGCTCAGCCCAGGTCAGAGGGACCAGGATAAATTACCACCTTATGAACTCCTGGATGAAATCCTAAGGCTTTTGATAGACAGAAACATGACGCCAGATCAAATAGTACACAAGGGGTTTGATGAGAAAACGGTCAATTATGTCCTAGAACTGGTTAAAACCAGCGAATACAAAAGATACCAAGCCGCCCCAGGGCCAAGGATAACAGGAAGGCTCCTGGGATTGGATTGGAAATACCCCATAACGAACGAATTCGTGAGGTGATCATTTTGAAGGTTCGAATAGACAAGGTCCTCAAGAGCAAAGATGGAATTGTCGCGATTTCCAGGGAAAGTCCTTTCTACCCGGATGGGAAAGGAGGACAACTTGGAGATAGAGGAGAAATAGGAGGAAAGGAAGTGCTAGGAGTCTATCAGAAAGATGGGCTGATTCACCATGTATTGGACGGGGGAATCGAGCCTGGAGAGCACGAGGCAAAAATAGATGAGAAAAGGAGGAAGGAAATCGCTCGCCAGCACACCGCTCAGCACATACTGTCTGCGGCGTTTATAAAAGTTGCAGATATAGAGACTGTATCTTTTCACATGGGGGAGGATTTCTCAACGATCGATCTAAATGCGGCTCCAATACTAGAGAATGTTATAGACGAGGCAGAGGAGTTGGCAAACGAAGTGATCCTGGAAAACAGGCTTGTTTTAGAGCACATAGCTAATAGGGAAGAAGCGGAGAGATACCCTTTGAGAAAGCCTATATCTGAAAAAGTGAAGGGCAAGGTTCGGATAATAGAAGTGAAAGGGTTCGATTGGAGTGCATGTGGAGGGTTTCACGTCTCCAGGACTGGCGAAATCGGATTGGTAAAAGTGATAAACTATGAGAAAGTTAAGGGATCCTTGACAAGAATCTATTTCGTAGCTGGAAAGAGAGCATTACATCACTTTTCCAAGCTCGTCAAGTTTTCAAAGAATCTCTCAAGGATGCTCACATCGTCGATTGACGAAATGGAATCCAGGATATCAAATATGATTGAAAACTCCAGAGAGAAATCCGCCAAGCTTGATAAATTGGCGGAGGAGTATGCCAAGGTCATCTCTTCAAACTTACTGGAGAAAGCGAAAAGTTGCTGTGACTTGAGAATAGTAAGCTTTAATGGATACGAGGAAGTGGGGAAATACTTGTTCAAATTTCTCGGGGACGAGCCAGGCATCATCTTGATAGTCAAGACTAAAAACGGATATGAAATAGGATCAAAATCGGTGAACGTAGGTTCAATTGTAAGAAAGATCAACACCTTGATTGGTTCAAAAGGCGGTGGTAGTAGCAGCAGAGGGAGGATAGCAACTGAAAAGCCTCTCGAGATTATATTACAGGAGCTCGAAGGGGTCTTGGTGGAGGAGAGCGATGGGTCGCGGCCTTGAAAAGCCGAGGAAAGTCCGGACTCCGTAGGGCAAGGTGCCGGGTAACACCCGGGTGGAGTGATCCACGGATAGCGCTATAGAGACTTCAAACCGCCCGGAAGGGCAAGGGTGGAAAGGTGGGGTAAGAGCCCACCAGCGTCGGGGAGACCCGGCGGCTCGGCAAGCCTCACCTGGAGCAAGGGCAAGCAGGGGATCGGGTGGCTCCGCCCAAATCCCCGGGTAGCCTGCTTGAGGGATATGGCAACATATCCTCAAGATTGATGATCCATGGAACAGAATCCGGCTTACAGCTCTCCTCCGCCTTTGGGGGTGAGCAAGTTGAGAGCAATGCTAAGTGAAAAAGGCATTGCATTTGCAAAAGAATTAGAAAAGATCGCTGAAAGAATATTCAGTGATGACGATGTGGATAAGATTGCTAGGGCTTATGACATGGCAGAATATGCACATGAGGGCTACTTCAGAGCCTCTGGTGAGCCGTTTATAGAGCATCCCAAAGAAGTGGCGAGGATACTCGCCTCCCTCAAGGTAGACACGGACTCACTCGTTTCAGCTCTTCTTCATGATACTGTTGAGGACAGCGAAGGAAAAGTTACGATCAAGGACATAGAGGCGGTGTTTGGTTCCGAAATAGCTCGAATAGTTGATGGAGTCACAAAAGTGAGCAAGATAAACGCTCCTGTTGGTAATTCTAAGGCAAGAGAAAAATTGGAAACCATCCAAAAGATGCTCTTTGCAATGGCTGAAGACATGAGGGTTATATTTGTAAAGCTCGCGGATAGACTTCACAACATGCGAACAATGAAATATCTGAAAAGTGAAGAAAAGAAGCGCTACAAAGCCCTGGAGACACTTGAAATATACGCACCAATAGCTCATAAGCTCGGCATACACGTTGTCCAAGCGGAGTTAGAAGACCTAGCATTTAAAACCCTTTACCCAAAAGAGTATTACAGGATGAAGGAGTTGATGTCCCAGAAGAAAAGGGAAAGGGCGGAAAAAACTGAAAAATACATAAACATGTTGAAAATAGCCCTCGAGGAGCACGGCATACCAGCCATGGTAGACGGGAGGTACAAACATTATTACAGTATATGGAAGAAGATGAAAGCAAAGGGGAAAAAATTCGAAGAGATATACGACTTAATAGCTGTAAGAGCAGTTGTCAGAGATGAGAAAACTTGTTATACAAGCCTGGGAGTTGTTCACAGTCTTTGGAAACCGATGCCTGGGAGATTCAAGGATTACATAGCTGCTCCAAAATCGAACGGCTACAGATCCCTTCATACGACTGTCATAACTCAATTCGGTGAGCCCCTTGAAGTACAAATAAGAGATGAAAGAATGCATCAAGAAGCCGAATATGGTCTCATCTCGCATTGGATATACAAGGAAAATGTAGATGTGACGACAAAGCAGAAATGGATAGGAATGCTCCTTGAATGGAAAAAAGAGCTCTCAGAAGGGATAATGGGAATAGCAGATGTCAAGAAAGAACTAGTCGTTGATGAAGTTTTTGTATTCACTCCGAAAGGTGAAATCAAGCATCTTCCGAAGGGATCTACACCCATAGACTTTGCATACTCTATCCACACGGAAATAGGCCATCATTTTGCTGGAGCTAAGGTTAATGGAAAGCTCGTGCCGATAGATTATGAGCTGAAGAACGGAGATGTAATAGAGATCATAGTGAACAGAAACTCGAAAGGTCCTAGTCTCGATTGGATCAGGTATGCTAAGTCTCCCAGAACCCGCGCAAAAATCAGGAAGTTCCTCAAGGAAGAGTACGTGGTAGAGATGGAAGAAAAGGGCAAGGAAACTCTCAGAGCAATCAGTAAGAGATTGGGAAAATCGATGGACGAAATACTCAAGACTGACAAAATGAAGAGGTTCATAGATACAAATGGTTTGAACGAAAGAGAGCTTCTAGTAAGGCTTGGCGAAGGTACCATATCCAAGGAGCTCGTCCTAAACGTGCTTGTAGATACCGGAACAAAGAAGAAGGGAAAGCGAAGAAAAAGACGGAGATTACCCAGGAAACCTATTGTTCGTATTGACGGTATGGAAGGCCTGGATGTGCGGATGGCTAAGTGTTGCAATCCAATCCCAGGAGATAAAATAGTTGCTGTGGTTGGAAAAAGAGGAATAACTATTCACAGAATCGGATGTAGAAATATAAAAGGGCTTCCAGCAGACAGACTCTTCCATGCGGAATGGATAGAGCACATCGAAGGGGAGTTCACAGCTAAAATCGCCGTCGAGCTGGAGAACAAGGGTGCCATTGGAAAAGTTATGGAAAAGATGGAGGGCTTTGGTGTAAGAGTAGATAAGGTGGAATTAAGGGATACGGAATGGGGAACAGTGATTTTCATCATAGAGATGAGGGTTTCTGGAGTAGGACAGATGGAGGATGTCATGAGGGGAATTAAATCCTCTGAAAAAGTTGTAGACGTTGAAAGGGTGATGGGATGAGAGCAGTTGTTCAAAGGGTGAAAAGCGCTTCTGTAAGAGTTGGTGACAAAGTTGTTGGGCAAATAGGAAAGGGGATACTCCTTCTCCTCGGCATAGGGAAAGATGATTCCGATAAAGATTTGAAATGGGTGGCTGATAAGGTTGTGAATCTTCGAATATTCGAAGACGATGACGGAAAGATGAACCTATCCTTACTCGATATCAAAGGAGATTTATTGGTGGTATCCCAGTTCACACTGTACGGTGATGCACGAAAGGGAAGAAGACCTTCTTTCACAGACGCTGCTTCACCTGACAAAGGTGAAGATATGTACAAAAAGTTTGTCGATTACATAAAGAGCAGGTACAATCTGAGAACTAAAACAGGAGAATTTGGAGCGAAAATGGATGTACATCTAGTGAACTGGGGACCCGTCACGATATTGATAGACTCAAAGAAGGTCTTCTGAAGGTGAGATCATGAAAAATAGTTTCACACTTCTAGAAGTTTTGCTCTCACTCGTCGTGTTTTCTGGGGTCCTTGTATTGCTCCTTAACGTAATGGGTACAACCACTAGAGGATTTGCGGGGATAAACAGCTTACAGGATCCTTATCTCCGCGAGGTCGAGGAATTGAGGTTCTTCGTATCAAGCGCTTTGAACGCCATGAAGCACACTGTCGTGAGTGGTAATGAAATAAATGGAAGTTATGTACTTCCAGAAGGAAACTCTAGCGCCAGCCTTGAAATTTCATCAGGTGGGAAAAGCCTGAGCTTTTCAATAGACGGGTCTACCATAGGGTCTATATCTCTCCGAAATGTCAAAGTCTTGGAAATGGAGAAATCAGATGGGCATTTCGTGCTTATGCGAGTGTCCACGCCTAGAAGAACGTACGCTCTCTTGTTTGGAGGCGAATAAGATGAAAAAGGGCTTCATATTAACTTTGGCAGTTTTGATTCTAGCGGTTGTCTCTCTAGTTTCAGGATACCTCATGTGGGTCTCCTTCAACACGTCTAGATCTCTTATGAGACGCTATGTTGATGAGAGAAATTACAGATATTCGAAATTGATCTCTCGAAGTATGATTTACAACATAGTGAAAAATCCCAAAAGTTATTCTCTAGACTCACCTTGTGACCCATCGCTGAAAGAGGCTTTCACATCATATCTGAAGGAAAACAGTTTTGTGGGATATGGCTGGGCGGACGTCGTGGAGAACGGAGTATGCGAGGGAGAAACCACAGTAACTTTCAATTTCGGCTCGTGGAAAGGATGGAAAGTAACCTTAATGAAGCTGAGAGCTAGCACTCCTGTGGGAATACTGTATGCAGCAGTGGCACAGAAGGGTGAAGAAAAATTCGGTGACACTTTCAGCTGGGCTTTTGGTCGTGAAAAGAGTCAGACTATTCCTACAGCGACTGAAGTCCATTCAAACGCGATCTATTCACCAGTTAACATCGATCTTGGGACAACTTGGATGTCTCAGTTAAGAGTTTACGGCCCAATAACAAGTAAAAAGAGTCTCTCTATCAAAGCTCACAATCCTGAGTTTCATGACGAAGTGATAGCCGACACCTTAGAGACAACTATAGGGTGGTTTGGCAAGGCTTCTTTCTACAAAGATGTGTACACGAAAAACCTGATTCTGAGTCCCGGTGCAAACCTTGATTTTAAATCGAATCTTTACGCTGAAAATATTCAGGGAAGCGGCTGGAATTCGAAAATCTCGGTCAATGGGAACCTGTGCGCGTCCTCAGTTAGCCTTTCAAATTCAGGTGAGTTAGAAATAGGGGGTGATTTCTCTTCATACAATATAGATATAAGCAAAATGGGTCACATAGATGTGGGTAAAAGCATGAAAGCTAACAGTATACATCTTTCCAAAATATACAACGGCGTAGATGTTGGCAACAGTATACAAACGTGCGATTTGGACATATCGGGTGGCTACACCTCACATGTAAAGGCAGGCAGTGTGGTAGCCAGGTCGTTGTATATCGATAACACCGCCAAGGTGGAAGTGAAAGATGTGATATCAAATGACGCTACCATATCCAATGCCAGTAACAAAGTTGAAATAGAGAAAATCAAGGTTGAACGACTAGCGGCAAATGGAAACAACAATTTCGCCTGTGAAAGTCATCTTTGTGCGAGCTCTAATGTTTCAATGGTAAACAACACTAGTATAGATCTAAATTCCATGACTGTTCTTGGAAATTTTTATGTAGACCAATCCAAATACAGAGTTACCGGAGAGAGTAGCATCGTAAAAGAATATGAACTGGACAATCTCCAGAACTTCAGAATCAACGGCAAAACATACACAGGCTATCTCACTGGGAACCTCTCCTGCTGGGATGGAAACGGTTTCGAAGAAAAGGTTTTTTCTCCACAGAAGCCTGATATCAGTTCAAAGTGTCTGAAAAAAGGTTGGAATCGTATAGACCAATCAGTGCTGAATTCCATTCAGCCCTGTCCCATTGACATTCCTTGTCCAATACAAAGTTGTATAGAAGAAGCTCAAGACAAATTTGCGCTTATTGAAAGCACAAATGATGCATTTCCAAGCTCCGATGTTTATTTCAGCAGGGTGGAGAGTATGACGGAAGACTACTCCAAGCTTTGCTCACTGGGTTCCGAAAAACCCGTTGGCGTTCGTTTTCCTGAAGACAGTATAGTTGAAATTGGCGGGGGAAACCCCATGATCTTGGAGATCAAATCCAAAGCTGGATCATATGATATCTCGATAAATTACGATGTTCCCGCTGGCGAATGCCCCGCCTATAACGCCACGATTCAATGTGGAGATGTCACGAAGAGTTTCAAGTTCAACGGAGTTCTACTGTCGGAAGGAGACTTGGATATCGGAAAAAACTCGGCGGGTTTCACCAAGGCGAAAGTTATCTATGGGAGGCTCTTCTTGATATCCAAAGGATCCGTCAGTATTTACTCACCATTTAGATACTATTTTTTGTCATCCAATTCCAACAGCTGGCCAAGCAGGATAGAGGAAGCGTATGAAAGCTTGCTGGATAGCAATCCAAGTAACGACGAGAACACGTATGTAGAGGTCGTTTCAAATGATGATATAGGATTCCTATGGAAAAACTGGTGGTTTGGTGGTCAAAACCAGATAACAGGAGAATTTGTCAGTCTGGATGGCGCAGTAACAGATGGTGGAATCTGGAGGAACAGGCTGGTTCTTCTAGGAGGTGTTTACGCTAAACGAGGTATGGAAGTAAACCCGAGGAGCGTAACACTTATAACCGATAAAAGGCTCACCGTGGAGGGCTTTTACACATGCAACGGGAAAATAGAATCTGTGGATTATGAACCGTTTACTGTACCTGGATCAGGTACAACCACCGGATTTGAAATGATACTTGTGAGGTGATCCCATGAAAAGAAGCGGTTTTACGTTGATGGAAGTGCTTGTATCCTTGATTCTAGTCACTATAAGTGTTGTCATAATGTTTCAATCTTTCAAGATGTACGTGGATAGCAGAAATATCGGGCTTTTTTTTGAAAAAGCCTATGTGAACCTGAGTTCGGCATATGAGGTGGGAAAGGAAATCATAGACAACGGAGCACCCTTAGACATAGTGCAAACTGCTGAAAATATGGGAATAGATGTTCAATCCACGTCCAGTGAATATGGAAACTGCGACGAATATCAAATCACCATGAACTTCTCGGAGTTGCATTCTGTTTTGGGGA
This sequence comes from Thermotogaceae bacterium, assembly GCA_027077795.1. Classification (GTDB taxonomy): domain Bacteria; phylum Thermotogota; class Thermotogae; order Thermotogales; family Thermotogaceae; genus WGAO01. The sequence continues at coordinate 181,454 of JALWTT010000015.1, read as the reverse complement.
GACGTGAAATCAGGATTAATCCAAGTTTACTAGGCTTCACCGTTCTACATTGTAAGTAACTTAGATGGTTCCCGCTTTGAGCTCCTCGTATAATGTGAGTATCTTCTCCGCATACTCTTTTCGATAACTGCCCCCGTTGTACGCCTCGAGTGCTTTCCTCAGATCTCTGTATCTATCGAGAAGGTATTTCAGGTAGCATGATCCATAAAGTATGTTCAGGTTATAATCCCAGAGAAGTGCCTTCCAATCTTTTGGAACAGGGAGATCGAACTTCGTTGAAATAAACTCACCCGTTTCTGGTTTCACCTGCATCAAACCGAGTTCTCCTGAAGAGCCTATGACGTTCCTGAATTCACTTTCAACGGTTATAACCGAGATTATCAAAAGTGGGTCTAGGCCTGTCTTAGCAGATGCTGTATCGATGGCTTTTTTCAATTCAAGAACATATCGATCTTCCGTCGCCAGCCTGTGAAGATTCCTAAGCTTTGTAACATAGTTTTTAAGCCACTCGTATGAATAGTAGTCTTTGGTATAGTACAAGATAAACTTCCCACCGAAGAAGATCTCTTCGGTACTCACCGTTAGAGCTAGCGCTATAAGACCTACTGTTAACAACTTCTTCACGATACCACTCCCATAACTGGGGTATAATCGGTTTGGATTATACCATCTTAGAGGGTGATGAAAGTGGAAGCGCTCTATAGAAAATACAGACCCAGGAAATTCTCGGAGATAGTAGGGCAGGACCATGTAAAGAAGATCCTGATGAGGGCCATAGAAGAAGGAAAAGTCTCCCATGCCTATATATTCTCAGGTCCTAGGGGTACGGGAAAAACGACAACCGCTAGGGTGTTGGCGAAAGCTCTGAATTGTGAAAGACGCCAGAATGCGGAGCCTTGTGGAGAATGCTATGCTTGCAAGGCCATAGACGAGGGAACTTTCATGGATGTAGTGGAACTGGACGCGGCGTCAAATAGAGGAATAGATGAGATCAGAAGGATAAAAGAAGGTGCATCGTTCAGACCAATCGAAGGGAAATACAAGATATACATAATAGACGAGGTTCACATGCTAACTCGCGAAGCTTTTAATGCACTTTTAAAAACCCTGGAGGAACCTCCGCCACATGTGGTATTCATCTTAGCCACTACTAACCTTGAGAAGGTACCAGCTACGATAATTTCCAGGTGTCAAGTTCTAGAGTTCAGGAATCTTCCACATGAACTGATAGTTGAAAGGCTGGAGGAGATATGCAAGACTGAGAGAATTGAGGTAACAAAGGATGCTCTCATGTACATAGCTAAAAGATCTATGGGGGGTATGAGAGACGCGATCACGATTCTGGAGCAGGTCTGGAAGTTCTCCAGAGGAAAAGTGGATGTCAAAGCTGTTGAAAATGCACTTGGCCTAATAGGAGCAGATGTAGTCGATAGATACTTGGAAAGCATCTTGAAAGGAAACATGAGCAAGCTCAAAGAAGTGATAGACGATGTTTACTACTCTGGAAAAGAAATGGATGTTTTACTCCAAGAAGCCTTAGAAGCAGCTGTGGAAAAGGTTGAAAAGGGGAAAATTGAATATCTGCAGATTTCCAAAGCTCTTCTTGGGGCCGTTAAAGAGATTAAGTTTTTTGACAACAAAAAGATTTACACCATGGCATTCTCCTTTGATCTCGCTCAAAAGCTTGCTGGCTTTATTCCAGAGCAAGGTGAACCTCAAAGTGTAAAGACAGAGGAAAAGGATGTTTCAAAGGATGAAACAGCTCTGAAATCCAAGGAGAAAGAAGATCTGGAAAGACTGATGGAGTATTTGAGAAATGAAGGCGATTTGGCGGTATTCGTTGCCCTTTCTTTAGCAGATGAAATAAAAGTTGACACTGGCAAGCTAAAGATAGTTTTCCCAAAAGAGAAAGAATTCTCCTATATAATCCTAAAAGAAAAGATACTCGAGCTCGAGGATGCGGTGAGAAAATCAATGGGGAATCTCGATGTTGAGCTAAGCATAACGGATGGGTCGAAAAGAGCGGAAGAGGTGAAAAATAGGATATTATCGCTCTTTGGAAATGCCGAGGAGGGGTAAACGTGGCTAAAAAAATCCGGGGCTTTGGAGGGAGAAACTTCAGAAAGCCTTCACAAAATCAAATAAAGGATCTGCTGAAACTTCAGGAAGAATTTCAAAGTGCTATGTCAGCACTTGAAGAGAAGTATGAGAATGAAACAGTAGAGGCGAGTGCCGGTGGAGGAGTTGTAAAGGTGATTGTGACTTGCAGCTACAAAGTGTTGGATGTAGAATACGACGAGGACATAGTTGAAGACAAGGACATGTTCAAAGATCTACTCGTAGCTGCTTTCAACCAAGCAATGGAACTAGTTGAGAAACGCAGAAAAGAGTTAGCAGACGAAAACCTGCCGAAAATAGGAGGATTGGAAAATTTATTGTGAAAAAGGGGGGAAAGGCATGGCAGTCAGGGTTGCTATAAACGGATTTGGAAGGATAGGTAGGGTTGTCTTCAGGATACTACATGAAAGACAGAAAGAAGGTAAGATGACAGACTTCGAGGTTGTAGCGATAAACGATTTAACGGATACACTCACACTCGCCCACCTTCTGAAATATGACTCAGTCCACAGAAAATTCAAGGGTGATGTTTCTTATACGGAAAATTCGATAGTAGTCGATGGTAAGCAGATAAGAGTTTTTGCTGAAAGGGATCCCGAGAACCTACCCTGGAGAGATCTAGGTGTTGATATAGTAATAGAGTCAACTGGGGTGTTCAGGGAACCTGCAAAAGCCAAGAAACACATCAGTGCCGGTGCTAGGAAAGTCATAGTCACAGCCCCATTCAAGGGAGAGGAAACTGAGGATTCCGTCACAGTTGTCCTAGGTGTGAACGACGATTGGCTAGAACCCAAACATTTGGTTATATCAAACGCTTCATGTACGACAAACTCCATCGCTTCTGTGATAAAGGTTCTCCATGATAACTTCAGAATAGTCAATGGATTCCTCACGACAATTCATGCTTACACAAACGATCAGAGAATTCTGGACCTGCCACATAAAGACCTCAGAAGGGCAAGAGCCGCTGCTGCGAATACTATTCCAACAACCACTGGGGCCGCCAAAGCTGTTGGAAAAGTTATCCCAGAGCTCAACGGAAAACTAGACGGAATGGCAATAAGAGTTCCGGTGACGGATGGATCCATATCTGACTTCACAGCGCTCGTTGAGAAAGAAACAACCATCGATGAAGTGAACGCCGTCATGAAAGAAGCTTCTGAAACATATTTGAAAGGAATTCTCGGATACAATGAAGAGCCCATAGTATCTGGTGACATTGTCGGATCGACATATGCCGGGATATTCGATGCTACTTTGACAAACGTCAAAGGAAAGCTGGTCAAGGTGTTTTCCTGGTACGACAATGAAGCCGGGTACAGTAACAGGATCGTGGATCTCCTAGAAAAAATTGCGAATCTGCTTTGAAAATAAAAGGCCCCTCTTCGGGGCCTTTTCAATTTTTGATGATTCCTTGAAACACTTTCTGAACTACCTTCGGATCAGCTTTTCCTCCAGTTGCTTTCATGACTTGACCTATGAAATACCCAATCACTCCTTGCTTCCCACTTCTATATTGTTCCACAGCTTTTGGATTCCTCTTCATAGCTTCAAGTAATATCTCTTTTATTCTAGCTTCATCGGTTACCACCTCTAATCCCTTATTTCTCACCACTTCACTTGGACTTTTTCCAGTCTCAAACACCTCTCTGAAGACTTCCTTTGCCATGTTCTTGGTTACCCTTCCACTGTCAATGAGATCGAAAATCTCCTTGAAGTGCTGAGGCGTGACCTTCAAATTTTCTACATCATCCACACCTTTCTCGTTCATCATTCTCAAAAGTTCTGTCATAAACCAATTGCTGGTTTCTTTTGGTTTTCCCGTGATCTTCACGGTCATCTCGTAGAGATCCGCCAAGTCTTTATCCGATGTGATCACAGAAGCGTCGTACTCCGGCAAACCGTATTCATCCATGAATCTCTTCTTTTTCTCATCCGGGAGTTCCGGTAGGCTTCTCCTTATATATTCCAGTTTTTCCTTGGAGATCACAACTGGCGGGATATCCGGCTCCGGAAAGTATCTATAATCACTTTCCTCTTCCTTGCTCCTCATAGATATGGTTCTTTTATCCCTTGTGATCCATCCCCTGGTTTCCTGGGGGACATTTTCCCCATTTTTCATGGCATTCACGATTCTGCTGTATTCGTATTCAAGAGCCCTTTCAACGAATTTGAACGAATTCATGTTTTTGACTTCCACCCTGTTTGAACTTCTTCCACTTTCCTCATCCACGACGGATATGTTAGCGTCACACCTCAGAGCACCTTTTTCCATATCACCACTGCTGATTCCTATATATCTGACGATTGATCTGAGTTTCTCAAGGAAAAGTCTGGCTTCTTTGGGAGACTCTATGTCTGGTTCTGTGACTATCTCTATTAGAGGCACACCGGATCGGTTGTAATCGACAAAACTCTTGGCGCTCATACTATCCCCCTCATGGATCATCTTTCCAGCATCCTCTTCAACATGAAGTCTCCTGAGTCTCACCTTCTTTTTCTTACCATCCACATCGAGCTCAAGATATCCATTTGTAGCTATTGGATGAAAATACTGAGTTATCTGATATCCCTTAGGAAGATCTGGATAGAAATAATTTTTTCTATCAAATCTGGAATACTCATGAACTTTGAAATTCATGGCGTAAGCAGCTTTCACAGCGTATTCAATGGCTTCTTCATTGGTAACTGGAAGGGCACCTGGTTGCCCTGTACAGACCGGACATATATGAGTGTTTGGCGCCGAATTAAACACATCAGCAGAACATGAACAAAATAGCTTCGTCCTCGTCGACAGCTGAACATGTATCTCAAGTCCTATAACAGGCTTGTATTTTCCCAATTTTATCCCTCCCAAGGGATTTTACCAGAAAAAGGTACCCAGAAAGGCACCTAGTTCAGCTTCTTCAATTTCATGATCTCTTCCAGTAGTTTCCTTTCCTTTCTCGAGACAGATCTTGGTATCTCCACACTCACTTCTACTATCAAGTCTCCCCTTCTCCCTCGACTATCCGGTAGTCCCATTCCTCTCAAGCGAAATATCGTTCCACTTCCAGTACCAGGAGGGATATTGAGCTTTGTATATCCTCCATCCGGGAGGGGGACATCTATAGTGGTTCCAAGTATAGCCTGGGTGTAATCTACGTTAGCCTCGTATATTATATCCGACCCTTGCCGTCTGAACCTCGAATCCTCTTTCACTCTAATCAGTACATACAAATCCCCATAATCTCCTCCCTCTGATCCGGCGTTTCCCATACCAACTATTCTCATTCGTGAGCCATCACTCACACCAGCTGGAATATTTACAGTTATCTTTTTTCTTTTCCTGATTCTCCCGCTTCCCCCGCAGACATGACAAACTTTTTCTATCACCTTGCCAGTTCCACCACACATGTCACAAACCGTTTCCGTTACAAAGAATCCAAACGGTGTTCTGGACTCCTGCCTTATATAACCCTTTCCCCCACACTTGGGACAAGTCTTGTAACCATAGCCAGGCTCTGCCCCAGTTCCTCCACAGTGCTCGCAAACTTCATATCTATCATATGTTATTTCCTTCCTCGTCCCTCTTATGGCTTCATCCATAGTTATGGTAATTGTTACCTCTATGTCTTCTCCTCTCTTTCCAGCCTTTCTATCCCTCGACGTTGTTTTCTCCCCGAAGAACACGTCAAAAACGTCTGATCCGAAAAAGCTCCTGCCAAAGAACCCTCCCAATCCTTCTCCAAAGAACTCTTTCAAGATTTCATCCAGCGAGGGTATTCTGCCACCCGTTGAATATCCACCTGACGTGGGTGGAATATCCCCAACATATCCGAACTTATCGTACATAGCCCTTTTCTCTGGGTCAGATAGGACTTCATAAGCCTCCTGTATCTCCTTAAACCTCTTTTCCGCTTCTTCTTTGTTGTTTGGATTCAGATCGGGATGCCACTTTTTAACCAATTTCTTATAGGCTCTCTTTATTTCCTCTTGAGAAGCATTCCTTGGAACTCCAAGTATTTCATAATAATCCTTTTTCATCCATCATCACCCCTTCGGTCTTACAGCAACTTTAACTCGAGCCGGTTTTATGACTTTGGAGTGGAATTTATACCCTTTTTCTACCACCTCTATTACAGAATATTCCTCGTGCTCCTTTGTTTCAATCTTTTCAAAAGCCTCGTGCTCAAAAGGATCAAATTTTCCTCCACTTGGGTCTATAACAGATAATCCCTCGCTCTCAAGGATGGACACGAGCTTTTTGTATATCTTCTCCATACCTTCAACGAAAGAATCCCTCTTCTTCACAGCTTTTAAAGCACGATCGAAATCATCCAGAACCGTAGTTATCTTAGACACAAGATATTCATTGGCGTTCTTAATTATCCTCTGTTTTTCCTCAGCTGCTTCCCTGCGAAGGTTTTCGTATTGTGCCTTCAACCTCTTGGCATAGTCCTCTAATTCCATGCTCTTGTTGCTAATCTCTTTCAATTCTCTTTCCAATCTCCTAACTTTTTTTTCAAATTCCTTACACTTTTTCACCAGTTCATCTTTCTTCATCTTTTCCCATTTCATTTTCTCACCTCCTTGACACAACGGTTAGATATTCTGTCAACCTGTTTGCCATGAATTCGACCAGAGAATAAATTTTTTCATACTCCACAAATCTATCGGTTATCATGGCTACATGTCCCGTAATATCCCTGTCTTTTTTATAGGGTGACACAAAGAGAGAGAAGCTCTTCGTCTCATCTAGGGGGCTTTCAGATCCTATAAAAACCCTCATATCATCAATACCTTCCAGAAATTCCTCAAATTTTGTGGATTCTTCCAGAATTCTTACGACGTCTTCTACGCTGTGATTCGACCCTTTGAGAAGCTCGTATATACCCTTATATATAACTCTCCCTTCAGAAGTTGCCATATCTATGATTGACTTTGCAACGTCAACAATTTCCCTCGCCCGGGCACTATCGGGAACGAACTGATTGATAGCTTCTACCATTTCAGCCAAAGTCTTTCCGGAGAAAACATTGAAGAACCTTTCAACAGCCTTTGACATGAGATCTGACATTTTTGGAACAGGGATAACCCTAGAAACTCCCAATTCAGTTATGACTGAAACCACTGAATACTCATCACCTATTGGAGTGACACTTACTTTAACCAATCTCATCTTTTCCAATGAAGGCTTTGTGACTATCGCCAAACCTTTTCCAGCAGATGCCAATATTCTTGTCAGAGCTGTTAAAATCATCTCCAAATCGCCAACGGGAAATCTTTGAACCATATCTATACCCAAGTCATCTCTCCTTATCCCATTTTGAAGCTTCAGCATCTCGTCTAGATAAAACCTGAGCCCACGGTCCGTGGGAATTCTTCCAGCGGATGTGTGAGGTTGATAAAGATAACCAAGTTCTTCCAATCTTTTCAGGTCATTCCTTATTGTAGCACTGCTCCAGCTGAGCTTCGTTATCTCCAAAATTCTCTTCGAGCTCACTGGTCTCTTGCTTTTGATGTAATCACGAACAGCGGAAAAGAGTACCTTGTATATCCTACTTTCATCTCTTCTCATTAGCAATCACCCCTTATGACTGCTAAATTTTACCACATATAGATCCTTGTGTCAGTAAAGGAAACATTTCGAAAAAGCTCCAAATGTCAGATAGTTTTCACAAAAAATAAGGCTGAGTTATAATTAATAAAAAATCAAATAATATGTCCATAGCGGTGACGCTTGCCAGCGTAACTTATTTCAATTTGTTTTCTAGGATTCTTCCACAAAATAGATCTGCAGCAATTCACCTTCAAGGGGGTGCTTACGATGAAAATAGGAAAATCATTTGCCTTGGTTCTTATAGCAACGATATTAATCTTTGTGGCTTCCTCTTGTGTGATGGTTAATCATGCTCCGGGAATACCCAGCAATTTGAACCCTCCAGATGGAGCAACAGGTGTTCCACTCAACACAACCTTGAGCTGGTCAGCTTATGATCCGGACGGGGATGTGCTAACTTATGACATATACTTCGGCACTACTGGCGAACCTCCTCTTGTTCAAAGTGGTTACACTTTAAATTCGTACAATCCTGGAGAATTGTCTCCCAATACTACCTATTACTGGAAAATCGTCGCAAAAGACGGCAAGGGAGCCACTACCGAGGGCCCGGTATGGAGCTTCACAACCACTGCTGGCAGACTTCTAGACTTGAATATTGATACAAAGCTTTTAACAACTGGAAGGGTTTATTACTTAACAGCTACTTACAAATCAGAAGCGGATTCCATAAGTGGGAAGGATATAAAATTTGTGTACTACGATCCTAGTAGTGGTAGCTGGGAAGATCTACAAGACGCCGTGACTGGTAAGAGTATTGTGAAGACTGATAGCAATGGGAGGGCAATTATTTCTATATTCCCCTTGCAGAGCACCGACCGTTCGTTTCAAATAAAGGCTATTCTCGTGGAAGATCCATCTGCAAGTGGTGAAATAACCCTGAAAATTAACCCTGTAAGTTGGATGATGCTTTTGTTCATGGTGGCAGATAATAACCTTGAAAACTTTGCCATCGAAGATTATCAAGAAGCCGCCAATACTAATGAGAATGTATCAGTGATATCCATACTTGATACAAAAAATCTCGGAGATTACTTCGTCGTTTTGGATGAATATGGAAAATGGGTAACGGTAAAATTAACAGCAACAACGTCTGAAGATATAAACACCGGAGATCCAAAATGGCTGGAGCTGGGTTTATACTTACTTTACGAAATAGAGTCAGATTACAAAGGGCTAATACTTTGGGATCATGGAAGTGCATGGCTGTATGACGGCAGTTATTCAGTACTGGTCAAAGATGGCTTGAAAAAGTTTCAAGGTGTGGGTTTTGACGAAACCAGCAACGATGCCCTGACCATATCAGAAGTAAGGCAAGCCTTGGAGAATGTTGAACAACACTTTGGCAACCGAGAACTCGATTTGTTAGGAATGGATGCATGCCTTATGAGCTCAATAGAAGTAGCATACGAATTGAAGGACACAGCTTATTACTTTTTGTCTTCAGCTTTTGAAGAGCCTGGCTATGGATGGGACTACAGGTTTTTGAGAAATATATCAGAAGACACGGATCCCATATCTTTAGGAAAGGATATAATAGATGACTACTATGAATACTACTCTGAAGGCAGTCACAATTTGTCTCTAGTGCTCTGGGACATGAGTTATATGAATAATTTAGCAAGCGCAATATCTGATCTCGGGAACAGACTGCTATCAACACTTGATGGCGATTTAAAGAATGACCTTTTGTCCTACTACTACGCAATAACCCATTATGGCGATTCTGATTCAGATTACTATGTGCTTGTGGACATTGGTGATCTCATGTACATGCTGAAAACCTATGAATCCGACCCTCAAACTGTTGAAGATTCTCAGAACGTGGAATACTGGTTAGCTTACGCCAAGGTATATGGAGGGGTATCGGGAGAAGTCTATTCTACAACAGCTGGATTGAGCATCTTCTTCCCCATCAATTCTTCTCAATGGAACAGCAGGGTAGATGATTTAAACACTTTGCTTTTCTACACAGATGGGGTTGTCAGCGGATGGGGTAACTTTTTGTATTGGTTCGTACAATATTAAATGCTTTAAATCTGGCTGCGAGCTCACTTTACATGGATTTGCTCCTTCTGCTACTGATTTTGCAGTCTGATCCGACGAACGAGAAAGTCCCTTCGCCAGGTGGAAGTATCCCAAAGACAGCACTTCCGCTTCCAGTTACCATTGAAACTATTGGACTGTAGTTCCCTTCAAGGTACCTCATGGATTCCTTTATTTCCCAAAACTCTCTCAGCATAACCTTTTGAAAGAGATTGTAGGAGCATCTTTTAATCGTCTCATATTTTTTCTCTCTATAAGCTGTGTAAAGATCCATGGGGGAACAGCTAGCCTTGCTGAAATCTTCTTTTCTAAGCCATGAATAAGCTCTTGAAGTGGGAATTCTGATTTTCGGAACTGCAAGAACAACGCCATACTTTGGAGGATCGTCAAGCCGCTCTAGTATGTCCCCCTTTCCTTTAACTAAAGCCGTCCCGCATTTCAAGAAAAAGGGAACATCGCTTCCAACTTTCAGAGCTATTTCAAAGATTTCTTCCTCCCCAATCCCAGTTTGAGACGCCAAATACTTCAGAATTGCTGCCGCGTTTGAGCTTCCTCCCCCAAACCCTGCCCCCATCGGTATTCTCTTTACCAACCAAACTTTTATTCCAAAATCTAACCCATATTGTTCCCTGAAGAATCTGTAAGCTTTTTCTATGAGATTCTCTCCAGGTACCTCCAAAGTGCTATCTACAATCACACCTTTCCTGATTTTCTTAACTACGAGAGTATCGTGCAGAGATATGGTCTGCATAATGGATTCTATGTTGTGGTATCCATCTTTCCTTTCTTCTATAACATCTAAAAACAGGTTCAGTTTTGCAAATGATTTGATTTCAACCACTTCATCGCTATCCTCGACCAATTTTCCATGCCCTCCTCAAACTTTTCCAAATCGCTCACTTTTACCAAGTGCCACTCAAAATTATTCTCTTCTCGTACACCGAAAATCTTGGCATTCGCGACGTACAAAAAACCCACATGAACTCTGCTGACTTCAGTGGACAGATCGTTTATAAGACCGATAAATTTCAAGCTTTTTAAATCGACGTGAACTTCCTCACTTATCTCCCTGTGGAGACCTTTATTGAAGGCTTCAACAGGATTATTTCCATCCGTGTCGTTAACATGCCCTCCTATTCCTATGGAGTACAAACCATGAAGTCTTTCTTCTGTCTGGCATTTCGTCCTTTTCACAAGCAAGATTTTCTGGCCATCTAGAATCATGACATATGGTATCACCTGGCGCCATGATTCATTCGATTCAGCTTCAAACCTTGGCACAAAAAAAGCCCCTTTGAGAAGCTTTATTCTATCTCTCTCCAAGATCTTCACAAGGCCTTCTGGAAGATTTTCAAGATCTTTTGACATCACCACAAGAACCCTCTCGTTCAGTTTTCGGTCACCTCCACGAGAACTGCCATTTCTCTACTCTCCCTGAAATCCTCGTGGATTCTTCCATCACCTGGATCATACCATGTAATTTTTTTCATCTTGCTTGCTACTAGCACCGGATCAACCTTCCCCTCGTACACGATAGCAGCACTTATCTTCCCATCAGATGGATCAGGATCAATCCAGAGTATGAAATATCTGTCACTCGGGTCTTCCTTCAGGTAATATCTCTGGACTAGTGTCTTTACACGAACCTCAGAAGGGGAAATTATTTCAAATCCCTCTGTGTAGAAGAATTGCTCAAGGGCAAATTCTATCCTTTCAACCTCCCTTGATATTTCAGAGATTTTCAGATCGCTCACACCAACATGAATCACCGGGTAGAGTGCGACAGCAATAGATGATATTATCACTACGACGGTGAAAAAATTCAGGTCTAGTATTTTCACACAATCCCCTCCCAATTTTTGAAGTATATCATTATCATATATCTGGAGGTGGGAATGAAGTGGCGGTTAGAAAGGTCAGGATCCCGAAAGGTGTTGAAATCGTCGAAGTTCTTGGACACTATGACAAGAAAGCACGTTTGGTTAAGAAAAAGTTCAACGTTGAGATAACCTTGATAGATGATGAAATTTGGATAAGGGGAAAGGATGAGAAAATGGTGGTCGCAGCAAGCGATGTCTTTAAGGAACTGGTGGAAATGACCCGCGATGGAAGGCTTGTCGGTTGGGATGAATTCCAGTATATAGTTGAAAAATACCTGGAAAGTGAGAGCAGGCCAAGTCTCAGGGATTTTGCACGTTCAAGTGTTCTTGGAACGAGAGTGAAGCCTAAAACAGAAGGTCAAAAGGTGTATATGGAAGCTATAAGGGAAAATGATGTTGTTTTCGCCATTGGACCTGCTGGAACGGGGAAGACTTACCTTGCTGTAGCTATGGCACTGGACTACTTGAAAAGCGGCAAAGTTCAAAGGATTATACTCACACGTCCTGCTGTGGAGGCAGGGGAAAAACTGGGATTCCTCCCGGGGGATCTCTTGGAAAAAGTAGATCCTTACTTACGTCCCCTTTACGATTCGATCATGGATATGATCTCACCTGATAAATTTTACTCGTACAGAGAAAAAGGAGTAATAGAAATAGCCCCTCTGGCCTATATGCGTGGGAGAACTCTGAACAACTCATTTATAATACTCGATGAAGCTCAGAACACAACGTACTATCAGATGAAGATGTTTTTAACCAGATTGGGATTCAACTCGAAAGTGGTGATAACAGGTGATATAACGCAACTTGACATAGAAAAAGAGAAGTCTGGACTCATAGAGTGCCAGAAGATTCTGAAGGAAGTAGAAGGGATAAAATTCGTTTATTTGACAGAGGAAGATGTTGTGAGAAATCCACTTGTCAAGAGAATAATAAGAGCCTACGAAGAATACGAGGAGATGGAGAAATGAAATTTTTTCTCACATCCATTTTGCTTACAACTATCATAGTTGGAATAACCGAGTTCTTCGCTCCAATAGTTTTGAAAGAGCTCTTTTTAGATTACGCGTTCGTGCTGTTGATATGGATCTTCTTCTACAGGGATCTACTTCAAGATAGATCCATCAATCTCCACAAAAATTACATAAGAACTCTGTATACACTCCTATTGCTCGGTAGTAGCGTAACACCGTTCATAATTGATAAATGGGGAAGTTCTTTCTCAACGGTCTACATGTTCACAGCTTTGACTGTTTTACTACTTGGAAAAAGCTCTGGAAGAATTGTGGGATTCACTCTATCGTTTCTTACGTTCACCCACTTTAATCGAGATGTCTGGATACTACTGAGTGCCCTCCTCATGACTCTCATATCCCTTAGAACTCTTGAAAACGTCTACAGAAGATCCGACGTAATGAGGTCCGCTTTCTACGCTTCAATTACCAATCTCTCCGTCTCTATACTGAAATACGTTGTAGACGGATACACGGGGAGATACGAACTGTATATAGCCGCAGCCAATCCTCTTGTGTCATCCATATTCATACTGGGAATATTGCCCTATATGGAATATGCAAGCAGGATATATTCGAACATAGGCTTAATGGAACTTGGAAACTTGAATCATCCTCTTCTCAAGGAACTCAGCATAAAAGCACCGGGAACATATCAGCATAGCACCATGGTGGCAAACTTGTCCGAGGCAGCAGCTGATAGAATCGGTGCTAATTCGCTCCTGGCGAGGGTTGCATCCTATTACCATGATATTGGAAAGATGAAACGAAGTAGTTTTTTCGTTGAAAATCAATTCGATGAGGTTAATCCACATGATGAAATCAGCCCATTTCTAAGTCATTTGATACTCGACGAACATGTCAAATACGGCCGAGAACTGGCTCGGAGATACAGACTTCCTATTCCCATAGAATGTGTTATAGCAGAGCACCATGGTACAAGAGTTCAAAGATATTTCTACTATAAAGCGAAAGAGGTCGATCAGAAGGTCAGTGAAGACGACTTCAGGTATCCAGGTCCCAAGCCTCGGTTCAAAGAATCTGGAATAATAATGCTAGCCGACTCTGTGGAGGCAGCCTCTAGGGCTCTTAAAAACCACTCGCATTCTCAGATAAAATCAACTGTTGAAAATATCGTTATGGGTATATTCTCCGAAAGGCAACTGGATTCATCTGGTCTAACTCTGGAAGAACTGGAACTGATCATAGATGAGTTCACCAGGGTTATAACAACGTTTCACCATAGAAGAGTGGAATATCCCAAAGGGGAGGAGAATGAATGAAATGTCGAAAGTGCGGCAGAGAGGCCTCTGTGAAACTGAAGCATTACAACCTTTCTCTGTGTGAAGAACACTTCTACGAGTTTTTCGAGGGGAGAGTCAAAAAGGCTATCAACAAGTTCAAAATGTTTTCGAAAGGAGATAGAATAATCGTTGCAGTTTCAGGCGGTAAAGACAGCATGGTGGCTTGGTACATTCTACATAGACTCGGGTACAACCCCGATGCCCTTTTCATAAGGCTTGGAAGTGGGAAAGTGATTGATGAAACCCAGGAGATGCTGAAAAGCTTTGCTGAATCCATCGGAAGCAGATTAGTAGTAGAAGATGCCACGAACTATCTCTATGGATTATCGACTTTTGAAGCTGCCAGAATTCTCAGAAAGCCTGCTTGTTCTTTTTGTGGAATGGTTAAAAGATATCTCCTGAACAAAGTGGCATTTGAAAAGGGTTATGATGTTCTAGTCACAGGCCATAACTTAGATGATGAGGCGTCTCAGCTTTTGGGAAATATACTTCACTGGCAGAAAGGGTATATCCTACGAAATTGGCCAGTTTTGGAGAAAACTCATGAGAAACTCGTCAAGAAAGCAAAACCCTTGGTTCTGAATTATGAAGATGACATCAAACTTTACGCCAAGATGAGAGGAATCCCATTTTTATCAGAGGTCTGTCCATTTTCATTTGGAGCAACTTCCAAGGTATATAAAAAACTTCTTGAAGAGCTTGAATCCGAGCAGAGAGGCGTTGTTCTATCCTTCTATCTGGGATATCTCAGAGAGAAAAAAGAATTTTTCAAAACCGACGATAAAGCTGTCAAGCTGAATTCCTGCAAGGTATGTGGTTACCCAACTACCTCTGAGATGTGTTATTTCTGTCGGAGTAGGGAGAGTCTAAAAAAACGACTCGAAAGAAAAAAGGGCGCCAGTCAAGGGGTGATCCGATGAAGTTCACAGAGGTGATGAGGTTTGTCCACGACTTGGTTTTGGGATGGCGAGGCAGAGGAGATCCGGAGATAAGGGATATTGAAACTCACTCTTCATTTGTAAAAAAGGGAGATCTTTTCATATGCAGAAAGGGAGAAAAATTCGATTCACACCAAGTGGTGGAGGAAGTCATCTCCAAGGGAGCTGTTGCTTTGATATGCGAAAGAGATATTGGAAACCGTGGGGTTCCAATGGCAGTGGTATCTGACTCGAGAGTAGCCGAAGCGATCCTAGCGGATGTCTTCTACGGTAGCCCTTATGAAAGGCTCATCACATTCGGGGTCACCGGAACGAATGGAAAAACTACCGTGACTCACATGGTTCATCATATTTTATCCAAGATGGGGATGAAGGGAAGCCTTGTCGGAACGGTGAAAAACGATATAGTTGGGAGAGTGGAAAAGACGGAGAACACAACGCCCCCAGCTTTGTACCTCTTCAGGGCTATGAGAGAAACTCTGGAAAAAGGCGGAGAGTATTTCATACTTGAAGTGTCTTCACACGCTTTAGCACAGTCAAGGGTGTTTTCAATGAGATTCGATTCTGCAAGTTTAACCAATATAACCAGAGATCACCTAGACTTCCACAAAAGTTTTGAAGAATACATGAAGGTGAAGTTTACGATATTTGATCTTTTGAAAAGTGAAGGGGTCAGTGTGATAAACTCTGATTTCATTTCACACTTCAAATCCAGAAGGTTTAAGAAAGTCTTCTTTGGAAAACTGGGAGACTACGTGATCTGGGATATATCGGTTAGTTCTAAGGGAACATCATTCAAGCTGGATACTCCGTATGGAAGAAAGCAAATGGATCTGAAGATCATAGGAGATTTCAACGCTTATAATGCTGCTGCCGCTATTGCCATGCTCGTCGAAATAGGCTTTGATCTCGACGAGGTCGTGGAAAATCTTAAAGATTTCAAAGGAGTTGATGGGAGATTTGAACCAGTTAAAGAAGCTGAAAAAGTTGGAAGTAGAGTCTTTGTGGATTTCGCCCATTCACCCGACGCACTTGAGAAAGCCCTTAGAAATGCAAAGAAGTTGATCTCAGGGAACGGTAGAGTAATTGTGGTGTTCGGAGCAGGTGGTATGGCCGATAAGGGAAAAAGGAGAATAATGGGAGAAATAGCTGACAGGCTCGCCGATATATCCATAGTTACAAACGACGATCCACGTGGAGAGGATCCAAGGGAGATAATGAACGATATATTGGAGGGTTTCACAAAAAATGAGCCCTTAGTTATTGAAGATAGGAGAGATGCCATAGAAACAGCGATGACTTTAGCGGGAAGGCGGGATATCGTTCTGATAGCTGGGAGAGGCCATGAAGAGTATCAAGTGTTCAGTGATGATATGAAAAAACCATTCAAAGATATAGATATCGTCCGAGAGATAGTAAAGGAGAAATTGAGGAAAAAAAGATGAAAAAAGAGAATCTTTTAGACAAGAAATTTTGCTTTGATTCCAGAAAAGTCAAATCCGGTTGTGTTTTTGTGGCCATAAGGGGAGAAAGGTATGATGGCCACAATTTTGTCGAGGATGCACTCAAGAGAGGAGCAGATTTGGCATTGGTGGAACGTGATGTTGGAATCGATAGGCAAATTGTCGTTGAGAATGTCGTGAGGTATCTCATAAACCTTGCCTCAGAAAAACTCAAAGCCGATGTGGTGATCGGTGTAACAGGATCATCCGGAAAGACCTTTACAAAGGAAGTTCTTGCTTCTGTGATCCCAGATTCCTTTAAAAATTCAGGAAACATGAACACAGAGATAGGCCTACCTATATCCATACTGAACAGTTACAGGGGAGAAAGAGTCGCTATACTCGAAATGGGGATGAACAAGGCAGGAGATATCAGGAAATTGTGTGAGATAAGAAAGCCAGATGTAGGAATAGTCCTCAACGTTGGAAGACAACACTTGGGCTTCTTCTCGTCAGAGAAAGATCTCTTCAAATCCAAGATGGAGATGTTCGAATGCTCAGAGAAATTAGTTTACAACGCTGACGATCCTAGAATGAGAGAGTGGGTTGAAAAACTGGGGAAAATCTCCGTTGGATTTGGAAGAAGCTTTGGAATTTGCACATTAATTGATTGGATGTACTCGGATTTTCACACCAAAGTGGCATACGAGGTAGAAGGTAAAGAACTTCGTTTCAGCTTTGGTAGGATACTCCATGAGGGTCACCTATTGAACATAGCCGCTTCTCTGTGTACGCTCAAGCTTTTGAACATGCCGCTGAACCTCACTGAACTGGTGGAATTACCAACAGTCTCTCAGAGGTTTCACGTTTTTTCAAAGAGAGGCATTTTGTTCATAGATGACACATACAACGCAAGCCTAATATCTTTTGAAAGAGCGGTGGACGCTATGCTCAAATTGAAGGGAAGAAGGATCGCCGTCGTTGGACCTATATTAGAACAAGGGAGGTACGCGAGAGAAACCCATGAAATGCTTTCCAACATTCTTGAGAGGTTAAACGGAACTTTTGTACTCGATGGTTTTGAAGAATCTGAATATATAAATCCCAGAAACCTTGTATATAGATCGTCTTCCAAAGAGGAACTCACAAAGTTTGTGGCGAAATATTTGAAGCCAGGTGATGTAGTTTTGTTCAAAGCGTCACGTGGCGTGAAAATGGAGGAAGTTCTCAAGAGGGTGATCGGATGGATCTAATCCTCGCATTCGTGGTTTCGTTGGTGGGAGTCAGTTTCTACATAAAAATCGCTAAAATGATTGGTATAGGCCAGCTTATAAAAGAAGATGGCCCTGACCTTCACAGTTACAAGAGAGGTACACCAACTATGGGAGGAATTGTTTTTACAACGACTTCAGCTATCTTCATGGTGATTGAGAGGTGTGATCCATTTTTGTGGAGTTCCCTGCTTCTGTTTTCCCTACTAGGCGTTGTTGATGATCTATCCAGTATTGTGAAACAAGACGCGTACGGGATGAAAATCAGAACAAAATTCACATTACAGATTCTCTTCTCAACGGTCTTGGTGGTTCTATTTGTTGACAAAGATTACGTGACTGTTCCAGGAATAGGGGAATATCACTTAGGGTGGTGGTATAAAATCTTTGCTATTTTCTTGATAACAGGGAGCTCTAACGCAGTGAACATAACGGATGGTTTGGATGGCCTCTCTTCATTCACCTCTTTAACGGCTTTCGTACCGATGTTCGCTGCTACACTTTTAAGAGGGTCTGCGGACAGATCTCTTCTAATAGTGTCTTCGGCTCTTCTCGGCTTCCTATTTTTCAACATAAAACCTGCAAGAGTTTTTATGGGAGATGCAGGCTCGTTAGCTCTTGGAGCCTTTCTCGCTTCATCAGCTGTGAGAAACGACTTGGAAATTCCCCTACTTCTGTTTGGCGGAATATTCGTTCTGGAAACCTTGAGTGTTATTATCCAAGTTGTATCTTACAAAACTCGGAGAAAGCGTGTTTTTCTGATGGCTCCCATCCACCATCATTTCGAACTTAAAGGCTGGAGTGAGGAAAAAGTGGTGTTCAACTTCGTCGCGTTTAACACTCTCCTCTCCTTGATAGCATTGGGGTGGTTAATTTGAAAATCTCTCTTGTTGGACTTGGAAAGAGCAATTTTTCGCTTGCAAGGAGATTGTGCAAGAAGTATGAGGTCTTTGTGAGCGAAAGAAGAGCTTTCACAAAAGAGGAACTATCATTCCTAAAAGATTGTAACATAAGCTTTGAGAATTCCCATTCCGAAAAGGTTTTGAAATCGGATATGATCGTCATGAGTCCAGGCATCTCCCCTTTATCTCCCGTTGGAAAGATGGTTAAAAGCTCTGGAAAACATGTCACTTGCGAACTAGCGGCCTTCTTTGAGCTTCTCAAACCATCCTATGGAAAAACGATAGCCGTAACTGGCACGAATGGGAAAACCACGACGACCATGATGATTGACCATTTTCTCAGGAAGAGGGGATTCCGAACTTGTCTTTGTGGAAACAACGAAAAACCCGTTTCACGATTGGAAGGCTTTGCAGATTACATAGTCTTGGAAATCAGCAGCTTCCAGCTCTACTGGGCTAGCAACTTGAAAATAGATGTTGGCTTGATACTGAACATCGCTCCAGATCACATGGATTGGCATGGAAGCTTCGAAAATTACAAGGAATCCAAGATGAAACTCGCAAAACTTTCAAAAATCATTTTCTTTGGGGAAGGTATCGATGCAGAACCCAGATACAGAATGATAAAAAAGGAGTTCCTTCCAGTGCACCTGAGGACCCCCCAGAACACCCAAAATGCGTCCGGTGCTGCTGCTGTTATAGAAGCCTTGGGATTCGACAGCTCGGAGTTTCTGGAAAGCCTTTTCGATTTCAAAACTCCACCCCATAGGCTAGAATTCGTTGGAAAAATCGGCAGTGTGCAGTTTTACAACGATTCAAAAGCCACCAACACTCACGCTGTTATGAAGGCTATGGAAAACTTCGATAAGGTTACCCTGATACTATCCGGAATAGTGAAAGAAAGTGACATAAATCATTTTATCAAGATTTTGAATGATAAAGCTGAAGCTGTGGTCTTCTTGGGTGAAAGCATAACAAAAAGGATCAAAGGATTATCTGTTCCAACCTTTTTTGCAGATAACATGGACGATGCCGTGAAAAAAGCTTACGAAGTTTCAAGCAGCACGGTTCTTCTCAGTCCCGCTGGAGCAAGCTTCGACATGTACAAGAACTACGAAGAACGGGGAGAAGATTTCAAAAGATCCGTTCTGGAGCTGATCAAAGATGGAACATAAGGCAATCATTCTCTTTGTGATGGTGATACTGGTTATAGGTACACTCTCAATGGCAAGTGTCGAGATGATAGACGTGATCAAAGGTTCCGGTCATCCTAGGGATGCTCTGATGGACATTACATCGAAGCTCCTAATAGCCCTGATCTTTTTCATAGCATCGAGTAGCATTTACTATAAGGTTCATGAAGATAGAAATGTGCTGATGATGTATTACACTATAGCAGTGGCACTTCTCGTATCCACGTTCTTCTTCAGAGGAACCGCACATAGATGGATAAGGTTTGAAAGAATTTCATTTCAGCCTTCCGAACTTGTGAAGATATTAGTCATAGTCCTACTTGCAAGCTACTCTTCAAGGTGTGAAAAAATGAGCCATTTTTGGGACGGGCTGATCAAACCGCTTCTCATGGTTTCACCACTTATAGCACTCATAGCCGTGGAACCTGACTTGAGCACAGCTATTCTGATAGCCTTATTATCCCTGCTCATACTCTATACGGCAGGAGCGAAATTCACACATGTTGTACTCCTTGTGGGAGCGTTTGTGGTGCTGGGATATTTCGCGTACAAGTATCAATTTTTCCTGAAGGGCTATCAACTGAAAAGACTTTTGAGTTTCTTCAGGGGGAAAATGTCCGAACAGGTCCTTTTGGCAATGGAATCAGCGAGATCCGGCGGGATTCTTGGAAAAGGAGTGAACCTCGGAGAGATAAAAATGGTTGTTCCGGTGGTGGAAAGTGATTTTGTCCTGGCAGTTGTGGGAGAGGAGCTTGGCTACATCGGGATAATCGTAATTCTCCTGTCTTATCTGGGGTTATCCTACTCTCTCGTGAAATCCGCTGAAAAGGTTGTGAAGGACTCCTTCGGGAAGCTCTTCATCCTTGGGTACGCATACCTCATCATGTTACAGGTCATGGTAAACGTCGGGGTGAGTACGGGGATCTTACCGATCACCGGTATAACTCTCCCATTTGTGAGCAAGGGAGGGAGCTCTCTCCTAGCTTTTATGATAGGCCTGGGAATAGTCATGAACATAGTGTTTGGGAAGGGGCAAAAAGAGGAATGAAAATCCTCGCTGCTGGTGGTGGAACGGCAGGGCATCTGTTTCCTGCCTTAGCGGTACTCGAGGAATTCCAAAAGCATACCGATGTTGAGATTTTGTACATAACTGTATCCGGAAGGATAGATGAAATGGTGATCCACAGGGATCATCCTTCATATAGGACTCTCCCCATAAAGACACGTGGGCTTTATAGACCTCTATACCATCCGAAGAACATCATAAGAGGTTTTCAGTATCTCAGAGAAATTAGAAGGATCAGAAGAGTGGCTAGAACTTTCGACCCAGATTTTGTCTTCCTCACTGGAGGCTATTCCTCGGGAATAGTTGCCATGGCACTGAAGAACATGTTTCCGCTGTTCTTGCATGAGCAGAATGCTATTCCAGGCTTGGCAAACTTGTACGCCGCTAGGTTCGCAAAAAAAATATTCCTAAGCTTTGAAGAAGCAAAAGTTCACTTTCCAGAGAGTTTTAGTAGTAAAATAGAAATTGTAGGGAATCCCATCAGAAAAGTTTTTTTTAAAAAAGGATGTCTCGATATACCAGATGGAGTAGTTCTTGTGATGGGGGGAAGTCTTGGAAGCATCGAAATAAACTTACTTATGGAAAGAGTTTATGAAATAGACAGAAAGAATTTCTATGTTCACTCTACTGGAAGTGATGAATGGACGAGAAGATTATCGAGGTTCCCAAATGTTCTAGCTAGAAGCTTTTTTGAATGCGTACCTGTGCTGTGGAGAAAGGCGAAGTTTTCCATAACTAGGGCTGGTGCAACTACGGTTTACGAGATGATCCATTACGGTGTTAGAGGAATCCTTATACCGTGGAGAGGATCCACAGATGCACATCAGATCGAGAATGCAAAGATTGTGGAAAGAGCAGGGCTAGGCATGGTTTTGAGCAATCCATCTCCAAAGAAGATAGTTGAAATGGTTAATCAAGCAATCTACAATCCTGTTTTCAGTAATGAGAACGCTTCAAACATTATATATAAAGAGATAACGGAGGCGATAATGTGAAAATACATATGGTTGGGATAGGTGGAATCGGCATGAGTGCTCTCGCCATGCACTGGTTTTTCAATGGGGAGGAGATCACCGGAAGTAATATAGAGGTCAATGACAGAACAGATTACCTCAGAAGCCTGGGAATAGAAGTCCACATAGGTCACTCGGAAAAATTCATTCTGCCAGATTTGGAGAAAGTAGTCATAACCAGAGCTGTTGGGATGGATAATCCCGAAGTTAGAAAATCCATAGAGATGGGAATACCAGTTATAGCTAGGGATGAAGCACTGAGAGATATCGTTAGAGATATTCATCCATCTTTTGCCATAACCGGGACGGATGGAAAGACAACGACAACAGCCATGGTATACCACGCTCTGAGAAAGCTTGGGAAAAGACCTTATGGATTCCTCGGAGGCATTCATCCAGATCTTGAGTACGGGAATTACTCTGGCGGAGAGGAAGGGATAGTGTTCGAATTGGATGAGAGCGTTCCAACATTCTCGAGCTACGAGATAGATCACCTGATAATAACCAACGCTCGAGGAGATCACTTGGAGAGTTATGGGGATAGGAGAAAGTATGTGAAGTCCTTCATAGATCTTGTATCCAATACTAAAGGAGTGGTGGTTACATTTGCTGACGATGAATTGACCTCGGATCTTGGAAAAATCACGTTTGGAGTTGGAAAAGGAGACTTCAAATTTCTCGAGAGGAGAGTTTTGAGGAGGATACAAAGTTTCTCTTTTGAGGATCCACACGGAAAACTGCATGTCATGGAGCTACAAGTTCCAGGTTTTCACAACTGCTTGAATGCTCTTTCTGTTGTTGCTCTCCTGTCGTCGCTGGGGCATGACACGGACGAAGTGGCTGCCTCTCTGTCGGATTTTCAAAGTGTTTACAGGAGATTCACCATTTCGTTCTCATCCGAAAGCGAGAGGATATTTGTTCTCGACGACTATGCTCACACTCCGGAAGAGGTGAAAAACCTCATAAAAACAGTTAAGGAGGTCTTCCCAGACGAAAAGGTTGTTGCCGTGTTCCAACCACACAGATATTCAAGAACTTTGAGAGAAAACGAGAAATTCGCTGAAGCAGTGCTTGGGGCAGATGAGATATACATAGCCGAAATATACGGAGCCTTTGAAAAGGATTTGGGAATCAGTGCTGAGATGATAGTGAACAACCTGGCTGAAATGGGGAGAAAGGCTGTCTTCGTGAATGAACTTGATTCTTTTATAAACACTCTTGAAGCTGAGGAGGAAACCGTTTATCTGTTCATTGGTGCGGGGGACATAATATACTACTCGGGAAAGTTTGTGGAAAAACTCAAAAGGGAGAGAAAACTTGTTCAAAAGTAAATCGGGCGCGCACGCGCCCGATTTTTTCAGAACCCAGGTCTTGGAGGCGTTGGTGCCCTTCTTCCCTCAAGTGGTGACCTCATTCTTTCGAGAGGTTTCCTTGGAACCGTCTCGTTTCCAAACCTTCCTCCCTGGATCTTCCTCTTCTCTCGATCCCTTATCAATCTTCCAATCATCTGTTTTATATCATATGCCTTACCATTAATCGTTATCCTCTCAGGTAGGATAAAGGCGATGTCGCCACTCACGAGTTTTTTACCGGACACCTGCACTTGACTTTTTTCATCTATCTCGAAACCCTTTAAAGCCAGCAAACGCAGTGGGAAAATCGTGTACACATCTCCATCACTACTGGAAACTTTCAAAAAGAACTTTCCTCCTCTTTCGACCACAGCAGCTGCTTTCCCTACGACTGATACATCTTGAAGGTTGTTCCATATTAACCTGGCAAGCCATGCTACATTTTTTCCAAATTCCGGGTGACGAGACCTGTGGGGTGGCATAACTCCTTTATTCCTGAACCGGAGTGCCTCCTCTTTTCCAACAGGTTTTCTGAAAGCCGGGATTTTCTCACCATTTATCTCCATCTTTTCTGGGATAATCATGATCATCTCACCACTGGGAATTTTCTTACCAGTTACCGTGATATCACTTCCGAGTTCTATTCTAAGTTCATTCTTGGAGATAATATCGACTGGAAGTAAGGAGTAAACCTTTCCCTTATCCGTGGTGATTTCCACCAGCAATCTTCCATCATGGGCGTCGAAAGCCGTGGCTGTACCCGAAATGTTGACTGTTTCCAGGTTCTTCCAGATAAAAGGAAGAAGTCCCTCATTCTCTGGTGCAAATGCAAAGCTAAACACTGCTAGAACAGCAATGAGACTTATCAGCACTTTCTTCATAATATCACCCTCCTTCAGTAGGTTTTCCATGAGAGATTCTAGGAGGGATTTCTTAGAAAATCCTTAGAAAAAGGGGCACCTTGGATTTCATTTCTCAATGAGCTTTTGAACCTTCTCCAAGCCTGAACAGATCCGTCCTCTCATCATCTCTCTTTAACTTTATATACCTGTGAGCAGCTGAGATGGCCATCCTCCCTAGTATTGCGAGAAGATCACTTTTACCCAATAAGTCTTTTCCCAGAAGCTTTGTGAGTTCGTCCCCAACTGAAAAATGCTCCTCAGAGTTGGGAGTGAGTTTCAAGTAATCGATCATATCCTCCTTTATGTCTTTCTTCACGTTTTTCAAGATTTTAAAGGCATATTCCCGAAAAACCTTGTGTATCTCATCAGGTCTTTTCGTATCCTCTAGCGCTCTTCTATAATCACTCTCTATTTCTTTCTCATACTTAACAAAAGACAATATCTTTTCTCCTTTCCTCATATTTCCACCCCCTAGTGGTATTTTACCCGAACAAGGCCCTCTTTAAAAAAGCCACCCGAGCGGGTGGCATCATCTTCTCTCTTTTATCTTTATCTTACCTCTGACGTTTCTCAAGTAATAAAGTTTCGCCCTTCTAACCTTACCTTTTCTCACGACTTCCACCTTTTCCAATACTGGCGAATGAAGGGGAACGATCCTTTCAACGCCGATTCCCCCGGTGGCTATTCTCCTCACGGTTATCGTTTTGGAAAGACCTGAACCTCTCATCGCTATGACTATTCCTTGAAAGACCTGGTCTCTTTCTCTGTTGCCTTCCTTAACCTTTAGATGAAGCTTGACGGTGTCACCTGGCCTTATCTCCGGGATCTCTTTTTTGAGGTAATCCTTCTCGACAACTCTCACAAGGTGGTCCATACTCATGAATCATCCCTCCTTATTGTCGTTTCTTCTCCTACCAAGCGATCTATGATTATCGCCGCTGCAGCCCGCACAGAAAGATGGTTGTAATCACTTTTCGCCCTGACAGGTTCTATAACGTAGTCGGACATTTGCAATATCTCATTCGGAAGTCCCCAACTAGTTCCAAAAAGTATCAAAATTGGCCTCCGCTCATTTTTGACCAGATCTGAGGCCTTTTCAAAACTCAGCGCTTCTGACCGCTTCTTCGCAGATGTGAAAAATATCAACGGTCTTTCACCTTCTGCCCTTGCTATGTCCTCTATGACCTCTTCTAGGTATTCCTCAACTTTCACAACAGATAGTGCTTCTCTTCTGGAAGGGTTGTAATCTTTTCCAAAACCTCTCGTCCAGAATTCCAAGACCTTTTCAACGATTTCTCTCTGAGCTGGAAGGTTCGTTACGATGTAATATCCCTTTATCCCATATGTTCTCGCTGTCCTCGCTATATCGTGAACGTCCAAATTCGTCACCGCGGATGACACGATCCTCCCATCTCTCCCAAGAACGGGATAATGGATAAGAGCTATGTATAATTTATTCAGCATTTTTCATCAGCTCCCTGACAAGTTCCATGATTGCAAATTTATCAATCTTGTCAAACGACTGCTTCTTTATGAACAGATCTGGCCTTCTAAGTATGGTCTTTTTCAGCGATTCCTTTCTTCTCCATACATCTATTTTTTCATGATTTCCAGTGAGAAGTACTTCCGGGACCATTTTACCTCCGATCTCCCTAGGTCGTGTATAAACTGGGTGATCTAAAAGATCGTCCATAAAAGAGTCGTTCTTCACGGACTCCCTATCGACAACCCCAGGTACAAACCTTGATACCGCGTCCACTATAACCATAGCGGCCAGTTCCCCACCTGTTAAGACATAGTCACCTATGGATATCTCCTCATCGACGATGTCCATAACTCTTTCATCTATTCCCTCATATCTTCCGCAAAGTATAACAACTTCCCCCTTCTTCGAAATCTCTATGGCCTTTTTGTTGTCAAAGATCTCTCCTTGAGGCGATGTCAAAATCACGTATGGACTTCCAAAATTATTTCTATAAAAGTTGTAGAACCTGAAAAAAGGCTCTGCCTTCATAACCATTCCAGGACCGCCACCGAAAGGATAGTCATCAACAACCCTGTGCTTATCAGTCGTAAAGTCTCGCAGGTTGAAAACTTGCACCGCTATTTTCCCTTCAGCTATTGCTCGTGCTATTACCCCATACTTTTTGAAAGCCTCTACCATATCCGGAAATATCGTCACTATCGAGAACCTCATATCCATTTCATCTTCTTTACCCTTATGATCTTGTTCTGGACATCGATCTCCTCGACGTAATCTTTTACCATAGGGATCAGTGTTTCTTCATTCTCCTCATTTCTAACGACCAAAACTTCATTCGACCCCGTTTCTATTATGTCTATTACCTTTCCTATATCCTTCTCATCTTCGTAAACCTCACAGCCGTATACCTCTTCATAGTAGTACTCACCTTCCTCAAGCCTGGGAAGCTCATCCTTTCTTATGTAAACTCTGAAGCCTTCTAACACTTTCGAATCTTCTCTGGTGTTGAACTCTTGAAACTTCATTAGTATGGACTTTGACCCTAACCTCATGGATTCCACTTTCAAGAAAAAACCCCTTTTTTTCTCATCGCTGTACAGGAAAACTTCGTCAAGGTTTTCCAATATCTCCGGTATGTTTGTGAATGGAAAGAACCTCACTTCCCCATCGAGGCCATGAACCCTCCCAACTATCCCTATTGGGATCCTTTCATTGAGGATCTTCTCGATCCTCTGATTCACGGCCTCACCACCTTCAAGGTGAACTCCTTTCCGTCTGTCAAGGATGACAACAATATCTTTATGCTCTTTATAGTCCTTCCATCTTTTCCTATGACTTGTCCAACGTCTTCGCTGTTCACAACTATCTCAAACACCTTCTTTCCATCCTCTTCGAGCTCTACGACAACCACATCCTCTGGGTGGCGAACGATCCCCTTGAGTATATGTTCAAGAAGGGATCTCATTCACCTTCAACCTCCTTGGACTTCTCGCCGTACTTCATCTCATGGACTTTTTTCATGACACCAAATTTTTTGAATATGTCCTTGACAGTTTTACTTGGTTGAGCACCTTTTAGTATCCAATCAACGGCTTTTTCAACATTAACTTTCATCTCAGCTGGATCTCTAACCGGGTCATAATATCCCAGAGATTCTATGTAGGCCCCATCTCTCTTCTTCCTCTGATCCACAACCACTATTCTGTAAAAGGGTCTGTTCCTCTTTCCCATTCTGGTAAGTCTGATCCTTACCACATAATCACCTCCCGTCAGAACTTGATGAACGGCATTTTCCCCTTTTTAAACCTTTTCATCATTTTTTTCATCTCATCATAACTCTTGAGGAGTTTATTCACATCCTGAACAGTCGTCCCGCTTCCCTTTGAAATCCTTTTCTTTCTGGAGTAATCTATTATCCAAGGCTTTCTCCTCTCCTCAGAGGTCATGGAATTTATCACCGCCTCAATCTTTTTCAGTTCCTTCTCACTTGTGGCAAGATCCATATCCGGGGTTTTCAGCTGAGACGGAAGCATCTCAACAATCTTATCGATCCCCATTTTCTTAATCTGCTTTACCTGTTCTAGAAAATCCTCTAACGTAAATTCCGCTTTTAAAAATTTTTTCGCAGTTTTCTCCATCTTCTCTCTATCCAACTCTTTCTCCATCTTTTCAATGAGGGATAACACGTCCCCCATTCCAAGGATCCTGGAAGCTATCCTATCTGGATAGAATTTCTCCAAGGCATCAAGTTTCTCCCCGACTCCAACGAACTTCACAGGTTTTCCTAGAACATAGCTTATGGAGAGTATTACTCCACCTCTGGCATCACCATCAAGCTTGGTCACCACAAAACCTGTCAAGTCCAGCGTATCATCGAAAACCTTTGCGGAGTTAACTGCATCCTGCCCCATCATGGCGTCAACGACAAGGAGTGTCTCATCAGGTTGAAGAATTTCCTTGATTCTAAGTAGCTCTTGCATCATTTCCTCATCTATATGAAGTCTTCCAGCCGTGTCTACTATCATCACGTCGAATTCATCCTTCGCCTTATTCATAGCTTCAGCAACGATTTTCTCCGGATTTCTCCTGTCACCCACGTAAACTTCCACCCCAATTTGATCTCCGAGTTTCACAAGCTGATCTATGGCAGCTGGCCTGTAGACGTCTGCTGCGACTAATACAGGCTTTTTCCCGCCTTTCTTAAGATAACCCGCCAGTTTTGCAGCCGTGGTTGTCTTCCCAGACCCTTGAAGCCCTACAAGCACTACAGGAGCAGGTCTTCCAGAGAGCTTGAGATCCTCTACCCGATTTCCCATAACCTTCACGAGCTCGTCTCTTATTATCTTTATAAAATGCTGCTCTGGGGTGAAGCTCTTTAGAACTTCCTCTCCCAGGGCTTTTTCCTTCACGGAGTTTATGAAGTGCTTCACAACTTTGTAATTGACATCAGCTTCAAGAAGCGACAGCTTAACCTGCCGAACAGCATCGGATATATTCCTCTCAGTTAGTCTCCCTTTCCCCGATATGCTCTTAAAAACCCTGGATAGCTTTTCTTGAAGGCTCTCAAACATTCTCTCCCCTCCAAACGCCCGCAAAATTTTACCAGAAAGTTAAAAAAAGTACCTCAATTTACTTAATTGTAAAACTTTTGAAAGATAGCTTTAATAAGCTTTTCGTTCCATTTTTAACTATTAGGGGGTAGAATAATGTGCTTTGAATATAGAGAGGATGTGATAAATATGCCCTGGGTGAAGAAAGAAGAGTGTATAAAATGCAAAATTTGCGTGAATGTTTGCCCTGTTGAAGGTGCCATAAGGCTGGAAAGCGATGGATATCCGTACATAGATATACATCTGCACGAGATGTGGTATTTGCATGGAAAAGTGCCCAAAAAATGCAATAAGGCCAAACTATGAAAACCCAGCACTTCGAGGAATGGGTAGAGGTAAAGGACTAGGCAGAGGACTGGGTAGGGGCCTTGGAATGGGCAGAGGTTTCGGTGTGAGAGGTGGGAATAGAGCTGGTCAGAGGGCAGGAACATTCGGCTTCGGATTGGGAAGAGGTAGGAGACGTGACATGTGGTGAAACTAGAAAAGCTTTGCCATTATGTATATATCGTGAAAACCATCGGAGAGCCGAACGGCTCTCTTTTTAATTCCCTCCAGCTTGAAACCTAGATTCTCATAAAGCTTTATGGCTCTTTCGTTATTATCAACAACATTCAGTTCTACTCTTTTGAGAATCCCTTCAGCCCAATCAAGGCCAAGCTCCATCATCCTTCTGCCGAGACCTTGACCCCAGAAATCCTTCCTGACAGCTATACTCAGTTCCCCAGTGTGTGACATTCTCTTTCTTCTGGCTCCGGCTATTTTCAAAGTTGCAACTATCTTGGATCCATACAGTGCGACTAGGTAAAGGCGGTTGAACAGGTTTTGATATATTTTTATCAAGGCTCTTTCTTCCGCCACCCCTAAAACTTCGTCAGGTTCTGTGATGAGGAACTCTGTCTCCGTGGTGACAGCTTTGTAAAAAGCGTGGAGGCTCTCTGCATCCTCCACGCGAGATTCTCTTATATGTACAACCCTTCCATCCTTGAGGCGAAAGAACTCCTCTATCATTCCTTTACAATTCTAGTACCTGTTTTTCCCTCGAGTGCTTCCTTTAGTTTAGTCATATCAGTTATGAGTGCTTCCCTCCCTGTTGCTTCAACGAACTTTATCGATGCCTCTATCTTTGGTCCCATGCTACCTTTTGGAAATTCACCAGCTTCAAGATACTTTTTCGCCTCAGTTACCGTGAGAATATCCAGGGCTTTCTGATCAGGCTTACCGAAATTCAAGTAAACCTTTTCAACTCCGGTGAGTATTATCAACATATCAACATCGAGTTCTATAGCCAGAAGTGCCGATGCCCGGTCTTTGTCTATGACTGCTTCGACACCTCTGAGAGTTCCATCCTTCTCCCTGATAACTGGTATACCTCCACCACCAGCCGCTATGGTTATCACATCTCTCTCCATGAGCGTCTTTATGACATCTTTTTCCACGACATCCAGCGGCCATGGAGAAGGAACAACCCTTCTCCATCCTCTACCGGCATCTTCTACCATTTTCCATCCTTTTTCTTTCATCAAGTTTTCAGCTTCCCTTTGTGTGTAAAACGGTCCAACCGGTTTCGTGGGTTCTTTAAAAGCTGGATCGTTTTCATCAACTACGAGTCTACTTACAACTGCAGCCACCTCTTTTTTCATTCCTTTTCTAATAAGTTCATTCTGGAGCGTTAGAGCTATCATGTACCCGAGGCTTCCTTGAGTCTGTGCGTCGTTCACATCGAGTGGAAAAGGTGGAATGACATCTTTAGCAGATTCCTGCTGAAGAAGTAGATTTCCAACCTGTGGGCCATTTCCATGTGTGATGACAATATCGAATTCATCAAGCATGTCCACCAAATAGACAGCTGTTTCTGCTAGGTTTTTAATCATGTTCTCCGCGGTAGCAGGCTCGCCCGGCCTGTTCACTGCATTTCCACCGATTGCAACAACGGCGGTTTTTCTCAATCCAATCCCTCCCTGATGGTGTGGTTGAATGAATTATATCAAGACTCAAAGAGATATCTGAAGAATCATTTAATTTATTCCTAGCACCATGTATCCCGGGAACGGAAAGTCGTAAGCACGACAGGCAGCTGGGAGGTCAAATCCACTAGCTTGAATATTCACCGATGAGATTATTTTTTGCTTCTTTTAAACCTTATAAACACTGGTGATCCGATGAACGGGTATATATCCTCTCTTATCATCCTCTGAAGAGATTTCACATAGCTTTTTGAAATTTCATCAGGGTGATTTGAAAAGAACAAGAACACAGGCGGCTTGATATCCACCTGCATTCCAAAATATATTTTCACCTTTCTTCCTTTCTTCGATGGAAGAGGAGAAACCATCAAGAATTTCTCCAAAGCTCTGTTTACATGACTGGTGGATACTTTCGTTGTGTAAGATCTGTAAGAATCATCAATCGCTTTAAGGAGCTCACCAAGGCCCCAATTTCTAGTTGCCGATGTGAAAACAACCGGGCTGTAATCCACGAAATACAACTTCTCTTCAAACATGTCTTTGTACTCCTTTATCCTTTCTTTCCTGTTGTCCATGAGATCCCATTTGTTGAAGGCCACAACGGTAGCCTTTCCTTTTCTTTCGGCAAGACCTGCTAGCCTTTGATCCTGCCTTGTGATACCTTCGGTAGAGTCTATGACTAGCACTATGACATCTGCTCTTTCAAGGGCATCAACACTCCTGTAAGATCCGTATTTTTCAACGGTTTTAGGAGAAATTTTAGATTTTCTTCTGAGACCTGCTGTGTCTATGAACAGATACTTTTTCCCTGATATTTTCACCAGTTCATCTATGGAATCTCGGGTGGTGCCAGGAATGGAGGTAACAATTGCCCTTTCCTGACCCAGCAGAGAGTTGAAGAGGGAAGACTTCCCAGCATTTGGTCTTCCAAGGATCGCTACTTTGATCGTATCATCAGATGGGGTTTCTATCCCCATATCCACATCCATTCCCGCTAATTTTTCAAGTATCCTATCAAGCAATAAATCTATGTTCCTCTTGTGCTCTGCGGATACCGGGATCGGTTCACCGAATCCAAGCGAGTAAATCTCCGGAAGTACTTCAAAGAAAATCTCATCGTTTTCGACCTTTGTAGCGACCAATATCACTTTTTCAGAATATTTTCTCAGCATATCCGCTATATGATGATCCTCGCTAGTAGGCGCTCTCCTTCCATCAACCAAGAACAATACAATATCCGCATTTTCTATTCTCTCGAAAACCCTTTGTCTAACCCTTTCCTCCAATTCTCCCGGGGGTTTCTCAAATACCCCGCCAGTATCAACCATATAAAATGCTCCACCTTCCGTTTCTACCACATCACGAACAATGTCCCGGGTGGCTCCCGGGACATCATCAACGATCGATTTCCTCTTCCTAACTAACCTGTTGAAAAGCGTACTCTTCCCAACGTTGGGCTTTCCAATTATCACAACCTCAGCCATTGTTTTCCCCCTTGGAAAGCTTTTCCCTCAATATCTTTCCAAGACTCTTCTGTGCTCCCTGCGCTTCTTTCTTGTATTCCTGAACGGCTTCCATTTCTTCAAGTTCCTTGACACTTATTATCATCTTCTTACCCGTTCTTCTGTCATCCAGTACTCTCAGGACAACTGCCTCGACTTCGTCTCCGTTTTTCAGCTCCTCCTCCACATGGTTCGACGGGAGGAATGCATCTACACCATAGCTTTTTAACCTGATCACATAACCTGAGTTCAGGATCCTTCTAACTCTTCCCTTAACCACACTTCCTTTGGGAAGATCCACCTTATCCCAAGGATTTTCCATGGCTTGCTTTATGGAAAGGCGCATCCTTCTCTTCTCCTTATCGACACTTAAAATTTTCACCCTAACTCTTCTTCTCTCCCTGACAACTTCACTTGGGTTATCAAAATAATGCCATGAAAGCTCCGACATTGGTACGAATCCAGATATTCCGTTATCTATCTCCACAATCGCTCCCGTTTGAAGAACTTTGGCTATCTTTCCTTCGTGAATGCTTCCAACGGGATATTCTTCATCAATCTTTTCCCAGGGATCCCCCATTGCTTTCTTATACGAAAGAAGGATTCTCCTCTTTTTGTCATCGATATTTATAACCTCTGCTTCCACAGTTTCCTTCTCCCTGAGAATGTCTCGTATTCTTCCCTTCCTTCCCCAGAATACCTCTTCTATCGGAACAAATCCGATGAGGTCGTACGGGAGCTTCATGGTAAATCCATCAGACCTTATCCTGAGGACAGTTCCGGACACTCTACTGCCAGTGCCATACTCTCTCTTGAACTCCTCAAGTGGATCAGGCATCGTTGCCTTGAGTGACAAGGTTACCTTTCTACTAGACGGGTTGACATCTATGACTTTGAG
The DNA here is from genome assembly GCA_027077795.1 of Thermotogaceae bacterium. Taxonomy (GTDB): domain Bacteria; phylum Thermotogota; class Thermotogae; order Thermotogales; family Thermotogaceae; genus WGAO01. Next base: position 148,455 of record JALWTT010000015.1, on the reverse strand, counting down.
CCTAATCCTATCACCTTCTTTGAACATATCGTTCAAGCTCGCAACCCTGGAGTAGGAAACCTCGCTTTTCGGAAGGAGTCCCGTTATACCGTCAAATATTTTAACGAAAACGCCGAATCTTCGGATTGATTCAACGGTCCCTTCGATCTCATCCCCAACTTTGATCTTTTCAAAGAGCTCCTTGCTTTTCCTTTCGAGGATGCTTCTTCTTGAGAGTACCAAATTGTGCCTTCTTCTTCCCCTTTCAAAATTTATTATCTCGAACTCAAGTTCTCCATCTGGAATAGGTTCGCCTCTTCTTATAGCAGATTGGGAGCCGGGTAGAAAGGCATCCAATACCTCATCTATGAGTACTTTGTATCCTCCCTTGACTTCTCCTACTATTCTTCCTCTGACGATTTTGTCTCCCGACTCGAAAATTTCACCAACCTTGTTCAGAACTTCCCTGAACATTGGCCTCCTCTCCGAAAGATACGCTCTTCCCTCATCCTCATCTATTTTGAACAAAAGGAGCTTCAATTCATCGCCATCCTTATAATCACTTAACTCTTTAACAAGCTCTTTGGAAGGAACAAAGCCTTCAAATTTTCCCCCAAAATCTACCACCAGTCCGTCTTCTATCTTCCCCGTGACTCTTGCAGTCAAAACCTCTCCCACATCTCCCTTTATTTCATCTAAACTTTTAAGAACCTCTTCCATACTTATCTCTCCGTGTTTCTCCATACTTACCCCTCCTCAAAATTTTGTCGTAGACTTCTTCAACATCCCTTGCTGGTGTGGAAGTTCCACTCACAATAGCAACACACTCCATCTCGTCCAAGTCTATTCCCTCAGCTTCATCCGGTGATTCTATCCAAACTGCTCTAGTTTTTCTTGACGCAATTCTGTATAACTTCCCCGTATTAGCACTGTGTTTCCCGCCAACAACCACTATCAAGTCGCATTTCTCCGATAATCTCCCCACCTCGTCCTCCCTGTTCACCGTTACAGGGCACGCTGTGTTTATAATACTAATCTTCTTAGAAGGAAAGTTCAAGCGAACGAGCTCGGAGATGAACTCGGAAAATTCTTGCCAAGAAGCGGTTGTTTGGGAAAGAACGCAGATATTCTCCATTCCATAGAACTGAGCCTCAGATGTTACTATGGCATCCGGAACGTATCCCTTGAGCGCTATCATCTCCGCATGGCCTTCTTTTCCAAACACCACCACGCCGTATCCTCTTTCCCTGCAGCTGAGTGCTTTTTCAAAAAGTGATTTCACAATGGGACAAGTTAGATCCATGAGCTTATTATATCTCTTGGAGATTTCCTCGGCCTTCTTCGGAGGTATACCATGAGCTCTTATCGCGAAAATTTCGCCCTTGCCGTTTTCAACTATCTTTAGACCATCCTTTACCAAGCTTTCCATAACTCTTCTGTTATGAACTATGTCTCCATCTGTGTGAATCTCCCAATTTTTCAGCCCTTTTCTAAGCCTGTCAACAGCTTTTTTCACGCCAAAACAGAATCCATAATCTGTGGCCAAAACCACCTTCATTTCGACCTTTCCTCCACCAATTCAATTATTCTTCCAACTACCTCCTCAACAGTAACCTTGGTTGTATCTATAACGATAGCATCCTCCGCAGGCTTCAATGGAGCGATTTCTCTCTTACTATCCTGGTCGTCTCGAACCTTAAGCTGTTTCAAGATAACCTCGTACGAGACATTCTCCCCTTTTTTGGCAAGTTCTCTCCACCTCCGCCTAGCCCTTTCTTCAACAGAGGCAGTTAGGAAAATCTTCAATTCAGCATCCGGGAGGACTACAGTTCCTATGTCCCTTCCCTCAACCACGATTTTTCTGGAATCAGCGATCTCCCTCTGAAGTCTGGTGAGATGCTTCCTGACGATCGGAATCTTTGCATATGTTGACGCCAATATACCAACCTCTGCTGTACGTATCTCCTCCCCCATTTCTCTTCCGTTTAAGAACAACCTTCCACAGTGAAAGCTCATCCTACTTCTCGATAAAACCTCGTTTATCCTGTCTTCATCTTCGGGTGGAATCCCATTTTCATGAAGAAACAGGGCGACAGCCCTGTACATAGCTCCTGTATCCAGATATTCAAACCCCAGACGCTTCGCCAACCGCTTTGCAACGGTTGTCTTTCCAGAGCCTGCGGGTCCGTCTATTGCTATGTGAAACTTCTCCATATCATGCCTCCTCCGGCGTATCAACTATCCTGAAAACCTTGTCAAGTCTGGTCATCTCAAAAATCCTTCTAACGTTTGGCTTGAGTGAGGCCAGCAAAAAAATTTTTCCCGAATTCCTTGCATCTTTGAGCATAGCAACGAGACTGCCGAGCCCTGCACTATCTATATAGGAAACATTCGACAAGTCTAAAACAACCTTTGATCCTGAAAAGACCTCCACTTTTTCCCTGACAGCCTTCTTGAATTCGGCAGAATGATAAGCATCTATATCTCCTCTTACAATTATTATGAGCTTTCCGTCCTCCTCTACGAAATCTATATTCAGCTTGTTCATTCCTTCACCTCCACCCTTATCCCGAGTTCTCTCAGCTGCCTCTCATCAACTCTAGATGGTGCCCCTGTGAGTTGGCATATGCCACTCGCAGTTTTTGGAAAGGCTATAACATCCCTTATAGATTTTTCACCAGCTATTATAGCAACTAACCTGTCCAAACCTAGTGCTATTCCTCCATGAGGTGGTGCTCCATACTCAAAGGCATCCAGAAGAAAGCCAAATTTCTCCAAAGCCTCTTCCTTTGTTAACCCTATCAAGCTGAACACTTTCTCTTGGATCTCCCTGTTGTGTATTCTAATACTCCCTCCACCGACCTCGTATCCGTTTATAATTATATCGTACGCTAGAGCCTTGATTTTACCCGGATCGTCCCTGTATTTGTCCAAATCTTCCAGTACCGGCATAGTGAAGGGATGGTGCCTGGCAACCCATCTGCTTTCCTCACCATCCCACTCCAAGAATGGGAAATCCACTACCCAGAGAGCATCGAACCCCTTTCCAAGATGCGGAAAATACTCTTTCCCTATCTTTAAACGAAGTGCTCCTAAGCCGTTACAAAGCTCTTCCCAATTGCCATGGAAGGCCACTACGACTACATCTCCTTCATTCAACTTCAGGGATTTTGATATCCCTTCGTACTCCTTGAAGAGGTACTTCTTCGTCGGAGAATTTATGCCGTTCTTCACAGAAAACCACACTATTCCACCTAATCCGTAGTCCTTGACAAAAGCCGAAAATTCATCTCCCAGCCTCCTAGACATTCTATCTGCAAAACTGGGGATTATAAAGCCCTTCGAGATTCCACCATTATCGAGAATATTTCTCGCTATCTTAAACTTAGTGTCCCTGAAGAACTCCGTTAAATCTGTTATCTCCATTCCAAACCTTCTATCTGGCTTGTCTGACCCGTAGAGGTTCATCGCATCTTCATAAGATAGTCTATCAAATCTCTCAGGAAGGGACACACCGATTGTCTCTTTGAAAACATTTCTGATCATCCCTTCAACTAAGTTCAAGATGTCCTCCCTTTCCACGAAGGACATTTCTATATCTATCTGGGTGAATTCCGGTTGTCTATCCGCCCTGAGATCCTCATCCCTGAAGCATCTAGCTAGCTGATAATACCTATCCACTCCGGAAATCATCAATATCTGCTTGAAGAGCTGAGGAGATTGAGGAAGAGCATAGAAGCTCCCTTTTTTGAGTCGTGAGGGAACGAGAAAGTCACGTGCACCTTCCGGGGTACTCTTGGTGAGATATGGAGTCTCAACTTCCAGGAAGCCTTTGGAATTCAGATACTTTCTCACGGATTTCGCAACCTCATGGCGGAGTTCTAGATTTCTCAGAACCCGTCCTCCTCGTATATCCAGATAGCGATATCTCAACCTTAAATCCTCTTTTGCCTCTTCACCGGGGTAGAACGGCGGCATTTTAGAAGGTGAGAGAATCGTCAGTTCGTCAACATAAACCTCAATTTCTCCAGTTGGGAGTTTCGGATTCACGGTATCCTTTGGACGCATCTTCACCTCACCAGAAGCTTTCACCACGAACTCCCTTCCTAGGTTTTCCGCTTCTCCATAGGCTGGTGAGTCAGGTGTAACCACGAGCTGAGTCTCTCCATACCTATCCCTCAAGATCAGGAATCTTATTCCTCCAAGGTCTCTTATTCGTGATATCCATCCTGCGAGGGTGACCCTTCTACCAACATCATCTAGTCTGAGTTCACCACAAGTGTGGGTTCTGTACATGAACTCACCCCTTCAAATTCTCAAGGAGATTACCAACGATGTCCCTGAAAGCCTTTTCAAATTCCGTACCTCTGTAAAACGAAACAGGAGGCATACCTTTATCCATTAACTCCAGAGCTTTTGGATCCATCGGAATCTTTCCCAGAACGGGGACCTCGTACTCCCTCGAAAGCTTCTCAGCACCACCCTCCCCGAAAGGATGAACTATATCACCATTTGGACATCTGAAGTAGGACATATTTTCAACTATTCCCAGTATTCTTGTATTCTGGCTAGAGCTCAACGGAGCTGTCTTCATCTCTATCACAAATTTCATAGCTCTTCTCACGTCATCCAGGGCCACTATCTGAGGCGTTGTGACTATCACTGCTCCATCCACAGGGACAGATTGATAGAGGGTGAGGGATTCATCTCCTGTTCCTGGTGGGAGGTCTACCACCAGGAAATCTAGTTCTCCCCATCTGACATCTGCCAGGAATTGTTCTATAGCGATGGTTTTCATGGGTCCTCTCCAAATAACAGGGGCTCCTTCTTCAAGCAAAAAAGCCATGGATATCACTTTCAACCCTTCGGAATAATTGGCGGGAATTATCTCACCTTCATCAACAGAAAGCTTTTCTTTTAATCCTAGCATCCTGACATCGTTCGGCCCATGGAGATCGAGATCCAGTAGCCCCACTCCATAACCTTCTTCCGAGAGAGCCACAGCCAAATTAACGGCAACCGTACTCTTACCAACTCCCCCTTTTCCACTCATGACGGCTATCTTATGCTTGATTCTCTCCATCTTCTCTTTGAGGCGCTTTTTCCTCTGCTGAGCCTCTATAAAACGTTTCTTTCTCTCCTCAGCTTCCTTATTCCCCTTACTGCTTCTGGCGTTGGAATTCATCATCTCGCCTCCTCAAGGGCTGCCTTTGCAACCTCCACGAGCTCCTTAAAAGCACCTGAGTCGTTAACCGCTAAATCCGCCAGCATCTTCCTGTTTATATCAACCCCTGCAAGCTTGAGGCCGTGTATGAATTCGTTGTATTTAAGACCCTCCTGGCGAGCCGCGGCATTTATTCTAATGATCCAGAGTTTTCGCATATTTCCCTTCTTCTTTTTCCTCTCGTTGTAGGAAAACATACTCGATCTTATGTACATCTGCTTAGCAAGCTTGTATCTTCTAGAGAGAGCCCCTCTATATCCTTTCGCCGCCTTTAGAACTTTTCTTCTCTTCTTCTTCGCGTTGACCGCTCTTTTGACTCTCATCTTCGTTCACCCTCCTCTCCTCACTTCTTTCCCATGAGCCTTAGCACCTTATTCTTATCAGCAGAAGAAATGAGGCCTTTTTTTCTGAGCCTTCTGAGAGAACTTCTCCTCTTCTTGCCAGTTTTATGCCACGCATATGCATGTCCTCTGATCACTTTTCCATTCCTAGTGATCCTAAAGCGCTTTGCGGCACTTCTGTTGGTTTTCATCTTGTTTTTTGCCATACTCACTCCTCCTTTTTCCTTGGTTTCAATGTCATCCACATATCCCTTCCTTCGAGCTTAGGAGCCGCTTCAATTTCTGCAATATCTGAAACATCCTGAGCAACTCTTTCAAGTATCTCTTTACCCTTATCGGTGAAAACAATTTCCCTTCCTATGAACATTATTGCCACTCTAACTCTAGCACCATCTTCAAGGAATCGCCTTATATGGTTGAGCTTTGTCTGATAATCGTGTTCATCTATCTTGACTCTGAACTTCATCTGCTTAACTTGCTGCTGTTTTTTCTGCTTCTTCTTGGTCTCTCTGAGTTTCTTCTGCACCTCATACTTGTATTTTCCATAGTCCATTATCTTCGCCACTGGTGGATCCGCACTTGGAGCGACTAAAACCAAATCAAGCCCTCGCTCCCTGGCTATAGATATGGCTTTCCTCGTCGTCATAACACCTAGTTGCTTTCCATCGTCGTCAACCAACCTTACTTTTAAAACGTGAATCTGCTCATTTCTTGGAAGATCTGCTTTATCCGCGATGTTTTCCCCTCCCCAGAATAAATAATTTAAGCGGGCAAACCGCCCGCTCTCATCCTTAATCTACCCCTTCAAGACTAAATTTCTACCAATATTGGCCCTTACTTTCAGAAAGCAAGGGCGGGAAACCGGGCGGTTTCCGCTTTTTACAAAAATGGTGGGCCGTGCAGGACTCGAACCTGCAGCCCCCTGATTAAGAGTCAGGTGCTCTACCTATTGAGCTAACGGCCCACCTCTCCTTTGGTGCCCCTGGGAGGAATCGAACCCCCATTTGCGGATTAGGAATCCGCCGTTCTATCCGTTGAACTACAGGGGCACCTATGAGCTATTTTAGCACATCAAGGACCTTCTCGACTGGTGGAGGCGATGGGACTTGAACCCACGACCTCTACCGTGCCATGGTAGCGCTCTCCCGAGCTGAGCTACGCCCCCACACCGGCGGAGATTGTATCAACCTAGGGATCATTTTTCAAGATATTTTTCCAGTTCACAATATGACTCTCGTTTTTGACTATAGCGTTCAAGTTCTCAAATAGTGCGGGAGCATTTTCTTTCACTATGTCCCATACCGCTTCTTCATTTGCACCAAAGTAAAGACGTATCAGCTCAAGTTATCCAGCATCTCGATGACCGCAATTTCTCCACCTTTGTTGAGATCCACTAACACTCTTTTTTCTGATACCTCATCAGAGCCTTTTTCTCTTCAAAGATACTTCTCCACTTCTCTCAATTTCTCCACGCTTTGTTTCAGTCCACCTTCTCGGTTTCTCAAAAGCCAAGTTGCCTTGTAACCTTCAACTAATTTGGGAAATCTCTCTTTCAAATCAATTTCCTTTCCTCTCATCTTCAGCATGAAGTCGATTGAGAAGAGCGCCATTTCCACGCCATTTTCTATTTCTCTCTTCAGGGTATCTGAATCGTTTCTTCTAAGAGAAGATGATAAGAACCTTTCTCGCGCATCAAGCAATATCTCTCGTGCTTTCTCCAGTTTTTCAAGATTTACCTCATCCAATCTCTCCTTGAACTTCTCAGGCCATATCAAAGCTGCTCCAAAGATATTCGCGTTTGGTATGCTCACTCCAGTTGCCTTATAAGCGTTCCCTATTTCAACGAGAGCTTCTCCGCTCTCAAAGTCTTCGCCCATCAGAACATGCATCGAGAGCGCTTTGGCAAGATCAACATCAGCCTCGTGGTTCCAGCTCTTGGCTGACGCGTAGACTATTCCGGGGAACGATATCGGGAGATGCTGCCAGTGCCCGTTGTCTCCCCAGTCCGTCATTAGGACTCCTATCGATCCGTATCTCAATCCGTTTGAGACGGCGTTATCCACATTCCCGATCATGTTCTCGACTCTTCCAACTATCGAGTTCCAGCTCGATGTTCCCGGCACCACATAGAAAGGAACTCCAGAGTTTTTGAAAATCCCGCACTCCTTGTCGAACGGATGATCTTTTTCATATCCCCATATAAGAGCGATGACGGAATCCGGTATCTCCGGCACGAGCTCAGGATGATTCTTTATGATATCTCCCCAGAACATCGTTGTCTTCTTGAACTCCCTAACGATGCTGTGAACTTTCAATAGAAAATCTAGGTACACTCTTCCCTTCCCCTTCTTCTCGCAGAGCTCTTTGCTCTTTCCCTGGCACAGGTCGAAGGTCTCATCACAGCCAATATTGAACTTATCACTTGAGAAGTTCGGAAGAAATTCCTCGTAAAGGGACCTCAAAAAATCGAAGACCCCTTCAACAGCTGGTGAGAGCGAGAACGGGTGGTTCATTCTGAATCCCCAAGGCGTCATGAAACCATCTTCCACTTCCGCATACTTTTTGTACTCGTCATGTGTGAGCCATTTCTCAAGGTGTCCGAAGGAGTTCTGATTGGGTACGAGCTCCACCATTCTCTCTTTGGCGTACTGATCGAGCTTTATTATCTCCTCCGATGTGAGGGGCGAGTAATCCCTCCAGACCTTTTCATAATCTCGATAGGCAAATGTGTGCTCTATGTAAAGTTGAAACTGGTTGTATTTGAGCTCTGAGAGAAGATCGATAAGGCTCCTGAGAGTTCCCATTTTTGGGACTCTGTTCCTACTTATATCAAGCATAAAACCTCTGTTTGGAAAATCTGGCCAGTCTTCTATGCGGATGTCTGGGATTTCGTCGGGATTGTTCCTCATAATTTGCTTTAAAGTCATCATTCCATAGAATGCTCCTTTCAGATCATTTCCCACTATTGTGACCTTACCATCATCTACGATCAGCCTGTATCCTTCATTCTTTCCAACCTGAGCTTCATCTACGTAGATTCTAACAAAGCTTTTTCGATCATCGTACATACTCACTCTGAACCCAAAGAGATCCTCCTTCAGCTTTTCAGCACCTGCAAGTAGCTCTCTCTCTCCTATGAATATATATCCCCTCCTTGGAATCTTCGTTGTTCCGTTCAGGAACTCCACTCGTTTCGGTACGGGAACTAGGATCATGTTCACCCCTCCTGAATTCTCCTTAAAGCTTTAAGCAAGAGCTTCTTTGGAGTAGCCACGTTCATCCTTAAAAACCCTTCTCCATTTGTACCGAAAGCTTTTCCATCTTGGAGCCAAACGCCTTTTTTCAAAATATCAACGTATGGATTTTTCATGCCACTGTTTCGAAAATCAATCCACATCAAAAAGGTCGCTTCCGGAAATCTAACCTTGATTCCTTTAAATCCATTGATCTCTCTTTCAACGATCTTGAAATTCTCCACTATGTATTCTTTCAGCTCTTCTAACCACTTTTCCCCCTGGGAATACACGGCTTCTGTAACCACCATGGAGAAGATATTCGGTCTCATGCTATGAGCATGCACAGCTCGCCAAAACTTCTGCCTGATATCCTCATTTGGGATTATTGCGTATCCATTTCGAATTCCGGGAATGTTAAAAGTTTTATTCGGAGATGAAAGCACCACCAACCTATCATGCAAACTCTCTATTTTCAGCGAGGATACGAACTTCCCGGAAAACACGAAATCCGCATGTATTTCATCGGATATGACTAGCAGGTCGCTTCGCTGCATCACATTCGCCATTCCAGAGAGCTCCTCATATCTCCAAGCTCTTCCAACCGGGTTATGAGGGTTGCATAGGATCAAAGCTTTTGCAAACTTCACCTTTTTTTCAAGATCATCCAGATCCATGGTGTAATAACCGTTCTCTTCCAGAAGATTGTTTTCGATCACAGCTCTTCTGTTCAGCTCTATAACGTCTCTGAACGGCCAGTAAACTGGAGGCTGTATGATCACTCCATCATTAACAGATGTAAAACTCTCAACAGCGGTAGCCAGACCTGGTATAACCCCAGTGATCGGAACTATCCATTCCTCGTTTAAACGTATCCCATATCGCTTTTCCCACCAATCGGCAACGGACTTGAAATATGAGTGACCAGGAAAAGTATAACCAAAGATCTTGTGCTTCAACCTCTCAACGATCGCATCGATCACTACTTCCGGCGCCTCAAAGTCCATGTCAGCAACCCACATCGGTATCAAATCGTCTGGTATATCCTTCACATCGGGTCTAGTGTCCCATTTGTGGCAATTACTTCCCTTCCTATCCACCAACCTATCGAAGTTCATCCTTTCACCGCCCCCTGGAGAATTCCCGCTATGATCCTTTTTTGAAAAGCAAGGTAAACGATTATCACAGGTAATCCCGCTATAGTAGAAGCAGCCATCAGAGAAGGCCAATCTGTGTTGAGCTTCTGATACATCGCAAGTCCAAGCTGAACGGTTCTCATCTCCTTGGAAGTGGTGAGAATTAGGGGGTAGAACAGGTCGTTCCACGCTCCTATGAAGACGTTTATACCCAAAACCGCTAAAGGAGCCTTACTCAGAGGTATTATTATTCTCCAGAATATCTGCCAGTCACTTGCTCCATCAACCTTTGCCGCTTCATCCAAAGATTTGGGAATCTGCTCTATGTACTGGCGCATTAAAAAAACGCCAAATGGAGTAACCAGTGCGGGAACTATCAAAGCCCAATATGTATCTATCCATCCGATCTTTTTCATCAGTATGAAAACTGGGATTATCGTTGTTTGCGGTGGAATCATCATCATCCCTAGTATTATCGCAAAGAGAGCTTCCTTCAATAGAAAATTTTTTCTCGCAAATGCGTATCCAACCATGGAAGAGAAGAGCATATTTCCAAGAACCACAGCGAGAGATATTATCGCACTGTTCAACATATACCTACCGAACATATCGTACTTTATTACCTTCACGAAGTTGTAAAATGTAGGGAATTTGTTCAAAAAGTAAAGATCATCTATGGAAACTTTTCCATTTCCATCAAAAATAAGATATATCCTACTGACTCTCTCTCTGTCTATGTTTGAGAGCTCTGACGGATTGATGCTGAGCGTTAAGGTGCTCCACTTGCCACTTGTGTACACATCTATTGGTGAAAGGAATTCCTTTCTCCCCTCAGTGGCATCTTTGAAACCCAATCTGAGTTTCATCGGCCTATCGGTTTTTACACGAAACTCGATGGCTTTAACAACGTTTATATTCTTGTTTCCGGTGGATATACCAACTCCTCCTTCCTTACTTACACTTATCTCCATGAAGAAGTTACTGTTCCCACCTGCCACCACCTTCCAACTAGCTGATCCAACAGATCTGATTTTCTTTCTCAGAAAGAAATTCAGGAACATCAAATCCCTCTGAACATTTCCATATTTGGAAGACTCCATCTGAAAGTTCTGTATCTTCCTTCTCATGACTATGTGAAACGGATCCCCCTCTGGTATCGCAGAGGTGAAAAACATCATGATCAAAGGTAAGAAAAGAACGATAAGTAAGATCAAAAGCAGGGCAAACTTCGCTTTCGTCCACATCACACATCACTCCTGAGAAACCTCTTCTGGATCAGAGTAACCACCATGACTATTCCGAACAGAATATAGGATATAGCTGATGCATAACCCATTTCAAACCTCCTGAAACCAACTATGTACATGTAGTGAACGATCGTCTCAGTAGCATGGCTCGGTCCACCACCAGTCATGGTGAAAATCTCGGTGAAAATCTGAAAAGATCTGATAGTATTTATGGCTATTACAAAAAACAAGGTCGGTTTCAAAAGAGGGAGCGTTATCCTAAGCGTGATCTGCCATCTACTGGCCCCGTCTATTCGCGCCGCTTCGTAAACCTCGCCTGGTATGCTCCTGAGTCCCGCTATGAACAGGAGTGTGTAATACCCAATAGCTCCCCATATATCCATAACCATTATGGATGGAAGAGCCGTATCGGGTTTCGCTAGAAAACTTATCCTCCCGCTGTAATTCTCTATAACTCTTTGAATCCAAATTGAAAGCAGCACCACCGTCTCCCAAATTGCTGCAGATGAGAAAGAGAGCAGAATTTTCTGACCTGTTTTGAGCCTTTCTTTGAACGCTAGAGAATCCACAATGAAGATCACCAAGGGGGTTATTAGGGAGGCGAGAGCTATCCACCACCAACCGAGAAATGAAAACCCCAAGTGAGTGGCACTCCAAATCGGTACAGACAGAAGGTAAACTGCCAATCTATTTCGCTTGGTATCCTCATCAAATGTGAACATCATGTCCAGCACATACAAGATGACAAAAGTGATTATGTAAAGAATTACCCAAGAGAGAAATCCACTATGCCGAAGGAAAGCAACACCCTCCTTCAGTGGATCGGAGATTTTTTCCATCATCATGTTGAACGGGCCTTCGGCGCTGTAAAGGTACAGCCATATCAAAGATATAACGACCATGGATATAACCGATGGAAGGAAAAAGCCCGCCTGGAAGAACTCCCTCATTGGTAGAAGCCTATCGTTTATCAGCACGGCCAAAAACAACGAGATAGCCGTTGTGAAAGGAATCGTACCCAGGACAAACAAAAAGGTGTTTCTCAAAGATATCAGGAATACATCATCGTGAAAAGCCTCTATGTAATTCTTCAATCCAACAAATTGCATATGTGGGTTTATTCCGGAGTACCTAGACAAGCTGACTATCACCGAGAAGACAAGAGGATAAACCGAGAACACGGAAAATAAGATTATCCATGGTGAAAGGAAAAGGAAAGTCGTAAGCCCTTCCTTGGATCTTCTTGTCACGGATTCACCTCCAGTTTGAGCCAAGGGAAGGGGGATCCCAGAAGGGATCCCCCATATGGTTTCGAGACAGATTATTTGGAGTATTCATCGAGAACCTCCTGGATCTTGGTGTTATATTCGTCAAGAACCTCATTAACATTGGCGTTGTTGAGAATGATCTTCTCAATTGCTTCGGTTACAAGAGACTGAACCTTCGGCCAGGCCGGAGTTGGAGGTGTAGGAACAGCTGTTTTTGCCTGCTTAAAGAATACCATATGCAGAGGATTGTCCTCAAACCACGGATCGTAAATGGCTTTTGGATCACTTGGGTAAACAACTCCAGAATAGGCTTTGGTTATCTTCATAGCTATATCAGATCTGAGGAGGAAATAAGCGAGCTTCTTAGCGGCTTCATAGTTCTTAGTCTGGGTGGTTATGGCAAGGACTTCTCCTCCAGCAAACGATGCATGAAACCCCCCCTTATCTGGCTTTGGAACAAGTGCTATCCAATAGTTGAGATCTGGGTAAGTGCTGTTCAGGGTTCCTATGACCCACTGACCACCTACATACATTCCAACTCTTCCTTCACCGAATGCTTTCTCTATGTCAGCCTGCTTGGTTTTCAAAGCGTATTTAGAAAGTTCCTGATAGAACTCTGCCGCTTCTTTGACCTTAGGTGAGTTGAAACACGCTCTGTCGTAATCCGTCCCGCATATGACCTTTCCACCGTTTCCCCAAACCGCCGGAAGGAACCACTGCTGCCAAGGACTGTAGTTTTCCCCGGCTGGAAGACCAAAGCCATATGTGTCCTTTCCAAGAGCACTTATCTTCTTGGCTGCCTCGAGGACTTCACTCCAAGTTTGCGGTGGGTTCATTGGGTTAAGGCCAGCCTTGACGAAGAGATCTATGTTGTAGTACATCGCCCTGGTCCCGACAAGCCATATGTATCCATAATGCTTGCCTTTGTACGCAGTGGTGTTATAACCCACGTAATTTTTAAACTTGTTCATCTCATCTTGGGTGAGTGCATAGATAGCACCGTCTTTAGCGAACTTTGCGACCCATGTGTTTCCAAGCTCAACAACATCCGGCGCAGCACCAGCGGCGATCGCCGTGACGATCTTATCAAAACCGTTTGCCCAGGAAAGCTGCGTGAATTCAACCTCTATATCCGGGTACTCTTTTTGGAACTGAGCGTAGATATCCTGCCAGAGCTTGTCATCAATCATGAAAGACCAAAACACGAGCTTGGTTTTAGCAAATGACAGAACCACGAAAACCGCCAAAAGAACCACCAAGAGCTTTCTCATAAGGTTCACCTCCCAACAAGGATTTGTTAAAACCAGATGTAATTTTTCATCATCTCAATGTTGTTCATCATCTCGTTCACAAGAGCCATGGCAGCACCTCTTGCTATAGACTCGCTTCCACCTGTATCAATCGTGATCTCTATATTGGATATCAAATTCTTTCTGACCTCTGAGAGAAGTTTCCTTTTGGATCTCTCTGGAAGTAGATCCACATCTCCACTTATAACAACGAGGTCGGGATCAAGGAACTGTGAAAGAAGTGCTATTTTTCCTCCTATGAGCTTGACAAATTTCTCCATCTCAGAAGGTTTAAACCTCCCGGATTTCAAATCCTCTATTGTTCCAGATTTCTCAACTACTCTAAACCCACTACCAGACTCGCCTGCGGCGCTATGTGACCCTTGATAGAGTTTTCCATTCAGCCACAAACCCGCTCCCATTCCAACCTCTTCCGAGAGGTTATAAGGTATACTCAAAAGAAAACAGACGAGATTTTCGGCCTCATCTGAGAAATTCGCCGACACGGCATTTGCATCATTCACAACATAAACTCTTTTTCCAGAAATCTTCTCTATTGCCGACTTAAGATCCAGATTCTTGATTCCAAGTGCCATGGAGAATACTATTACACCGTTGGAGACTATTCCGGGAACAGCAATTGATACGACGTGACCACTGTCCTTGAAATAACTCACAGCATTCGATATGACACCGACAATGTTCTCAGAGTTTACTTCCATAAAATCCCTCTTCTTTTCCAGAATCTCACCAGTTAGAGAAACAAGAAGTGTCGTAATCTCTCCTCTCTCTATAGAAATTCCCACGATCCTTCTCCATTGCTCGTCTATACCTATGAGTTCACTCTTCCTCCCAACAGTTCGGCTTGTCGATATAAAGCCATAGCTTCTCACTATGCCAACCTTCAGAAGATCCGCTAAGTTTCTGGTAACCGTCGATGGGTTTACATTGAGGTATTCACTAATCTCCTTTCTAACGGTTCTTCTTTTCTTCCAGATATACTTGAGAATTCTGTGTTGCGTTATGTTTATATCCATATCATCACCTTCAAAAAATTGCTTGCTCCGAGCAATAATTTACATCCATACGTAGATGAGTATCAAGCTTGAGATCTCTCGATATTCTGCTGTTTTCCTGGAATATTTTGCTTTATGAAAAAAATTCTCTCCTTTCCTTTTAATATCAATGTTGACAACCGTAGATTTCTAAAAGGTGAGCATAATCTTCTGGAGTATTTACACCTTTGATGAGGTTCCAGCTTCTTGGATGAACAAATATGGATTTCCTCCTCACTACAAAAGAAGTGAGAGATCTCCCACCACCTTCAACGAATTTCATGAGATCATCAAGCAAGGATTTCGAGTAAACGCCAGGGATTGGGGTAAGCTTCTCTGTGAAAAAGGCTGCTATTTCATATCCAGCTGAGATTTCTAAAAGGTATTCACCGATTTTCCTGGAAAACAAAGGAGTATCACACGGAATGATCAAGGCCTTCTCGGATTCAGACATACTAAGAGCTGTCAGTATACCTCCAACAGGCCCTATGTCCGAAATCATGTCATCAACTGAGGGAAATTCGGGGAATTTTTCCTTCCTCCCAACCACATAGACTTTCCCAAAGGGTATGAATTCATCGTACAGGATCTCTACGAAATCCCTTCCACAAAGCTTTAATCTCCCTTTATTGACACCACCCATTCTCATTCCACGCCCACCGCAGAGGATGAATGTGTTTATCATCTTAAAAAAGGATTTGTAATATCGAAACTTTTGTCTTTTATTCCTATTCCTCCCCAGTATCTTTTGAATTTCATTCCCCAGGAAATTTCTACATCAGAGATATCAACAGGATTTCCCAGAGACTCTTCAACGCTCCAAGCTATCATATTAGCACCAGCCATTACGGCCGCTATCATGGTTCCCTGGATTCTTGGGTTTGATTCAAGAAGTTTTGGTTTTCCATTTTCGTCCAATTTGAATTGGAACCCGAACGAGAAAATCAAATCCAGCTCATCTGCTAATTTCTCGGATATTTCTATTATTTCTTGATTTTTTTCTATTGTCCCTTCAAAAGTTATTCCCGTTCTTATTACATCCCTACTCCTGGGAACCACAACTTTATCACCGGTAAGGGGGCTTCTGTAAACATCGACTGTGTACTCTTTTCCGGGATAATATTCCATACACAAAAGTTCCAAGCTTCCTTGATCGAATAAATTTAGAATATCCTCAAGTGTTGCAAATTCTCCCCTTGGTTTTTCCTCAATAAAGCTCTTTAAATCTAATCTTTTATCGGTCACTATTCTGAGTCCTCTCATGCCGTTGGATATAGGGATCTTCACAACAAATTTCTTCTTGGGGAAACCTACTTCTTCTGCAAATTCGATCAATTCATCTTTGCTTTTGACCACCTTGTAAAACCCCTGTTCATACCCAACAGATTCAGCTATTTTCAAAAGCTTGTATTTGTTGTTAGCAATATATAGGGACTTTGATGGCGAAACTACAACTTTGATTCCATTTCCTTTGAATATTTCCACGTTCTCGGATAATATCTCGAGCTCTCTGGTCACCTGCGGTAGTATCACTTCCACTTTTTCTCGAATAGATATATCCACGAGAGCATCTACAAAATCATCAGATCCAGCTTTTGGAATCTTGTAGAATCTGTCAGACATGTATTTTCCAACGACATCATCTCTTGCATCCACAGTTATTATTTCTAAATCGTCGCCGTAAAATTTTCTCAATGCATAGATAGTCCCAGCTATCCCAGGTGCTCCTCCACCTGTTATAAGAACTCTTCTCACTTTATCTCCTCCATATCGCCAAAGAATCTGCTGTCTATAAGATCTTTGAAAACATTCATTTCCTCTCTAAAATTTCTTCTCAAAAACTGCTTCTTCATCTCTAAATATCTGTCCACTGACGTCAGTATGTTGTATTCAACGTGATCCCACCAAAGTGGATGAACAAGAAGTTGAATACTTGTTTTATCATCGTTTTTCAAGCTTTCTAAAAGTTGCGGCACAAAATTCCTCATTTTTGAATCGGAAAAGTATCTTATTCCTTCGAAAAATCTTCTGTGATAAACGTTAACTATTCCGGGCAATTCTAAATCTTTCAAAACTTTCACATTTGGTCTATGAAAAGACACCACTGGGTCCAGTGGAAGATATTTTGAGAAGAACTCAAAGCTTCTCATAATGTAATCCTTTGTCTGCAACGCGTCTGAATTGTCTACAAATCGCATATCTAAATGTAGGCCAACATAATGTCCCATATCTTTTAGAGTCGTTATCAATTTCTCTGAACTTCTCGACAATATGTTGTAAAACTCTCCCTCTGTCATAAACATGTAGGTAGACTTTATATTCAATTCATTCTCCACTTTAGCAAGCATCAGGGTGTTCTCTATGAAGACATCTATATCGTGTCTTAGGTAGACTTTTCCTTTGTCTGAAAATTCTGTAAAACTCGAAAATTCAAACAGTTCTTTGAGTTTTGACAAGATCTCTGAATAATCTTTGAAAGTGAACATTGATCACACCTCCTATCGAAAGAATTATAATAGCATAGGTGGAGGTGAGTTCATGGAAGGAATGGGAAAGAACGTTGTCATAGAGGACGATGTACAGATCGGAGAGAACGTCGTGATCGGACATAACGTCGTTATAAAGTCCGGAGTTGTGATAGGTAACAACGTTGTGATAGGAGACAACACGGTTCTTGGAAGAAAACCGATGAAAGCGAAAGCGAGTGCCGTGACTGAATCCAAAGAACTTCCAAAACTCGTTATAGGGAACAACGTCAGAATAGGATCTGGATGCGTGATATACAGGGGAGCCGTTTTAAATGACAACGTCTTCGTAGGGGATCTCGCCACCATAAGAGAAGATGTTGAGATAGGAGAAGGAACGATCGTTGGAAGAGGTGTCGCGGTTGAGAACAAATGCAAGATAGGAAAGTGGGTGAAGTTAGAGACAAACGCCTACATAACCGCCATGTCGATAGTGGAAGACTACTGCTTCGTTGCTCCGATGGTGACGTTCACAAACGATATGTTCATGGGAAGAACCGAAGAAAGGTTCAAGTATTTCAAAGGCCCGCATCTTAAAAGAGGAGCACGGATAGGGGCGAACGCGACTATACTCCCAGGGATAACGATAGGGGAAGATGCCGTGATTGGAGCCGGATCGGTGGTGACAAGAGACGTCCCGCCGAAAATAATCGTAATAGGAGCTCCTGCAAAATACCTGAAAGATGTCCCAAAAGATCAGCTCCTTGAAAATCAAAAGTTCTTCAAGGGTTAGACCACATTCCCTTCTATCTCGACTTCTCCCTTTTCAAATCGGTCGATGTCAAGGAACGAGATATCGACATGCTCGGTTGAGCCTTTAATTATCAGCTCTGCCAGGGCCTCTCCGACCGCTGGTGCCAACATGAATCCGTGGCCGGAGAAGCCGGCTGCGTAGCAAAAGCCGTTTACTTTCTTAGAGCATCCGACTATCGGCTGAGCATCTGGGGACATGTTGTAGCACCCGGCCCATTGCCGGAGAATCCTGACATTTTCCAAGAAAGGAAAGATCTTCGTCATCTTCTCTGACATACTCTTTAAAAACTCATAAGTCACATTTCTGTTCACACCGGGCTTTTCATTCGGATCTCCCTGGCCCATTATCATCTGGCCGTGTTTGGTCTGTCTGATGTAAAAATTCCCATCAAAAGATATCGCCATGAACGGGAAGAAATCTCTCAAACTTTCGGTAACGAATATCTGGTGACGATAGCTCGTTGTGGGGATATCGATTCCGGCCATCTTTCCAACTTCTTTAGACCACGCCCCAGCTGCGTTAACTACAACGTCGCATTTAAAAGATCCAATAGAGCTCTCTATTCCCATAACGCTTCCATTCTGAACGATGATGTCCTTCACTTCCGCGTGGGTGTATATATCAACGCCTAACCTTCTTGCGGCGAAAGCGTATCCGAAATTCGCAAGGTGCGGATTCGCATGTCCGTCAGTCTGGCAGAATGTTGCCAGAATCAGATTTTCCGTGTTTATGAAGGGATATCTTTCCTTTACCATCTTTGGAGAAAGGATCTCAACATCGAGTCCTTCTTCCCTTTGCATTTTCACATTTCTTTCAAAGCGCTCCGCTTCCTCTTCCGTGAAAGCCATCAGTAGATATCCGCCCTGTCTGTACTCTATGTCAAAACCCGCATCTTTTTCGAACCTTTCAAAGAGCTTGACGCTTCTCATCGCAAGGCGAACGTTCATCCTCGCACTCCACTGCTGTCTTATCCCCCCGCCACATCTTCCAGTTGCGCCAGATGAGATATAGCTCCTTTCAAAGACTGCTACTCTTCTTTCTCCCAATTTTGCCAGATGAAAAGCTATCGATGTTCCGATTATTCCCCCACCTATTATGCAGACGCGATATTCCTTCACTCTTTCTCACCTCTCAGTATGGAGCCAAAGGAGATGGGAATCGATGGTGGGCGCAGATTCATATTCGATATCTCTTCCATGCTCTTTCCGGTTTTCCTTGCGAGTATTCCCATAGTTATGAGTCTGCAAGTTCTCCCACCACAAGGTCCCATACCTATCCTAAGATATCTTCTGAGCTCCTCAAAATCCGTGAACCCCATATCTATCGCCTTTTCCACATCTCTTTTTGTAACTTCTTCGCATCTGCAGACTATTTCATCTTCTTCATCTGAAGGAACTCTGAAGTGCCTTACGGTTCTTTCAAGCCCCTTTTCCATAGCGACATAAACCACGTGTGTCTTGTCTTTTCTGTTCTTTATGACTCTTTGGATGACACCTTCACCGACGTCTTCACCGTTTCTGTCCATCAGAATGACTTTATCTCCAACATTTGGAAGCGGCTCGAATTCGTACGGAATGCCGACGACCGAGTACTCGTCGAATTCCTGCACCATGAATATCGCAAGGCCGGGGCACTTCATAACGCACATCATACACCCGACGCATTTGTCGTAATTTATATGTGGGATACCGTTTATATTCCCTCCCATGTTTATCGCATTGGTTGGGCAGACGGCTTCGCACGGGTTGCAAGGTATGTTCTGGTGACACTCCATCACGGCTCTTAACTTTCCAGCTGGTCCGAAATCTTTCTGCAAGTCTGTTCTGTACCCGCCGCTTGGAAGGACAATTCCCATCTTCTCAAGGCCAGATCTTACCTTCTTTCCAAATGGTCCCCTTCTGAGATCTGCGAGCTCTTCTTTGTATTTGTTTATCTTCTCTGAGAGATCTTTCCCTGTTATATCCTGGGCTATCGTGTAGCCGGCTATGTAACCCTCTGCCATCGCACTCGTCGCTTCCTCGATTCCAGACAGATCTCCAGCTACGAAGATATTCCTTTTAGAAGTTCGCATGTTCTCATCTCTTTTCGGAACGTGCCCACCGAGCTCAGGTATGTATACCATCTCAACACCAAGTTGACTCGCAAGCTCGATCGATGGCTGGAGACCCACCGCCAGGCATATCGTATCCGCAACGATTTCTCTTTCTGTTCCCTCTATGACTTTGAAGTTTTCATCGACTTTTGCTATCACGGCACCTTTGACTCTGTCTTTTCCAATCGCTTTGATTATCGTGTGGCGCAAAAGAATCGGTATTCCCATCCTTCTTATCTTGTTGGCGTGGACTTCGTACCCACCGACCTTGTCTGATATCTCGACAATCGCCCTGACGTTTCCACCAGCTTGGGCTATTTGATACGCTACTATCAAACCGATGTTTCCAGCACCGATTATCAGAAAATCTTCACCCGGAAGAACCCCGTACTGGTTCATGAGAGTCTGAACTGCTCCAGCTCCGTAAACTCCTGGAAGCATGTTGTTTTTGAAAACGAGAAATTTCTCAGAAGCTCCCGTTGCCAAAAGGACGTAGTCGTAATCTATTTCATAAGTTTTGTCCTCTTCTCTGCTATACGCGACCGCGGTATCTTCGTAAAATCCAACGAGTGTCGTCTGGAGCATGTACTTTACTCCCAGCTCCTCGATTCTGTTTTTGAGAATCTTCGCTATCTCAACGCCTCTTTTTGAAGCGAAAAATCCCTGATGCCCGAAGAATTTATGAGTCTGTTTAACTAATTGCCCACCAAGCTCAAGACCTTCGTCCACAACGAGAACATCCACACCGCTCTCTGCTGCGGCTATGGCACCGGATAATCCAGCTGGTCCACCACCCACGATAAGGAGCTTTGTCTTCATTGTTTCTCCTCCCAGAGCGGCATTCCCCTGCCTATCTGTCTTTCAACCTTCATCCCTTCCTTAACCTTCGTGATGCAAGCTCTGATGTTCGGAGTTCCGTTCACCACTACAAGGCATGACGAGCATTTGCCTATCGCGCAGAAAAATCCCCGAGCTCTTCCTTTCTCCGTCCATCCGAAGATATCTATCCCGTTAGCTATCAAAGCGGATGCTATCGTATCCGATGGTTTTGCCCTAAGGGGCGTTCCTTCAAAGTAAAAAGTGACAGTTTCTTCACCTTCAAACTCAAGGATCGGGTGACTTTTTATCCTCCTATCCAACCTATCTCCCTCCCCGTATATGTTACTACTCACCGGATACTTTCCCGAAAAAGCCAAGCATGCTTTTTGAGATCGAGCTGAAGAGATGTGCTGGGATCGATAAAAAACCATCTACACTTCTCATAGGAGATTGCGTTATAATACATCTGCCCCAAAGCTCGGGTCGCGGCGAAGTCCCGATTCTGGGCTCTGGGAGAAGAAATTAGGAGGTGTTCGAATTGGGTCTCGACCCGGAGAAAAAGGCCGAGATAATAAAGGAGTATAGGATAAGTGATAAGGACACGGGATCTGTGGAAGTTCAAATTGCCCTTCTCACAGCTAGAATCAGGCATTTAACAGAGCACTTGAGAAAGCATCCAAAGGATTACCACTCCAGAAGAGGACTGATGAAAATGGTCGGTAGGAGGAGAAAGCTTCTAAAGTATCTGAGGAAGAAAAAACCGGAAGTTTATAAAGAGTTGATAGAGAAACTGGGATTGAGGAAGTGAAGGGGGAGCGGGCTGATTGCGCCCGCTCTCCATTTAGATACAGACTCGGAAAGGGGTGATTTTATTGCAAAGATGGGGAATGGAGCTCTACGGTAGAAAGATGGTTGTGGAGCATGGAAAGGTGGCAAAGCAAGCACACGGATCAGCTCTCTTGAAGATGGGAGAATCTATAGTTTTAGCAACCGCAACCATGTCAGAAAGCACTGTACAAGGCGTAGACTTTGTTCCACTAACGGTCGACTTTCAAGAGAAGTTCTACGCCGCTGGAAAGATTCCAGGAGGTTTTATAAAGAGGGAAGGGAGGCCATCAGAGAGCGCTATACTCTCAGCAAGACTCATCGACAGGCCCATAAGACCTCTTTTCCCAAAGAAATTCCGAAACGAAGTTCAGGTGATAGTCATGGTTCTGTCCGCTGATCCGTGCAATCCACCAGATGTTATGGGAATAACCGCTGCCTCACTCGCGCTTAATATATCCAAGATACCATTTGAAGGTATCGTCGCCGGAGTGAGAATTGGCTACATAGATGGGGAGTTTGTTGTATTCCCCAGTGAAGAGCAACTGGAAAACAGCCGACTTGATATAGTCGTCGCTGGAACGAAAGACGCGATAACTATGGTTGAAGGGGAAGCTGGTGAAATAAGCGAGGGGGAAATGGTGAAAGCTCTGATGGTGGCACACGATGCCATCAAAAAAATCGTGGAATTTGAGGAGAGGATCATCTCTGAGATCCAAGTGGAGAAGTATCAGCCTGAATACCCAGAACCACCTGAAGGTATGGTTGACAAGTTCCTGGAACTGATCGATAAGGACGAGCTTGAAAAGCGGATGTTGGTTAAGGAAAAACACGCCAGAAGTGAGGCCTTGAAAAACTACAGAGATTCTCTAATGGAAAGATTTTTCTCGGAGGTATGGAATTTGGAGGAAGGCGATAGTTTAGACAACTACGTGGAATTCTTAAAAGATGCCTATGATGATCTCGTTAAGTATACGATGAGAAGAATGATCGTAGAAAAAGGTGTGAGAATGGATGGGAGAAAACCAGATGAGATAAGACCTATAACATGCGAGGTGGGGCTACTTCCAAGAACACATGGTTCGGCCCTTTTCACAAGAGGTGAGACGCAGAGTCTAGGAATAGTTACCCTTGGGGCACCTATGGATGAGCAGATAATCGACACAATTTTGGAGGAAGGAACAAAGAGGTTCATGCTCCATTACAATTTCCCCCCATTCTCAACGGGAGAGGTCAAACCGATGAGAGGGCCGAGCAGAAGAGAAATAGGTCACGGCCATCTAGCTGAGAGAGCTCTCAAGGCTGTTATACCGCCGGAGGATGACTTTCCTTACACAATAAGGGTGGTATCAGAGATTTTGGAATCCAATGGATCGAGTTCTATGGCAACGGTCTGCTCGGGTTCCATGGCTCTCATGGATGCTGGTGTACCGGTGAAAAAACACGTTGCTGGAGTTGCAATGGGTCTCATAATGGAACCAGACAAAACTGTCATTTTAACAGACATACTGGGAAACGAAGACCACTACGGAGATATGGATTTCAAAGTCGCTGGAACGAGGGATGGAATAACGGCTTTTCAAATGGATTGTAAGGTCTCTGGTGTAAGCGAAAGACTTTTGAAGGAGGCACTAGAGCAGGCCAAACGGGCAAGGATGTTCATACTGGATAAACTGTATGAAACCATTTCAAATCCAAGACCCAGTGTGTCGAAATACGCGCCCATAATAAAGATGACTCAAGTTGATCCCGAAAAGGTTGGAGAGATAATCGGGCCGGGTGGAAAGATCGTGAAGAAGATCAGCAAGGATTACAGTGTAGAAGTCTCCATAGACGATGAGACCGGAAAAGTCAAGATAATAGGGAGCGATGAAGAAAAGGTAGATAAGGCTATAGAGATGATCCAAAGCATAGTCAAAGATATAGAAGTTGGAACTGTGGTCACGGGAAAGGTTACCAGAATAGAGCCTTACGGGATATTCCTGGAGATCCCACCGGGGAAGATCGGGCTCATGCATGCGAGCAAGATGGGGGCTGGTGCAAAAGAATTCCTGAAAAAAATCAAAATAGGTGATGAAATAGAAGTCGAGGTAATAAACGTGGATGAAATGGGAAGACTTCAATTTAAAAGACCTGGAATTAAAATAACTGAAGGTGATAATAGATCTTCCAGAAGACTTCCTCGAGATCACTCTGGAATGCACAGATATGGCAACCCTAGCAGAAGGAGAGAAAAAAGTGGAGAGAATAGACATAAGTGATTTAAAGCTTTACGTTGAAGATCTACCACACGTGGAAACAGTATCTGTGGCATTTCTTGTGAGAATAGGCTCGGCACATGAGGGAGATTCTCAAGCGGGAATCTCCCACTTTCTTGAGCATGTGTCCTTTCGTGGAACGAGAAATTTCGCGATGAAGGAGCTCAAGTACACTGTAGAAAGTGTTGGAGGTGTTCTGAACGCATTCACCACACCAGTATCAACAGTCTACTATGCCAGGGTTCCATCATTTCAACTCAAGAAAACTATGAAGGTTCTCAACGAGATAGTCTTCTACCCTCTTGTGAGAGAAGAAGATGTTGAAATAGAGAGAAGGATAATACTAGAAGAGATCAAGATGACATACGAGAATCCAGAAGAACGCCTCTATAAGATGGCCATTCTATCCGTTTGGGGAGAGCCATACGGTCGCGATACGCTGGGATACGAAAACACTGTGTTAAAGTTCACCTCAAAAGAAATAAGGAAGTATCACGGCGAAAAATATCTGCCATCAAGAGTGAAAGTTGCCTTGGCTGGAAACCTGGAAGGTTTGAAAGAAGTTCTGAAAGAGCTCGGTGACATGGAAGATAAAGGGAAAGTTACAGATCCCAAGGAGCCTGATTTCAAGCACAACGATGCGGTTAAAATTGAGAACATGAGAGATATAAACCATGTTCATGTTTTAATATTGAAAAATGGTTTGGGAAAACTCGATGGAGATTACGAGAAGATGATGGTCCTCGATACAATCCTTGGAAGTGGAATGAGCTCATATCTCTTTGAAGAGATACGAGAGAAGCTCGGCACCGTGTACGATATATACTCGCTTTCGTATTCTTTGAAAAAATCTGGAATATACGGCATATATTTCTCAACTTCACCCGAATATGTTGAAAGAACCTTAAATGAGGTCAAAGCTGCTCTGAGTCGGTTCAGAGCAAAGGAATATCACGAGTATGGAATCAAAAGAAGGCTTGGGAAATTCAAGATGTCCATGGAATCTCCTGGAGGTGTCGTCAACTACATGGTGGATAAACTGTTGTATTCTGAAGCTGTGGAAGACCCAAAAGAACACGAGAGATCTATATTATCGATAACACCTCAAGAATTGGAAAAGTTCTCAGAGAAATTCTTAGAGGGGAACTGGTCTGTCTTTGCGGTAGCACCCGGAGGTTTTTCTTGGGAGATTTGTCGTATCACCATTTGAGACTTTTCAAGAAGTCTTTGAGAGACTCCAAGGCCCTTTCACTTAAGGTTTTTCTTCTCTCCAGTTTGCTTTTTACTCTATTCGACAAAGTAGGCAAAAGTCCAAAGTTCGCATACATCGGTCTCAGCCCAGCTTTCACTTCCTCCGTTATGTAATGGGTGAGTGCTCCTATCATCGTATCCCTGGGAAATCTCACGGGTTCCAAGCCTCTGAGAATTCTGTCTACATTGAAAGCCACATACAACCCCGACATGGCTGATTCCACATATCCCTCCACTCCCGTTATCTGGCCTGCGAAGAATATCCTATTTCCTCCTTTCAACCGCATGAAGACATCCAAAACTCTGGGAGAATTTATGTAGGTATTTCTGTGCATCACACCGTACCTAACTATTTCGGCATTCTTAAGACATGGGATCAATTTCAAAACCTTGCTCTGTTCTTTCCATTTCAATCTAGTTTGAAAACCCACGACGTTATAAAGAGTTCCATCTTTGTTGTCCTGGCGTAGTTGAACAACAGCGTAAGGTTCTTTTCCACTCCTTGGATCCACAAGCCCAACTGGCTTCAGAGGACCGAACAGCATAGCCTTCTTGCCATTTTTCGCCATTTCTTCTATGGGCATGCACCTTTCAAAGAGCAATTTCCTGTCAAAATCTTCCATGGGTATCGTTTCAGCTTCCACCAACGCTTTCCAAAGCTTCTCATACTCTTCCTCACTCATGGGACAGTTTATGTAGTCTCCTCTCCCTCGCCCATATCTGTCCCCAAGGAACGCTTTATTCATGTCTATGGAATCCCTGGTGACTATAGGAGCAACTGCATCAAAAAAGTAGAGATCCTCATAACCTGTTAGAGATTCTATGAACTTTGTCAGACTTTCAGAAGTGGCCGGACCTGTCGACACAATCCATATCTCATCGTCAGCTGGTGCGATCTCCGATACCTCTTCTCTGACCACTTTTACACCGGCATCCTCCACGATTTCTGTAACGCATCTCGAGAAGATTTCCCTATCAACGGCTAGAGCCCTTCCGGCTGGGATGCGGGCCTTATCTGCACACTCTAGAACCACAGATCCTAAAATCCTCATCTCTGCCTTTAAAAGACCTTCAGCGTTTGACAAAGACTCGGATTTGAGTGAGTTACTGCAAACAAGCTCCGCCAAAAACCCCGTTCTGTGAACTTCCGTCATTTTCACAGGACGCATCTCGTGAAGAATTACCTCATGACCTCTGGAAGCTAGATACCGTGAGACCTCCGAACCGGCTAGACCTCCACCAACTACATGAACTCTCATTGTTCCCTCTCTGGTATTTTGTAAACCTTTCTCAAGTAAAGAAGGTTTCCCACCTCTTCTCCTATGTCTCTCCATCTCATCTCATCGAATATCTTCTGAATTATGTAAACCCCCAAACCTCCTTCTCTTACCTCTTCTAATGGCCTCGGTCTCACCTTGTTAGGATCAACTTTGGGACCGAAATCCCTCAGAAGAACTTCCAATTGTCCCTGCCACCACATCATGGTAAAAATTATGAACTTACTCTCGTCACATTTGTAAGTGTGCTCTATAACGTTTGCAACGGCTTCATCCACAGCAAGCTCCGTATCGAATATGTCCTGCTCGAATACTCCTTTTAAAAGGAGAAAATTCCTCACTATAGCTCTAACAATCCGAACATTCTCCTTTTTAGCTTGAAAGTGAAAGGTAACCATTTCTTTCATCAGTTCAATCCCTCCTAGAGACGAGGCAAACCTCCTCGGGAATTCTAACATCCACAAGCTCGGTGCGAAAAATTTTCAGCGCTTCTATCAGACCCTGAGTACTTGAAAGATCCGGTATATCACAATCACACTCCAGCGAATCGAGGGTCTCAAAACTCACCCGAGCCTTCAAGCTATGATGCTTGAGAATGGAATATGCTCTTCTCAAGTTCTCAAGAACGTTCTCTCCATAAACTGATATGTATGGCCCTTCAATTTCCAATTCAAATCTGGACACGTACAAGTCCTCATTTCCAGTGTTATACACCAACATGGCCAAAGGAGAGAATCTCTCTCTCAGGGAAAACCGATTGTCCCCAGCAGTCAGTACGAGGTAATGATTTCCCTGGACGTTGAGGAACTTTGACAGATCCACGATCCACTCCGGGTATGGCTTGAGCATCCAAAGTCTTCTGAAAAGAAGAGCTTCTGCTTCAAGTCGGCTCAGGCCTTTTCTGACACCAACAACAGAGTTCCCTATCGGATAGAAAACGATATTCCCCAGCTGGTATTCAACTTCAGTTTGCTTGACCGCTTCCAAGACACCCAGCACTTCACCATCTGGTATTTCAGTTTCATTCAGCAAAACTTTGTCAAGTGCGTATACTATCAATTCTCACCCTCCTGAAAAAGTATTCTACACCAAACACGAGGAAACCTTCCTTCCTCAACTTATGAAAAATAAGATGCTACAATCCATCCTGGAGGTGTTGAAGTTGAAATACGTGATAGTCACAGGTGGGGTTCTAAGTGGCATAGGAAAAGGCATATTCTCCGCATCTGTTGCCAGGGTGTTGAAAGAGACGGGACTAGAAGTGAATGTCCTGAAGATCGATCCCTATTTGAATGTAGACGCTGGGACCATGAACCCCAATCAACACGGGGAGGTTTTTGTCACAAACGACGGATACGAAGCAGATCTAGATTTGGGACATTATGAGAGATTCTTGGGAATAGACATGAGCAGGAAAAACAACGTCACAGCAGGGCAGATATACTCTTCTGTGATAGAAAAAGAGAGAGAAGGCAAGTACCTCGGCTCAACCGTTCAAATGGTTCCTCACGTGACTGAGGAGATTAAAAGCAGAATAAGATCCTTGAATGGAGAGCTCCTAGTTGTTGAAATAGGGGGAACAGTTGGAGACATAGAAGGACAGATATTCCTCGAAGCTATTAGAGAACTCGCCTTGGACGAAGGAAGGGAAAATTTCTTTTTCGCACATGTCACTTACGTTCCCTATCTGAAAACCACAAACGAGTTCAAAACTAAACCCACTCAGCAGTCGATTCAGCTTCTGATGAGATCTGGGATATCACCTGATATGATAGTTGTAAGAAGTGAAATGAAGATGGATCGCCATTCTTTAAAGAAAGTAGCCCTTTTTGGCGGGGTTAGGGAAGATGATGTTGTGAATCTCCCGGACACAAAAAACGTGTATCAGATTCCAGAGATACTCCACTCGTTGAAAATTCATGAGAAGATAGCGAAAAGGCTCAACTTGAGGGTGTCTGACGAATTTACCTGGAACTATCCGAAAGCTTTTGAGAAGAAGAGAATAGCCATTGTTGGCAAATATCTTGGAACGGATGATGCTTACAAGAGCATCATCGAATCCATATTTTTGCTGGGCGTGGAGAGGCCCCGAATCTTGGACTCAATGATGCTTGAAGGCATGGATGAATCTGAACTAAGCTATGTGCTGTCCGAATTCGATGGCTTGATAATAGCTCCAGGTTTTGGGAAGAGAGGAATAGAGGGGAAAATAGCCGCCATAAAATATGCCAGAGAAAACAACATTCCAGTTCTCGGAATATGTCTTGGTATGCAGATGATGGTTGTAGAATTTGCGAGAAATGTCATGGGATACTCAGGGGCAAATTCCACGGAGTTCGACCCAAAAACGCCGTACCCTATAATAGACATAATGGAGGAACAAAAAAGAATCCTCAAACTTGGTGGAACTATGAGGTTGGGTAGCCAGGAGATGAGGATTATCCCTGGAACAAAGCTCCGCGAAATATACAAGAGTGACGTGGCATTCGAAAGGCATAGGCACAGATACGAGGTGAACTTTCAAACTTTTCCGGAGATGTTCAAGAATCCTGGTGAAGATGGGTACAAACTGGTGGTATCCGCAAGATCCAAATTCGTTGAAGCTGTGGAAATAGACTCTCATCCGTTCTTCATAGGGGTGCAATTTCACCCGGAGTACAGAAGCAAGGTGGGAAATGTTCATCCCATATTCAAAGCCTTTGTTGAGGTGATGAAGGAATGATAGATTTGCACATCCACTCGAAGTTCTCCATGGATTCCGAATCTGATCTGTCGCAAATAGCAACCGTTGCGAAACTTAAGGGTTTGAAGTACATAGGGATAAACGACCATTACGAAATGAGACATGGAGAATTGAAATATGGCTTCGATTTGAGGGAGTTTTTAGAAGCTGTCAACAGTGTTCAAACGGATGTTGTCATGCTCAAAGGTGTAGAATGGGGTTGGGATTGTGAGGGTACTCCACCAGGTTTCGAAGGATTCGATTACATCAGCCTTTCCATTCACAGATGTGATGAACCTATGGAAATGGTTCAGAAATGCTATGAAGATTTCCTGAAGAGAACTTTGAGATGTGTCGAAGCAGCGGATTTCGATGTGCTGGACCACTTCGACTTTGTGAGGAGATATATGCCGGGAAATCCCACGGTTCCCAATCATTTGAAGCCAATAGTCGATGACATCTTGAAAGTGATCAAAGATAAGGGATCGGCGATTGAAGTGAATACAGAAGGATTTTCGGCATATGGAGAACCTCATCCGCCTATTTGGATACTCGAGAAGATCCGAAAACAGGGAATACCAGTCACAGTCGGTTCCGATGCTCATAACCTTGAAAACATAGGGAGAGATGTCCTTAAGGCTTTAAAGCTCCTCAGGAACATGGGATTCAAGGAAGTGATCATCTTCAGGAGGAGGAGAATGGAGGCGATCAAGATCTGATATATCTGGGAACAAGTGGTTTTTCTTTCAAAGATTGGGTTGGAACGGTATATCCAGAGAAGATCAAAAAGTCTCAGATGCTTGTTTACTACTGGTCAAATCTGGGATTTAACTCTGTAGAGCTGAATTTTACTTATTATTCCATACCTTCCTACAAGACAGTCGTTTCCATGCTGAGGAAGACTCCTCAAGACTTCATGTTCTCGGTGAAAGTTCCTGGTCATGTAACGCACGAAGGATGGAAAGAGGATCTCGATGCTGATATTGTCAAGTCCTATTCAAAAGCGCTCGAGCCAATGCTGATAGAGGGCAGATTATTATCACACCTGGCGCAGTTCCCATACACCTTCAAATTTTCGAAAAAGAGGCTAGAATATCTCAAAAAAACCTCGGACATGCTGCACCCTCTCACTGTTGAATTCAGGCACAATAGCTGGGACAGAGAGGAAGTGTATGAATTCTTGAGGAAAAACGGAATAACATGTGCCATAGTGGACGAACCCAAGATGAGGAACCTGTTTCCACATAAGATTGTGGTGACAACGGATACAGCATATTTCAGGTTCCATGGGAGAAACGAAAGGTGGTTCGATCGGGGATCCGACAGGTACGATTACCTGTACACAGAAGAAGATATAAGAAGGTTTTCAGAGGATATAAAGGAGATATCTTCGAGGGTAAGGAGGATTTTGATTTACTTCAACAATTGTCACAACGGTAAGGCCGTTAAAAATGCCTTGAAGTTGAAGGAGCTTCTCAGCATCTAAAGGGGGGAAACCATGTGGAGCCCAGGTCACATAGCAAAGGCGAAGAAAAAAATAGCCGAGTTCGTAAAGGTTGTTAACTATGTATTGGAGGTAAGAGATGCAAGAGCACCTTTTGCTACAGGTGCATATGAGCGAGAGAAATTGTTTCGTGGAAAGAGATCCGTGATCGTTCTAAACAAATCTGATATAGCCGACGAGAGCACAACTAAGAGCTGGGAGGAATTTTACAGAAATCGTGGAGAAAGCGTCTTGGTGACAAAAAAGGGAGACAGATCGAGAAAGCTTCTCCGAGCACTTTTTGGAGAAGGTAAAAATGTGAAGGCTTTGATAGTGGGACTTCCAAATGTTGGCAAATCCTCGTTTATAAATAGAATGCGAGGAAG
The DNA here is from genome assembly GCA_027077795.1 of Thermotogaceae bacterium. GTDB lineage: Bacteria > Thermotogota > Thermotogae > Thermotogales > Thermotogaceae > WGAO01. The sequence goes on along the minus strand of JALWTT010000015.1, from coordinate 117,291 downwards.
GAGATCCCTGAGGGTTGGAGGGGTACCCGGGATAACCCGAGGGGTGCAATGGATTCAAGTGAACGATAGGGTGAAAATACTGGATACACCTGGGATACTTTACAGTGAGCTTTTCAGCAAAGAACTTGCAGCTAAACTCCTACTAGTGGGATCGATCACTATTGAAAAAGTTGATGATTGGGAGATTCGGGAAATCGCATTTGAAATTCTCAGAAAAAGATATCCAAGTGTTGTTAGAAACATAGCTGGTGATGTGTCAAGCTTTGAAGAGTTCATAGAGAGCTTTGGTAGGAGGAGAGGTATGGTTCAAAAGGGAGGAAGTGTTGACAGGGAAAAGGCAGCTCATAAGTTTTTCCACGACATGTACATCGGAAGATTTGGAAAGATGAGTTTTGAGTCCCCAGAGGATGTATTTTCGGAATAACAAATCTTGAAATGGAAGGACTCGCGCCGGGGTTATGAATCCCCCGGCAATTTTATTTATAATTTATAAGCTGCGTCTTAAATCCAAGGAGGAGGTTGATGTGAAAAATCTAGTTTGGGCAGAGATCGTCAATCCAAACACCATTAACCTGCTATTTGATCAAGAGGTTTCCCTTGGCGAGGATCTTTCTCTGGACTTGAAGGTTTCGGGTAAAAACATGGATTACATCCTTGCAATGGATTCGCCTTCGTCGAAACACGTCAAAATGGTCCTCGAGGCGGACATAAGCTTATCTGAAATGAAAGAAGTCATTATAAACCGCAATGAAAAGGAGTATCGGGTCTGCCCAATATCCGTTTTGGAGAACTTCACACCGGAAGGGGATTTGGAGCTTGGTTGCATATACGGTGAGGATAGCACCACTTTCAGAACCTGGAGTCCTATTGCCAAGGATGTAAAGCTGCTTCTCTTTGAAGATTTCCAATCTGAAGATCCTGATGTAGTGGTGGACATGGAAGAAATTGAGAATGGCGTGTGGGAAACGAAAGTGGAAGGAGACCTAGATGGTTGGTTCTACAAATATGAAATAAAAAGATGTGGTGCCACAGTTAGAACAGTCGACATATACTCAAAATCCGTCTCGATAAATGGAGAGAAGAGCGCTGTAGTGGATTTGAAAAAGTCCAACCCAGAAGGGTGGGAAGAGGACATACTACCTGCATTGGATAGCCCAACAGATGCTGTTATTTACGAGGTTCACGTTGCGGATATCACCGCTTTTGACGATGAAATCCCAGAGGAACTCAGGGGAAAATTTCTGGGTATAGTGGCCGGTGGAAAGGCCACCAAACATTTGAAAGAACTGGGGGTAACACACGTTCAACTGATGCCTTCGATGATATTCAGGAGTTGTAAAGAAGATGATGAGCAGTGTTATAACTGGGGATATGATCCCTATCTCCACATGGTGCCATCCGGGAAGTACTCTAAGGATCCCTACAACCCTTATTCACGGATAAGCGAGCTGAAGGAACTGATCTTGAAACTCCATAAAATGGGAATTCGTGTCATATTGGACATGGTTTTTCCTCACACTTTTGACATAGGTGAAAAGTCTCCACTTGATGCAACTGTGCCCTACTATTACTACAGAATCTCACAAGATGGCAAATATGTAGATGAAACCGGATGTGGGAACACAACAGCAACCGAAAGGAAGATGATGAGAAAACTGGTGATCGACACGTTGAAGTATTGGGTGAACGAATACCATGTGGATGGATTCAGATTCGATCAGATGGGTGCTATGGATAAAGGGTTGGTTGAAGATTTGACTAAGAGACTGAAGAAGGTAAAGCCATCAGTCCTCATATACGGAGAGCCATGGGGCGCGGGAACCACGAGGATTTTCAAAGGAGATCAGAGAGGGAAGAACTACGGTGTGTTCAATGATGATATAAGGGATGCTATCAGGGGAAGTGTTTTTGAGGAGGAAAAGAAGGGATTCGTGATGGCGGAAAAGGGAACGGAGAGAAGGATAGCCGTCGGTTTTCTGGGTAGTCCTTCGTATCTAGGGGGATTCACTCTAAAACCTGAAGAGACTGTGAACTACTCCGAGTGTCATGACAACCACACGTTGTGGGACAAGAATCTACTTTCCGCCAAAAAGGATTCAAGGAAATGGAACAAAGAGGATCTTAAAAAGGCACAGAAGCTCGCTGGAGGGATAACCATTCTTTCACTGGGGATACCTTTTCTCCACTTGGGACAGGACTTTTGTAGAACGAAGAACTTCAATCCCAATTCATACAACGCTCCCATCGATACAAATGGGGTAAATTGGAGGAGAAAAGAGGAATTCTCGGATGTTTTCGAGTACTACAAAGGTTTGATAAAATTAAGAAGAAAGCATCCTGCATTCAGAGCAAACGATCCAGATGAGATCAGAGAAAAGGCAAAACTTTTGAGAATTGAACCCCTTTTTGCTGTTCTATATTTTGGGTACCATTTAAACGAAGATCCTTGGAAGGAAATCTTCATCATCCTGAATGGTTCACTTGATAGAAAAAAATACCACCTTCCAAGTGGCATTTGGAAGTTAGTAGTGGATTCGAAGACAATCAGTACAGACGCTATTAGAAATGTCGAAAATCTCATAACAGTCGAGCCAATTTCCATGAATATCCTTTGGAGGTGAGGAAATGGTTTTAAAAATCATCCTGAGCACATTCGTAGTAGTAGTTTCCTACTTCTTGTACAAGCTGATCGTGACTGCACTTGCCAAAACTTTGAAAAAGCTCAAGCAGCCCAGGGAAATGCCCAGTAGTTTGAAAACAATTCTGGGATCCACAATCGGGTTGATAGCACTTATGATCATCCTGAGCTTTTGGAATGTGAGCATTGTAGGTCTCGCAGCTTCCCTCGGAATAGGTGGTATTGTCATAGGTCTTGCCCTTCAGGAACCATTGGCGAATTTCGTATCGGGTATATTTCTTCTCCTCAGCGGAGCTGTGAAAGACGGGGACACGGTGAGCATATCCGGCATTAGTGGAACCGTCGAATCAATAACGATCAACCACACTCTCATAAGAACTTTCGATGGGAAAAAAGTGATGATCCCGAATAAAACTGTCTGGGGAGACATGATAACTCACTATTGGCCTTCAAGTACTAGGAGGGTCGATCTATCAGTAGGCGTTGCATATGATTCTGATTTAAACAAGGTCATCAAGGTGTTGAATGAATGCTTGGAGGAAGAAGAGCTTGTTGAGAAAGAACCTGCCCCGTTTGTCACCTTCGAAGGCTTTGGTGCTTCTTCCATAGACTTCACGGTGAAGTTTTGGGTAAAAAGGGAAAACTTCTTCGATGCTCAGATGAGCTTAGCAATCAGGATAAAGAAGAGATTCGACGAAGAGGGAATAGAGATACCATTCAACCAGATGGATATTCATATAAAGAACAAGTCTTGAGCATATGAGGTATTTCGAGGAACTGAAGAGGGCCGTTCATCTAGAGAGAGAAGAGGAGAAAAGAGCGGCGATAGATGAGATCAAAAATTTAAGTGGCGAAAAGCGCGAGAGGATAGGGAGAGCTGTCCTCAATTTGAAAGGAACCTATGTTGGTAGAGAACTTGGAGGTCTGTATGCTATCAAATTTGGAAGGTCTAAGCCGATCGATACTGAGATAGAAGTTGGAGATGTCGTCTTGGTAAGTAAAGGTAACCCCCTGAAGAGTGATCTCACCGGTACGGTAATCTCTAAAACCTTGAGATCCTTGTCTGTCGCATTCAGCAATTCTCCACCGAGGTGGACCCTATCCAAAGGAATTAGAGTGGACTTGTTCCTCAACGATACAACTTTTAGGAGGATGGAAAAGGCCATAGAGATTATGGAAAATTCTGACAGAGTATCTTGGGTTAGAGAAGTAATCCTTGGTAAGACATCCCCGAACTTCAACGAAGTCCATGTGGAGTTCTCTGACAAGTCGCTGAATGAATTCCAAAGATTGGCAGTTGAGAAAGCCCTAGGTTCAAGGATATTCTTGATACACGGACCACCCGGAACGGGTAAGACTAGAACTCTCGCTGAAATTATAGTCCAGCTGGTTAGAAGCAACAAGAGAGTAGCTGTTTCAGCGGATTCGAATGCAGCAGTGGACAACATCCTAGAAATTTTAATCAGTAGAGGGGTAAATGCGGTTAGAATTGGGCATCCTTCCAGGGTCGAGAAAAACCTCATCAACCATACCTTATCTTTCATAGTGCAATCACTTCCAGGGTATTCGAAGGTGAGGTTCATGTTGGAAGAAGCTCAACGGATGATGATGGAGAGAGAGAAGTTCATAAAGCCTGAACCAAAATACAGAAGGGGATTATCAGACGAAGAGATAGTTAATCTGTCTAGATCACATAAGAGTATCAGGGGAATACCCTCAAGAGTTATCTCATCCATGGCAAAATGGATAGAAGTAAACGGGAGAATTTCCGAAATTTTGGAAAGATCCAAAGAACTCGAGATGAAGCTCGTTAAAAAGGTTCTCTCAGAGGCGCAAGTGGTAACTGGAACAAATGCATCGTTTGGAGTGGAATACATGAAAGATGAGATGTTCGATGCACTGGTTCATGACGAGGCCACCCAGTCCACAGAACCTTCAAGTTACATCCCGCTTGTTCTTTCAAATAGCTTGATAATGGCTGGAGATCACAAACAACTCCCTCCCACCGTTGTGAGCCAAGAAGCTTTCAAAATCCTCTCAGAAACACTCTTTGAAAAATTAATAGGCAGATACAAGGAAATGTCCGAGACATTGAGGGTTCAATACAGAATGAATGAGAAAATAATGGGGTTCCCATCCGAAAAGTTTTATGGCGGAAAACTAATAGCAGATGAAAGTGTGAGAAGACGAACTTTGGAGACATTGGGGTTTAAACCCACAAGGTCAAAGTTTTCAAGGATCACGGATCCATCAAATTCACTGATCCTAATAAACACATCATTTCACACCAAGAGATGGGAGAGCCAAAAAAGAGGTTCCACTTCTCGTGAAAACAGGCTGGAAGCCCTCATTGTAAAACGGGTAATTGATGACTTAGTGACGATGGGACTGGAGAGTTCTCTTATTGGTGTCATCACCCCTTATGACGATCAGGTATCTCTTCTCAGAAGAATGCTCCCCGAGGGGATAAAAGTGAGTACTGTGGATGCCTTTCAGGGAAAGGAGAGAGAAGTCATTGTAATATCCTTCGTCAGAAGCAACAAAAATGGTGATATAGGATTTCTAGAAGATATGAGAAGGCTCAACGTTTCCATAACTCGAGCCAAGAGCAAGTTGATAGTTATAGGGGATTTCTCCACACTGTCTGTCCACCCGATATACGCCGATCTCAAAAGATATGTAGGAGAAAATGGATACATTTTGAATTTGAATGACATCAACTTTCCTCTTACTTCGCAGACGCTTTGAACGCAGTTCAATTGCCCTCGATGTATGATACACTAATTTCTTCGGGAGGGGAGAGCGTGCCGAGAAAAAAGTACGACGTTGAGATAAACTTTTCTTGGTGTAAGAGATGCGGATTGTGCTATTGGATCTGTCCGACAAAAGCTTTGGTGGAAGGAGATCTTCTCTATCCCAAACTTCAAGATGCGAATAAATGCATAGGATGCCTTTTATGCGAGAATATCTGTCCTGAGATGGCTATAGACGTGGAAGAGAGGAAAGAAGCAGTAGAGGTGGGAAAGTGAAAATAGGGGTTGTTGGAAGTACAAATGTGGATTACGTTTTGAGAGTCGACAGATTTGTTCAAGTGGGGGAAACTATAAAAGCTAGATCTTTCCACAAGTTTCCTGGCGGAAAAGGAGCAAATCAAGCTGTTGCTGCTGCGAAGCTTTCAGAAAGTTCCGTGATATTCTCCAGCTTTGTCGGGGAAGACGAAGATGGGAAGTGGATGCTAAAGAGGTTCAGCGAGCTCAAGATCATTGGTCCAAAAGCCATCGAGGGTTACACTGGGAAGGCGTTCATTGAAGTTACCTCCTCGGGTGAGAACAGGATAACGATATACACGGGAACGAATTCCAAGTTGACCCCAGAGAAGCTTGATTACACACTTTTAGAAAAAGTGGAAATAGTACTCCTTCAAAACGAAATACCGTTTCAAACAACACTTAATGTGGCAAGGTGGGCAAAAAACTCTGGAAAAATCGTCGTTTTTGACCCGGCACCAGCTCATGAAATCGATCCTGAAATATTCAAGTACGTCGATTACATAACTCCAAACGAGGTCGAATTGATGCAATTATCAAGAACACTCTTTGGGGAAATCAAAGAAGTCAGATACGCGGCGGAGAAGTTGCTTGAAATGGGAGCTGGATCCGTCATAGTGAAGCTAGGTGAGAACGGAGTGTACTATAGAAAAGGATTGAAAGAGGTAAAAATACCAGCATTGAGGGTCGAGGTCCTTGATACCACAGCAGCCGGTGATGTTTTCAATGGAGCATTTGCCGCTTTCTACGATCTAGGTGAAATGAGAGCACTCGAGTTGGCGGTAAAAGCAGCTTCTATATCCGTAACCAAAATGGGGGCACAAAGCTCTATACCTGATCGTGAAGAGGTGATCCGGTGAACATAGGAATGGCGAAGATGAAAATACGACTTTTCGGGATGAACTCACTCAAAGATAAAAGGAGCCTATCGAAAAGGCTGATAAATCAAATAAGAAAATCCTACAATGTTTCGATTTCGGAGGTAGAAGCACAGGATTCCAAAGATTTCCTGGTTTTGGGAATAGCAATGGTCTCAAACGACAAGAATATGATTCATCAGGTTTTCGAACTCATAGAAAATCGTGTGGAGAATGGCGGGGGTTTGGAGATAGAGGAGATGGAAAAGGAATTATGGTAGACAAGTTGATCCATTTTGCAAAAGTTCTGGTATCCAAAAGTAGATTCAAGCACATAATAGCTGTAAGGGATTTTGCACTTCTTCTGGCTGACATCCATGGTATAGATCCGAGAAAGCTGGAGCTTGCTGCAATCGCCCATGATATCTTTAGGGACGTACCAGCTGACAAACTTTTAAGAATTGCGGAGATTTGGGAGATAGAAGTGGAAGATTTAGAGATAAAACATCCGATACTCCTACATGGAAAAATCGCAGCAGAGTTTCTCAGAAGAAGAATGAATGTTGTCGACAACTCCGTGATCATATCTGTCGCTTACCACACATCTGGCTATCCTGAAATGGGCAAACTTGGGAAGGCTCTCATGATAGCGGACACTGTTGGATACGACCGAGATTTCCCAGGAATTAAGGAAATTAGAGAAATCGCTTTCAAGAGCTTGGAAAAAGCATTTGTCGAAGTTTTGAAGAACAGGATGATTTATGCGATACAAACTGGCAGATTTTTGCTTCCCAAAAGTGTTGAAACCTGGAACAAGACAGTGGAGGTGAAGGAATGAGGATAAGGAGGAGAAGAAAAAACTTTTTGCCCTTGTTTATGGCTCTTTTAGTTGTAATCGCTGTATTTGCATTGGTCTACTATACTATGAGTACAAGCTTGAAGAATTCTCCCATATACTCAGCGGATAAGGTTCTGTACATAATCAAACGTGATGCCTCTGTAGCATTCGTGCTCGTGAACTCCAATGAGGAATCTGTAAAGGTCCTATACACTGAGGCAAATCTTTATGACCCCGAGACTGGAAAACAGCTCAACCAGGATCCAATAGAGGATTACGCGTTTTTCAAGGATGTCTTTGAAACTGGGACAACCCAATGGAGATACCTTGACCTAGGTGGAAACGAATTTTCGAAATTTTCGAAAGAATTGACAGGAAAAGAGACAAGAAGCATTGGGGATCTATTGAGAGCACTTAAGAAAAGAGGAGGATTTTTCGATATATTTGTAGTTGGAAAGGTGGTCAAATCTCTGTCGGAGAAGTCCAATCTAGATAACTCTGCCCTTCTAAAACTACTCGATTCCCTCAGAAAATACGATTTGGATGAGAGGACAGTTCGTGGGATAACGAAAAACCCCATAAAGGTGAAGATAGAAGGAGATGGAGAGTACGAAAGAATATACATAGATTCCAGAGAGAAAGAAGGGATAAGAGAATTTCTTGGGATAAAGGGATAACGGCGGTCAACACTTAACTGATATCTTAGTCATCCTCGCACATCCTCAAGGTTTCCAGAATCTCTTGCTTTGAGCATATCTCTGCCTTGAAAAGAGGTGGTAAGGTGAGAGTTTTAGGATTGATATTAGCGGGTGGTAGAGGAGAGAAGCTTGGCGTTCTGGTTGAAAAAAGAGCTTCAGCAGCTATGCCCATTTTTGGGAAATACAGAGCGATAGATTTCACATTGAGCAACATGGTGAACAGTGGAATCGTCAAAGTCGGTGTTTTAACTCAATACAACCCAAGGAGCCTAATGGATCATCTGGGATCTGGTAAGGAGTGGGATCTAGATAGAAAAAATGGTGGACTCTTCATACTCCAACCATATGTTTCCCCAGAAGGGAACCTTTGGTACAGGGGAACAGCAGATGCTATATACCAGAATATGACTTTGTTGAGAAGAGGAGAGGAAGATTTCGTACTCATAGGGTCCGGGGATCATATATACAAGATAGATTTCACCGATGTTTTTCGATTTCATATTCAGAAAGGAGCTGATATAACTCTTGTAGTAAAAGACTTAGATGACAGCTATGACTTAACTCAATACGGAATAGTCGAATTGGACGAAAGCGACAGAATAATCAGTGTGGAAGAAAAGCCAGAAAAACCAAAGACAAAGACTGCTTTTTTGGGAGTTTACTTCGTGAACAAGTACTTGCTGATGGATCTTCTGTACTCTTTTGTTCCATACGGAGGAGTGGATTTACTATTGGATATAGTCATTCCAAACCTCAAAAAATTGAAAATCTATGCCTATAAGTTCAACGGATACTGGAGGAATATCAAAAAGGGAGTCGGAGAGTACTACAAGACGAATATGGATATACTCAAGTCGGAAATCAGAGAAGAGCTTTTCTACAGGAATGGAAAGGTTTACACTAAACTCAAGGATCTTCCTCCGCCTAAGTTTTCCGGTACAGCTTCAGTTGAAAACTCCTTGATATCCGACGGGGCGATAATAACCGGATCGGTTAGAAATTCGGTGATATTCAGAGGGGTAAAAGTTAAGGCAGGTGCAGTCGTTGAAAATTCCATAGTAATGGAAGGAACTGTTGTAGAGGAGGGCGCGGTTGTGTACAATGCGGTGATCGATAAAAATTCGGTTGTCAGGGAAGAAAAAAAAGTGATCGGTGAGAACGAAATACTTGTTTTTGAAAAGAGGACGGTGATATGATGAGAAAAGCTAGGGAAATAGTAGCGTTGATACTCGCTGGAGGTCAGGGAACGAGACTGGGTATATTAACAGAGAAGATAGCAAAACCTGCTGTTCCATTCGGGGGGAAGTACAGAATCATAGATTTCACGCTGAGCAACACCGTGAACAGTGGGATCTACATAGTCGGGGTTTTGACACAGTACAGACCTCATGTGCTCTCCAAGCATATAGGAATAGGGAAACCCTGGGACCTAGATAGAAAAGATGGGGGGATTGTTATACTTCCCCCGTATCAGGGAAACAAAGAATCAGATTGGTACAAAGGAACCGCAAACGCCGTTTTTCAAAATGTGGAATTTGTGGATCAATACGATCCAGAGTATGTGGTGATATTATCCGGAGATCATGTATATGCCATGGATTACAACGATATAATTGACTTCCATATATCCAAGGATGCAGATGGTACCATAGCATGTATGGAAGTCCCACTGGAAGAAGCTCATAGGTTTGGAATAATGGTTACAGAGATAGATGGAAGAATAGTGGAGTTTCAAGAGAAACCCACAGAACCGAAGAGCAACCTGGCATCTTTAGGAATATACGTCTTCAATTGGAGATTCCTAAGAGATATCCTAATAGAGGATGACAACGACCCATACTCAACTCACGATTTCGGGAAGGACATCATTCCGAAGATAGTCAAAGGAGATTTGGGAAGGATCTACGCATTTAGGTTTGAAGGGTACTGGAAAGATGTTGGAACGATTCAGTCGTACTGGGAATCCAATTTGGAGCTAACCAGACCCCTACCTCCACTGAATCTGTATGACCCAAATTGGAAGTTCTACACTCAAACGGAGGAAATGCCACCTGCTTTCATCTCCAAGGATGCCGTAGTTGAAAACTCCCTGGTGAGTGAGGGATGTGATATAGAAGGTAAGGTTTACGATTCGGTCGTATTCCAAGGAGTTAGAATAGGAAAAGAAGCAGTCGTTAGGAATTCGGTGATAATGACGAGAAGCATTATAGGTGAGGGAAGTGTAATTGAAAACGCCATAGTAGCCGAAAATGTGACCATCGGAAAGAGCGTGGTTATAGGTGAGGGAGAATTCCTGGCAAGTGAACTAGATCCGAAGGTTTATAACAGCGCAATAACTGTCGTAGGAATGGATTCAATAATACCGGATAACGTGAAAATAGGAAAAAACGTGGTTATAGGGTTAGATGTAAAACCTGAGGATTTTGAGAAGGAGATAGTGCCGTCCGGGGGGTATGTACTCCATCGGGGGTGACTGAATGGACTTCTACTTCGTGAAAGTCTCTATAAGAAGTAAGGCTACAGCAGAGAACATGCTTGGGTATTTTCTTGGCAAGATTGGAAGGGAACCTGAATACGATTTCATAGTGGTTCCCGCGAGATACGGGAATGCCTTGAATTTATCTTTAGACACGAACTACAAAGATTTCATGGACAGTTTTAACTCTCTAAAAAAGCGTATATTCGAGGAAGTTCCAGAAGCCCTTGAAATGACCGACGACTTCATAAACTACATAAGAGTGCAGATTCAGAAAAAAGGGCCAGAGATATTCGGAGCGGAGATGAGCGCCGCAGTGCAAAACACCGATGCGGATCTGGTTCATTACATAGCGTCCGAGCTCATTAGGGGATGGACACCAAGAGCAGATGTTTCCGTTGGAATAAACGCACTCACAATGGAGGAAATGTCCATGGAGAATTTCCTCTCACAGATGGAAGACCTGGACGATGAGAACATCCTAGGTGTTCTATCAAGACCTGATGTCAAGGATCTACCCGAAATTTTCCCCATAATAGATCCAGTCTATGGAAAGCCAATAACCGAATTTGACATAGGTGATTCTATTTTCTTCGTTGTTCTAAACCCGGGGGGAGAAACCCAGGTTCAGGAGCTTGAAAAAGCTTTCCCAAATCACTTCAAATCTGGAACGAATATCAGACCGTTCGTTGGAACCCTCATATCCAAAGAGCTCATAGTTGGTCAAAAAGGTGGAAGATATTTTCTGATAAAAGTCGACTTTGGGAAGGGGATCGTCGGGAAGGGAATAGTATCTCGTTCTTTGAAAATAATGGGAGATTTTGAAAGATTTGAGGAGAAGCTCTCGAAATCCTCTAGCGAGGATGAACTGTTCAGGAAAGTCTCAGAGGTGGTTAAAAATACCATGGAAAAGGAATTACCACAGATCACTCAGAAGAGAACTAAGATGGTTGTTACAAAGCATCCAGAACACACTGGAACGGACTTTCTGATAGCTTTCCTGCTAACCATACTTGTGGTGGGGATGATACTGATTGTCTCGTACTTCTTCATTTGAAATGAACGAGTACGAGCTTGAAACTATTAAAAAAATGATTAGAAGTCTGGAATGGGAGGTTAGAGACCTCCAGCTGTTTTTTCAATCTATGGTGCATAGCTCTTATGCGAATGAGCAAAAGCAAGCAGGACGAGATATAGAGTCAAATGAAAGATTAGAGTTTCTAGGAGATGCTGTAGTTGATCTCATAGTGTGTGATGTACTTTACAAATCCTATCCAGGAGCGTCGGAGGGAATGATGTCCAAAGTTAAAGCAGCCGTGGCCAGCGAGAAGGTTCTCTCGATGATGGCTAGGGAATACAAACTCAATGAATTCCTGTTCCTGGGGAAAGGGGAAGAGCTCAGCGGTGGTAGAGAAAGAGACTCTATATTGGCAGATGCCATGGAAGCATTCATAGCCGCAGTATATCTATCCATGGGATTCGAGACTACAAGTAGAGTTTTCAGTGAACATTTCAAAAAGTACTCCAAGTTGGTGATGAAGGGGAAATTGCTGTTCGATTACAAAACGGCTCTCCAAGAATTGACTCAAGAGATTTACAAGATCCTACCAGAATACGAAGTATCAACGAAGAAGAACAATTACTTTGAAGTCAAAGTCTATGTAAATGGAAAGCTTCTGGGAACGGGAAAAGGAAGATCGAAAAAGGAGGCTGAAAAAAGGGCAGCCGAAGAGGCATACAAAGCCCTTAGGAATGGATGAGCATAATACCTATATTTTTGCCTTACGCTGGGTGTAAGCATAGGTGTGTTTTTTGTGATCAAGTTGGGGCAACTGGTGAATCCAGAAGACCTTCTCCTGATGAAATCGAGAGCAAGATTAAGGAATACTTGAAAACGAAGTCACATTACGAGCTGGCGTTTTATGGAGGGACGTTTACGGCCCTCCCAAGAGATGTTCAAAAAGTGTATCTTGAAGTTGTATCCAAATGGTTTGGAAAAGGGATTTCTAGCCTGAGAGTTTCCACTAGACCCGATGAGATTGACAAGGATGAAGCGGACTTTCTTAAAGGAAAAGGAGTAAAAGTGGTGGAAATTGGTGCCCAGTCCATGTTCGACGAGGTTCTTTTGGCATCCAAAAGAGGGCATTCAGCTGAGGATGTGATTAAAGCGGTTGAAATCCTGAAATCCAGAGGGTTTACCGTTGGTGTTCATCTAATGGTAGGACTTCCCAGTAGCTCGGCCGAAAAGGATATAGAGTCATCAAAAATTGTGGCGAATCTTGGAGTAGACTTGGTTAGAATTCACCCAACTCTTGTCTTCAAGGGGACGGAACTTCACAACATGTTGAAATCGGGGGTTTACAAGCCACTAGAACTGGAGGAAGCTGTCGAAATCACCGCTGAGATGGCCATTGTGCTGGAAGCAAGCGGTGCAAAGCTCATAAGAATAGGGCTTCATGTTCCAGTAGAGCAGAGGAAAAACATAGTGGGGGGACCTTATCACCCATCGTTTGGAGACTTCACAAGAGCAAGAATGATCAGAAAAATGGCGGAAAAACTACATATCAGAAAGATAACAGTTGATGCAAAGCATGAGAGCTGGGTCTTTGGATATGGAAATAGAAAGACATTCGAAAAGCTGGGTACGAAAATAGATCGAGGAACGGAGTTCTTACTGGACCATATCAGGTATGAGAATGCTCTGAAGGAATATGTCCGCGAAAGTAGGGGTGAGTGCGATGGAGAGGCGGGTATCACTGGTCATAGAAGACGATCCCCTCTGGAGGCGGATTCTCAGTGACATAATCAGTGAAGCTGGCTTGAAAGTTTATCAAGCGGCAGATGGGTTTGAAGGGATAACAAAGGCATACAGATACAAGCCGGATATACTAGTTGTGGATTACTTTCTGCCCAAAATAAACGGTGGACATATAATAAAGATGCTGAGAAAGGATCCAATCTTCGAGAGCACGGGAATGATACTGATATCTTTTAATGAGGAATATGTGAATGAATTTTGGGCCCAAGAGTATGGAGCAGATCTGTTTCTCATGAAAAGAGAAGGAGTAGATGAGATAAAAAATCGGCTGAACAACTTCCTGATACTGGATTTCAGATCAAAAAGGGAGGCCACTAAGGAGCTAAAAAGAGGATTTCTGGAGGAACTTCTGAAGACTCTAGATGAAGACCTCAGGAAGGAAACTATAAACAGGGGAATTCTGGAGCTTCTTGAGTATGTCGATGACGAGGAATACGTTATGAGAAAACTTGAATCCATATTCAGAAAGTTCTCGGATTACAAGGCTTTTTATTCCATGGTATTTTCTCTGACAGCTGGGAGGTTGTACATCTTCCCGGTGAAAAGCTATGTGACACCAGAACCTGTCTCCATTAAAGAGACACTGCTCAAACTGGTCAGAAAACCTCTGACTCCAGCTGAGTGGAGGTATTATGGAAATTTCAAGGCGAATCCCGGAGAGCCCTTCTCGATAGACCTGTATCTTCCGGTAATGGTTAGAGAAGAGGTGGGAATGCTGGCGTTCACAGGAATAGACCCTGATTCAAGAGGATCACTACTGGGTCTCTTCAAGGATATCACCCAATCTCTCGGAATGCTGTTTAACGTACTGAACAGGGTATATGACTATAAAGTGGCAGCGACGGAGGACTCACTAACCGGCCTTCTTCTTAAAACCCCTATTTTGAAAAAACTTTCGGAGATCCTGAGCATGGCAAAAAGGGGTGTCATGAAGCTGTCGGTATCGATGCTTGACATAGACGACTTCAAAAAAGTGAACGATACATATGGTCACGTCACTGGAGATAAAGTTTTGAAGGAGATAGGAAGCATCATAAGGGATTCCATAAGGGAGACAGACTTTGCCGGGAGATACGGTGGAGAGGAGTTTTTAGTGGTTCTGGTAGGATGTGACAGTGAGAAAGCGAAAGAAGTTGTTGAAAGACTTCTAAGCAGAGTAAGGAAAAACAACTGGAAAAATCTGGGTGTGGGGAAAATAACCATGAGCGCTGGCATAGCGGAGTACAGAGAAGGGGTTTCTGTAATAGAGCTAGTGGAGATGGCAGACAAAGCTCTCTACAAGGCCAAAAGGTCTGGAAAAGATCGTGTGGAAATCTACGGGAGGTGATTTCGTTGAAGAAGCTCTTGGCACTTATTTTCGTCGTGATTTTCATTGCCACATTTGCAAATGGATTTTCGGACTATCAGGCGAGGTTCATATCTTACAGGGATACATACAACGCAACTGGTATGAAATCACTGATAGACGAGCTGAAATCTCTACCAGACAAAGATTACAAATTTTATACTCTCCTCGCGGACTCTCTGGTTGAATATGCACTCTGGGGAGCTCCTGAAAATGTGGATAAAAAGGCTCTTTACGAGGAAGCGAGAAAATACGCAGAAGAAGCCATAAAAATGAATCCGAAATACGCCTATGCATATTTTGTGCGTGGATCCGCAATAGGAAGGTTGGCACAGTATGTTGGAATCCTGAAAAGTCTTTTTCTGGTAGGAGATTTTGATGAGAGTATGAAAAAAGCTTTGGAGCTAGATCCAAAGTGTTTTAGAGCAATGGTAGCAATGGGAATGAGGTATAGAGATCTTCCATGGCCATTCAGGAGCTACAAGAAATCTGAGAAATATTTCAAAATGGCCATGGAGGTGGAACCCAGATACATAAACACCTATCTGGAGCTTGGGATGCTATACGAGGTGTGGGGAAAGAAAGACAAAGCGATAGCGATGTTTAAAAAAGTACTTGAAATGCCTCCAATGGAAGGATTTACGGCACTTGGAAAAGAAGCAAAAGAAGAGGCTAAAAAGCACCTCAAATCTCTGGGAGGGTGAACACATCACCCTCCTTCAACTTTCCACCATTCTTGGCATCCAAAAAACTCATAGGTTTCTTTCCAGGAAACTGTATCTTCCTCAAAAGAATTCTTCCATCCTTACACCCCACCCAGCCACCACTTTTAGTCACCACTTCAACGACCCCTGGTAAGCTATTATCAAAAACCATGTCGGAAACTTCAAACAGCTTTACAACCTGTTCGTTCAACCTAGAAAAAGCCCCAGGTTTTGGATCATAAGCTCTGATTTTGTTCTTTACAACCTCGCAAGGTTTTGAAAAATCAACAATGAGGTCCTTTTTTGTTATTTTTGGAGCATAGCTGGCGAGAGATTCATCTTGCTCCCTAAGCTCCAAATTACCAGAGGAAACCAAGGCTAGAAAATCTCCGAGAAGTTCTTTCCCAAGATCTATCAGTTTCCTTTCCAGCTTGCCAAAATTTTCGAATGGAAAGATCTCTACTCTTCTTTGGAGCACTACTGGACCTGCATCGAGTTTGGATACAAGCTTGATTATCGTCACGCCCGTTTCCGTTTCCCCATTCTCTAGGACTCTGTTAATCGGAGAGGCCCCTCGATATTTCGGGAGAAGTGAGGGATGAACGTTGAATATTCCATACCTTGGAGCATTAAGGACTTCTTTCGGAACGATCCGTCCAAAAGATATCAAAATTCCCAGGTCGAAATTTGAAAGAACCTCTACTAACTCCAGTATATTCCCCGGGTGAACAACCTCTATTCCCCTCTCCAGGGCAACTGACTTCACTGGAGTTGGAAGCACTCTTCTTCCTCGACCCTTCGGTCTGTCCGGTTGCGTCACAACTAGCCCAATGTCGCATCCCTGATCCATCAGAAATCTCAGATGTTCTGCGGAATAGATGTCACTACCGAAATACACCACCTTCAAATTTCTCACCTCCGGTGCTTCTTAAGCACCTCGAAGGCACAGCAGTTGTAGCTCCTCTTACCATTGAGAACAGGCTTTGTGATTCCATCCACAAGGTTTAACAATCTTTTTTGCAATTCTAAGCGATATGTACCTCTGGGTTGCATGCATCCAAGAAATACCACATCGAAAAACCTCCTGGCTATCCCGAAAAGTTTAACAACCTCTTTAACATCAGGTGGTGAACACCTTTCGTAAAATGTTCCGGGCGTGGGTATGAAAACATTCAAAACCAGTGAGCGAAAGGCTTTTGATAGAAATTCGATGGCTCTGAGTTCATGTGTTATCTCTCCGCATCGAATCCCAATGGTTACATGAGGAACCACCGGGACATCATATGATTTCAGAAGCTCAAGTTGCTCTAAAGGATCCCTTCTTATCCCGTACACTTCCTCCATTACATCGGGATCGGCGAAGAAATCAGCCGATATGACATCGGCTAGTTCGTTAGCTATCTCTTCTTTTTCTTTCGGAAAACCTATATGGAAGTTGTATTTCAATCCGTACTCGTATTTCATTCTTTTCAGAAAATCTCTCCATTTTCCAAACGGGATTTCCCCATTCCTTGACATTCCACCACTTATCAGGAATACCTTTCTGCTTTCTTTTGCATACCTCTCCATGCTCCAAACTGGAATCATGTGTTTGAGATAAACACCTCCACAGTGTTTGCAGTTCATGGGGCATTTTGGACCCGTCACCGATACGGGCACCACATACCTTGTATCCACAAATGTCACAATCCCATCTCCTTGAGGAATTCCATAGGGGGGGCTAGCGACATGCCGAGAAAGAAACCAGCGGTTTTCACCTCTTCACCTTCAACCTCTTTTTGTACTTCCTCTCAGATCCCTTTCTTTCACTCTTAACGAGGTTAAATTCTTCGTGAACCGCGCTAACACTTTCAACTTCCTTCTTAGCCTCTTCTTCCGCCTCCCTGCTCACTTTCACCACACGGAGTATCCATTCAGCCACCGTTTCGAAGACGTTGGCCATCATCTCGTCGAACATCCTGTATGTCTCTTTTTTGAACTCAAGGATAGGGTCTTTCTGACCATACGCTCTCAATCTGACAGCGTCTTTGACATGCTCCACTTCTTCCAGGTACTGCCTCCAGTTCTCATCCATTATCCTGAGCATCAAGAATCTCATTATTCTAGGGTACTCTTCACCCAACTCCTTTTTTTTGTTCTGATAAGCGCTCCAAAGTTTTTCAAAAAGATACTCCCTTATCTGGTCTTCTCTAGAGAATGTCTCTCCTGCCACATCTGAGAGCCCAACTTCTTTTGGAAAACTGGAGAAAGATTCCGCCAGTCCTTTCAGATCCCACTCGGTTTTCTGAATGAAAAATCCCATTCTCCTATCCACTATATCTTCAAATATCTCCCTGACTTGATCATCGTAGTCTTCCTCAGCGAGAAGATAATCCCTGAAAGAGTAAACGGCATCTCTCTGCTTGTCTAGAACTTCATCCATTTCCATAAGACTCTTCCTTATAGCAAAGTTGATTCCCTCAACTTTCTTCTGGATTTTTTCTATAAGCTTGGTGAGCATTGGATGGTATATAGGTTCCCCAGGTTCTATTTTCAGCATGTTCATGATCTTCCCTATCTGTTCAGAACCGAATATCCTCAGGAGGTCATCTTCGAGTGAGACAAAGAACCTTGATTCTCCCGGATCACCTTGCCTCCCAGATCTCCCACGGAGCTGATTGTCGATTCTCCTAGCTTCGTGGTGCTCTGTCCCAATGACATACAGTCCGCCAAGTTCAGCTACACCTGGTCCAAGCTTTATATCCGTTCCTCTCCCAGCCATGTTGGTTGCTATGGTCACAGCACCCATCTGTCCTGCCTTTGCTATTATCTCCGCTTCTTTTTCATGATGCTTTGCGTTAAGAACCTCATGTGGAATCTTTTGCTTCCTGAGCATCTGGCTGAGTCTTTCACTCTTTTCAATGGATGTGGTACCTACAAGAACAGGTTGCCCTTTCTCGTGCCGTTTGGCTATCTCCTCTGCAACTGCATTGAATTTCTCTTGCTCTGTTCTGTAGATTAAATCGTCTTGGTCAACCCTTATCATTGGCTTGTTGGTCGGGACGACAACAACCTCCATGTCGTAAACCTGTATGAACTCTTCTTCCTCAGTTTTAGCGGTTCCGGTCATTCCAGCTAATTTATCGTACATCCTGAAGTAGTTCTGAAAAGTTATAGTTGCGTATGTGATTGACTCAGAACGTACGGGGACTCCTTCTTTAGCTTCTATTGCCTGATGTAGCCCCCCGCTGTACCTTCTTCCTGGAAGAAGTCTACCTGTAAATTCGTCAACTATAACGATCTGATTGTTCATCACAACATAGTCAACATCCCTTTTGAAGAGATGGATCGCCTTGAGAGCGTTCAACAGGTGATACAGAAGTTTCACATTTGCTGGGTCATAGAGATTATCCACGCTCAGTCTCTTCTCAGCCTTTTCTATCCCCTCTTCCGTCAGGATCACCGTTCTGGCTTTCTCATCCACCACAAAATCTTTATCGCGTTTGAATGCTTTCGCCAGTTGAGCGAAGAATCTGTATACCGCTGGATTTTCCTTAGACGGTCCCGATATTATCAAAGGGGTTCTCGCTTCATCTATCAAGATGGAGTCAACTTCATCTACGATCGCGTAGAAATGTTCCCTCTGAACTTTATCTTCAACATCGTAAACCAAATTATCCTTCAAATAATCAAATCCGAACTCGTTGTTCGTACCATATGTGATATCTCTATCGTAAGCATTTTTCCTTGAAATCTCTCTCAATTCAACTTGAAAGGCTTCAACGGCTTCCCGATTCATTAAGTTTTCTGGAAGAACCTCATCTTCAAAATCTTGGGGCCAAACGGAAAGGTCATTCCTTATAGCCCAGATGGCTCTTTCAGGATCCTTCCACACAACCTCATAACTCTTCCCTTGCTGATTTATAACCCCGACGGATAAACCGAGCGATAGATAAATAGGTCCCATCCACATCGCATCTCTTCTAGCCAGGTAATCATTAACCGTAACAAGATGAACTCCTTTTTCAGCGAGAGCGTTCAAGAAGATAGGCATAGTGGCAGCTAGCGTTTTACCCTCACCAGTCTTCATCTCCGCTATTTTCCCTTCATGAAGGACTAACCCACCTATCACTTGAACATCAAATGGTCTCATTCCCAACGTGCGCCTGGCGGCCTCCCTGGCCAATGCAAAAGCCTCAACTATCAGGGAATCCAACTTTCCACCATTTTTGATATCATCTCTGAGTTTCTTCACTCTCTTTGAAAAGTTTTCAAAAGGTTCCCTTCTCAATCTCCTCTCAAAATCGTTTATCTTCTGTACGATCTTTCTGTACCTTTTTATCAACCTTTCATTCTTGTCAAAAAGCTTTATAATTTCACATCACCTCCAGTATGTATAGAAACTTCCCGATTTCATATGTCTGAAAGAAAAGCATCTTCGAAGAAACATCGAGGCCGGTTACTTTCTTCAGCACATCACCTAGATCTAGATACACCCTACTTATATCCTCCCTATAAGGAATGAATGAGGAGAGATAGTTGAATGTCGGATCATCGAGGAGCTTTTTGCGCTTGGAGTAAGACACATACTTATCCTTGTTCACATTCGAGATTATGAAGCGATCTCTATACCAAAAGAAGTGCAGATTCTCATCGCCTATCTTCATGAACCATTCTTTTCCATTGCTCATCCCACCGTACTTTCTCAAAACCCCCTCTATGTCTTTGATGCTCTCCTTAGATTCCCTGAAAACAGCAGCGAAGGTAACATTTGAGGCTGCTGATATATCACCCACTATGTATATCTTTCCATAAGCACCTTTTACAACTGTTGACACTATTTCGGACATTTTCCCAACTTCCCCACCTCTACCGGAAAACCACGAGGTTATCCTATCTATGGCATCTGCGGAACTCTTGGCGGAAATCCCCACAAAATAGTTTCCCATAAAGGGTATTTCTCCCATGTCGCTCGATCCCACGAGATACATTTTAGGTTTCTCCAATTTTCCAGTGACGAATTGCTCTACCCTCAGCACCAACTTTCCGTCATCTATGTTAACCAGAAGTTCCACGTGATCGGTATTCACATCTCCCTTAACATTCACTCCCATGTCTATTTTGAAAGAGTCCCCTTTGAAATACCCCTTTATAAAGGCTTTCTTTGATAAGACATCTGATGCAACCTTGGTTAAACCGGTAAGCGGTTTTGAGTAATTTGACAAAGCTGCACTGAGACTTCCCTTACTTCCACTCATAATCACGTACTTGTCTTTTACTCCAGCAAAAATGGTAACTTGATCATCTTTCATGAGATAAAGGCCTGTGGCTTCTTCATTCAAGCTCAAATTCAAGAGACTCGACAGGAAGGTCAGAAATTCACTTGGCGTTGACGATTGCAAAGCAATTATGGTATTGGATCCCAAATTCTTCAGGAGATCTATATAATAGTTCAGATCCAGAGATGTGAGTGAATTCAAATCAACAGATATTCCTTTTGAGGATATGAGAAAATCGTGAGAAATAGCATCCAGAAAAACCTGCTTGGATACCCCACTATCCTTTTCTACCTTGTTCATCATCGAGTTGAATAGGTATTCCATTCCCAGTCCGTTATCGCTGAAAGCAAAGGAAAACAGAGGAACATCCTTAAGATGTTCGTAATTGGTGGCCGGATCACTCACAAGGATAACAAAATCATAATCTGGAGGGACAAAATCGAGGATGTCACCAGCAAAAATACACAATCCCAGTAGTAAAATTGCCATCGATATGATTTTTTCTCTCATCCGTTTCCCTCCAATTTAAAATATCTCCACGCACTTTTAACTAGATTATCTATTGCCAAATTTCTCGACTCTCCGCCAAGTTTTGTGTGTACAAAGTATTCCACATTTCCCTTAGCTCCCCGGATCCTGGAGAAAGTTGCATTTAGAATTGAGAATCCTTCCTCCTCTAAAACCTTTATTATATTCCTCAAAACCCTCTCATGTACAGACTTGTTGAGCATCAATCCTTTTTTAACCTCGGTTCTTTCAGCTTCGAATTGAGGTTTCACCAAAAGTACCGCCTCTCCACCATCCTTTATAATACCCCTTACAGATGGAATAATCTTTTTCAGGGATATGAAAGAAACGTCGCACGTCACAAGATCAACCCTGTCTTCGAGACTCGTTAAGTATCTCGCGTTGACTCTTTCCATTACCACAACCCGCGGGTCATTTCGGAGCTTCCAATGTAGCTGCCCTCTTCCGACATCTACAGCATAGACCTTCTTAGCTCCCTTCTGAAGTAAAAAATCGGTAAATCCTCCAGTAGAAGCCCCTATATCGCAGGCCACCTTTCCACGAATGTTGAATTTGAACACTTCCCAGGCAGATTCTATCTTATATCCCCCTCTACTCACATATTTCTCAGGAGATTTCACAGAGATTTTCGAATCTTTGGAGTAGGATTTTGAAGGTTTGTCCACCCGCTCGTCATCCACATAGACCTCTCCCGCCATGATTAACCTTTTGGCTTTCTCACGGGTCTCGACGAACCCCATCTCGACAAGCAACCGGTCTATCCTCACTTTCTGAACCTTACCAGCCAAACTCCTCCGCCACCTTTCAAGATCAAGTACCCATTTATCATCCTGAAGCTCTTAGCCTTCAGAAAAAGCTTTCTACCGAGAATTGATATTCCACCTTCTCCAACTTCCAGAGCGTATCCGTTGTGAAGTCTCACGCATTTCTCAAAGATCTTTTCACCCTTCACAACGCAGAAGTTCTCATCATAGACGAAGAGGGGTTTTCCACCTAGGAAATCAAATCCGACACTTCCAGGAACGTCTTTTTCATACGCAACTCTCTCTTTTTCCAAATCAAACTCCATGTAATGTCCGCACACATCCAAGATATAGAGCTTTTCATCTCTCCAGCACCATTCTACAGGAGTGCAGGATATCCTCCTTCTCCACGATCCATCAACAGCTTCAAGATGTCCATCCCCTTCGAGTATGAATCCCTTGTAAACATCTATAGCGGTAGATTGAAGCATTCTTCTATCTTTTCCCTCGACACGATTCGGCAGGATTACATCTCCATTCCAAAAACCCGTCGGCATCATGTCGACTTTGTACTCTCTTTTCCCCACTCTCAAGATCCCAGAGGATAGAACAGCAACCGCTTTCTCAACCGGAAAGATCATGTCTGTACCCTTGAAAAATCTCGCTGTTTCCACACGCAGTCCATTCTCCCCCGCGAAAAACAGCACTCCTTCTACCTCATGGAAACCCCTGGTGAGGGTCGTTGCTACATCGTCCAAGTACACCGTGTAAGTCGACATAGGCTTGAACTCATATTCCACAGGTTCAGATAGCTTGGTGATCTTCGCCGTCACCCTCTCAGGTGAAAACTCAACGAGGAAACCTTCTTTCGGCTTTCTGTAGCATCCTATAACTGTTCTTAGGCCGTTGATAAGTACATCACCTATTCTGGAGACAGAGGAGGGATCTTCGTAATTGCTCCATTTGGTGTCCATGTACCTCATCCAAATTGCGATTTTATCGTTCTCGCTGTCCACTCTGATGAACAACGGTGTTCCCCCACCAGTCAAAATTCCACAGTTGTCAAGTGTGTGCAGGACACTTGATTCCAAACTCTCAGGGCCAGAGTAGAATAACTCCACTGATGGCAAAGATCGCCACTTTTCAATCAAAGACAAGGCTTTTGAATCCGGAGGATCACTGGATACGTATATCACAGTTCCTCCATTCTTGTAAACATACAGCCCAAAAACTGTTATTAAAAGTGAACTGAGTACAAGTACAACCCATTTGGCGGCGCTGAGGCCGGAGCCTTTGATCTGTCTCGAGTTTTCAAAACCTCCTTTATCTTCTCCGGTTCCCAATCCCCAACCCCGACTTTTACAAGGGCTCCTGCTATATTCCTCACCATTCTCCTCAGAAAAGATTTTCCTTCTACCCTGAATAGTAGGATCCCTCCTCTCATCCTGATCACACGGATTCTATATATGGTTCTCACAGGATTCCTCTTGTCATCTGAATCACTCTTTCTGAAAGCCGTGAAATCGTGCTCCCCTTCTAAAAACTCTGATGCTTTTCTCATGGCTTGCAAATCGAGAGCATATGGAAACCACCATACGTAGTTCCTCATGAATACGTTCGGGTGCTCTGTGTTCAAAATGTAGTAGTGATAAATCCTTTTGTATACCTCAGATCTCGGGTTGAAATTTGGCGGAAGATCAATCACATATCTGACGTACACATCAGGAGGTAAGTTTGCATTCATGGCGTTTTTAATGTCTTTGTTCATCATTCTAGGATTAGGACAGTCAAAAACTACAAGTTGACCGCAAGCATGGACACCTGCATCGGTTCTCCCAGCCGCATGAGTATAAACCCTATATTTAAAAATACGTTCTAGAGCATTCTCTATAACACCTTGAACAGTTCGAAGCTCTGGTTGGCCTTGATACCCGTAGAATCCACTTCCATCGTACATAACCACAGCTCCAACACGCCTTTTCAACCAGCATCTCTCCTTTGGTGTAAAATATACCCAAAGTTATTTTACATTATCTGGAGGGGATATCGTGTCTCGTATTTTGTTCCTTGCAACGATGGTGACATCCGCTGTGGTGATGGCCGTCTCAGTGATAACAGCTTATTTGGAATCTCCAACAATGATGGTCATCACGGATATAAGCAACCCAGAGAGTCCTAAAATGATTAGGTATTACAAGCTTAGCTCCCCCACAAACGAAGTGCTCGTCGTGGGAAGATTGATATTCATCAGACATGAGAAATCCCTAGAAAGCCTGGTGGTCGGCGAAAACGGAGAGGTGACAAAAAGCTCGGAAAAAAACTTCCCATTTCCTGTATCGAGCTTCGATGTCATGGAAAACGAGATAGCAACATCTTACGACGGCACCGTTTACATAATGGGACCGAAGTTTAATGTGCTTGGAACGATCTCGATGAAGTGGAACATAGTAGGACTGAAATTTCTCAACAAAAGTTTCTTGATAGCTAACTTCGGTGACAATGGCATTGGGCTAATCAACCTGGAGAATCCCTCAGATCCGAAGATTGTATGGAGACTTGAAGCAAAGTTGGAGAAGGTCGTCGATGTAATACCGACCAAAGAAAACCTGCTAGCGGTATGTGCCAGCGGGATGATATTTGTTGTGAACGTCAGCGATCCGATGAAACCTAAAGTGATAAAGTATACATATCTTCCAGAAAACGCGAAAAAGGGAGCGATATATAACAATTATCTGGTGGTCTCATCACCCGCTGGAAAAATTTCAGTTGTCGATGTATCGGATCCATTTGAACCAAAGCTACTGTTCAGCAGATACATAGGTACCGATGTTTCAGATATAGACGTGGTGTTTGGATACATATACGTGGCAAAAGACCGTGGGGTTTACATCTACAAGCTGGAGAAATATGGACTGAGTTTTCTGAACTATGTGCCAGCTATGAGTGTTGAAGTCTTTGCCAGGAAGAGAGTATCTCCTATCAGAAAAATGTCACCAGGAAGTGTTATGTGGAGCTATTCCGCAGCAAGTGAAATCAGGTCTGCACCCATAGTGATGGGGGATAAGATATACTTCGCATCCGTAAATGGTGGAATATTCTCCTTGGACAAAAGTGGGAAGTTCCTTTGGAGTTACAGAGCTAGGTTTCTAATAACATCTCCAATAGTTGGGAGTAGAGGAAAAGTGTACGTTGGAAGTTGGGACAACTACCTTTATGTTTTGGATGAGAATGGGAACTTACTTTGGAGGGTGCGACTTGGCGGAGACTTGACAAAACCTGTGGTGATTGATGGAAACAGAGTGTACGTGGGAGCTGAGGACGGAAATTTTTATGCGGTTGAAAATGGAAAGGTAATATGGAAGAGAGAGCTTTCAGGCTGGATGACGACAAACCCCATTCTCTACAGCAACGGTCAATTGGTTCTGGGAACTAGCGATGGGAAGATATACGCCATCTCATATTCTGGAAACGTACTCTGGGAATTCGATTCGAATGGCTGGGTGTCCTCATACATAGCAGCTGACAAGGATGGAAATCTCTACTTTGGAACGGCAGATGGGAGGGTTTTCATGATAGATAAAAATGGAAAGGAGATATGGCATTACGATGTTGGTGATGAAATCTCCTCGGGACCAGTTTTGGACTCCTTTGGAAGGGTGATATTCGGAACGAAAAATGGGAAATTATATGCCCTTGACAGGCAAGGTAATCTCATGTGGACCTACCAGGTTGGGAGCCCTATAACGTCTGATCCGGCTGTATCACAAGAAGGGTTCGTATTTTTTGGAGCTGAGGATGGATACCTTTACGCTCTAAACCTTGACGGAACCCTCAGATGGAAAGTCTCTACAGGTGGTAAGATAGTTGCATCTCCCGTTATAAGTAAGGATTCGATTTACTTCGGCTCAACGGATGGAAAGCTTTACGCAATTTATGAAAGAACAGACGGTTTGGACAATGGCCCTTGGCCTATGTGTTGTGGCAATCAGACTCATCTGAAGGTTGTCGAGTACTAATCTTCGTCCTCGCCTATCTTAAGTAGAGCTAGAAACGCCTCCTGAGGAATTCTAACTTTTCCGATCTCGCGGAGCTTCTTCTTGCCTTCCTTCTGCTTTTCAAGGAGCTTCATTTTCCTCGTCACATCTCCTCCATAACACTTGGCAAGTACATCCTTTCTCAAAGCTCTTATATCCGTTCTGGCTATTATTCTCCCCCCAGCCTTTGCCTGAACTGGTATTTGAAACTGGTGAGGTGGTATCAAATCCTTCAACTTTTCAACGACTTTTCTAGCAACTTGGTAGGCTTTTGACTTATGGGCTACAAATGTCAGAGCATCGACGGGTTCCCTGTTGACCAGAATGACGATTTTTACGAGATCGGATCTTCTGTATTCCAGAAACTCATAATCCATTGAAGCATATCCTCTGCTAAGTGCTTTCATCCTGTCGAAGAAGTCAAAGATTATCTCGGCAAGTGGTACTTCAAACCTCAGTATGACACGATCTCTCCCGGCATTCTCCGTAGCGTACAGTTTTCCCCTTTTTTCAACTTGTATGAGGTTTATCATGTTTCCCATGTACTTTCCCGGAGTTATAACAGACAAATCCACCCAAGGTTCGTAAACTTCCTCTATATCAGACTCATTTGGAAACTTAGATGGGTTGGTGATGTCCACGATTTCCCCGCTTTTCATTTTGACTTTGTACTCGACATTTGGAGCTGTCAGAATGACTGCGAGTTCAAACTCCCTCTCTATGCGTTCTCGAACTACATCCATGTGAAGAAGGCCGAGGAACCCTACTCGGAATCCAAAACCAAGGGCTGGGGAATTGTCCGGTTCGAAACTCAGCGCAGAATCGTTCAATTTCAACTTTTCCAAAGCTTTTCTAAGCTCCTGATAATACTCTGGGAGTCCCGGATACATTCCCGCGTAAACCATCGGCTTTATCTCCTTATAGCCAGGAAGGGGCTCATCGATCGAATTATCTTTGTGGGTTATGGTATCCCCAACTCTAGCCATAGAGACTTCCTTTATCCCAGCTATAACGTATCCAACTTCTCCCGCCGATAAAGACTGAACTGGTCTCATAAAGGGTGTGAAAACCCCTATTTCATCCACTTCATATTCCAAGCCATTCGACATCGTGATGATCCTGTCGCCCTTTTCAAGCCTCCCTGAAAACAACCTAACTGAGACTACAACACCTCTGTACTTGTCATATCTAGCATCGAATATGATGGCAGCAAGCTTATCGTCGATATTCCCATCAGGAGGAGGAATTTTCCTGACTATCTCCTCCAGCAAGTCCTTGATGCCTGTTCCCTCTTTTGCGCTCACCTTTAATATTTCATTTTCATCCACGCCAAGAAGATCCATGACCTGCAAGGCTGTTTCTTCGATATTTGCACTGGAAAGATCTATTTTATTCAGCGCTGGTATTATCTCCAAATCGTTTTCCAGGGCAAGGTATGTATGGGCAACAGTTTGAGCTTCCACACCTTGGCTCGCATCAACGAGAAGGACTGCTCCTTCGCACGCGGCCATACTCCTTCCAACCTCATATGAGAAATCGACATGTCCAGGCGTATCTATTATGTTTATCTCGTATGTCTTCTCGTCAGACGCTTTGTAAAGAACCTTCACAGGCTGGGCCTTTATGGTTATCCCACGCTCTCTTTCTATATCCATCATATCGAGAAACTGTTCTTTCATTTCGTGAGAATCCACAGATCCCGTTATCTCCAGGATGCGATCTATGAGAGTCGTTTTTCCATGATCTATGTGGGCTATAATGCAGATGTTTCGTATTAAATTCGGGTTATACACGATATCACCTCGCTGGGCTATTTTACATCAATTCACCTTAGCATGCCTGTGGTAGAATTTTCTCGAGGGGGTGATCGGATGAAGATAAAGTTTGGAACATCAGGATGGAGAGGAATAATAGCAGATGATTTTACCTTTGAGAATGTTCGCTGTGTGGCCCAAGCCATAGCGGAGCACCTTAAAGAAAGAGGAGAAACAGATCAAGGAGTGATAGTGGCAAGAGATCCTCGCTTCATGACCGAAAGGTTCGTTACGATCGTGTCCGAAGTCTTGGCTGGTAACGGAATAAAAGTCTACATGCCTGAGGCTCCGACGCCAACACCAGTTATATCATGGGCTATATTGAACAGAAGGTTAGATGGTGGGGTGAACATCACAGCATCCCACAACTCCCCGGAGTACTGTGGAGTGAAATTTAACCCCTCCAGTGCAGGACCAGCGTTGCCAGATGTGACTTCATCCATTGAAAAGAAGATAGAGCAAGTTATGGATGGGAAAATAAAGGTAAAGACCATGCCACTCAAGAACGCGGCAAATGAGGGGCTTTTTGAGATAATAGACCCGCACGAGGAATATTACGAGAAGGTCAGAGAAACCGTGGATCTTGAGAGAATAAAACAAGCTGGTTTAACTGTAGTTGTAGACCTCATGTACAGCGCCTCGATAGGATATCTAGATCCGATGATAAAGGAGATAGCAGCTGAATATGAGATCCTTCACGATTACCGAGATCCATACTTTGGAGGGGGAAGACCTGAGCCGGATGAAAGTCGTATGAGGATGATAGGAGAGGTTGTAAAGGACAGAAAATGGAAAGTGGGACTTGCTGTAGACGGAGATTCAGATAGATTTGGAATAGTAGATGATAAAGGAAACTTCGTGAAACCCAACGAGGTGATAGCCCTTCTAGCTGATCACCTGTACAGAAACAAAGGGTTAAAAGGGCCTGTTGCTAGGAGTATAGCGACTTCACATGCCGTTGACAAGGTAGCCAGGGAATTCGGCGAAGACACCATAGAGACACCCGTGGGTTTCAAATTCTTAGGCCCTCTCATAATGCAAAATAATGTGTTAATAGCTGGTGAAGAGAGTGGTGGGCTATCGGTAAAAGATCACACTCCCGAGAAAGACGGCATTGTAGCGGATCTCCTCGTCCTGGAAATGATAGCCTATGAAGGGAAAAATCTATCTGAGATAAGAGAGAAATTCAGGGAAACATATGGAGAGTTTTTCAACACCAGGATAGATCTTGAGGTGGAAAGTACCACCCAAAAGGACGAACTTATGAACAAGTTCAGATACATTGAAGGAGAATTCGCCGGAATGAATGTAACTAAAAGGGATGAAATAGATGGAGTCAGGTACTTCTTAGATGCCCCGAATACCTGGATACTCGCGAGGCCATCTGGTACGGAGCCTCTGATAAGGGTCTATATAGAGAGTACAGATCAAAGGGCCTTTAGAAACTTGATAAATACTGTTAAAAGAATGATAACGGGATGAGAGGATGGATCTCGATTTAAGAGGAAGAACCGCTGTTATAACAGCTGCCGGCAAAGGGATCGGATCTACCGCTGCAAAGGAGCTAGCTAAAGAGGGATCTAACCTGTTGATAAACTTCAGAAATCCTGGAAAGAGTGAAAAGAGATCTGGAAAACTGATATCCTCTTTCTCAACGCAGGTGGCCCAAAGCCGGAAGGACTTTTCGAGGTAAGCGGAAGGCTCATATTTTTTAACCTCGATATCCGTCTATTCCCAACTCGGTACTTTCAAATGCGGTGAGAATGGCCATAATTAGCATTATAAAAACTTGGTAGAGCAGGTGAACCAGAAGAGATAGCTGCAGTTGCCGCTTTCCCATCTTCAGAGAGGGTATCTTATTTGACAGGACAAACAATTGTTGTAGACGGTGGGCGAAACATGTCAAGCGTTTAAAGAAGAATGGTTTGACCTTCCTCTGTTTTGAAAAACCTTCTCTTCCTCCTAGACTCTATCATTTCAAGCTCTCCAAATACAGGGTGAAATCTGGGAACCTTGCCCTTCCTTACACCCTTTTCGTAATCCGATGCCCATTTCCTGACCTCACTTCTGTTCACAAGCCGTTCTTTACCCTCTTCTTCGGAAAGCTCGAGAATGTACATGGAGTCTTGAACTTTCTCTGAGAGATCCAGAAGATCTTCCGATTTCCCAAAGAGGTTCCCCACCAGGGAAGCTATGGTATCTGTATCCGTCCCCCGTTCATTAGCAGCCTTGAAGATCGCATCCCGCGATCTGAAATTCAGGTAAAGATACACAGCGCATAAACTAACTCCTCTTCCAGAACCAGGATGATCTTTCTCCCCCACTACTTTGCAATACTCGCTATAGCTGGAAACTTCTGAAGACTTTATCAAAAGTTCCTTGATGTGAAGAGCCTCGCGTCTCAATTC
This sequence comes from Thermotogaceae bacterium, assembly GCA_027077795.1. Lineage (GTDB taxonomy): Bacteria > Thermotogota > Thermotogae > Thermotogales > Thermotogaceae > WGAO01. The sequence continues at coordinate 87,085 of JALWTT010000015.1, read as the reverse complement.
AGGGAAAAAGCTGTCACCTCTTCCCTTGAGCCACCGTGAAATCTCTGGAAGACTTTTTAAAGAGCTTTCAAGCCCTTCTATTATGTTGCAAAATGAAAAAGCTATTTCGTCCAGGTTCCTTTTCGATTTGAGCGCAACTACAAAAAGGTAGGCTCCAACGAAGGCCAGTGGATGGCCATGAGTTATCATGACATTTTTGAATACATCTTCTATAAGAGCTGCCTCATCTTTTATCTTCACAACCAACGGATATATCCTCATAACCCCCCCACTACCACCAGCTTTCTCATAACCCATATAGAAGTTTTCGTTCCACTGAATTCTCAATGAAAAGAGGTTCATAGCGGCTTTTCTGGTTGATTGCCCTGCACCTCGCTGATAGTAGACCCAAAGAGGCAGTTCGACATATGCAAAATATTCAGGATGAAACCTGCCGTTCCAAACAGATCTAGCTGTGGAAAGGGTGAGCTGAGTATCATCCGAATATTCTCCTTCTTTGATCAATTCGCCGTTCAAACTCCAACTTACAAACCCGTTAACTTTTTCAACTACTCCAGCCTCAATTGGAAATCCAAGTGCATCTCCAACAGCACCTAGAACCAACAAGATCACCTCCGGTTTTAAAAAAGGCGGCTCTCAGTCGAGCCGCCTTGTCGGAGCGGGCAACGGGATTCGAACCCGCGACCTCCTGCTTGGCAAGCAGGCGCTCTACCACTGAGCTATGCCCGCATGCCTTGGTGCGAGAGGTGGGACTCGAACCCACACGGGCTATTCACCCATCGGATTCTAAGTCCGACGCGTCTGCCAATTCCGCCACTCTCGCTGGTGACCCGGGCGGGATTCGAACCCGCGGCCCCCTGATTAAAAGTCAGGTGCTCTACCTGCTGAGCTACCGGGTCGCCAGTGCTGCATTATAGCATATCCAAAGACTGTTTTCTACCTTGGCGGAGGCGGTGGGACTCGAACCCACAAGGGCACTAGGCCCACCGGTTTTCGAGACCGGCCCCTTAGCCAGTTCGGGCACACCTCCAACCGGGCGCTATTATGCCATAGCACCTGGGATATTTCAAGAAAACATACGTAGTAGAATTCCTACTAAGCAGGATCAAAAAATCGTGATAAAATTTCTGTGAGAAGAAATCTATAACGGGCGATGAGGCTCGCCCAAAGTGCCCGAAAAGGGCTGATGGCCTCTACCATCATGGGTAGAGGCTTTTTTGTTTTTAAGGAGGTGTTACTGATGCATTGCCCAAGCGTTCTCTACCCAGATGATCGGGTGGAAGAAGGAAGTGGTGTTCCAGATTGTCTCCTAGACCTCAGACTCGATAAAGTTTTCGAAACTATCAGTGCATCCAGAGAAAGGCACAACTTGAAACCCTTTTTCTTCTCTCCTTTGAAGAAAGCAAGTGAGGTCCTGTATAGACAAGAGGTTTCAAAAGATATAGAGAACGTAAGGGTTTACAGAATTCTAAAGGATTTTTCAGAGGGAATGGAAAGAGTTCACAGACTTTTAAAGATGGCAGAAAACATGGATTACGAGTATAACAGAAAGGGATGGATACTCGAAGCTGCGCTTTTCTATTCTGACGTCGTCTTGAAACTTTCAAAAAATTTGAATGAGGTTGATCTAAATTCAGAAGGTTTGAGAAAGATCCGGGAGTATCTGAGTGCATACACAAGCTTAGAAAGCTTCAAAATGTTGGTGGAAGATTCGAAGGGTGTGAAGAAAAGACTTTCCAGCATAAGGTATTCTTTAATAATTGAGCCCGGCAAATTCAGTGTAAAAAAATATGAGGGAGAAGAAGACTACACAGTTGACATAGAAAACGTCTTCTCAAAATTCAAAGAGGAAGATTGCAACGAGTACGATTTTGAGGTGGTAAGTAGCTATGGGATGAATCACATAGAAGCAAAGATACTAGATTTCGTGATGAAACTCTATCCGGAGCTATTCAAAGAGCTTGACGAATTTCACGAGAAGCATGAGGGGTTTCTAGATGGTTGTGTGCTTAGGTTCGAAAGGGAAATTCAGTTCTACATGTCTTATTTGGAATTCATCAAGCCACTTCAAGAGGAGGGGTTACCGTTCTGTTATCCTAAAGTCAGTGAAACCGACAAGGATATTCGCGCTCGTGGAATCTTTGATATAGCTCTTGCGAGTAGTTTAGGTGAGAGGCAAGAGATCGTTCTCAACGATTTCTATCTGAGGGATCCTGAAAGGGTGATCGTTGTAACTGGGCCAAACCAGGGTGGGAAAACAACATTTGCGAGAGCTTTTGGACAGCTACACTACATTTCAAGCTTGGGGCTTCCGGTGCCGGCAATCGAGGCCAAACTACTTATCCCGGACAAGATACTAACTCATTTTGAAAGAGTCGAGGAAGTTGAAAGTTTAAAAAGCAAGTTAGAGGACGATCTTGTAAGAGCGAAAAGGATGGTTCAGGAAGCCACTTCAAGGAGTGTTGTAATAATGAACGAAGTGTTCTCGTCAGCCACTTTGCTTGATATGATCAACCTGAGCGAGAAAATCTTGCAGAAGATTCTGGACACGGACTGCCTCGGTGTATGGGTAACATTTGCGGATGAACTATCCAATTTCGGGGAGAAAGTCGTGAGCATGGTTGCACTGGTGGACCCAAGGGATCCTTCCATAAGGACTTTTAAAATAGTTAGAAAACCAGCGGATGGCTTGGCTTTTGCGATTTCAATAGCCGAAAAGTATGGCTTAACTTATGAAAAGATTAAAAAGCGGGTGATATCATGAAAGTGTTTCTGATGTATCCAGACAGAGATTTCGAGGAAAAAGGCTTGCCGTTTAACGCTGATGATATCATAGAGGATCTTGGTCTGCAGATCGTTTTCAACCACATGTCGAGGGGAGATCACTACCTCCTAGACGTATCTAAAGAAGTTTTACTCAATCCGTTGAGTGACAAGACAGCTATACTGTACCGACAAGAGATTTTAAAGGACACCTTGAGAAATCCTGAGGTTATCAGGAGCCTTTATCAGCTAACGATTGATGTTGAGGAAAATAAGAGGGAAAAATGGTGGGGGATCTTCGGGTGGAAGACACCTACGAATATCCTGAGTGGGGCCAGGAAAACTCTGGAAGCACTTCTTGAATTTCTCAAAAAACTCAGAGAAATGGCTGACAACAACAAGGAGAGATTCCAGTCTAGGGGATTTCGAAGGTTTTTCGAGATGATTCAGAAGGAATTAGATGACGATTATCTAAAGGAGTTTGAAAAGCAACTGGAGACTCTGAAATTCTCAAAGGGAGTTTTGCTGAGCGTATCACTTGGAAAGGGAAACGAAGGAGAGAATTATATCCTTTCAAAACCTCTTGAGAAGAATTGGCTACAGAAACTCTTAAGCAGAGAGAAAGTGTACTCGTACAAACTTCATCCCAGGGATGAGGCGGGTGCGCAGGCACTTGACGATCTCAAGAATAAGGGAATCCACAGAGCTGCAACAGTGGTTGCATGCGCTGCGAAGCATATAGAGAGCTTCTTTAAAAAACTTCGAAAAGAACTTGCTTTCTACGTAGCGGCACTCAATCTGGCAGAAGACTTGAGGAAATTGGGATCCACCATAAGCTTCCCAGCACCACTCGAGAATGGAGGGTTGATTCAGTTCAAAAATCTCTACAACATAAGCCTTGCCCTAGCTATGAAAAAAGGTGTTGTGAGTAACGATCTTTCAGCAAACGGGAAAGAAGTCTTCATAATAACTGGTGCAAACAGGGGAGGAAAAACAACGTTTCTTCGGAGTATAGGTCAAGCGGTCCTTATGATGCAAGCTGGTATGTTTGTAACCGCATCCTATTTCTCTTCGAGAATACACGAAGGAGTTTTCACCCATTTCAGAAGAGAAGAGGATAAAAACCTCCGCATGGGGAAATTTGAAGAGGAACTCTCCAGAATGGATAAAATCGTGAGCAACATAAAACCTGGGGCTCTCCTTCTTCTGAATGAATTCCTATCATCCACAAACGAGCGAGAGGGGTCTGAAATAGCATACCAGATCGTCAAAGCTCTGCTGGAGAATCAAATAAGAATTTTCTATGTGACCCACATGTATGCACTTGCAAGAAGATTTTCTGAAGATGAGAGCGTGATGTTCTTAAGAGCCGAAAGAACACCTAGTGGTGAAAGAACATTCAAGATAAAAGAAGGAAAGCCTCTGCCGACAAGCTTTGGAATAGATATATACAAAAAGCTCTTCGATGACTATTCTAAATCATCCATAGAGGTTTAAGATGGGACAGAAGAAGATTATAAAAATGGTTGCAATCTAGCAAGGTGCAGCTCTCAAGGTTCATTCTGGTTAGTCCAACTGATGCTATCATTAATTTCACCCCCTCTTAACCTACTATTTCATATGCTTAGATGGTTAATGGGACTACAGTGCCCTTAAATATACGATGGGCTAAGGGGGTATAATTTGCTGAGAGATCTCAAAGCAAAAAGGAGGGGGTAGAAGATGAGATTTGGACATGTAGAACTTCCTGAAGATATCGAAAAAGATCTCAGAGAAAAGGCTAGGCTGGCAAGGGCGGATATACTGAAAATGACGAATACAGCGAAATCGGGCCATCCGGGAGGTTCTATGTCTTCAATCGAGATATTCCTGACGGTGTACTCATTCGCAAATTTCGATCCGAAAAATCCCGATGATCCTAATAGAGACAGGTTTGTAATAAGTCACGGACATACATCACCGGGGGTCTATTCCGCACTCATACAGGTTGGCGCGATGGAAAGGGAGGAAGTTCTCACATCGTTCAGACACGTCTCTTCCAAATATGAGGGTCATGTAACTAGGGGTCTCCCTGGAATAGATTGGACAACTGGAAATCTGGGACAGGGTTTGTCGGCGGGTCTCGGAATGGCACTGGCCACGAAATACAACGGCAGGGATTATCATGTCTTCGTGATGATGTCCGATGCCGAGCAGAACAAAGGGCAAGTTGCAGAAGCAAGGAGGTTAGCCGTCAAGTACGACGTGGGTAATCTAACAGTAGTCATAGATTACAATGACGCTCAGATAAGTGGAAAAGCTTCAAACATAATGAAGGTGAACATAAAGGAGGAGTACGAAGCCGCCGGTTGGAAAGTTTACGAGACCGATGGACACGACTTCAGATCTCTGTACTCAGCTATAAAAAAGGCCGTTGAGGATGGAAAACCAAGCGTCGTTCTCGCACACACGAGGATAGGAAAGGGAATATCTTTCATGGAAGATCAGGTCAAGTACCACGGAAAGCCGCTATCCGATGAGGAGCTGAAAAAGGCCCTCGAAGAGCTCGGAGTAGAGGATGATACAGAAAGGTTCAAAGAGAATAGGAAGAAGCTACCGATCAAGAAGCCAGAAAGAGTCAAGAAAGAGTATGAGGTGAGGATAGATATCGGAGAACCTTTTGTTTATGAGGAAGATATGGATGGAAGAGGGGCGGCCGGTAAGGCCATACTGGACCTGGTGAAGAGAAATCCGAACTCTCCAATAGCCACTGTGGACTGCGATCTTCTTGAATCCGTCAGGTTCAACTGGCTCGCCGAGGAATTTCCAGGCAGGATAGTGGAAGCGGGCGTTGCGGAACAGAACGCTGCAACCGTCGCAGGTGCAATGTCAGCAGAAGGGGTTATAACATTCTTCGGAGACTTCGGGGTTTTCGCTGTAGATGAAACTTTCAACAATCAGAGACTCAACGCTATGAATCATACAAACCTAAAGATCATCGCCACGCACTGCGGAACGAATGTCGGTGAAGATGGAAAAACCCATCACGCGCTTTTCTACTTGTCTGGGGCTGCCAATTGGTTTGGATCTGAAGTGATAGTCCCATCAGATGCAAACCAAGCTGACAGAGCGGTCAGGTACGCGGCTTCAAGATATGGAAATTTCCTGATAGCCGTCGGGAGATCAAAGCTCCCGATAATAAGAAAAGAGGATGGAAGTGTGTTCTACGATGAAAACTACGTGATGGAATGCGAGAAGGCGGACATCATAAGAGCACCCAAAAACGATAGAGTTGTTGTAAGCATGGGATCCGTTGTGCCATTCGCCGTGAAAGCCGCCGATGAAGTGAAAGCCGGTGCGATAGCAGTGCCATGCCCCCTGAACCTCAACATTGAGAACTTGAGAGACGTGCTTGGTGGAAAGAAAATACTGGTCGTGGAAGATCACAACTGGTTTGGGCTCGGAGCAATTCTGGCCTACAAGATGATGAAGGCTGGAATAGTTCCGAAGAAGTTCGAGCACGTTGCGATAAGTGATTTCACAGAATCGGGCAGTTGGAAAGACATCTACGAGCTTCACGGGTTTAGCGAGAATAAGATTGTTGAGAAGTTGAAAGGTCTGTGAAACGGGGGCCCAGTTGGACCCCCATGTCCCTAGCTTATTTTTGAATTAGCCCATCCAAATTTTTCACTTACTGTGATAGTATTCAAGCTGAACAAGCTATGCTAGGAGGCGCGATGATGGGGCTTAGTAAAGGAGAAAGAAAATACCTTCTGGGAATATTGCTGACCGAAAGCGAATATGGCTGGACCAGGTTGAAGTGGATCGCGGATTTCTTCAGTGTGAAAATGTCCACAGTAAAAGAATTTCTGAACTCGCTGGAGGATAAAAAAATGGTCTCACATCAAAGAAGAGGAGCAATCTTCTTGACTGAAAAAGGAAGAAAATTAGCGGAAAGTGAAAAGGGCAGACTTGAAGTGATAGTGAGGTTTCTTACAGATTGCCTGGTGCTCAACAAGGAAGTTGCAAAAAGAAGCGCTTTGAAAATACTCTTTGAACTGGATGAAGTCGTTTCAAAAAGGCTTTACAAATTTATTGAATTCATGACGCTTTGTCCGGCGAAACCCGTATTCATTGACAAATTCGAAGAGTACATAAGGGAGGGGAAATACGAAATGTGTACTTACTGCCCCATACTCATGGAAAAAGATAAGGGGGGAAAACGTGACGGTAAATGAAGCCAAAAAGTTAGCAAAGAAAATAATGTCTGTAGGAGAGATTCCTCTTCTCGTTGGACATTTTGGTGTGGGGAAAACTGATCTAGTGAGGGAAATAGCCCAGGAAACAGGAAGAGACCTTGTAATACTGATACTCTCACAAATGGAGCCAGGAGATCTGATAGGTTTGCCGGCCAGGGGAGAGGACAGAACTGTGTTTCTCAAGCCCGACTGGTGGCCAGAGAAGGACGAAACCATACTACTTTTGGACGAGATAAACCGAGCGCATAGATCTATCAGGAACGCAATTATGCAACTTTTGATCGATAAGCGAATTCACAACCATGTACTTCCAAAGGGAGTTTGGATATCAGCTGCCATGAATCCGCCGGATGATGAATACGACCAAGCAGAGCTCATAACTGATCCCGCGTTCATATCGAGGTTTTTCATACTCGAGATAAATCCAGATCCATCGGAATGGATAAATTGGGCTGAAGAAAACGGTATTCACGAATCCGTGAAGGAGTTCATATCAAATTATCCGGAGTTCTTATCTTCCAGCAGATCCGTCTCGATAAGAGCAGACCTCAAACCTAGTCCAAGGAGCTGGTACAAACTTGGCAAAGTTCTGTCAACTTTGAGTGAAGAGGAAGTCGAGAAGTACGGTTACACTCTAGCAGCTGGAATAATAGGTCCAGAAGCCGCCAAGGCTTTTTACGACTCACATCTGAAAAATTCCGAGATTCCGTCGGTTGAAAGGATTCTCTTTGAAGGATTTGACTCGGATCTCGAAGGAATAGATGAATACAACTCCCTGGTTGTAAGAGTGATAGATTTCCTATCCTCGGCTGATGACACGCGACTTGAGAAAATCTCTGAAAATTTAAAAAAGGTTTCTGAAAACATTTTCTTGCTATCCAGAAAGCTCCCTAAGGAGTCTTTCTACGCTCTTATGAGGTACATAGTGGATGAATCGGAGAAATCCGGCTTGAGGGGGAAAACTTTTGACGCACTCCTTTCAAACCTCATGGAACACGAGGAGATCGTTGAAATGGTGAGAAGCATATGAAGAAACTGGAAAGGGCTCTCATAGAGCTTGGAAAAGAATCACCATTCTACCTATACATTTTGATAGGTATGAAGAGGATCAAGATGGATTCCGTTAGAACCATCTCTCTGGGCTTTTCAAGGAACGGGGATATTCTTTTGTTTTACAATCCCAAGATGGAAAACAAAGATATGAGATTTATAAAAGCTCTTTTAAAGCATGAGGTGATGCACCTTATAAACCTGCATTTCCTGATAAAGCCAAAAGATAGAAGGGATAAAAAGATATGGGATTTGGCCATGGATGCCTCGATAAATCAATACATAGAGGAACTCGACGCGTTTGGAGTTTCGCTGAATCAGCTCATCGAGGAAGGACATGGAGTAGATAACGAATATATCTTTGCTGTCCCACCACCACAATATCCGGGAGAAACGGCAGAGTTTTACCACGACTGGATCCTGAAAAGATTTGAGGAATTGGGAAGGTACGATATAGAGGCACTTCCGTCATCACCAGATGATCACAACTCCAGCTCTGATGTCAACTTTGACATGATACTTGAGATAACCAAAAGCAAAGTTGGAAAGGCTTTCAACATGTATGGAAATAGCTTACCATCGGGTGTTCAGAGAATTGTTGAGAGAGTTCTTTCAAAACCTGCTCTCAACTGGAAAGTGCTGGTCAGGAGGTTCATGGGAGTTTCCATGAAAGGAGAGAGGTATTCGACACCTCTGAGGCCAAACAGAAGATATGAAGACCAACCCGGATGGCGGCATGAATACAGATCAAGGTTAGCCGTGGTCATAGATACATCCGGGAGTATCATTGAAAGTGAGATAAATGATTTCTTGTCAGAAATAGAGGCTTTGGTAAAACTCACTGAAGGTGAGGTTTATCTGGTTCAAGTTGACAGTAACGTTACGGTCGTCGCAAGGTACAGGAAAGGAGATTGGAGAGATCTGGAAATAGTCGGTGGAGGGGAAACAGATCTTCAGCCGGCTGTGAGCTATGTAGAAGAAAATCTCAAGACAGAGGGAGTAATAGTGTTCACGGATGGACATGCAGATGTTCCGCTGAGCAGGAGGCGGATCCTTTTTGTGCTGTCTAAATATCATAGTACTGAATTCAAGAATGAAGCAATGAAGATGTACGGTTCTCCATCGGTGGTGGTGATAAGTTGAAACTGGGTCCAAAAGAAGTTTGTGAGAAGCTCTCAAGGATCTTGGAAAACGTAGAAGATCTGAGGGAGAAATCCCGGGAGTTTCTACAAGCCTACAAGGATAGAATAAGCAGCTCACACAAAGCAGCTGTTGTTCACTCTATTCCCTCCAACTTGCAGATAGTCATAGCTGTTTTGGGTGATGGAAATCTCCTGGCCGGTATGACGCTTTCTGATCCATTTGTTAAATCTCCCTCACCTTACAGAATGACTGTGGATATTCAAAACATTTCAAAGATAATAGGAGAGGTGTTTGGCTGGCCTGTTCCTTCAGTAAAAAGCGGAATATTTGAGCTTCCCTTGAAAGTGAAGTTTTTAGCCATAGTTGGCCCTGATAAGTGGATGAAAAAGGAGATATTCCAAGAAAAGATCAAGGGATCTGAAAATATCTGTTTTGCTGAGAAAGTAAACGACGTTGTTTTCAACAGAATCTTGGATCTCAAGAACCACGCATCGGAGAACATCTATACCTCGGTGGATGATGATGGCATACACATAGCTTTCACCGCACCAGATTACGTCGACGACGATAAAATACCACTCCTTTCAGAAATGGCGAAGGTCATTAAAAGTAGGATGAAGCTGTCAACATCCAGATTTTCCAAGCTTTCAAAGCAAGGCAGAATAATCGCAACGGCAACTCTTCCACTGGAAGAGCTATGGAAGGTGAATCCTTTAGAAAAGGCTACCAACATGATGAGGAGAACACTGAACGGATATGAAGCCTTTCTCAAAGGGGCTGGTATAGGTTGAAGATATCAACAACCAGATTTCTGATCTATTTGATAGTAGCCTTGGCTGTACTCCCAACAACAGGAGGAATTTCCGGCATGTATATGTCATACGCTTATTATTCCCTGATGCTGGCCATAACCTTGCTCTTCATGAAAAAGGACACTATATGGTTCAAGTTTTGGATACCCGATGTGAAATCTGGGATTCTGAAGGGTCTAGTGGCCTTTCCCATTTTCTTCTCTATAGGATACATTGTGAACATCCTCTTTCCCGTCCAGCTCAAAGTTCAGGATAACGTGAATGTAAATTCTGCCTCGGTATTTTTGCTCATAACGCTAGTAGCTCCAACCGTTGAAGAGTTCATGTTCCGGGGGTACATGCAAGAGTATCTTCGCCAGAGGCTCAAAACGGAATGGACTATCGTGATATCTGGGTTGATATTCTCCATATTCCATCCATTTGTCCTGTTTCCACAGGTGTTCATAGCTGGAATATTCATGGCGTATCTGAGGGAAATAAGCGGATCCATATTACCCGGGATAGTTGTTCACATTCTTAACAACTTAGTGGAATACATGAGTGCAGCTTTCGCGAGGTGATAGAGTGTATTGGAAGCACATAGCGATTGGGGCAATTCTCTTTATCTTCTACTGGATAGTACTTCCCATTGCTGTTGTAGCAATCGGTGGTTACATGGATAGTCACATGATTCCCGAGTGGGGAAAGATTGCTGGTACGGTACTAGGATGGATTGGTTTTACATTTGGTTTAATAAGCGCTTCATACGCTCTCATAGATGGTGGAGGGGTGGCATACTGCTGCCCACCGAAAAAGCTTTTAAAGTGCGGAACTTACTCCATGTGCCGTCACCCAATGTATTTCGGATTCATCCTGTATATCAATGGACTAGCCTTGAAATTTGGAAACTTAGGATCTCTCATAGCATCCTCAGCATTTTCTACGCTTATAGTCTTATTCACCGCTTTTTATGAGGAGAGAAAGCTTTTGAAGAAATTCCCAGAATACGAAGAGTATCGGAAAGAAGTCCCAGCGTTTTTTCCAAGACTTCCTAGAATGGATGACAGATGTCCTCCTTTGCTTTTCCAACTTCTGTTCTACGTTGGCCATGTAATTTCATGGTTTACATGGAATATCAAATTCGAGAAGGAATGTGAAATTCCAGAAAAAGGATATATGGTCGTCGCAAACCATGTTACATACCTTGACTTTGCTGTCATAGTATATACTCTTTCAAGATTCGTTTCCTTTCCTATATCGTACTTTCACTTCGAGAGAAATAAATGGCTACTCAAATTGGTTGGGAGTTTCCCGATAAAAAGGCACAAACCTGATACGAGAGCGATAATAAAGATCATCTCCTACGTGAAAAGAAATGGAAGAATAGGGATATTTCCAGAGTCTGAGAGAAGTTGGGATGGAAGATTTATCGGCGTCAAAGAAGGTTTCGACAAGTTGACACAGAAAGTCCCGAAACCTCTAATAGGAATTCGCATAGAAAAAGCCCACCTTCTCTACCCCAGATGGGGGAAGAAGTTCCTACCGGGTAAGGTTTTCGCCAGGGTTAGGTGCTTTGAGAATTTGAGAGAATTAGAAGAATTTTTAGAAAAACCCTCTGTATCCCCAGATGACAGGTATCCCTCATACAAAGGGGTTGAAAAGTACATCTATAGGTGTCCGAAATGCAAGGAATTTCACAGTATTTCATCTAGTAAAGGAGGGTTGAAATGTGAAAGGTGCGGCTTTGAGGTAAAAAAGCCCACTGTGGGAGAACTCTGGAACATTCACGATGAAGTATACAGCTCACTCACTCCATGCTACAGCGAGGAGGGTGAATTGATAGACCCATATGGAAAGTCTCTAGGGAAGAGGGTGCTGGTCACGTTCAGCGAAAATGCGATCAAATATGGCAGAAGAATCCTGAAAAAGGAAGATGTTAGAACCTTCATAACTGAGGGAAGAGGAGAGGTGTTCTTCTATTCCAATGACGACAGAATGGTTGGATTCAAGTTCAAAAGTGCTCTTTTATGGAGTGACTTAGTGAAAAAATTTTGGAACATAAGCTAGAAGAACCATACAAGACATGCTTGATAAAATCGTTTTGGAGGGATCACATGGAATGGCTTAGATACCATATTAAACCCGAAAGAGAGGAACTTCCACTTGACTGGGGGAAAATCTTTGGAAGGGAATCCGAAATGAGAGTTGAAATTGGTTTTGGGAACGGTGAATTTCTCCTGCATCAAGCACGGAAGATGCCGGAAGTGAATTTCATTGGATTTGAACTCTCAATAACATCTTTTGTCAAGGCGCAGAAAAAGTTCTATCGCTATGGTGTGGAAAACGTCAGACTGGTTATGATCGATGGAAGATTTGGGTTGAGAGAACTCTTTCCAAACGATTCGGTGAGCCATGTGTACATTAACTTTCCATGCCCCTGGAGCAAGAAAAAACACGAAGGCAGGAGAATAACACACGGGGATTTCGTTGAAACCCTAGCTGCTGTGTTGAAAAGCGACGGAGTTTTTGAACTCATGACAGACAATAGGCAATATTCACAGGAAGTGTATGATAAGATTCTTTCCAGTGGACTTTTCAGAGTATTCCCGGTGATGGTGGATAAAAGAAGGGAAGTTCAAACGAGGTACGAAAAAAAGTGGTTGTCCATGGGAAGGCACACATACCTCATAAGGGCGGAAAAGGTCCGCTCAGCAACCGTCGAGAGAATTGCATGGGGAGGAGAAGATGTGCACCAGAAAATAGATTTTCTAGACTCTGGAAAGCTCAAATTACTCGTGGGGAAAGTGTTCAAGAGTGGTAAAAAGGTGTTCGTGGTTAAAGAGGTTTTCTCATCTTCAAACGAGAATACGCACCTTTTAAAGATCGTATCCTCTGACGGTGGTTTTGAACAGCATTACAACATTTTGGTGGAAAAGCACAGGGATTTTTGGATAGTTAAGCTGGATAATACCTGTCAGCCTTATAGAACTCCCTCGGTTAAATGGTCCGTCAGAGAGATTTCCAAGAAGATAAGTTTGACTTGAAAAGAAGGGTAGTGGATAATCTTATACAAGTGAAGGGAGAGATGAATTCTTGATAGTTCTGAGGTATCCTCTATCCTGGAGTATTGCAAGGAAGCTCAGAGAAGGAGACGAAATCAAGTACTACGGAAAGATTGTCTTTATCTCAAACCGAGCACTCAAAAGAATGAAGAACTATTATAAAGCGGAAGGGAGTTTCCCATACGATCTCATGGGGGAACTCGTTCTGATCAAGGAAACTTCGCCTATATTCATAGAGGACGTCTTGAAAATGGGAGTGAGCGGGGTTGTCAAAGAAAAGGATCTAAATCTCTCAAAGGAATCGTTGAACCTTTCCAGAAGGTTTAGCAAGCCCTTCTTCGAGGTGGATAGAATAGAAGGGCAAGAGAATGTGAAACTCTATGCCGACCTTGAGGAAAACGCAGTTAAAGAGATCTGGGTGGACTCACTTCCAATGAAGGTTATAGCAGATTCAGGAGGGAACTAACTTGAGAGTGGCGATAGCGTTTGGAACAAGGCCGGAAGTTATCAAAATAGCCCCTGTTTACAAAGAGTTCAAGGATAAAGGATTGAACCCTCTCATGATTGCAACAGCTCAACATAGAGAAATGATGGATACAATGCTTGAAGTTTTCGGCATAAAACCAGATATCGATATGAATATAATGACCCACAACCAAAGTCTAAATGCTGTTGCTTCCAGAATCTTGAAAAACATGGATGAAATCTTGTCCCAAAGAGAAATAGACATACTTCTAGTTCAGGGAGATACAACCAGTGCAATGGCATCTGCACTAGCAGCTTTTCATATGGGCATAAGAATTGCTCATATAGAAGCTGGATTGAGGAGTGGAAATCCAAGGGATCCATTTCCAGAAGAAATGAACAGGATGCTCATAGACAGACTTGCAGATTTCACCTTCGCTCCAACGAGAAGAGCGAAAGAAAATCTTCTGAAGGAAGGAATATGTGAAAAGAAAATTTTCATAACTGGTAACACCGTTGTGGATGCCATGAAGATCATACGAGAGAGGTTCAATTTGAGTACCATAGAGTATGAGAACTACATATTGGTGACCATGCACAGGAGGGAAAACTGGGGGGAAAAGATGAGAAGTGTTCTAGCTGCCCTAAAGTACTTTTCTAAAGAGCACAACTTGAAAATTGTATTTCCCGTTCACAAAAATCCGAAAGTTAGAGAAGTTGTTTATGAAGCTCTTGGAAATTGCGAAAATGCGATATTGATAGAACCGGTTGATTACATAAAATTTCTGTCACTTCTGGAAAATTGCGTTTTCGTTGTGACTGATTCCGGTGGTGTGCAGGAAGAGGCTCCTTCCTTTGGAAAATTCGTTGTTGTGGTCAGGGAAACGACGGAACGTCCGGAGCTCATCGAAAACAGGTGGGGAATTCTGGCAGGGACATCCAAAGAGAAAGTGTATCAGAGCTTAGAAAAAGCGCTGAAATTTTCTCCAAAAAAGCTGAAAAACCCATTTGGGGATGGTAGAGCCTCGCAGAGAATAGTCGACATTATCTTGAACGAAGGAATCAAAGATTGAGGGGTGATTGTATGAGATTTTCAAAGCTCTTTGCGCCAACTCTCAAGGAAAAGCCTGCGGATGCGGAGATAAAAAGCCATGAATACCTTGTAAGAGGGGCATTCATCAGGAAAGTCACCGCAGGTGTTTTCAACTATCTTCCACTCGGTAAAAGGGTCTTGGATAAAGTCTGGAAGATTGTGAGGGAAGAGATGGATTCCATAGAGGCCCAAGAAATGCTGATGCCAATCATACAACCTGCGGAGCTTTGGAAAACCACCGGAAGATGGGATGATTATGGCCCAACCATGATGAAGTTCAAAGATAGGCACGAAAGGGATTTCACGCTCGGTCCAACTCATGAAGAAGTGGTCACATTCCTGATGAGAAATGAGATCAGCTCTTACAAGCAGCTTCCAGTGACGGTGTATCAAATTGCTAACAAGTACCGTGATGAACTGAGACCGAGGTTTGGGCTTCTCAGAGCTAGAGAGTTCATAATGAAGGATGCCTATTCTTTTCATTCCAACTGGGAATCCCTTGATGAGGTTTATCAGAACATGAAAAAAGCTTATGAGGAAATTATGAAGAGAATAGGTCTTAAGTACCTGATAATAGAAGCTTCCTCTGGTGCGATAGGTGGGAACGAATCCCACGAATTTGTATCCTTGGCTCCCATAGGAGAGAGCAACGTTCTGTATTGCGACAAATGTGGCTATCAAGCTAGTGATGAGAGAACTCCTTACGTTGGAAAATACGAGGAACAAGAGGAAGAAGAAAGACCACTCGAGCTTGTTGAAACTCCAGGTGTGAAAACTGTTGAACAAGTGGCCGATTTTCTCGGCGTTCGAAAAGAGAAAATCATTAAATCCCTTTTGTACATGGGAAGAGAAGGAATGGTAATGGTACTCATAAGGGGTGACTTGGAGTTGAATGAGGAAAAGCTCAAAGAGTATCTGAACGATCAGTCACTGAGAATGGCCACCCCGGAGGAAGTGGAAGAGGAAATAGGGGTACCAATAGGTTTCGTTGGTCCTGTTGGATTGAACAAAGACATGAAAATTGTTGCAGATGAGAGTGTTAGGTATGTTAAAAACGCCGTCGTTGGTGGAATGGCTATAGATAGACATTACAGAAACGCAAACCTTGGAAAAGATTTCAAAGTGAATGAATGGGCAGATCTCAGGATGGTTAAAGAAGGGGATCCGTGTCCGGTGTGCGGTGCCCCGTTGAAAGGAACAAAGGGGATAGAACTTGGGCACGTGTTCAAGCTTGGAACAAAGTACTCTGAAGCCATGAAGGCGTACTACATGGATAGAGATGGAACCATGAAACCACTCATAATGGGATGCTACGGTTGGGGAGTTTCAAGAACGATCTCAGCAGTCGTCGAGCAATATCACGATGACAAAGGGATTATTTGGCCCAAATCCATCGCCCCATTCCAAGTCGTTGTGATTGTGGTAAACATGAACAGGGAAAAACAGGTGAAATTAGGTGAAAAGATATACAGAAAACTTCTTGAAGGTGGTATCGAAGTGCTGATAGACGACAGGATGATCACACCTGGCGTGAAATTCAACGACGCTGATCTCATAGGAATTCCTGTGAGAATAACCGTCGGAAAGATGGCTAAAGATGAAAAGGTTGAGATAAAAAAGAGATATTCCAGTGAGAAGGAGATCATCAGATCCAGTGATGTGGCATCAGCCGTTAGGAAAATTCTCGATGAATACAGTCCGCCGGTGATCATGGATGAAGAAACTTGATCCGGCATTTTACTGGATATTGTTCTACCTGCTGTCTTACATGATAGCCTTAAAGCTGATCCCGACAACTGCCGGAGCGTTTTCCCTGGCGGTAATGTTTGCACTGATAATCGAAAACATATCCAACTTGATTCAAAAGCTCAGAGTCAGAAGATGGATTGCAGTCCTGCTAGCTAGTTTGATCTTCTTCGGAATAATCAGCTACTCCATGTACAGAGTGATTCCCATACTCATAGAGCAGTGGGGAAACGTCAGCGCATTCGTTTCAGAATTTATGAATAAAAAGCCCTCCGACATATTCCCATACCTAAAAGGTGATGAAACTGTTCAGATTTTTAAAAGTGCTATGGACAACATAGGCCAACTCTTCGTGTCCTATCTCGGGAAAACTCTCACTTTTGTGGTGTCAAAAATCCCCGATATATTCACGGCCACACTACTCCTTGTCATCTCATCGGCATATCTCGTCATAGTTCTTCCCATGCTCAGAAATGCTATACCTCACATGTTTCCAAAATCGACTCTTGATAGGACTTACAGGTTCATAGCGAGCCTTTACTCGGACATGAAGAAATTCGTCGGTGGGCAGATGTTCAACGCTACAGTAGTGGGGTTTATAGTATGGTGTGGTATGATGCTGTCTGGAATAAAGTATGCTGGGTTTTTGGGAATTCTCTCAGGGATCACAGATTTCATACCCTTCCTCGGTGTGATAATCACCGGCGTTCCAGCGATATTTATAGGCATATCGCAATACGGTCTGCTTGGAATCCTGAAGGTCTTGATAGTTCTCACAATCGCCAACCAGGTTGAAGGCTGGATACTGGCACCAAGGGTTCTGGGAGAACGAGTGAAGTTGAACTGGTTTGTCGTCTTGATAACTATGCTCGCTCTATCCGAGATATACGGAGTCATAGGAATTCTGATAGCTGTCCCATTTCTGGTGATGACGAAGGACATTTGGAGAGAATACATAACAGACTATCTGAAAAGAACCTGATCATTGACGATAACATAAATGAGATGATTTCAGGGCGAGTTATCGACGTACTTGGAAAATACGTTAAGGTGAGAACTCAAAATGGGGAAAAGGTCCTGAGAATGAGGGGAAAGAAAGTTCCCAACAAGGGATGGATCTTGGAATTCAGAAAAGAAGGTAACTCATCATCGTTCGTTGGAAGCGTGATCTTGGAATCAACAGTTTCTCTCCCCCCACTTGTTGATGTTGTCCCACTTTTGGAAATGGGAATTTCAGATCCAGTAGATGTGACTTTCTTGGTAGATCTCACCAGATCGATTCTTTTAAGGTTGGGAAAACTTCCAAAGTGGTATTACAAGAAACTGGAGGAATACTACAAGAAAGGTGAAGGAAATTCGCAAGGTGTATGCAGTCATATCACCGTTCGTGCACTTGAAAGTATGAACCTCAGGATAGGTAAACCCGATTTCCTGAGAGCTTTTGGAGATTGGATGAACACATTTTCACATCCTTACTACTTCAGATCGTACAGAGGGAAACCGAGGCCAGCTAGAGTTTTCATAAACAAATCCAAAGCGATGATTAGAATAGATTACCTATCCAAAGAACATGGAAGAGTACTAGTTGAGGGGCTCGTGGGAAAAACTGAGGCGAAATTAAAGGTGGTCCCAGAAAAGGCTTTGGATCAAGCAAAGGTAGAATTACTTCAAAAAAGGCTGGAGAAAATCTTGGGTAGGGCATTCGTTGTTCAAGGGGGGAAGGGTCTTGGATTCCGTGTCTAAGCTTGCAGTTGCATTGAAATATGATCCGACACTCAAGGATGCTCCATTCGTTGTCGCGAAAGGGAAAGAATGGATTGCTGAGAGAATCATAAATATAGCTGAAAAATTTGGAGTTCCAGTTGTGAGCTCTCCGGAGATAATACATGACCTCTACGAACTTGGGGTTATGGAGGAAATACCGCAGCAGCTTTACACGGCGGTTGCAGAGATTTTGATATTCCTCTCCGAGATCTGATCAATCGGTTTTCTTGTATGGAACCCCATCTGCTGAAGGAGGTCTGGTTTTACCTATGAATCCGCTTATGACTATCAGTGTGACGACAAAAGGTACCATGTTAAATAGAGGCTTAACCGAGGAGGAAACTTCTATGAGTTTACTGCTTTGAAGTTGGTTAGCAAATGCCTCAGAAGCTCCAAACAGAATAGATGCCAGCATTGCTCCTATTGGGTTCCAGTTTCCCAGTATCATTGCAGCAAGCGCTATGAATCCCCTGCCACCTGTCATAAGCTCCTTAAATATCCCGGTATCACCAACACTCAAGAAAGCTCCACCTATGGATGCGAAAACCCCACTCATCATCACACCGAAATACCTTATTCCATAGACATTTACTCCTAGGGTATCAGCTGCCTCCGGGTTTTCCCCAACGGATCTCATTCTCAGTCCCAAAGTTGTTTTGTATATTATGAACCAGCCTATAAACACGGAAACGAAAGCTAGTATCACAAGTGGACTTATAGTCCCGATCGCCTGACCTAAAAACGTCTTCTCAGGTATCGGAAGCTTTATGGGCTTTATTATAGGATTTATCTCCCTAGTTATATGCTTTACCATTTTGAACTTTTCGAGATCAGTCTGACCAACTTGACCAAAGACGGGTTTCATGAGAAACCCAGTTATACCTTGGGCCATTAGTATTATAGCCGTACCTGAAACTATCTGATCTCCCCACCATTTGATAGAAGCCCATGCATGTAGCCAAGCAACTCCCATCCCAACCACCATTGCCATGAGTATTCCTATCCACGGATCACCTGTGTAGTATGTAAACGCCGTTGAAACAAAGGCCCCCATCAGCATGATTCCTTCCAAGGCTATGTTAACAACACCGGTGATTTCCGAAAAAACCCCACCGAGAGAGGCAAATATCAAAGGAGTAGAAGCAGTGAGCGAAATACTGTAAAACTGCGGGTTTCTGAAAACATCCAGTAGTGCTTCTAGTACTCTCAAGCTTTCACCTTCCTCCTTTTTCTCCAGAGTATCATGGTTCTGACGATTCTATCTGCTGCGACGAGAAATATCACTATACCCTGTATTATCATGACTATGTGTTTCGATATCCCAGCAAACTGCATCTCGTTTGAACCTGTTCTAAGAGCTCCCATGAGAAGTGCAGCGAATATTATACCTATGGGATGATTCTGGCCTATCAAGGCTATCGATATGCCATCAAATCCTTTACCACCGGAGAGTGTCCCCAAAAACCTATGGTGAACCCCCATGAGCTCAACAACCCCTGCAAGTCCCGCCAAAGCCCCAGATATTGCCATACTCATGGTTATATTTTTTGAAATGCTTATACCACCATATTCTGCAGCATAAGGATTGAAACCAGCAGCTTTCACTTCATAACCCATGGTTGTTTTCTCAAGCACCACGTACATTACAATAGCAGCTATAACGGATATTATTATCCCAGCGCTCATCTCTAGAGGCCCCACTTTCATCAAGACTGGGAGCTTAGCTGATGGGGCTATTTCAGGACTTTTGGGGGTTCCCGAACCAACCGCCAATGGAACCTGAACCATGTAAGCGGAGAGATATGTGGCTATCCAATTGAGCATTATCGTCGTAACAACCTCATGAGCTCCTGTCTTAGCTTTCAAGTATCCCGCTATAGCAGCCCAACCGGCACCAGCGAGCATTCCTGATATTATGGTCAAGGAGAGTGCAAAGTAAGGTGGAGCCCAACCCAGGTTTATTCCAACAGCGGTTGCAGTCAGAGCACCCATTATCATCTGACCTTCCGCACCTATGTTGAAAACACCCGCGCGGAACCCAAAACCAACGGCGAGTCCGGTTAACACGAGCGGAGCGGTTTTTACTATCGTATTAACTATAGCACCGGCGCTTCCAAAGGCACCTTTCACCATTATTATATAAGCCTCTACAGGACTTTTCCCCACAGACAGTATCACAAAAGCGGCTATTATCAGAGCAACTAAAACCGATACCACTGGTATGATAAATCCCCAATATTTCTCCATCACGTCCTCACCTCTTCAAGTCTCTTTCCAGCCATCATCAATCCCACTTCTTCGACGGTCGTTTTCTCCGGCATGACCTCGCCCATGATTCTACCTTCGTACATCACAAGAATCCTGTCGGACAGTGAGAAAATCTCCTCTAGTTCCATGGACACCAAAAGGATCGCGACATCATTTTCACGAAGCTTCAAAATCGTTCTGTGTATGAATTCAATGGCTCCGACATCCAGTCCTCTTGTGGGCTGGGCTATGGCTGTGAATTTTGGGTTACCACTTACTTCCCTGGCAACCACTATCTTCTGCTGATTACCTCCGGAGAAATTCCCACCCAGCATGTTGACATTCCTTGGTCTGACATCGAACTCCTCAAACAGCTCTTTAGAACCTTCAAATATTGCAGGATGATTGAGAAATCCCCTCACCGAATAAGGTTCCCACCAATGTTTACCCAGTATCATGTTGTAATACGCTGGATATTGAAGAACCATACCGTACTTATGTCTATCTTCTGGAATGTGGGTCATCCTCATGTTTCTAAGGCTTCTTGGATCAAGTCCTGTGATGTCTCTTCCAAGGAGGGTAACTTTACCTCTCTCGATTTTTCTCAACCCCGTTATGGCCTCAACGAATTCCGATTGTCCATTACCAGCGACACCTGCTATACCGACTATCTCTCCAGCTCTTACCTTGAGTGAAACTCCTCTGACTGCGTCTAATCCCCTGTTGTCCTTAACCCACAGATCTTCCACCTCGAAAACCACTTCTTTTGGCTCATGCGGAGGTTTTTCAACTCTTAGAACGACATCCCTTCCCACCATAGCTCTTGCTATCTCCCGAGGATTTGTCTCTCTCGTAACCAAATTAGCTGTGACTTTTCCCAGTCTCATAACCGTTATGTTATCGGATATCTCCATAACCTCATTAAGCTTGTGCGAAATGAATATCATAGTTTTTCCAGCCGCCTTGAGCCTCCTCATAACCTCGAACAATTCCTCGGTTTCCTGCGGTGTTAAAACCGCTGTCGGCTCATCGAATACCAGTATTTCCGCTCCCCTATAAAGGGTTTTTATTATCTCAACCCTCTGTTGCATTCCAACTGGGATATCCTCTATCTTGGCATCCACGTCGACGTGGAGCCCATATCTCTCCGAAAGCTCTTTCACCTTTCTTCGGGCCTCTCTGAGATCGAAAATAACCCCACCTCTGGTTGTTTCGGAACCCAAGACAACATTCTCGGCAACGGTCAAATTCCCAACAAGCATGAAATGCTGGTGAACCATCCCTATGCCATTTTTAATTGCATCTTTTGGACCTCTTATGATGACTTTATTCCCGAATATGTATATATCCCCCTCATCAGGATGAAGAAGACCATAGAGCTGATTCATCAACGTGGTTTTACCAGCTCCGTTCTCCCCAACCACCGCATGGATCTCCCCCTTCCTGACGAAGAGGTCGACGTGGTCATTTGCCAACACTCCGGGAAATCTCTTGACGATGCCTTTCATAACAACTGCGTATTCTTCGTACATCTGACCACTCCTTTGTGGGTTCTCAAAGGCGGGGCAACGCCCCGCCACACTTCATTTCTTAGTCCACGGGAACTGGAGCCATTTCGGTACGGTGAAGTTGTCAAGTTCTTCTTGAGTGGATGGAACTTTGAATGCGCCTGTTCTTATAGAGTTCGTTATAAGAGTAAGCTCGGCTATAACCGTGTTCGGGACCATACCCTTGGTGTACTTCATCGGGCTTATTCCAACCCCATCCTCAGCGAGACCTAGGACATCATGTCCACCCTCGAAAGTCCCCTCATAAGCCCATTTGACTGCATAGTAAGCGGCCATGTCGACTCTTTTCATAGCGGAAGCCAGAACTGCTCCAGGTGCCATGTAATCCTGATCTGCATCAACGCCAATTGCAAAGTAAGCTTTTCCAGTCTTGTAGTAGTAATCTATGAAATCTTGAAGCGTCGGGTTTTCCTTTCCAACAAGCTCGGAGAATTTCTCCTTTGCAGCTTCTATAACCCCATTTCCACAGGCACCAGCCGCGTGGAATACCACATCTGCACCCTCGGCGAACTGGGACATGGCAAGATCTTTTCCTTTCTTAGGATCTGAGAATTCGTTGGTGTACCCGCGGAGGATCTTTATCTTCACACCATGTATGGCTTCATATGTTCTAATCCCTGCTTCGTATCCATAGCGGTACCTCTCAACAGGTGGTATTGGTATACCTCCTACAAACCCTACAATGTGTGTTTTGGTCATAGCAGCTGCAATGTATCCTACGAGGAAAGCTCCCTCCTGCTCCTTAAATGTGAACGTCAGAACATTTGGAAGGTTCTTACCTTCAGGAGGAACGATATCTATACCGACGAATTTCGTATCCGGGTACTGTGCGGCCACCTTGAACAAAGCATCAGTCATCATGAATCCAACCGCGAAAACCACATTCGCCTGCTGGGCGGCTTTCGATAGGTTCGGTATGTAGTCCGCCTGCTCATATGACTGAATGACATCATACTGAAGTCCAAGTTCTTTAGCAGCTCTGACTACACCTGACCATGTTCCATCGTTGAATGACCTGTCGCCGAGTCCTCCCGTATCGGTGACCATGATCACTTTGAATGCCATAGCCGAAATCACGAGAGTGGCAACCATGAGAACTACCAAAAGTCTTTTCATCCTTCCAACCTCCCTTCAGAAGTTTTCTTGAGTAAGATAAAAAGGGAAAAAGCAATAAGCAAAATCTGTGAAGCCGGGAAAAAGTTACCTGAAGCATGAAAAACAGGAACACCATATTCAACAAAAAAAGTAGCAGGTGCGAACATGAGCCATATTCCAATGCCGAGAGAAGTCAAGCCTAGTAGCTTCGACTTAAAGCCTATCACCCACAAGAAAAGTAGTATGGATAAAATCACAAAAGCCCTCAACCCTCTGATTGTCTGCGAATTCAGCACACTCGGCGATTTCGCTGGCTTTCCTATATAGGAGTTTACTATATCGACGAGCACTTTTTTCAATTCCGGTTTCGACCTTATCCTCTTCTCCAAAAAATCTCTGAAATCTCTTCTGAGTTCATCGTTTGAGTACATAGCTATTCTTCTTGTTAACCTCTCCGCCTTTCTGAATTTCCCTCCTTTGAGAGGATTCTCGCTTGAAAGGAGAACACCGATGGTTCTTCCCAGTTCCGATACCGGCATGAATCCAACCAGTGGATCTTTCAAAAATTCTCTGTATTTTTCTCCATCGTAGAGATCGTTTTTCAAGAGATTTGCAAAACTGGAGCTGAGGAGTCCCGAATTCTTGTCCATGGATAAGTTGGAAGGGTGTGGAAACTCCGGTACAAATATGAACACTGCGAAAAGGGACGCTAGGAGAACCTCAAACCATCTCTTTTTCACCCTGCTCAGACTTATCATGAAAGCAAAAGAAAGAGTGAAAAAGCCTATGATCGAGTATAAGATCCCTTCCCCTAGCGAAATTGGATCCAAGAAAAATGCAACGTACAGAAATTCCAAAATCACCGAGATTAGAAACATCACCCTAACCTTCCTCATTTTCCAACCCAGGAAGATCAGCAATCCATAAAGCACATATCTGAGCCACCACAAATTGATCCTTTTGGGAACAGCTCTTGCGGCTATGTTAGCGAGATCTTGCTTTGTGTCTTCCAGGCTCAGAGCATCTATAACACTATCGGTGACATCGTTTGCGAACCTTTCAAAATTCTTTACACCTGCTTTTCTCATTTTACTCAGAGCGTCGTTTATGATCGAAATGACCTTTCCATTCTCAAAAAGCTTCTCCAAATTCTCGATCGCTGAGTACCTGAACATCTCATAAACGCATTCATGGTCACCACAGATAGTCTTGTATCTGTCCATGTCTAGCTTTATGGGTGGTTTGACATCGGTAGCTCCAAGATAATAGGATAT
This sequence comes from Thermotogaceae bacterium, assembly GCA_027077795.1. Taxonomy (GTDB): domain Bacteria; phylum Thermotogota; class Thermotogae; order Thermotogales; family Thermotogaceae; genus WGAO01. Next base: position 62,786 of record JALWTT010000015.1, on the reverse strand, counting down.
GGTGTGTGACAAAATATCAAGCATGTTGTTCTTGAGCGTTCTGTACAAGGGCTTCCCCAGAAGGTTCTTCCTCACCATATCATCGTATACGAAAAACGCCACCATTCTGACCTTCCAGTTGAAATCATCGTCGTTTTTAAAATCCATGCCTTTCAAGATACCGACAGCACTTCCCAGAACTTCTTTGAGAGAAAGACCCTTATAGTAATACTCTCTTTCCACGTAAGGGAGTTTGTCTTGTCCTTCATATCTTAAAGGACCACATTTTTCACATTTCTCATACTTTATTCCCTTGAGTTTGAACGGAACTGGCTCATCTATCATTCCACTGTAGTAAAGAAGTATATGCTTTACGGCGTCCTTCATCTCAGATGTTACATATCTAGCATAGCTAGAGTAAACTAGAGACAGAGAGCTACTGGCCATGACAGAGCTTGGACTTAACTTGGAGTGCTTGAGGTAGAACTCCAGATATGCGAGAAAGAGGGATTTCGCAAAAAGGTCGTTGAAATCTACTTCCCTCTCAACCTTTGGAAGCTTCCCATACTTCTTTATGACATTTTTCAAGCATTTCGTCAGCTTCTCCTTGCCATTTTCCTCGGAACCAGTAGCCCCAAATCCGCCCAGGAAACTACTGAACCCGGATGGAGCTTCTTCTTCTCCACAAAGATTTTCTATCGCCCAAGTTTGCCTTATGGATCCTTCCTCCCATACATCAACGGCTGACTTTCCAGAGGGCAAATAAGGCTTCATAAGTTCGGCCAAAAAATCAGAGGAATTCAGAGCGGCCTCTCTTCTATCTATGCTACCAACGATCTTTATCTTGTAAAACCTGTAAAGGGACATGTACGGAAGCTGGGAATTGACAAATGATACAAATGGATCTTTCTTGCCGCTTAGGAAATCCTGAACGAAGGCTCTGTAGAGAGACTCTATCTTCTGATAGCTCAGAGCCGATGAAAACAAGAGCGTGGTCAGTGCAACTAGAACCACTACAACGGTTTTCTTCACATTGACTCCCCCTGTTCTGCTCTATGGTATCACAAAATCTCAACTGCTTTGAAATATCCTGAGGCCATTTCTGTAAACTTCTATCACATTGAGATCGAAGTCCAGGAGTAAAAGATCGGCGTCATAACCCTTCGAAATTCTACCCTTATTTTCCAGTCCCATGTGAACTGCAGCGTTATAAGATGAAACCTTAGCAAGACACTTCAGATCACATTTAGTGAACTTTCTGAAGTTCTTCACACCATCTATGAATTTTAAGGTAGACCCTGCTAGAGTGCCATCTTCAAGCTTTGCAATTCCATTTTTCACAAAAACTCGCAATCCTCCCAGCTCATATTCTCCATCATCAAGTCCTGTGGCGGATATCGAATCGGTTATGAGAATTATCCGATCACACCCCTTTATAGTGTAGATCAGCTGAACCATCTCCTTGGAGACATGAATCCCATCGGTGATGAGCTCCAGATAAAAGTCATGCAGAAATCCCGCCCCTGTTATGGCAACTTCTCTATGATGTAGTGATCTCAGGGCGTTGGGAAAATGGGTTATCCTTCTCGCACCAGCACTGTAGGCCTTCAAAGTTTCCTCGTATGTCGCGTTGGAATGTCCCAAGCTTACTCTAACACCTCTTCTCTCAAGGAGCTCTATGATATCCGGTGAATTGACTTCAGGGGCCATAGTTATGGTCCTAAAAGCTTCGTAGTTTAATAGCTCCTTCACCTCGTCAATCGTTGCAGGCCGTATATACTCAGCGTTCTGTGCTCCTTTCTTTTCAACAGCTATGTAAGGTCCTTCAAGGTGTGCGAATCTTCCACTTCTCTCGGCCTTTCTGAGAAATTCCACCATCCTCTCAAAGGAGGTGGAAACTGAGGTGGGGAAAAACGTTGTGACACCATTGCTCGAAAAGAACCTCTCTACTTCTTTCCAATCACTCGATTCTAGGAAATCCACTCCAACTGCACCATGAGTGTGAATATCAATGAAGCCGGGCAGAAGCAGAGCAGAAGGATTCCTGTCTACCGTCTCAATGTAAGCTATCTTTCCACCTTCAATGCTCACATCCGCAACATATTCGCCGTCGATCGGATCAACTACGAGAACGCCTTCCAATCTCAAGTTATCACCTCACACCATCCTTATAGGCATTATTATATAAAAGTACTCTTCCCTAGCCAAGGGCTTCATTTTCAGAGGCTTTGATTGGCCATCCAGCAGAAGTTCAGCTTCTGGAGTATCGATCCTTCTCAACGCCTCTTGTAGAAACCTCGGATTGAACGCTATTACCAAACTTTCTCCTTCAACTTCCACATCTAACTCTTCAACAATTTCCCCATAATCCGGGCTTTTGCTACTGAGAGTCAGCACCCCATCCTCTATCGCAAACCTAACAGCTTCGCTTCCTTTCTTAGCTATTATCATGACTCTTTTCAACGCATCTAAAATTTCCTCCCTTGATACTGTAACTTTTGTGGAATACTGATCTGGAAGAACTCTTCTGTAATCCGGAAAATCCGCATCCACGACGCGCATGGTAAGCTCCACATCCCCTGCTCTAACCGACAACCTTTTCCCATCGAAACTCAGGTTTAAAGTTGGTTCCGTGGTGTTCGAAAGAACGTTCTTAAGTTCCTTCATGCTTGGAAGAGATATCAAGAAGCTCAAACTCAGTCCGGATTTTATTGGTTGATCCATGAGGGCCAATCTGAAGCCATCCGATGCCACTAATCTCAGACTGTCCGAAGACAACTCCCAGAATATTCCGTAGAGATTGCGCATGAACTCATCTGTGGCAGCAGAAAACATCACTTTATCCACCATATCGTCCAAAATTGATGTATCCATTTCAACAGATGAATCTGTCTCGGCACTTGTAAATTCTGGAAACTCCGATGCGTCCATCGTTGCCAGCGAAAATCTCGATTTACCTGCTGAGATTGTCAAACTGTCTCCTTCAATTTCCAGAACTATCAAATCCGATGATAAGCTTTTCACCACGTCCAGCATGGTTAACGCATCGACGACGAACTCTCCCTCTCCTTCTACCTCGTTAGCGATGATTCTGGCCTTAACACTCGTTTCCATATCAGTTGCGTAAACGAAAATCTCATCAGATACCTCAAATTTGAATCCAGATAACACTGGTTTTACACTTCTCTTTGAGACAGCTTTTGAGGCAACTACAAGCTTATCCTCCAGCTCCCCTTGGTTGACCACTACCTTCATCTAATCCCCCCTTCACCTTTTCCCCAAGGTAAATGATACCACGGAAGTGATGTATACTTTCCATGGAGGTGATCATAGTAGGTAGATTCTCAGTTGTCATCGTTTTGTTCTCAATCACGAGTCTTGGCTGGTTCTTCGATGTAGAGATCAGCTCGTCAACGAGTATCTCTACAGATTGGGTTGTGATAAAGATAAATTACAAGTACATGGAAATAGGTAGGGAAAGACAGGGAATTCTAAATGTATCCATCGAAAACATAAGCAAAAGGTTTTTGATCTTGGAAGACATTGAATCAAATGCATCACTGGTTACGGTGCCCTCTTCAAATCTGGCGTATCCTTTAAAAATCCCCCCGTTATCTCTGGTATCCTTGAGCTCTATCACGAGTCCAAAAAAATTGACATTTATTTTTGATTTCGATAGAGGAAGGCTGAAAGCGTCGATAAACGCCAAGAAGATTTACGATATTCGAAAGAATTCCATTTTGAAGGAGCACTTGGCGATGTTTATGAACTTCCTCATTGGAGTGTTCATCCTCCTGATGATCAGGGAGATGGTTCGGAAGTGATTCTCGCAGTTCTCGCTGGAGTATTGCTAGCCCTTTCCATGCCAGGGATGCCCATTCACATCTTAGTCTGGTTCTCGATGATACCTCTATTTGAAACCCTAGCATCCTCCAAACCAATCTCTGGTGGTTTAAAGGGCTTCTTATTCTTTTCGACGGCGTTCGCAATATCGCATTTCTGGATACTGGACACCATAACCAGAAACTTTCCAAAGTTTGCCGGGTTTACACCGTTCCAAGGGTTTCTGGTTTTCCTCCTACTCATAGCATATCAAGGCGCCTTTTACTTTCCGTTCGGATTCTTCGGTGCCCTGCTTTCGAAGAAGAATCCCTATCTTGTGTACCCAGCACTCTACGCTCTCACGGAAATTGCAAGGCAATCGGGACAAATGGGCTTCACAGGGGCCAGATTATCGGACGCTGTGTTCAACGAGCCTCACATCGTTGCTTTGAGCTCCCTCGTTGGCGAGCTGGGAATCTCTATGATAATTATAGCGGTGAATGTTATCCTATGGAAATTCATCAGAAGAAGAAATTACTGCTGTATTTTGATCTTAATTTTGCTGATATACATCCCGTGGCATCTTCTTCCAGATGGAATCAGAACCCCTTATGAACCCAATTCAGTAACTGTTTACCTGTATCAAACCAACGAAGAACCAGAGGCGAAATACGGCCAGTCTTTGAAAACCCGGTTGGCAGGTCTCCCGAAAGTCAACGGGCTTCTTATAACTCCAGAAGCTTACATCGTATCCTTTTTGAAGAAACCACCTTCTATCGATTATCCCGTGCTTCTAGGTGCACTTTATTCCAGCGGAACAAACAGGTACAATTCCGCTTTCCTGATAAACGACGGGAGTTCTCAAAGGTACGATAAAGTTAAGCTGTTTCCCTTTGTGGAATTTCTACCATATCCAAAGATATTCGGAGTTCTGGGATTCCTCAGGGGATTTGCATACTACACACCTGGAAATGGTTATCATGTGTTGGATTACAACGGAAAGCAAATAGGTGTCTTAATATGTTTTGAAAGTTATTTTGATGATAGCGAAGCCATCTACTCCAGAAAAGCTGATTTTATTGTAGTTGTAACCAATGATGTGTGGTTCAGATATAGGGTGGCGTTGTGGAACCACTTCGCAAAAGATGTGTTCAGAGCCGCTGAAACCGGGAGATGGGTCATCCAGGTGGCTAACAAGGGTATAACTGGGGCCATAGATCCATGGGGTAGAATAAGAGCCGTTTTAAAAGTGGGAAGGGCAGCTGTAAGAAAAATCAACGTGGGGAAACCCCACCCAACTCTGTATCCAAAAATTAAAAACTACTTTGTGGTGGTCCCCATCACTCTTCTGATTTTCGGAATTTTTTCAGAGAGTCAAGAGATCTCTCGATTGAAGTCTCCAATTTACTCATCACGTCGTCGGAGACCTTTCCCTTGATCGAGCTCTCTATAACCTTAGCTTCCTCTGTCAGAGCGTATATCTTCCCATAAAACCTGGCATATCTCTCGTACACCTTCATTCTTGTATCCATGAGGGAAGCAGCCAAATTTGAAACACTCATGTTGATACCAAGATTTTTCAAAACATCGGCTGCCAAGGACTCCGCTGGGTACCTGTAACTCTCATCGGGAATTTTCCTGTAAATCACCTCCTGGAGTCTCCTGAGGATAGCCTCTCTCATAAGGCTTTCGTAATTGTACCTTCTCTTGAACCCGAGATCGAGTTTCAAAAGGTTGTTGGCATATTCAGCAACTTTTTTGAGGTTTTCCCCCAAGTTATTCTCCGTCTCCTTCAGCCCCTTTGATTTGATGGAGTCGACTAGACTTCTAGCTCTATTCAATATATCTTTACCATCCATGTGTGGGTAGACTCCTCTGAGTGCCTCCGCCACTCGGAGAACGACAAAATCATTCCAGAATGTCCTGAGCATCCTGTTTTCCTCAGCATTTACCCATGCATCCTTAACAGGTAAAGAAAAATAATCTCTGATGAAATTTTCCACGAGATCCGACTGGGATTTCATTCTCTTCAAGATATCCTTGAAATCAGAGGTGATATCCCCCATAGCAGAGGAGAGCTTCCCCATAGCGCTGAAATCCATGAAAACACCTTCAATGGATGGTATACTACTTGATAAACTCAAAATAGGTTTTTCAACTGATCTCAGATCTGCTTCACCCTTCAAATAAGAATCCCCAAGCAACGTGGCACTCGCTGCAGCTTCCTTCACGACATCCTCCAGTTTTTTAGCGGCGTCCTTCCTAACCGATATCTTCAAAGCTTTTAAAGACTCCAATACTCTCTTCTCAAGCCATGGCTCTAGATTTCTCGTGAGCAGGGAATGAAATCTGTTCAGCACATATTCCACATCTTCGTCTCTCACGGCGTATTTCTTGAAGTCATCCTTCATCTCATCAAGCTGTGGGGAATACAGATCAAGTGCGTAGCTCATCCAAAGCGCCGTGTTCGTCGCATCACCTATGGTTAGATAGGCATATGGAACTGCCCTCACGTAATCAAAAACCATATCTGGTACTCCCCAAACACCGACATCCCTCATTTTCCCAGTTGCCCATACCTCTTTCTCTGCAAGCCACTTCAAAAGATCCTGATACTGGGGATCTATGGGAACTTTTAAGGTTGCGTTTATCCTAGCCATAGTCCTGTATATATCCTGTCCAGACATTGCAACCCTTATATCGTAGTTCTTCCAGTCCGGGAATCTGTTCCAAGCACCTGGTATATTGTGAACAATCTTTCTCGCGTATTTGGTGAAGTCTGAATAGTACTCTCCAGCCTTTTCAAACAGATAGCTCACTATTTTATTCTTATCCTTCAAATTCGAAGATGATATGTATCTGATCAAACTCTTGGAATACCTGTCTAGAATGGCAAACCTCTGGGCAAGAGCCTTGTAGGTATTTCTCTCGTTGAACACCATGAGTGATGTCTTGTAAAGCGAAATCGAATCCAGTATGATCTGATAATTCATAAAGGAGTTCTTAAGGGAGTCCTTGTACTTGTCATTCAGCATCTTCCAAACATTTAAAAGATCTGTTCTCTTTTTACTGGGATGTATAAACCTCTGGAATTCGTCGAAATCTTGTGAAAGGAATCTCTCGAAATCCTGCTCACTTTTCAGGGTGGCTCTTAAATCTCCCAACCTATGGTACCACGCTGAGAGAGCTGCTAGATAGAAATACGCTTTACCGTAATCATGATTCATACTCAAACATCTCACTAAATAATTTTTGGACTCCTCGTAAATCTCCCTTTCCACCAGTGAGAACTTCTGAGCCGGATCAAGTGATGGAAATTCACGCCATATCTGTTCGGCTTTCTTGGAACCTATTAGACTCTTTGAGACGTTCTCTACCTTTCCGTCCAAAACCTTCATCAAGTCTTTCCTGCTTCCTATCTTTCTTTCCTCATCGAGGATCTGTCCTCTTAAATTCCTAACCTTCATGAGAGTCAGATACTTGGTGTTCCCCGCTTTGAAGTTGACTTCAGAGATGAAGTAATTCCACCTGAGATATGTTGAAGTAAACGAGAGAGCTATGAGAATTACGGCTAAGGTGGAGAAGCTCCCCCTTTTCAGGGAAATCTCAAAACTCATCCACCCATCTTTGTTGAACTGTCTTGAAAGAGCGCTGGAGGCTAAGAATATCGCACCCAAAGTGTTTGGAAGAAGATGGCCAGGAAACGAGAAAAATGATTGTATGACGAAATCTGCAAATCCCATCGAAAGTGCTATTAAAAGTACTGTATCATCTTTATCTTCGAGCTTCCTTAAAGTTCTAAAGAGATAAATTATAAGATACAAAAGGAGCGCTAAGATGAAGAACTCCCCAACTACCCCTGTTTCTCCCAGGATTTGGAAGTAATCGTTGTGGGTTCTCTTAAAGTTGTTCCATCCCCATATGAACCTGGGGTGACCCTGAACTATATCCCCCATGTAGTTTATTGTCAAAATTTGATAAGTTCCTATTCCCCTTCCAAAAAGTCTCCTCATGGCTAGAGCGACATCGTAAGCTCCCTTATCATCAACCGGGAATATCTTTTCAACACGTTTTATATCATCCGAATCGAACTTCGGGTCCTTCCACTGATAGTATGAAGAGAGCCATGCTAGAATTCTCTCATCCCAGCTGCCGGCTGATAACATGGCCTCAACTCTTCCACCTATCGAGAATCTTCCTCTGCCAGTGAGAGGTGACGGTATGGAGTAAAGAAGCACGAATGCTATGATTACCAAAGCGGAGATAATTCCTAGAACCTTTTGAATCCCAAAGACTTTGCTCGCGAGATTTGGATCCAAATTCTCCAGCTCTTCCTTGGATTCGTCCTTTTTCTTCCTGAACACGTATAAGAAGTAGAGAACGAAGAACAAGAGATTCGTGATGAAAACTCCTCCGTATTCGGACCTCGTTTGACTGACTATCACGGTGATAACCATCAGAATTAGAGAAGCTAGTGCTGTCAATTTCCAACCTATGATTCTCAATAGACTTACCTTTCTACCCTTTGTAGATCTGAATCCAAAGTCGTATGAGAAGAGAAAATATATCGTCGTTGGAATGACCATTCCCAAGTAGTTCGCGACAAATATGACGTTTCCAACCGTTGCTTTTATAGAACCCCTGTCCAAAGGTCTACCGACACTTCCCAGAAAGAAATCTCTCCCAGCGTAGAAGTTGTAAAGCGCGTCTATAGATATAAAACCAGCTGTTGCTATCATAACCAAGAGAAACCTTGTCATCCTTCCTTTGTCCTTGAAATAATTGCTTATATAAACGGCAGCAAACGCATTCAAAAGTGTATAAAGTGCTATGTCTATGGAATAGAAGAAATAAAACGGTCTATCCAGGGCAACGTTGACAGTCGATATCAAAGAAGTTAAAGCAAATCCCAAAAGTAAAAGATGTCCTAAATTTAGTTCAAATTTGGTGTGGCTTTTCCTGAGCATTCTTATGATAGCTATGGAAAGGAGTATGGAAAAACCTATGGAAAATATCGCGTATTTCGGGACGCTGAACTCATATGTGAGTCTTTTGTGCGCGAATAGAGCTACTACAACATAGAGAACTTGGAAAAATACTTCCTCGAAATTGCTCATGCCCATCTTCACCCCTCCTACGACGTCCTACAAAGCAGCATTATATTGAGTATTTTATAATACGTAAAGGGCAACCGCGACATCAGGATCTCAAATTCTAATGGTGTGTTAGGTTTAAAGTTTCCAGAGGTTATACTATACTATCTTAGAAAAATTTACGAGAGGGGGAAAGTTATGTCGGTAAGGATAGGGATAATTGGAGCAGGAAGTGCTGTCTTTTCAATGCGGGTCGTCGGTGATTTGATCAGGGCAGAGGACCTTTCGGGAAGTGAGATAGTTCTCATGGACATAGACGAGAAGCGTTTGAGTGCAGTCGAGATCTTGGCTAACCGGTTTGTAGAAGAATTTGAAGCAAATTTAAAATTCAAGAAAACCACTGATCTAGATGATGCCATTAGGGACTCTGACTTTGTCATAAACACCGCGCTGGTTGGCGGGCACGAATACCTCGAAAAAGCTCGAGAAATAGGAGAAAAGTATGGATACTACAGGGGAATAGATGCACAAGAGTTCAACATGGTATCAGACTACTACACTTTGAGTAATTTCAACCAGCTCTCGTACTTTGTGAATATAGCCAGGAGAATTTCTGAACTCTCTCCGAAAGCCTGGATGATACAAGCAGCTAATCCAGTTTTCGAAGGGACAACCCTCATAACCAGGGCGGTACCTGAGGTAAACGTAGTTGGGTTCTGCCATGGTCATCATGGGGTATTCGAGATAGCGAAAAAGATAGGTCTTGATGTGGAAAAACTCGACTGGCAAATCGCTGGATTCAACCACGCCATATGGCTCAACAGGTTCCGATATGACGGGAAGGATGCCTATCCATTGATAGAAAAACTGCAGAACGAGAACTGGAGGCCTCAGACACCGTTTGACGATCAACTTTCACCCATGGCTTTTGAGATGTTGAATTTCTACGGAATGATGCCTATAGGTGACACTGTGAGAAACAGTACCTGGAGGTACCACAGAAATTTCAAGACGAAGTTGAGATGGTACGGATCACCGTGGGGAGGAGCAGATTCGGAATTAGGATGGGAATGGTACAAACAAACTCTCAAATCCACTGTCAAAGTTATAGAAGAACTTGCCAAGTTGGCTTTGGAATCCAAGGAGAGAATCTTCAAAGTGGAGAGAGTCTCAGAATTAGCGAAAAAGTTCAATGTCCCCGAAGAGATTTTCCAAGAGTTCTTCGCCGTGGTTGAAGAAGAAAGTGGTGAACAACATATACCTTTCATGAAAGCCCTCACCTCTGGAAAGCCAGAAAGACTTGTGGTCAACATTAGAAACAACGGAGTAATTCCAGGAATCCCAGATGACGTGGTGGTGGAAATCCCAGCCGTAGTTGATTCCGAAGGAATTCACCCGGAGAAAATCGACCCACCTTTAAATGACCAGGTTCTACGCCTTTATCTGTATCCAAGGATGGTGAGAATGGAACTAGCCGTCAGGGCTTTTCTTGAAAGGGATGTAAACTACATATACGAGATTCTGCACCGTGATCCAAGGACCAGGAGCGAGGGGCAGGTTGAATCCGTCATAGAGGAAATAGCCCACCTTCCTGAAAATAAACCCATGAGAGAGCATTACAAGATCCCCTGAAATGCAGCTGTGAAAAAGCAAAAGGGCTCCGAAGGGAGCCCTTTTTGTGCCGAGGGCGGGACTTGAACCCGCACGGACCGAAGCCCACATGGCCCTCAACCATGCGTGTCTGCCAATTCCACCACCTCGGCAGTCCAAGAAAATATTATACCATATTTTCCAAAAAATGTCAATCAAGCCCTTTTGTAGACTCACCTACAGCTATTCAGGATTTTACAACGAAAAGGATAAACGTCAAGATTCCTCATCGAGGAGTTTCAAAAGCATCCTCAGATACCTGCTCCTTGAAGGATGTCTGAGCTTCCTGAGAGCTTTAACCTCTATCTGCCTGATTCTTTCTCTAGTAACATTAAAATACTGCCCAACCTCTTCTAGAGTCTTCGCTTTCCCATCTAAAAGCCCATACCTCATCTTCAACACCATTGCTTCCCTAGGTCCCAAGGTGTCGAGAATTCTCTCGACCTCTTCTTTTATAAGAGTTCTCATAGCTTCTTTCATCGGAGATCTCACGCTTTCATCAGGTACAGATTCCCCAACTGTGCTTCCATCATCATCTCCAATAGGTGCCTCAAGTGATGTTATTTCCTTGGCAGCCTCCATTATTTCTTCTATCTTTTCCGGTGGCTTCCCCATAATCACAGAGAGTTCTTCTATTGTAGGTTGTTTGCCATGCTCTCTGTAGTATTCGTTCACTATCTTGTTGAGTTTATTTATGGTTTCCACCATGTGAACGGGCACTCTAATCGTTCTAGCCTGGTCAGCTATCGCCCTAGTTATAGCCTGCCTTATCCACCATGTTGCATATGTGGAGAATTTGTATCCCTTCCTCCAGTCAAACTTTTCTACAGCTTTCAGCAGTCCTATATTTCCCTCTTGAATAAGGTCAAGGAACGGTAATCCCCTTCCTATATACCTCTTGGCTATTGAAACTACCAGTCTCAGGTTAGCAGTTATCAATTTTTCCCTTGATCTCCTATCTCCTATCTGAGCACGCCTGGCAAGTTCTCTCTCCTGTGAAGGAGTTAAAAGGGGAATCTTGCCTATCTCTCTGAGGTACATCTTTATCGGATCCTTGAGAGACGTGTTATCGTACATCTCAGGTCCGCCGTCTTTTAGAAGCTCTTCTATATCCTCTGTCTCCTCGGCACCTTCAGAAGGCTCCCTCTCCAAAATCTTTATTCTGTTCCTCTCTATCTCTTCATAGATCTTTTCTATCAAATCGGAGTTAAAACCATCGAAATCTGGAGGAAAAGCTTTATCTATATCTTCATATGTGATATAACCCTTTTTCTTACCCACTTTTATGAGTTGCTTCACCTTCCTATCTATTTTTGGGCTGATCACCTTTTCTACCGTCTCTCCATCCACCTAAATTCACCCCCCTTTCGAGGGCTTTAATTTGCCTGACGATCTCCATCCTAGCATTCAAAAGAACCTTTTTCTCCTCACCTTCAGCATTTGGTATCATATTGTCTATTTCCTCAAGCCTTTTCCTCAATTTGAGGATTTCAAGCTTTCTGACAGCATCATCGAGCACCTTTCTTGAATCTCCGGATGCTGGAAGATCTTTCAGCACTCCAAAAATCCAATCCCCGATCTCGTTAGACACTTCTTCAAGGGCGAGGTTCAAATCTCTCTTCTTTTCATAAGCTTTCAGAAATTCCCTCAAGTTTTCACTGAAGAGTTCTCTATCCAGATTCAGTATTGCTTCTCTCAAATTCTCGTCGTTGAAGAATATGAAGATGATCTCATCCTCTGGCCCGAATCTCTTTGGGTTCCCCTCATCAAATGGTTCTCCCCTGGTAAACCTCTCCATATCTTCAACGGACAGTCCTGAGAATTCCGCTGCCTTTTCTATCAACGACTTAGCACGAACACTGCTCCCATACTTTTCAACCTCCGATGCCCATTCACCTATGGATCTCGCGAACTTCTCAAGGCCAGACGCTTTCGAGAGGTCATAGTCTATCGCAACACTTTCGACAATGAACTCCTCATATGGTAGAGCACTCTCCATAGCTTTCTCTACGCCGTTTATCCCTAGAATCCTCAAAGTATCGTCGGCATCCTTTTTAGGCCACTTTACAACGAGAATATCAAAACCTCTTGGAAGAAGCATGGAGAGCGATCTAAGGGCGGCTTTTCTCCCAGCACTATCACTGTCGAATGCCAAAACCGCGTTCTTCGTCAATCCAGAAAGGCGTGACGCATGCTGAGCTGTCAAAGCCGTTCCAAGAACAGCAACGGAATTCCTCAAATTACTCCTGTGCATTGCATAAGCATCCATGTAACCTTCGACTATTATAGCAACATCCACAGATTTTATCACCTTCTTAGCTTTGTCGAGAAGAAACAGTATTCTAGACTTGGAAAAGTATCTCGTATCCCTAGAGTTGATGTACTTGGGATTTCCATCGCCTATCAACCTTCCCCCAAATGCCACCACATCTCCTGACTCGTTCTTTATCGGGAATATCACTCGACCTTCAAATATGTCCTTTAGTTTATCACCTGATAGAAAAGCACTGCCAAAATTCGCTACATCTACTGGATTTAACCCCAATTTTCTGGCAACTCTTTCGGGAACATCCGATCCAACAGGAGAGTAACCAAGCCCAAATTCTTTCATCTCCTTCTCTCCAAATCCACGGTCTTTCATGTACCTAATGGCATCATCACTGGACCAGAACTCCTTCATATACTCTTCCATGAGGGCTTTCATATATGACGTATACCTGGAATAATCGCTACTTTCAGACCTGTATTTAGAAACATCTATTCCCACTTTCTTAGCCAACTTTTCTAAAGCTTCGTAGAACGATATGTTCTCCATTTCTTGAACGAACTTTATAACATCACCACTTGCACCACACCCAAAACATTTGTACCTCTGCAAATCAGGACTTACATAAAAAGAAGGGCGCGTTTCTGTATGAAATGGGCATAGCGCCCTGTAGTATCTACCCACTCTCTCTAAATTTATATATTCAGAGATCACATCGACTATATCAAGGCGACTCTTGACCTCTTCTATGATTTCTTTTGGAACCATCAAATCATCTCTTGGAAAACTGGGGTGCTCTCCTCGCCTTCTTCAGACCGTACTTCTTTCTCTCAACCATCCTTGGATCTCTGGTTAGAAGCTTTTTGGATTTGAGGATGGGCCTCAGTTCGGCATCGTATTGAAGAAGTGCCCTTGCTATACCAAGTCTCATAGCCCCAGCCTGGCCTGATTTTCCCCCACCGTTTACCCTTATCGAAAAATCAAATTTGCCAGTGGTATCTGTAACATATAGCGGTTCGAGTGCATGCTTAACCCATACCATGTTTCCAAGATATTTCAAAAATTTATCCTCTAGGGAGTCCCCTTCCATCCTTTTTCCGTTTATAAAAACATCACCGTTCCCTGGCCTCATATAAATCCTTGCAGATGCCATCTTCCTCCTACCAGTTCCGTAGAAACTGTTCACAATTCATCCCTCCTATTCAGAATTCCAAAGGTTCCGGTTTTTGAGCTTGATGTGGATGCTCAGGTCCAGCGTACACCTTGAGCTTTCTCAACATGTGCCTCCCAAGCTTGTTCTTTGGAAGCATCCTCCTAACAGCCAGGTATATCACCTTCTCCGGATGCTTCCCAAACATTTGCCTTGCCGTGAGTTCCTTCAAACCTCCGGGGTACCCAGAGTGTCTGTAATACTTCTTCTGATCAAGCTTTTTTCCAGTCAAGACTATCTTGTCTGCGTTGACCACTACTACATAATCCCCTGTGTCCACATGGGGCGTATAAGTTGGCTTGTGCTTGCCCATTAATACAACTGCTATCTTATTGGCCAATCGTCCAAGAACTTTTCCAGAGGCATCAACGAGATACCATTTCTTCTCCACATCTTTTGCAACATAGCTTTTCTGCTGAGGTAAAGGTCTAGCCATTTTTCATTCCTCCTTTCGATTCCAAGTTACCTGAAAAGATACCTTTGACCCTTTTATTTATCAGAACTGTCAACACGTAATCTATTGAAAATTTGATCAAATTGAAGGCCAGTATTCCCCACCAAACTTTCAAAAAGAACTCAAAACCCTGCAAGGCCGAGCCCCATTTCATAACCACGAAATACACTGGGATAACCCCGGCATTTAGGATCGTCATCGCTATACTGGTAACACCAACAGACGACGAAGCTGATACAATCTTTCTTCTCCAAAATCTTACAGCAAGAAAGATGAAAAGAGTTCCAGCTAGCATGTTCATTCCTATGCCTATTATGTCTCCAGACCTCGCGAAGTAAAACAGAATGTCTTTCACCAGTACAACTAAGACTCCTTGGAGAATCCCAGTGTTGAGCGCCAAAAGAAGCGCCGAAATTTCACTAGGATCGTACTTCAAAAAGTTTACAAACGGCAAAATCGGGATCTCAAGAAACATAAGCCCAAATGATAGCGCTGAGAACACACCAACGAGCGCTATATCACGAGATCTCATTTGCTGCCCTCCAAAACTGATACAAACTTCCGGTTTTTCCTGATTTGAAACCTCACATAACCATCGATCAATGCAAAAAGAGTGAAATCTCTACCCATTCCAACGTTTTTCCCAGGATGTATCTTCGTACCCCTCTGTCTAACTAAGATATTCCCAGCTTTAACGAACTGCCCATCTCCAACCTTAACCCCAAGGTATTTAGGATTACTATCTCTCTTGTTAACATCCGTCGCCATCTCATCTCACCTCCACATAGAGGTTTTTTGGGTACTTTCTCTGGATCCCAATTAGGAACCCCAGAGTGGCTTTCAAAATTTTATCGGTGCATTCGTTCATCGGGATCTCCCAAACTTTCAGATACCCCTTTCTCCTGTCAATCTTGGCTCCCATAAGGACTAGAACATTTGCCGTATGCTGAAGAACCGAACTTATGGCCGAGCAGACTATGTCTTTCCCATACTCATCAAAATCAGCGTGTCCGCTGGCGATAAAGCCGTTTTTATCAAAGACCACTTCTATCATCTGAATTCGATTTTCTCGATCATAACTGCTGTGTACCATTGCCTGTGGTTTTCAACAGTTTTTGAGTTCTTCCTAGGCCTGAACTTCATTCCACGGATCTTTCTGGCTTTCTTGTGCTCGATGACCTTGCCCTTGACAACTACGTTCTGCAAGTATGGTTTGCCAATGAGAACCTCTCCGTCGTCTTTTTTTACAAGCATCACTCTCTCGAAAAGTATCTCATCTCCAGGCTGCTTGTCCTTCTGCTTTTCGGTGTATACGTACTTTCCTTCTTCCACCTTGTACTGCCTTCCCGAATCTGCTATAACAGCGTACACACATCCACCTCCTTCCGGAATCACATTCGCCGGGCTTCGCGTCTCCACAACAGAGCTCTTTCGCTCACCCGAGCGTCTGGTGTATTTTATACATCGAAACGAGGAATTTCAAGCTTTCAATCAGACCAGTGGAAAGGGGAAATCTGAATCAGAAGTTTGTTAAAACAGTGTGATCTGATCAGTTTCTGGTATGGAACCAAGAACGTTGTATCTCTTCATGATTTCAACGTGAGATTTGTTAACTTTGGTTCGTTTCATCAGATCTTCCACTGATGAAAATGGCTTTTCCTTCCTGGCCTTCACTATGGATTCGGCTACACTTGTTCCAAGACCGGGAAGCTTGTTGAAAGGTATTCGAAGCCTATCTCCCTCCGTGAGGAATCTTTTAGAGTCGGACTTTTCTATATCCGGTGGTAGGAAATCATATCCCCGAAGGATCATTTCAAGTGCCAATTCTAGAACCGCTTCTTCATTTTTATCTTGGACATCCTTATCAGTCATAGAATAGAGAACAGAAAGTCTCCTTCTTATACTCTCTTTTCCTCCGAGTATCGCATCTATGTTGAATTCGTCACCCTTTATGCTGAAATACGCGGAGTAAAACGCCAGGGGATAGTGAACTTTGAAGTAAGCTATCCTGAAAGCCATACTCACGTAAGCAACAGCGTGAGCCTTTGGAAACAGGTACTTGATCTTCTTACAAGACTCTATGAACCATTTTGGGACTTTTACCTTCCTCATATCCTTTTCATCTTCCTCGGATATCCCCTTGCCTTTCCTAACTTTTTCCATTATCCTGAAGGCTTTCGAGGGATCCATCCCTTTGTGTATGAGAAAGTTCATTATATCGTCGCGACAGGATATGACATCTGACAGAGTTGCCAGTCCGGAGTTAATCCAATCCCTGGCGTTGTTGAGCCACACATCCGTGCCATGTGAAAGTCCTGAAATCCTGACAAGCTCAGCAAAGCTTTTAGGTCTCGTCTCCTGTAACATTCCTCTAACAAATCTTGTCCCAAACTCTGGAATTCCTAGTGTTCCAACATCCGTTCCAAGCTCTTTCGGATTTACCCCAAGAGGAGCTGTTGATGAAAAAATCTTCAAGGTATCTGGATCGTTCATCGGAATGGTCATTGGATCCACTCCGGTGATCTCCTGGAGATACTTCACGAATGTTGGATCGTCGTGGCCGAGTGCATCAAGCTTCACTATGTCATCATGGATGTGTTCATAAGCAAAGTGAGTTGTCAAAACTCGAGATTTTCTATCGTTTGCCGGAAATTGAACAGGAGTGAAATCGTAAACCTCATAATCTCTGGGAATTATCATGAGGCCACCTGGATGTTGACCTGTTGTTCTCTTAACGCCGGTTATTCCCATGACTATTCGCTCAAATTCTGCCTTCCTAAGTTGAACCCCAAGCTTTTCTTCAAAGCTCTTCACATAACCCCTAGCACTTCTTTCAGCCACGGTACTTATAGTTCCTGCTCTGTACACATGATCTTTTCCAAAGAGCTTCTCAATGTATCTGTGAGCTTTTTCCTGATACTCTCCTGAGAAGTTCAAATCTATATCTGGCACTTTGTCCCCCTTAAACCCCATGAAGACCTCAAACGGTATATCTTGACCATTTCTGATCATCTCATGTCCACAAACTGGACATCTCTTCTCCGGAAGGTCGTAACCTGAGCCGTAACCTTCTGCAAACTCAACATGCTTACAGTTGGGGCATACATAATGTGGGGGAAGAGGATTCACTTCGGTTATCCCTAGAAAATGTGCAACCAGAGAAGACCCAACTGACCCCCTAGACCCGACGATATATCCGTCCTTTTTCGATCTATCAACTATCCTCTTGGCTATCAGATAGAGAACAGCGTACCCATGCCCTATTATCGCATCTAGCTCCTTCTCAAGTCTTTTTTGGATCAGGTCGGGTAAAGGATCTCCATAAATCTCCTTAGCCTTTTGAATGGAAAGGTTTCTGACCTCTTCCTCAGCACCTTCTATAACCGGTGGATGAAGCTTCCCCTCAAGTGGCTGAATCTCCTCCACCATATCGGCTATTCTGTTTGTGTTTTCAACGACTATCTCCTTTGCAACCGTCTCACTTTCAAAGATAATTTCTGCCTCTTTCAGCATCTCTTCTGTTGTTCTGAGATACAATTCCGGTTGGCGCATGTTTTCACCCTTTTGTGGGGACAGAAGAGCCATCCTAAACTTGTAATCCTCAGGATCCAGAAAATGTACATCCCCAGTCATGACAACAGGAATTCCAAGATCTTTAGCTTTTTTATATATAATTTTGTAAACATCTTTCATCCTATTTCTGATATTTTCTTCGAAGTTTTTGAGTGGCATGACCTCTATAAAATCGTAAAATTTCATTATTTCTTCTATCTCCGCATCGTTTGCCCCATCTAAAACTGCTTCCACCACTTCTCCCCTAGAACATGCACTCCCAATGAGAAGTCCTTCCCTCAACTCACTGAGAAGACTCTTAGGAATTCTGGGAACATTATGGAAATAATCTACATGGGACTTTGAAACTATCTCGTAGAGATTTCTCAAACCTTTTTTGTTTTTTACAAGGATGGTTACATGGTTCGGCCTTATAGATCTTATATCTATGTCTTTTCTGAGCTTTTCTATATCCGAAAGCTTCTTTATCCCTATTCCCTTGAGCATATCCATGAACTTCAGGAAAATCTTCGCTGTTACCCTGGCGTCATCCATTGCTCGATGATGCTTAAAGCTCTCCATGTTCAACTTTGCGGCGACCTTATCCAGGGAATAGCTGGACATAGTCAGGAGAGCTCTAGAAAGTGCCAAGGTATCTATATAAGGCCTCTCGAAATCCTGGCCTGTGATTTCTCTTACCCAGTACCTCATGAATCTGTAGTCAAACGATGCATTGTGAGCGATTATTATGGAATCTCCTAGGAAATTCAAGAATCTCGGCAAGACTTCCTCTATCGGGGGATGATTCTTCAACATCTCATCTGTAATTCCCGTTATCCTTTCACTTATCCTACTCATACCTTTTCTGGGTTTCACAAGTGATTGAAACTCATCTACCACTCTTCCTTTTTCTATCTTGACCGCACCGATTTCAACTATCTCTGATCTAGCCGGATCAAGCCCACTCGTTTCAAGGTCGAGAACGACATATCTCATATTGGATATATCTCCATCTATTTCACCACGGTATATGGGTTCAACATCGTTCACCATATAGCCTTCCATACCAAATATGGGCTTTATTCCAGCTGACTTCGCCACGCGATAGAACTCTATTATTCCCTGAACATTTCCGTGATCAGTTATTGCAGCTGCTCTGTGACCCCACTCCTTCAGTCTCTTCACGTAACTGTCTATACTCAAGACCGAGTCCAAATCGCTGTATTTAGTGTGTGCATGCAACTCCACTCTTTTATCCTGAGAATTGTCCACCCTCTTTTCCATCTCAGCAATGGACAAACCCTTTGCCACAACCACAGGATCTCCAGAGAGTGTCGGATCTGTGGTGAGAATCCCAGTGGCCACAACAGCATCCCCCACCTTTAACCCTTTGGCAACGGAATCTACAAACTTGTCCGGTATCCTGACGATGATCGAATCCACCTTATCCGTGATATACAAAAGGATCGATCTTCGTTTCCCCGATCTTTCTTCCACCTTGAATATCTCCCCTAGAACTGATATCTCGCTCCCGAATGTAGGCAAGTTGGAAGGGTAATGAACGGTTCTCTTAGGCTTCTTTCCAAAAACCACATCGCCGTTTTTCAATTCCACCTTCGGAGGCTCAACTGGTTTGAAATCATTCACGAAAACTCTTTGAGTTTTTTTAACGTTTTCTTCTATCTTCTTGAAGAATTCCTCATCTACCTTCAACTTCAGTTTTACTCCTTTAAATCTTCTTTTCAATTCTTCTTTTACTGAGAGTAGCTTCCTCTTGATCCTGTCTCTGGCGAAATCTCCAGGGACTCGTATCAAAACTTCCATTCCATCAAATTGAATATCTATCCTTACTCCATTGGCAAGCTTTTCCTTAAGATACTCAACCGGTGAATAGTTCTTGAAATTCTCGCCAAAGAACACCACACGAGCGTTTAAAAAATCCTCCATCTTTCTTCTGAGCTCCATCCCACCACCATTCAGTTCTCCTTCAAGCTCCACATAGACTGTGTCATCTGCTATAGAAAAGTTCACACTGACGATTTTCACATCGCCATTCAAATCCATGTTAAATTTCCTCGCAACGGCTCTCAGACTATCGTTCCCAACTGCCATTTTTCTTCCTCCCATATAACGCCGCACACCATGCTATTGCCAAGGCATCCGCAGCATCATCAGGTCTAGGAACTTCGGGAAGACCCAAAAGCCTCTTGATCATATCCTGAACTTGTCTTTTTCTCGCGCGACCGTAGCCGCTAACAGAAATCTTCACCTGCTGAGGAGAACACTCAAAGATTCTCATGCCATGTTTTGCGATTTCCATG
Source organism: Thermotogaceae bacterium (assembly GCA_027077795.1). GTDB lineage: Bacteria > Thermotogota > Thermotogae > Thermotogales > Thermotogaceae > WGAO01. The sequence goes on along the minus strand of JALWTT010000015.1, from coordinate 42,439 downwards.
AGCACTATTCCCCTGGCGTATCCAACTTCCAATGCAGTTGTAACATTCTTAGCGAAGAACAACTTTTCAACCGCAACAAGATTCGGTGAGAAAGACTCAAGAACCTTCCCAAACTCCTCATAAAGGATTAAAAGCCTTCTTGGAAGATTGCATTCCTTTGGGGTGGATATGTGACCATGTGAGACATAAACTATGCTGTTCCCTTGGACATCTATCGCTCCGTATCCCAGAATTCCATATCCTGGATCCACACCAAGTATCCTCACAAGCCACCCCTCCAGGCATTATAAACCCTCTTTCTGTTAACGATTTTTTAAGGAATGGGAAAAATCATATCTCGGTTTGGAAAGTCCTGGGCAATTCACCACTGATAGATCTACTGATAAAGTTCCTAACTTTTTTCACCACATATTCTCTATCCCTGTCGTTGTTCACCCAATCATATCTATTGGCGTTTATCACTAAAAGAGGAGAGGCGTTATATCTTGAAAAATACTCCTCATATTCCCTGTTCAAATTCTCCCAGTATGCTTTTTCAACAGCTAATTCGTAGTCCCTTCCTCTCTCTCTGATTCTTTCAATGGCTAGCTCTGTTGAAACTTTTATGTACACCATGAGATATGGTGGATTAACAGAAGATACAAGGGCTTTGTACAGCCTCTCGTAAACTTCAAGCTCGTGATCTCCCATATCACCATATCTATGAAGCATCTTCGCAAACACAATATCTCCAAATATCGATCTGTCAAGGATTGCTTTTCCAATACTAGAAGCTTCTCTAATTTGCTCAAACCTACTCGTTAGAAAGAGTATTTGCATGGTAAAAGCCCAGCGCTTTCTGTTGTGATAGAAGTGAACCAACATATTTTCTATCATGGGATCGGATAATTCATAAAACGGGGTGTATCCAAACTTTTTTACTATGCCTTCGATAAGTGTTGTCTTTCCCGAACCGACAGTCCCTTCAACCACGAGATGCACCCTCAGCTGATTTCCCTCCCCCTGGTCTCCATTCCAAGAACCGTGACAACGGTTCCAGCTATAAAAGCTAGAATCGAGAAAAGTATCAGAGAGCTAATGACATTTTTGAATGATATGGTGATATATGGTGCTAGTATCCCTCCTATCCTCGTTATCGTCCCCGCTGTTCCATTTCCGGTTGTTCTAAATGAAGTTGGGTAAAGCTCTGGCGTATAGGCGTAGACAACTCCCCATGCTCCCAGACAGAAAACACTTGTTAGAAAAGCCATAGTTATATACATACCCGTCGAGTTTATCAAAGCGAATCCCAACGCCGCCGCTCCTGTTCCAAAGAGAAACATTGAGAGTGAAGGAACTCTACCGATTTTCTCCACGAGATATGCCGCTAGAAGATATCCAGCAAGCTGGAAAACCATCATCAAAAAGGTCAACCACAGAGCATGTTCAACTATTCCCCTGGACGCGAAGATTTTCGGAAGCCACAGGAAGATTCCATAATAAACCACACTGAGGACGAACCAAACTGTCCAGACCATGAGGGTTCTCTTGAGATACGGGTGCTTCAATATCTCAGCAACGGGCACCCTGACGTGCTTTATATCTTCAACATCCTCTTCTATTTTAACCCCCAAAACTTTCTCTAAGGCCTTCTTCCCACCCTTGAGAAACACGAATCTGGGACTCTCAGGAACCCTCAAGTACTCGATCAGCAAAAGCATTCCCAATCCCATGAACCAATAGTCCCAACGCCAGTTACTTTTCCCAATAGTGATGTCGACTAAGCCAACCACTATACTTCCCACAGCCCACATGGATTCTAGAAGAACCAAATACCTTCCTCTCAGCTTTATACTGACAGTTTCACTGAGGTACGCGTTAACAGATGGCATTAACCCTCCATATCCAAAACCCGCGAGAAGCCTAAAAATCACAAACCATCCAATTGAACCGGTGAACCCACCTAGAAATGTGAAAAGTGTGGAGAATATCAAATAGAGGTTCATCGAGAGCTTTCTTCCTAGGTAATCTGCTATCACACCAGAGAGGAAAGCACCTATTAACATCCCTATGAATACAGAACTCTTCAAAAAAGCTTGAAACAGCATTGCTTCATGTCCAAGCTGCTTACTAACTTCCCCAAGGGTGAAAGCCCCCAGCAAAACCCCATAGGCGACTATTATCCATGCCATAAAGCTGAGAAGTAAATATTTCCTCTGCTTGCCTCTTGTTACATATTTATCTATTACACCATCTATTGTCAGCTTCATTTTTCACTCCCTCCTAGAAATAGCTTTATTTCACTACTTTTCTTAAATTCATTGAAATGCTTTTTCCACCAACTGTTCCAAATTTCCTCTTTTTTCTGTTCAAGGAGCTTTTCCTCTATCTTTTTCCTGACATCTTCGTATTTCAAGATGTCCGTTCTTTTCTCCTTAACCATGAATATGACCCAACTTCTTCCCATATTATATGGCCCTAATATGGCTCCCTCAGGAGCTTTTCCTATTCTGCTCGCGTATTCCTTTCCAAAGACGCTCTCCACCACTTTCATATCCAGAAACCCGAGATCTCCTCCTTTGGAAGCGGAAGTTTTTTCCAGTGACATCTCGCTGGCCACTTCTGTGAAATCCTCACCATTTTCTAAACGGTTCATCGCCTTTTTTGCATCCTCTTCAGATCCCAAGAAAATTGCATAGAGATGCACTTTGTTAGACTGCTTGATCTTTTCATAATAGCTTTTTATCTCCTCTTCAGAAACAGTGGCATCAGCTGTGATCTTTTCCTTCAGGTTCTCAAGACTTTTGCTGGTTCTATAAACCCATTTCAGCCTTTCCCTCAATCCACTCATACTCATCCCAACACTTGAAAGATACTTCCCAAAGTTCTCCTCACTCGTCCCCAACTTCTTCAAAGCATTCTTGATCTCCTCCTCCACGTTCTTCTCCACCTCACTGGCCGATGGAGAAACTCCTTCTTTCTCAGCTAATTGTTGTATCAAAAGCTGATCTATCAAGTCACTTAGAACGGTTGATCGGTATTTTTGTAGAAAAGCTAGTCCCTCTTGAGTTGATGTGAGAACGGTGAAAAATTTCTCGTCAAGACTTTGTATGCCCATGAGAATCCTATCCATATCAGCCATCGTGTTCAGAAAGTCAGATGTTATCTCATAACCGTTCACAACGGCGACCACAGTTGAGGAAGCTTCTGCTATTGCAAGAGCTGCTCCTAATAAAATCACCATGAAAGCCATTTTTCTCATCGTTCATCCTCCTTTATCGTTTCCCAGTATCTTTCCATTTCGTCGATGGAAAGATCTGAGAGTTTTTTTCCATCTTTCTCAATGAGACTTTCCATCTTCTGAAAACGCTTAACGAATTTCTCAGTGGACTTTCTAAGAGCCCTCTCAGGATCTATTCCCATAAACCGAGAGAGATTCACAAGGGAGAATAAGATGTCACCAAATTCCTCATCCGATGGATTTTCCAGAAATTCTTTGATTTCCTCCATGACCTTGTCCTTAACGTCTTCCATCTCCTCCCAATCGAATCCAACGGCAGAGGCATTTTCCTGAATCCTTCTCGCCATGGAAAGTGCCGGGAGTGCCCTGTTAACCCTCCCAATGGAACTCTTTTTCTCCTGCTTTTCTTTAGCTTTTATCTCCTCCCATCTTTCATAGGAGTATCTTCCATCGTTTTTAAAGACATGAGGATGCCTCCTTACGAGCTTCTCAATGAGATTGTCAATTACATCTTTTATGGAAAAAGCTCCTCTCTCAGAAGCTATCTGAGAGTGAAAAACCACTTGGAGAAGTACATCCCCCAGCTCCTCCTTCATCTCATCATCTCCTTTATCTATAGCATCTAAAAGTTCGTATGCTTCTTCTATCAGGTATGGTTTCAAAGTCTGATGAGTTTGGGCTCTATCCCAATCACATCCACCAGGTTCTCGAAGAATCTTCATGATCTCGACGAGTTTTTCAAAGCTTTTTCCTATATCTCCCAATCTACACCCTCCTCTTTAAGAGAATTATCTCCACCCTGTCGGAAGCATCCTCTGAAAGATCAGCTATATCTCCTATCAAGCCTATTAGCTCTCTTACCTCCAGCTTCACAGCTCTGTCTACATCTAAAGAGAATAGCCTTCTTATGAGCCTCCATTCAAGTTCATCTTCTTCGTGCTCCAGTTTCTCCGTTTCAACAATACACTTGGCGGATTCATCCATATCTTCAAACATAGTCTTTATAGCCTTCTTCAGGGCTCTATAAGTTTTTATTGAGATTTTCACTTGTTCTTTTACGTCTTCTTTTATATCATCTGGGAACTCCGTTTTTTGCAAGTTCACAAGTCTGACCACTGTTTCTGCTCTATCTGCAATGACATCGACAGATTCTATGAGGCCTAGAAGGTCCCCCCTGAAATTCGGGAGAAATGCTCCTGAGTACATCATAGTTTCTGTGCTCCTTCTAAGTCTATCCGCTTTGCTCTCCGCTTCAACGGCTTTCTCAGCTAGAGCTTCGAAGTCTCCTTCACCATCGAGATACATGCTCATAAAATCTCTGAAAGCCAACAGAGTTTCTTCCACAGCATCTAAGTGCTTCATGAAGGTCTTTATTATCTCCGATTCCTTTTTTCCAAAAAAGAACATCCTGGCACCTCCTTTCTTCACACCAGCAGGTACAAAAGAGAAGATATAAGACCAGCTATCACCGGCGTTCCGACCCAGCCAAAGAGTATTCTATACAACATTTTCCTATCGGCAAGGTTGGTTCCCTTTGCAAGCCCAGCTCCCAGAACTCCTCCCACTATCGCTTGAGAAGCCGATACGGGCACACCTACCAGAGAATATATCCATACAGTGAGAGCCTCTGCAAGCATGGATATCAAAGAGGAGAAAGAATCAAGCTCTATTATCTTTTTTCCCACGGTCGTCATGACCTTTTTGCTGTATGTCAAAGTCCCAGACGCTATCGCTAAACCCCCTATCAAAGCCGCTTGCTGAACACTTAAAAGATTGCCAACAAATGCACCCGTGACATTCGCAACGTTATTCGCCCCCAAAGAATAGGCACCATACGCACCTATTATCCAAGTCATTATCACCAGCACTCTGTCTTGAAGCGCTATGGACCTTATCTTGGAGAAAAATGGTGAGGTCAACTTGTAGATCACGAAGCCGATTACCAATGCACCCACCGGGGTTGTTACCCAGCATATCACTATCTTTTCAAGAACCCCCCAATTCACACTACCCTTTAAAAGACCTATCCCCAGTATCCCTCCAACCACAGCTTGCGATATGGAGACTGGCAACGCCAAAACCGTCATAATTATGACGGCAACCGCTCCTCCCAATATGGCTATGGAACTCTCCGCAACGCTTGAACTTGAAAGAGAGCTTATCGTACGAAGCCCTGCAGCCCCACCTACAATGGATCCCAGTGTCACAAACACAGCCGTTATGATAACAGCCTTCCAGAATGAAATAAGCCTGTTCATGACAGCAGGTCCGACAACACTTGATGTGTTATTTGCGCCTAAGCTCCATCCAAGTAAAAGGGAGGGGATGATGTAGAGCAACCACTCCACCTCCTTTGACAATGGAGGAAGGATACCATAAAGAGATATAATTGCGGAAGGGGGTGATCTGAATAATCCAAGTAGTTGTTCAAACGAAACTTGGGCCAGTTAGTGCACTAATAGAGAACGGAAAAGCTGTGAGCATAAGCCTTGGAAAAACCTTCGAGGATGTCGAAACAAAGGATGTTCAGCCATTCAAAGAGATCTTGGAAGGGTATTTCAAGGGGAATATAAGGACAGTGAATTTTCCAGTTGAAATAGTCGGGACAGAGTTTCAGAGAAAAGTCTGGAACGAAGTCAGAAGAGTTCCCTATGGTGAACTCAGAACTTATGGCTGGATAGCTAAGATGGTTGGAACCTCCCCCAGAGCTGTTGGTATGGCAATGAAAAGGAACAAACTTCCTCTATACATTCCATGCCACAGAATTGTCTCGAAGAAAGGACTTGGAGGATTCTCCGCGGGATTCGAATGGAAAGAATTTTTACTGGAACTAGAAGGAGCTGTCATATGAGAAGATTAATCCTCGTTGTAATAGGATCTCTGGCGACATTCCTTACCATGAATTGGTATTACCATAACCTGACATCGAAACTGCCTTCTCCAGAAAGTAAATTGCCTCCAAGCGCTAGAATACTCTATTCGGATGGAACACCTATGTACATATCTAGAAGCGTTTGGGTAGATCTAAAAGATGTACCAAGGAGTTTCATTCGACTTCTTCTGGCATCGGAAGACAGGGACTTTTTCAAACACGCTGGAATTGATGTTAAGGGAATCATCAGGGCTTTCATCGTGAACCTGATAACTGGTAGAGTTGCTCAAGGAGGAAGCACGATTACGCAGCAACTTGCAAGATCTCTCTACCTAGGTTTTGAAAAGAGCTTGAAGAGAAAAATAAAAGAAATGTTCATAGCCTACTGGCTTGAAAGAGTCAGGTCAAAAGAGGAAATACTCGAAATGTATTTAAACTCCGCCTATGTTGGAAATGGGCTTTATGGGTTTGAAGCAGCCTCGCTTTATTACTTCGGTAAACCTCTGTCACAGCTCACGGAAGCAGAAATGGCTATACTCATAGGTATAATAAAGTCTCCGGAGAACTTCAACCCATACAATCAGCCACAACTTGCCAAGAAAAAGGGTAGAAGTGTCGTTCTAGCCGCCTTAGATGCAAAGGTCATAAGCAAGAGAGAGTACAGAGAAATCATCAAGAGTATTGAAGCTCTGAAATTCAAGAAGCCGAAGTTGTTCATAGACGAGGAAGTCTTCTGGAGGATACTAACTGAGGTCAAGGAAATAACAGGCCTATCTTTGGAAGAAATAAGAAGTGGATATGAAATAGTAACAACACTTGATCCAGGATTTCAAAAGGTTCTAGAAGAGAACGTGAAGAGCAAGATGGCGTTTCTAGCGGTTGACTCAGCTGGGAGGATTCTCGCATACAAGGGGAAAGGTATCAGGTTTGGAAGGCGTCAAATTGGCTCTGCTATAAAACCCATGTATTACCTTTATGCAATTTTGAATGGTGTAAAGCCATTGGATTTGCTTCCAGACATCCCAATAAACATATCAGGATGGAAACCCGAAAATTTCACGAGAATTTTCAAGGGGACATCTACAGTGATGGATGCCTTGGTGTGGTCTAGAAATGTACCATCGGTGTTCCTGTTCAACGAATTTGGGTATGATAAGTTGGTACCATTTATCAAAAAGGTTTTGAAAATAAAGGGATACTATCCAAATGATCTCACAGTGTCTCTTGGAACATTGGAAACTTCTCTAGAAGAGCTGGCAAAATTCTATATAGCTCTCTCAAATGGTGGAATGATTCTTAAACCCACTGTGATAAAGGAGATCAGGAGGGTGAGTGGTGGTCCTATTTACACGTTTGTACCAAAAGCCATTGGAGAAATTCCCTCTTACAAGCTAGACTCTAGGAAGGCCATATCCATACTTAAAGGGATTCTCAGAGAGGTTGTGAGAAGGGGAACAGGTAGGAAAGCGAAGATAAAGGGAAAAGAAATGTTTGGGAAAACGGGTACCGCCGAAAGAAACGCTTGGTTTATAGGCGGAGATGATTCGGTTATAATGATAATGGCAAGAGATGGAAAGAATCTCCTAGGAGGAGAAGATGTTGCACCGATTTGGAAGGAAATAGTAGAAACTTGGGGTAAATTCAAAGGAAAACTCACTTATGCGAAACCCCAAGGTGGAGGAAAGTCTATTCTCAACGACAGGAATCTCCGCTATATAGATTACAAGAGACTCGCTGATCTTTTAGAAACTGGGAGTATACCTTTAGAGAAACTGGAAAAATTTCTATCACAGCTTGATGAAAACCACGCTAGTGAATTCCTCAGAAGACTGGCAGAATACACTCCAAATTTATCAGAGAAGATAAGCAAAGTTATAGAGGGGTTGAGAGAATGGAGGAAATGAAAGTGATCTCTGGCCAAACGCTGCTGAAGAGAGGAGAAGTACCAAGATCTTTCTTTTTGATAAAAGAAGGTACTTTCAGATTGGGAAGCGAATTGTTCAAACCCGGAAGTTTTATGGTCGCCATCGAATATCTTCTGGAAGAAAGCTTGGAATCGGACGTAGTTGCTGAGACTGATGGAATTGTGGTGAAATACGATAAGTCTGATATCACAAGTAATGATGAGGAGTATAGAAGTATCCTGAGATACCTAGTGGAACTGCTCAGCGGTTCTTTAATGAAGCAGGTAGAGATAGAAGTGATCGGTGATTTCGAGAGAAGTGTCGATGTAGCAAAAATAGCCGAAATGATTGATGAAACTGAAGGGGAAGAGGAGATACTCTCAGCTCTCGAGGAGATGCTTTCTATACAAAAGCTCCCTGATCTTCCTGATACTCCGAAGAAGGCAAAGGCCGTCGTTGAAATGGTTTCAAAAGAAGAAGATATAATACGGTACGTTCTCCACAGGTTAGCTTTCGTTAAAAAGTTCCCCAGTATGAAAGAGTCTAGGGAATACATTTTAGACGTTATTAGAACGTACATGGATGAAATGGAAGATAGATACGGAGCCATGTACGCGATAAAAATAGTTCTTCTCATGTACCCAAACGATGATGAGCTGGTGAGAGAAGCTTTGAGAAGAGGTGCCAAGATATCACGGATGAACAAAGATCCCGAATGGTTCGAATATCTGATCAGGTTCTTAGTGAGATTTCCCGAAGAAGAGGTGAGTATGGATGAAATCTCTTGAGCTCCCCTCAGGGAGCATTGTGCTCGCTCCCGATCAAGTTCCAGATAGCGTCTATGTTCTGAGGAGGGGATACCTTGGAATATTTGACAGGTTGGAAAGGCTCATGACAGTTGTGTACAAAGAAGAACCATTTGGGCTTGAGGCTATATTTGACCTGAAGACATTCATGTACGCCAAAGCTCTGATTCAGATAGAAGTGGAGATGTACGATCCAGATGAATTTCTACAAAGCTTGAGGTCAAGTTCAAGAGTAGACCTTCTAAGGATTCTCTCCAGGAGAATTCAGCATGTCAAAAGGAGGTACCATCTAAAAGCCGATGAAAGAATGCGAGATTTGATAAAAGACTTCAAAGATAATGGGCTATCAAACAACGAGATACGATCCATGGCGCTGAACTTCAGCGTCAGTGATGCACTGGCATTCGAGAGGGTGAAAGGAGAATTTGGAGTGTGAGGAAAACATCTTGACTATGAACTCAGGTGGCACCGTGAAGCACAGTATGCAATATAGAGAAATTACGGCTTTTGACGAGAAATTGTTCACCGCAATTGTGAGAATGAAAAGCGCATCGGTGATAAAAGGCAAGAATATAGGCAAGAGGTAATCACAAGTGCCATGAAATGAGAGAGACTCTAACTCTTAAGATCCGCGGGGGAAAGCCTAGATGCCTTTAAAGTCAAAAAGAACTGTGATCTTTGGAAAAGTTTTTAAACTTTTCCAGGATGTTGGATGAGATACGAAGTGGCACCCTTTCTAGGGAAAAACCTCCTTTGTCTTGAGAGTCCGTTTAACCTTGAACTGGGTTCAAGGGTAATCTTCTACAGGAGGGAAATAGAAGAAGGGGTGATTTTCGAGGAAGGCTGTTCCAACCCAAGCGGGCTTATCCTTGGGAAGCTACAATTCAACTTAGATAGATCAAGGTTGAAATTATCTCAAGAGCTTTCAAATACATATGGATATTCGATCCCCGAATATATTTCGCTACACTTTCCAAAGATTCTGAGTGAATATGAGGAACTTTTTCTATTTCCCACCACTCCCTTGTCTTCCGTAACCAAAATGCCACTTGAGGACTTCCTTCAAAAGAAAGGAGAAAAACATCTGCTAAAACTCGTCAGGGATGGTCTAGCCGAAGTGAGGTCGTCAATGAGACAGCCAAATATCCTTTTTAAAAGGGAAGAAAGCGTATCAATCGGGACAGAGATCTCAGAAATCCTCAGAAGAGAACTTGACAACGAGAGCATGGAAATCGTGGAGTTTGTCATGAAGGAAGGCAGTGTGACCATTTCTGAATTGCTGAAAAACTTCAGAAGGAAGCATGTTAAGAGACTCCTGGATGAAGGAATTCTCTCCAACAAGTTTGATGCCTTTAAAGTTAATCTGAGGGAAGATCAGAAAAAAGCGGTGAGATCTCTCAAAGTGGGTGTGAACCTTCTCTTCGGAGAAACCGGAAGTGGGAAGACAGAAGTCTTCTTGGAATGTATTAAAGATAAAAAGGCCTTAGTACTTGTTCCAGAAGTCTCGCTGATACCTCAGCTTTATCGAAGGATCTCAAAAAGGTTTCCAAAATCCAGGATAGGTGTATATCACAGCTATCTTTCGAAATCTCGAAGAATTAGGGAATGGATAGATAGTTTCTCTGGAAAGGTCGACATCCTCATAGGAACTAGGAGTGCCTTATTCGTCCCCTCAAAGTGGGAGGTTCTGGTAGCTGATGAAGAGCACGACGAAAGCTACTACCAAAGAGAAGGAATTGTTTATGACGGAATAGAGGTTCTAAAGATGATTGCAAGGATCTACTCCATCCCCCTAATATTGAGCTCTGCAACTCCCAGGTTGGAAGATTACTACATGGCAAAAGAAGGAGAATACAACTTGATGAAGATAGGAAGATCTCACAAGAGACCTTCCGTGAATGTCGTGGATCTCAGGAAGGAGGGAAGATTCGGCTTACTTTCAAAGCAGGTCTTAAACGAGATACAGAGACACTTAGACTCTGGACACGGTATCATGATCTTCGTCAGGAGAAAAGGGTATGGAAGGGTAAAATGCACAAGGTGTGGCTATGTTGTCAAATGTGATAACTGTGACGTTCCGATGACTTTCCATTTGCATTCAAAAACCTTCAAATGCCACATCTGTGGAAAGGAGATAGCGGCTTTTGACAAATGCCCAAAGTGCGGTGCTCCTCTAAAAGTCTTTGGAGTAGGTAGCGAAAAAGTGGAAAGCTTTTTAAGAAAAGTCTTCCCAGAGGCCAGGATAGAAAGAGCCGACAGAGAGATGATAGTTACCCCTGATAGACTGATAGAACTTCTCGATTTGTTGGAGAAAAAGAAGATTGATATACTCGTCGGAACTAAAATGATCATCAAGGGGATCGATATTCCAAGGGTGAAATTGATGGTAGTCGTCGACTCCGATGGATTGATGGCGATGCCGGATTTTACGGCTCGTGTGAGAACTTTTCAAATGATACACCAAGCTGTGGGAAGGAGTGGACGAAAGGGTGGTGGGAGCGCATTTGTACAACATTGGGGAATGGATGAGAGGTTGATTGAATTCGTTAAAAACGGGGATGTGATAGGATTCTACGAGGATGAACTTAGGAGACGAAAAGATCTGAATTACCCTCCCTTTTCCAACATAATTCATGTTCTATACAGTTCCAGCAATGCTAGTCTAGCGGAGAGCATGATCGAATCTGTTTCCTCAAGAATAAAGGTAGGAGAAATTCTTGGTCCTTCAGCATATCCCATCCCGAGAATCAAAGGAAAATACACCTATCATTTTCTCGTGAAAACTCAGAATCCTAAGGAGACTCTTCATGAAATTCTGAAGGAGATCTCTGTGAAAGACAGAAGAAACTGGAAAGTTCTGGTAAATCCTTTAACCCTTTTGTGAACTCATTCGCGTTTCAGCTATATTGAAAAGCTCATTGATGTCCTCAGTATCCTCAGGATAAACCGCGTATCCCACCCTGACGAACAGCTTTACAAAGTGCAGTTTATCACCAACCTCTATGTGAAATACCCTGAGAAATTCGCTCAGTATTTTCCTCTGATAAGAAATCAAAAGTTGGTGAGAAAGAGTTTCAAGTACCACGACAATTTTCCCGACGGATTTCGAGTACATCCGAGGTTTATGCTCAAAGGAATCTCTAAGTCTTCCAACAGCCATTTTTATTGCCTTGCTCTTCACAACTTGTCCGTAAATCTTCCATATTTTATCCAGGTTCAGAAGTTCAACAACTATTATAGAGAAACCCATGTTGCTACTCTTGAGTCTTTCCAAATCCCTCTTCAAAGCTTTTTCTCCAGGAAGCCTTGCAGATGGATCATAGTCTTCAAAGAGTAGCACTTCTGTGACGTTACTGATTTCCTGAAAAACCTTGGATATGTCCTCGGACGATTTCCTAAGCACTTCGACCATCCATGACCTGTAAGCTTTTGGCTTGAACCAATCAACTGAGATGACGGCAACAACCTCGTTCTCAGACTTCACTGGTATGCCTATCCAAGAGCGAGTTTCCAGGACACCGCTTTCTTTCTTCTCAACGAGTTCTTTTATCTCCTGCCAGAACTTTTTCTTGTAGGTATCTGGAATATCCAGGACTCTTTTTTCCTCGAAGACCAACCTTGCTCCTCCAGATTTTTGTATGTGTGGGATGACTTCATCAAGATCATGTTTATCGTAAAAATCGTCCCAAGCTACGAAATGCCAGTTCCCACTTTTGGGGGTGAGTATAACACTCCAGGCTTCAGCATTGAGCGCCTCTTTTATACTCTCCCCGACGCCTCTCAGGAACCCCTCTACACCTTCCCTTTGAATCATAGAGTTGTAGAAGGACTCATATATCTTCATCCTCAAGTACAACAAAGTTACAGAGGCTTCAGAAGGCTCCATATCGCTCACAATTTTCTTCAGAACAGCACGTGCTCTGTTCCAATGAATGTAAGGTCTCAGCAGAGCAACAACTATCAGAGAAATAACGATCACAGCAACACCTATCAAGTGATCTCCTCCTATCGCTATTCTAACATTACTTGAGATTCGAACAAAAATTAAAAATCAGGCTGAATCATCTCGTAAAGCCTAAAAGCTATGAACGGAAGTTTTCTCTTCATGTCATCGAGATCGGTGAATTTCTCCCTGTAAAGCTTGTGATACGAGAAAGCAAATCTTGAAAGAGCATTTCTATAGCGAGGGGGTACAGATCTTTCTATCCATCTTGAAAATTCCACCTTTATTCCCATCTCAGATTTCTCTATCAAATTGTTGATTTGATCGAGAACATCGGCTATCTCAAATATCTCAGATAACTTGTGAACATCCTTTGGCCTGAAATATTCATCGATGTCTGGCAGGAAATCCTCGTATGCAAAAAGAGCTATCCCACGCTTTGGATCAACAGATGTGACAACTATTTCTCTTTCCATGTAGACTTTGTCACTCATATAGCACTTACATAGGAATTTTTTGTATTTCATGAGATCTTCCATTCCATATTCCAATAAAAGATGACCCACACGCATGTGTGGGTCAAAGAAAATTTCTTTCGGTTTTAAAAACACTCCACTTGGCAAGTAGAGTAGCGTCAACATCAACTCACAGAGCTCTTCAAGTAAGAGTTAACCCTAGCAGCCAACCTTGACTTCTTCCTAGCTGCGGTGTTTCTGTGAATGACCCCTTTTTGCTCAGCTTTATCTATTAATGCTTGAGCTTTCCTGTAAAGCTCTAGAATTTCATCTTTTTCCCTGTTTTCTTCCATGGCTCTTAGGATCTTTTTCACGACATTCTTAAACATCGTCTTTCTCGATTTATTCCTCAACCTTCTCTTCTCGGATTGTTTGACCCTCTTAGCTGCAGATTTCTTATTAGGCACTCCTATCCCTCCTTCAAATTTTAAAATAACCCCTGAGCTCATCAACCATATCGAGCTTCTCCCACGTGAATTCAGGATCGTTTCTTCCAAAATGCCCGTAGGCAGCTGTTTTCTTGTAAATTGGTCTCAGCAGATCTAGCTTTTTAATTATAGCACCAGGCCTGAAATCGAACAACTCCCTTATCGCGTTTGAAAGCTTTGCTTCATCCACCTTAGATGTACCAAAGGTTTCTATCATTATGGAAACTGGATGAGCTACACCAATGGCATAGGCCAGCTGTATCATGAATTTGTCGGCAAGCCCAGCCGCAACAACATTCTTGGCTACATATCTAGCCATATAGTGGGCTGATCGATCAACTTTTGTGGGATCCTTGCCGCTGAAAGCACCCCCGCCATGAGGAACCCATCCACCGTAGGTGTCAACGATTATCTTCCTACCTGTTAAACCCGTATCAGCCATTGGACCCCCCAGAACGAATCTCCCGGTTGGATTGACAAGAACCCTCATATTATCATCTCTGAGATCCTCCGGTATAATCGGGTCTATAACATGCTTCCTAACAGCTTCTTCAAGCTCTTCCCTCGTAACACTGGGATCATGTTGAGTGGAAACCACGACGGTATCCACTCTAACCGGCTTATCCCCTTCATACTCAACTGTAACTTGTGTCTTTCCATCAGGTCTGAAAAACGGCACAATTTTTTCCTTTCTAACGTAGGCAAGTCTCATAGAAAGCTTATGGGCAAGAGTTATAGGAAGAGGCATGTACTCAGGTGTCTCATTGGTGGCGTATCCAAACATCATTCCCTGATCCCCTGCACCAAGTGCCAAAAGTTCATCTTGAAATTCCTCTTTGCTTTGCTTAGCCTCCAAGGCCTTATTAACTCCCATTGCTATATCAGGAGACTGGCTGTGAATAGAAGTTAAGACAGCACACGTTTCACCGTCAAATCCATACTTTGCTCTGGTGTATCCTATCTCCAATATGGTTTTCCTGACAACCTCCGGTATATCAACATATGCCCTGGTGGTGACTTCTCCCGTGACAACAGCCATTCCCGTTGTGACCAATGTCTCAACAGCGACTCTTGCACGATAATCTTGTTCTATCATCGCGTCAAGAATGGCATCAGAGATCTGATCAGCGACTTTGTCTGGATGCCCTTCCGTAACGCTCTCACTTGTAAAGACTTTCTTCATTTCTCATCCTCCTTTCTTTTCTCGTACTCCTCTTTGCTGATAAAACTTCCTCCGTCTATCTCAAAATAAACGGGTTTATAGTTCCTTTTGAATCCAGCATCTATCTTTATCTGGTTATAACACTTGTCACACACATACAGCTTATCTATGACAAGTGCTGCATTGCCATCGTAGGATACCACGAAATCTCTGCTCTTCAATATCCTTTTCTCCATGACTGAACCACACTTGTTACACCTTATATAAACTACGAGAGCGTCCTTTTCATTATAAAAGGGATTTTTAAACACATCTTTCTTCTCTTTTTTCCAAAACATGCACTTTCACTTCCTTTTGAGCTTGACTTTGAAATCCCTCTTATGTCCAAAATAATCCAGAATTGTTATGGTAATCTCGGAATTGTCAGGAAACCTTGTCATTTTGCTACTCTTAAGCACATCTACTGTACCTTTGGGATACAGGTCATACCAGGCTTCATATTTTCCCTTCAAACTTGAGAGTTTTTCATTGTAAATGAGAAAAGCCTTGTTCATCTCACTTCTTGAAATCCTATCAAAAAATATCTCATAAATCGGTGTCGAACTTCCGTCGAGCTTCATCGAAATTCCTTTCAAGCCAAGCCTATAAGAATAACCCCTAACAGCATAGTCGGAATACGCCAAGATCGCTATCTTTGGATAATCCCCTGAAAACTCGTAAACCTTGTCAGGTGAATACTCATAAACTTTACCATCGATCGCTATCTTTTTGAAAACTATGCTATTCTTCAACGGTTGGTCTATCCACTTCAGGATATCGGGGTATATAGACAAAGGGTCATAGGAAAACCTCTCATCCGCGCTTCGAACTTCGAAATGGCAATGAGGACCTTGAACATTTCCAGATGCTCCGGAGTATCCTATAACTTGCCCTTGCCTAACCTTCACCTCATTTTTTGGAAATTTTATGACTATCTTTCTCGGCTTCTCTGCCCACCCCTCTTTGAAACAAAGGGGGTATAGAGAATCCTCGTTCGTGAAAGCTTCAAAGGCTTCACCATAAATTTGTTTTGCTTTTTCCCTCATCTGCTCGAGCTGGCTTTTCCAAACATCTTTTGAAACTCCATACTTGTTCGCGAAATCCTGAAGGATCACAGATATACTTGCACCGAGCGAAGTCCTAAGATCCCTGGAAAAGCCCGCCAGATGCGCATACAAAGTCTTGTATCCATTTTTGTGGTATAGAATGACCTTGCATCCATATAGATCATCTGGATCTATCTCTATCCTATCTAGGTATCCATCCTCAACTGCGAGTATCTTTACACCTATTTTAGGGTTTCCTTCCCAAGTGGAGAAATCCACTCCCATGTGAAAGTGAGGTCCAAACCCCAATCTGAGCTCACCAAAAGTAGAAGTCAGCCACGTTTTCAACACCGGTGGTGCATAGGCCAACACCAAAATGCTTACGGCTAAGGCTATTATGACAAACGCCTTTTTCATTGAAGCACCTCCCCTTTGACCCTTCCGACGACCTCTTCTATGATCTCTCTCCTTCCCCTCAAAGTTACTTCAAAAATCCCATCGTGAAATTTCTGCCCCTTCAGAATTACCTTATCAAAGTAAGAGTATATCTCACCGATCTCCTCGGTAGAAACTCTCAAACGGATTTCTTCTTCGAAATTTGACAATTCATCTTCCACTCTTTCCAGCACCTCTTGAATCCCTATCATCCTTTTAACAGAGGAAAACAACGCACTCGGAAACTCCTCCATAACCATCTCTATTCTCCTTTTGGAGACCAGATCTATCTTGTTAAACAGAAGGATCCTGGGAATATCAGCAGCATCAATCTCATTCAAAACCTCCAAGCTCTCCTTGATTTTCACCTTGAAATACGGATCTGATATATCCACCACATGTATTAAGAGATCAGATTCTTCGATTTCCTCAAGAGTTGCTCGAAACGCCGCTATTATATTATGGGGAAGCTTTCTTATAAACCCCACCGTATCTGAGAAAAGCACCACTTCACCGTTTGAGAGTTTCACACGCCTTGTAATAGGTTGGAGTGTAGCGAAGGGTTTGTCCTCTACCTTAGCAGCTTCACTCCTCAGAAGAGCATTCAAGAGTGAGGATTTTCCGGAGTTTGTGTACCCTACTATAGAAACTCTGCTAACCTCCTTTTTCTTCCTCCTCTTCCTTTGAACGATCCTTCTCTTTCTGATGTCTTCTAACTTCTCTTTAAGCTGTGATATCCTCTTCTTGACGATACTTCTCCTCCTCTGAAGAATCTGCTCTCCTGGTCCCCTTGTTCCTATACCTCCACCAAGCCTTGAAAGCTGTCCCCCTAACCCTATCATCCTCGGTAATTCATACTGCAACTTTGCGAGCTCCACTTGAATTTTTCCCTCTCCAGTTGTCGCATGCCTTGCGAATATTTCCAATATCACTTGGGTTCTATCAAAAACATGTGCCTTCACGGCACTCTCTAGGTTTTTCATTTGAACAGGAGAAAGCTCATCGTCTGCCACAACATAATCTATTCTAAGTGCTTTAACCATTCTTGAAAGCTGCTCTACTTTCCCTCTTCCGAAATACCAAGATAAATCAGGGGAATCCCTTCTCTGAATCAACCTTTCAACCGGATCTATATCGAGTGTCATCACCAAAAGTTCCAATTCGTCTAGTGACTCTCTAATATCAAATTTTCCACTATCAACAGCTATTAAAACAGCCTTTGGAGTTTCTTCACTACTCTTCACCCTCTGAGCTTTCTCCCTCCTGCTTCTTAGTCATGAGTCTGATGTACTGCTCTGGCATGAGAGTGCTTATTGCATGTTTGTAAATCAAACTCTGTTTGTTTCCCTCTTCTAGAAGAACTGTGTAGCTGTCAAAAGCCCTAACCACGCCTTTCATCTGATATCCGTTCACGAGGTAAACTTTTACTTCTATCTTGTTAACCCTCAACTGATTTAAAAAACGATCCTGAAGGTTGAATTTCTCTGGCACAACTTCACCCCCACTTCTATTCATATCAGCCGTAATATTACCATAAAATGTATAATATATCTGCTTTTAGAAGAAAGTGAAGAGGGTGACCATCACGGAAGAATTCGAAACAACGACCATCCATGGAGATGAGAAGCGCAAATTCCATTCACCAGGGAGCGTTGATTGACAGATCAACTTCAGAGATCCTAAAAATTGGCTTTCAGATCTCTCTAATTTTAATATACTTATGTATACAAAATTTGAAGCTTCTAAATTTAGCATTAATAAACGACTTGCATTGATTTTTTTAATCCTTCCATCCGTTTTATTTTTTTCAAAGAGAGCTATATAATCTCTTCTAAGCGGAGCGGATCAGTTTGAATCACATACCTGTACTCGTAGCGGAGGTTATCGACCTTCTGAATCTAAGAAAAGGTGGCATATACGTAGATTGCACTCTCGGAGCAGGTGGACACACTTTTGCTATCCTGAATGCTTGTGAGAGATGTTTTGTCATAGGTCTGGACGTGGATCCAGACGCTTTGATTTTAGCAAAGGAGCGACTTTCGGTGTACGAGCGGAGCGGAAAGGTGAAAATCCTTAGAAGGTCGTATACTCAGCTTTCCTCGACCCTGAAAGAAACCGGGATCGAAGAAGTTGATGGAATAATAGCTGATCTCGGGATTTCCAGTATGAATGTAGATACCTCTCTAAGAGGATTCTCTTTCACAAAGGAAGGCCCTCTCGACATGAGAATGGATCCCTCCTCTGAGAAAACCGCATGGGAAGTTGTAAATAAATACCCTGAAGAAAAATTGGAAAGGGTTATAAAGGAGTACGGTGAAGAGCGCTTCGCAAGAAGGATAGCACGGGAGATAGTGAAATCTCGTCCGATCAACACCACTCTTGAATTAGTCGATGTCATATCCAAGGCCATACCATTTTCAAAAAGGAGGAAGAGGAAGAGACACTTTGCCACGAAAACCTTCCAAGCTATAAGAATTGAAGTGAACAGTGAGTTGGAAAATCTGAAAAAACTTCTCATACAGGCGGAGAATTCACTGAAGACTGGCGGAAGATTGGCGATAATATCCTTCCACTCTTTAGAGGATAGAATTGTGAAAAATCACTTTAGGTCATCTGAAAAGTTGAGAGTCATCACGAAGAAACCCGTTGTACCAACTGAAGAAGAAAGAAAGATGAATCCCAGGTCAAGGAGTGCAAAGCTCAGAGTAGCGGAGCGGATTTAAAGAAGGGGGAATTCCCATGATAAAGGTTAAAGCGAAGCGGAGGACTCTGACAAGGGAAAGGGCTTTCTCCATACCACTCGAAAGCACAGCAGTGCTGGTGATTGTTGTGATGATAACGGTATTCATAGCGGCTACATTGATATTTTTGGGAATGCGGAGTTTGAAGCTAAAAGAGGAAAACAGGTGGATCTCGGAAAGAATCGAGCAAAAGAGGATAGAGGTTCAACGTTTAAAAGACGACGTCTCTGAACTCCTCTCAAATTTTGAGCTTGTGAGGATTGATGAAAGATAAGTCCTACACAAGGGCCATCCTAGTAGTTGGGATTTTTGGAGCATTCACAGCTTTATCTTTTATAAGGCTCGTTGTGAGCCCCCTTTGGGGAATAACGAAGAAAAATTGGAACATCTCTGTCCCTCCCGAGAGGGGAAGAATCTTGGACAGAGAGGGAAGGGTTTTAGCTTCAGATACGTTTATCTACAAAGCCTACCTCGATCTCTCCTACCTCAAGAGAGTGTATAGTAGGTCGGACAAAGGTACGCAATTTGAGATGGAGAGAGCGCTTCATCTTGTTACAAATCTCTCGACATCCGATATATTCTCGAAAAAGGGATTTCTGTTCCTAGGAGAGTCAAAAGAAAAAAGCGACCTTCTTTCAGCCATCCCTCCAATTCTTCTGAAATTCACAAACATTTCCATGAGCATGGAGAGAAGAAGAGCTGCAGTAGCTTCTCTTCCGACGATTCTCGGCAAGGTTATAGATGGAAAAGGTATAAGCGGAATAGAAAAGTTCTACGATGAGCTCTTAAGAGGAAGGAGAACAGGGAAGATCGTACTCAGGTATAGCGGGTTTGTCAACCTCCAACCTGAGGTGGAGAAGTTCGTTCCTCCTATTGATGGAAGCGATGTGACACTCTCGATAAATCTTGATCTTCAGAGGGTGATATATGAAGATCTTCTGGAAGCTGTGAAAAATAGCTCTGCGACTTCTGGAAACGCCATACTCATGGAATCGAAAACTGGAAGGATCCTTGCCATGGTTACAACAAACAATTGGAACGACAACGTTTTAGGGTACATAGAACCTGGCTCGACTATAAAGCCCGTGATCTACTCAATAGCACTTCAAACAGACTCTGCAACACCTTCTTTCCACCACAATTGCACAGGAAGGATTCAACCGGTGAGAGGGTTGAACATATTCATAAGGGATATAAAGCCACACGGTGAAGTTGACATGAGAAAAGCTTTGGTTGTGTCATGTAACACTGCCACTGTGAAGATAGCAGGGCTTATAAAAGAGAAATTGGGGATTTCCGGGTTCTACAGATGGTTGAAAAAATTCGGATTTGGTGAGAAAACAGGGATAGAGATTCCTGGAGAATCCTCAGGGGTTCTAAGGGATCCCAGAAGATGGTCCGCTATAGACTACGCCGAAATCGCGATCGGCCAAGGGATAGGTGTCACCCCTCTCCAGCTGATAAGTGCGATAAACACCGTTGTGAACGGTGGGGTGTATGTAAAGCCATCCCTCAACCTCAATTCCCCCATTCAATCGAGGAGGGTTCTGGATGAGAAAGTTGCAGACACCATAAGAAGCTTCATGGTTGAGGTCGTGGAACACGGAACAGGGGAGAGAGCTAAAGTTCCTGGATTAAAAATAGCCGGGAAAACAGGAACAGCACAGAAAGCCATTAATGGAAGATACGTAAAAAGATATCATTCATTGTTCATAGGAGCTTTTCCAGCAGATGATCCGAAATACATACTACTCGTTCATATAGACGATCCAAAAGGAGAATTCCTTGGAGGAGACGTGGCTGCTCCGGTATTTGCAAAGATAGTAGAGGACATGATTGGAATCCACGAAAAAAAGCCTTTGAAAATCTACGAAAACGTCATGCCAAATCTGATAGGATTATCTTTAAAAGACGTGCTGACAATTTCAAAGCTTCTCGGTGTAGGTGTAAAAATCCATGGAAGTGGACTTGTCAGAAGGCAACTCCCCGCCCCCGGCACGATAAACCCACATTGTTTAGAAGTCTGGATGGATCACTAAAGCGTATGGTGATTTATGACACCTGCCAGAATCGCGGCAGACCTTCCGGCAAGCCTTTCATAGTTTTTCTTGAAGGAATCGACGGTACAATCGTCAACTATGGTTTTTACAGATACGAAATCCACGCCATTTTCCTTTGCAACTTTGGCAACAGCGGCACTATCCATGTCAACAGCGATAGCCTGAGCGAGCCTTCTAACCTTACCCCTGGTTTCTTCATCCGCTATAAATGAATCCCCTGTTGCTATCCTTCCAACATACGCCTCTTTATAGTGCTCCTCTAACCTTTCAACAAGTCTTCCAGAAGCTTCTATCAGTTCCACTTTTCCATCCCTTTTAGCCAAGTCAAACTCAAAATATTCGTCTCCTATGACAACATCACCTATTTCAAGGATCTTTGAAAGTGACCCAGCCGCCCCCGTAAAAATTATCGCACTTGGGTCAAATTCGTCTATAAATGCTTGTGCCACCATAGCAGCCTCAACTTTCCCAACAAATCCATAGGTAACTACAACTTCATTTGGGCCTATAACACCCCTCACAAAAGGTCTACCTATGATTTCACCCTTTTCGAGCTCCGGATGAACCTCTCTTCTGAGGGGAGCTACTTCTATTTCGAAAACTCCCATTACCAATATCATGGTTTCACCCCCACATAATCTTAGCACATAAAATGCTTGACTGCTCCGTTGTAATACCGTAATATTACAGTGGTGATGTGGATGTGGTTTCACATAGATATGAATTCACACGTTCCGGTGTACAAGCAGATATGCGAGAGAATCAAGGCAATGATCATCTCCGGAAAACTCAAAGAAGGAGATTATGTTCCATCCGTGAGGAAGTTGGCGCTCGATCTTGGTGTGAATGTGAATACAGTAGCCAGGGCTTACAGAGAGCTTGTAAATGAGGGTGTCCTTCAATCTATACGAGGAGAAGGATATATCGTCAAAGGCATTGGCAGGAGTTTCCTAGAAAGGAAGCTGAAAGATTTTAAAAAGAATCTTCAGGATTTAAAGACTATGGGGGTATCTGAAGGCGAAATTGAAAAGATTTTGAAGGAGGTTTTCCACGATGATACTAATGGTTAAAAACCTATCAAAGGTGTACAAAAGTGGCACTGGCGTCAGGAATATAGATTTCAGCGTTGAAAAGGGAGAAATACTCGCAATACTTGGACCAAATGGTGCAGGAAAGACGACGACGTTGAAGTGCATCATCGGTTTGAGAAAGCCAAATTCCGGCTCGATAGTTCTCAGTGGAAAATACTCGTATCTTCCGGAGGAAAAAAATCTCTACAGATGGGCTACAGTGTCTCAAATGCTAAAAATTGCTGAAAATTACACAAAGGATTTTGACTTCGAAAAAGCTCAAAGAATCCTAGGTGATTTGAGGATACCCCTTCATGAAAAGGTGGCAAATTTATCCCATGGGCAATTGACATCTCTATACTTGTCAATAACACTGGCTCAGAATGCAGATCTATACGTATTGGATGAACCTACATGGGGCCTGGACCCACTTTCAAGAAGTTACATTTTAGACGAGATAAGAAAGATCCCGCTGGATGAGAAATCCGTCCTCTACACCAGCCACATAGTTGAAGAAGTGGAAAAAACCGCTGACCGAGTGATCATCTTAAAGAGCGGAGTTCTAGTTGAAAAAGGTGTGATAGATGAAATCAAGGAGAGATACGTTGCCATTAGGGTAAAAAAGGGTGAAAGGATGAGAGGATTCTTGTACAAAGAGACTGATGAAGAGGATGTTTACATAGTGAAAAAAGATGGTAATTCCGGAACGAATTATGAACCTGCGAGTTTCTCCATGATAGTCGAAGCGATGATGAGGGGTGAGATAGGATGAGAAAAGAGTTTTTGGATATGAAAGTCAGATTTCTGATGACTTTGATCGTCATGATTGCGATTTTCCTATCGCTCATGCCTCTTAAGAATTGGGTAGTAGAATTGCTTGAGAAAAACGAAAGTGTGATTAACAGATATGTTGGTAGCAACTTTGTGAAGGAGCTAAAGGATTGGAGCTTTTATATATACAGCCAATGGTTTGGGAAAAATTTTGGACAGCTTGTTCCAATAATAGGAATAATATTCGCATTTCCGTTGTTCTCCAGGGAGGTTGAAAACGGTACGATAGAATTTCTCTTAACGAGGAACACGAGGGGAAAAGTTTTTCTCAGCAAGCTCATCGTCTCCTCGTCACTTCTGATTGGAACAATTCTACTGCTCTGCATCCTACCGATGATTTATACATTTGTGATGTCCATAAGGTTCAATCCAAAGTACGTTCCAATTTTAACCCTTCATGTATTGGTTGGAGCAGTTCTTTGGTACTCCATAACCTTATTTTTCTCCGTGGCATTCAGTGACCAAGTCAAGTCAATCCTCTCTTCCTTTGCGGTACTAGCCATCACAACCGTGATTGGGATAGTGAAGTACACCAAGTTCATGAACACATATTCCTATATAATGGGGATCAAAAATGCCCATGCTTTAGGGATATCGTATCTTATGGCTTCCTTATTTCTCGTATATTCCTCATGGGTGATTTTTAAGAGGAGGGAATTCTAAAGGAGGGATAGCATGATAATAACCACCACTGAAGGTATTCCAGGATACGAAGTGGAAGAAGTTCTAGGTGTGGTTTTCGGAAACACCGTTAGATCCAAGCATCTTGGGAAAGATATAGCCGCTGCTCTTAAAACTCTCGCAGGAGGTGAGATAAAATCCTACACAGAAATGCTCACAGAGGCCAGAAACGAGGCCATAAAAAGGATGATAGACGAGGCAGAAAAACTCGGAGCAGATGCAGTTGTAGCGGTAAGGCTGGGAAGTTCTTCGGTTATGAGCGGAGCAGCAGAATTGGTAGCATATGGAACAGCCGTGAAACTGAAAAAATAGGGCTCCGCATATAGCGGAGCTTCTCACCCGAAGTATGTTTCAGCAGCATGAGAGGCTGCCACGGCTCCTTCAGCAGCCGCTGTTACGATTTGTCTAAGCCCTTTAGATCTCACATCTCCTACCGCGTACACTCCTCTGACATTCGTTTCCATGTTCTCATCGGTCACCACATACCCCTGAGAATCCAAATGGAGTTTCCCTCTGAATATCTCGGAGTTGGGAACAATACCAATAGCTATGAAGAGGCCTGAAACTTCAAGTTCCGTCTTTTCTCCTGTTCTTTTATTCTCCACAACAACCTTCTCAACTTTCTCATTTCCTCTTATTTCCCTAACTATGGAATCCCAAACAAATTTTATATTTGGCTTTGAAAAAGCTCTTTCCTGAAGAACTTTAGTTGCCCTCAGTTTGTCCCTTCTATGAATAACCAGTACCTCTCTAACTAGATTGGCCAGGTAAAGGGCTTCTGTCATCGCGGTGTCGCCTCCACCAACGAGTGCAACCTTTTTTCCTTTGAAGAAGTGTCCATCACAAGTAGCACAGTAGGAAACTCCTTTCCCTGAGAATTCCATTTCACCTGGAACGTTGAGCTTCCTATGAGATGCACCTGTCGAGATTATTACAACTTCGCTGGATATGATTTTTCCGTCATCAAGGATTGTTCTCTTCATCTGTCCAGAGAAATCAACATCCACCACAGTTGCAGTGTGAAACTGTGCACCGAACTTTTCAGCGTGTCTTCTCATCTTTTCACCTAGAACAGGCCCTTTTATCTCCTCTATACCTGGGTAATTCTCTATAACGTCTGCCTCATTCATCTGCCCGCCTGTGGAGTTCCCCTCTATCACTATACAAGAGAGGCCCGCCCTTCCAGCATACAAAGCTGCGCTCATTCCACCAGGGCCTCCACCTATCACCACAACATCATAATAATCTCTTACGTTGCTCTCTCCTCCAACGAAGAACATAGCCCATCACCCCAAAACATGCTGTACTACATGATCAACGAACATGTCTTCCGGATAGGCCCCTATAAAGGCTGTCTCTTCATTCACGACGATATGTGGAACGGCACTCACACCATGTTCCATGGACCACTCTGGAAATTCATTTGCCTCCACCATAGCAGCGGTTATGTTGTCATTTGCCTTGGCCATTTCATGGGCGAGGAGAACCGCTCTCGGACAGTATGGACATGTTGGCGTCACAAAGACCAATATCTCAGTTGGGATATCCACCTGCTTTATCTTCTCCAAGGATGCTGGTGAGAGACTTGGATTCGCTCCATTGGAGAAAGAAATTATATTCTGTATAACTGTCGAAAATTCATGTCCCGATGGTATGCCAAAATACCTCACACCTTTATCCTGACCATCTGCCGTGAGAAAGAGTATCGCCGGGACTCTTCCCTTTATGTCGTATCTCTTCGCTACAGCTTCATCGTCGTCAGCATCGTAAACTTCAAGCTTAATCCTCTCATCAATATCAGTGACTTCCTTCAAAACACTCACCGTGATATCGCAATATTCACATCTACTCGTGTCATCACTTTTGAAAACAAGTATTCTGACATCATCTCTCATCTCCTTGCTAAACAGATCATTCAAGTACTGCACATCCTGCTCTGATAAAAGCCCCACTTTCATCACCTCCGAGCCCCATATATACCATAACAACCTCATGATGTAAAGTGATCTTCTGGATTATAATTAGTAAAACCTAAAAGGAGCAAAGTCATATACAAATATGAGAATGAGGAGCCTTACCAACGTGTTTGAGAATGCTTTGAGGCCCAAGAAATCTCCTGGATATTTTTCAATCATTCACACTTTCTGTTTTTCCAACGCGAATGCCACAAATGATAAACTCTTAAGGAAAGGAGGAGTGAATATGAAGTGGAATGAAAAGGCATTCTCAAAGTTTATTTATCTCAGTGATGTGAGAATATCAAAGAATGGAGAGAAAGTAGCCTACGTTCTAACGAAAGCTAACATCGATGAGAACAGGTACGAAAGCACAGTTGTTGTCCACAATTTGAAAACAGGTGGCAAAGCTTACATAAAGGACTCTTCCATGCCCCGCTTGAGCCCAAACGGAAAAAATCTAATTGTAAAAAGGGCTCAAGACAAAAGAACCGAGTTGTGGCTAATCGACCTTGAAAAGATGAGTGAGAGAAAGATAGCAAAAATGAAGAACGTTATTGATGTTTCATGGAATGAGGACAACAGAAGGATATTGATAACCGGAATAAAGAAGATGGAAGATGAAGATTTCTACTTCGAAGAAGACATCCCTGTTTGGTTCGATGCCATGGGATTCCTGGACAGTGAAAAGCGTACAGTATTGGTGTATGACACAGAAGCCATGGAAGTATTAAGCGAAGTGGAGGTTGACAGGTTCTCAAGTGCTATTTGGCACGGAAACAATGTAATTGTTACGTCGCCTCACAGAGGCAAAGGAAAAATCCAGATGTGGAGATATGACATCTATAAACTTCATGGCGACAAGAAAGACAAGGTATTTGAAGACGTCTCGTTCAAAGCGGCTCATTCGAATGGAAGATACATCGCCTTTTTAGGAAAGGAAAAGGCGTTAAGGATGAGCGAACATAGCTATGTATACATATGGGATGAAAAGGAGCTAACTCTAGTGAACGGACAATACGGCCTTAACAGCTGGAATGTAAAGCTTGACAAAGATTCGAACACTTATTTCTCGGTAGATAATTCTGGAAAAATGGAACTGTGGAAGGTCTCTCCATCTGGTAAAAGAAGTGTGATCTTCGGTGAAAACGCATGGGTGACGGATCTCGATGTCAGCGAAGATGGGAAAATCGCTTTTTTAGTTGAAGATGAAGTGAGCCCTCCAGAGCTTTACCTGTGGAATGAGGGGTTACAAAAGCTTTCAAGCTACAACTCAGAAGTTCTTAAGATTCTCCCAACTAGAAGAGCAAAACACTTCAGGTTCAAGAGTATAGATCTTGAGATAGATGGATGGTATATAAAACCAGATTTGAAGGAAGGGGAAAAAGCTCCCGTTATTGTGTTCGTTCACGGGGGACCAAAGGGGATGTACGGATATAGATTCGAGTACATGATGCAACACATCGTTGATGAAGGGTTCTATGTTGTCTACTTCAACCCGCGTGGAAGCAGTGGTTACAGTGAAGGTTTCGCACTAAGAGTACTTCAGAGAACAGGATTTGAAGACTTCCAGGATATAATGAACGGGATAGAAGAATTTCTAAAGATCGAGCCACAGGCCGACGGAGACAGGATAGGAATAACTGGAATAAGCTATGGAGGTTTCATGACAAACTGGGCAATAACTCAAACAAACAGGTTCAAAGCGGCTGTGAGCGAGAACGGTGTGAGTAATTGGATCAGCATGTACGGTTTTTCCGACATAAGTCTTTGGTTTGTCAAAGAAATAGTTGGTGAAGATCCATTTAACAACGAAAACTATAAAAAACTCAGCCCATTTTTCCAACTAGAAAATGTGGAAACACCTGTTCTCATAATTCACAGCCTTGAGGATTACAGATGCCCACTTGATCAATCAGTTATGATGTACCACGCTCTTAGAGATTTAGGTAAGGAAGCCTATATAGCAGTGTTCAAGAAGGGAGCACACGGCCACAGCAAAACGGGATCTCCAAGACATAGATCGAAACGTCACAAATTGATTGTAGAATTTTTTAAGAGAAAGCTTGTAGAAAACAAAGAAGGTTTCCCGGTAAGGGAAATTCTAGGAGAAAAAGTACGATAGTTTCCTCGATACTCTTGTTGCAGCTGAAAAAGACAGATTGTTGAGAAAATCAAGTGTGCTTTTTAATCATTTAGTAACATAAAGTTTCTTTTGTTGTAACGAGATTTTTTCTAGAATGATTTATGAAATCGATTACAAGGCGGTGTAGAGATGAAAATACGTGATATTGCACGGCTTTCAGGTGTATCCGTTGCAACAGTCTCAAGAGTTTTGAATCATCCCCAGATGGTCAGAGAAGAGACAAAAAGGAAGGTTCTAGAGGTAATAGAAAGGTTAGGTTATGAGCCCAATGTCGTTGCCAGAAGTCTACGGACTAGAAAGACTGGAAATCTGGGGATGGTCATATCCGTAGAGAGCGGAAGCATATTTGAATCACCTTACTTTGGACTTCTAATGAAAGGACTCACAACAATAGCTGAGAAACACGGTTACCATTTAATTTTCTCCACATGCCATTTAAGTGACGTATCCGCTTACAAAAGCCTCTTCAAGAAATCGCTTGTCGATGGCTTTGTAGTTGTGGATGTACTGGATTTTGATCCAAGGATTGCGCTTTTAAAGAAGGAGGAGATTCCATTTGTCATTGTGGGAAGGCCTATGTCAAACGTTGAGTACATATATGCCGACAGCGATAATGAAGGAGGAACATACAGGGCAACCAGGTACTTGATCGAAAAAGGGCACAAAAGGCTGGCTCTCATAAACGGGCCAAAAAGAATGAGCGTTTCAAGGCACAGATTCGAGGGCTTCAAAAAAGCCCACAAGGATTTCAGAAGAAGCATTGAGCCTTCTCTCGTTTTTGAAGGGAAATTCACCGAAGAGGATGGCTATCGCTTAACCAAAATGGCACTAGAAAAAAATGTAGATGCTATTTTGTATTCAGGAGACGTGATGGCCTTCGGAGGAATCAAAGCGCTGAGAAACGCTGGACTTGAACCGGGTAGAGATATATCCATCATAGGTTTTGACGATGTTCCCGCCTCAAAACTTTTAGAGCTCTCTAGCGTTAGGCAACCCGTTGAGAATATAGGCAAAAAGGCGGCAGAACTCCTCATAAAGATGATAGAAGGAGAAAGAGTCCACTCCAAAGTTTTCCCAACAGAGCTGATAATAAGAAAATCTGTTAGGGGTGGCGAGAATGAGAGCCCTCAAAAGGAATTGGACAATGATTTTGCTAGACGATAGTCACAGAGTAACAGGGGTTTATCAAGCTGATACAGGTGTGATTAAAAACCTGAGCTTGAGGTTTGAAGAGCTCGAAAAATCCAGGATTGCTGCCAAGGTAAACTCGAGTTTCGCCGAAATATTGAGTTACCTCAGAAGTGATGGAAAAGTGAAAGCTCTTCTAAAAGAAAAACTGAGGGTAGAGGATGGCAAGATTCTTCTTGAAGCGCAGGTTAGGGCGTTTGAAAGTGTGGAGATTTTGCCTGTTATTGAAATCGATTACAAAGTATGGGACACACTTCAAGAAAGGGGATTCTCCCCTTTGAAAGAAAGGCGACTATCCAAAGGAAATTCGCTTTATTATTCCGGGAAGGGTATAAAAATCTTCGTAAAAGAAATAAGAGATCTCAACGGTAAAAAATTGTCAAAAGGAGAACTTTGGAGCGGGAAACTGGAAGTAGAAATCTCAGTCAGCGTAGAAGATGAAAGACTTTTCAAACTTCTGAGGCCGCTGAACGCTGGGAATAGCGCTTTTGATAAATTCCTAGTTGGGACGGATTTTGGAGCGGTTCCGGTTGCTGGCATTCCTTGGTACGCGACCTTCTTTGGAAGAGATCTTCTTTTCTCTTCTCTCCTTTACATGGAAGAAAAGCCAGATATAGTGAGAAACACCCTTATGCTCGTATCACATCTTCAATCCAGAACTTTCAACGATAAAACGGATGCTCAACCTGGAAAGATTTTCCATGAAACGCGATTGGCTGTTTCGAGTGTGGAAGAAGACAATCCGTTAAAAATTTACTACGGAAGTATAGATGCTACACTTCTCTTTCCAACAGTTGCCTGGGAGTATTTGAAAAAAACAAAGGACATAGAAACGATCCAGAGTATCTTACCAAACCTAGAAATGGCAATCACTTGGGCCCGGGAATACGGTGACGCCGATGGAGACGGATTTATCGAGTACAAAACAAGGGGAACCCTTAGAAACAAGGGATGGAAGGACTCAGACGACGCAATAGTTTATCCAAATGGAGATCGTGTAAAGGGTCCCATAGCGCTTGTGGAGGTTCAGGGATATCTATACAGGGCACTGATCTCGATGGCTCAGATCTACGAAAAATTCGGTATGAAGCAAGAAATGGAGATTATGGAAAAAGATGCGAGAAATCTGAAAGATCTTTTTGAAAGTTCTTTTAAAACGAGAGGATTTTTCGCGTTAGCACTTGACGGAAAAAAGAAGAGAGTTGAAACCCCGACTTCAAATCCCGCTCATGCCCTTATGACAGGGATCTACTCCAAGGAAGATGCTACTACAATTGTTGATCGAATTTTCAAGGAAGATCTCTTGACACCCTTTGGAGTGAGAACTCTATCTTCCAGTGTGAAAGCTTTCCATCCAGTGTCATACCATAGAGGAACGATATGGCCTCACGATAACGCCGCCATAGTACTTGGCCTTCTGGAATACGGTTTTAAGGAAGAGGCGAGGGAACTTGCAAGGAGAATTCTCAGAGTATCCAAACACTTTGGGGGAAAGCTTCCAGAGCTCTTTGTTTACATTGACGGAACAAACACGCCTCTTCCATATCCCGGGGCGTGTGACGAGCAGCTATGGGCCTACGCGGCTCAAAAGCTGCTTGAAAAAATCTACAGGGGGTGAGTTTATGAGGTCTAAGGTGTTTCTTACGGTGATTTTACTCGTAGCAGCTTTGACATTCTCGGAGGTAGTGGTCAGACTAGGAGGATGGCCGTCTTCGCCCGTCGAGCAACAGGCCCTTCAAGCAGCTGTTGATGAGTTCAACAAAGAACACGCTGGGCAGATAAAGATAGTCTACGAGCCCATACCCGGTAACTACAGAGTCAAACTCACCGCTATGCTCTCAGCTGGCAACGCTCCTGATATCTTCTACTTGGATGTTAACTGGGCTGAAGAGTTCTTCAGCAAAGGTGTCATAGAACCGCTAGATTTCTACATAAAAATGTATAAGCTCGACTTGAACGATTTCTACCCAAATCTTCTGAATGCTTTCAAGTACAAGGGCCACATATACGGATTACCAAAGGATTTCTCCACACTGGTTCTCTTCTACAACAAGAAGATGTTCGACGAAGTTGGATTGCCCTATCCGAACTCAAGCTGGACATGGTTTGATCTCCTATACGCTGCTACCAAGCTTACAAGGGACACGAACGGCGATGGGAAACCGGATGTTTGGGGCTTGGCACTCTATCCAAACGCTCTGAACAGAGTCATACCGTTTATACTTCAAGCTGGTGGTGAGGTAGTAAAAGAAGATTTGAGCACAGCTCTTGGTGAGGAGGAAGCCATAGAGGGTATGAAATTCTATTTTGATCTTCACAACAGATGGAATGTTGCCATTGCACCGTCAGATGTGGGAGCAGGATGGCTTGGCGACGCATTTGGAAAGCAGAAAGTCGCCATGGTCATGTCAGGCCCTTGGATGCTCGGATTTCTCAAAGAGAATTTTCCAGAAGTTGACTTTGGAGTAGCGGAACTCCCACATCTCAAGAAAAGAGCAACGATGGTTTACACCGTCTGCTACGCCATACCAAAGACCAGCAAGCACAAGAAAGAGGCGTTCATTGCTATGAAGTTTCTCCTTGGCAAGGGCATGAAGATATTCACCGAGAAGTTGGGAGTTCTTCCCTCAAGAAAATCACTGGCTGAAAAGGATAAAAACGATTCCATAAAGAAAGCGTTCTATGCTGGAGTGAAATACGCATATCCGTGGAAGATACCAACTCCATCTGGAATATCGAGCAAGGCAATAGACGAGATAAACACACGCTTCCTTAAAGTGTGGAATGGGGAAATGACACTTGATCAGGCTGTTAAAGAGATCATCGAGAATTACAACTCTTGGGTTAGGTGAGGGGGAAGCTTCCCCCTCACCTTGGGAGATGATAACCCGATGAAGAGAAGAGCCAGAGAGGCGATTGCCGGATATGCTTTCTCCCTTCCCATACTTGTATCGGTAGCCGTCTTCACAGTCATTCCCATAGTACAGGCTTTTTACTACAGTTTTACAGATTACGATGCCCTCAAGCAGCAGATATTCAACGCCACCGTCGATAAAGTGATGGCTGTTGGAATGTACCTGGGACTTCTTCCAGAGGAAGTTAAAGTGGATCAAGCTCTTAAGAGTTTCGATCCGGCATCGTTCGTCGAATCCATGATAGGAACCTCAATTTCCAAAAAGTTGAAGAGAATATTGAGAAAATACTTTGACTCGAAGAAGCTCCTTCAAGATTACGCCTCAGGCAGGCTTTCTGGGGAGAGTAAAATAGGAAACTTCATCAGAGAATATTTAAAAAATGGTGGAAGGTACTTTGAGAAATACAGACCAGATATCATAGGTCTGAAGAACTTTAAGTGGATGATCAAGGACGAATATTTTTGGATAGCACTCAAGAATTCGTTCATTTTCGCCCTGGTTGTAACACCAATTCAAACTTTCCTGGCTTTGATCTTAGCCGTCGCAGCGAACTCCAGAGTAAGAGGAGTTTCCTTTTTTAAAACTTCCTTTTTCATACCAGCCATCACTTCATCCGCTGCAATCTCGATGATTTTCATGCTTTTGTATTCAAAACCCGGTTTCATAAACAGAACCCTATCTCTTTTTGGAATTCAACCTGTCGATTGGCTTAACAATCCCTCGACGGCTCTCCCAGCCGTTATGGCCATGAATATCTGGACCACTGCTGGGTATTTCATGGTCACATTTTTAGCCGGCCTTCAGAATATTCCTCAAAGCATAATAGAAGCTGCGATCATCGATGGTGCAGACGGGTGGACTCGCTTTTGGAAGATAACTCTCCCTCTTTTGAAACCTCAGATAACCTTTGTTGTGACTATGGGTGTGATCGGAACCCTGCAAGTTTTCGACCAGATTTATTTCCTGATAAAAAGCCAAGAAAACACGACCATGTCGATGTACATATATCAAAACGCATTTAGATACGGAAAGATGGGATATGCATCGGCTCTTGCACTCATTTTCTTTCTGATAATCCTCTCTATCACGCTCATACAGAGGAAGTTCATGGAAAGAGGACTGGAGGCGATGTGATGAAGGCAATAGCCTACATCATTCTCTTGATTTATGCAATCTTGTCCCTGACACCCTTTATATGGGCATTTCTTGTATCCACAGCTCCCGTTTCATACGGTGGAAAAAGTGTGGACATAATGCAATGGCCACCACAAATAAGCCTCTTCAGGATTCCTCCTCTGGTCTTTGGTGCACCGGCCACCTTGAAAAATTATGCCTTGGTATTTCACGAGGTTCCATACGCAAGATGGTTCTTGAACACCTTAATCTATGCCGGTTTGACAACGCTAGGCCATCTTGTACTCGATTCTTTTGGAGGATATGCCTTTGCCAGGCTGAACTTTCCAGGGAAAAACCTAATCTTCACATTCCTGCTATCACTCATGATGATTCCGGTATACGTGACCATAATACCCGTTTACAACTTAATGGTTAAGTACAACCTCGTTAATACCTATTGGGGTCTCTTCCTTCCAAAGCTTACGGGAGTGTTCGGGCTGTTTTTTATGAGACAGTTCTTTTACTCTCTCCCAAAAGAGATGGAGGAGTCCGCTATGATAGACGGTGCCGGCGTTTTGACTCGATTTTTCAGGATAGCTCTTCCTATGTCCAAGCCAGCACTAATAGCCCTTTCCATATACATATTTTTAGGAAGCTGGAACGACTTTCTCTGGCCACTGATAATAACATCTGATAAATCCATGTTTACATTGACCATGGGACTGAATTTCTTCAGAACGACGTATTACACTTTTTGGCAGTTGATGATGGCCGCGACGATCATGATGACACTTCCAATGGTGATAATATTCCTTGTATTTCAAAGGTATTTCGTTGAAACTGGGATAACATCAGGACTGAAGGGGTGATGGCTTGCTTTTCTATGAATCTGGAGGAAAAGCGTATGGTGTCTTCCAAGATTCCAGAGAGCTTGTTCCTAAAGTGGGATTTCACATTCCAGGAAAAATGGGGGGAGTCTGGTTTGGTGCACTGAGGGTAATTTCATCTCTCAAAGTAGAAGGATTTGGGAAAGTACTCAATGTGATTTATGAGGACTCTGGAAGAAAGGTGAAGTTTGAAGAAGGTGAAGCTGAGCTTCTCATACCCTGGATGGAAGAATCACTTTTTCTGAAGCTCAGAGGAAATGGCCGGTTGGAAATGAAGCTTGATTCCACCCCATCTTGGAAATCCGAAGAAGTAGTCAAATCTTTTGTTCCAACTGTAGAAAGTAACTCTAGAATGAGGATTTTAGGAAACTTTATCGAAATTCCAGTGTTGAAAGAGACTCTTGTGTGTATTTCAAAAGGTAAATGCAACCCCAGGGAATTTGAAAAGAAGAAAATCGAAAAGCGCTCGAGAATCCTTGAAAAAGTGCCAGAAGGCAGAGGAAGTCTCGAGGGGGCTTTAAAAACCTTCTTATTAGAAATGTACTTGAAAACGGAAAATGGCGAGGGGCTCATGGCAGGTCTTGAAGAATTTCCCTGGTGGTTTTCCATAGATACGTCGCTTATGGCACCTACTCTTTTAAGAATCGGCTTTTCCAAAATTCTCAAAATGACTCTTAAAACCTTGCTAAATAAAGGAAAAGATATACCTCCTCACGAGGTGATAAACAGTGGGGTTGTCAACAATGTATTCAACGAGGTGGAACTTTTCTCAATCCTCTACTCTGTTTTGCTTTACACGAGATGCACCGGAGATACTTCACTGCTCGATATCTCTCAACATTATTTCGAAACCGCGAAACGTTTGTTGAGGAGCGGATTTCCTCACGGCAGAGGTATGGTTGAGCTAAAAAGCGAAGAAAATCTCCATTTGGATGTATCCTGCTGGGCCTTTGCGTTTCTGAAAGAACTTTCAGAAATCTCCAAAAAATTCAAGAGACTTCAAGATTCCTTTTTCGACAACAGTCTTTCATTTTTTGAAAATCGCTTCGTTAAATTCTGGTATGATGAAAAGCGGAAACTCTTCCGGGACTCATCTGGAGAGATTCACTTCACACAAATAATGCCCCTTTACTTCAAGCTAGTTCCAAGAGAAATAGCGTTAGATGTTGTTCAAAAGTTGAAAGATATAGGCATGATAACACACAAAGGGTTAAAGCACTCTTTAAAAAGGACAGAAAAAGAGGGGTTTTATGGGGTCAAGTCTGAAAAAGTCTGGTGGATTGCCAACCATCTA
Organism: Thermotogaceae bacterium; assembly: GCA_027077795.1. GTDB lineage: Bacteria > Thermotogota > Thermotogae > Thermotogales > Thermotogaceae > WGAO01. The sequence continues at coordinate 7,185 of JALWTT010000015.1, read as the reverse complement.
TTGATAGAATCAGCGTCAAATTACAATCTTGAAGTTCCATACAACCTGATAGAGCTCTTTCACAGGGACCTTGAAAAATTCAAAACCCCACCAGAGCTAGTGGGTGGAGGAGGATGCTTCGCTCAAAGTTGGTCCGCCCTTGTCGGAATTCGAAAAAATTTTTAAAGGCAACTTTATAAATGGACGAATTCCCTCAGCTTCACCAGTGAGTCCCACACTGCTGTCAAATTAAGCGTCACCTCCGGCACTTTTAGATTAAAATACTTGTTGCGGCCTTAGCCCCGTATGAGGCTCATCTCATTTTATGATAACAGCTAGGAAACACATCCAAATTGCTCTTGGTAATCATGTCTTGGTGAATCAAAATCCCCCCTTATTTTTCGAACAGGTCTCCATTTCTTGACTTTTTGCCTTCTTTTACTGTATACTGTTCAGAGTAAGTGATTTATTCATTCACACACTGAAACATCTCCTTTATCGTAAAGAAAAAAGAATAAGTGGCCAAGGATATCTCCTTGAATGAATTTCGCAAAGGGGGATCTTGATGGATATTTTCAGTATTGTTTGCTTGATCTTAGGGTTGCTTTTGCTCCTTGGGGGATGGCGAGCATACTTGGGTATACTGGCGGTGATTGGTTTTATACTTGGTGCAGTTTTCCTCGGACCAATACTGTTCCTAACCTTAGCAGTGATTATTCTCTATATCGGGAATCTCTTTTCTTGAGGAGGTGAAGTTGAATTGCTCACGCTTTTCATCGTTATTGGTATTTTGTGGTGCTTATTTGTAGGTGGTTTCATAGGTGCCCGTCTCGCCATTCTAAGTATGTACATTTCAGTATTCCTCGGTGGTTTTTCATTGGGGGTACTTGTAAAGCGAATTCTGTTTCTTCAAGAGAACATAAGGGGATTCTTGGGATTTTTCGAACCACAGAATATCTCCGCTTTCTTTTCGGAGTTCTTTAGATCGTTCAGACTCGATGATCTTGATGATTTCCTCTCAGCGATACCCAATTTCTTATCTGGTCTACTATCAAGTCTTCATCTCAACGGCACCGATATATTGGTCGGTATTATATTTGGTATCCTAGCTATAGCATTTCACAAATTCTCGATAGTGATTATCACAAGCTTGCTCGGCGCTTTATTAGTTTCGATGGCATTTGGGACCAATCTGGTTCTGGTCCTGATCCTATTCGCTCTGGGAGTACTGTATCAATACAAGGTTCTAAAAGTTCCCAGTAAATAGCTTCAATATTACTTAGATGGATATTTATTAAACTGCCAAAGCCATGTAGAAAGACACATTTGTTACGTTGCTCCTGTCCCAATTACTTTGCTCAACCTAACAAGCGTTATCAAGGCGAAATGAAGTTTTCAAACGGCCTCCCCTTTTCCCAGCGGGGATTTTACCCATTAAAACTTCAACGCAAACAGCTGGCGCAGCTATTTCCAAGGCTAAATGTCCCAAGGCAGTTTTCAATGTTTTTATCATTTTTATTTTTTTAAATCTCTCTTGGAAAAATATTCTCTCCACCCATGATTACATTAGATGTTGCATGGCTTTCATAACTCCTTTCCTCTCCTAAGCATATGTTAAAATCACATGTAGGAGATAAAACTAGGCAACTAGAGCCTTTTAGATAAAGAAAAAATACCCAACCTTACTGTCTTGCATTAAACTTTACCACCCAAAAGTCCGCACCTCCATGATTTCCAGATACATCCCCATCGTTTGACTCTGTATCCCCTGCAACTATGTATCCGCCATCTGAAGTCTGCTGAACAAAGCGTCCTAAATCATCACCAGATCCCCCAAGAGCTCTCTGCCATTGTATATGTACACCAGGAGACATTGAAGATCCGGCTGCTTTGATAGCATATCTCAGTCCGTAATTCATGTTCACGAGCAGAATTGGCATCGAAGACCTCACATTTTCAAGATAGTAATTCCCTCATCTGTAATCAGATATCGGAATGGAAAAAGTGATAAGATAGCTCAGAAAGGAGAAAGTTCGGAGGTGAAGGTATGATAGAGAAAGTTTTGTCAAGTGCACTTCACAAAGCGGGGGTTTTTAAAAAAGTTAGCTGAATCTTTGGCCTTAGTTGCATCAGCTTTGCTTAGGGCATCCCCTCCTTCTATAAGAACTTTAGCTTGTCCAGCTTCCTTATTCAAAACAAGTCAAAGTCAACAGAATATGGAGACCTCATCTGTAATCACATAGAGATAGCTCCAGCATTGAGGGATAGTTTTGATGCGAAAATCTTCAGTCGTAAACATAAGTCAAAGAATTCCCATATACGCCTCGAAACTATCTGTCCAAAATGAAATAAACTCCTCTCATCTCTCCTGCTGGAAAATTTGTGATAATACTCGCTCCTTTTTACCAGTTTCCCTATCCATATCCCCGCAATTTCTGCTATCATAAATATGACCAGATATCTCACAATCTTTTCACCATCCAAGCTCTTGTAGTAGCGACTGTTAAGATATAGAAGCTTCAGTCTGCTCTTTAAATCTCTGTACATTTGTTCGCAGTAGCTCCTTTTCAAATATTTGCGGGATTCCCTGAGTGAATCCCTTCCTTATTACTGACAAGTAGCAGTTTCTCTTTTCTATCAGCCCTAACATATAGGTAGTACCTTTGTTCTGATATCTTTACCATGTATTTCCCTTTCTTCAGTTCACCGCTCTTCACTGTATTTCCAGATATATCCACTTTCAAGTCTTTCCTAACTCTGACTATGAATCGAAGGTCTTGATCCTTAAAGAATTTCATCAACATCTTTGTTCCAAATTGTCTGTCAGCGAGGAGAACTATCCGATTTCTCAAAGGGTGGGGGTCAGAGACAGCATCTCTTTTATAGACATCATTATGAACTCATTCTCGGACTAAGGTTATGTATATCCTTTAGATATAGCACTCTGCAGTAGAACGGGAGACTCCTACCAGATATGGGCATTGACGCTATGAACAGCTTTACACCATATCCTTTCAAAGAGGTGAAATCTATTATAACGAACGAACTATCAGACAGTTTAAAGGATATTAGAAAGAGTGCTTTCATTATGGATAGTGGTTTGAATAACTTGGATCTGTTTATGAGCCTCCAAATCCTGTTTGTCTTGGATTGTTTTGAGTATAGCGATGTAGTCAGCCAGACATGGAAGGAGAAGAGGCTTTAATGAGAGCTAATGCAACTAAGGAAAGGGTATTAGCTATCTTTTTTAAAAACACCGCACTTGTGAAGAACATCTGCCAGAATATTTTCAATCACGAGGTTCACCTCCCATTTGTTCTTGTCTTGTCTATGATACCACTCCCCGCAGTTTATTTTCTGATTACAGATGAACACAATCATAGGTTTTTCCCACGCACGAATTCATATGTAACTCTTTATACCCCTTTCTCTGGGGATTCGTTAGTACCGAACCTCAGTAAGTCACTTTGAAGGTGTACATTCTCTTGAAAATGGTATTTTTCTCTTTTCTTGATACCTCTTTAACCGTTCCAGTGTTTCTAGCATCGTGGCGGAACTTAGGCCATGAAGAATTCGCAAGTCCCATGCTGTCGCCCCATAAGGCGTAGATATATCCATCACTTGAACCAACGTATACAGTTCCGTCCTCTCCTATCGTCGGACTTGAGTATACATCACCACCAGTTTTAAACTTCCACTTGAGGGTTCCATCTGGATTGATCGCATATATGTAACCATCGCTTGAGCCAATGTATATAGTTCCATCCTCCCCTATAGCTGGACTTGAACCCACCATATCGTTTGTTTTGAACTTCCACCTTAGGGATCCATCCGGCTTGAGAGCGTAGATATTGCTATCCTGAGATCCCACATATACAGTTCCATCTTCCCCCACAGCTGGACTTGAGTATACATCACCACCAGTTTTAAACTTCCACTTGAGGGTTCCATCTGGATTGATCGCGTATATGTAGCCATCACTCGAGCCAATGTATATGGTTCCATCCTCCCCTATAGCTGGACTTGAGCATACGAACCCACCCGTTTTAAACCTCCACTTAAGTGTTCCATTCGAATTCAACGCGTGGAGAGAATTGGACATCGCCGCTATCTTTCTGATCATTTCACTAATTTCCTCTTCTTCCTTCTCGGATACTGGATATGGGGGATATAATTTCCCTTCACTTTCATATGCTTCTGCCGATCCGACATATATAGTTCCATATTTTCCTACTGCTGGACTCGAACTCACGGGACCGATATCGTCGAATCGCCATTTCAACGCTCCATCAACTCTAAGAGCGCAGATACATCCAATGGAAGACGTGTTTTCATGCCATCCAGTAACGTATATAGTTCCATCTTTTCCTATCGCTGGACTTGACCTCACCCTAAACCAGCCATAACCAATATTGAACTTCCACTTGAGGGTTCCATCCGGATTGATCGCGTATATGTAGCCATCACTCGAGCCAATGTATATGGTTCCATCCTCTCCTATAGCTGGACTCGATTCGATAAAATCATCGATATTAGTCTTCCACTTCAGGGATCCATCCGGATTGAGAGCGTAGATGTTGCCATCCTGAGAGCTCACATATATCGTTCCATCCTTCCCTATAGCCGGACTCGAGTCCACAGGATCACTAGTCTTGAACTTCCACTTGAGCTTCCCGGCGAGGGAAGATCTCAAGATAAGGCGATTTCGATATTTCAAAATCCTAATCTCATCCTTTACCACCCCATAACCTTCTTTCTCTATCTTCAAGTTCAACTTTTTGCCAACTAAAACCATCAACTCAAGAGGCAACTTGCCATATTTCTCTCCATTCACATAAAGATCCGCTCCAAATGGCCTAGATTCTAACCTTATCTTTGCGTATTTAACTTTTATTTGTCTTTTCTCCCCCACGTGGATCACCACAGATGTTGCGTAGTCAGTAGGAGATTCCTTCATCTTCACCAATAGTTTTCCCTTTACCTTAGATTCACTACTTATCGTTACTGGAGTCTTTCCCATATATTTACCTTTGAGATAGACTTTTGCTCCCAATGGATCGCTCAAAACTTGAAGTATTGCTCTTTTTTCTTCCTCAGATACATTGCTACGAAACGCTAGTCTGCTTTTTTCATCCACTTTAATGTTTTTGAATTTGGAAAGAAAACTCTCGTAAATGAGTTTTTCAGGATTCACCGTTCCTGTGCCAAGTGTTGGCGTTGAAATCGCAAGTACAGTAAAAACGAGTAAAAATCCTAAAAATGTCCTTTTCATACCCTTCACCTCCACATAAAACATTAATAACTTGATAACCTGCACTCAAACTCTACAATCCTGTGAAGTCTACTAGACGCATCATGGATCCTTATTAAACAGGATTTATCTTTCGGAAGGTTGAAGTAGAAATACCGGGCGGTTTCATCGGAGAGGTTCACGGAAATTTCGACAATCTTTCCCGAAACCTCCACACTCTGTCCCTTTCGAAGCCTTCCAACAAACTCACCATCCACATAAACCTTCACATCGCCTATCACTCTGAACCATCCACTACTATCTCCTTCAAAAATCACAAAAGCGCTCTGTGGTGATTCCGGGAATCTTGGCTCGGTAGCACTCTCTTCGATCTCCACCTTGTATATCGTAAGCTTTTTCCCAGATCGAAAGATGTAAAGGTATTTCTCCCCATCACTCAAAACGAAGTCGGTGATTTCCCACTTTTTTGTTATCCTATCTTTTTTCACCAATCTGGGGTTTAAAGGATCCTTTAGGCTAAGCAATGAAACAAAATCCCCATCCCATGTGTAAACCACAGCAAGGTAATCACCCACGACTTCAACTCCTCTCAAAACCAGATACGATGTGACATTCCCCCTCCTAAATGTCACATCGCACACTTTTTGCATATCAATAATATTGACTGTTTTTGGAGATACTGGATTTGACACATCAATCACGAGAAGCTCGCTCATACTAGCAGAGTACACCCATTTACCGCGTCCAATAGCATTTCCGTAACTTTTGAACACCCTGACAACTTTTGGCGAATATCTATCAGAGACATCTATTACTACAAAGCCTCATCCATACCTTTGAACAAACAGGTAATTACCATTGACCCACCAATTGTTCGTAACATTTTCATAGTATCGGACCTTTCCTATCACCTCGCTTTCTCTTAACACGTATATGTGATCCACACCCATAGCGTAAACCACACCTTTTGCGCATGCCAACACTTCTATTTTTTCCTTCATCTCGAGCTCTTTCAAAAGTTTCGGATGAAACGGATTACTCACATCATATACGAATAACGACCTTTCAGCGGAAATGTAGAGTTTGTCACCGCATACAGCACCGGCATCGTAGAATTTCTTTAGGCTGAATGTTCGGAGGTCTACCCGTGAGGGGTTGGATACATCCAGGATCATCATTGATTTTCCAGAGAATGCGTATATGAAACCCCGTGAATCGTAGATGGCCCCATCATCTACGCTGAATGGTATTTTTATCGTAGTTAAAAAACTAAAGCCTAGAAAGGAGACGGTAATCCAAATGAAAAGTGTGAATTTTCTCAAGATCTCACCCACTGAATCTCAGAAATTGATCATGAAATCAATATGTAGATCTTCCGGAACGGATATATGTTTCTGGTAAACCCTGTCTCCCCACTTGAACACCAGAATGTAGTCTCCTTTTGGTATGTTCTCGAATATGACCTCTTCCGGAGTCGCTCCAGAGAGCTTTCCAAGATCCTTTTTCCGTGTTATACCATTCCCCTTCAATCGGAGATTCCTAGTTTCACCACCCAAAAGTCTCTTTGATATCTAACATCGCTAACTTTTGACTGTGTATCCCCTGCAACTATGTATCCGCCATCTGAAGTCTGCTGGACCGAGCGCGCTACATCATCATCAGATCCACCAAGTGCTTTCTGCCATTCTATGTTTCCATCACCATCAAGCTTCACTACCCAAAAGTCACCCCATCCTCCATGATTTCCTGATACATCCCCATCGTTTGACCCTGTAAACCCCGCAACTATGTATCCGCCATCTGAAGTTTGCTGAACTGAAAACGCTTCATCATCATCAGATCCACCAAGTGCTTTCTGCCATTCTATGTTTCCATCACCATCAAGCTTCACTACCCAAAAGTCACCCCATCCTCCATGATTTCCTGATACATCCCCATCGTTTGACTTTGTATAC
>JALWTT010000014.1 GCA_027077795.1 Thermotogaceae bacterium | reverse complement strand
CCGTGTGGAAGGGCCGTCGATCAACGGATAAAAGTTACCCCGGGGATAACAGGCTGGTCTCGCCCGAGAGTTCACATCGACGGCGAGGATCGGCACCTCGATGTCGGCTCATCCCATCCTGGGGCTGAAGCAGGTCCCAAGGGTTGGGCTGTTCGCCCATTAAAGGGGTACGTGAGCTGGGTTCAGACCGTCGTGAGACAGGTCGGTCCCTATCTGCCGCGGGCGTAGGAGACTTGAGAGGGGTCCTCCCTTGTACGAGAGGACCGGGAGGAGGGGGCCTCTGGTGTACCGGCTGTCACGCCAGTGGCATACGCCGGGTAGCTATGCCCCTGAGCGATAACCGCTGAAAGCATCTAAGCGGGAAGCGCGCCTCAAGATTAGGTCTCCCATCCCGTTAAGGGAGTAAGGCCGGTCCGAGAAGAGGACCTTGATAGGCCGGTGGTGTAAGTCCTGCAAGGGATTGAGCCTACCGGTACTAATCGGCCGAGGCCTTCACCTCCGAAATCCCCTATGCAGTTTCCAGTGATCCCGGAAGTTTCCTCGGGTGCCGATACTACCGCGGGAAACACCCGGCTCCATTCCGAACCCGGCCGTTAAGCCGCGGTGGGCCGATGGTAGTATGGGGGCAGCCCCATGCGAGAGTAGGTAGCGCCCGGGGGTTTAGGAAAAGCCGGAGCATAACGCTCCGGCTTTTTTGTTGGCAGTTGCTCAAAGATAATCCACTCTCAAAATGTTGAGGAGTTTTTCACAAGAATCCTTGTCCTTGATATTGCACCTAGGCTTAGATTTTTCAAGTATGAAAGAACATTTGAGTAATAGCCTGTGAACCCTCGAGGCCATGAAGAGATTGTAAGAACATGGAGTTCTTGACCTCGGAATTTTAGAATAAGATATGATGCGTTCAAACCAACATGATCACGGTGAACGTTAGAAACACGAAGATCTCGTAAAGAATTTTAAGAGCGAGGAAATGCTTTCAAACACAGTATTCATCCACGATAAGGTTGATGATGCACGAGAGCTTATTCAGATAAGGCATAGAACACGTCCTAAGTGTCTTTAAAGAACGCTATTCTACAGAGAGGAGATAATCGTTTATCACTCTCTCAAGATATTCCTGTTTTCCAGAATTCGGTTTGAAGTTTGAAGGTTTATCTAGTACGTATTTCTCAAGTCCCTCGAAATCTATTCTCCCCTCCACTATGTCTTTTCCGACACCATTAGAATAACTCGAGTATCTTTCTCTCAGGAACTCTTCCAGGACACCGTCTTCCAATAACCTTGCCGCGACCTTCAATCCCACCGCGAAAGCGTCCATAGCCGCTATATGAGCATAGAAGAGATCCTCCAAGTCGTAAGAACTTCTCCTAACTTTGGCATCAAAGTTCAGCCCGCAATCTAGGCCTCCGCTCTTCAGAACCTCGTACATAGCCAAGGAAGTTTCGTAGATGTTTATTGGAAACTGATCAGTATCCCATCCTAGTAACAGATCACCCTGGTTAGCATCTATGCTGGCCAGTTTCCCATGAATCCTGGCAAATCTAAGTTCATGCGAGAAAGTGTGGCCCGCTAGGGTTGCGTGGTTAGCTTCTATGTTAAGCTTGAAATCGTCCCAAAGTCCGTGAATCTTCAAGAAACCCAAGACATGAGCAGAGTCGAAATCGTATTGGTGTTTGGTCGGTTCCTTGGGCTTCGGTTCTATCATTAATATCCCTTTGAACCCTATCTTCTTTGCATATTCGGATGCCATCTTCAAAAATCTGGCGTAGTTGTTTAACTCGAGTTCCATATCTGTGTTCAAGAGAGTCTCGTATCCTTCTCTTCCTCCCCAAAAGACGTATCCTAATCCTCCGAGCTTTTTGGTTACCTCCATGGCTTTCTTAACCTGAGCAGCAGCATAAGCGAATACATTAGCATCTGGAGAGGTAGCAGCACCCTGAGCGTACCTAGGATGGGCGGTTAGATTCGCTGTTCCCCAGAGAAGCTTCACGTTTGAAGACTTCATATGTTCCTTGATATGATCCACCACCTTGTCGAGAATCTCATTCGATTTTCTCGGTTTTTCCCCCTCGGGTGCTATATCTCTATCATGGAAGGTGAAGTACTCCACACCAAGCTTCTCACAGAATTCAAAAACGGCATCGATCTTTGCGAAAGACTGGTCCATGACGTCGGAATACTTCATCCAAGGTCGATCCATGACTGGGAGTCCAAATGGATCCGTACCCTCATTTCTGATTGTGTGCCAAAAGGCCACGGCGAATCTGAGGTGATCCTTCATAGCTTTTCCCAATATGACTTCCTCTGGATTGTAGTATTTAAAACTCAATGGGTTCTTCGATCTCGGTCCTTCGTAAATGATCTTAGGAAAATCCTTAAAGAATTTTTCCATAGCTCCTCACCTCCATTTGATTGATATATGCAAACTAATTCTACAACCATCCACTCTGAGAATCACACAGTGTTTTCTCCAGAAATAATGAGAGTAAACTCGAAAATAGCTCCTAAATCTTCCAATCTGGGGAAGATCATAAATAATTGCTTGTAACAACACTTAGATAATATTCTCAGTAGCGGTAATATTTTAGAAAGCAAAAGGATGGTGATCATTCTGGGTAGATCCATTATGACTCCATCAAAAATTGGTAACTACAACAAAAAGATGATATTTGATATAGTCAGAAGATACCCGGGTATATCCAGAAGGGGTATAGCTAAGCTGACCGGAATGGACCCTAGCACAGTAACCAGGATAGTTTCCAGTCTCATAAAGGCTGGATATCTCAAAGAGATAGGGGAGAAAGTGGGTAAAGGTAGGGGCAGAAAAGCTGTGAACCTCGCGGTGAACTCGCTGCCCGTGAGTGGAATCATCGTCCTGGTAGGAGCTCAGGTGAGCAAGATAGGAATAGCCTTTTTCGACGGTAAATACGAGATCATCAAGGAGTTTGAAACCCAGAAAAACCCCAGTGACTTTTTGGATTACATTAGAAATTTCACGAGAAAAATCGTTAAGAGTTATGATAATACGAGATATTTCGGAATGATATTCTCAATACCAGGAATCGTTGATCTCAAGAGAGGTGTTATAATAAACGCTCCCCACCTTGGATGGAAGGACATTAGACTGAAGGACGAGCTCATAAACAACTGTGAGGTGAATCTTCCCTTTGTCCTCTTGAGCAATGAAGCCAAGCTGAGCCTATACGCCGAGAGTTGGTTCAACAAGGATATAGAAGGACTCAAAAACGGTGTTTACATCTATCATTCAGAAGGAGTGGGAGGAGCTCTCCTGATCGAAGGAAAACTCTACAGAGGTGTGGGATTCTCCGCTGGAGAGATAGGCCACATGGTCATAGACTTCAACGGGAAGGTTTGTCACTGCGGAAATAGGGGTTGTTGGGAGACCTTCATATCGTCAGAGTCCGTTGTTCAAAGTTACGAGTACACCTACGAAAAGCTTCCTGGAAGGAACTTCAACGAGAAGTTCATAAGCTTGATCTCTATGGATAAACTCGAAGCGTCTTCTGTTTTCAAATCCCGGTTGATAGAATACATCGCACTCGGTATAGCAAACCTTATGAACATACTTAATCCGGAGTTCGTACTTTTCGGAGGCGTGATGCACAACTTTCCAGATGACCTAATAAGGAAAATATCAGATAGAGCTTGCACTCTGGCTCTTCCATCTGCATCTTCCAACGTGAGGATTCTCAAAGCTTCTATGGACATGGACGAGTCCAGAATGAAGGGAGCCACCTTGATGTTCGTGGACAAACTGATCGAGGATATGGTTATGAAAAACGGTTGGAGGGGTGACATTCTTGTTTAGAAAAAAGGAGAATTCCCACAGATCTTTCAAGGAACTTGGCCCTATAATAGCTTTCCTTTCCCTGGCAGCGTTCACGGCCGTTTTGAATCCCCGTTTCCTCACACCTTTCAACCTTCAAACACTCGGACGTCAGATCGCGATATTCGGCATACTGGCTATAGGTGAAACATTTGTGATAATGGCCGGAGGGGGAGCAATAGACCTGTCTCCAGGATCCATGATTGCCTTGACGGGAGTCATGGCAGCATGGCTCATGACGCATGGTGTACCGGTGTCTGTTAGCGCTCTCTTGATACTGGCTTTCTCAATAGGTGTTGGGGTGTGGCATGGGTTTTTCGTGACTAGGTTGGAGGTTCCAGCCTTCATAGTAACCCTTGGAACTCTGACGATCGCACGTGGTATGTCAGCAGTTATAACAAGAGGCTGGCCGATAATAGGCCTACCCTCGTCTTTTCTCAAACTCGATCAGGGTTCAATCATAGGCATACCTATCCCGGTGTGGATCCTTGTGCTTCTAGGCCTGATCATGGACTTCTTTCTCAGGAAAACCATCTTTGGTAAGCACTTGAGAGCTGTGGGAGGGAACGAAACAGCGGCTAGATTTTCAGGCGTGAACGTAAACAGGGTTAGGATGATTACCTTCATGATATCGGGTTTCATGGCCGGAATCGCCGGTTTGATAGTTGCGGCGAGGTTGTCCCAAGGTCAACCCGGAGTCGGTTCCATGTATGAGCTTTACGCAATAGCCTCAGCTGTCATAGGTGGTACCAGCCTCACAGGTGGGGAGGGAAGTGTGTTGGGATCTATAGTCGGAGCCAGCATAATAAGCCTTCTATGGAATGCACTAGTTATGCTTAACGTCTCAACCTACTGGCACAATGTCGTCATAGGAATGGTCATAGTCGTCGCTGTCACCCTCGACGTCCTTAGGAAGAGAATTCGGGGGTGAACCCCAAAAAACTCCTTGGAGGTGGTTTTTATGAGGAAACTCTTCGTGTTCTCCTTAATAATTGCTCTACTAACAGGCCTGGCTTTTGGTAAATTGATCATAGGTGTCATTGGAAAATCCGTACACCCTTACTGGTCTCAGGTCGAACAAGGAGTCAAAACAGCTGGGAAGGCCCTTGGAGTGGAAACCAGATTCTTCGTTCCACCCAAAGAAGACATAAACGCCCAACTTCAGATGTTAGAATCGTTCATAGCACAGGGATTCTCTGGAATAGCGATAGCTCCTTCCGATCCCAGCGCAGTCATACCTACCATAAAGAAAGCCCTGGAGATGGGGATACCAGTGATAACGCTCGATACGGATTCTCCGAAGAGTGGCAGGTATGTCTACATAGGTACCGACAATTACAGTGCAGGTTACATGGCGGGAACCATAATGAAAAAGCTCCTGAACGGCAAGGGTAAAGTTGTCATCGGAACGGGTTCCTTAACTGCTATGAACTCTCTCCAGAGGATACAGGGATTCAAAGATGCAATAAAAGGGACGAATATAAAAATTCTGGATATATTGAACGACGAGGAAGATGGGGCAAGAGCTCTGTCACTGGCAGAATCGGCTCTCAATGCTCATCCAGATCTCGATGCTTTCTTCGGAGTCTATGCGTACGACGGTCCTGCTCAGGCTTTGGCCGTTAAAAATGCAGGAAAGGTTGGAAAAATAAAGATAGTCTGTTTCGACACCACACCTGATATACTCCAGTACGTCAAGAAAGGAATCATAAACGCTACCCTAGGACAGAGACCCTACATGATGGGATACCTTTCGGTTACCGTCCTGTATCTCATGAACAAGATAGGAGTCACAAACACACTGATGATGCTTCCAAAGGTAGGGAATGACTACGTCATAGATACAGGTGTCGACGTGGTCACACCTGACAATCTGGATGAGTACCTGAAGATGATGGAAAAACTCGGAATACCCATAAAGTTCTGATCCGGAGAGGGGGGTCCTTCCCCTCTCCCTTCAGGGGGGATTCGATTTGAAAACCGTCTTGAGAGCAAGAAAGATACTCAAGAGATTTCCGGGAGTCGTAGCAGTCAACGGTGTCGATTTCGAGGTTTACGAAGGGGAGATATTGTCCTTGGTCGGAGAAAATGGTGCTGGAAAAAGCACATTGATAAAGATACTGACAGGCGTCTTACAACCAGATTCTGGTGAGATAGAGGTGATGGGCGAGAAGGTGTCCTTCAAATCTCCGCTTGACGCTTTTTCAAAGGGAATAAGTGTTATACACCAAGAACTTAGTCTTGCGGAAAACCTTACAGTGGTTGAAAACGTGTTTCTGGCAAGCGAAGTAACCAGGGGAAGGAGAACCCTGTTCAGTAGGGTTTCGATGGAAGAGATGAATTCACGCACGAAGGAACTATTATCCACCATAAAGGCCAGATTTGAACCAGATACATTGGTATCGAAGCTCACAACGGCGGAGAAGCAAATGGTGGAGATATGCAAAGCCCTGTCGAAAAAGCCCAAAGTCATCTTCATGGATGAGCCTACATCTGCCCTAACTATAAGTGAGGTGAAAGCACTTTTCGAGGTCATAAGGGATCTGAAAAGAAGGGGGATATCCATAGTCTTCGTGTCACATAGAATAGAGGAGATCCTCGAAATCAGCGATAGGATAATCGTCATGAGAGATGGAAAGAGGGTTGCCACGATGAACAGGAAAGATGCAACGGTAGATTACTTGATAAAGGCCATGGTAGGAAGAGAAGTAGAGTTCTTTCCACGAGTCGACACCAATCCTGGAGAAGTCATACTAGAAGTAAGAAATCTCAAGTGGAGAGATAGGGTTAAGGGAGTGTCGTTCGAGCTGAGGAGAGGAGAGGTCTTGGGATTTGCGGGGCTCGTGGGAGCCGGGAGAACCGAGACTATGCATCTCATATTTGGAATAGAAGAACCGGAGGAAGGAGAGATATTCATAAAGGGTAAGAAGGTGGAGATAAGATCTCCTCGAGATGCGATAAAACTCAACATAGGGCTTATACCGGAAGACAGAAAACTCCAGGGTTTGATACTGACTATGAGCGTTAAAGACAACATAGTAATGCCTTCTCTGAGACATATAAGCAATTTCGGATGGATTCTGAACGAGAGGGCTGAGGAGAAACTCGCAGAGGAATACGTGAACCTCCTGAAGATAAAGACGCCGTTTATCCACCAAATATCCGAGAACCTATCAGGTGGAAACCAGCAGAAGATCGTTCTGGCTAAGTGGCTTTCCACAAACTCGGATATACTCATATTCGATGAACCAACCAAGGGAATAGACGTAGCAACCAAAGCTGAAATTCACAAAATGATAAGAGAACTTGCCTCAAGTGGAAAGGGGGTTATAATGATATCCTCTGAGCTCCCAGAGATACTGAATCTCAGTGATAGGGTTGTGGTCATGTGGGAGGGGAGGATAACGGCGATTCTGGACAACTCGAACCGTCAGCTGACACAGGAAGAGATAATGTATCACGCCTCAGGTCAGAGTAAGAAGGTAATGGTATGAGGGAGCTCTTCATCGGGCTCGATATAGGAACCACTACTGTCAAGGTCTTCCGAAGACATGATAGGAGGCCTTAGTGAAAAGAAAGAGTTTAACCATCTAGATGCTGGACGTTTCAAAATGAATCAAAAAATCCCGCCTCGATCCTTGAAACTGGCATTATGATTTTTGTGTTTTAAAAGAAAAGTCTCATGACCTTTGACAATCCCCCTGCTACTATCATTCCGTAGGCGAATGTGAGAAATTCTATGATCAAGGCTCTCCACAGTTTGAACTCTTTGATGAGCATGAAAAACGCTATTATGCATGGCATCTGAAACGTTGATGCAAGCCCAAATGTGAAAAGTTGAAAGTTATTCATTGCTTTAGAAAAGTTCGATGTTCCCAGTGCGTTTGCCAACATTGCTGGAACGAGGTCTTTTTGTAAGAACCCGTAAATCAGAGGGATTATGGCCTTTCCTGGAAGATTAAGCCATCCCTTTGTGAGAAAGCTAAACGGTTTTACCACTACATCCACGAGGTTGTAGTAACTCACAATTCCGTAGAGCATTCCACCGATTATCAGAAGTGGCAGCACTATGTAGACAAAATCTGCCATTCTGATCCATGCTTTCACCATTATGTTTTTAAGAAGCGGCTTTCTGTATGGTGGTAGCTCTTCTATCAAAAATGCTTCTTTTTGTGAGATAGCAACGTTAAGAAGCTTTGCCGTGATTATGAACAAAAAGAAGCTCACAACGTATATACCGATTGCGTATGAAACACCAGCATAGTGTCCAACGACGCCGAATATTATCCCACTTCTCGAAGAGCAAGGAACGGTCATATAGAGCACAGCCACTTTTAGTCTATCTCGGAAATCTGACAGGATTCTCGTAGACCTTATAGCTGGAACTGTGCATCCAAACCCAAGCATTATCGGTATGACAGACTTTCCAGGCAAGCCAATTTTCCTCATTAGCTTGTCAAGAACTACTATGAACCGGGTCAGGACACCGCTGTCTTCAAGGAGAGCCAAGATTATATAGAATATTCCTATGTAAGGTACGGCGACGCTTATTCCAGCGGACAGGCCAATTAAAGCATTTTCTACAAGGAGTTGGGTGAAATAATTCTGGCTCTGTAGCCATGGGTTGAGTACGTTCAGTAGGGAATCAAAGTAGCCTCCAAGGAAATCTTGGAACCATCCTCCTAGATATAAGAGTGATAAGAATATTCCAGAAAATATGAGGAGAGTGAAAAGTAATCCTGCCACTGTGCTGTTTATTATCAAGTTGTCAAGCCAGCTTAGATGAAAACCCCTTGAATCTATTCTTTCTACTCGCTTTGCGAGAAGCGACGCATATCCAGCTCGGGTTATCATTATGTCTTTATTCACATTTGGATGCTCTTTTATAAATCTGGCCTTTATATCCTCGAGCTCTGAAAAACAGAATCGCTCAAGTGCGACCGGATCTCCTTCTAAGAGCTTAACGGCAATTCCCCTTTTTGAAGCTTTCCCCTTATAGTCCATTTTTTTCAAGACTTCTGAAATCATGAATTCTATGTGGTCATCGTAAAAGAATGAATAATATGACGTTTTCGCATCGTCCAGTTTATTTTTGAGCTCCTCAACCTTTCCCTTCACCGGGTTTATCCTCACGACAGGAACACCCAGAATAGTTTCAAGGAGAGATCTGTTTATGGATATTTCCCTTTTTTCCGCGTCTTCCCAGAAATTCAAAGCTACTATCATTGGAAGCCCAAGCTCTATTAGCTGGAGTGTCATTATGAAACTCCTTTCAAGAGCAGTTGAATCCACAATTTGAATGACGAAATCGTAATCCCCTTCTAATATCATCCCGTCTGTGATCTTTTCTTCTTCACTGGATGGGGAAAGACTGTAAGCACCAGGTGTATCCACAAAGAGGAATTCTTTCCCGTTTATAACGGCTTTCCCACTCGTTATATCCACCGTCGTTCCCGGATAGTTGGATATAATGACCTTTGCATTTGTCAGTGCGTTTAAAAGTGAGGACTTTCCCACATTAGGCTGGCCGATTAGCAAGATTTTCTTCATAGCTTTTCACTCCTCTTATTCTTCCCGATGTTGTGTGATCTACCATGATCAGTCTTTCACCAATATTCAGGACAATCATATCACCACTGTTTTTAACAATCTTAAACTTTATTCCTGGAACCAAGCCGATTCCCATAAGCCTTGAGAGCACCTTTGGATTTTCAACTTCCATTCCAACGATCACACCTTCTTCCTCTTCCTCGAAAGAATCCAAAGGAGTGGAATGAGAAGCATCCTTCAAATAGTTTGATTTATCTCTCATATGTTCAAATGAATGTGCTACCTTATGACCAAAGAGCTTTTCTGTGGCTCTGTGATAGTTGTAAATAGCTTCAGCTATCTCATCCCCTTTTTCTGTCAGAGTTATCTTGCCTTTATCCATTTTCACAAGTTTTTTCCCTTCAAGAGCTTTTATTGTCTCTTTAACTGCACTTTTTGATACTTTCGTATCTTCTATGACATCTCTTATGCTCGGTGCAGATTTTTTCTCTTTAATAAGCCTTAGAATATCTTCCATTAGTATTTCCTTCCAGTTCATTCATATCCCCCCTGTGGAATTCTCAATAGCACAGTTGAAGATTATATAGTGGCTGGGGTTGCCCGTTCAAACGATGGGAATATGTCTGAAAATCATGGAGTGAAAAGCGGCAGATGTTGATAGAAAATCTCACTAAAGCTATTTCAGGAGTTTGATGGGAGATAGCTGAAAAACTGCTCGGCAGATTACTGATTGCAAAGCTTTGAGAAAAACACAAACTGTTATGGTGAAAAGCATTTAAGTTCAAAACAAAGACACATTGTTAGAGTTGATTAAGATTCACGTAATTTGATGTTAAAGTATTCTTGAAGGCTATATCGATTTTTTTCTATAATTCCATCAAGAAATGTGATCTTACGTGTTGATGCTCAGATGGGATGAAAGAGTTTATCAAAAGTCGATTTCATGATTAGCTTCTAGGGGTGATATCCATGAAAGAAACTCTACTTTTCATCTGCATTCTCTTCTCTTTCTTGGGATTCAGTTTTTCAACAACGGTAATGATACCATTCAGTGTAGATGATGGGGCCATCTACGATCCTCGAGGTTTCATATACGCGTTCTCTGGAAAATCGATGATGATCCTCGATGTATCCAATCCCTCCTGGGTAAACTCCCGAACATTTGAGCTTGAGAAATATTACGAATCAGGTGTTGTGTGCGGCGGAAAACTCTACATTTACGGTGAAAGAAACCTTTTCATATACGATATGAGAAAGCCGTTTCATCCAAAACTTTTGAGGAAGATAGACAGAATCTATGGAGTGAGCGCCTTGGCATGTGCAAAAGGAATGGTGTACGCCATAGGTGATGAATACATGCGCGTTATAAGGGGTGCTGAAATAGTTAAGACAATCAGAGAGGTTCACGGTGGAGCTGTTGTGAATAACAGATGGTGGATCAGCGGGAACTACTTGTTCGTTCAGAGAAAAGGAGGGGGATTCGTAGTAATAGACATCTCGGAAAAGCTATCACCCAAGGTCGTTAGGATATTCAAAAGCTATGGCAAGAGTACAGGGCAAGGCAGGTGGGCTTACTCTGTCGGGATGTCAGACTTTCTTGCGATAGATGTATCGGATCCGAAATCTCCCATGGTGGTTAATGTCATCGATATGCAGAAAATATGTGGTGAGACATTTCAAAAGGGAAACGTCACATCTTATCCTGTTATAAGAGGAGTTGAGCTTGTTGGGAACTACTTGGTGGTGGTCTACACGTGGGATGAGGACTGGTTAGCACTTCTCAGCTTGAAAGATCCCTCAAATCCCCGGCTGGTGAGGAGAGAAAAAATCATAAATGAAGGAGACTTCACTAACATCACATTAACCGATGGGGGGAGATACCTGTACATCTTTCACTTCGATAGGAAGCTAACAATATACAGGGTAGAAGCTAAAGAAATTGCTGAACTTGAATTTCCCCAATCTCCTTGTAGCGCACTTGTGGCATTTGTTGGTGGAGGTGATGGATGGTTAAAAGTTGTTGGTGATGCAAAAGTCTATTTAAATGGGGAATATGTAAAAAGGCTTCAGGAAGGTCAAAGTACGGAAGTTTCAGGGAGAGTAATTGGAGTATCTTTGAACCTATCGGATGAAACGACAAGATATTACTATTTTTACCTTCCAGAGGACAAATCCTGTTTGATAAAAATCCATGGTGCGTCTGATAAACCTCAGAGAATTGTGGAATACGAATGCAAATCATTGAAATAAAATCACAGCAGATGGCTCCATGAGAGGAAAAGCTTAATAAGTAAAGTCAAATACTTTGAGGTAAAGCTCATCGGCAGGAGGTGAAACTTTATGAAGAGATTTCTTTTGGCGTTTCTTCTTGTTGTAACTGCTGTTTATGTAGCGGCTGGAGCGCTCAAGGCCGCCGTATATTCTTCAATGGATGAGTTCTATCAGAGATGTTTGAAAGAACCACCGAATTTCTCGAAGTACTCTTTCCTGAAAAAAGTAGATCTGATGGAATACCTCAAAAGGGGAAGATACTCGCAAAAAGTCGATGTTGTACTGGATGGTGAAAGATATTCAGTGGTTGAGTTCAAACTCGAAGGGAAACGTGTCTCCTTAGTCTTGAGCGAAGATGGTGAACCGATAGGAGATTTGAGAAAAGCCACTCAAGTGCTCGTATACAGATATATGATAATGCCCATGCTCAAGAGTATAGATGAGAAAAAAATTTCAGAGAAACTTGAAAAAAATTTAAAAGCTTCCGAGGAGATTAAGAAGCTCATGCGTGCTTACGATGCCGTGAGTTTTATGAAGAGTACTGTTAAAGTAATAGGTCAAACTTACACAAAATCAGCGGATATCAACTCCTACGTCGATGCTGTATTTAAAACCATAAGAATAGGATTGAGATATATCTACGCAAATCAACTTCTTGATGATTACACTGACGCGGTGAAAGAGGTATTGAGAATCCTCTCGGAATCGCCAGAAAATAGAAATTTTAAGGAAGTTTACTTCCTATATGTTTTCCTAAGACCTTATTCACGTAATCTGAGTCAGAAGTACAACTCTCTACACGACCTCAGCTTGAAATATCTATGGGAAAACCTTGTCAGTCTTTATGACCTCGATAAGAGCCATTTCGAAGATGTCATGGACGTCCTCAATGATATTGCTTCGCTGATTCCCGGTAAAACTAAGAGCATAGTGGATGAGAAAGAAAAACTTTCTTCAAAGTTTAGAAAGTTTAAAACTCTGATGGAAAAGGAGCAACTTCTATCGGATCTCTTCCAAGATTTCAAAAGTGGAAACACGGTTTCACTCGCACAAGATATCACTAAGCTTACGATGGAGTTCATAAGGTTCATGATTCCGAACACAGGTTCAATAAAAATACCGGATAGCGTTATCTTTAAAATCCATGAAAAACTCATGGAAAATGCAGAAAGTGCGCTTGATGTTGTAAGTAATCTCATAAAATTGTTCAAAAGCGGCCAATTTGTGAGTGAAATATTCATGGATTCTACCTGGAGTTACTATCTTGAAAATGTGAGGTCTTCGATGCCAATTCTGCACGTGAACATGAATTACGGACTAAGATATGCTATCAAGGCAGCCGAATCTTCAATGTCTCCTGGTGTACATATACAATGGCAGAAAGCACTTGGTGGATCTTATTGGGAGGTAGCGTATTCAGTCCAGCAGACGAAAGATGGTGGATACATAGTTGCGGGGTTTACAGGGTCAAACGATGGGGATGTATCAGGAAATCATGGAAAGTTAGACTTTTGGGTAGTGAAGCTTGACAAAGAAGGGAACATAGAATGGCAGAAAGCACTTGGTGGATCTGATTTGGATGAAGCGTATTCAGTCCAACAGACTTCAGATGGCGGATACATAGTTGCGGGGTATACAAAGTCAAACGATGGGGATGTATCAGGAAATCATGGAGAATGGGGTGACTTTTGGGTAGTGAAGCTTGATGGTGATGGAAACATAGAGTGGCAGAAAGCACTTGGGGGTTCAGGTTGGGATAAAGCGTTTTCAGTTCAGCAGACTTCAGATGGCGGATACATAGTTGCGGGGTATACAAAGTCAAACGATGGGGATGTATCAGGAAATCATGGAGGATGGGACTTTTGGGTAGTGAAACTTGACAGGCATGAAAACATAGAATGGCAGAAAGCACTTGGTGGATCTGATGATGATGTAGCGCGCTCGGTCCAGCAGACTTCAGATGGCGGATACATAGTTGCGGGGTATACAAAGTCAAACGATGGGGATGTATCAGGAAATCATGGAGGATGGG
>JALWTT010000013.1 GCA_027077795.1 Thermotogaceae bacterium | reverse complement strand
AAACGATAGCCGTGATACTCACGGGAATGGGAAAAGATGGAACAAAAGGGGCGTTCAAAGTCAAGTTTTACAGGGGAGTAGTTATAGCCGAATCAAAAGAAACCTGCGTCGTTTTCGGGATGCCACGTTCCGTGATAGAAGAAGGATACGCCGATTACGTCTTGCCGGCTTACGATATACCGAAAAAACTCGTTGAACTGGTTTGAGGAGGGATAAATGGTGGATTACAAAAGCACTTTGAATCTTCCAAAGACGGATTTCCCCATGAAGGCAAATCTGGTGAGAAAAGAACCTCAACTTTTAAAATACTGGCAGGATATAGACGTTTATAACTACACCCTGAAGCACCGTGAAGGTGCTCCTCTTTTTGTCCTTCATGATGGCCCCCCTTACGCAAACGGTCACATACATCTCGGAACCGCCATGAACAAGATATTAAAAGATGCCGTTATAAAATACAAAACAATGCGTGGTTACAGAGCACCGTATATTCCCGGCTGGGATACACATGGCCTTCCAATAGAACACAAAGTCACCACTCAACTTGGCGAAAAGGTAAAAAAAATGTCCTCGGGTGAGATAAGGGAGGAGTGCAGGAAATTTGCAGAGGAATTCGTGAACATCCAGAGGGAAGAATTCATAAGGTTGGGAGTCAGGGGCGACTGGAACCACCCGTACTTGACATTCGATCCAAAGTACGAAGCCAAAATACTCGAAGTATTCCAAAAGTTGGTCGAAGACGGTCATGTTTACAGGGCTAAGAAACCCATATACTGGTGTCCCCACTGCGTAACCGCACTCGCCGAGGCGGAGATAGAATATCACGATCACAAGTCACCATCTATATACGTCAAATTCCCACTGGAAGGTGAGTCCAAAAAGTTCATCGTGATATGGACAACTACCCCCTGGACGCTACCTGCCAACACTGGAATAGCGCTCCATCCGGATTACGAATACGCAGAGGTTAAAGTCAAGGATGAGATCTGGATAATGGCGAAGGAGCTTGTTGAATCAGTTATGAGAGAAGCTAAAGAGGATAACTATGAAGTGTTGAGAGTGTTCAAAGCTAAGGAGCTGGAGAGAAAAAAGGCTGTTAATCCTCTTTTTCCAGAAAGGAGATCCACGATATTTCTCGCGGATTTCGTGACGTTGGATACCGGAACGGGGTGTGTCCATTCAGCACCCGGGCATGGTGAAGAAGATTACATATATGGCCATCTCAAATACGGCTTAGAAGTGCTGTCTCCAGTTGATGATCATGGGATATTCACAGAAGAGGCTGGGAAATACGCTGGTTTGTTCATCGAAGATGCAAACGAGGTTATAATGGAAGATCTCAAAAAATCAGGGCATTTGGTTGCCTCTGGAGAGATTACGCATTCCTATCCACACTGCTGGAGATGTAAAAACCCTGTCATATTCAGAGCAACAGAGCAGTGGTTCATATCAGTTGACAGCTTGAGAAGTAAGGTACTTGACGCGATAGATGATGTTGAGTGGATTCCACAATGGGGTGAGAACAGGATAAAATCCATGGTTCAGGAAAGACCCGACTGGTGCATTTCCAGACAGAGGATGTGGGGAGTTCCCATACCTGCTCTCAAGTGCGAAGATTGTGGGGAAGAATTTATAGATACAGAGTTTTTGAAGCATTTCATAGAAATCGTCAGAGAGAAGGGAACAAACGCGTGGTTTGAGATGAGCGAAGAAGAGCTCATACCAGAAAGTGTCAAGTGTCCAAAATGTGGGTCCACACATTTGAAGAAAACTTACAACACTTTTGATGTATGGATCGATTCCGGATCTTCCTTTGAGGCCGTGGTCAGAAACAGAGGAGATCATCACTTCCCAGCTGATATGTACCTGGAGGGAAGCGATCAGCACAGAGGGTGGTTCCAGTCATCGATATTCCTATCGGTCGCGAAAACCGGGAAACCCCCATACAAAACTGTCCTAACTCATGGTTTCATAAAAGATGAGCAAGGAAGGGCTATGAGCAAATCCCTTGGAAACGTGATAAGCCCCCTCGAGATAACCGAAAAGTATGGAGCTGATATACTGAGGCTTTGGGTCATGAGCTCTGACTACTTCAACGATGTGAGATTATCTTTCAAAATAATCAAACAGCATGTTGAGGTTTACAAGAAGGTAAGGAACACGTTCAGGTACATGCTTGGAAATCTCTCGGATTTCGATCCAGAAGAAGACTTCGTTCCATTTGAAGAGATGTCCTTCGTGGACAAATGGATGATGGGAAGGCTCCAAGAAGTGATAAAGCAGGTTACGGATGCATATGAGAAATACGAATTCTCCAGGGCTTACAGCATAATGGTGAAATTCGTTACGAATGACCTGAGCTCGTTTTACCTGGACATAACAAAGGACAGGCTCTATGTGGAATCGAAGAAATCCTCATATAGAAGGTCGGTACAAACCGTGATACATGAAATCCTTCTAGCCCTGATGAAAATGCTGGCACCTTTCCTAACTTTCACCACTGAAGAGGTATATCAATATCTCCCGGGGAAGGACAGAAGATACAAGACGGTCCAGGTTGAGAGTTGGCCTGAGTACGACGAGAAAAAAATTGACCAGAAAATCATGAGTGATATGAAGGAGCTCCTGAAGCTCAGGGAGGATGTTCTAAAAGCTCTGGAGGATGCCAGAGTGAAGGGAATAATTGGGCATCCCCTGGATGCAAAGATTATCGTATGGCCCAAGGGCGAGTCGATAAAACGAGTGATTGAAAAAAGAAAGAAGGATCTAGAAGAATTGTTCATAGTCTCCCAAGTTGAGATAGCTGAAAATGATGGAGATGAAGGGGAAGTGGCGAAGGTCAAGGTGGTTCACGCTGAAGGCAGAAAGTGTCAAAGATGCTGGAAATATCACAAAGATGTCGGAAAAGATCCCGATTACCCGGATGTTTGCCCGAGATGTGCCGCTGTTCTTAAAGGTGAAAGGTGATGGGAGCCGAACGGCTCCCATCTTATTTTTTCAAAGGAGGAACGGGAGAATGACTCTGATGGAATTTTATAAAGCATACAGAAGTGCGGAAATATCATCTGAAAAGCTCACTGAGCTGTTCCTCGAAAGGATTTCAGACCTCAATAGTGAGTATCGTGCGGTCCTTGAGATAAATCCAGATGCCCTGCTAATAGCCAGGGAAAGAGACGTAGAAGCAAAGCTCGGAAAATTCAGAGGTGACCTTCATGGAGCACCTATCCTGATAAAGGGAAACATAGACACCGCCGATAAGATGGAAACCACCGCTGGCGCAATGGCCTTCAGGGGAAATCGCCCGACAAAAGATGCCTTTCTGGTGAAGAAGTTGAGAAAGGCTGGGGCTGTGATTTTGGGCAAGGCGAATCTCACAGAGCTAGCCAATTTCGTTTCGTTTGAGATGCCAAATGGCTACAGCACATTGGGAGGTCAGACTAAAAATGCCAGAGGTGATTTCGATCCTGGAGGATCCAGTAGCGGTTCTGCAGTCGGCGTTGCACTTGATATGTGCCTTGCAGCAGTCGGAACGGAGACATCAGGTTCTATTCTTTCTCCATCAAGCTCAAACGGAGTGATTGGGCATAAACCGACAACTGGTACGATCAGCAGAAGTGGAATCATCCCCATATCGTTTACCCAGGATACAGCTGGTCCGATTGCAAAAACCGTTGAGGATGCCTTTATACTATTTGGTAAGATGATAGGCTACGATGAAAACGACCCGTCCACGGGGATATCAAAAAGTTACACGCCCGTTCTCAGGAGAATTGATTCATACAAAGGAATGAAATTTGGATACTCTGAACAGTTTCTCAGAGATCTGAGTAGTGGTCACATCGAGATATTCGAGAAATCTCTGAGAAATGTGGAATCGCTTGGCGGAAAGGTTCTCAGGATATCATTTCCACATTTAAGCGAGATCATGAACATAGATGTCCTGTTTTACGAATTTCCCAAAGCGATTTCAAACTATTTGAAAGATAAGAACCTAGCCGTAAAAAGCCTAGATGACATCATAAGATTCAACCACAAGCATGAGGATGCGATAAGGTATGGACAGTCAATCCTCGTTAAGAGCTCGAGCTACAACATGAATGATCCCGAATATTTGAAGTCACTCTTAAACGATAGAAAATACTCCAGGAGATCTGGCATAGACCTTGTGATGTCCGAAAATGATCTAGATGCTATTCTTTTTCCGGCAAACTACGGGGCTCTCATAGCCGCAAAAGCTGGGTATCCTTCAATCACAGTCCCAACAGGGTTCTCCGAAAAGTTCGGGCCATTTGGACTGACTTTCAGCGGGGGATTTCTAGAAGATGAGAAACTTTACTCCTTAGCCAACCTGTATTTCTTGAAATTCTCAAGGAAGCTCATATCAGATCTCAATTGGTGAACCCCCGCCTTGAAGGCGGGGGGCTAGTCACATACCCTTCACTACTACGTGAACCGCATAGGTTGCAGGCACCTTGACGGCGATTCTCATGTAGACCATGTTGCCGACATCTCTCTTTTCGAGAACACTGTAGTCAACAGGATGCTTCTTCCTTCCCCAACCTATATAATAGGCTTCCACACTGTATTTCTCGTATTTTGGCATGTAGAATTCTATTCCTGAGGAAGTAATATCATAGGGCGTTCTGTTGGTTATGAGAACATGATAGACTTGCCCGTCGTTCTCCAGAACCTCCTTGTTGAAGCTGAATGGGACCGCGAACCTGTAGGATGTCTTGGTCCCATCAACTGTTGCAATTATGTAATCGAATATTCCGAGTGCTCCAGCCGGGACATGCATGGCGTAATGATATCCCGAAGCGTATCCACCAAAGTCCACCCTCTCATCGTAAGTGACTTTGTCATAGGGCTTTTCGTGAATCCCAATCTGGTATCCTCCCGTAACGGGGGTGTACAATGGAGCTCCTCCACCACCTGCAATTATGAAGAGGGTCTTTCCTTTCCTTGTGATGTACGTTGTATGCTCATGCCCGGATATGTAAGCATCAACCCCGTTTTTAACGAGCAGGTTCACAAACTCATCTCTGTTTTCCTTTGAACTAAACGATTTGGTGTGTTTAAACTCGAAGTTCGGCGCAACCGCTGAGAAAGCCGGAACGTGTCCAAAGACTATCTTCACTCCAGCCGGCTCACTGACAACATCCTTGAACCAATCAACCATTCCCTTTTCGTGTGCACCATCGTTGACGTTGAAAAATCCGTATCCTTTACTTATCTCACCAGGCCAGTTGGTTGTTATGAACATAAAATGAGCCTTGCCGAACCTGAAATCGTAGTAGAGTTTTTTTCCAAAGTATTCTTGGAATATCTCCATCTTGTCCTTTCCCGGAGAAAGCTCGTGGTTTCCAGGGACATAGATCAGAGGAACAGTTGGAGCGTATTTGTTCATTATTTCCAAGAAATCCTCTATGTACTCTCTGTACTGCTCCTCACTGTCTCCGTATCCTATCGGAAGGTCTCCGGTGAAGACCGCGAAATCCGGGTGTATCAAACCAATCTCAAATGCCATCCTAGAGAGGATATCCTCAGGAAGAGGGTTCTCCGGGGCAACCGGCCTGCTATCCCCGAACACCACGAACGTGAAATGATCCTTGGAGTGTTGCTGTGCCCAGTTTTGAACCTCATCGCTTTTCACAACGTACCCAAATGAAACTATAACCGCGATAACGAGAAAAACTATCAAGACTTTCCTCAATCCAACCACCTCCTTCCAGAAATCAACGAACTTTCTTCCAATTCTATCATCAAGGGAATAAAAGTTTTGCTTTTACACAAGGAGAAAAACCGCGATAGTTCATCAATGATCGGTTTTGGATGTGAACCTGAAGCCCTCGAACAGAGCGTATGGGACAACTGCGGGTACGGATGAACTCACCACCTCCTCTTCAGTTGAAAGTCCTTTCAGTTTTGAGAATAAGTCATACAAACTCACGTTAAAACGCATGTTTCTCAAAGCCCGGGTCATCTCCCCATTCTCTATTAGGAAGAGTCCATCTCTCGTCATGCCCGTTAGAACCATCTCCGAAGGATCCACTATATTCACGTAATGTAGCCTGTGAATGTAGATTCCCTTGCTCACCGTTTTGAAGAGCTCCTCAACGGGAGTGTCTCCACCCGATACCACAGGGTTTAGTGGGAAAGACATATCGAGATTTTCCAAACTAACGGTGCTTCCGGTTGGCTCCTTGTCGAACCTCAATGCGGTTCCGTAGGCATAAAGGACCCTCTTGAATTCACCATTTTCTATTATGGGAAGGGTTTTTCTCTCACTTCCGACTGCGTCAAACTCTATCCCAACGAGACGCTCATCTTTTGGATCATCTTTGAAACTCAGGAACTCAGGAGCTATTCTCTGCCCGAGATACTTGACAGCTGAGCTCGTTCCGAGCTCGTAAGCCATTCCGTTTAAGGCACCATATGAGAAGTAGAAAAACAGCGTGGCAACAGCCTCCGGACCTAAAATAACAGTGTACTCCCCAGGTTCTATCTCAGCTTTAGGGATGTTCCTTGATGCCAATTCGGCAACCTTCGAGGCCTTTTGATCCACACTCAAATCATCGAGATTCTTTCCAGCCCCAGATATGAAACTGCTACCTCCATCTTCGTTCATCATGACGATGTTACAATCGGAGGCTGAATAAGTTGCGTAAAGGAATAGTCCACTCGTTGACATAACAACATCTTCCTCAAAATCGTTAGCTATGTAACCGAATGCCCTCAGGTTCCTTTCATCGGCTTTCGATCTGATCAAATCAAAAAGCTCTGCCCTTCTAGAAGGGTGTACATTTTTCATGGATGGATCGGCTTTCTCAAGTGGAAATGCCATCCTCAGAGGTGGCATTCTGAATTCATAGGGAAGCTTGGGAACATGTTCCATCATCTCATCCGCCTTCTTTCGAAGTCTCTTGAGGGCATCGGAGGATAGGTCATTCGACTTGAGAACCATCAGCTTGTTTCCTTTGAACAACATCAGGGAAAGCTGTGAATCTTCGTTTGAAACATTTTGATGTATCTCAGAGTTGGCGAACCTGGTTAGATCCCTGGTTTTATCCGAAACAGTGGCTAGAAATTCATACCCAGCAAATACATCGTTCATTATCCTCATCAAGCCTCTGTAAAACTGCTCTCCTCTCATTTTGCAACACCTACCTTTATCTTCCTGAATCTGGCTGGAGAAGTTCCATGACCCACGTACATGACTTGACCAGGTTGACCTTTACCACAATTGGGCAATCCCCAAACGTGCCAATGATCCTCGTTCGCTATTCCATCGCAGGAATTCCAAAATTCCGTTGTTTTTCCATAGTAAACGGGATTCCTGAAAATTCTCCCCGTGAGTTTCCCCCCTTTTATCTCGTAAGCTATTTCTGTTGCAAACTGAAAGTTCACACGCATGTCATCTATCGACCAACTTTTGTTCATGGATAGGAGAAACCCGTAATCTATTTCAGAGATCAATTCATCGAGCGTCTTGTCCCCGGGTAAAAGGTTTATGTTGGTCATCCTCACTATAGGTATGTGTCTCCAATTCTGTGCTCTAGCGGCTCCATTTGATCTCAAGCCGAGTTTCGCTGCGGTCTGGCGATCCATCAAGTAGCCTACGAAGATTCCATCCTTCACCAGGAAACTCCTCTGGGCTTTCACACCTTCGTCATCATATCCAAATGATCCCAACCCACCCGGAATGGTTGCATCCGCGGTTATACTGACAATTTCACTTCCATACCTGAGCTTGCCGAGCTTATCAGGTTGCAAGAACGATCCACCAGCGAAGCTCATCTCGTACCCAAAAACCCTATCGAGTTCTGTGGGATGTCCACACGATTCGTGGACCTGAAGCGCCATCTGCTGGCCATCTATTACCACATCGTATTCACCCGGAGTTATCTCCTGTGCCTTTAGAAGATCCACAGCTTCTTGCGCAACTTTCTCGGCGTTTTCCACAAGATTCAACTCTTCTACGAACTCCCAACCCCTTGTTGCGTAATCTCCACCAAAGCTTGAAGGGTATGATCTGACCTGAAAATCCCCGTCTGAAACTGCATATGCCGATATCCCAGCCCCAGATATGACAACGAGCTGCTCTATATCCGATCCTTCGCTGTTTACGAACACCTTTCTTATCTTTCGAAAGTCCATATTCCCAACAGCCCTCTTCACTTCCTCTTTCCTCAGGAGTACAGAAGTGGCTTCTTTGAGAAGATCAAGTTTCTCCCCAAGAGATATATCAAACGGATCTTTTTCAAAAGGCGACTGGAACGTATCAACATGAGGATCTTCAGTGGAAAGCTCTACCTTGGAGGATCTCTTAGAACTTTCCTCTGCTATCTCCAGTGCCAATTTTGCTGCACCCAGAATGTGATCCCGAGTCAGTTTATCCGTAGCGGCAAATCCCCATCCTCCGTTGATGAGAACCCTCACACCCACTCCCTTATCCACATCGTAGGAAAAGCTTCGGAGTGCTGAGTTCTCCACAGTTAGGTTTTCCATCTCATGTTCCTCAAATCTGGCGTCCGCGTAATCTGCTCCTCGCGATTTCAGATAATTCATAACGTCTCTCAATATATCTTTCACAACTTCACCTCCCTGTAAAAGCCTCTGATATGAAATTCTACACCTTATTCTGGTAGAATTCATAAGGAAGGGGGGAATTGGACATGGTGGAATTCGCGATAGAGCTTATCAAGAGGAGCGGTGCAGATGGGCTTGTTTACAGGTATCTCGAAATCAGCAGATCTGTATCATCGACTATGGAAGGCCCCGAGAGGATTCTCGAAAGGGTGAGGGATGGTTTGGGAATAGTCGTCATAAAAGATGGAAAAAAAGCGGTGGTATCTCTAGCCGATCCGAGCGAGGAGGATGTTAAAAGTGCGGTTGAAAAAGCTTTAAGTCTGTCCAGTTTTGCAGAACCCGACGATGGAAATGTCGTATCCGATGAGGGAGATTTTGAGAGCATCGAAGGGCTTTACAGCGAATCCGTCAAGGATGTCACCCTTGCTGATCTCAAGAAAACCTCCCTGGAAATGGTGGAAGAAGCCAAGAGATATGATCCAAGAATCAAATTCATTCGGTCCGCTTCGGTTGGGATATCCATCGTGGAGCAGACAGTTGGAACGACAAAAGGTGTCCTCAAAAACGCGAGAGTTTCCGAAGTGAGTACGTCGATAATGTGCAGTGCTGTCGATAAAAGTGGAGGAAGTATGGGGTACAAAATGAGAGGTGGCAGAAGCTTCGAGGAACTGAACCCGCTTGAGGTAGCGAGGGATGCAGCTAAAAGCGCCGTTGAAGGTCTAGGGGCAGAGGTCGAAAGAACGGGAATTTACGACATTGTCTTTGACCCAGATGCTATAGCCATGCTTTTCTTTTACGCGTATCAGCCGTTCTCGGGAGAGAACATCTACAAAAAGTCCTCTTTTCTGAAACCGGAAGATCTGGGTGAAAAGCTCTTCTCCGAAAACTTGACTCTGGTAAACGACCCTAGGGATCCAAGGAAACTGGGATCCATTCCATTTGATACCGAGGGCACGAACACCAGAAAGTTCTCTATAATTGAAAACGGGGTTTTGAGATCGTTTTTGCATAACCTCTACAGTGCAAAAAAACTCGGTATGCAACCAACTGGAAACGCTTTTTCGATGTCATTCAGATCCGCCCCGAGAATATCTCCGGTGAACCTTCACATGGTGGCAAACACCAGAAGGGAAGATGTTATCTCCTCTGTTGACAAGGGAATATATGTCGAAAGTGTCATGGGTGTTCACACACTCGATCCGGTCTCCGGCAGGTTTTCCGTTCAGATATCTGGAAAGCTAATTGAAAACGGGAAATTCACGAAACCGATAAGGGGAATGGCCCTCTCTGGGGATCTGAAAGGACTGCTTTCTTCCATCGAAAAAGTGGCAGATGATTACATACACTACGGTCCTGTTTCGGGTTCAACAACTCTCGTCAGGGGGATGAGCGTTGGGGGGAAATGAACTGGACTTTTTCTGCGACAGGATGCTCGGAAAACTGGCAAAAAAGTTAAGACTCCTTGGATTTGATACACTCTATTTCTCCGAAATTCAGGAAGAGGAGATCCTTAGGAGAATTGGAAGTAGAATTTTTCTAACGAGGGATAAGGAGCTTTACATAAAAGCGACTAGATTTGGGATGAGGACGATTTACGTAGAGGATGACAATTGGAGAGCTCAGTTGAGAAAATTGATCCTCAAGCTTCCTATAATCGAAAACATGAAGCCTTTCACAAGGTGTATAGAATGTAATGAGTTGCTTGTTAAAGCAACCCCTGAGGAAGTTAAGGGAAAGGTTCCGGAGTATGTTTACAAAACGACTGACGAATTCAAAGTTTGTCCAAAGTGTGGGAGAGTTTACTGGAAAGGAAGTCATCTTGAATGGATAGGAAAGGATATGGAAAAGCTGGTGGGAAGATGGAGTTTGGAATAACTTGGAAAGTTTTCAATTGTGTCAACGAGTTTTTAAAGAGTGGATATGAGGGGAAATCCATGGATGAAATAGCATCCATGTTCTCGGAGAAATCCAGATGTAAGAAGGTTTCACTTTTCGTCTACGAGGGAGAAAGAGAACAGTTGAGACTTGTTGGATCGACAGATGACTCCCTGAAGGAAAATATCGGGATATTGAAGATAAAAAACACCAAGTTCCTTGAAGATATGCCATCGATGAAACCGTCACCTGCCCCTGAGGGGATAGGGCTTGACGGTTACAAAAGCGCCATAAAACTGGCTAGGGGTGACGAGATAATCGGAATGGTCCTTGTAGGGGGAAAAGTAGAAGAAGAAGAGATACAAGACCTCGCCAGGGACGTCACGATGGCTCTCCGATTTTTGGTAAAGTACCGACAACTGGAAGACTCTTTGAAAAAGTATTCACTCCTGGGAAAGTTTACGGATCTTTTTGAGAAAACCAAGGAAGAGAGGAGGCTCATAGACGGGGTCCTCGAGATAGCCATGACCGTGCTCGAGGCGGAAGGTGCGTTCGCCTTGGAAAAGAAGGAAGACAGCTATTTATTGAGAATTACAAAAAATGTGAAGTTCAAAGACAAGATCATAGAGAGGAGTCACCCACTCATAATCAAACTGGAAAGCGGAGAATCTACCCTCCTTGTAAGAAAGCAGTTGGAAGATCTCGCAATTGACGAGATATTTGAAACTCAAGTTAAATCTATGATAGCGGTTCACTACGAGGTGGAAGAGAAAAGGGAAGGAATACTAGCCCTCGTCAACAAGAGGGAAAGTTCCGGATACAAGCCCATCAAACATTTTGACGATTTGGACCTCTCTGTTTTGAAGGAGATAGCTAGAAGATATGCACTGGCAAGTGCAAGAATTCTCTACTACATGGCTATAAGAGATGAAGTTGAAAAGTTAGAAGAGCTGCGAAAGAGACATGAAGAGCTGATAACAATGCTGAGAAATCACATAAGAAAGCTCAACTCAGTCTATGTTATAAGTCAGGCGATGAGATCGAGTTACAATCTGACCAACGTCTACAAGATACTACTTCTTGGAGTCACAACCCCTAGGGGCTTGGATTTCGATAGAGCTCTTCTCCTGGTGAAAGACAGCAAAAGACAGGTGCTAGTTGGGAAAATGTGGGCAGGATTTGAGACGAAGGGAGAGCTCGAGAGTTATAAGAAGAAAGCATCCCAAAGGGCGTTGAGATATGGTGATGCTGTTCAATACTTTCGAGAAGAAGCCTTGACGGTGGACTTCTCCGGTGGGTTATCGAAGGGAGTGGAGGACAGAGTTTTTCACTACAGAGGTCATCCTATTCTCGAGAGAGCTGTTTTGAGAAAGAGAGTTTTCCACGTAACCCCGAACCTCGTCAAGAAATCCCGAAATGAGATATACGATCTCGTAGAACTCGTAAAAACGGATGACTTCGTTGTGATGCCGCTTGTAGGAAGATGGGACACCATCGGTGTCATCATATTGGACAACAAGATGACAAAACGCCCGATAAACGACATGGACGTTGAAGTCCTCAAACTGATAGCTGAGAGCGCAGGATTGGCCATAGAGAACGTCATGAACTACGAGGAGCTCAAAAGTAAAACACTATCCCTTGAACGTCAGAAAAACCTGATAGACTACCTGAGGAAGTTCTCGGAGAGCATTCTTCAGAACTTAGACATATCGGTTATAGTGATAGACTCCTCGGGAAAGGTTTTGGAGTGGAACAGAAAATCTGAGCAGGTTTTTGGGCGGCCGAGGGAGAACATGGTTGGAACGCAGCTTTCATGGCTTAGCCCAGAATTTGAGGACATCTGGGCTGTGGCGGGAAGGGTCTTCGAAGCGAGAGAAATTCTCTATCTATCAAATTATCCGTTTAATATAAGCGGAGAAGAGAGATATTTCGATATAAAGTTTTCACCACTCTGGAGCCCTGATGGAAGAAAAGTTGAAGGTGTCATCATAACATTTGAGGATGTTACAGAGAGATACATTCTAGAGCTCGAGAGAAAGAGACAGGAGAAACTCGCAGCACTAGGTGAAATGGCAGCTAGGGTTGCCCACGAGCTCAGAAATCCCATATCCGTTATAGGGGGATTTCTGAGAAGGCTTCAAAAGCATGCGAGTAATCCGGAGCTACGGGACAAGTACATCGAAATACTATTGGATGAGATCAAAAGGCTGGAGGAAATCGTGGGAGAGATATTGGAGTTCAGCAGAGATGCCAGAAAACTGGATTTCAGCGAATTCGATGTGGTGGAGCTCATAAGAGAAGTTTATCTGTTACACGAAGAAAGATTTGAGGAAAAAGGCTTGGAATTCGGGTTGATAACTGACAGAAGTGAGATAGAAATCTTCGCAGATAAAAGTAGGATAAAGCAAGTTTTGATAAACTTGATACAGAATGCTCTGGATGCGACCCCAAATGGTGGTAAGATAAGAGTTACGGTGGAGGATCTGAAAGATAGAGTGAGAGTTGAGGTTTGGAACAGTGGTGAGCCGATACCACCCGATGTTAAAGAAAAAATTTTCACACCATTTTTCACGACCAAGGTGCATGGTACAGGACTCGGGCTTCCGATATCCAAAAAGATCATAGAAGATGAGCACAGAGGTAAAATATGGGTTGAAAGCTCTGGTGATGGTGGTACATCGTTCATATTCGAAATTCCGAAAGAGAAGGGGGATTGAAAATGGGGAAAAGAGTTTTAGTCGTGGATGACGAACCAAACCTCAGGTTACTTTTGAAAGAAGAGCTCGAGGAGATGGGGCTTGAGGTTGACGAGGCTTCAAATGGTGAAGAGGCCATAGAGAAGTTTCAAAAGGGGAACTACGACCTCGTGACGTTGGATATAGAGATGCCTGGAATGAACGGATTAGAAGTAGCAGGAAAGCTCCGCGAAATAAAGAAAGATTCGAAGATAATCCTCCTGACGGCTTACTCTCACTACAAGAGTGATCTGGCTTCCTGGGCTGCGGATTCTTATGTGGTAAAATCAATGGACTTCACACAGCTGAAAGATGAAATAAGAAAGTTACTAAAACTTTGAAGAAAGGGTGGATGGGATTGAGCAAGCTTGTTTTCTTTCTTCTCTTGGCTACATTCAGCCAGGTTTTTTCGTACTTTTTGATGCATTACTATGTCCAGCCAGGAGACACCCTTTTTTCAATTTCCAAATCCCTCAGCGTCTCGATATCCACAATCTTAGATTGGAACGATCTGAGAGACCCTAGAAAACTCCGAATAGGTGAAGAAATAATCTTCCCAATACCGGATGGAGTGATTTACAAAGTTGAGAAAGGGGACACCCTTGAGAGTATAGCTCTGAGGTTTTTCACAACCACCAGTCTTTTGAAAGCCGCCAATTCCCTAACAACAGATGTCATATACGAAGGTCAGAAACTCTTCGTTCCCACAGAGATAATGGGGATGGCTTTCAACGATTCCTCGAAATTCATCTGGCCGGTGTACGGGATAATTTCATCGGGGTACGGATGGAGGATACATCCTATAACGAAGAAATGGTCTTTTCATACTGGCGTGGACATAGCTGCTCCTCTGGGTAGCCCTGTTTTCGCAGCGGACGACGGAGTGGTGAAATTCGCTGGCAAAAACGGGGGTTATGGGAACATGATACTGATAGATCACGGAAAATATCAAACAGCTTATGGACATCTGTCGAAGATGGATGTGTTCGTTGGAGAGTACGTTAAGAGAGGTCGTTTGATTGGGCGCGTTGGAAGCACGGGAATCAGCACAGGCCCGCATCTTCACTTCGAAGTTCGGATATATGGAAAGCACACAAATCCACTGGTTTATCTCCCATCACCGAGAAAAATGTACGTCTTGAAAGAAGAGGAAAAATGGATGGGCGGAGAGTGATAATGGTAAGTGCTTGCCTTCTGGGTCTTCCCACAAGGTACGACGGCAAATCGAAACCTCATTCAGAGGTGCTCAAGTTGGCGGAGGAATTCGTGTTGGTACCGTTCTGTCCAGAACAGCTTGGAGGATTACCGACCCCACGTCCTCAATCCGAGATATCTGGTGAAAGAGTCATCAACGAACTAGGTCAAGATGTGACTGATGAATTCCACCGTGGAGCAGAAATATCCTTAAAAATCGCAGAAATAGTCAAACCTTGGATGATATTGCTGAAGTCGAAGAGTCCCTCATGCGGGTTGAGAAAGGTCTACGACGGAACATTTGCTGGAAGATTGGTGAACGGTATGGGAATCACCGCGAGAGCCCTTAAGAGCGCCGGATACCATCTCATAACGGAAGAAGATCTTCCAATAAGCTCAGAACCACGCAGAGATCCGCTCCAATGATCTTGCCCCCTTCTCTCCTGAATTTCTCCTCCAGGGATTTCAGAACCTTAAACACCTTCTGCATATATCCCTTCTCCGAGTAAATCCAAACCCCCCAATCGAATTCACCAGCTACAACTTTGCATCCTAGGGCGTACATGAAAGTATCACAAAAAAACATGAAATGATCTTCTACGGAAAATCTGCCGTAGCAAACTTCTCCAGAAAACGACAGATCATTTAGGTCTTTCAAAAAATCCTCCATATTCACTGAGCCTTTGAATACCACTTTGTAAACATCCTCCATCTTCCTCCTACCTAGGAATTTTGAAAGATATTCCAGCTCCTCAGAGGATGCAGTCCTCAAAATTGCGGTATCCGTGACCAGAGCAACCGCGAACGAGAAAAGAACGTCTTCCGGTAGATCTATCCCAGATGAGATGTCGTACAGGTTCATCGATAGTGAGGATCTAACTCTTCTGTAAACCTTAGCTTCATCGAAAAAATTTTTTGGGTGATGGTCTATAACTATCAGGTTTTCGGAAACAATCGGAAGTTTATCCGGAGAGTTGACATCATATGCAAAGACTCTTCTGAAATCCCAGCAGATTCTGTCTTCAAAACCTATCTCCTCCATGAGATTTTTAACTGTTCTGCTTGGGTTGTGAACCAACGTACATCCTCCGAAAATCCTCTTTCCCCAGAGAACACCCGCAAAAGAATCCGGATCGGCGTTTTTATGTGTGACGTGTAACACAGGCTTTAAATCATCAATATCAGTACCAAAGATATCATGGAAATGGTCACCATTGCCCATTCCCCTTTCCCCCATCCATAGATCCTGTATCTGGTACGCTTGACCCCCGGATGAAATCTTCGAACCTCCATAGCTAGTGCTATTTCTTCGGCTTTTCGGACCGCCGAGGCCATCAGCGGGACCGTTATTGAAACGAGCGCCTTCATCCTATCCCAAATTCTTCCGGAGTCTATCTTTGCACCCCTGGCGATCTGGGCTTTGGTTATCCTATCCACTTCCTCCAGCATCACCGGGGTAAACCTCACGGCTATCATCATGATCATGGACAATTCTTGCCGAGTTTTCAGAGATACCTTGAAAATCCTCAACATGTCTTCCAGAGAGTGAGCGAGATCCACTGGCCTGGTGGTAAATGTCAAGACTTCCGCCAAAAGTAATATCAACGTTATTCTAACTGTTGATTCAATTGCGGGGAGAATTCCAGAGTACACCAGCTGGATCACCACGGCAAAAATTATCAAGAAAGCCACGCTTTTCAGTCCTGAAAGATACGCGACTACATTCACCCTGGAAAGTAGCATCAAATTGGCTAAAATCAACGATATGAACAAGTAATCAGCGACATTTGCGGAGAAAATCACACAAAAGGTCAAAATTAAAACTGAAAAAACTTTCGCCAAAGGTGAAAGTGAATGAACAGGAGAATTTGCCGAAATAAATTTCCCAGCGATGAGTCTCATTTCTTCTCTTTTCCCTCCAGAAGCTCTCGAGCCTCACCGAGTCTATCACATACCATTCTGTTCACCGTGTCTTTGGGGTAGTACCCTCTCTTCGTGAGCTTTCCCGCCTTTCTCTTCATAACCAATTCTATCGCTTCATCAACGCTCTCGACGGCCCATATATGAAACTTCCTTTCCTTTATTGAACTCACCACTTCACTCTTCAAAATCAGTTCATCGACATTTGACTCTGGGATCACCACCCCTTGGTTTCCCGTCAACCCCTTCATCCTACAGATTCTGAAAAAGCCTTCCACCTTTTCAGTCACACCTCCAACAGCTTGAACCTCTCCACTCTGGTTTATCGAACCGGTTACCGCTATTCCCTGATCTATTGGAACACCGGATATAGCTGATATTATGGCCAGAACCTCTGCAAGTGACGCACTATCTCCTTCCAGCTTGGAGTACACCTGCTCAAAGCTTATCGAAACAGCCAGAGATATCGGGTACTTTCTGGCATATCTCGAGCCGAAAAATCCTTCAAGCGTGAGAACAGCCTTTGAATGGATCTTTCCAGAGAGATCTGCCTCCCTGTGAATATCTATCACTCCACTTTTCCCCAAAAAGATCTTTGCAGTTATCTTAACGGGAAGACCAAACACATGGTCTCCAAGATCCAGTATGGTGAGACCGTTTATCTGTCCAACCTTGCGACCTTCAACATCGATCAGAAGCTTGTTCTCCTCTATCATCTCATCGTACTTTTCCTGAAATAACCTTACCCTCTCTTCCATCTCTTCGAGGGCCTTCGATACATCTTCAGCATCTATCTGATCTTTCCCCTCCACTTTGGCTATATAGGCGGCTTCCTTCAGGAGATCTCCCAGCTTTCCAAACCTTGCAGAGAGCTTTTTCCTACTCTCGGCAAGTCTGTTGGAATACCAAAGCATCTCCTTAATAGCACTACGAGAAACCCTGGGAAGATCGTTCGCCCTCCTGACACTCTCTAGAAATCCCACAAAGGCCCTTGAGGTTTCCCTGGTGTATTCCATAACGGAGTCAAATTCCGATTTCACCTTGAAGAGTTTCGAGAAGTCATCATCCAAATCGTAAAGAAGAGAGTACAGGTGAGGAGTTCCTATCATCACCACTTTCACATTCACGGGTATGGGCTCCGGCTTGAGAGTCATGGTGTTGGAGAATCCTAAAAGGCTCTCAAGGTTCTCTACAGCAAGCTTTTCTTCCATGAGAACCCTCTTCAAGCCATCCCAGGAATGGGGATTTCTCAAAAGTGCTTCGGCATCTACCACTAGAAATCCCCCATTTGCTCTATGGAGAGCTCCCGGCCTTATCATGGTGAAATCGGTCATCAGCATTCCCAGTTTTGCGGTGTATTCGATCTTTCCAAAAAGATTCGAGTATGTGGGATTGGACGTGTAGATCACAGGTGCTCCTTTGAGTGAAGAGTTATCAACCAGGAGGTTCACACTGTAGCGCGTTTTGTAATAGGCCAAGTTTTCACCCGCATTCCTGAGATCATCGAGGTTCTCCAATATATCCAATTTAACGCTTTCAAGGTAACTGACCACCTGATCAAAATCTCTATATCTAGCTTTCAAATCCTCGAAAAGTCCACCGACTGCGAAAAGGGCTACGTCCTTGTTCACCTTTTCAAGTTTTTCCTTCATCTCCCTATCGAGAACTCTCGTACGATGTAGGGCTCCTTCTATCAAATGCTTCACCTTCATCGAGTTCTCATTGATCTCTCTCTTTTTCTCCTCTGGGAGAAGTTCAAACATTTCCGGGGTCACCGGTTTTCCGTTCATGATGGGGACGCTCACAACCCCTGTGGGATTTACTTGAACGAGAAACCCCAGCTCTTTTGCGGCTTCTACAACCTTGTTCCATATCTCATTCTTCATCCTCGAATATTCGTCTTCTATCTCAGCCCTTTTCTTCGTGAACTCCTCCCCTTCAAAGGATTTCTGTAACCTTCCTAAAACTTCATCCACCAGCTTTTCCATGTCCTTCTTCAACTTCCTTCCATAACCCGGTTTCAATTTGATAGACAATGGGGAAGAAGGGTCCTCAAAGTTGAACACATAAACCCAATCGTCTGGAACAGGGAGATCTTTTGAGAAACGCTGCAGAAACTTCTTTACGAAAGTCCTTCTCCCAGTGCCCGTGGGACCAACCACGAATATGTTGTATCCCTTTTCTTTCATGCTCAGTCCAAAGCTAAGGGCTTTTCTTGCCCTCTCTTGGCCCACAAATTCATCGATGTTTTCAACACCATCGGAGTACCTAACCCTGGGTAGAAAGGAATAATGTGGAAGGAGCTCTCCTTCTCTAAGCTTTCTCAATTTGATTCCTCCTTAAACGTTGAATCTCACGTAGACAACATCTCCATCTTGAACGACGTGGTCTTTGCCAACAATCCTTATCAGTCCCTTTTCTTTCAAAGCCTTTTCGGATCCTTCCCTGTCTATATCATCGAACGAGAAAATCTCCGCTCTTATAAACCCCCTGGCTATATCCGTGTGTATGGTGGCTGCTACATCGAGAGCCGTTGAACCTCTACTCACCTCCCAGGCCCGCACTTCCTTCTCACCAGCTGTGTAGAACACCATGAGGTTCGAAACTCTCATGATCTCCCTCATGAGTGGCTCTATGGCAACTTCTTTAACTCCGTACTCCTCCATGAACACCTCTCTTTCATCCTCCGCGAGGTCCAGTAGCTCCACAGCTATACCCACGGGAAGCTCGTCGTAACCCATTCCCTCTCTTTTCACAATTTGAAGGACTTCATCCTTTCCCTCATACTCTCCTCCTTCTCCAACGTTCACAAGAACGACTTTTGGCTTCACGGTCATCAAAGAATAGCCCGCTATGAACTTTCTCTCATCATCCTTCATCTCAAATCCTATGAGATTGCCATTCCTTTTCAGGTAATCCGTAGCCCTTTCCAAAAATGAAAGTTCCATCTCTTCGATGTTGTTCAACTTCCTCTTCGCATTCTTCAACCTGTCTATCCTTCCTTCGAGAACTTTGATATCCCTGCTGAAAAACATGTCCATAATTCCCTCGAGTTGATCTGGTGCGTTTTCATACCCTTCAATAAATGGGACAACTTCGTTTTTGAAAGCTCTCAGAACTATCACCATTGAATCCACCTCTTGAAGTCTCGAAAAAGTCCCCGTTGTGATCTTATCTTCCGTAGGATCCAATGCTCCCGCATCCAAGAATTCCATTTCCGTAGGTGTGATTTTCCTAGGCTTGTATATTTCAACCAGCCTCTGGAGCCTGCTATCTGGAACTTTCACAACTATCTTGTCCTCAATTCTGTCAAGACCCGTGTACTTAGCCACAAGCTCCATGAGCTTCGTCTTACCGCTGAAAGGAAATCCAGTAACACCAACGGTTATCATCAGAATCTCCTCCTCACCCCGTACCTCTTCTCCACCTCATGAACTACTCTTTCGTACAGATTGTTCACTTCCTCATCGGTGAGAGTTCTTTCGCGACTCCTGAACGTTATAGAGAATGTAACACTGGTCATCCCCTCTGGAACACCTTCTCCATTGTAGACATCTATCACCCTGACATCTTCGACCAATCCTTTACCGAGCTCGTAAAGACTCTTTATAACTTCAGAGGATCTGACATTTCTACCTATGAGCAACGCGACATCCCTTTTTACGCTTGGAAGCACCGGTGATGGCCTGTACTTCGGGATTTTTTCTGATATCTCATAAAGCCCCTCCATGGAAATCTCAAAGAAGTAAACCTCATCTTTCACATCGAACTTTTTCGACACCTCAGGGTCTATCATGCCCAAAAGTCCCAGAATCCTACCCCTAGCTTTTACAACGGCTGTCCTTGTGGGAACGAACCCTTCGATCTCTGAAGGTTCGTACTCTGGGCACAGCCCAAATCTCCCCAGAAGCTCGTCCAAAGCTCCCTTAAACGTATAAAAAGATACATTTCGCTTGTCGGTGTAATCCATCTCGTTTTCCCTGCCCGTCGCAATTGCACCTATCATTTCCCTCTCCTTGAGATCGTCGTCCATCCAAAACACCTTTCCTATCTCGTAGAATCTGACATTTTTCACCTGATGAGTGTAGTTATAAGAAACTATTTGAAGAAGTGTATAGAGGAGAGACGGGCGCATGGTATCCAGGTCATCGGTTATCGGGTTAAGAGGTTTGAGCAACTTCACCTTTTTGAAATTCCACCCCTCTACAACTCTCGAGGGCACAAAGGAAAAAGTCACCACCTCGTCGAATCCCAAAGCCCTTATCACTTCTCCTACTCTTTTCCTGAACCTTTGAAAATTACTCCAACCTCCAAGACCAGACCAAACGCGAGTTCTCTCCTCTTCAACCTTCCCATATCCGTGTATCCTTCCTATCTCCTCAATGAGATCGATCTCTCTATAGACATCATGCATCCTGAAAGATGGAACAGTTACATTCCATCCAAAATCTGCTCTATTTAACTTGAAGCCCAACCTGGTGAGTATATCCTCGACTTCTCCATCTGGAACACTTATACCGAGCGTATTCGACACTTTTTCCCTCCTGAGCCTTATCTCTTCCCTTTTGAAATCTTTGAGCCTCACATCCAGCATCCCTTTTGACGGCTCTCCACCAGCTAACTGTGTTATAAGGCTGACAACCCGTTTCATCACAAATTCTGAATCCTCTGGATCAACCCCTCTCTCAAATCTGTAAGAAGCGTCTGTGGATATCCCCAGACCTTTTGCCGTCTTCCTTATTCTCACGGGGTCGAAGTAAGCTACCTCGATGAGGACAGATTTTGTGTTCTCGTTCACTCCACTGTTCTCAGCCCCCATTACCCCCCCAACTGCTATGATTTTTTCTCCTCCATCTGTTATCAGTGTTTCCCCACCGTTAAGCGTGTACTCCCTTCCATCCAGAAGGATTACTCTTTCTCCCTCTCTGGCCCTTCTAACAACTATTCTTTTCGATTCGACCAGTTCAAGGTCAAAAGCGTGAATGGGGTGACCGAGCTCAAGCATCACATAGTTAGTTGCATCAACGACGTTGTTGATAGGCCTTATCCCACTAGCCATGAGGCGCCTTTTCAACCAAACTGGACTCTCCTTCACTTTCACACCCTCGACAACCATCACGGAATATCGAGGGCAACCTTCCTCATCGGAGATCTCCACGAATACCATGTCCTCGGTTTTCCTGATCCCCTCCCTCAAACTGGTCTGGGGGACCCTCAATTCCTTCCTCAGTCTGGCAGAAAGATCTCTGGCTATTCCAAGGTAAGAAAGGGCATCGCCACGATTCGGCGTTATCTCCACATCGAGCACGGAGTCATCGAGGTTGAAGAGCTTCAAGACATCTTGACCTACCCTCACATCCGTGTCGAATCTGTAAACCCCCTGAGATTCCTGCTCTATGCCAAGCTCATCTAGAGAGCACATCATACCCTCACTGGAAACACCTTTCATCTCAACCACTTCAATTATTTTTCCATTTGCCAGTCGGGTTCCGGGGAGAGCGACTGGGACGTAATCACCGATGGACACCTTCCCATCAGCTGTTATCAAATCGAGGTACCTATCCCCTATGCTTACACGGCAAATGTTCAGCCTCTTGGCATTTGGATGCTTGTGAACCCCCTCGACCCTTCCGACAATCACCACTCCACTGACTTGAGGCTCTATAACCTCATCAACGTTCAGCCCAACATCCGTGAGTGCTTGAACAACTTGCTCCCTCGAATCAAAATCCACGAACTCTTTCAGCCACTCGAGCGAAATCTTCATCCTTTTCCCTCCCATTTTCCGTTCTATTTTACTTCAAAAGCTGGAAATCCTTTTAAATGAACTCCCCTTCTACGAACGCATGAAGTGCGAATGTGGGCATGATTCTCAAAGACTCGGCGTATTCACAACCGATTCTCTTCCCCTGTTCTCTCTCTTTTTCCTCAAGGTACCAAAGAAGGAGATCTAAACCTTCTCCCATTTGACTTTTGTGTTCCTTAATCGCCGATATCTTCCTTTTCCTGTAATCGTCGATACACACAAACTGATTCGGCTTGGAAGTGAAGAAATATCCTATATCTAGAACACTTCTCTCTATATCGAAGATCTCTTGATTTTCAAAACGCGGAAACTGATAGAACAGCACAGCTTCAGATGCAGCCCTTCCGGTTTTTATATGATCTGGATGGAACTCGTATCTCAGAGTCGGATCCACAGTCAAAACGAGCTGAGGTTTATACTCCCTTATCAATTGCACCAGGCGTCTCCTGACATCTATGTAGTCGTAATTTCCCCCATCTTCAAAACCAAGCCAGAAAAGCCTCTTCACACCGAGAATTCTTGCTGCGGATTCCTGCTCCTTTCTTCTGATGATGGTGAGCTCTTCTCTGGTGATTGAGGGATCCCTGCTTCCCAAGGATCCATCTGTCACCGTTACGTAGATAACTTCCGAATTCTCAGAAAGCCTGGCGATCGTTCCACCAATTGCTATCTCGGTGTCATCAGGATGAGGCTGGATCACCATGACCCTTTCAAACTCTTCAAGCTCCGGTGGTCTA
This sequence comes from Thermotogaceae bacterium, assembly GCA_027077795.1. Classification (GTDB taxonomy): domain Bacteria; phylum Thermotogota; class Thermotogae; order Thermotogales; family Thermotogaceae; genus WGAO01. The sequence goes on along the minus strand of JALWTT010000013.1, from coordinate 106,336 downwards.
GCCTTCTCGGTGATCGATTCTAGAAATCCCATGACTTCACCTCCATTGGAAAAAGGAAGTGAAAAATTCAGTACGATTTAAGAACTTTCTCGATCCTTTCCAAAGCCCAATCGATCTCTTCCTTTCTTATGATGAGTGGAGGCGCAAATCTCATAACATAGTCATGAGCGTAATAAGCCAGCACACCATACTTCATCAATTTCTCGCAAAGCTCTCTGGCTGAGACCCTCACTTGAACTCCTATCATCAAACCTTTCCCTCTCACTTCTTCGATTACAGGGGAATCGATTTCTTTCAGTTTAGCCATGAAATATTCGCCCATAACCCTGGCGTTCTCCGGCAAATTTTCATCGATGGTCACGTCAAGTGCTGCCATGGCAACAGCCGCCCCTAATGGGTTTCCTCCAAAGGTTGAACCGTGATCCCCTGGCGTTATGACCTCCATTATTTCATCTCCGGTTAAAACAGCGGATACGGGATACACACCTCCCCCAAGGGCTTTCCCGAGTATCAGTATATCTGGCTTCGCGTCTTCCCACTCATAGGCAAATAGCTTCCCCGTTCGCCCAAGACCTGTCTGAATCTCATCCAACATTAAAAGTACTCCCTTTTCTCTGGTGAGTTTTCTCACATCGGCTAGATAACCCTTTGGAGGAACTATTATTCCCCCCTCCCCTTGTATGGGTTCCATCAGAACCCCTATGGTTCTGTCAGTTATGGCTTTCTCTATTTCGGAGACATCACCATACTTTACTACTTTGAAGCCCGGTGTGTACGGCCCGAAACCATCCCTGTACTGTTCAGACGTGGAAAACGTTATAACCGTTATTGTCCTACCGTGAAAATTATTCTCCATAACGATTATTTCTCCTTCGTTTTTCGGAACACCTTTTTTGTAGTAAGCCCACTTTCTAGATATTTTCAGCGCGGTTTCAACGGCCTCAACACCGGTGTTCATGGGAAGGGTTTTGTCATACCCGGTGATATCATGCATCTTCTTGAAAAATCTCCCAAGAACATCGTTGTAGAATGCCCTAGAAGTCAGCGTTAAACGTTGAGCCTGTTCAAAAAGTGCCCTCATTATCCTTGGATGTCTGTGTCCTTGATTCAACGCGGAGTAGGAGGAAAGCATGTCTATGTATCTTCTTCCTTCCACATCCCAAACCCATACTCCTTCCCCTCTTTCCACAACAACAGGTATGGGCTTGTAATTATGCGCCCCGTACTTCTCCGTCATATCTATATGAGCTTTACTCAAGAAACCCAACTTGATCCCCTCCCTACGTTTTTCTGAGCAAATGTTAACACTACACTACAGATATGGCAAAATATCCCAACTTTTTTCAACATGTAGAGTCTAAATCACATCAGGAAAAACCCCACAATTTCTGGTAGAATTTTCATGGCAAGACCCGGAGGTGGTGGATATGTTTGACAAATTTTCGGAAAAGGCTGCTCAGGTATTCGTAACGGCTCAGGAAGAGGCTAAAGAGCTTGGCCACTCCTATGTCGGTACCGAACACATACTCCTCGGGCTCCTGAAGATTGGAAATAACCCAGCGAGTGATGTGCTCGCTGCGATGGGTCTCACATACAGCAGAGCGAAGAGTGAGATTATATCCATGGTGGGAATGGGAATGAGAGGATTTATAACCTCTCCTCAGATGACCCCGAGGGCGAAAAGGGTCACCGAGCTGGCCTATGAGGAAGCTAAACTCCTGGGAAGCGAGAGGATAAGGCCTGAGCATCTTCTTCTGGGGATAATAAGGGAAGGTGAAGGAATAGCCATACACGTTCTCAGAAAATTCGGGATAGACCTTCAAGTCCTCAGAAAGGAGATATTGGATACGGTTTCCGATGCTGATGTCATTCCAGGGAAGAAGGGAGTGTTCCAATCCAGTTCAGTTAAGCAATTGGAGGGCTTCGGAGTTGACCTCACAGAATTGGCAGCCAGGGGACTACTCGACCCAGTTATAGGAAGAGATGAAGAGATCGAAAGGATAATGCAGATACTCGTGAGGAGAAAAAAGAACAACCCAGTGTTGATAGGGGAACCAGGGGTTGGAAAAACAGCAATAGTGGAAGGACTAGCTCAGAGGATAGTGGCTGGTGAAGTACCAGAACCTTTGAGAAACAGGGTGATATTCTCCCTTGACGTTGCCTCATTAGTAGCTGGGACAAAGTACAGAGGAGAATTTGAAAAGAGGATGAAGAAGCTCCTCCAAGTCGTGACGAAGGACAAAAGCATAATACTGTTCATAGACGAACTGCACACTATAGTTGGTGCTGGATCAGCTGAAGGAGCTGTGGATGCTGCAAATATCCTCAAGCCTTCCTTGGCGAGGGGGGAAATAAGGTGCATAGGAGCTACGACCCCGGACGAATACAGGAAATACATCGAGAAAGACGCAGCTCTTGAAAGGAGATTCCAGAAGGTATACGTCAGAGAACCCTCAGAGCAGGAGACTATAGAAATACTCTATGGGCTCAGGAACAGGTATGAAAGGCACCACAAGGTGAAATACCAGGACGAAGCACTGAAAGCGGCTGTAAACCTTTCAAAGAGGTACATAACTGATCACTTCCTACCCGATAAGGCGATAGACTTGATAGATGAGGCTGGTGCCAAGGCACGGCTCAAGATATTCACGATTCCGTCTGAGATAAAGCTCTTGAAGATGCGCCTCGACGACATAAGGGGAGAGAAAGAAGAAGCCGTTCAAATGCAGGATTATGAAAGGGCTGCTAAACTCAAAGAAGAGGAGAGAAACCTTGAGAGGGAATACAGGAAAAGGTACAACGAATGGAAAAAAGAAGTTGACGATGTGATAGTAACCGTCACAGAGGAGGACATAGCGGAAATAGTCTCAAGTTGGACAGGAATACCCCTGAAAAAGCTCGAGGAGACTGAATCTGAGAAACTCCTCAATCTTGAAGAGGCTCTTCACAGAAGAATCGTCGGTCAGGATGATGCCATAAAAGCTGTATCAAGAGCTATAAGAAGAGCCAGATCTGGACTGAAAGATCCCAGAAGACCCATCGGAACTTTCCTATTCCTTGGACCAACCGGGGTTGGGAAAACGGAGCTTGCAAAGGCGCTTGCAGAGCACCTGTTTGGCGATGAGAATGCCCTGATAAGGTTCGATATGAGCGAGTACATGGAAAGGTTCGCGATGTCCAGGCTCATAGGAGCTCCTCCAGGATACATAGGCTATGAAGAAGGAGGATCCTTAACGGAGAAGATAAGGAGAAGGCCGTTCTCCGTGATACTTTTCGACGAGATGGAAAAAGCTCATCCTGATATATTCAACCTCCTTCTTCAGATAATGGATGAGGGAAGACTGACGGACAGTCAGGGTAGAGAGGTCGATTTCAGAAACACCATAGTTATAATGACTAGCAACCTCGGAGGGGAATTCATAAACAGGAGCAAGCGCTCTCTTGGATTTGCAGCACGGGAAGATGAAAGATCCCAATACGAAGAGATCAAAAACCTGGTGATGAGTGAAGTTAAGAAAACATTCAGGCCGGAATTTCTGAACAGGCTCGATGAGATAGTAGTATTCCATCCACTCAACAGAAACCACGTTTTGAAGATAATAGACATACTGCTAAAGGATCTCAGGAAGAGGCTGTCGGAAAAGAGTATGGAACTCAAACTCACGAAAGAAGCAAAAGAATTTTTACTTGAGAGAGGCTACGATCCAGTTTATGGAGCAAGACCTATGAGAAGAGCTATACAGAGATACATAGAAGATCCCTTGTCTGAGGAACTCCTCAAAGGGAAGTTCAAGGAGAATGATGTGATAGTCGTGAGGAGGAGTGGTGAAAACCTCAGGTTCTCCAAAGAGAGAAAAAGGGTGGGAGCCAAAAGTTGAAGAGAGAAGTGATCTACGTATGTGACAAATGTGGGTATGAATCACCGAAGTGGTTTGGAAGATGTCCTGTATGCGGGGCATGGAACAGTGCAGTGGAGATGAAGGTTGATAAAACGAGGGGGAATTTTTCCCCCTCTTCTTTAATGAAAATATCCGAAGTTAGACTGAAGTCTTCAAGGAGAATCAGAACTGGAATAAAGGTGCTTGACACGATACTAGGAGGAGGACTGGTCAGAGGACAAGTTTTGCTCCTGGGAGGGGAGCCAGGTATAGGGAAAAGCACCTTAGCACTTCAAGTTGCTGACAGCATGACCAAAAACGGCCTGAGGGTTCTGTACGCCTCAGGCGAGGAATCGGCAGAACAGATAGGACTTCGAGCTGCCAGAATCGGAACAGTCGAGGATATAACCTTGACAAACGATCAGAACATCAGTTCCGTTCTGAGTGCCTCTGAGAGTTTTGATCTACTCGTGATGGATTCCATTCAGACGTTCTATGATCCAGAACTTGGAGCCATTCCCGGGGGTGTTACGCAACTCAGGAAAGTTTCATCTAAGGTGGTGGACTTTTCCAAAAAAGCAGGCGTGATCTCCCTTCTCATAGGACACATTACCAAGAGTGGAGATATAGCCGGCCCAAAGATCATCGAACATATGGTAGATACCGTTCTTTACTTTGAAGGGGAGAAAACGACCGATTATAGGCTTTTGAGGGTCTACAAAAATAGGTTCGGCCCATCAGGTGAGGTCGGGATCTTTGAGATGAAGGAAACAGGGCTTCTGGGAATAGAAGACCCGGTGTTCATAGGAGAGGATCTCCCATTTGGGAATGCAATCGCGTGTGTCATAGAAGGAACTCATCCGATGGTGATTCAAGTTCAGGCACTCGTTTCGAGATCGAAAGTACCATCACCAAGGAGGAACTCCATCGGTGTGGATTACCTCAGGGTTTCGGCTATAATCGCAACGATGAGTAAGATATTGAAACTTCCCTTGGATTTTCACGATGTCTACGTGAAGGTTCTTGGAGGATTGAGGGTAACGGATCCGGCGGTGGACTTAGCTGTTGCATCGGCCATATTTTCTTCGCTGGTGGAAATGGAGATTGGGAAAGTGGTTTTCATGGGCGAAGTTGGATTGGATGGGATGATTCGCCCTCCCTATTCACTGGAGAGAAGGCTGGAGATTCTCAAGAAGAGCGGGTTTGAAGAGATCATGGGGCCATTTGAATCTGCATCGAGGAAAGTCAGGACACTTTCTGACCTTGCGGGGGTGATCAGATGACGGAGGAACTCCTGGAAAAGATCAAACTGATATCTCCGGGGACACCTCTGCGTAAGGCCCTTGATGATATCCTTAGGGCAAAGATGGGAGCTCTTCTGATAATGATCGATGATTTGGAGAAATATTCAGAAGCCATACAAGGCGGATTCAAGCTAGACATTTTGTTTGAACCTGAATTCTTATACGAACTGGCAAAGATGGATGGAGCCATAGCAATATCTGAAGATGCTTCTAAGATTTTCGCCGCGAATGTTCACCTAGTCCCGAATTCACTCATACCAACGCAAGAAACCGGCACGAGGCACAGGACAGCTGAGAGGTTTGCAAAGCAATTTGAAAAGGTCGCAATTGCGGTTTCCAGAAGGAGGAACATCATCACACTCTACTACAAGGATTACAAGTATGTAGTGAACGATATAAATTTCGTCGTCTCCAAGGTCAACCAGGCGATCAACACTTTGGAAAAATTTCGAAAGAATTTTGATAGACTTCTGATAGAGCTCGATATAATGGAGTTGGAGAATCGAACCACTGTATCGGATGTCTGTCGGGTTGTAGAAAAAGGAGTCATGGTTATGAAAATAGTAGAAGAACTCAGGCCATATCTGGTGGAACTCGGAGATGAAGGGCGCTTAGCCAAGATGCAAATAGAGGAAATCACCGAGAACTCGAGCGATCTGATAGAGCTCCTTGTCATGGATTACTCAAAAGATGAGGTCAACACGCAAGAAGCTTCTGAAATGATAGATAGTCTCGTGAAGGAATCCAGTATAGATCTCATCAAAATCGCAAGAGCTCTTGGGTACAGTGTCCAGAACACATCACAGATGGATGATATGCTCATCGAAGCCAGAGGATACAGACTTTTGAAGTATCTGGCGAAGATCCCCATGAGCATCAGCCGGAAAGTAGTCGAAAGGTTCCGCAGTATATTCCAGATAAGCCATGCTTCGCAAGAAGATCTCAAAGAAGTAGAGGGGATAGGAGATAAAAGGGCTAGGGCGATCGTCGACAGCATAAACTCCCTCAAAACAAGGAAAAACCTTGTGGCTGAGGGTGAATATGAATGAACATAATCAGAGAGGATAGATTCGTCTGGCGTGTTAAGAAAGAGAATTCCATGAACGTGGATGCAGTTGTGCTCACGGACATAAAAACGATAGAAGATCCCCAGTTCAGAGAAGCTATAAAACAGCTGGTCAACGTAGCATCTCTTCCGGGAGTTGTAAAAGAAGTTTACGGTATGCCCGATATACACTGGGGTTATGGTTTTCCCATAGGGGGAGTAGCGGCGTTCGATGCAAAAAATGGAATAATTTCGCCAGGTGCTGTGGGATTTGATATAAACTGCGGTGTGAGAGTGCTGAAGACAGACCTAAAGGTTTCTCGGATCAAAAGAGACGTACAAAAGCTCGTTGAAAACGTGTATGAGATTGTCCCCACTGGTGTTGGAGGTAGGAGCTCTCTCAAACTCGGGAAAAAGGGGCTCAGGAAAGTATGTTTGGAAGGTGCAGAATGGGCTGTAAAAGCCGGGTACGGATTCGAAGAAGACCTAAAAGTTATAGAAGATAACGGCAAACTCTCATTTGCGGATCCGGGTGTGGTTTCAAACAAGGCCTACGATAGAGGAGAAGATGAGCTTGGTACCCTAGGTGGAGGGAACCATTTCATAGAGGTTCAAGTTGTAGCAGATGTGTACGATGAATCCGTCGCAGAAAAATTCGGACTGTTCAGGGATCAGGTGACTGTGATGATTCATACTGGTAGCAGGGGATTTGGGCACCAAATTGCCACGGATTACATAAAACTCATGAGAGATAAACTCAAAGAGCACAATTTGGATCTTCCCGATAAGCAGTTGATAAACGCCCCATTTGATCACAAACTCGGCCAGACTTATTTTTCAGCGATGGGCTGTGCCGCCAACTATGCGTTTGCAAATCGTCAAATAATCGGGCACCTCGTTAGAAAAGCAGTATGGAAAGTTTTTGGAAAGGATGTAAAGGTGGGACTTTTGTACGATCTAGCACACAATATAGCCAAACTTGAGGAATACGAGATAGACGGGAAGAAGAAACTCTTGATCGTTCATAGAAAAGGAGCTACAAGGTCCTTTGGCCCTGGTAACGAACTCATCCCAGAGGTTTACAGAGCTCACGGGCAGCCGGTTATAATACCGGGCGATATGGGAACCGAGTCTTACATAATGGTCGGCACCAGAAAAGCAGAAGAGTGGACTTTTGGATCGTCAGCACACGGAGCTGGAAGGGTTTTAGGAAGGAGAGAGGCTCTGAGAAGGCTGAGCTTTTCGGAGGTTATTGAGGAGCTTCGAAGAAAGGGAATAGCTGTTTTGAGTAGAGGAAAGAAAACTTTGATCGAGGAGGCACCGCAAGCCTATAAGGATGTAGGCTTTGTTGTTGATATAATAGATACTCTTGGAATTGCAAAGAAAGTGGTCAGATTGGTGCCGATTGGCGTTGTTAAAGGATGAGAGGAGTGGTTTCGTGAACGCGCGAAGAATGAGAGAAACCCTTGAAGGATATCTATTCCTTTTGCCTTCTATAATAGTTCTGGGAATATTCGTGTTCTGGCCAATAGGCTTCTCCCTTGTTTTGAGCTTTTTCAAATGGGATTTCAGGAACATGCGCCATCCTACATTTGCAGGATTCGCGAACTATCTTGAGATATTCAGCTTCTCAACCCCTCCAAAATACCCGTTTTGGGCCTCCCTATTTGCAAGCTTGTTGGCAACATCGGCAGCTATTGGGACAGTCTACGCGTTCCTCACCCTCAGAAACAAAAGAGACCTTTTACTTTCCACTCTCATCGCCGCATTATCCACTGCCTCTTTTCTAACGATCTCAAATCCCACAGCGCTTTTAATCGTGAACATCGTGGTATGGCCCCTGATAACATACATCATGAGGAAATATTCCTCAAAAGCTCTACAGAGGTTTTGGACAATTTTGTTCATTGGTTTGGCCCTGTTCATAATAATTAACCAGTTTCTGCCTCACAAAAATGACATAATAAAGTGGCTTTTGGATGCGAAAGAGAGGAACGATTTTCTGAAAGCCCTTTACAACACCACGTATTACGTACTTTTGAGCGTCCCGGCTACCATAGTTATCTCCTTGGGAATAGCCTTGCTTTTAAACTCGAATATAAATTTCAACGCACTTTTTAGAACCTCGTATTTCATACCGTTTGTGACATCCGTTGTTGCGATATCTCTCGTGTGGCAGTGGATATTCAACGATGACTATGGTCTTCTGAACTACATTCTGAGCATCTTTGGAGGTGGAAAAATCGCGTGGCTCAAGGACGAAAGGTGGACGATACCAACCATAGCCATCGTCTCCATCTGGAAAACAGTGGGATACGATGCGGTGATATTCCTGGCAGGTCTTCAGAATATAGACAAATCGTATTACGAAGCCGCGGAAGTTGATGGAGCGAGCCACTTTCAGAAGTTTTACTACATAACCTGGCCCCTTCTATCTCCGACCACGTTTTTCCTGACGATTGTATCTTTCATAGGGGCGTTCAAGGTCTTTACACAGGTTTTTGTGCTGTATCAAGGACTCCCGGGACCTTACAACAACTCCGGCCTAACGATGGTCTATTATGTATTCGACTTGTTCTACAACCAGCAAAGAATGGGGATAGCATGTGCTGCGGCGTACCTACTCTTCGGGGTCATACTCATTTTCACGATGATGCAGTTTAGACTTGGAAGAAAAATGGTGGAGTACGTCTCATGAGGAAGCTCTGCATCTTTTTTTTGACGTTCCCAATTTTAGCATTTCCCGTAAAAGCAAACTTAACCGTATGCCATTCAACATGGCTGGATGTTGGAAGATTTATAGGAGATGGAACCCCCGTTGACTTTGGATTTGCAGTATTCAAGAGTACAGAAACAATACAAGCCAGCGATGACACCCTGATCCTTGCAGGGAAAGGATCTAGTGATTGCACGATTCTGGCCATTCATGGACTAGATCCATTCGAATACCAGAGCAAAGACATATACTTCAACGAGTTTAAATCGTCAATGATCGAAGCGTGGAAAGAATCCGGTAGCATGTGTTCGCTGTATATCTTCAAGTATCCATCACTCTTTGAAAGCTATTGGGATTCCGGAAAAAAGCTAGCAAAACTCGCCGCGAATCTGAAGAACATCAAAATAATAGCGCATAGTAAAGGGGGTCTTGTTGCAAGATGCGCCCTTGAAAATGCCAAATTCAGAAGGAATGTTAAAGATGTGTATTTTCTAGGGGTGCCACATTTCGGGAGCCCTCTTGCAGACGCATTGATCGTGGATCCCCACAACTTTGAAAAAACCTTTCACATCGATAGAGTTACCGCAGATGCCATGAGAATCACGCTGGCTATGAGCTACACCATAGGATACATATCCTCTGTAGGGTCTAGAGAACTATCGTGGATGAACAAAAGACTCCCACCTTTGAGAAACTATCCTTCCGTGAAATACCACATGATAGCAGGTATGCTCACACCGAATGACATAGATTCTTCCTTGAAAGCTATTCAGATATCCTTTGACAAAAGAGCGGTTGTTTTCAGCTGGCAACTCATGTATATGGCAGCATTAAGTGATATGATTGGGAAAGGGAGAGATGAGTTCTCACCAAGTGATGGAATGGTCCCAGTGGTGAGCGCTCTCGCACTCGGGAAACTCAAGGGCGAAAAACTCGTTATCTATGGATACACACATGCAACCCTTTACAAAGATATACAGCTTCTGAGAGAAATGATAAACGGGAGCCTGAAGCTCCCAATGGTGGAGGCGATGGGATTCGAACCCACGGCTTCTACCTTGCGAAGGTAGCGCTCTCCCGGCTGAGCTACGCCCCCACGTGACGGATATTGTACTTCACCGAAGAAGGCTTTTCAACAATCAACTTATATTCCAACCCCATTTATCCCTCAAAATTTTGAGTTGATCTTCAATCTCTGAAAAGGACTGGAACGATGAGAAGCGTGAGAAATGCACTTGACAAAGCTTGCCTAGTTAATGAGGATGGATATCCTAGGGTAACGAACGCTACAAGGAGTTTTTCATGTTTTAATTTTTCCAGGGAGTATCTACTGAACTTTTATGAGAATACACCCTGGTTTACTTGACATTCAGATCACTTGTGTGATAAATTATCCGGCGAGGTTCCGGCGTAGCTCAATTGGTAGAGCGCCCGGCTGTTAACCGGGTGGTTGGAGGTTCGAGTCCTCCCGCCGGAGCTGAATTAAAACTATAAACACCAGGTTAATGGCCCGGCCAAAACGCCGGGCTTTTTCATGTCAATCTTTTCCAACGCTTCTTCTGGATTCGCTTTTCCAATCGCTTTTCGGGTTATTACTCCCCGTATTTTTGCTTCGCCTTTTTTATCTTAACAAGCTCTTCCCTTTCGAGCTCCTCGAGAACATCCTGTATGAACTTTATGCTAACCTTCAGCTGTGGAATAACCACGTTTTCAAGAGCGTTGACCCTTTTCCTGGTTTTCCTCACCTCATACGCAAGCCTGTACGCTGTGTTTTCAACCCAAACGGCCTTCGTTATGAGCTTCAAAACATTTACAAAGGATAAGTAAGCTCTATCAAGGGCGGAATTCGACCTGTAGATTCCGTAGGGTATATCCTTTGAAAATTCCTCAGCGATTATCTCGGGGACTTCGACTCCCATGACACTCCTGAGTCTTATGGAAAGCCCATCGTACTCGGGAACAGCCCTACTAACCTCGTCCATGTATTCCATTCCAAGATCTAGGTTCGCAAGTTGAAGTGACTTGTAGGCTTTCTCAAAAACCTTCAGTATCTCATCCTGAAGGTCCCTAGCTTCATCTAATATTGACAAAAGCTCCTTCATGAGGACGTTTCTCTTCTTCTCGAGAAGGGAATGTCCACTCTCTGACAACCTGAGCTGTTCCTTGAGCCTTATGAGGTTCCCCTTGGTAGGTACAACTTTGTTCATCAACCGCCACTCTCCTTTATAACGACGGCTGACTTGGGAGGTACGCTGACGGTTGCATATATATGCCCACCTTCCACTCTGGTTCTGACCTTAACTGGCATGTAACTCAAACCCTTTCCACCTAATTTGTACGCCGATTTGGGTTTAGAGCGAAGCTCCACTCCCCTGAAAGTTATTGAGTGAGTGGTTCGATTTATCACGTAAACAGTGTTTCCCTCTCTCACAACATCTACGGAGAACGGAACGACGAGGTTGTAATCGACAAATCCACCATATACGTCAACAATCAAGTAGGCGTACACACCTTCTGGTCCGTTGGCGTAAGTTTCCCTGTCTATTGTGGCTCCCCCTCCGCCGAGTATGAAGAGCTTCGTTTTTCCAGTGGAAGACTCATAGGTGAAATGCCTGTGTGCGGCAAAATACGCATCCACATCTTTTATCATCTTCATAAATCTGCTGTCTGCGTTTCCATACCTGGGTTCTCCCTCTATCGAGAACATCGGTACATGGGTTATAACGAACGTATGGTTAGCTTTTTCTTTGATGACATCCCCGAGCCAATCGATCATTTTCCTCTTATGGTAACCATCGTTCAGATTCTCGAAACCGTACCTTGGGAGATTTCCTCTGATCGATGACGGAAAATTTGTGTTGGCCACTATAAAATGACTTCCTCCATAGAAAAAGTCGTAGTACAGAAGGTTTCCAAAGTTCTTCTTGAACTCTTCAAAAGAATATTCAGATGGCTGGAGTTCGTGATTCGCCGGGATGACTATCATTGGAACTTTTCCAGCTGCTTTTCGATAAACGTCTAAAAAGTCCTCCATCTCCTTATCTATCCTACTTGGCGATTCGTTGTAGCCGTATATCACATCCCCCATGTGGATCACAAAATCAGGATCTATCCAAGAGATCTCCCTGAAAACCCTTGTCAAGAAAGCTCTCGGTATGGGGGTATTCATATAAACTGGCCTTGAATCTCCAAAAACCACAAACGTGAAAGGACTTCTCGAGTGATCCTGTGCCCACTTCGATACTTCATCGCTCTTTATGATCTCAGAGTACGAAAGAACCACCAAAGTTACCAAAAGTACCAGAAGCAGTACTCTTCTCATGAGATCGCCCCCTTCATGTATTTTTCCATCTCGTCCTTGCTAACCCTGGTGAGCTCCTCTTTCGGTAGATCCTTGAGCACTTCCCATCCTAGATCCAATGTCTCTTCTACGGACCTGTTCTCATCCACTCCTTGAGACAAAAATTTCCTTTCGAAGTCTTCCCCAAACTTCATATAAGCCTTATCGATCTCCGTCAGCTCCTCTTCACCGATTATCGATGCCAAGGCTCTGACATCCTGAACCCTGCTGTAGGAAGCGAAGAGCTGGCTCGCCAAATGCGGATGATCTTCTCTCGTGTAACCTTCGCCCACACCATCTTTCATCAACCTCGAAAGCGAGGATAAGACATTTATTGGAGGATAAATCCCTTTCATATGAAGGTCCCTCGATAAAACTATTTGACCTTCGGTTATGTACCCCGTGAGGTCTGGGATCGGATGAGTTATGTCATCGTTCGGCATGGTGAGTATCGGAAGCTGAGTAACCGATCCCTCTTTCCCTCTTATTATTCCAGCCCTTTCATATATCGTAGCGAGGTCACTGTACATGTACCCCGGGTATCCTTTTCTTGAAGGTATCTCACCCCTGTAGTTCGATATCTCCCTCAGTGCCTCACAGTAGTTCGTCATATCACTCATTATCACGAGAACGTGATACCCAAGATCAAACGCAAAATACTCCGCCGTTGTTAAGGCAACTCTCGGAGTGGCTATCCTTTCGACAACCGGGTCTGATGCCAAGTTCAGGAACGCTACAATGTTCTTCATCGCACCTGTTTCTTCAAATGAACTCAAGATGAACTCGGCATCCGTATGGCGAAGCCCTATAGCCGCGAAAACCACCAAGAATTCCCCTTCTTTTATCGTTGCTTGCCTCGATATCTGGACGGCCAGTTCATTATGTGGAAGACCATCTCCTGAGAAAATCGGGAGCTTTTGCCCTCTTATGAGCGTCATCATACCATCTATAGCACTCACCCCGGTCTGTATGAAGTTCCTCGGATAAACCCTGGAAACCGGGTTGATAGGGGAACCGTTTATGTCCCTCTTCTCCTTTGAGATCAGCTCTCCCAGTCCGTCTCTCGGCCTTCCCAACCCATCGAAAACCCTTCCCAGCATGTCCGAGGAGAGTCCCATCTCGAGCGGCTTTCCGAGGAAACGAACCTTTGTATTCGGAAGGTCCAAATCCGCAGTTCCTTCAAAAACTTGGATAACGGCTCGATCTTCCTCGAGCATTATAACTTTCCCGACCCTCGATTTCCCGGAGGACTCTATTTCAACCAGTTCATCATAAGATGCCCCCTTAACCCCTTCAACGACCAGTATGGGTCCTTTCAAGCTGGAAACTCCCGTGTACTCAACAACAGCCATTATCGATCACTCCTTGTACACCTTTTCGAGCTTCCCAAAGTGCTCGTGCACTTCTCTTTCCAATTTTTCGAGCTCCTCCGCGCTCTTGTAATCTTCCTTCATCCTCATCAATTTAGAAACTACAGAGCCCTTGAGTATTTCACTGAGAGCCACATTTTTTTCAACGAACTCTCTGGCTTTTTCGTAGAAATCGATGATGATCTTCAGCATTTTGAACTGCTTATCCAGAGGACAATAGGAGTCAATTTCACTATAAGCGTTCTGCTGCAAGAGTCCCACCTTTATCATCCTAGCGATACCCACTATGAGCTTCTGCATGTCAGGAAGAACATCCTCGCCCATTATCTTTATTATCTCTTGCAATCTCCCATCCTCTGCCAGCAACTCCATAGCTTTCGATCTGTAGTCGTACCAGCTCGGATCCACAGACTTTACGAACCACTCTTTAAGATCCTCCACGTATCCACTGTAACTGGTGTTCCAATTTATCGCAGGATAATGCCTTGAGTAAGCCAATTCCCTATCCAATGCCCAGAAGCACTTGACATATCTCTTTGTGTGGGTTGTGACCGGTTCTGAGAAGTCCCCACCTGGGGGTGAGACAGCGCCTATAACCGTAACGGAACCTTCCTCACCAGACAAAGTTATGACTCTTCCAGCTCTTTCATAAAAGGCCGCTATCCTCGATGAGAGGTAGGCAGGATACCCTTCCTCTGCCGGTATTTCTTCGAGCCTTCCTGAAAGTTCTCTGAGAGCTTCTGCCCATCTTGAAGTGGAATCAGCCATTATTGCCACGCTGTATCCCATATCCCTGAAATACTCCGCTATTGTTATTCCAGTGTATATACTTGCTTCTCTGGCGGAAACAGGCATGTTGGATGTGTTAGCTATGAGAATGGTTCTATCCATGAGAGGCTTTCCAGTTTTCGGGTCAACCAGTTCGGGAAATTCCGTGAGAACTTCCGTCATCTCGTTTCCCCTTTCCCCGCAACCTATGTAAACTATGACATCTGCGTTAGCCCACTTGGCGAGTTGATGCTGAAGCATGGTCTTACCGGTTCCAAAGCCCCCAGGTATCGCGGCGGTTCCACCCTTGCTCAGGGGGAAAAACGTGTCTATAACCCTTTGGCCTGTCACGAGTGGGATCTTCGAGGGGAGCTTTTTCTTAACAGGTCTGGGAATCCTCACAGGCCACATCTGATACATCCCAAGCTCTGTTCCATTCTCAAGGATGTAGAGCACATCATCTATTGTGAACTCCTCCTTTTCCACCTTCTTTACTATCTTCCCAGAGATTCCAGCTGGAACCATCAACCTGTGAACTATTCCTCTTTCTTTAATCTCAGCATAAACTTCTCCTTCTTCTACTTCATCTCCAACTTCTTTCAACAGTTTGACACTCCACTTATGATCCCTTGAAAGAGGAAAAGCTTCAACTCCACGGGCTATGAAAGCCCCACCGACCTTCTCCAATTCAGAGAGAGGCCTTTGTATACCGTCGTATATGTTTCCTATCATCCCGGGGCCCAGCATCACCGAAAGAAGTCTTCCGGTTCCTTCCACTTCTTCATGGATTTTAAGCCCTGATGTTTCCTCATACACCTGAATTGTGGCCTCTCCATGGTCAAGCCCTATAACTTCACCTATGAGCTTGTTTCCCCCAACCCTGACCATCTCATTCATCTTGAGGGTCTCAGCTCTATCAGCAACAACAACAGGTCCGTTGATCTTTATTATCCTCGCCCTCACTTCAGACCACCAACCTTTTCGTCTATTAACCTCATCACCTCGTCCTCCATCTTCTCCAGCAAAGTATCCATACCTGCCATAACACGCATGTTTCCACTCTCAAGAACTATTCCGTCCACATCCGATGCCCTAACCTCTCCATTGAAGAACTCTTTCACCAGTTTTACATCTTTTTCCCGGCACAAGACCCTGTAATTTCCACTGATTTTTTCCTTGGCGTTGTTAAAGAGGAACAGAAGGTACCTCTTTCTATCCTCTCCCTCAAGCTCTTCCACAAATTTTTCAAGAGCTTGCTTTACCATTGAAAACATCTCAGACTTCAGTCTGGACCTCTCCTGAGAGAGCAGGAGTGCTTTTTTAGACTCATGCAACCTAAGGAGCTTTTCTCTCTCTTTTTCAAACTCTCTCTGAATGGCCTCCTTCTTACTTTTGAATTCTTCTTCCTTCTTCCTCTTGAAATCTTCAAGTTCTCCCTTTTTCAGAGTTTTGAAATCTTCAAGTTCGGTTTTCACACTCTCTGATATGAGATTTAGGATTTTTTCAAGCTTCAGGAGATTGTCAAGTTTCTCCACTTATCTTCACCCCAATCGCTTCTTCTATGTACCTCGTTATAAAGTTTTTCTCCCCTCTCCATCCATGCCTATCGGGTATCACAAAAACAAGAGGTAGAGAAGAGCTCAGCTTCAACTGCTGAAGTTCCTCCGGTATGAGCTGTGCTATCTTCTGCGTCATCAGAATTACTCCAACTGATCTGTCGGCCAAAACCTCACCGAGGGCTTTGAGAACCTCTTCCCTCTCGTGAACAACCACACCCTTTATTCCAGCTAACCTCAAACCGATCTGAGTGTCTATGTTATCACTTATAAGAAAAAACTTCATTCAAACCCTCCCGAAGATCATTATGGATATGATCAAACCATATATTGCGATTCCTTCCGCCAATCCGACGAATATCAGAGACCTTCCAAGCATCCTCGGATCCTCGCTTATAGCACCTATAGCCGCCGCACCAGTCATTCCAACGGCTATTCCAGCACCAAGGGCTGCAAGACCCGTTGACAGAGCGACACCGATCATCGCGCTTCCGTTAACGCTCTTCGCACTCGATGTCGCCTGCTGCGTTCCTTCTGCAAGGGCCGTAGACGGGCTCATGAAAAGGAGAAAAGCCAGCGCTATGACCACAATGCTTCCTCCCACCAAACCCTTGAACAGTTTAAGCGCTCTCTTTCTGTCGAGCTCCGGTGCGAACACCCCAAAAGCTATAACCGTTGCCACTGCACCAATCGCCAGAAAAGCTGCCAACATCAATAAACACCTCCTTCAGGACCTCTGTATCTGATTGGATTGAAATCTCTTCCATCTCCACTGTAGAACTTCGAGAAAAACTCGTAAAACTCAAGCCTAACCGCCTGTATGAAGACGACCAAACCTTCGAGAAATATTATAAGAAGATTTCCAACGAGAAGAGATGTGAACGAACCTACCCCACTTTTACTCATCTGGGCCATTATGTAGAAAGCTAAGAAAAGGCCTGCATGGTTCATCGCAAAAGCTCCAAGCCTTATAAATGACAGAGTGTTACTGAAAAACATTATGATCCTATCAAACGTCTCGAAAAACGCTAAAACAAGCCTCTCGCTGAACTTTCCCTCCTCGAACAGCAGAAAATACAGAAACACCATAGCAAGAGAAGCTGCAGCTCCTATCCCCAAGACAAGTGGAAATTTTCCAGATTCCAAATAGAACAGTATTCCTGCAAAAGCGGAAGTGTAAAGGCCAAGCCCCGATATCCCGTTTGGATCGAAAATCATCTTCCTGTACTCTTTTCTTACCAATCTGTTGACTAGATTCAGTATCATTCCAAAGATTATCAATGCAGCTCCTATGGCTATTGAAACCTCCAGAAAGGCGTTCATATTTTCCATGGGACGACCTATCAAAGGTGGAATGATCTCAAAACCGAAGATCGAGCCGTAAAACAGTCCAAACAACGTCGAAGATATCCCAGCGAAAGTCATGGCAAACCAAAGATCTATTTTTGTCTTCATATAAAGGAGCCAAGAGATAACCGATATGGTCAAACCGTGTCCTATATCCCCAAACATAAATCCATAGAAGAATAGAAAGAGAACACTGACTATAGGCGTTGGATCAACCTCATCGCTTCTCGGGGTTCCGTACATCTTAACGAGAAATTCGAAATGTTTAAAGAAAGCGGGATTACTCAGTTTGGTTGGCTTTTGAACGGGTATATTGATATCTCTGAACACCAGTATATCGTCAAACTCGTCTGCGAACTTCTCAAGTTCAGCCAAGGAATCCTCAGTTATCCAGCCCATTATGATGAAAAACTCCTCTGTCATCTTCACATTCGCAACCAGGTCGTACACATTCTTCAAAACAAAGGTCAAGTCATAATAACCGTAGATCTTTCTCCTGTTCTTGTAAAAAAGTTCTCTCTTTTTGAGTTTGAGTTCCTCTATTTCAAGCTCCAGTGATTTTCTCTCATCTTTAAGCTCATACAGAGTCTCCAGTGGCTGAAGATCCGAATCTGGGAGCTCCAAACTTTTGAACGATACTGTTTTGAAGATATCTTCAAGCTCTTTCTCTAAACTACTGGGATAGATGAGAGTACAAAGGGATTCTTTTCCGTCATCTCGCATTCTCTCAACTATCACATCGAGTGGCTCAAGGCTTTCGTGAAATCTCTCAAAGTAGCCCGAATGAACTGTCCCTATTTTCACCTTTATCAATTCTGAGCTTGCCACATCCTTAACGGCACCTTTAAAACTTAAAATGGCCTCGACAGCTTTTATCTTGTTCTCTATATCCGAAACCTCTTTCTGAATTTCGGAGATCTTTGAATCCAGTGAGTCCATTTCATTTTTCAATCCCATTACGAAATCCTCGAATTCCCTTTCGTTAAAAGCCACTGGAAGGCTTACCCCAGAAACATCAGGCCTTGGCACCTTACCAACCTCTGAGTAAAGTGTGTGAATTGTCTTCAGAAACTCATCATAGGGGTTGCTGTCCATCGAGTTCAGTTCTAGGTTGAACATATCTCTCATTGGAACGATCTCAAAACTTCCTGAATCCAAGAGAAACTTTGAAATGGTTTCCATTAAAGACCTGTGGGCTATGACTCCTATCGAGTGTATGTTCTCTTTCACGGTTTCATCTCCCTCAAATTACCAAGTATTCCCATGCCATATCTTTGCCCATTCTGTACCTAACAGCTTCTATGACGGTTATTATATTCCTCATCTCGTACTCCAAGAGGTGAAGATATCCCACCGCCATTTCGAAATCGTTCATGTAATTTTTCGTGAGTGATGAGAATTTCCTATACAAGTATTTTCCAACCGACCTCTCAGCGAGAAACTCCCCAAGAGACCTAAATGCTGATTCGAAGTAATCATAATACGGGGTTCCTCTGATCTTTGAGAGAATCTCATCCTCACTCTCCGCAGAAGCTATGTCTTCGAGACTTTGCATCCTGAACCTTTTGCCAAATGGAAGAAGCAGATTCATGACACGCTCTCTCTCGTATCCAAAAAGAACTCTAGCCCTGTAGATCCACATCATATTCATGAGGTCAACCTGTTCCCTGAACAGTTCAACCACTCTCTTCGCCTTTCTAGACAGCATGAGATTCTTCAGGAGGCCTGAAAAGTACCAGTAATCGAGTGAATTCTCCATCCTGGACACCCCCCCACCAGCTCCATGAACGGAGGAGAGGATGCCATGATAAGGTTTGTCTTTGAGAAAAGATATGAAATCTGGAACGTTCGAGACCTTTCCAACCTCTGGGAGGCATATGAGAAATCTCTCTTCTATCTCGTCACCAGCGGATAGAATTCTCAGAATTCTTTTCACAGTTTCTATCTCACATCTGAACTTTATGTGCTCAAAAATCGACTTCTCCGGAAATGTGAAGTACTTTTTCAAAGAATCAAGATCAGACTGGTACTTCTTTCTTATGGCGGATTCGAGATCTCTTCTATGAATGTCCTCAACATTTGGAATGTACTCTCCGTAAACCGTTTTTCGGAGTTTTTCCGCGATCTCTGGAACCGAGTTCGACGAGAGGAGATCTTCCATGTTTTCAGCTTTCAAAAGCTTTGCCTGCAAAGCCCCTATCTTCCCAACGATTGCACTCATAGTCGAATCACCTTGCTGGCAATCTCTGTGACAAATTCCTTCACATCACTTTCAAAACCCTTCAGAATTTCCTTTGACTTTTCTCCCAGATCTCTTTGAAACTCCCTGTAACTTTCTGAGAGTTTCTCCTCCAGATTCTCCAAATCTTTTCTCAGCGACTCTTGGAATTCTTTCAGCTGCTTCTCAACACTCTCAGAAAATCCCTCCTTCTCTTTTTCAATCTCCATCTCAATCTTTTTCTTCTCCACTTCTTTGAACTTCCTAAGTTTTTTCTCCTCATCCACGATCTTTTTCAAAACCTCTGAAAAGTCCATTTCTTCCATACTCTCTCCTCCCGCTCCGTACATTATAATACTTTTTGACAATTCCTCAATTTTTATCCATCCTCAAAATTCTCAGCAATTTCTCGTAAGAATCTTTTCAGCAAATATTGCATCTAAACCCATTCTCTTTCAACGACCTGCTTTTAGCATAGCACCAGAACCATTCTACTTCTTCTTAACTTTTCCGTGTTGAAGATAAATCCATCATCGATCAAAATGCTATGAAACGTGAATGTGTTATAATAAATGAGAATTTTTTCTCAATATGGGGAGTGAAAGCATGAGAAGGGTTTGCCAATGTTGGTGGCGTGGACATTGATCAAAAAGGCATTTGAATTCAAAAAAGAGAATATAAGGAGGTGTTAAGATGTCCACGCCAGAAACTAACGAGGTTATAGGGAAGGATGCTTTGGAAAGAATTGTAAAAGATTTATCAAAAATACCATGGTGGGGAATGAGTAGAAGGGAGATAGAATGGTACCCAACTATAGATTACAACAAATGCGCAACATGCGGAATATGCTTTGTAACATGTGGAAGAAGGGTCTTTGACTTCGATGTGAAAGACAAAAAGGTCTTTGTGGCATATCCGTACAACTGCATGGTCGCGTGTCAAACCTGTGCAAATCTCTGCCCGACAGGGGCGATAAGTTTTCCAGATCCAGGCTACATTAAAATGATGGTGGCTAAAAACAAGGTGGTCAAGAAAGCTTTTGAGATAATCTGCCATTTGCTTCCAGAAGATAAACTTTCGGAAAAGGAGACGGAAACAACACCCGAGGACAAGTAAAGAGAGAGCTCGATTTTTTGTCAATTGATCCTCAAGGTACTATAATCTTCACATGTAACTCAACGAAGGGGGGGATATCTGTGAGAAAGTTTCTTCTGATATTCGCTCTGATTATTCTGACAGCATCGATCACGCTTGCGGAAAGAGAATTGGTGATATTCCATTGGTGGACAGCAGGTGGAGAAAGGGAAGCTGCAAATGCGATGTTTGACGTCTTCAAATGTGCTCATCCAGACGTTAAGGTGACCGAGAATCCCGTGGCAGGTGGAGGTGGAGTCAGCCTCAGGGTAGTCCTTCAGTCAAGGCTTGCGGCTGGCATACCACCTGATACCTGGCAGACTTTGGGAGGAGCAGAGCTCAAGTCCTACGTCGATGGAGGCTACCTCGTCCCGATAGATGACCTTTGGAATGAGCTGAACTACGGCAATCTCATCCCAAAACCGCTCGCGAATGCAGTCACAATTGAAGGTCACCATTACACGATACCACTTAACATGCACGTTCAGAATATACTCTACTACAACAAGAAACTCTTCAAGGAGCTCGGATTGAAACCACCGAAAACCTATGAAGAACTCATTCAGGTGGCAAAGGCTATAAAGAAGGCTAGACCCAAGATGTACCCGCTGGCACTCGGAACAAAGGAAAAATGGGAAGCTGCCTTCGTGTTCGACTCGATACTTCTCGAAGTTGGAGGGCCAGAGTACTACGTCAAGCTTTACAAGGGCGAGATAAACGTTAAAAAGGATCCAAACTTCAAGAAAGCTCTCGAGATGTTCAAGGAACTCATACCCTATATTTATCCCTATCATTCCACACTAACCTGGGATGAGTCCTGTGGACTACTCGTATCTGGTGACTCAGCAATGGTCATAATGGGGACTTGGGCGATAGGTTACTTCGAGACAAGAGGCTGGAAACCAGGAGTGGATTTTGACGCGGTCACGTTTCCACAAGTCCCGGAAAGAATACTTCTGTTCCACCCAGATACCTACGGTTTGGCGAAAGGTGCTCCACATCCGGATGTTGTGAAGGATTGGCTCAAGACCGTTGCCTCGAAGCCATTCCAAGTTAGAACGGATGTGGTTCAGGGTGGGCTGTTTGCGAGAATGGATATATCCCCATGTTACTTCCCAGACCCCATAAGAAAAGAGCTCCAGAAGTACATAATCACTCATCCGGGTAGGCTCATACTCGATCAGCATGGAAGCATAGCTCCATTCAGCTTCACCCAAGCCTACTGGGATGTCATAGCCGGCTTCCTGAGTAGGCCAAATTTGGAGAAAACCATATCAGATGTCGAAAACATGTTGGAGCTCTACGATGTGAAGACGGGAGCTTCATGGTATAAATGGCCGTGATGATAGCATAAAGCTCTGGAAGGAATGAGGGCAGGGGATACCCCCTGCCCTCATGAGTAATGATCATGACAAGGGGTGTGTTCATGAGAGATAAAATCATGAATTTTCTGGTTTTTGTGCTGCCTCTTCTGATAGTCTTGGTGTTACTCTACGGGATGCTCGTGTGGACTTTCTACGTCTCCGTGTCCAATTGGAGGGGCACACGCCCAAACTTCGAATTTGTGGGGTTGAAATGGTACAGGATGATGTTCCAAATAGACAGATTCTGGGTAGATGTGAAGAATAACCTGAAGTGGCTAGGAGTTGGTGTGATACCGACACTGTTCCTGGCATTGTTGATAGCGTACCTGCTGGAGTTGAGCAACTTAAAGGGATTTGAAACTTACACGAGAACGCTCATACTGTATCCAGCAGCCATGTCTTTTATAGTTACGGGGACTATTTGGTCGTGGATGTATCAACCTGATAAAGGGGTTTTGAACACAATTCTGAGGTACCTTCATCTTAACTCCCTTCAGAGCGGTTATATAACCAACCCAGATACGGCAACCTACTGGCTAGTCTTGATATTCGTTTGGCAGTATCTAGGTATATCCGTCGTGATAATTCAATCTTCCTTTAGGTCAACGGAGCTTCAAGAAATGGTGGAATCCGCTCTGATAGATGGAGCATCAAGGCTCAGGATTTTATTCCAGATAATCGTTCCGAATATCAGAGGAGGACTTTTCATACTCATGGGGCTTCTGATAATTTCCGCCCTTAAAGTGTTCGACATAGTTTATATAGTCACGTTTGGAGGTCCTGGATACTCGACAGATGTTCTCGCACTTTTCATGTACATAGCAACGTTTCAGCAACACTTGGTGGCCTTCGGGGCTGGCCTCAGCGTCGTGATATTCCTCATGGCTTTCGCCGTTGTCGTTCCCTACACGATATACGCATTCCGGAGGTGGTTCCGTTGAAATCGAGATCGCAAAAAACAGTGAAATTCCTCGCCATAACGACAGCCATAATTCTCTCCATAGCCTATCTACTCCCCATATACGTCATGGTTCTTACATCTCTAAAAACACCTTATGAGATCACACAGAGAACCTATCTGATTCCGAGTATCGACCTTCACCCGGAGAACTACGCCAAAGCTTTTTCACTGGTGAAAAATGCCCTGCTAAACTCCCTCATTATATCCTCTTCTGTCACCGCTATATCGTCGTTTGTAGGGGGGCTATCTGGGTTCTACCTCAGCAGATTCAAGAGCAAGTTTTCGAAAATTCTTTTTGTCCTTGTGGGGATCTCACTCTATCTGCCATACCAAGCGATCCTAGTTCCACTCGTTCAGCTCATGGCACGAACCCGACTCGCTCTCACACACGCGGGAATGATCATGAGTTATTCCATTTTAAACGTTCCGCTGGCCAGCATACTCATGGGGACATTCTTCATGTCCGTTCCCAGGGAGATAGAAGAAGCCGCGGAAATGGATGGAGCGACGAAAAGGCAGATATTTTTCAGAGTCGTCTCACCAATGGCCATGCCCGGGTATGCCTCAACCGCTATTCTAGTTTTCACCCAAGTGTGGAACGAGTTTCTCCTAGCTCTCACCCTCTCGACCCCTCAAACTGCAACCCTACAAGTGAAACTCGCCGAGGTAAAGGGGAGTTTCGTCGCACTGTATAACCTCCAGATGGCCGCTGCGATAATAGGGATAGTCGTACCTGTTGGATTCTTTTTGCTACTTGGAAGATACTTCATAAGGGGAATACTCGCCGGCGCACTGAAAGGATGAAACTCCGAGAAACCCCACTGCCGTGTAGTGTATAATCTCCACTGGAAAGTGATAGAAGAAGGGGAGAAAGTGCTGAATACTGTTGATGAGATTTCAAGAGAACTCCTGAGCCTCTTCATCGGGGGGGCAGATGTTTATGAAGCGGTTCGGCAGATCTCGGATCTTTTGGATGAAATTCACAAGGATGTGGAAGTGCTCATAGCAACCGTAAGTGGGGAAAGCATAACCTTCGGTTTCGCCAAATCCAAAACTCCGCTCTTGAGAAATCTAACTATACCCACCTCGAAAAAATGCCTCCTGTGCTACATAGCTGACAAGGGAGAGGAGATCTACCTGGAAAACCTCTGGGAATTCTCAAAAGGGGAATACAGGGTCAGTGTTCCAAAGGGGTTGAATGTGAAGAAGCACGCATTCTTTGGAATCCCCGTGACATATTCTGAAAAAACCATAGGGATAATTGGATTCATAGCGGAAAGCGACAGTTTCACAGAGGAGAAAAAAGGTGCATTTAGGCTCATCGCGAGGATCCTTGGGTGCTTCATGAGGGATTTCAAGGGAGCTTCAGATGCCTTTGATAAGTTGACTGGTGCTCTGAAACGTGAATACTTTTTCTCCGTTTTGAACGAACTCAAGGGATTCGTGATGATCGTGATCATCGACGTTGAAGACCTCTCACAGATAAACCGAGCGCTGGGCTACCGAAAAGGAGATGAGGTGCTACGACTTCTCGCCACGATCACGAAGTCAAGGATAGAAGAGAACGAAATGCTGATAAGGTTCAAAGAGGACATGTTTGTCGTTCTTTTGAGAAGAAAACTTGATGTTGAGGAGTTCATCAGGGGAATTTCAAAAGATCTGATGCGGATGGCCGGTATTCCTGTGAATCTGAAGTACGGAGTTTCTGAGATCAAGGAAAACGTGGAATCGGCTCTGAACAAAGCCATCATGGATTCGAAAATATACAGACAGAATCTCGAGAACGTTAGCAAGAGTGGATACTCCGTGATAACCGAAGAAGATCTGAAAGAGTACGAGGATTCCGATAAGGGTGTGGTGATACACACGATAGATGAGATACTGTACGCGAACAAGAAGGTTTTAAAGATAATCGGAGTGAGAAGTATGGAGGATTTGGCCGGGTTTAACGCCATGAGCTTCACACCAGCGGAATACAGGGAAATGGCGTATAGGAGGGCAAAGGTTGTCATAGAAACTGGAGCAAAGCTTCCTCCAGCCGTTGAGAAAGGTATCATGGTAGATGGAAGAACCGCCACGTTTGTGGTCAACTCAATCCCGGTGATCTTCAAAGGGAAGAAAGCGGTGATGCTATTCATAGAGGATGTATCCTCGTTTGTCATGAAAGAGTCCATTGAAAACTTCCTTAACATCATATCGGAATTCCTATCGGATCTGATCTCAAGTAGCTCCAGTACATGTGAAAGCCTTCTAAACATAGCGAGGAAGGTTCTGCCAAACGTCAACATCGCCCTTTTTGAGATAAGAGGGAACACGTGCTTGTTGATGTGCGGAAGGGTGGAAAGGGAATTTGTGGCGGAGAGAGAATTCCCCTTGGAAGCGATGCCTGTGGTCGAAAGGTACGTAATGATAGGAAAGGATATACTCTTCCCCGATCTCAGGAGATTCGGCGAGGACTTCCGGTGTCCACTGGGTCTGAAGAGCCCTTCTATATCACACTATGGATATCCAATAAGAATTGGAGGAGATGTGAGGTTCATATTAATGGCATCCCGGTTGGGATACAACTCCATAAGTCCTTATGAAGTGGACCTCCTGCGAACCGTGGCGAGTCACATTGAGAAGAACCTGAAAATGCAGAGTCTGGAAAGAAAACTGGAGGAATTCAAGGAGAAGGCTTTCAAAGATCCGCTCACCGGGACATTCACAAGGGCGTTCTTTGACGAGTGGTTCAGATCACACGAAGATATGCTCGTGGATCCTGGCAAGACATTTTCAGTGGTGATAGCTGATATAGATTGTTTGAAGGTCATCAATGACACCTTTGGACATGACTTTGGAGATGTCATTCTCAAGAAGTTTTCCAAAGATATCATGAGGTCTCTGAGAGACACGGATATAATCGTCAGATGGGGGGGAGATGAATTCCTGATACTACTTCAAGGGGCGGATGAGAGAAAAGCGGAAGAAATCATCAAAAGGGCTCGCTTCTCAACGGGGGTATCGTTTTCGTATGGGATTTCTTCAATGAAAGGGAAGTCCTTCCGAGAGGCTTTCAAGGAGGCGGACGAGCTATTGTACATAAAGAAAAGAAGGAGGGAAGAATGCGAGAAGCTGATGGAAACCTACGAAAGCACCTTCAGGAGGGATTGACGTTGAAATCAATCACGATGCTGTTGGTGCTTCTCTCCATTGTTGCCGCAGCCATAAGCATTAGGGTTGGAGTATACGATGACTATCCACTTTGCTACTATGAAAATGGGAAAGCAAAAGGCTTTTACGTGGATATACTGAATTACATAGCGGAAAGAGAGCGCTGGAAGATAAAGTACATCTATGAGAAAGATCCCATTGGAAAGCTCAGAAGTGGTGAGATAGATGCTCTAGTTGCCATAGCTTACACTCCGGAGAGGTCAAAGGTGTTCGCGTTCAACGAAGAGACCTTCCTATCAAATTGGGGGGTTGTGGTTACCAGAGGAAGGGTGGAGAAGATCTTCGATCTTTCAGGAATGAATATAGTTTTGGTTAAAAACGATGTTTACGCCAGTGGCTTTTTGAACTTGATAAGAGGTTTCAAAGTGAAACCGGAGAAAATATCCTGGGTTGATGCATATGAAGATGCCCTGAAAATTCTAAGCAGTGGCAAGGCAGATGCGGCTGTGGTGAGTAGAATAGCAGCCCTGATGTACAGGTCAAAATACCGCTACCACATATCGCCCATAATATTCACACCGGTTGAACTCAAGATGGCGTTTTCCAGGAGTTTCCCTTTCACCGAGAACGTGGTGGCTAGGATCGACGAATACCTGAGAAAAATGAAGCCCGATGAGAATTCGTTTTACTGGAAAACGCTTCAAAAGTACCTCCTGGAGGAGCGGGAATTCCCAGTTGTGAAGTTTCTTGTGACCTTCTCGGCCATATTGGCGGTTTTAGTTGGTACCCTCCTTTACCTCGTATATGCCCTCAGTAAGAGAGACAAAACACTCAGGATCGCCAGTGAGAATTTGAAAGCCGCGAACGAGCAGATAAAAGCTATGGACAGCCAAATACAACACCTGTACAAAGAGCTTCAGAGAAATTTTGAGAAATTCCAAGATGTCATGGAAATCGTGGCCAGCATGTCTACGTTCACCATGGAAGAAGAAGAGTTCCTAGAAAAGATACTCCATTTGGCACTCGATCTGATCCCGAAAGCGAGATATGGTTCTGTATCGATTCTAGACGGTGAGAGGTGGCGGTTCATTGCAGCTGTTGGACATGATATAGACGTGCTCAAAAGCCTTCACCTGAAAAGGAAGTACGCCTTTCTGAACTTGCAAAACCCCACCGTTATAGACCATGTGTTATCCAAAGATGAGGAGCTCATTCCTCAGCCGGAATACGACGTCATGAAAAATGCTTCGAAGCCCATCAGAAGCTCCTTGATCGCTCCTTTAAAGATAGGAGAGAACTTGATAGGTTTCTTTTCGTTAGACATACCGGAGGAAAGTAAAGAGGAGTTCTCATCAGGTGATGTAGATCTAGCAGACAAATTCGCGAAAATAGTTTCAGGTTTCTATACGGTCAGGAAATCCCAAGAGCTTGAGTCCAGCATCTACAGAGATATAGTCATAATACTTGCAAAGGCTCTGGAGTACTATGACATATACACAAGAGGACATTCGGAAAGAGTCGCCAACCTGTCTGCGAAATTGGCAAGAAGACTTGGAATGCCAAGAGAGAAGGTGAACAGGATTTATTGGGCAGCGCTCGTTCACGATATAGGGAAGATATACATTCCTCAAAGCGTTTTGAACAAACCCTCAAAGCTCACCAGTGAGGAATACAAGCAGATCAAGGAACATCCCGTTAAGGGGTACGAGATGCTCAAAGAGAGCGCCGCTCTCGCAGATCTAGCTGTTATAGTTCTCTACCATCATGAAAGATGCGATGGAAGTGGATACCCGGAGGGCTTGAAGTGTGAACAGATACCGATAGAATCCCGGATAATAGCCGTTGCCGACGCTTTCGATGCCATGACATCGGCTAGGGCTTACAGAGAGCCTCTGTCAAAGGATCAAGCAATCGTGGAAATCCTGAAGAACGCCGGAACTCAGTTCGATCCCGATGTTGTGGAGGTGTTCGCTGAAATGGTGGAGGAGATGAAAAAAGAAAAGCTCAATCGAGCCTCTTCGGAGTGACGATCAAAGTCTTCTGATTCCTGTAGATGACCATTCCCGGTTTGAATCCCTTCGGTTTCTTGACGTATTTCACCAGAGTGTGATCAACGGGAACATTTCCAGAATTCCTTCCCCGAGAATATCCAGCGGCCAGGGATGCGGCGTACACGAGAACATCCTCTGGAACCTTCTTTCCCTCTGTCTTTATAACGACATGTGCCCCGGGAATTTGCCGAGCGTGAAGCCATACATCGTTTGGTGATGATCTCCTGACAAGTTCATCGTTCTGGCGGTTGTTCTTACCCACCAAAATTGTGAATCCCTTGTAAAACACCTTTCTCGGTGAAGACCTGGGACTTTCCTTTCTTTTTCTCCTTTTCTGAGACTTTAAAATTCCAACGCTTCTGAGCTCCTCTTCTATCTCTTCAAACACTTTTTCATCGTCAGCGTCAAGAATCGTCTGCCAGAGTTGATACAGGTATTCGAGCTCCTTTTCTACCTCTTTCAATCTCTTCTTCATACCTTCACTTTTCCTCTTGAGCTTCTTGTACTTTTCAAAATACCTCTGAGCATTTTGAAGAGCATCCAACCTTGGATCCACATCGATTTTTACAACATCACCACTTTCCCAATCCTTAACTTCAACAACTCCACTTGAAGCGTTCAAGCCGTATGCGTTCACGAGGAGAAGCTCACCTTTCTTCTTGAAACCCTCAAAGTCCTTCACTCCTTCAATCCCTCCTCTGATCTTTCTAGCCACATCCTCCAGCTTATCTATCTTTTTGACCACCACTTTCTCAAAATCTCGCCTCTTGTTTTTGATGAAATCCTCTCTTTCCTTGCCGAGAACCAGTCTCATCACAGCTTCAGAAGGCGAGTGGCTTTGGTGCCTTAAAGAAAGATGATGAAGCACAACTGGGGATATATCAGAAGGTGAGCTTTCCTCAAGAAGGAGATAACACTTCCTGAGCGAGTATTCTTCCCGAAAATCCATGATGGCTTTGTAAAGTGACTCAAGCTGCTTTTCAGCCAGATCCTTTGCGCTGAAGCTGAGCGTGAACCCTGCCCTGTAAACTATCTCTCTCGCTAGAATTCTCGATAAACCCTCTAACCGCTTCGTAAGAAACCTCTCTACAGAAACGTCCTCTGGGTTTCTGAGGATCTCTTCAAAACTTGCCTTCATCGGATCGAGCTTTTCACCTTTGAACGGAACGAACTTTCTCCCCGGGAAGAGCTCTCTCCCCATTCTGGTGGTGATTCTTCTGTGGGCATCCACTACAACACCTTCATCGGAAACCAAGATCATGTTCGAATACTTCCCCATTAGTTCAACGAAAAGAGAGAATATCCTCAGATCTCCCTTCTCATCGAGTCTCTCGAATTTGAACACCGCCACCCTGGAAAAACCCTCCTGATTTACCCCGAGAAATCGAGAATTTTTCAAATATTTTCTCAAAAGCATGGTGAAAGACGGGGGCATTTTCGATGGGTTCTTCATCTTCTCGGTTAGGGCCATGAACGCCCAAGTTGGGTTCAGAGAGACCCTGATGGTTCCGTTCTGAAAATAAAGGTAGTAATCCACCTTCGTCGGCTGGTAGATGTTTCTAAGCGGTCCTTCGATTTTTTCGTTTATCTCATCAACTACTCTTCTCATGTAAAGACCATCGTAAGGCATGTTATTCCCTCCAGCTTTTTTTATCCCTCTCGTTTGGAAAGTAGAAGGGACCTTCTATATCATTTGGCAGGTACCTTTGGCTCACCCAACCTCCGAAATCATGCGGGTACTTGTAACCACTTTCCGGGATGTTCCTCAAATGATGCGGAACCTTTGCTGGCTTCGACGCAACTTTTTTTGCTCTTTTCAAGGCCATGTAGGCGGAGTTGCTCTTCGGAGCGAGCGAAAGGTAAAGGGTGACATGAGATAGATTTATCTCAGCCTCAGGCATTCCCACCATCTCAACGGCTTGTGCTCCAGAAACCGCCATCACGAGGGCGTTTGGATCCGCCAAACCTATATCTTCACTCGCCAGTATCACGAGTCTCCTGGCGATGAACCTCGGATCTTCACCCAGCTCCAAGAGCCTGGCCAGGTAGTAGATCGCTGCATCTGGATCGGATCCCCTGATGCTCTTTATAAAAGCGGAGATCAAATCGTAATGCTCTTTCAGTGAAAACACCTCTTTCTCCTCTATCGCTCCTCCCCTTTTGATCTCCTCAAGTGTTGAGAGAGCTTTTCTGGCATCACCATCCGATGCAACGGCTATACTGAGCAACGTCTCCTCATCCAAATCCTCCGATTCCTTTCTCAATATCTTCAAGATATCTTCAACGGGTAGTTTAAAGAATCTGTAAACCCTCATCCTGGAGAGAAGGGGAGGGATTATGTACCTGGAAGGTGGCTCGGTTGTCGTTGCAACGAGCACAAGGCAACCTTTCTCTATAGGCTCTAAGAATATCCTTTGATCGTTTCTCCTCAAGCTGTGAATCTCATCCAAAAGGAGATATATCCTCTTGCCGTAGCGACACATCTGGAGTGCTCTGGAAATCAGCTTTCTCATCTCCACCACAGAGGTAGTCGAAGCGGATGCGTGAAACACTTCCCCCGCTTTTAAGCTCTTCTCAAGCAGATTCAAATAAGTTGTTTTCCCAACACCAGGTGGCCCATATATAACAAAGCTCGGACACCAGCCTTTCTCTAAATACCTTCTGAGCGGCTTCCCCACACCAAGCAGGTGGCGTTGACCCACCATTTCATCCAACTTCTATCACCTCACCTTCTTTCATAACGATCGCCACAGGGTAACTCTCCAGCGGATCGGGATTTTCGTACAAGCACAAATCCTCCGAACCTTTTGTGTAAATCTCCAAAACCTCTTCTTTTGAGAAGCCCATCTTCATGGCACTCTCTGCAACATATCTTGGATCGTGTGGAGAAACCGGGGCGTCAGATGAAAAAAGCACCTCAAATCCATTTTTGTATAGGTAAAGGAAAGGATATCTCATGGAATCTGTATCAACGAATTTCAAAATTTCTCGATCTTCGAAGTAAAAATGAGGCTGAACGGAAAAGCGGGTGCTCTTTAGAAATGGTAAAACCTCCCTTGGGACAAATTGGGCGTGTATGATCCTGTTTCCAGGGAACTCTGAAAAGTACGGAGACAACTTCTCAATGGCACCATCTCCAATGACATGTACGGTCACCTCGACACCATTTTTCTTCCCAAACAGAAAGATTTTCCTCAAGACCTCATCGTTGAGAATAAAGACCCCATTATCGCCGGTATCTCTGTAAGGCTTTTTCATGAACGCAGTCCTAGCACCTACAGATCCGTCAGCGTAGAGCTTTATGGCCCCAAAGTAGACTCTATTTGACACCTTCCCAAACATATCCTTCTTTGGCTCATACGTAAAGAGCTTCTCGTAAACCCTGATTCTAGCCTCCTTTAGGATACTAACGAGCTCGCTGTAGGACATAGCGTGAAGATCATCCGAATGGACATAGCTTATCCCCACTTTGAAGAGCTCGCCTTCAGCCATCTTCAGGGCTCGTTTGTAATCATCAACACTCAAAAGTTCATAGACCTTGTCGACATCGCCCTCATACAACACGTTTTCTTGGAGCTCCAGTAATTCTCTCGCCACATCGTTTATCACCGCCTTGTGACCGCATTTTCTCACGAGAGCTACAGGATACTCGACAGAGTTTATCAAACTGAGGGAAGGCATCTCAGTCCAGCCGCGTGCTATCAAAGGTCCTTCTGCGCTCTTCAGGAGCTTCCCCAGATCCTCCTTCTCAAGGTCATGTGTCAAAAGTTTGATTCCAATTCCAAGCAAATGAAGGTGGCTATCCACGAAGCACTTATGAGCGTGAAATCCCGTGGCATCCAATATCTCATCGGTTTCACCCAACTTTAAATTGACCTTCTCACCACGATAGAAAACTCCCTTTAAAATCAAATCGATCACCTCGCTTATCAATTCTACCAGCACGGGAGTTTTTGATATACTCCCAACTAGGAGGTGCTAAGCGTGGTGGAAATAGAAAATAAAGAGGAGAAGTTCAGAGAGCTTGAGAAGTACATGGAAGAAGTCAACTACGATCCATCGATGCTTATAAACATTCTTCACAAAGCACAAGAGATATTCCTTTGGCTCCCACAAGAAGTTATGGAGTTTATAGCTGAAAAACTGAAGATCCCTAAAAGCAGGGTAAGAGGAGTCGTGACGTTTTACAACTTCTTCTCCACAAAACCCGTTGGAAAGATTCAGATAAAGGTGTGCCTTGGAACGGCGTGTTACGTCAAGGGCGGAGACAAGGTGATGGAAAGGTTCTTGGATGAGCTCGGACTGGAGAATCCAGGTGATGTCACACCGGATGGAATGTTCTCCGTTCACGATGTCAGATGCGTTGGAGCGTGCTCGATGGCACCGGTCGTTTTGATAGGAGAAGGGGATTTCTACGGAAGGATGTCTCCGGATAAGGTTCCAAGACTGGTGAAAAAGTACAAAAAGATCGCTGAAGAGATGAAGGCGGGTGGAAAGGCATGAAGGAGATAAGGATATGTGCCGGTGGAGCCTGTGTTGCGGCCGGTGAGTTCGCGGTTAAAGGAGCTCTTGTGAAGGCTTTGAAAGATAAAGGTCTTCTAAGCGAATACAAGATAATCGAGACCGGATGTATGGGTATGTGCAGCAGAGGGCCGTTCATGGTGATAGACGACGTCGTCTACTCTCAGCTCAACCAAAGCGCTGTGAAAGAGATCGTTGAAAAACACCTGGTAGGTGGACAGATAGTCGATAAGTACCTGATGAAGACACCAGAAGGAAAGACCGTGGAGAAAGCCTTCAAAGAGCACGACTTCTACAAGAAGCAGGTCAAGATAGTCACGAGGAATTTGGGAATCATCAATCCAAAGAACATAGACGACTATATAGAGAGAGATGGATACAAGGCCCTTGAGAAAGTCCTGAAGGAGATGAAGCCAGAGGAGGTCATAGAGGAGATAAAGAAATCCGGTCTTCGCGGAAGGGGAGGAGCTGGATTTCCAACTGGTCTTAAATGGGAGTTCGCAGCGAAGCAAAAGAGCGACACGAAGTACATGGTCTGCAATGCCGACGAGGGGGATCCGGGAGCTTTCATGGACAGGGCCGTTCTTGAGGGGGATCCCCACGCGGTTCTTGAAGGGATGGCTATAGCAGCTTACGCGATAGGTGCTAAGAAGGGTTTCATATACGTAAGGGCCGAGTATCCGATGGCCATAGAGAGGTTGAGAACAGCTATAAAGCAAGCAAAAGAGAGGAGATTCTTAGGGGAGAACATACTAGAAACAGACTTTTCCTTCGACATAGAGATAAGGATAGGTGCGGGGGCTTTTGTCTGTGGTGAAGAGACCGCTCTGATGGCATCGATAATGGGAGAAAGGGGTCAGCCAAGAGTCAGGCCACCTTATCCAGTTGAGAAAGGTCTTTGGGGAAAGCCAACGGTTATAAACAACGTCGAAACTCTGGCAAACATAGCCTGGATAATAAGAAACGGCTGGCAGGAGTTCAGAAAGTACGGAACGGAGAAGAGCCCGGGAACGAAAGTCTTCGCCCTGGCTGGTAAGGTGAAAAACACAGGGCTTGTAGAGGTTCCTCTCGGTATAACTCTAAGAGAGCTGATATTTGACATAGGTGGAGGCGTGCCGAACGGAAAGAAGCTCAAAGCTGTTCAAACTGGAGGGCCGAGCGGAGGGGTTATACCGGCTAGTAAGATAGACACGCCTATAGATTACGAATCCTTGACGGCTCTTGGAACGATAATGGGCTCTGGTGGAGTTATCGTTCTTGATGAGGACGACTGTATGGTCGATGTCGCCAAATTTTTCCTGGAGTTCACGGTGAACGAATCCTGCGGGAAGTGCACGCCGTGTAGAGAAGGAACCAGAACCATGTATGAGATACTCGACAGGATAACAAAAGGTGAGGGAACGATGGAGGATATAGATACCCTTGAGGAGCTGGCGGTGGTGGTCAAGGAAACCTCGCTCTGCGGGCTTGGCCAGACCGCACCAAACCCTGTTCTGACAACGTTGAGATATTTCAGGGATGAGTATATAGCGCATGTTAAGGAAAAGATCTGTCCGGCTAAGAAGTGTAGAGATCTGATAAGCTACGTGATAGATCCAGACAAGTGTACTGGATGTACCGCTTGTAAGATAGTCTGTCCGACGAAGGCAATAGAGGGAGAGCTGAACAAAGTTCACGTGATACATCAGGATTTGTGTATCAGGTGCGGAAGCTGTATGGACGTGTGTAGATTTGACGCGATATACAAGGTAACGCCACCACTGAAGGTCGATACAAAGGTATAAAATAAAACCCCGCCCTTTCGGGCGGGGTAATCTTCTTTCTTCTCATTAATAGGAAATCTTGGGGATTTCGTTGAGCACGCAAGCAGCATAATCTTTACCATTATCCTCTGCATGAGAAGAATCACACGTGTCAGCTATGGCTTTTGCTATATCATTTGAACTAATACTAGTATCATCATTATAATAAACTACAACACTGAAAGAGCCATCATCCAAAGTTATTGTCCCAGCATAGCTCGTTGTGTCAAAACCTTTAACGATGCCTTTAATATCATTGCTTGACAAAGTCTTTGAAGAACCATCTGATGGTAGGTAATCGTCATAATGACCGAGAACTGCGAGGTTCGCGACAGTTTGGGCAATAGTCTTCAAGTTCGCCGCAACTACCCTCGCTTTTGCTCTATCAAGCTGTGTCGTATAAACCGGCACGCCTATGCTCATTAAAACTCCGATGATCGCTAAAACTATGAGGAGTTCAATCAAGGTAAATCCCTTTCTCACCTTCACAATATGCACCTCCCTGATGAGTGGAAAAATCAAAATTAACTTGATATGCATTATATTATTTTCTTTTTTTTCATGTCAACATCCCTTGCGGGAATTCTCCTTGCCCGGTAGGTCACTTTGATTATAACACCACATGAGTGGAAAAAGCAAAGGTGGCTTAACAGCACTTATTTCATTTCTTCTGCCCTCTAGCTGTAGCCTGAGACAGCCACGCCCCCATGGACTGAAACTTCGATATAACCTGCTCCATATAGCTGAACTTTCTCCAGAGCTCCTGCTCTCTTTCTTGAAGCCTTTCCATCCAATCCGCTATCTCTTGCGAGAGCATCCTTTGCTCTCTGTAAATCCTCCCATCTGTTCCAGCCACGGAATCTATCTCACCGTTGAACTTGGTCAAGTTCCACAAAAAGTCATGGAGTTTCTGCATGAAGGAATTTTCCCCGTCTCCCAAAAACTTCCATAGGTCATTCAAATCGTTATCTATTATTTCATCGAGCTTGTCCTCATCCAACGTGAGTTTTCCCTTCATCATGTTTTCGTATTCTCCTCCAACATCTCCGGAGCTTATCCCTATGTCAAAAAGGTACTTGAATTTATCGTCACTCGTTATCTCAGTCGTCATGAACCTCTTCAGCCTCTCAAATATGGATCTCAAGTACTGGTCGTTTTTCAAAACTCCCTTCATCTTCTCCTCGTCCGTCATGTCATCGGGATTTTTACCTTTAACCGGCTCTTCGTTCAACTTTTCGTATATGTAGCCCATGAGGTCGTTCCACTTGTCCACGAATTCTTTGAGTTTATCCTCTATAGCCTTTTTGTCCGTGCTCACCCTCACAACAACTGGCGTGTCGGACGTGGATTTCACGTTGAAGGATATTCCCTCGAACTCTATTCCTTCGTTGCTGCCGGAGTACACATCGACATAATCAACCCCGTTCATACTAACCTGAATGTGTGCATTCTGACCCGCGACGAAAACAGGGTTATCGTTATCCGAATAGTCCGAATCCACGAGCCCAAGGGTTGACAATATATTTCCATCGTCTTCCAAGGTTATCGCTTTGTTTCCGAAATCGTTCCGCCTGAGTATGATCTTGTTCTGATGGTAATCGTAGTAAGCATAAACGTTTGCATCCGAAGAGTTTATCTTGTCGAGTACTTCGTTTATCGTATCCGTAGTGGATATGTCTATATCCACACCGTTTATCTTTACAGTCCCATCACTCACAGTCTCCCCGTTATAATTCGCCAAATCCTGAAGGGTTTTCAAAGACGGGTTCAAAGACCAAACGGGCGCGGTGCTCTCTATCTTATCCGTAGCAGCACCAGTGGGAGAGTCCTCATCCAGATGAAAAACTTGCAAGAAATTTCCGGATACCTGCGTTAGCGTGATCTTTTTGCTGTCATCCGTTGTTCCTATAGAGAGTTTTCCGTTTGCGAAGCTGACATCTGCACTTCCGCTACCGAAAAGGTCGTCTATCGCAATCTGAATGTTGTTGACTATGGTATCTATGGTATCGGATGTTGAGATGTTAACTTCTTTGTACTCACCCGTGTCGCTGTTGTATATCCTGATCGTTGAATCGGTAGGGGTTGTGTAGTAGTTGAGACTCCCGTAAGTTGCTGTGGAGGGATCTATTGTGGTTCTCACCGTGGACCTACCGTACAGCGTGGAATTCGTCGCCATCTGAAGGGCTTTCACATAGTATGTTCCGTTGGTGGCACTCGCGTAAGCCTGAGCCTGAACCACGCTTTCATTGGAGCTTTCAGCACTCTTTATCATCACATTTTTCTGAAGCTTGAAATCAAAAACGAAATCCCTGAAATCCTCGAGCTTTTCCTTGACTTCGTTGTAGGCTTTTTTCATCAGATCGAGTTTTTTGAACTTCTCCGTGAGCTGGTTCAAGGGTTGCGATTCGGCTTTGAGTATCTGATCTATTATGCTGGCTGTGTCCAGGCCAGAAACGGCTCCTCCTATCTGGAAGAGTCCCATATTACTGGTGTAACGTTGATTCACACTGTTAGCTATACTGCTCAGGTAATCACTCATTTTCTCACGCCCTTTCATCAAAGAGCATTCCAAGGAACTCGTCTATCGTTTTCGCCAGCCTCACAACAACCTCTGGTGGGATTTGCCTCACCACTTCACCCGTTTCCTTGTCCTTTATCTTGACTATCACCATACCTGTGGATTTGTCCACTCTGAATTCCGCCTCGTCTTTCAGGATCTCTTTGAATTTCTCCAACTTCTTCTGAACCGTTTTCACAGCATCTTCAATGTTCTGAACCCCCTTAACAGGCTCTTTTCTATCAACACGAGGCTCTTTTACCATGCCATCAAACCTACCAACTGGATCTATTCTCATCCCGACCACCCCCAGTCGGTCTCCTCACCTATATTCTTTATCGTCAGACTGGATCAATCCTTTAATCATCTGTACGAAAGGAGGATATAGATTGACACTGCAAAGCTGGCAAGGGAGGTTAAAAGAGCCGTGTATACAAGAACACGATTACCCTGAGCTTGATTCAAAGCTAGCTGAGAGCTTTCCTGAGACTTTGTTGATATTTTCAAAGCCTGATCTGATTTCTCAAGGGCGTTTTGAGAGATCGTGTAGGTGTCTTCGAGTTTCTTCTTCAGGATTTCAATCGTTTGAAGGAGGTTTTTCTGGTTCTCGTAGGTCACGTTTAGAGAATCGCTGAGTTTTTTTATAAGCTTGCTCATCGAAACAATTGCACTTGACAGATCGTCAACCCTTTTCCCAAGGTTGTTCACATCACCTTTCACCTTCGCGAGCTCTTCATCCACACTTGCTGAAAGATCTGCTATCTTCCCGTCGAGTATTCCCCGAACCGCGTTTATCTTGGAATCAAGCCTGTCCACACGATCTTGGAGTTCCTTCAAAACACTTTCGATATCGCTGGAGAACCCAACAATTGCGACGGCTAGAAATATCACCACGAGCTTTTTCAAGTCTTTCACCTCTTTCTGTAAAACTTAACGCCTCTGTACTCTA
Source organism: Thermotogaceae bacterium (assembly GCA_027077795.1). Lineage (GTDB taxonomy): Bacteria > Thermotogota > Thermotogae > Thermotogales > Thermotogaceae > WGAO01. The sequence goes on along the minus strand of JALWTT010000013.1, from coordinate 68,302 downwards.
TAATTTCCAATCTCCCTTCTGACAGAAGCTCCCTAACCACAGATAGATCGATTCCCTTCTCTCTTAAGGCCCTTTCGAGGTCCGACTCCCTCATGGGGTGCACAGCCGTTATCGACAGAATTCCCTCTTTTGGATCATCTCCCACATCGAACAAACCACTTTCTGGTCGTGATAGGATCTCAACGTCAACACCTTTTGAGGAAAGCAAAATGTACGCTTTATCGATCGCTCTTTCAGGGGGAGGCTTGACATCGTATGCCGGAGGCCTTATGGGTACAGAGATATAAGCCACCTTTGGAGAGATCTGCGCCAGCAGATCTGCTATTCTTTCAAGCTCGTCCTCTGAATCGTTGATGCCAAGCGTCAGCATCGTCTCCGTTGTCAGAGTTCCTTCAAATTCCTTTGAAAAATCGAGGATTCCCTCGACAACCTTCTTGAAAATCAAATCGCCGTGAGGCCGGTTAACTCTTCTCCAAACCTCATCCGATGCAGCGTCCACCTTCAAAGAAACCCAATCAGCCTTCAGGAGATCCCTCCTCACCTCCTCCATCCAAAGAAGAGAGGCGTTTGTTATCACCGCGACCCTCCCAAGGGTTTTCAAACGCCCTATCTCCTCTCCAAGGTTCACATCCAGAGTGGGCTCTCCATCTGGAACGAAGGATATGTAGTCGAATTCAGAACGCTTCGCCTTCTTTGAAACCTCCTCAACTATTTTTTCGACCTTGAAAAACTCCCTTCTTTTCACAGCCAGCTGCCTGGTTTTTCCAACCTGGCAATAGACACAATCATAGCTACACACCTTTCTGGGAATGTTGTTCACTCCCAAACTCTTTCCAAGGCGTCTTGAAGGAACAGGACCAAATGCTATCATCAGCTCACCTCTAGCACCACTTTACCACTCTGACCTTTTCTCATCAAATCCATTCCCTTTCTCCACTCCTCGAACGGTAACACATGGGTGACAACTTTCGACATATCAACCCTCTTGCTTTTCAGAAGCTGGTCGGCTATTCTCCACGTTTCGAATATCCTCCTACCCGTTATCCCGTACATCCTTATACCCTTGAACGTGAGCAAATTGTTGATATCAAAGCACACCGAATCACCATGAAAGACCCCCAGAACGGACGCCATCCCACCAGGGGTTAGAGACTCGAGCCCCTGCCTGAATGCGTCCGCATTTCCGGACATCTCGAAGAACGCGTCCACACCCTCACCGCTTGTCAGTTTCTTCACTTCTTTAATCAGATCTTTCTCCATCGGGTTTATAACGACATCCGCTCCGTTTCTTTTGGCAAGCTCTATTCTGTAATCCTTGACCTCCGAAACAATCACCAGTGAAGCGCCTTCAACCTTGGCAACTTGTATCGCCATAATTCCTATGGGGCCAGCTCCCGTTATGAGAACAGTCCTCCCGGTTAAATCCTCAACCGTTACGGTGTGAATTGCATTTCCAAAAGGCTCCATTACCGAAGCATAGTTTGGATCTATCTCCGGAGAGACCCTCCACAAAATTCTAGCGGGGATCTTTATGTACTCTGCGAAGGCTCCATCGACATCTACCCCAAGGATCTTCAGATTTTGACAGACATGCGCTCTACCCGTTCTGCACTGGTAGCAGTGGCCACAGTATATGTGAGACTCCGCAGCCACATAGTCCCCCACTTCCAACCCTTGAACCGCTTCGCCTTTCTCAACTATCTCACCGGCAAACTCATGACCTACAATAATGGGCGGCTTTATCCTGCTAGCCGCCCATTCATCCCAGTTGTATATATGAACATCTGTTCCACATATCGATACCCTCTTCACTTTAACTATCACTTCATCGGGCCCCGGATTTGTCGGTTCCGGGACCTCCTTCATTTCCATACCTTCTCCTTCATGCTCTTTGAAGATCGCTTTCAAGGAATATCGCCTCCTTTAAAACGAGATTCTCCCTTTTATCAAGAAGTCTCTGAAAAACTCCTTTTCTTTTCCACCGGATGTTTCAACCCAGACTTTGAGAAAGTTGAAGCTCAAGCCAAACAAGGCGTAGTACTCCCCTCTATTCCATCCACCACCGAAAATCCCATTGCCACTGGAGACGATCAAGTCCCCAGTGAGATCGTTCAGGATTGCTTGAAGGGCTTCGCTACCTTCATACTCACCGCTGGAGAGTTCATCGACCACGGACAAATCGAGTGATAAGTTGAAATAAGCTTCGGAGTTCAGAGTCTTGGAGTAAGAATACACCCCAACGGCTCCTTTCTTGAAGTTGAAACTATCATTCACTTTTAGTCCACTCTCACCCAAAATCACAAGGTCGTTTGTCATGTAATACAGTGCACCACTACTCATTCTGCGGTACCTATTGCTCATTCCCCCGAGCCCAAAAGAAACGGTCGGGGAGTCGTAAATGTAAAAATTCCCTCCGGTATACATTGCCCTCAAAGCTCCAGAAACAACGATGGAATTTCCTATTTTCAAAGCGATGGACAAGGGGACAAAAGCGGATATTTCATTCAGAATATCTTTGCTATTTCCCATCTCTTCTACTAAACCCATCGGATAGTACAAAGCTGGGGAAACATACACGTTGAGAAAATCAGATGATATTCCCAAAGATCCCACCAGTCTGGTCAAAGTTGATTGAGATGTGTCGTACACGACTTCTAAACTAACGATATCTCTCCTGAAAGCCGCGGATACGGGATTCGTCGAATGGTACAAAAGATCGAGTGGTGTCAGGGCCATGAGAAACGATGCTGACGCTAAAATGGCCAAAACGAACCTTCTCACCCTAACCACCTCCCAAACAGATCATCTTGGGTAAATTTTATCACTCATCTAAGTAGAGAAAGAAAAACTCCAGCGGCGATAGCCGATCCTATAACTCCGGCGACATTTGGTCCCATCGCGTGCATCAAGATGTAGTTGTGAGGATCTTCTTCCATAGCGATCCTTTGAGCAACTCTCGCAGAGTCTGGGACAGCGGAGACGCCGGCGGCTCCTATAAGAGGATTAACCTTGTGTTTCAAAAACAGGTTCATGAATTTTGCGAAGAGAACCCCTGTAGCGAGCGCGGATACGAACGCAAATGCCCCCAAGCCGAATATTTCCAGGGACTTTGGCGTGAGGAACATATCGGCTCTGGCTGTGGAACCAACCGAGACCATGAGGAGTATGGTAACCGTATCGAGTATGAACCTGCTAGCGGCTTCAACCAGTCTTTTAACGACACCAACTTCTCTCAAAAGGTTACCAAACATCAACATTCCAACAAGCGGAAGGGCTTTTGGAACGAGTGCACCTACTACCAGTGTTATGAATATCGGAAAGAGGATTCTCTCAAGCCTTGACACGCGCCTTGGCGGTCCCATCTTTATCAAGCGATCTTCTCGAGTTGTGAGAATTCTTGAAACCACCGGCTGAAGCACGGGAATCAGGGCTATGTACGAATAAGCCGCAACAGCTACAACAGACAGAAGTTCAGGTGCGAACCTTGAAGCGGTGTAGATCGATGTCGGGCCATCCGCTCCACCGATTATAGCTATGGAGGCTGCTTGTTTCATGTCAAATCCTATCATCTTAGATAGTGCAAATGTTATGAATATTCCAGCCTGAGCTGCTGCCCCAAGGAATATCGTTATAGGGTAAGAAAGCATGAATGAAAAATCCGTGAGAGCTCCTATACCGAGAAATATCAGTGGAGGGTAAATACCGCTGTATAGGCCTCTTTGAAGGTACCACAGGAGTCCACCTTGAAGATCTCCCGTTGGAGAGCTGAGAATCCCTGTCACATCTGGAGGAATGTTCGCCAGTATTATTCCAAATGATATGGGAACCAGAAGAAGAGGCTCTGATTCCTTGACAACGGCTATGTAAAGAAGTACCCCGGCCACTGCGAACATGACGAGGTTTCCCAGTGTGAAGCTGTGAAAAGAGGTACTTGCTAAATATTTTAGAAAGGCTTCTGGCATATCTAAACCTCCCAGCTTAGAATCGCACTCGTGTATTTTACAATGATCTGGAGCACTTGGAAAAGAATTTGCACTATAATTTTACCTGGGATGGGTACGAGAAGGAGTTTCATGTTGTTTTGAAAGATCGCCATCACAAGTGGGACTTTCATTTGATTTTGATGTTTAAAAACCGGAATGAAGGGAGATGGTTTTGTGAAAAGGTGGTATTTGGTGACCCTGATTTTGGTAGTTGGGTTGGCACTTGCCCTCAACGGGATGTGTGCATTTCCGGGTGACACGACACTCAAAGGGATGGGAACGGCGGAATTCAGAGAGGGAGTTTTGGTGAACCTAGCACCTGGCAATGGATTTGACATACTGAAAGATTTCGAAGTGGTGATAAATAGAAAGAAGTTCCTCCCCGAGGATTGGAGACTGAACGGGGGGGCACTCGTAGTTGATGGAAAAGCGGGTAACCTGAAGGCGGAAGTTTCCTACAGATGTTCTGGTAAGAACATGACAGTGGAGGTTTCAAGCCCCGATAAGATTACAGAGTTGAGGTTCCTCGTGGAGCCGTGTGATTTTGAACCCCTTGTGATCAGGGGAATCAACCGTCACTTCATACAGGGGCGTCACGCGGCTTATGGATTCGAGATGCCTGGATCAAGATCGTTTTTCATGGCGGGAAAGTTCATCATAATCGCCAGAAACGTCAAAGAAAAAGCGAAGCTGGATGTGTATGTTGGCAAAGACCTGGAAAGCGTTAAAAGAAAGATGGGGCTTGTCAAATCCGAGAGCGAGCTTTCCGTGGTGGACACGAAAGGGAAGCCCCTTCCGGGAGTCGTGGTTGTGGAAAACCTGAATGGAAAAGTGGTTAGCGCCGCACAAGCGGATGAAAATGGAAAATTGAAGATATCCTTGCAAAAAGGAGTCACTTTTTCTCTCCTTTGGGGTGAAGGCTATGAAATCCAGAGGGTGAATGGCTCTCAAATCGTCGTCAAGGCTCCGGAGAACGGGTGGAGGTGGCACCCTTACATATCGGGGGCGGATTACAACAGAGTCTGGGTGGCTTTCAGAACTTGGAGACCGACCAAAGGCGTTGTGATGTTTGGTGGAAAAGAGTTCTCAGATAACGTGATAGACACTTTTCACAACATAGAAATAGATGGCCTCAAAGAGGGGGAAACAGGCGAGGCGATTGTGAAGGCTGGGGATCTCGAGGAGAAGATCAGCCTCAGAACTCTGAAAAGATCCAACATAAGATTCTTGGTGTATGGCGATACGAGAACAAATGAGAGCTGGCACGAGATGGTCTGCAAAGACATGGCGGAGGAGAACGCCGATTTTGTAATCCACACGGGTGATCTCGTGGAGAGTGGGGACCTCATAGAAGATTGGGATAAGTTTTTCAAGGCTGGAAGATACCTGTTTGACAAGGTCGCCCTGTTTCCAACGCTTGGGAACCATGAGAGAAATTCCGCTCTGTATTATCAGGCTTTTACATTGAGAAGAGGTGGGGGAGATTTCGACAAGAGGTGGTATTCGTACACCGCTGGAGATATCTACTTCATAGTTCTTGACAGTAACGTTTCGGAAGAGTCCAGCACCTATAAGATAGAAACGGAATGGCTTGAAAACGAGCTGAAGAAAGCGCAATCCTATAAATTCACAATTGTTTATTTCCACCACCCGTTCTTCACAAACTCTCCGAATAGAGAGCCAACACTGAAGGAGGAGTGGAAAAAGCTGCTAGAGAGATACAAGGTCCAACTCGTTTTGAACGGGCACATACATCACTACGAAAGGTTCCTCATAAACGGCGTGATGTATGTAACAACAGGCGGTGGAGGAGCACCACTTGGTTTCGGACTCCTGTCTGCAAACAGAACACATATCCCTGGAACTGAAAAGGGAATCGCTGGGTTTCTCCACTACATCGTGGCCCAAGAGAAGAAAAACGGCATAGAGTTCACCGTGAAAGCCGTGGCAAGATACGACTGGGGGAAAATCGATAGATCAGTTGAAGGGAAGACTTTGGATGAGTTTTTCATACCGTTCAGATGAAAAGAAAGGGGGTGGCTTTGCCCCCTTTATTCGTTTATCATCGCCCTCATGAAGGAATCGATAACCCTGACAAAAGGTGACATCATCAGTGGTAGTATCCAAAGCGTTAAAAGCGCGAGCATGAACAAAACCCCGTAAACTTCGTACTTGACGATCCAAGCAGAATACCTCTCCGGTAGGAGAGCTTCGAGTATCCTTGCTCCATCGAGTGGTGGTATGGGAAAGAACGAAAACACGGCGTATGTGAAGCTATAAAGAGCCGATTTGTAGAAAACCGAAAAGGTGAAGGAACTCCGAGTAAGGTTTTTGGCAATTTGTGCGAAGATCACCGCTTCGAATATGTTCAAGATTGGTCCCAGCATGGAGACGAAAAAGAAACCACATTTTCTCATCTTCCAAGGACGGAGAGGAACGGGTCTGGTCCATCCGAAATTGAACAACATGAAGGCCACTGTCCCTATTGGATCTAGATGGACAAGTGGATTAAAGGAAAGTCTACCGGCTTTCTTTGGCGTGTCGTCCCCGAGAAGGAGAGCAACCCAAGCCTTCAAATACTCTCTAGGTATAGCAAGAATGGAAACCGCCAGAAAACCCGACAGCAAATGATAAGGGGTCAGTCTCTCTACAAACTCCATGGGATCCCCCTTCTGATCCTCAATCTATCACATTTAGCTCTTTCCCTATCTTCTCAAATTTTTCCAAAGCGAAATCCAAATCTTCTTTGGTGTGAACGGCGCTTATCATAACTCTAATTCTCGCTTTCCCTTTGGGAACAGTTGGATAACCTATAGCTTGAGCAAAAATACCTTCGTCGAAAAGCCTTTTACTGAACTCAGTTGCAAGCTTCGCATCGTACAGCATGACGGGAGTTATCGGTGTCTCGCTGTGTCCTGTGTCGAACCCCAAAGCTTTCATTTTTTCCTTGAAGTACTTTGCGTTGTCCCAAAGCCTTTTCACCCGCTCATCGGATTCCATTAGGATTTTCACAGCTTCAAGCGCTGCGGCAGTATCAGCAGGGGACAGAGGAGAGCTGAAAAGGAATGGCCTTGATCTCTGTTTCAGATAATCAATGAGTTCCCTCTTTCCGGCGACGTATCCCCCGACGACACCGAAAGCTTTTGAGAGTGTTCCGATTTCTATGTCGACTCTTCCATGAAGTCCGAAGTGATCCACTATTCCTCTTCCACTACTCCCAAGAACCCCTTCACCATGGGCGTCGTCAACCATGACCATGGCGTCATATCTCTCTGCCAGTTCCACTATTTGCGGAAGAGGAGCGAGGTCTCCGTCCATCGAGAACACCCCATCCGTCACTATTAACTTTCTCCTGAAATTTTCCCTTGATGCTTCTTCTAGTTTCGCTCTCAAATCGTCGGCATCATTGTGCTTGTAAACAAACCTCTTCGCTTTTGTGAGCCTTATACCATCTATTATCGAAGCGTGGTTCAGCTCATCTGAGAACACAGCATCCTCTGCACCTATGATCGTAGGTATCACAGCTTGATTGGTTATAAAACCGGTTTGGAAGAAGAGTGCTGCTTCAACCCTTTTGAACTCGGCAAGGGCCTTCTCCAGCTCTTCATGCACTTTTAAGCTACCGGCAATGGTCCTCACCGCACCTGGACCGATCCCCCAGTAATCGATCGCATCTTTCGCCGCTTTCTTCAACCTTGGCTCGTCGGCGAAACCAAGGTAGTTGTTGGAACAGAGATTGAGAACATCTTTACCCTCGATCTTCAGCCAAGAACCCTGAGGTCCTTCCAGTGTTCTTATGTATATGTACAAACCTTGTTCCTTGAGTTCTTCCATCTCCTTAACGAGTTGTCCATAATCGAACATGATCATCCCTCCTCTTCTTGATTTTCTCCTTCACCAGAAGAGCGGCTGATGAAGAGTTCATCGACCACCTTTTGAACCTCGTAGGATTTCTGAGAGAGCTCGGTCGCAGCCTCTGCCAGGTTTTGAGACGCGAAATTCACCTCTTCTATGGAGGTGAACATACTCTGAATAGTCTCCGAAACTTTCTTGAATTCTCCCTTGTTTCCCCTGACCATGTTCAACAACCTGTTGGTTCTCTCCGCCAACCGCTTGGTTTCGCTCATTATATCCCTGAGGGCTGTGTTCATATCATCCAGCTTCTCTCTGGAACCTTGAAGCGATGCGAATATCTTTGAAACCCTCTCAGTTGTGGTTTCAGAGAGGTTTCCTATCTCGTCCGCCAAAGCCCTTATAGCCTGTCTATCTATGGTATCCCTGGAACTCTCTATCGAAGCATTTATGGACAGAACAACGATCCTTTCACCTATCTGCTGAATGAGTCCACCCATTTTGTGTATCTCCTGCATGGATTCACCTAATTCACCTGAAAGCCTTTCCAAATCACCGATGGATCTTTCGAGAAAGCTGGCGAACTCCGAGACATCCTCTGAGAAACCCTCGGTTCTCTCCAAATCTTGGAGCATTCCCTGAGCGAGATCGCTGAGGTGCCTTCCGCTGTCCTCAAGGGCTTCCGTACTCGCCGCCAATTCCTCAGATGACGCTGCTAGCTCCTGAGAAGATGATGATGTCGTTGATACAAGATCATCCAAGGCATCTATAGTTTTCCTGAGAGGGTCTATGAATTCCGATACGATCCTTCTTCTGAAGAACGTCGTGAAGTATAAGACAGCGGTGAATAAAGGGACGTTGAAGAGTACAGCTATCAAGAAAGCCTTCCCCATGACAACCCATCTTTCGTCTGTCTCGGTCCAATGGGCGAAATATTTCCCGTTGTACACGTCATAATAGACCATGATCTTTCCTTTCCTCCTGATGGCTAAGTACTCCACTTTTTTAAGCTTCTCGGAAATCTCCGGAATGTCCTCCCAGCTGACGAGCTCGAAATTCCCTCCCATCTTTTCTTCTGCAGCACGGATTACGTTGTCGAAAACTTTGGTGAGAGCCACTACACCGAGGAATTCGCTCCCGTGGAATACGGGTGCGACGGCTAAAGCCACTATCTTTCCATCAAATTTGACGACATCCATAGATGACTTTTTATCCTTAATCGCCGTGAGAATTCGCCCACTTATTTGACTTGGAACCTTGTCAAAACTCGAAAACAATTGCCTCCCATAATTGGTTGTCACGACGGCTCCGGTGATCACGCCGTTTGCCATGAGATTTTGCAGGAAGGAGGAAATTTTGTCCTCTTCTTTTTCTGCTATGTAGCGTCCAAGCTCATAAGAGGTGGACTCGGCAAACCCTTTAAGTTTTACTATCGTGTCTGAGAATATGTAATGAAAGCAGCTGCCAACGATTCTGTATTCCTTGTCTTTGGAAATCGTATACATCCTCTCGGTCATGAGGTAGATCATAAAGACCAAACCAGCGGTGAAAATCAATATAAGCGTTCCGAGCCAAGTCATGACTTCCCTTCTCATATATTTTTCATCCATCTGTACCACCCCTGATCATCGACACTATCTCTTCGTATATAGAGCTTTGCTTAAACCCCCTCGTCAAGTCATAAAGCACAGATCTTCCCTTTCGCTTTCTACTGACAACCCCCATCTCCCTGAGGCTCCTTATGAGTGAAGAGGAGTCCTTCCCCCTCATACGGTCAATTTCCCTTTTGGAAAGAGGACCATTCATGACTATTATAACCACGACCTCCATCTGACCCTCATTCAACTGCGAGTATTTCCTGCGGATCACCTTTTCAATGTAATCAGAATACTCCTTTTTCGTGTAAAATCGAAATCTCCCATCCACCTCACGAAGTTCTATTCCCTTTTCACTGGAAGAGTACTCCTCTTTGATGCTTTCAAGAATACGCTCCAAGGAGTTTTTATCGATCCCCGTGATCTTTTTCAATCTCTTAAAAGATAAGCCTTTCGACGCGAATATAACGGCCTCAACCAATGCCTTCTCGTTCAACTTTGAATAACCTCCCATCTTCATAAAAGAGTCTTCCCATTTTGATCAGCTCAAGGATTGCCAATATCGTTATCACGAGTTCATACCTATTTGAAGCTTCCTCCACGATCTCCCTCAGAGCTTTTGGGAAGTCCATCCTCATAACTCTATCTATCACGACCTCAATTGGCATATCTTCCCCTTTGACTTTGTAGACTTTTTTTCTGATTTCAACAGATCTGATCACGGCTTTCAAAGTCTCGGAGACAAGTTTGTCCACCGCACCGAACACTCTGTCCACCCTGACGGGATACCTGGTCCTCTTCCCGGATTTCTCGATACTTTCCACTACACTTTTGACCTTCGAATACATCTCTATAATCTCGTAGAGTTTTTCTCTCTCTTTTTCAAACTTTTCTTTCTCCTCGCCCTCTATCTTTGGTAAGAGAGCCTTGGATTTCAGATACATCAGGTAAGAGGCTGTTGCCATGAATTCAGAGGAGAGTTGTATATCCAACTCCTTCATCTGACGCATGTAATCCAGGAATTCATCGGTGAGAACCGATATGGGTATCTCCCTAACGTCCACTCTTTTGGATTTAACCATGTACACCAAGAGATCTAAAGGCCCTTCAAAAGCCCCTGCTTTAAAAAGAAGCTCAGACAAGTTCTCCCTTCCCTTTCACCTTTTTCCTCACAAAATCGGTGAGATTTCGAAGATCCTCCCAGAAAAGGCGATCTCTTCCCATTTTCCCGATTATCTCTAGAAACTGCAGAGCCAGGTTTCTAACAGCTGGTGCTGCGCTTTTCAACCCTCTTATTTCAAGAGCCCTTGAGGAAACCATGGCTTCTATCGAGAGAATCCATTCTAAGTTTTCCAGTATCTCTTTCAGTTTGAGAGCGGATGTCATACCCATACTAACATGATCTTCCTGGTATGCGGAAGTTGGGATCGTATCGGCACTGGATGGATTAGCTAGGACCTTGTTTTCACTGCACAATGCCGCAGCGGTGTATTGAAATAACATGTAACCAGAATTCAAACCCTTTTCTCCACCGGCCAAGAACGCCGGTAATCCCTCACTCGTTTTCGGATTCAGAATTCTGTCAATCCTCCTCTCCATCATGTTTCCAAGATCAGTTAGCGCTATCGCCAAAAAGTCGGCAACGAGTGCCACAGGTTCACCGTGAAAGTTACCGCCCGATATCGCATCACCCTCTGGAAATATTAGCGGGTTGTCCGTAACGGAATTTATCTCTCTTTCCATAACACTTTTTGCGTATTCTAGAGTGTCAAGAACCGCACCATAAACCTGCGGAATTGCCCGAAGGGTATAAGCATCTTGAACCTTGCTCTCATCCCGTGGAATCTGAGTTCCATCGGTCAACCTCCACAACTTTTTTGCAACCTCCATCTGCCCTGGATGCGGCCTCAGAGCGTGTACCCTGGGGTCAAAAGCATCCCTTTTCCCGCGGAGAGCCTCGAACGAAATTGCAGCTACATTTGTGGCCAGTTCCAGAAGTCTAATGGAATCACGAATTGCGAATGAGACGATCGAGCTCATGGCCTGTGTTCCGTTGACAAGAGCTAGTCCTTCCTTCTCCTTTAGATCTATCGGATGGATTCCGAGTTTCTTCAAGACAATTTTCGCCGGGACTCTTTCTCCATCATCCAAGACATAACCTTCCCCCAGGATGGGGAGAAAAGTATGGGCGAGAGGAGCGAGATCCCCACTAGCTCCAACGGATCCGCGTGATGGGACGTAAGGAACTATCCCGGCGTTTAGAAATTCCACGATCTTTTCAACGATAGCAGGTCTGACCCCTGAAAATCCCTTGGACAGGGAAGCAGCTCTCAGAAACATCATTCCCCTGACTATCTCCGCATCCAGAGGCTCTCCCACTCCTGCAGCATGGGACATGAGAAGGTTTTTCTGAAGATCGTTGAGTTTCTCTTGAGATATCTTGATGTTTGAGAGGGCTCCAAAGCCGGTGTTCACACCGTATACTGCTTTTTCAGACTTTGTTATCCCTCTGACAACCTCTCTGGATTTCTCTATTCTCTGTCTTGTATCCTCAGAGATCTCCACCCTTTCATGAAATCTTCCAACGTTTACCACATCTTCAAGAGTGATATGAGCTCCAATTTCCAAACGTATCTCCCCCTTCAAAACATGAGGTTCATAGCTTCCCTAGCTTCCTCAAGTGTCCTTCTGGCTACTTCCCTAGCCCTTTTATTGCCTTCCAATATCACGTCCTCCACATAATGTGGGTCCTTGTCGATCTCAGCCAGCCTATCCCAAATTGGCTGAAGCTTTTCCTTCATGTTCTTCAGAAGGAGCTTTTTGCAATCTATGCACCCTATCTTAGCCTGTGTACATCCTTCTCTAACCCATCTCGCTTCTTCCTCACTTATTCCAAAAGCCTTGTGATAAAGCCAAACTGGACAATTGTCTGGATTCCCAGGATCGGTTCTTCTCTTCCTCGCGGTATCCGTCATCATCGGCATTATCATCTTCTTGAGAGTCTCCTCATCCGATTCGAGTGGGATGATGTTCCCATAACTTTTACTCATCTTCCTACCATCGGTTCCCGGAAGCTTTGGTGTATGAGAGAGGATCGCTTGGGGTTCCGGGAAAACAGGTTTGTAGAGCGAATTGAATCTCCTAGCAATTTCTCTCGTGAGCTCCACATGGTAGACCTGATCCTCCCCAACAGGAACCCCCTCTGCTTTGTAAACCAAGATATCCGCAGCTTGAAGGACCGGATATATCAGAAAACCCGCATTTGACAAATCCTTATAGTTGAGCTCCTTTCTTATCTCCTTGTACGTTGGTACCCTCTCGAGCCTTGAAACAGACACGAGCATAGAGAAAAGAAGTGCAAGTTCAGCGTGCTCTTTTATAGCGGATTGAACGAAGATCACACTCTTCTCTGGATTTATACCAACTGCCAGGAACATCCTGACCATGTCCCTTGTGTATTCCTTCAAATGCCCCGTTTCATCGTAATGGGTTGTGAGAGCGTGCCAATCTGCTACGAAATAGTAGCACTCATGGCCTTCATCCTGGAGTCTGACCCAGTTCTCCAATGCCCCTACGAGGTGACCTATGTGAAGTTTTCCAGTTGGTCTCATTCCGCTCAACACCTTCAACTTTTGCACCTCCCGATGAGAAATTTTAACATTCAACGCTGCGCTGTGGTAAAAATAGAGGCGGGGGTAGTACGGTGAAAGTATGTGTAATGGTTGAAGGCACATATCCGTATGTGACAGGCGGGGTTTCCAGCTGGCTTCATACACTCATGGAAAATCTCCCGGAAATAGAGTTCTCGATTTACCACCTATCTCCAGATTCCAAGAAAAGGGAGTTTAAATACAAAATACCGGGAAACGTTTCCTCAATGCACACCTTGAACATCTTCTCCGATGTAGAATGGAATCTCAAGGAAAAAGCGGATGAGAAGATCTTGGAGGCGATTTATGAAAGTGCTCTTTACAATCAAAACGTTACCAAGATAGCCTCAACTGTTGTTGAAGCTCTCAGGGAATCTGTGGGAAAAGACATGGTATCTGTGGTGAAAAGCAGGGGGGTTTGGAAGGTGCTCGTCGACGTTTACAACCGCTTTTTCGAAAAGGAGAGTTTCATGAATTACTATTGGACGATGAGAAATCTCCTCTTGCCCTTTTTAAACGCATTTCAATTTATCCCTGAAAGATGTGATATCTACCACTCGCTCACGACGGGTTACTCCTCGCTGAACGCCATAGCTGGTAAACTAATTTACGAATCAAAACTCTTGATAACTGAACACGGTATATACCACAGGGAAAGGGAAAGAGAGATATTGATCTCAGATTCCATCAGTGAGATCTACAAGAAGCTTTGGATAGGTTTTTTCAGGGTGATAAGTGCGGTAGCCTACAGGCTTACCGATAAGCTTGTTACTTTGTTTGAGAAAAACCAGCTCTTTCAGCTGGAACTCGGTGCTGACAAAGATAAAATGCTCGTAATCCCCAACGGAATTGATATTGAGAAGTACGGCCTCTCCAAGGAATCTCACCCCGGATTTACAGTAGGATTCGTGGGGAGAATCTCCCGTATCAAGGATCTCAAAACCGCAATCAAAGCTTTCAGAATTGTGAAAGATGAGATCCCGGACTCCAAATTCATAGTAGTTGGTCCAATGGAGGATGAAGATTATAGGGAAGAGCTCTTCTCTCTACTGGGTATACTACAACTCGAAGATTCTGTAGTTTTCACAGGCCCTATGGATACCACAGAGGTCTATCCAAAAATAGACGTGCTGCTCCTCAGTAGCGTTTCAGAGGGTCAACCTCTTGTGATCCTCGAGGCGATGGCCGGTGGTACACCGGTTGTGTCAACCGATGTCGGGGGATGCAAGGAAATGGTGGAGAAAGACGGAAAAAGAGCGGGCTTCATCGTGAAGCCAAAAGATTACATATCCATGGCTAAAGCTATTATCAGGCTGCATGACAGAAATCTAAGAGAGGAACTTGGAAAAAACGGGAGGGAAATAGTTGAAAGGAATTACTCACTTGAGAAAATGGTAGACTCCTATAGAAAGCTCTACGAGGATCTTTCATCCTCCTGAACGAATTCTTTCCAAATCTTTGAAGCCCTTTTAACATTTCCGCTGGCTATCTCTGCCAAAGCGAGCTCTCTTGCAATTTCCTTAGAGTGGGTCTCCTTCAAACCTTTCTCCAGAAAACCTTTATCACCTGTCAGCCTGTATGATAGGAGGTAAAATTCCTTGCCCTTTTCCACACTTTTCAGCGATTCAAGAGCCATTGATCTGTAGTGACTCTTCAAATTTCCATATGCGAATCCGGAATCTATGTAATCCAATATAACCTTTACAAACTCTAACGGATCGCCCTTGAATTTATTCATCTTTTCTATCAGGTATATCTCCACTTTTTCTATTCCCTCCGACGCGTAAAGAGCCACATCCGGGTGTTCATCAGAAAGAAAGTGCTTCAGGACGTTTACAACTTCCCCCGCTCTGAGTGAACCAGATAAAACCTTTTCCACCAACTCGAGAATAGCTGACTTTTTCTCACCTGGGGTTCCTATAAATATGTAATCCTTCATGGTGAGCATGTTCTCCTCGGGTTCACTCTCACTGGCCTTTATATCCACACCCACATGCTCGATTCCTCTCCACGAGGGTTTCCAATGGAAATGTAAAAGCCCCAGTGGGTAGCTAACAGCGGATATGAAGAGCTGTGCTGGACTTTTTGAAACCACATATACCACGGTCAGGTTCAGCCCAAAGAGGGTAAGGGAGAGAACATGATATCCCTCCAAGAAAAGATATACATTGAACAAGCCAGACAGAAAGTTAATCCACATCACAAATTTTCGGATCTTCACCGAGACTTCTCCTCAGCCTTTCTAAAAATCTTTTCTTTCCATGATCATCACACATAGGCAGAAGTATTCTCAAGCACTCATAGTCATTTCTCTTAAACCTGGTTGATATGTCATCTTCCCTCAGAAATCTCAGGATCTCGTCTATCTTATCCGAACATATGCACACCTCGGAGAAGGGCAAGCCCGACTTCTCCATATCCTCGAGTTCTTCTCTTATTTCTTCGTACATATCAGGGGGATAAGTTCTATCGGGGAGCCTATTTCCCTTCAGAATTTCGAACTCTTCTACCCTTCCCATCATAGCATCGAGCCATGAGCACAACGCGGACAGATATTTTTCATATGGCTTGTTGAGCTTGGCCGGGTCTATTTCATCAACAATCAGCATACCCTTTGGCTCTTTTCCTATGCTCACAGCCATCCACGGTTCAACGTTGGAAAGTTCTCTATCAAACAGATCCGTTATCCTGGCACTCCCCTTCTTCACCGCTTCATCAACTACGACAGAAACCCCTTCTCTGAAAGTGAAACCAAATATGGAAGGTTTTGTTGAAGCCAGAAGTCTGTAGAAACCGTGTCTATATCGATAGACCGACATCCCGGGTATTGAAAAGAAATCGGAGACTATTTTTACGAAATCCCCGTAGAATATTCTGGAGTTATCCATACGAACGTCTTTGAGTTTCATGAACAACGAAGATATCCCTTCTCCCTCATAGAATATCCTGTCTCTCAGATCTTCTATAATTGACTTCATATACGTGATCCTATCCTTAAGCTCTGAAATCTCCCTGTCCTTTTCATTTAAGTCTCGCATTAGATACCTCATTTTGTGCATTCTAAAAGTGTTGATAAGGGCCGTCACGGTTGTCACGCCTACTAAAACTGATGATTCCAGGAGATTCACATTTACCATGAAAGCAGTCTCTTCGAGGAATATACTCAGGAAGAACATGGAAACTGAAAGAACGTGAATCAGTATTCCCCTTCTCACGGAATAGAAGATCAGAGTCAGCCATATTACCTTCAACGAGAAGCCTTGAAGAAACCAGCCATCCAAGACCACACTCAAAACATATACCAAAGGAAGTTCCACGTACATGTACACTTCATTTGATTTCACGGTTTTTCACCACCATTGGAACGGATTTCTCCAAGCCCGATTTCATGTGTGTAAAAGTGTACATTATGACCTCATTTAGTCTTGCTCTGAGTCTCACCGCAAGGTATACGAACGCCACGCCGAGCGCCATCGCGAATCCCATACCTGGGTGGAACTTCATTGTTAGAACTGAAAACAAGATGTTGCACACAAATGAAACGATAACCCCTTGAAGTGCCAAATCCCTGAAGTCAAAGTACAGAGTTATCAGAAGGATTGTGAGAAACATGACGTTGAAACTCGCCCCCACCAAGCCCCATTTGAAAACTCCCGCTGCAACAGCGGACAACCCAAGCTTCTTTAAAGTTTCACTCATGGATATCCCAACAAAGGCTGCAGCGATCTGAACAGCAGCTATGGAACCGATGGAATAATAAACTGATTCTCTCATTCTCTCTGCTTGACTTTTTATTTCCCAAAGGCCAGCTCCCTTTTCGAGTTTAAGATAGAATCTCTTGTACTCCGTGTAAAATTCCGTTTCCACCAGAAAGACGAACATCGAAAGCGATGGTATGACGAAAAGATAGGCGAGAAACATTGGAATATCATAATCTACGGCAAATCTGAAGCCTGGCAATACTTCTCTTCCCATGAGGAACCACGCCAGGAGATCGTCCGCCCAGACGGCTGTGTAGTATCCCAAGCCTATGAATAGATTCTGAGGATATGTTCTGAAGATTCTGAGAAAATCCATTGAGATACCTTCGGGAAACCCTATGACCTTCACGATGAAGTTGTTCTGCAAGAACACTGTCAAACCGATGCCTATGTCGAAGAAAAAGAGGTGATGTGCCCTAAGAACGAGAGATAGGGTTAGGGAAAGGGAGAACCCCGCCAGATAAGAGAGTATCACTGGGAGGAATCTCTCCGAAACCGAAACGAATATCATCTGTACCCATAGCACGGAAAGAGCTGTAAGGGAATATATGGAAAGTATTATATTGGGTGCACTGTAACAGTGGTGAACTAGGAAGAAAATCCCGGAGATGGAAGCAGATATGCTGGCTACGAAAAGCAGGGAGCCACCATAGGCTTTCCTGACCGCTTCCAGATCCTTTCTGTAAAAAGCATCCGCCGCGTATCTAATGATTAAAAACGATAAGCCACCTGATATAATCATGGAGAAAATGAAAGCGTATATAAGACTAGAGGTGAAAAAAATGTCCACATTCGAGAATTTCGACACTATTAGCATGTACGCCGAAGATATCAGCCAAGGACCAGAAGTTGTGAGAACGGCGTACAATATCGCTCCAACATCGAACACAAGCAATTTCTTCTTCATAACCTCTCTGAGTTTGAACCCTATTCCGGCCAAACTGTGACCTCACTTTTTCACAAAGTTTATGATCATCTCGTAATCGGTCATCTCCACAACTTTGAAATTTTTCATAGCATAGATCAGCTTACCACCCTTTATCCTCATATCTTTTCCTGCCTTCACGAAGAAGTACCTTGGGAGCCTCACGGATATTCCAAATTTGATCATAATACTTTCACTTGAATAGACGATCTTTGGAACACTTTCAAAATAATCTTTGAAAATAACCGCTATATCCTTTCCCGTGAGCATCCTCAGCCAGGGATAGTAAGTTTTCATCGTTTTCAAGAACTCCTTGAGCTTTCCAAGCATGGTTTTCCACTTCAAACTGCTTGGATTTCTGTCCTTTGAGAACAGGTCATCTGGGTGGATGAAATACTGATACGTTCCCAAACTCAGAACTGTGGATATCGATTGGTAAAGAAGGCGATTCATGGGATAATATCCACTGGTCGTTCTAGGGATGATTACAAATCCTTTTCTGTATCCAAACTCGCCGAAATCCAGCGATTCATCACCATAATACGCAGTTCCTAGAACCTCAACAGTTGGGAAAACCCGCTTGACGGCTTCTGCACCCATCCAATCAACCTTGTTGTTCGGAGCCACAAAAACCACTGGTTCAAAATCACAGATATTCTCCAGGAAAACATCAAGGGATCGGTAAGCTTCGATCAGATTTTCCTCATTCCAATTCTTCGATATCGGAGAGAGGTGGTTGTATCCGTGGAGATTTACTTCCAAATTCTCATGGCTTCTTTCCAAGAATTCAATCGGAAGCTTGCTTTCCAGGAATTCCATAAAATCATATGGGGGATAGGGCTTGTCACTGTAGGCAGTTACAAGCGCCGAAATGTAGTGAAGGTTCAAATCCTTCGCAAGCTTTTCCATATCTTTCCACCATATATCATAGTAGAATTCCCCATCCGTTATATCCCCGAATTCTCGGGTTATCATTTTTCTTTTCACGTTGTATGCTGGTAGAGGGAAATCGTCCAGAAATATGGCAAAACCGTTTACAATTGGGATGGCGATACGTTTAGCAGCCATCATCACGGAATCCAATATAACCCCCCGGAACTCCTTCACCGCTAGATCTGCCGGAAAATACACCAGATTTCCGGAAAGCCATGCAACAGCTTTCCCATCTATATCGAGCAATGGTGTGAATTCACCTGGGGCGCTGAAGTATCTAACCTTTGTATTGTAAGTTGGGACTTTCCTAGGGATATCCAGCGAATCATCGAGATTCACCGTTCCCTCTGCCACCTTATCGCCAGTGGTTATCCAAACGACTGTTATTCCTTTTTTTAAGTAGCTCTCAACATCCTTCAAATCCTTGTTGAAATCGAATACAACCTCCGGATCCCGTGAGAGTCTTCTAGTATCCCTCACTATTGTGAAATGCAATTCCCTCAGCATCTCCTCAACGCTTTCATTTCTTCCCAGAAAGAGCGCAATGTTTCCACTATGGTCCAGGATTATTTCCTTAACTATCTTCCCGAGGTTCAAAAATGGGACCCCTTTCTCGTTGAAAGCGCTGTCGTACAGCGCAACTCCTCCCTTTCTGTTGAAGAAAACCAGGGGATAGATCTTTCCGGAATCTTTAACGCTTAGGATAACCTTTGTCTTTTTTGCGAACACCTCAAACTCGTCCATGGAAATCACCTTGTTTTTCGGAACAGGTCCAGTCAAATATCTCTCATCGTAGGAGTACTTTGCTACGATCTTTTTCCAACCGTATTCGTACTCCACCCCTAGTAGGTTGAAAACCGAATTCAAATCCGCAAGGGATGGGGAAGGACCATTTGGATCTGAAAAAGCCCCTAGGTTGTTTATAACGAAGAGTTTTCCTCCTCCAGATAGGTATTTCTCAAGCTTTCTCAAATACGATTTTGCACCTTTCATCTTGGAGGAATAGTAGCAGCTTATCACCATCTCGTATCCGGAAAAATTCGGGAAACCCTTTTCGATATCAACGAAGTCGTAGCTCTCGCCTATCTCGTTCAAAGATGGCACTATATAGGTCTTCAACAGACTGTAGCCGTATCCATTCTCTGAGGATTTGTAAAGCAGCAGCACCTTGGGAAACAAGAGCGTTCCAATTAAAACCAAAAGCATTATCTCAGCAGATCTTCCATCCATTTTCCCAACTCCTCACCTATCATAGAAAGTCGGTTGTTGAAATCCTCGATGGAACTCGATATCCTACTTTTCAATATTTCCACCCCTCTGTCGTTCGGTATGGACGCTATCATATCGAGAAAGTCCTCCTTTGACTTTACCGCATCTATGATGTTTATCTTTTCGAACGACCTCATCTTTTCAGCCCAAATGGGGAACTTGCTCACGAGATACGGCTTTATCTTCTCATTGAGCGCATCCAGTACCTTTAAGAACTTCTCGAACTTCTCCACATCTCTCGTGAGAATGATCATGGTCTCATACGGAAGAATTGACATCCTCTCGTACCCGAATTTCCCGGTCAACTTCGCGACGACGACGTTGAAAGCTCTTATCAGAGAATACCGAAATTTCTCCCCTTCGACTTTCGTCTCATTCTTCAGCCAGATCATAAACCTAGTCTCCACAGATAGGAAAGCACTCATACCGGACACCCCAGGTGATAGGGAGATGAAACACTCCTCCGGCGAGTACCTCTGATTTTTCGTGTAGCTTGAAACCATGGCGAATATCCGGAACCTGTCAAGCACTTTTGAGAACTCCACTTCGCTCAGAGGTTCGGAAGAATCTGTCTCGAGCACGGCAACCCCCATACTTTCGTAGAATTCCACATCTTCTCTTATGGAGTCTATGATACTCGTGGAATTTTCAAAGCTCATCTTTTTCTCAACCGAGACATCCATGTGCAAGAGGGTCCGAAACATCTCTTCAATACGTCTCAAGGAAGGGCTATTCGTGGTTTCAAACATTCCGGAAACAGTCGTGCTCCTGGGATCGAATATCACTATGTATCCACCATCCTTAATTCCTACAACGAAGGAGGGTGCCATGAGATTCATCAGCTCTATGGAATCAAACTCGGATGGATACACAATAAAGATCCCATCCTCATCGATTTCCCTCAACTTTTCAAACACACTCTCCCCTCCCCTTGATGAATTCTATCATCCTGATGTTATACTTCTGAACCGGGGAGTGATCTATCTGAGAAGAAGAACCGTTAAGCTCTCGAACAATCAGATCAAGTGGATCAGTTGGATCGTGATATCCCTGTCCGTTGTGGTGCTCATAGAATCTGCGTGGCTCATATACCTGAAGTACAAGAAGGCCTCTGTTGAAGTCCGTGTTGTGGAGATAAAGGGAACGTTCAAAGTGCCAGAAGCTCCCAAGGAGAAAGCAGTGAGTGTTTCAGAAAGACAGGTTGAGATGGTGAAGTTCGATTACCCTGAGCTGGTTCTGAACGCCGCTACTATCTTGAACAGAACCTCTCCCGTTTACATATACACCCTATCAAAAGAGGATTCTCTCAAGGCTATCGGAAGTTGTGGACCTGAATATATCATATCCGAAGCCACAGGTGAAATCTACTCTGTCACATTCACGAAGGAATGTACGAGAGTCTCCCTACTCCCAGAAAGAAGGGCATACGGTGTTTATTTCATGGCGACCAGACATCTGGGATTCGCTCAAGCAAAGATGCTAGATCTAAGAGAGATGGCACTACCGGCTTTCATAGTGAAATTCACAAAAGATGGTTCGCCCATGTACTCGGTCGCCATAGGATCATTCCCTTCCAGAGAATCTGCTAGAGATTTCATGAAAGCCCAAAACTGGAACGAGATAGAACGGAAAACGAGGTTATACGAAAGGGAGTATACGGCATGCGTGGCAGGTTGCGAATAACTCCTCTGGAAAAAAGGCTGCTGCTTCTAACCCTGGTGGGTCTCTTCTTACTCCTGGGTGTGATAATAAACGATTTCAGTGAGCCTGAAAACGCCGAGAAATCGGTTGATCCCAGGAAAACTCTGGAGTTTCCGATAGATCTGAATAAAGCATCGGAGAAAGATCTGGAAAAGCTCCCCATGATCGGTCAGATAAAGGCAAAGGCCATAGTCAGGTATAGGAATGAAAATGGTCCTTTCAAGAGGATCGAAGATGTGGTCAACGTCTCTGGAATAGGAGAAAAGACATTTGAGAGGATAAAGCCATACATAACAATCTCTGATCCCGGAACCACCTTAGAATCCGCAAAAAATGGGATGAAGGTAAATGTGAACACCGCAACAGTTGAAGAGCTGAAAAAACTCCCGGGTATAGGGATAGTAAAAGCCAAAAGAATAATAGAGAACAGGCCCTATAGAAGTCCGAAGGACCTTCTCCGGGTTCCAGGAATAGGTAAAAAAACCCTTGATAAGATTTCTGATATGATAGATTTCTGAGGGGGGGTAGAATGGAGAAGGGATTTGTTCAGGTGTACACGGGGAACGGAAAGGGCAAGAGTACAGCAGCCTTTGGTTTGGCCCTCCGAGCTGTTGGAGCTGGATATAGGGTTATGATAATACAATTTCTGAAAGGTATGGAATACAGTGAACACGATTCTTTTAAAAGGCTGGGTATAGATTACGAGCTTTTCGGAACGAAGGAATTCGTAGTTGGGGAACCCAGCGAAAAGGTGAAAGAGCTTTGCAAAAGAGGAATTGAAAGGGCAAAAGATGCCTTTAAAGAGGGATACGACATCGTGATATTGGACGAGGCAAATGTCGCTGTCCATCTGAAAGCCATGGAAGTTGAGGATCTACTCGAGGTTATCCGTGAAAAGCCCAGCGGAGTGGAGCTGGTGATAACTGGAAGATACGCTCCAAAAGAAGTGATCGAGGAAGCAGATCTCGTCACCGAAATGAGAGAGGTTAAGCATTATTACCAAAAAGGTGTTGAGGCGAGAAAGGGGGTCGAATGGTGAGCTGGAGGTTTTTCGAGCCACCGAAACTCTTCTTTGGAGAAAACGCTCTCTTTGAAAATGGACATCTTATGAGAGAGCTTGGAAGGAAAGCCGTGATAACCACGGGGAAGAGTTCCTCCAGAAACGGATCGTTGGACGATTTAAAGGATGTTCTGGATGAGCAAGGAGTGGAATACGAAATCTACAACAGGGTCGGTGAAAACCCATCCTTCGATATGCTCAGGAACGCACGGAAACTCTTTCAGGGGAAAAGCGTTGATTTCGTGATAGGACTTGGAGGGGGAAGTCCAATGGATTTCGCAAAAGCCTTAGCAATACTCCTATCAAATCCTGATCTTGAAGTTGAAGAGATATACAATGCCAGCAAGTATGACAAAATGCTTCCCGTCGTGGAAATCCCCACAACATCTGGAACGGGAAGTGAAGTAACACAGTACTCGGTGATCACAAGCGATGAAGGATACAAGGGTGGATTTGGTACAGATTTCACTTTTCCCACAATTTCTTTCGCAGATCCTAGATACACTGTGACGATGCCGACAGACCTGACCATGTCAACGGGAATAGATGCATTATGTCATGCAATAGAGGGGTTCGTTTCAAGAAGGTCCAATCGTATGGTTCAGATGATGGCATCAGAAGCCGTAAATCTGATAAGGGACAACCTGGAAATGGCGATGAAGTATCCCGATAACCTCGAGGTCAGGGAAAGGATGATGTATGCATCCACGTTAGCTGGAGTGGTTATAGCTCAATCTGGAACAACTGTGAACCACGCTTTTGGATATCCAGTGACGACCTTCAAAGGTGTGAGACATGGCCAAGCCACCGGGATGTTTCTGATCGAAACGCTGAAGGTCATGATGGAAGAGAATGGCCAAGTGGTGAGAGAGGCTATAAAGCCCTTCGGAGATGTGGAAAATCTGGAAAAGTTCCTGGAGAAACTCGGAGTCTACAACGCAAATATAACGATCAGCGATGAAGATATAGAAAATTGGTCAAAGAGAACTTCCAAAGCAAAACATCTGAAAGTCACATATGGAAATTTCGACTACGACACGGTGAGAAGCATCTACGAGAAGGTAAGGGAAAAACTGTGATGAGGCTTCTTGCCATTTCAATGGTTCTCATGATGCTCTCCCTGTCCCTAAGGTTTTTCGTGGCGAATTTCCCCCTGAAGTACAGGGAGGAAGTCTTAACCATATCAAGAGAGCTCAAAATCGATCCAGCTCTTCTCATAGCTCTCATAAAGGTTGAGAGTTCTTTCAACCCTTATGCTGTATCTCCAGCCGGTGCCGTTGGCCTCACTCAGGTCATGCCACACACTGCGAAGTGGATTTCTGAAAAACTCGGAATTTCTGGAAAGCTCGGAAAACCATCTGACAACATAAAGATCGGGGCTTCCTATTTGAAATACCTGATGGACAAGTACGGGGATCTGGAAAAAGCCTTGAAGGCTTATAACATTGGCCCAAAAGCCTATGAAAACGGGATGAACTCTGAAGCCGCTGAAAGGTATCTGAGGAAGATAGAGATCACGTATAGAGCGTATCAAATTTTGTACAGATGGTGATCATCCTCCAACTTCCCCCAGAATTACCACGGCATCTATGGGTCTTTCCAGATACCTTCTTATCTTGAGAGCCCTCTCCATTATCCTGTAGTACAGATCCGCACCATCCAGATAAGCTGCCCACCTGACTTTAAAACTTCTGTGGGGATAAACCTTCTCGACTATCCTGTACAGATCCTCCCGTGCCTTGTGATCCTTCGTGCAGATCAAAAGAATGCTACCTTTGAGAATAATACCGGTGTCTTCCCAAAGAATCTCATCTGGTTTGAATCCAACCATGAGTATCCAGCGCTTTTCCTCTATGGGCCTGAAATACTTGCTTTTATTTCTCTTGGCGTTCATCAGGACTATGTGATAAGCTCTCCCCGAACTTTCGGTGGCAAAGGTGAGAAATCTTTCTTTTACATCTTTGAATTTTTTCTCATCGAGTACCACTCTACCATTATCAAGTGGTTTCACAGGAAGCTGCATGAAATTCATCGACACCCCTCTTTTTAACCTTAAAAGGATTGCCATTATCTCAGACTCGCTGATATCCGTGCTAACGCTGTTCATTAGTTTTGAATACAAGTCAGCTGCTCTCTCAACTGACATGTTCAAAGCTTTTGAAAACAGCTCGGAGAAAACCTCTCTTTGTCTCTTTATTCTGTCCAAATCTCCCATTCCACCTTTTCTGTACCTTATATACGCCAGAAGTTGTTCTCCATTCAACTTGTGAACACCCGGTAAGAAATTTATCCTCAAGTTCTGAACCTCATCCACGTAGTTCATCGGCTCCTTCACGACGACTTCAACTGGTCCAAGCTCATCACCCAAAATCTTGAACGAGTTGTAGTCGAACACAGCATACCCGTCCATCTTTATCCCCAATATGTCTTCCACAATCCCCTTCAGCTTGTTCACTCCGAAGTTGAAGTACGAGTTGACTCTCTTTCCGTTCCACTCTAGATCTCGCGGCACACTCAAAAGGAGCATCTTCTTTTTCTCAAGATCCAGCCCTACAACCAGTATGACATCAGCCCTCGAAGTTCCTTCGATATTCCTGTCATGACCGACTATGAGAAAATGCATGGGACTTTTCAACCTGAAGCCCGTCAGGAAATGGTTCAAAACAAAACCGGGGAAGAAAAACGCAAGATATATCATCAGAAACACCGATACAAACGAAGCCACCAAAGTGAACAATTTCAAAGTTTCACCTCTTTTGGCAAATTCTTTAACCATTTTCAGTTTCTAATCTCTCTTTCCTCCATGGGAAGAATATCTTTCCATCGATGAGAACAGCCGTGTAAGATGGTTTCACACTTCTGGTTTTCCCACAAGACGGGCACTTCAGATATATTCCATATCTGCCGGTTAACAGTCTAGTGAAAGAACCACATTCACATCTGTAGTCCGTTTCGTAATCCACTTTGAAAAACTCCTTCTCGGCCTTCTCAAGATCTTCCTTGAATTTCTTCAAAAACTCCCTCAGAATTTCCTTGTGAGGCTTTTCCCCTTTCTCTATGAGGTCTAACTGTTCCTCCATTCTGGCGGTGAACTTGACATCCACTATCTCTGGGAAACTCTTTTCCAGATAGTCGAGTATGAGAAATCCCAGAAGAGTCGGGTAAAGCTTCCCATTTCTCTTCACAATGTACTTTCTCGACAGGAGAGTGGATATAGTCGGCGCATAAGTCGACGGCCTTCCTATCCCAAGCCTTTCCATCTCCTTGACGAGGGTACCCTCGGAAAATCTGTCAGGAGGTTTGGTGGAATCCTCGAAGACCTTCAACTCGTCCACCTTTAGCATCTGTCCCTCTTTGAAATCCCCCCAAGTCTCCTCGATTTCCCTCTTCCAAACCCTTTCGAATCCCTCGAAAGTCCTCCTCTGAAGCTTTGCCTCAAACTCGAATACTCCCTCTCTGAGAATAACCACCATCTCGTCGTAAACAGATGGGGCCATCCTAGACGCCATGAATCTTCTCCAGATGAGTTCATAGAGTCTGGCATGATCCTCCGGCAATAATTTTTTCGCAATCTCCGGTGTGATGTTGACATCCACCGGTCTTATCGCCTCATGAGCATCTTGTACGTTTCTCTTTCTCTTGAACTTCTTCCCTTTTCCAACATATTCAGATCCAAAATTCGATGAAACGAACCTATTAGCGGCTTTCACAGCTTCTTCTGAAACCCTAATGGAATCCGTTCTGTGATACGTTATGAAAGCTCTGTGACCTTCAGGGGTGTCAACTCCCTCATAGAGCTGTTGAGCGATCATCATGGTCTTTTTCACAGTAAAGTGAAGCCTCGCAGCAGATGTTTGCTGAAGGGTACTGGTTGTGAATGGATCAGGAGGAGTTCTCTTAACTCTCCTGGTTTCAACAGAATGAACTGCTATTTCCCTGAGACTTTGAAGGGCTGCTAAATCTTCTTCTTTGAGATTTTTATCGACCTTTTTCCCGTTCATTCTGACGAGTTCAAACTTAACCCCGCTGGAGATCAACTGAGCTCTCCAATACTTCCTTGGCTTGAATCTGAAAATCTCCCTCTCCCTTTCGCAAACTATCTTCAACGTAGCGGATTGCACTCTTCCCGCGGAGAGGTTGTTGATCCTGTATATCTTCCAAAGCAATGGGCTCACAGAGTAACCAACCACCCTATCCAGAATCCTTCTCGCAAATTGAGAATGAACTAAGTTTTCGTCTATATCTCTAACGTTTTCGACTGCCTTTTTTATCGCCGGTGCCGTTATCTCGGAAAATGTTATTCTCGTGCCACTCTTGGGAATCTTCAGAACCTCTGACACGTGCCAGGCGATTGCTTCTCCCTCTCTATCCATATCGGAAGCGAGGAGAACCCTATTTCCCCTGACCTCCTCTTCGAGTTTCTCTATCACCTTTTCCTTTCCCGGAATCACCTCGAAAGTGGGCTCAAGATCCTCAGAAACGCCGAACTTCTTCTTCGGAAGATCCCTTATGTGACCACGTGACGCCAAGACCTTGTACTCTCTACCCAGAACATTTTCTATTGTCTTGGCTTTAGCAGGAGATTCGACTATTATCACCGTTTTTCTCTTCCCACTCATCTTATTCTCTTCACCTCTACTTTGCTGAAGAGCGCCTCGACATCCTCTTTTCTACAGAGCTGAGTTCCCGGCGTTAAAACCGCGGCGGAGCCAGCCGCACCTGCCCATTTCAGAGCGGTTTCATAGTCCACTCCTTCAGTCCTTCTCATTACAAAAGCGGCCAGGAAAGCATCCCCTGCTCCAACAGCACTCACAACGGGAAGTCTGGGTACAGCCATTTGCCATACTCCTGTTTCCGTGTACAGAAGCGCTCCTTTTCCACCGAGTGACACCATAACTTCCTCCACCTTGTACCTCTCGTGTATATCCTCGGCGGTCTGAATTATCTCATCCACACTTGCCCCCTCCATGGGCTTTTCGTAAAGCCTGGAAAGCTCATGGATGTTTGGCTTTATCCCCTTTGGCTCTGCAAGAACTCCAGCCTTCAGATTTTCGCCATCCGAGTCAAAATAGACTATTGCTCCAAGTTGTTTCAGAACAAAGATTATCCCCGTGTAAAAGTCAGGGCTGACACCTCTTGGCAGAGATCCGGATATGACCACAACATCTCCCTGCCTCACAAGTGCCTGCAATGTCTCACGAACTTTTTCCAGTTTCTCCCTCTTAACCGTTTCCCCCGGCAGAGACAGCCTGTACTGATGATCCTTCAGCTGAAGAATGATGTTCATCCTAGTTTCTGGTTCAACTCTTATAGCCGTATATATAACACCTTCTTCGTCCAAGAGCTCCTCTATCTTTCTCCCAGTTGCTCCACCGAGGAGCGCCACGGCAACGGAAACTCCTCCTAGTTCTCTTATAACTCTTGAAACATCTATTCCCTTCCCGGCGGGATAATCCGAGAACCTTTTGACTCGGACCGTGTCATCCTCTTTCAGCTCATCTATGTAGAGGTATCTATCCAAGGTGGGATTCATCGTTAGAGTGAATATCACTATCAGATCACCTCCAAGGCCACCTTAACGATCCTTGCAAATTTTCCTTTGACCATGTCTGCAACTCTCATGACATCCTCATGGCTGAGTGGGGTATCCAGTATACCGGCGGCCATGTTCGTAACACAGGAAAGCCCGAGAACCTTTAACCCAAGATGGTTTGCCGCTATGATTTCTGGAACCGTCGACATTCCAACCAGATCAGCCCCAAGTTTATCAAATGCTTTTATTTCAGATGGTGTTTCATAGCTTGGACCGAGCGTCCATATGTAAACCCCTTCTTTCAAATTCACCTTTTCCTTCAACCTTTCCATCCACTCTCTATCAAAAGGCTCAGACATGTCCGGAAACCTCGGACCAAATTTCTCGTCGTTTGGCCCCCTGAGTGGGTTCTTGAAGGAAAGGAGACTTATGAAATCTCTTATTAGAACGACATCACCTGGGTTAAAATCCCTGCTTATACCACCTGCAGCATTCGTTATCAAGAATCTCTCAACACCCAGCTCCTTCATAACATACACGGGGAAAACCACAGTTGAGGGGTCATATCCTTCATAAACGTGAAACCTCCCTTTCATAACAACAACGCTCTTTCCGAAGAGCTTTCCAGCGATCAACTTCCCTTCATGCCCAGGAGTTGTTGAAATCGGAAAGTTTGGAATATCTTTGTAATCCAAAGCTATGGCATTTTTTACCTCATCTGCCATAAACCCCAAACCTGATCCAAGTATCAAACCTACTTGTGGCTTTATGTTTATCACATCTATTATAAATTCAGTAGCTTCCTTCACTTTTTCATACTCCATTCTATCCCTCCTCAACCCAACCTCTCCCACACAGCTTTTGCTATTTTTCGTGCCTCATAGTATATTTCCTCCACATCTAGATGAACCTTTCCGTTTCTCATTAGAAATTCTCCATCCACCATCACATCTGTGACCCTTGGGTGATCCAAAACCCCGAAAAAGAAATGCCCCATGGCGTTACTCCCAGAGATAGGTGTTGGTGGGTGGTATTCAACTGCCACAAAGTCTGCTTTGTAACCTTTTGCTATTTTTCCAATCCTGATTCCGAGAAGCTTGGAAGCAAGCTCGTAGGTGTTCTGTATAGCCTCTTTTAAATCATCAAGTGAGAAATATGTTGGTTCCATGTAAAGAAGCTTTTGAGAGAAGTAGAGGTTCATCAGATCTCTCGCCATGCTGTACCCAAGTCCGTCGTTACCGATTATCAACTTTATACCCTTCTCTTTGAAGAGCTTTGTTTTTGGGAGCCCAACTGCGTTGTTCATGTTGGATGTGACGTTCACAGCGACATAGGCTTTCTTATCAGCGATTATTTCTGCCTCCCTTTCATTTATATGAACACAATGAGCTAATATTGAATTCTCATTTATCAGACTAAACTCATCTAACCTCTCGACAACCCTTTTCCCACTCTTTTGAAGACTATCTTCCTCGTCCTCCACGCTTTCAGCAACATGGATATGAACCGGCCTTCCACCGAGAACCCTTGAAACCTTCTCCAAAGTCTTATCGGACAGGGATAGCGAAGCGTGAAGACCGAACATCCCCGTGTGCTTTTCTGAATTTTCATTCATAAAATCCAAGTTTTCTTGTATAGCTTCATCCACAGGGAACCTGTCAGAGGTTTCAAAGCAGAATATCCCTCTCAGCTTTCCGATGTCCACCACAGCTTCTTTCAGAGTCCTCAGCGTTCCCTTTATCGCCATACCACTTGCGTGATGGTCTATAACTGTCGTTACCCCGCTTTTTATGTACTCCACGGCAGCGACGAGCCCGCTGTACCTCACCGCTTCCATGTCAAGCTTTGAATCGAGTTTCCACCAAAGTTGCTCCAGGATGTCCTTAAAAGATTTTGGGTTGAACGGGACTGTCATTCCTCGAGCGAATGTAGAATATATATGGGCGTGACCAACTATGAAACCTGGAAGAAGCATCTTCCCAGAAAAATCCATTTCCTCTTCCCCTTCGATCCTTACATATTCCTCCATTGGCCCAACTTCACTTATAACCTTGTTGAACCTGACAAAACCTTTCTCTATAAAACTGTCAAAGTCGAATATCATGGTGTTCTTCACAACCACGCTTCTCACTCCCCTATGATCTTCACCACTACCCTCTTGTTCCTCATACCGTCAAATTCAGCGTAGAACACTTGCTCCCAAGGTCCAAGATCCAGATCTCCATTTGTCACAGGAAGGATCACCTGGTGATGGACCAGGATCCGTTTCAAATGAGCATCACCATTATCTTCTCCTGTCTTGTGGTGCTTGTAATCTTCTCTGAAAGGGGCGAGATTTTCAAGCCATTCCCAGATGTCCTCGTGGAGTCCTGGTTCATCATCGTTGACTATTATTCCAGCGGTTATGTGCATAGCCGATACCAAGCAGAATCCCTCTTTAATGCCGCTATTTTTCACTATTTCTCTCACGGTATCGGTTATTCTCACAAGCATCCGTCTTGTTGGGGTGTTGAAGTAAAGATACTCTGTATAGCTTTTCACATCGTATCCCCCCTCACGCCGATAGGAACCCACCATCGACCGGTATGAGTGCACCCGTCATATAGGAAGCAAGATCAGAGGCCAGGAAAATCATCACTCTGGCTACTTCGTCTGGATCTCCAAACCT
The DNA here is from genome assembly GCA_027077795.1 of Thermotogaceae bacterium. Classification (GTDB taxonomy): domain Bacteria; phylum Thermotogota; class Thermotogae; order Thermotogales; family Thermotogaceae; genus WGAO01. Next base: position 37,372 of record JALWTT010000013.1, on the reverse strand, counting down.
CCTCATAGGTAGCCTGGATTTGAATTCCATGCCTAGCTTCATCATGTCTACATCCAAGCTCATCACAGTCTCTTTCTTCAACTTCTTAACGCCTGATGTTTCTATCCCTCCAGGTATGACAGCATTTATCCTGAAACCCTTTTTCGAAAAATCCCTGGCCAGAGCTCTGGTCAGTGCTAAAACACTGGTCTTACCCGCGTCGTAATGAACTAGTCCGAAGGCAAATGGCATAATGGCTTCTATAGAACCGACATTTATTATCACTCCACCTTTTTTTAACCTGGACTTTATGAAGTTTTGACACATCCAAAACACAGACTCAAAGTTCACCTTCATAACCCTTTTCAAAAACTGTTCGTCTATTTCCAGGAAATCCTTGAAAACGTATATTCCGGCGTTGTTTATCAACACATCTGGTTCAGATCCTTCGATATCTTTCCAAAGAGCATCTATTTCCTTCTTCTCAGATAAATCCGCTTTGAAGGTTTCAACGTCAACGTTGAACTCCTCCTGGATGGACTTCCGCGCTCGGGTGAGCCTTCTCCTATCCAAATCTACAAGGTAAATCTCCGCTCCAGCTTCTGCGAACCTCTTCGCAGTCGCCAGACCGATTCCACCAGCTCCACCGGTGATCATAACTTTCCTTCCATTCATCGAAATCATTTCAACCAAGCTCTTTTGGAACCCCAACAGATTCACCTCCAAGATTATAATAGCACTTAAATAGCTACAAAGCTTTCTCTATTCTTCTGAATCCTTCCCCTAAGACCTGTCGAACTTCCCTTATGACAACGAAAGCTTTCGGATCGATCTCCTTCAAAAAGTGCATTATCTCTGCAAGTTCTCTCCTCCTGACGATTGTTAAAAGGATCTTCCTCTCCTTCTTGGTGTAAGCTCCTATCGCTGGGATGATCGTCGCTCCCCTCTCGAGATCTTTCAAGATGAAATTTTTAATCTCCTCCATCTTGCTTTCTGAGAATATCAGAACCTCACTGGACTGCTCTATACCGTGAAGCATGAAGTCTATCATTAGCCCATTTATGATTATAGCGAATATAGCATACATGGCTCTTTCCAAACCAAAAGCAGCCATCGAAAATACACCTATCGTGAAATCCGTTATCAGCAAGTTCATGCCAACTGTGGTTCCAAAATACCTGTTGACTATCCTCGCGATTATATCCGTTCCACCTGTTGAGGAATTCTGAGAGAAAGCTAGAGCCATTCCAAGAGCTGTAAGTGTCACTCCAAAGAAAACTGCGAGCATGAGATCCACATTCTGAACATACGGAGGAGCGTATCTCCAAATGGGGATGAGCCTGTCGAAAAGGTCAACGAGGAAGTTCAAGACGAACGCGGAATATATGGTCTTCGTGCTGAAGTCAAAACCAACAGTCAGAAAGGCCAGGAGAAAGAGAACCGCGTTGAGTATATACATCCAAACTCCCACGGGAATCTTGATGAAATTCGACATGATCATGGAGAGGCCGCTCACACCTCCCGCTGCTATTCCATTGGGTATTAAGAATATAACAAGTCCGAGGGCAGTCATCAGCAATCCAACGGTGGTTATTATATACTCTCGTACTAACACTTTTGCATCCACGATCACCACCTCCGGCGGGATTATACCCTTAAAAACACTTTTGTGGTACAATACCCCAAAATTCTTTAAGGGGGTGTTTTGTATGAAGAAGTTTCTCGTGTTCGTTTTGATCTCCGTTCTAGTGGTGCTGACATTTTCCGGGGTGATAGACGAGATAAAAAAACGCGGTTATATCATCATGGGAACTGAGGCCACATTTCCTCCTTTTGAGTTCGTCGACAAGCAGACTAAGCAGGTGGTGGGATTCGATGTAGACATAGCCAAAATGATAGCGAAAAAACTCGGAGTTCGGCTTGTCATAAAAGACATAGCATTTGATGGCTTGATTCCTGCTCTCATGATGAACAAGATCGATATGATAGTCGCAGCTATGACGATAACACCTGAAAGAGCCAAGATGGTGAGCTTCTCCGATCCGTACTTCACCGCAGGGCAAGTAATAGTTGTCAGAAAATCTGACTCTTTCAGACCAAAAAGCTATGAAGACTTGAAAGGACACAGAGTAGGGGTTCAGCAGGGGACAACTGCAGATATAGATGTTTCCAAGGTGAAAGGGGTGGATATCGTCAGATACACGAGGTTCACAGATGCCTTTCTCGATCTCGCCATAGGAAGAACAGATGCGGTTGTTTTAGATGCTGCTCCGGCACAGGCCTATGTTAAATTCAACCCGAAGCTCACGATATCCAGTCCAGTTCTCTCAGAAGAAAAATACGGAATCGCAGTTAGGAAGGAGGACAAAGACCTTCTTGACTTCATAAATGAAGTCTTGAAAGAAATGAACAGCAAGACGTGCTACGATTTTCTTGTGAGTCTGTGGTTCTGACTTCAAAGGCGGGGTCACCCGCCTTTTTTGAGGTGATATCATGGCATATCAGCTTCAGGTACTCCTTGAGAACTTCGACTACCTTCTTCTTGGTTCCGTTATCACACTAAAGATCACCTCTATTGCTGTTCTCATGGGACTCTTCATAGGTACGTTCGTGGGTATGGGAAGACTCGCAAAGTCAAAACTCCTGAGCTATCCATCGGCCATTTATGTGGAATTCTTGAGGGGAACGCCCCTTCTGGTTCAGATATTCCTCATATACTACGGTCTTCCAAGCCTCGGGGTGAATTTAAAAGCATTTCCAGCAGCCGTCATAGCACTGGGAATAAACAGTGGTGCTTATGTGGCTGAAATAGTCAGAGCAGGGATTCAGTCTGTTGCAAAGGGACAATACGAGGCGGCTAGATCTCTTGGGATGACTCATTCCCAAGCGATGAGGTATGTGATACTCCCACAGGCTTTCAGAAACATCCTCCCTGCACTTGGAAACGAATTCATAGCTCTCCTGAAGGATAGCTCTCTCGTGTCTGTCATAGGAATAACCGAGTTGATGAAATCTGGGCAAATAGTGATAAGCAGAACCTTTGCCTCCTTCTCCATCTACGGGGGAGTCGCTTTGATATACTTCGCCATGACCTTCACCCTTTCAAGGATAGTCAGACACGTTGAAAAAAGGCTGGCGGTAGCGTGAGAGAGATCCTGAGGGTGGAAAATCTACATAAGTACTATGGAGAGCTATACGTGCTGAAGGGAATAAACCTTCATCTCGACAAAGGTGAAGTCCTGGTCGTCATAGGGCCTTCGGGATCGGGGAAAAGTACGATGCTCAGGTGTATCAACCACCTGGAGGAATACCAAGGTGGGAAGATCTACTTCGAAGGTAAACTGATAAACCCAAAATCAGGTGATATAAACAGAATTAGGACGAAAATAGGGATGGTCTTTCAGCATTTTTACTTGTTCCCACATCTGAAGGTGCTCGATAACCTCATACTGGCTCCTGTGAAAGTCTTAGGAATGAGCAAGGAAGAAGCAACAGAGAAGGCAAAAAGGCTGCTCGAAAGAGTCGGCCTCCTCGATAAAATAGACGCGCATCCCATTAACCTTTCAGGAGGGCAACAGCAGCGTGTTGCAATTGCACGAGCACTGATGATGGATCCGGATATAATGCTTTTCGATGAGCCGACCTCCGCACTGGATCCAGAACTCGTCTACGAAGTCCTAGCTGTTATGAAGGATCTGGCGAGGAGCGGAATGACCATGATAGTCGTGACACACGAAATGGGGTTCGCGAGGGAAGTCGCTGACAGGCTGATATTCATGGATGGGGGAAGAATAATCACCGAAGCTCCTCCCGAGGAGTTCTTCTCTCACCCTAAAAACGAAAGGATGAAAGAGTTTCTCGATCACATCCTGAACATATGATCACAGGAAATCCCTAAGCCTTTTTCTCTCGGAGATGATTTTCCCGCTTTCATCCACAAGGTCAATACGACCTTTTGAAAAGTCTATTCTCACCTTTCCAGGGGCAACTCCACTTCCGGCCAGCCCTACCGCGTCCAATATCCCAACTCTCACCGCTCTCTCCAAAACCTCTGGATCAAGAAGGGGATCCTCAGAATTCATCTCCTTTCCCAGATTTCGCACAGCTTCTATAACTATCATCGCTTCATCTTTGAGCCAATTCACACGAGCCCTGATCTCGGGATCGGACAGAAAATCTGGCATTCCGGCTCTGGCTATCGACAGAGCCCTTTTAACCATTTTCACACTTTCCACTATCTCTTTGGATCTAGCTCTTTCCATCGCCTCACTGTACGCCACAACATGAACTATATCTGGTTTGAGATACTCGCCGTAAAACATCTCCGATACGAGCTGTCCCATTGCCATATATCCATCAGCTGGCATCGATAAAAGCCCAGCTCTTATCATCGTGTACGATCTAAACGATTCGTCTTCAAAGGATTCCACTATCTCCTTCATAGCTACATTTTTCGCTATGTCATATTTGGGCGACAAAAAATGAGGCGTCATCAGCATGTACTGCTGGACGTAATGCTTCACTCCCAAACTCTTCGCTATGTAGGTTATCATGTACACATCTGCGACTACAAGCGAATCGTGGGCGAATCTCAAACCCCATTGGTGCGCATCGTTGATCTCCACAGGAACACCGTTCTGGGCATTCCATCTTATGGCTTGCAAATTCTCCGCTATAGCTTCTCTTAAGGGCCTTTCACTCCTTCTATCGAGCTCTGAGTACCAAAAAATCGGAACAGCTGCCCAAGCGTTGTTTATGACATCTTTCAAAAGTTTCGCCATCCTGACAAGGTTCCTCGTGCCAGAATAGCACCTAACCAGAGGATAGTTTCCCCGCCTTGTCGCCTCGTACAATTTCCTGAAATCCTTCACACTTCTTATGGGAACTCCCCCAGCTCCATCCTGATCGGGATCCATTTTTTCGGGTTCGAAGAAATACTGCTGAGCATTCTGATCGGGGGCCAAAGATACGATGTCAAGGAGGCCGGAGTCCGCAAGTCTTTCCACCTCTCTTATTGTTTCTTCCAGTGTGGGAAGTCCTATATGGTGCCGGAAAAGCGGATAGGGTTTCTTATAATCCACCCTTTCCCACAACGTCTGTGGGGGAGTAACACCACTGGCTTGAAACTTCCTCTTCTCTCCCCTTAGAAACATCACTACGTCTTCCATCTCTTGCCTACCGTCGAAAACTCCGTGAAACCTTCCAGATTTCCTCGCAACTTCCCCTGTTTCCACAGTTCCTCCAAACACGAATTTTCTGTTTCCCAGCTTCTTTTCATCTATCAATTTAAAGAGCTTTTCAAGGAGGTTCCTCAAGGGTTCTCTACCGAGTCTATAGCTTATCGAGACTACCTCCGGGTTCTCCCTCTCCACAGCCTCAACAACTCTTTCTACGGGAACCGCACCACCTAAATTTATGACTTGAAATCCTTCCTCTTCAGCGATCCTTAGAAACGTCAAAAGTCCGGCTGTGTGAACATCACTTCCTATCGAAGCCCCAAGGACCTTCACAATACCCCCTCCAGGACGTACCGTCTTATTTCATCAACGGTCTTACCAGATAGCCCTAAGGTTTCAACTGTTCTTCCCCTTATCCAGAAATCCTTGTTCATCATGACCGACGCTATCTGCACTATAGAATCTATAGTTGGAGTATCTATTCCCAGCATTTTTCCAAAGGAGGAAATCGGGACCAGACTCATTGGGACATCTTCGAGTATGTACCTGTTGGCTATGCTCGGAGGAGCCATTATTCCCTGATAACCGGGGTTGTTGTGAATAGCCTCATGCAAGTTCTCACCTTGAACATCGTAGGCGTAGTTCAACCACTCTTTTGCGGTCATCGGATCCTCCCCCAAAGCTTCCATAACTCTGCATCTTTCAAAATCCACTCTTTCCAGAACCCTAGCCACGGAGGATGTTATACCTTCCAGATAAAACTCAAACTTACCAGCTGACGATTCTATCCTCGCGGCATTCAAAAGGAGAACTGCAGGGTGAAAGACCGCCCCTATGTTGTTAAAGCTTGTGTATATCACATTTGAAGCCACTTCGAACTCAGGCATGATTTTCAAAAGAGTTCTTTCAAGGTTTTCGTTTTTTGTAGCGGGAAGAGCCGACACAGGAACGGCGTTCTTTATCCTGAATATTCTGGCCACTCCGGGGTTTGTGAGCCTCGAGGCGAATATAAAGGTTTGCGCTTCGGCGACGGTTATGTCCTTGTCCACACCCAATTCTTTCAGGGTTTTCACAAACTCTATCGCACCACCAGTCCTCCCAGGGTTCAGAACAACAACTTGGCCATCTTCTAAATAAGGGGCTATCTTTTTTGCTATATCAACATGAGCGAACGCTGGAACAACCACCATTATGAGCTCCCTACCCTCTACGGCCTCACGTATATCTGTGGTGGCGAAATCTACCTTGAAAGCCCCTTGGATCTCCCCCTCAAGTCTTATCATTTTGGTCTTCATTATACTGGCTATTCTTTTTCTCGAACGGTTGTAGAGGCTAACAGAGGAACCTTTCATGGATAGATATGCAGCAAGGGCCTGACCGCCGTTTCCAGCACCCACAACGGCTACTCTCATCATGGTACCACCTCTCAGAGAAGGATTATCTTCTCTCGGTTTCTACATATGTCCTTGGTGATGTTCTTCGTATCGTAGACGAATGGAGAATGATCAACCACGAACTGGTAATCTATTCCTTTTGTATGAGCTGTGGTTATAACTACTCCATCGACGTTCTCAAGGAGATCTTCCGTTAACTCCGACCTCACGTAGTGCTTCCCATTGTGATCGAATTCCTTTATCAAAGGATCAAAGAAGAGTACTTCCGCATTTTTCTTCTCCAGATTCTCAATGACTTTTAGGGCAGGCGACTCTCTGAGGTCGGCTACATCTCCCTTGTACGTCACGCCTAAAATGAGGATTCTTGAACCCCTCATGGGTTTCCCTAGATCGTTCAGAATATCCTGAAGCCTTTCCACAACATACTCAGGCATGAAATCATTTATCTCTCCCGCCATTTCTATCAACCTGGTGTGCCAATCGTACTCACGCGCCTTGTACGTGAGATAATACGGATCTATCGGTATACAATGTCCACCAACTCCTGGCCCAGGGTAAAACGGCATGAATCCAAAAGGTTTTGTCGCAGCGGCCTCCACAACTTCCCAGATGTTTATACCCATCCTCGATGCAACTATCGCCATTTCATTTATGAGTGCTATGTTGACTATCCTGAATGTGTTCTCCAAGATCTTCGTCATCTCCGCAACCCTAGGAGAAGAAACTGTGTGAACTGGTGCCTCAAGGACACTCTCATACAGTGCTTTGGCGTGCCTCGTGCACTCAGGTGTCACCCCTCCAACAACTTTAGGAGTGTTCTTCGTGTTATATCTTTTGTTCCCAGGATCGACTCTCTCCGGGCTGAAAGCCAAGTAGAAATCCTTGCCGACCTTCAGTCCACTTTTCTCGAGCATTGGTAGGAGAACTTCTTCCGTGGTTCCAGGATAGGTTGTGCTCTCGAGAACCACCAGCATGTCTCTGTGAAGACGCCTTGAAATCTCTTCTGCCGTGCTTTTAACGAACGTCAAGTCGGGTACCTTGTGAACATCTATTGGTGTGGGCACGCATATCGCAACCACATCACACTCCTTCAACCTATTGAAATCCGCTGTAGCGGAGAGCTTCCCCACTTTTACCAAATCCCTTAGCTCTTCATCCACCACGTCACCTATGTAGTTGATTCCCTTGTTGACCATATCCACTTTGGACTTCTGCACATCGAACCCCAAAACACTGTACCCCGCTTTGGCTTTCTCGACAGCCAGCGGAAGACCCACGTATCCAAGGCCCATCACACAGACCTTTGCTTCTTTGCTGACTATCTTCCTGTAAAGAGTCAATTGAATCACCTCACGCTGATTCCTTCATTATCACAACCGGATCTTTCTTGAGCTCCACTACTTCCCTGTTGATCACAACTTTCTCAACATTTTTCATCGACGGAACTTTGTACATGACATCCAGCATCACTTCCTCAAAAACACTCTTGAGGGCCCTGGCACCTGTGCCCCTCTCAATGGCCTTCCTGGATATGGCCTTCAGGGCCTCCTCCTCTATTTCAAGCTCCACCCCATCTATTTCCAGGAGCTTCTTGTACTGCTTCACGAGGGCGTTCTTCGGTTCCGTTAGAATTCTCACCATGTCATCTTCGGTGAGATCATCCAAGGAGGTCAGTACGGGAAACCTCCCGACGAATTCCGGAATCAGTCCGTACTGGACGAGGTCATCCGGTGTGACATGTCTCAATATCTCACCAAGCCTCATGTCACTTTTCCCCTTGACTTCAACCCCAAAGCCCATGGTACTGCTTTGAATCCTCTGCATTATTATCTCCTCAAGTCCGTCAAAAGCTCCCCCCGCTATGAACAGTATGTTCGTCGTATCGACCTTTATGAACTCTTGATAAGGGTGTTTTCTTCCTCCCTGAGGAGGGACATTGGTTATGGTCCCCTCCACTATCTTCAAAAGCGCTTGTTGAACCCCTTCGCCGGAGACATCTCTGGTTATAGAGGGATTGGGGCTTTTTCTGGCAATCTTGTCTATCTCATCTATGTAGATTATTCCATACTGGGCTCTCTCTATATCAAAATGGGCGGCTTCCAAAAGCCTTAAAACGACATTCTCCACATCTTCCCCGACATATCCAGCCTCTGTAAGTGGTGTGGCATCGGCTATTGCAAATGGAACATCAAGGATCCTTGCAAGAGTCCTCGCCATGAGTGTCTTCCCAGTTCCAGTGGGACCAATCAGGAGAACGTTACTCTTCTCTATCTCAACGTCAGAGACATCCACCCCGTAAAACACTCTCTTATAATGGTTGTACACGGCGACCGACAGCACTTTCTTAGCTCTTTCCTGACCCACCACATACTTGTCAAGTTCCGCTTTTATCTCAGCTGGAGTTGGGAGCTTTTTTTCCTTAGTCCTTCTCGTCTTCTTATCAGCCTGAAGAAGATCGTAAAACAGTTCAACACATTCGTTACATATGTAGGCATTCGGTCCGGCTATAAGCCTTTCCACTTCATCCGCACTCCTTCCACAGAATGAACAATACTTTTTCGCCATTGTGCTACCTCCTCTCATCGAGTCGGATGTATCCCCTACTGGGTATTCTAAACAAAACCTTTCTCGACCTGGAATCGAGAAGCTCAACGGATATATCAACAGGCAACTTCTCGTTTAAAAGCATCTCCACGTTTTTCCAGATCCCAAAGCCTTTCACTAGTTTACCACTCAAAACCTGCTTTTTGAAAACGTAAATCCTGTTTCTCCATACCTTGAAATACACCCTGTACTCTTCATCTTTAACCTTTACAACAAGAATCCTAGACTCTCCCAACAAGTCCTTCGCATCCTTTCCCGGAAACACGGACAGATACAAACCTCTTTTCAAAAGAACGAGTTTTAACGTCATTTTTCCGCTCGAAAAGACTTTTGAGTAAACCCAAAATCCCTCATCTTCCACACCGTTTATCACCGGAGAGGAATCAATTCTCCTCAAATTCACCTGTAAATTTGCAAATTCAGAGGCCTTTGGGAGTGAAGAAGTATCCTCTCCCAGGAGCTCGTAGAGCTTTTTCGCCAGCATATCAAACAGGTCTAAAATCGACCCGGTATTATTTTTTCCTGCAGACTCGTAGAACGTGACATCTTCAAGAGCATAGAGAAGGTTTTTCGCCTTCTCCCTCTTTTGAGGTGCCATATAGCTGGATGACTTCAGATACGTTACAAATATCCCCTTGTAGAGTTCCCAAAGTCTCAAAACAGAATCTCGCATGTAGAAAGAATCCGGCTTTCCGTATATTGTATACCTGTTCAAGTACTCTCCCCTTGAGTAGCTCAGATCTCGTGGAAAGACAAGCTCTATATACGGATCATTGAAAATGGCCTTCAATATTCCCTCTTTAACATCCCAAGGTTTGTTCAGCCATTTTCTGGCATCCACGACTATTGCCAGCCCACTTTTTCCCAGCCTCTGATACATGTGGAGCTTCTCGAGTATCTCAACCAGTTCCTCTTCATTTTGAACACCGTAAATACGCTCAGACACTCCCCAATCAACTGGAACGAACTTCACGGACGAGATCTCAGAAGGTCTTTCAAGAACCTCCTGATTTGCAAAGGAAAAAAAACCTTTTGGAATAACCGAAGCAGAACCTCCCGAAATATCCAGGATAGGTGGATACACGCAATCGACGCTTCCGAAGATCTCAGAAAATTGTGAAATGGCTAATTGGACCTGATCTTTCGCATGTTTCTCAAATCCGCTATCAACTAGAAGGCCTATTGGCGGTGAATAAAGGGGCAAAGCGGCTATTTCTACCTTTCCAGAGGATACCATAGCTATGAGTTTCCCAGGAATTGAAGAAGCCATTGTTCTCCACGATCTCTTCGGCTCATCCTGAGGAAATCCCGGGGGAAGGAATTCCTTCTCCCATTCACCGTCTTGCCAATTTCCCCTGGACATCTCACGAATCTGGTTGAAAAACGACGGAGATATGGCAAAGATGACTTTTCTATCGACCATTCCAAGAACCCTGTAGAAATCGGAAACCATTGCAAAGAAACGTGGATCTTTGAAATCACCATCTATCTCTGACCACGGGTAGTGATACTTCAAAATGAGCACCACTTTCAACGGAGGCAAGGCGGGATTCCCCCGCCTCGCACTGTTAAGAGCTCCTCTCCAATCGATGGAAAAAGACCAGATTTCCAGTATTATACAAAACACCACTGATAACTTTCTCACAACCTGTTGATCACCTCTGAAATTATCCTAGCTATAGCTTTCCCAGCCCTTTCTGCATTTTCCAGAACTTCTTCCGCCGTCAATGGTTTCAGATTATCCGGGTCACCTTTGTCAGTTATAGCGGAAAATCCCAAGACCTTCATACCTCCATGATTGGCGACTATAACCTCTGGAACTGTGGACATCCCCACTGCATCTGCTCCTATCCTTCTGAGCATTCTGTACTCAGCAGCTGTTTCGAAATTCGGTCCAGGAACCGCAACGTAAACTCCTTCATAGATTTTTATTCCGAGTTCCCCAGCTATTTCAACTGCCATTTCCCTGAGACCTCTGTCATAGGCATTTGACAAATCCGGGAAACGAGGCCCCCACTCATCAACGTTGGGACCAATGAGAGGGTTATCTCCCAAAAGGTTTATGTGGTCGGTTATCACCATGGGTTTGCCAACTTCGAAATCGGGATTAATTCCTCCAGCTGCGTTCGTAACTATGAAGATCTCCACCCCCAGAAGCTGAAAAACTCTCACAGGGAACGTTATCTCTTTCATGGAATAACCTTCGTAGTAGTGAAAACGCCCGTTCATCAGCACAACTGGTTTCCCGTGAACCTTCCCGAAGACCAGCTCACCTTTATGTCCAGGAGCTGTGGACAACGGGAAGTATGGAATATCCGTATACAACAGGGATTTTTCAACATCAATTTCCCGGGATATCCCGCCGAGTCCTGATCCAAGGATCATGGCTATCTTCGGATCCTCACTTATTCTCTCCCTTATGTATTTGGCCGCTTCGTTTACCTTCTCCACATATTCCCTGATCTCCACGTCGATCCCTCCCACGAGCTTGATGCTGTTTTAATTATGGCACACGGAGAACAGGAAAATCAATTAACTAGGCTAGCATTTCCTGCTAATCTGAAAAAAGCCGGCCTTTAAAGCCGGCTCATGATTTCCAACTCAAGGATCCTGGAAAATGGCATGCAACGAAATGCCCTGGCTTCACCTCAACGAGCGGGGGCTCTTCTTCCGCACAGATCTTCTTCGCCACAGGACACCTTGTGTGGAAACGACAACCTTTTGGCGGATTTATAGGACTTGGGACATCTCCCTGAAGGATTATCCTCTTCTTATTTCTCTTGTCCGGATCTGGAATGGGTATTGCACTCATGAGGGCAACCGTGTAAGGATGAAGGGGATTCTCAAAAAGTTCCTTTTTGGGGGCGAGCTCAACAATTTTTCCAAGGTACATGACCGCAATTCTATCGCTCACATGCTTAACAACTGACAAATCGTGCGATATGAAGATATATGTCAGTCTGTGCTTTTGCTGAAGTTCCTCCATAAGGTTTATTATCTGAGATCTTATGGAAACATCCAGAGCCGCAACGGCTTCATCCGCTATCACCACCTTGGGTTGAAGCGCCAAAGCCCTGGCTATCCCTATCCTTTGCCTTTGGCCTCCGGAGAACTCGTGTGGAAACCTGTACATGTGCTCCGGTATGATTCCAACACCACCCAAAAGATCAGCCACCTTTCCTATAACCTCTTCACCCTGAGCCAGTCCATGCGCTTTTATCCCTTCTGCAACGATGTTTTTAATCCTCATGCGCGGGTTCAATGAACTGTAGGGATCCTGAAAGATTATCTGAAGGTTTCTCCTGAAGGCCTTCCTTTTCTCTGAAATGTTCGACAGAAGATATCTGTAAAGTCCCGATTTCCCTTCTTTCAAGAATCTCTCGTAGTACCTCCTGTCGACACCTTCAAGCTCTTCAAGTGCTGCATCTTTTCTTTCATCATACAGTTTCTCGAACCTATTCAAATACATCTTCTTGATGTAGCTTCTAGCCCTTAGCGTTGGCATGAAGTAGTATGTGGTGTCCTCATCACCCACTATGATTCTACCTGAAGTAGGTTCATAGAGCCTCAGAAGAGTCATACCAACGGTTGTTTTTCCACAGCCAGATTCTCCAACGAGTCCCAAAGTTTCCCCCTCGTAGACCTCAAATGATACCCCATCAACAGCCTTGACCCATCCTACTGTTCTTCTGAAAACTCCTGCTTTTATCGGAAAGTGCTTCACTAAATTCTCGACTTTCAACACCGGCATTTTCTTCACTCATTTCACCTCCAGATCCTCGAGCTTTTTCCAGAAGAAGCAACGACTGTAGTGATTTGGAAGTACTTCAACCATTTCCGGCTCCTCGACCTTGCATCTCTCCTCGGCGAATTCACATCTAGGATGAAACCTACACCCAGTTGGAAAGTTCAACGGATCTGGAACGGTTCCTGGGATGCTCTTGAGCTTTTCCTGCTCAACATCCAGTCTTGGTATAGACGATAAAAGTCCGTATGTATATGGGTGCCTTGGCCTCTTGAATATCTCGTGAACTTCTCCATATTCAACGAGATGTCCAGCATACATCACCGCAACTCTATCAGCTACTTCTGCTATGACCCCCATATCATGCGTGATCATTATCAGTGCCATTCCGTATTCGTTCTGAAGCTCCTTCATCAGATCCAGTATCTGAGCCTGAATTGTAACATCTAAAGCCGTTGTAGGTTCATCGGCGATCAATATGGAAGGTCTACACGAAAGGGCCATCGCGATCATCGCTCTTTGACGCATTCCACCCGAGAGCTGGTGGGGATACTGATCAACCCTCTTTTCAGGCTCAGGTATTCCAACCTTTCGGAGAAGATCTATCGCCATCTCCCTGGCCTTTTTCTCGTCCACACCCTGATGAAGTATAATCGCCTCCATTATCTGATCTCCTATGGTGTAGACCGGATTGAGGGCGACCATAGGCTCTTGAAATATCATGGCTATTTCGTTTCCTCTGATCTTTCTCATTTCACCCTCCGAAAGCTTCAAAAGATCTTTCCCTTTGAATATGATCTCACCGCTGACTATCCTCCCGCGTTCATCGAGGAGCCTCATTATGGACAAAGAGGTCACACTCTTCCCAGATCCGGACTCTCCAACTATCCCGAGGGTTTCTCCCGGATAGAGTTCAAAGGAAACCCCATCAACTGCTTTCACAACACCATCCTCCGTGTAAAAGTACGTCTTCAAATCTTTAACCCTGAGTATAGGTTCTCTGTTTTCCACATCGATCACCCTCTCAACCTCGGATCAAATGTGTCCCTGAGAGAATCTCCCAACAAATTCCAAGATAACACGAACAAAACCATTGCTATTCCAGGATATGCCAGTGCGAACCAGTACTTAAACGCTTCTCCTTGAGCTCCGAGTATCCAATCTCTGGAGTAGTTCAGTATGGATCCCCAATCAGCATATCCTGTTGGAGCACCGAGTCCCAGAAATGACAGAGCAGCCGCGGTTATAACTAAGGACCCCATTCGCATCGAGGCTTGAATGACGACGGGAAAGATGGTATTAGGGATAACATGCCTCATTATTATGAAGTAGTCTCTGACGCCCAAGGCTTTCGCTGCCAGAATGTATTGCTCTTCCTTCACTTGGAGTATGTTACCCCTTATGAGCCTAGCGGTTCCCATCCATCCGAAAACGATCATGGCTATCATCACTTTGTCCAGCCCTGTACCCAGAAAAGTTGTCAGAACAATCGCCGCCACCAAAAATGGGATTGATAGAAAAACATCCGTTATCCTCATCAGGACCTCATCTATCCATCCCCCGTAATAACCCGCTATTGATCCAACTAAAAGCCCTATGATAGTTCCAAAGAACGTGACGATTATTCCTATCTTAAAAGCCGTCCTGGTTCCCCAAACCACCCCGTACATTATGTCCCTTCCATCTATCATTCCAAACGGGTGGTAATCCACGGTCCTTATAGGATCCCGCTTTATATAACCATTCTCCTCCATCCATTTGAGCACATTGCCATCGACACCGAAAAGCTTCGAAGCAGCCTTTTCCAGATCCTTCAGGCTTAAATAATGCACCGTGTACTTGATTATCGTTATCAGATCGCCTTTGCTCATAGAGTCTGCATCGAAGGACTTCAGATAAGTTGCGAAATCCTTATCCATATCGGCGGCTTCAGAGCAAACCACTATGAAATCACTCGGCATATACGAATTTATCATGCTCTTTGGATCAGATAACCCTGCCTTTTCCAATTCATCAACCATGCTCAGAAGTTTCGCCTTAACTTGTGACTTTATCTTGTAAGATTTCGAGTATGCTTCACACAGATCCCCTGGTCTCGCCCTGTCCATAACATGTTTCACCACAGGTACCAGTTCACTCGCTTTCGCTTTGTAAAGCTGCTTCTGCATTCCTTTAATTATGAATTCCTTCAGGGCATCAGATCTACCAGAAGGTGGAATGGGCTCCCCCTTCCAGGTTACCTTCGGCATTATGTACGGGTTGGACACCTTCCTGGATGGATCCATAGGGTTGATGGGTGGAGCTATCAAGGGGGCAAAAGTTGCCACCGCTGTGAAGAATATCAGCACACTCAAACCTATTATCGACGACGGATTACGCAAAAACCTTCTGAGGGTTCTCTTCGTCTCTTGCCTCATTCTATCACCTCACCCGAGCCTTATCCTTGGGTCTATGACCGCGTAGAGAACATCTATTATCAGATTTCCTAAAACAAGTATTGTTGAATAGAAAAGCGCACTTCCCATTATTGCGGCATAATCGAGCTGTGTGGCTGCACTTGCCGTGAACCTACCCAGCCCTGTTCTGTTGAATATAACTTCGACGATAACCGTACCGGCGAAGAGATTTATGACCATGGCTCCCCCAACGGTGGTAACCGGTATCATTGCGTTTCTCCGTGCATGCTTGTTTATGACCACTCTCCTGTCAAGTCCCTTTGCCCTTGCTGTTCTTATGTACTCTTTGTTCAAGACCTCGAGCATACTCGATCTGGTTATCCTGAGGAGATATGCCCACCAAAGCCAAGATATCGTTGTTATGGGCCCTATCAAGTGACGTAAAGCATCCCAGAAAACATCTATCCTTCCGTTGAGAAGAGCATCTACGGTCAGAAGATGCGTGATATGATGAAAACTGGGGGATTTAACCACATCCTCCGCCCAGAGGCTTAGGTTCCCCGGTGGAAGCCATCCCAGCCAACTGTAAAACACCATCAAGACGAACAAACCGAATACGAAGTCCGGGAACGACCAACCAATAACCGCGAATATCCTTATCGCATGGTCTATGAACTTATCCCTGTGAACCGCCGCAATCATTCCAAGCCATATCCCGATGCCGACAACCGGAAAAACCGCGTAGAGCGCCAGCTCCGCTGTATAGGGAATTCTTTGGAGGAGTGCATCTTTGACTGGCATCTTCCCAACGACGGACCATCCCATGTCTCCATGCAAAACCCCATTTAACCACTTCGTGTACCTCTCTATCATTGGATCGTTCAGTCCGTACTTCTCCTTCAAAGCTTCAAGTTCCTCATCTGTCAACTTGTTAAACGTGTCAGGATCAACATAGGCCGCCAAGAGTCTATCTGGGCCCAGAAGTTGCATCATTCCAAATATGATCAGGGTTATCCCAAAGAGAATTAATGGAAGCAAAAGAAGCCTTCTTATGATATAAGCTGTCAATCTCCTCACCTCCGAAATCCCACTTACTGGCGAGGATTTTACTACACACCACGCTGGCAATCCATGATTTTTCTATAGATTACCTTTCCTCCCCTTACCACAGCCAATTCTCCGTTTTCCATCTCTCTTCCTTCCCCTTCCGAGGAGATCACAACAAGCCCCTCTTCTTCTCTCAAAAACAGGGTGTAGTAATCACAACTTTTCCAGCAGCATCTAAACACCGTCAAATATTCCCCATCCGTTAGGAGCAAAGTGGCGGATGAGGAGCCAGCACTGAATCTTCCTGGGACTGCATCCAGGCCATGGTTGGATATCAGCCTGATTATCATCTCCGTGTCAACACCTGTCTTTAAGCCTTCTCTATCATCCTGAGAAAGCCTCACCGATCCGTTGTGCGCGATAGCGTGGACCTTCCCGTCTTTTATGAACAAGAATGGATGGACTGAGAAAATCCCTTTGGAAGTCCCGGGAGAGGCTTTTCTAGCGTGCATCAGACAGAGCATGGAATTCATGACAGGAAACTTGTCCTCGAAAATAGGAATGATGCTTCTGTTGTAGAAAATATTCCCCAGAGAATCCCGGCAAAAAAATCCCCACCCGTCGGGGTGGGGGGATTTTTTTCCGCTCCTTGCCATCTCCTTAAGCTGCACGAAAAAAGGTGTGACTTTCACATCTACTTTGGATGAAAACGCCAGCATCCTGCACATTATCTACCGACCACCCCTAACCTATCTATTACACGCCCTATCATGTCATCAACCGCCGTTAGAACCCTTGCAGATGCGTTGAACGCATGCTGATACTTTATCATGTTGGCCATCTCTTCATCAAGAGAAACTCCTTTCACCCTCTCTCTCTCATTATCTATCGCCTTTCTCAATACTTCGTTGTTGGTTTTCATTTTCTTGGCCATCTCACCCTCCACGCCCATCTCTGCTACAACTGCTCCGAAATACTCCCCAAACGATACCTTCCCGTCGTCCATATATCTTTTGTTCCTGGTTTGAGAGAGGGTGCTTAAAATATCGGTGTTGGCCCTTCCTCTTGGAACAATTTTGGAAGCATGCCAATTGCCGTTCTCAACTACTCTCCCAATATCAAGAGCTACGTTTTCAGGGCTGTAAGACACCGTTGATGAAACGTCAAACTGCTTCGTAACCCCTATGGGTTCACCAACGCTAGGCTTATCAAAGGTCAACAGATCGGCTATGTTGAGTCTGCTTCTTATATCGTCGAACGAATCTGTTGATGATATGAGCGAGTACTTTTCATCGTTCTCATCGAAAACCGAATCTGAATTTGAATCCCAGCTGATATCGAAGTTTTCCGGATCTGAGTTGGTGTCTATGAACCCGACCGCTTCAAAGAAAGCCTTAGGCCCCCTTATGGGAACATTTCTGATATCCAACTCCCTAGATCTATCTCCTCTCAAAATTAACCTTCCATTCGGGGTCACGTCCGCATGTACCCCCACTCCTGCCTTGTTTATCTTCCTTGCCACATCCTGTATAGTATCCATTGTCGGATCAATGTGAACTGGAGTTTCTCCAAAGTAGATGTCGAAACCCTTCTGCTTCACCTGGGAGTCCACGGCATCAGAATCACTCAAGTCGAAGACATTTTCAAGAGTGGCCTTTTTATCCAGAACCACGAAGGGCTTGAGCTCAGCGCCAGCCAGTGTAAAAAAACCATCCGGATCGTGAACTGTAAAGGCTCTCGCGTCGAAGTTCAAATCTTTGCTGGGAATGATCACCAGCAATTTTTTGCCTTGAAAATCCACCACATGCGCTTTTATCCTAGATAGCTGGGAATTTATCTGGGATGCTACATCCGATAAAGTGCTGGAAGGTGTCAAACTGATCGTGAGGTACTCCCAGCTGCTTGAGCCATCGGCCAATTTTTCCTCCACACTCACCTTGTAAGTTTTAGTACCAGCCTTTGGAACAGCCGAGCTTATGTCATCTATAACCATGAAATTCCTCGTCGTTGTTGGGAATCCCATGGTTTTCAGGACATTCCCATCGAAATCTATTATCAGCTTGTCGTTGAATGAAGCCGTTTGATCTTCCAGATACAGCCTTTTCTTGCTCCCCCCACCGTCGGGAGAATGATCTCCTATTTTCACGCTTATTCCAGGCAAAATGTTTCCAGAATCTACCAGATTTCCTATCGTCGTTCCCGCGGAGATGCTCTTCTCAGAGAAATTCACGTTGTCAAACGCAATGAGTTTTCCATCCGACATGAAAGGAGTGGACCTTATCGTAGCTTCATCTGTGTCTTTAAGACCCGTTATGTATTTCACAGGACCACCCTTCATCTTTCTGTAGCCCGCTATTCTGAAAAGTGCCGGATCTGGACTGGACGAGCTGATAGGCTTAAAAAAATTTATATTTGCCACTCCTTCAGATGTAAAACCTTCGGAATGGATCATGTTGAAGACATCCGTTAAATAGAGAACAAACTCGTCGAGTCTGTTCATGTATTTCACTATTCCACTATCCCTCAACTCAATGAGAGCTTTTACAGCCCCATCATTTATCCTAAGCTTTGAGTTACCGATGAACAAGTCATAATAACCTTTTCCATAAGGCCTGGGAATGGCTTTCACCAACCTGTAATCACTTCCGTTAACCACAAGCTGATCTCCAATCCTTATAAATATGGTGCCGTCTTCACCGTACTTGTAGTGAACGTCAACGAGCTTTGATAATTCATCCAGAAGGAGATCTCTTTTATCTAAAAGGTCATTTGGAGGGGATTTCAAAAGATTTCCAACTCTTATCTGGGAGTTCATATCCGCTATCTGCTTTATTATCGTATTTATCCTGTCAACCTTCTGCTTGATCTCACCGTTTATATCGCTCCTGAGTTGATCAAGACGATTATACAGATCTTTAACATTCTTCACCAGTTCCTGAGCCCTCGATACCAGCTCCTGCTTAGCCGCAATGTTTGTGGGATCTGTTATCACCTCTTCCAATCCCGACCAAAACATATCGTATAAGTACCTTATACCGTTTTCACCAGGTTCCGCGAAGAGCTGTTCTATGAAGTGAAGATTGGAAAGTCGTGTATCCCAGAAGTTGTACCTGTTGTTCACCTGCCGGTATTGAACATCTAGGAACTCATCTCTGACTCTTTCTATAGTCTTCACCTTCGACCCTAAACCCAGGTGGAGAGGTGTTGAAGGTTGGGTAAGCGTTGAAACAGGTAAAGAGGGCATAGATTCTATGATCGGTTTTTCGCGGGAATACCCTGGAGTGCTCGCATTCGAAACATTGTGAGCTGTCACATCCATAGCTATTTTGTGGGTGTAAACGCCCAAAAGCGATGTGTTGAGCAGAGCGAACAATGTCAGATCGGCCATGACTTCACCCCGCGTCAGCAGCCACTTTTTTTGATATCTTCTTACTTCTTTCAAGCTCCTCCTTGACGAGATGCCTTATACCGTATCCGCTGTTCTCCATGATTATCTGCTTTGCCTTTCCATTCCTTACGTTTACGATTATCGGAGCCATGAGATTTATCGTCATATTCTCAGGATTCTCATGGGGAATCACCAGTATAGACCAAACTTGAACATCGTCTTTGCCCTCTATCTCCAGTTCTTCCTTGGCCTCCTTCGGTATGTCAACGGTGTAATCCACCCTGACAATCCATGGATTTATTATCGGAAGAGCTATGTTCTCGTCCTCAATGGATACCAACCACATTATAGGGTCCGATCCGTTTGAAACTATGAAAAACCTTCTGAGATGCTCCAACCCTGGCATCCCCTCTTCGAATATCAACATCTTGTTTTCATCTGTCTCTATTTCACCAAGTTTCGTTTTAACCCTCACAGAGCATCACCTCACGAAATCGACGAGAGTTTTTTGAAGAACCATCGCCCCTGACTTCAAAGCCGCTTGAAGAACGGCATTTTGCATGGAAAGTTTCGTAACAACTTCGGTGAGATCGGCATCCTCTTCCTTGGAAAGGTACTCAGTGAAGAAATAACTCAAATCTCCTATTCTCTTACTCATAAGCTCCAATGTCTTACTCATAGCTCCTATTCTCGCGAAGCTCTCCATAGACCTCTTCTCAAGGTAGGAAACATCCTTCAACCCCACGTTTGAAATATAGAGTTCGATGCCTTTATCATTGTTCCTAATCTTATCGATGATCTTCTTCATCACGTGAAAAACATCCTCTCCTGTGTCGATCCTGAATATATCGTTAGCGGTGAGTCCGTACTTGAACTTCATTCCCAATATATCTAGGCTCCTCTGTTCATCCGCCTCTCTTGGAAGAACTATTTGCCATTCTCCGTTCACTTTCTGGACAGGAGGTTGGTCAGTTTTAACACCTCCAAATATGTACTCGCCTCCTATCTGAGTATTCGCTATGGATGCCAGATGATTCATCATACCCTCCAGTTCATCGGCTATTGCATTCCTCTCATCCACGGAATTGGTCCCATTAGCTGCTCTGACCAACAGTTCTCTCATTCTTTGATATATAGCTGACACCTCTTGAGATATGGAGTCGTAAGAGTTCATTATGTTCGAAACGTGATCCACGTTCCTTTTGTACTGATCTATCTCTCTTATTCGGCTCTCTACATTGGAAGCCCTGGTTGCTACAACAGCATCATCACTGGGATACTGGACGTTCTTTCCACTGGACAACTTTTTGTGGTAATCCGATATCCTTTGAAGAGTCGACTGGACATCGAACATCACGTTCGACCTTATCATCCAATCTGTAACGCGCATGTCGCCTCACCACCTTAGGTTGAGAGAGCCGTTACCTTTAGCACGCTCATAAATCCCCCTCTCAGTGTACGTACCTCTACCATCCCCTGAAATAACTCCCACAAGGAATTCGAAATACGAGTTTTCAAATTCCATCATCTCTTTCATTCCCTCAAGTTCTATAGCAAGCCGGTTCACAGCTGAAAGGAAACCTGAAACGCTTGAGATGAACTCTTCTCTGTCCTCTTCCATTTTGAGAATTAGATCTTCAATGGAAGAATTTTCAGAGAGTCCGTACCTTCTTTTGAGCTCGTCGAAAAACTCATGCCTTTTTTTGTCAACCTCCTCTATTTCCAATGCCAAGCGCTCTGTTCTGAGAAGTGCCTCGTTCATGAGCTCGAGGTTTCTCTCTATCATGGCTACCTTCTGAGTTTCAATGCTCTTTCGCATCGATTCGAAAAGCTCTCTTTCCAATTCAAGGAGCTTGGTGAGCTTCTCCACAACTTACCCTCCCCTCAGGAGTTTCTTTGCGATGTTCTCAACATCCACTATGTAGTTTCCACTCTCCACAGCTTTCCTTATCTCCTGAACCAACTCTTCTCTGACATCGGGAACTTTCCCAGACTCCTCCAAGATCTTCTCTACCTCACCCTTAATTGTCGAGGAGAGTTCTTCCTTCTGAATCTCCCTCTTGGATTTTTCTATCTTTTTTTGCTTTTCTCCTACATCCCTCATCGGGTTAGGCCCACCAACTCCTCCTACCCTTTCAACCATACGGTCCACCTCCGTCTACTAGTATACATCGACATTTGGAAAAAAATCTTGAGATTCTGGTAGAATTGTTCCGAGGTGAAGCTGTGAGGTATGAGATAAGTATCTCCCCTGATAGGATGTCTGCTACACTGACGTTGCGAGATGATGGGGTTAGATATCAAATAACGGAGAATGAAATAATGGAAGCCATTAGAAAAAGTGGCATAAGATACGGGGTTATTTACGAGAACTTGCGAAGACTGATAGAAAAACCCTCCTTCGATATCCCGACAATAATAGCCCGTGGGAGACCTCCCGTAGACGGGCAAAATGGTTATGTGGAGATAACCACCAAGAAGGAGAAGGGGATAAGGGAAAACAAGGCAGGACGAGTGGATTTGAAGGAAATGGCTTCAAAAAATAGAATCATAGTGAGAAAAGGAGATATTATCGGCAAATTAGTCAAACCCACTTCCGGAACACCTGGTATAAACGTACTGGGGGAAAAGATAAATCCGAAGTCTGGAAAACCCGCGAATTTTAGAATAGGGGATGGGATAAAAATAGAGGGCGATGGAACTCTTGTAGCCACGAAAAGCGGCAGATTGGTGGTTGACAAAGATAGCGTGTACATAGAGGAAGCACTCTACATAAAGGAAGATGTCGACTATTCCGTTGGGAACATTGACTTCCCAGGGCAAGTTGAGATAAACGGTGACATCAAGCCAGGATTCGTCGTAAGAGCCAAAAAGTCCATCAAGGTCAGGGGAATCGTGGAAGCGGCAACTGTCATATCTTACGAGGAGGATGTGGAGGTAACAGGGGTCAAAGGAAGGGACAAGGGAATGATCAAAGCCGGAAGAGATGTCAAGGCTAAGTTTCTAGAGAGTGCTCATGTTGAGGCCGGAAGGGATGTGGAGGTTGACGGTCCCATAACCAACAGCATCGTCAAAGCTAAGAACAAGGTATTGGCATCTGGGAAAAAAGGTGTGGTAGTGGGAGGTCTTACTCTTGTTGGAAGAGAAATAGAAGCTGAGGAGATTGGCTCGGAGCTTGGAGTGAAAACCGAAATCGAGATAGGAATCGATCCGGAGATTCGGGAAGAGGAAAGACTTCTGAGTGCTCAAATACAACTCGACGAAGAAAACCTCCAAAAGCTCTTGGCAATTCTCAGAGATCTCAAGAAAGTGTTGGATGCAAGTGGTGGGAAACTCCCCAAAGATAAGAAAGATCTGTATTCCAAAGTCACTCAAACGATATTGCACCTCAGAAATTCTCTAGATATGAACAGAAAAAGGATCATGGAGATAAGAAGAGAGATAGAGATGTCCAAAAAAGGAACCCAGATAGTCGTGAGAAAAACGCTGCATCCTGGGGTTCGGATAACGATGTTTCAGCGCCAGGTTAACATAGACAAGCCTCTGAGATCCGTTGTGCTGGTTTACGATGAGAAGAGAGAGGAAATTGTGGTGAGGGCGTACAGATCATGAGTACACTGCTAGAGATAATGATATCCCTGGTTATAATATTGCTGGCCTTGGGGATTATGCTAGGTACTGTATCAACAGCTGTTAAAGACTACAGGGCAATTGAGGAAAAGTACCTTGCGACACTTACCGCTGAAAATGTCTTGCACGCCCTCGCAGCTGGCGCTGAGGTTCCAAACAACATGAACGGATTTAAAATTTCCTACGGGAAGTTCGGAAGGACTTTGACAGTCCACGTTGGGAGCTGGACGTTCAAATACGAGGTGGGCTTTTGATGGTGTTGAGAGCTTCCTATGGAACGCTGGGAATGTTGGGGAAAATATTTGGGAAGTTTCCAAAGCAAAGAACAGCTTATTTCATGCTGGATGGGAAATGTGTTTTCGATTGTGCTTTCTGCACTCATGCCAGATCGGCGCGATCAGACAGAAAGTACCTCTCTAGAATCGTTTGGAAGGAGATCGATCCGATAGAAGCGAAAGAAAGGCTCAAGAGCAACGAGAAAAGCGTGAAAAGAGTTTGTCTTCAAGTTGTTTCCTACAAAGGCTATGTCTCTGATACCATCGAGATGATCAGACTTTTCAGTTTCAAGCCAGTCTCTGTCTCGGTGAGAGCGCTCAGTCTGGAAGAAGTGAGGGAGTACTTCAAAGCAGGGGCGGACATGGTTGGAATATCCATCGATGTTGCCTCCCCAAAACTTCATGAGAGAATCCGAGGTGGAAAGCTTAAGGATGTCTTAAACCTTCTTGAAAGCTCTTCCAAAGAGTTTCCCGGAAGGATAGCCACCCACCTGATAGTGGGCATGGGAGAAAGTGACAAGGAACTCATCGAGCTAATGGAGTGGCTCGCTGAAAAGAGCATAACAATAGCCTTGTTCGCGTTCACTCCTCTCAAAGGAACCAAGATGGAAAACCATCCCAGACCATCACTCGAGAGGTACAGAAAAATACAACTGGCAAGATGGCTTCTTCAAAACGGCTTGGCAAAAGTATCAGACTTTGAATTTGACGACCTGGGAAACCTCATAAGCACAAGTGTTGATTTTAAAAGCCTAGATTATAAAAAAGCGTTCTTGACCTCCGGATGCCCGGATTGCACCAGACCCTACTACAACGAATCACCCGCAAGAAAGCTTTACAACATTCATGATGAATCTCTCCTAAAAGATCTGGAGGGATCTCTATGAGGGCGGTGAAGGTTAGAGTAGAAGGTATAGTCCAGGGAGTCGGTTTCAGATATTACACATACAGGATAGCGAAACGCTACGGGGTGAAAGGTTATGTTAGAAACATGCCGGATGGATCCGTGCAGGTTGTGGCTGAAGGGGAGGAGGAAAGGCTCGAGGGATTCCTTCAAGATGTGGCGAGAGGTCCCTCGAGTGCTGTTGTAACGAACGTATCAGTCGAAGAGATAAACCCGAAAGGTTTCAGTTCCTTTGAAATAGAATACTAGTGGCTATTTTGTAAAGGGTGGCACATTGTCATATAATGTCAAAAACCTCCTGGAGGGGGGATATTGTGATTAAAGTACAAATCGATGGTAAAGAATACGAATTTGAAAGGGAAATCACGATACTAGAGGCAGCCAAGAAAGTCGGCATTAATATACCCACGCTTTGCTATCACCCGTCGGTTGAGAGCATAGGTGCATGTAGGATGTGTGTCGTTGAAATTGAAGGTTCTCCAAAACTTCATCCGGCGTGCGTGACAAAGATAAAAGATGGAATGGTGATATGGACAAAAACAGAAAGGGTGGAAAGAGCCAGGAAGGTGAACATGGAGCTCCTTCTCTCTGTCCATCCGAACGATTGCATGACATGTGACGCCAATGGAAACTGTTCGCTCCAGGATCTCGCCTACAAGTACCAGATAAAAGAGCCTCGCTGGGGAGTACGCCTCAGGAACCTTCCAATAGATGATTCACATCCTTTGATACTCAGAGACCTCAACAAGTGCATTCAATGTCAGCTCTGTGTGAGAGTATGTGATGAAGTTCAGAACATGTCAGTCTACTCCATGGTGGACAGAGGCTACCACTCTCTCCCACAGCCTGATATGGGGGACAAGCTTGGAGAGAGCAGTTGCGTATCCTGTGGAGCATGCGCGACGATATGCCCAGTTGGAGCAATCGTTGAGAAGCCATCCATCGGAAAGGCACGATGGTGGGAAGTCAGGAAAGTCAAAACGACATGTCCTTATTGTGGCGTTGGATGTCAGCTAGATGTTTACTACGATCCGAAGAAGAACGAAATCGTCAGGATAAGAGCTTCTGAGGAAGATCCTGAGATAAACGACGGAGTATTGACATGCGTCAAGGGAAAATTTGGATATGAGTTCGTCTCGAGTGAAGACAGACTCACGAAGCCGCTCATAAAGAAAAACGGAGAGTTCGTCGAGGCAACTTGGGAGGAAGCCCTCGATTACGCAGCTGAAGGGATCTTGAGGATAAAAGAAAAATACGGACCGGATTCCATAGGAGTCATATCTTCTGCCAAGTGTACAAACGAGGAGAACTACCTGATGCAAAAGCTAGCGAGGGCCGCCATAGGAACAAACAATGTGGATCACTGCGCAAGGCTCTGCCACGCTTCAACCATAGTAGGGCTCGCGCAGACTCTTGGATCCGCTGCAATGTCGAACAACCTCATGGATATACTAAAAGCACAGGTGATATTTATAATCGGTGCAAATCCGACGGAAAATCATCCGGTTTACGGAGCTAGAATAAAGAGGGCCGTCAGAAGATATGGAGCCAAGCTCATAGTCGCGGATCCGAGAAAAACCGAGCTCGCAAAGATGGCCCATATCCACCTGCGTCACAAGCCCGGAACCGATGCACTCCTCATATCCGCCATGATGAAGGTGATACTCGATGAGAAGCTCCACAAAGAGGATTTCATAAAGGAGAGAACAACTGGCTTTGAGAGCTTGGCCGAGTCTTTGAAAGACTTTGACATGGACAGAGCGAGCAAAGTAACGGGAGTTTCAAAGGAAAAGATAGTCGAGGCTGCGAGAATGTACGGAGAAGCCGACAGGGCGGCAATCCTTTACGCCATGGGTATAACACAGCACTCCAACGGCACCCAGAATGTCATGGCGCTCGCAGACCTTGCCATGATCACCGGAAACTTCGGAAAGGAAGGAACCGGAGTCAATCCGCTCAGAGGTCAGAACAACGTCCAGGGTGCGTGCGATATGGGAGCACTTCCACATGTCTACCCGGGATACCAAAAGGTAAGCGACGAAAACGCGAGGAAGAAATTCGAAGAGGCTTGGGGTGTGAAGCTCCCACATGAACCTGGATTGGCCCTCACCGACATGTTTTTGTCTCCCCAGATAAAAGCTTTGATAATGATGGGAGAGAATCCAGCCGTGTCGGATCCGGATTCGCAGCACGTTGAGGAGGTTCTCAGGAATTTAGAATTCTTCGTGGATTTTGACATATTCATGAACGAGTCAAATAAATACGCGAATGTCATACTCCCAGCCGTTTCAGCTTATGAAAAGGATGGAACTTTTACCAACACCGAAAGAAGAGTGCTGAGAGTTAGAAAAGTTCTCGAGCCTGTTGGAGATGCAAAACCCGATTGGTGGATAATAAAAGAGCTTTCAAAAAGGCTCGGATACAAGATGGAATACTCTCACCCGAGCGAGATAATGGAGGAGATAAGAAAGGTGACACCTATCTATGGAGGCGTGACCTACGGGAGGATAGAGAAGAAAGGCCTTCAGTGGCCAGTCCTTGATCTCAATCATCCAGGGACCCCCATACTTCACACACAGGGCTTCAGCTTCCCGGATAAGAAAGGCAGGATAAAGCCGATTGATTACAGCTTGCCAAAAGAAATAGAGCTTCCAGATGATGAGTACCCGCTTTTCATGACAACGGGAAGGATGCTCTATCACTTTCACACAGGTACGATGACAAGGAGAGTCAAGGGAATAAACGAGATAGTGGGGAAGGCCTACGTGGAGATAAGCCCTGAGGATGCAGAAAAGTTTGGTATAAAGAGCGGCGATGTCGTGAAGGTGAGTTCAAGGCGTGGAAGCGTTCTGACATATGCTGTTGTCACCGACAGAGCACAACCTGGTGTTGTGTTCATGCCGTTCCATTTCGCCGAAGCTAGAGCGAATCTCCTCACTGGGGAGATACTCGATCCAGAATCTAGGATACCAGCCTACAAAGTGTCCGCCGTAAAGATAGAAAAAGTTGAAGGGGCTGAAAAGATAGAACCTCCCGATTATGTAAAAAGGATCATGAACAGGAATTAATGTGGAGGGGAAATTCCTTTGAGGTGA
This sequence comes from Thermotogaceae bacterium, assembly GCA_027077795.1. GTDB lineage: Bacteria > Thermotogota > Thermotogae > Thermotogales > Thermotogaceae > WGAO01. The sequence goes on along the minus strand of JALWTT010000013.1, from coordinate 9,738 downwards.
TTTTCGTGAAACATGTAAATACTATCAACGATTACCACGAGATTGTAGAAAGTTTAGAAGAAAATGCAGAAAATCCGTATGATTTCACTGTGCTAGGCTGGGCTTACTACAACTTAGGTAAGAACAACAAAGCAATCTCAAGTTTTAAGAAAGCCATTGATCTTGATCCTGAAAATACAGACGCATTGTTCAACATAGCGGAAATATATTTACAAATGGGAAAATTCTCTAAAGCAAAGGGCTACGCTTTAAAGTTAATCAAAATATTACCGAATGATTGGGCGGTACATGATATTCTTTCCGTAATTTATGATTACGAAGGATTCTATGATAAGTCACTAGAACATTTATCAGAAGCTTTAAAAAGTGCCCCTGCCGAATTTATTCCAAACATGAAATTTCGTTTAAACGGCCTTAAGGAGAAAATATCAAGCTCAAAGTCCAAAAAAAGGCTCGCTTTTATTTGTGCCAAAGGTTTAGATAATTTCATAGACGATATAACAAGGGGGTTTCAAAATAGATATTGGATTCAACGCTGGGCTGTTACAAATAATCAAGAAATAAAGACTGCAATCGATTGGGCAGATATAGTGTGGCTTGAATGGGCGAATGAGGTAGCGGTGATTGGAACAAATTACCCGGGAATATGGGGGAAAGATGTAATAGTGAGGCTTCACAGTTATGAGATATTCACAGATTTTCCTAGAGAAATTAACTGGGGATTGGTAAGTGCCCTGATATTTATCGCACCTCATATAAAAGAAATCTTCTTTGAGAGATTTCCTGATCTAAAAGACCTGATAAGGAATTTTGAAATTATATACAATGGAGTGAAACTTGAGGGGAGCCCATTTGAGGAACGTAAACCAGGGTTTGAAATAGCGTGGGTTGCCCATATAAACTACAAAAAAGCGCCAGAGCTCGCCATTCAGATAATCGGAGAACTCACTAAAATCAATTCAAGATACCGATTGCATATAGCTGGAGACTTCCAAGATCCACGATACGAAACCTACTTGAGACACATAGTGAAAGCAATGAACATTGAGAAAAATGTGATTTTTCACGGTTGGGTAGACGATATGGAAGAGTTTTGGAAAGGAAAGAACTACCTGCTTTCAACCAGTCTTCATGAAGGGCACCCGTACAACATAATGGAAGCAATGGCTCGAGGTATAAAACCTGTTATTCACTGGTTTAGAGGAGCCGAGATGATGTATAAAAGAGATTGGATTTTTTCCGATGTGAAAGGAGCGTTGAACATCATCTTAAGCTCTGAGTATAACTCCAATGAATACAGAAGCTTTTTAGTTGAAAAAGGTTTTACGCTAGAAGCACAACTAAAAGGTATTGACGGCATTTTATCGGAAGTCTCCAGCAGTAAAGGTAATAATAAGGTTTTAATATGGAACACATTCAAGTTGGGAAGAAAGGGAGGTCCATCCGGATATTTGTATAACTTGAAGAAATTTCTAGATGATGAAAAAATTGATTGGGTGGAATTTCTAAACGTTCAAATGCCGGCAAAGGATTTCAACGAAATGTTAGAAAAACCGTTTCCTTTCCGGATGGATAAATTACGTAAATTCAAGTGCATTCATTTTCATGATACGATCAATCTTTACAGATTTGTAAACCAATATGGAAAACCTAAAGACATCCAACTTGTCCTCACACCGCACTCTCCAAAACCCACTCATATTGAGATAATAGAGGACTGGTGGAATATGAAAATTTCCGACATATCACATTCCGTGTATAAAAAGCTAGAGAACATCGATATAGTGGCATTTGATAACGCTGACGTTGTAATTTTCCCGTGCTATCACTCAAAAGAGTCTTACTATAAGAGATGGAAATACTTTGAAAGAGTAGATGAAAACAAGTTTAAATACATTCCCACAGGTGTTCCTGAAGTGGAATTGGGAAAGCCTTCAGAAGAAATTAGAACCAACGTCAGAAAACGCTATAGAGTGCCACCGGGCGCTTTTGTAATTTCGTATGTTGGAAGGCACAACTTCACAAAGGGTTTTGATGTATTGAAGAGTGCAGGAGAAGAAATCCTTAGAAAATATGAAGATATATATTTTCTAATAGGAGGTAGACAACGTCCTCTGAAAGGTGTTGACCATCCAAGATGGATTGAGGTTGGCTACACAAAAAAACCATGGGAGATCATGTTGGCCAGCGATGTGTTTCTCTCCCCTAATAGAGAAACCTTTTTCGATTTAGTGGTATTAGAAGCACTGTCATTGTCAAAACCCGTTATTCTCAGCTATACAGGAGGGAACAAGTGCTTTGAACAGTTTCGGGATATGGACGTCGTTTATTTTAAAGGGGAAGATGTTGAGGATGCGATAAGAGCCATCGAAGAAGCACATTCCAAAAAGGAAAGCATGAAGGGGATCAGTTTTAGAAATTATGAAATATACAGAGAAAATTTCTCCATAGAGATTTTTGGAAATAGATACGTGAATTTGATGAAAAATTTATGCATTAAAGGAAAGTCTTTCTAAAGCTTTTTCTATAACCTGATCCATGTTGTAATACTTATACTCTGCCAACCTTCCTACAAATATGTATTCCCCACTTCTTTCAAGTTTCTTCACTTCCTTCATGTACTTTTCCCTTCTCATCATATTCTCCTTGGTTAAAACAACATAATACGGCTCCCCTTCTCCCACAGGGTATTCGTAACTAACAGTCGTCTTAGGTACTTTTTCATCAAGAAAATATTTGTATTCCGTTATACGTGTCCAGTCATAATCATTCGGATAGTTCACCACTGCAGCTGGCTGATAGTATTCCATATCATAAGTTATAAATTCAAACCTCAGCGATCTATACTCAAGTCTTCCAAATGAATAGCCAAAGAACTCATCGAGCTTCCCAGTGTATACTGTCAAATCAGATTTCAACTCTTCTTTTATATCAAAATAGTTCACTCCCAGAAGCACGGATATGTTCTCATGATTCAATATTCTTTCCATCATTCTCGTATACCCTTGAACTGGTATTCCCTGGTATTTGTCAGTGAAATATCTGCCATCCCTGCTGCTTCTGATGGGAACGCGCTTTGCAATATCCGCAGATAATTCTTTGGGATCCTTGTTCCATTGCTTTATGGTGTACCCTTTGAAAAATTTCTCATACAGCCTTTCTCCAACTTGTGATATGACTTGATCTTCAAAATTTTGTGGGGGAATGTTGAACTTTGATCTTCTCACCTCTTCTCTGAGAAAACTTTCCACTTCAGCTGTTGGCAGATCCACGCCAAAAAGTTCTGCAATGGTATCCCTGTTTATCGGGAAGGGAAGATATTTACCATCTACATAACTTAACACCCTATGCTGATAGTATCTGAATTTAGAGAAACGATTTACAAACTTCCATACTCTTGAATTGTTCGTATGAAATATATGAGGTCCATATTTGTGAACGGTTATTCCATATTCGTTTTTGTAGTCGTAGCAATTCCCAGCAATGTGCCTGCGTTTCTCAATTAACAGCACTTTTTTTCCAGATTCTGCTAGAAGCCTAGCACTAGTGGTTCCAGCCAATCCGGCTCCTACTACTACGGCGTCAAATCTCACCATTTACACCTCCAAAGATTCTGACGGTTCCTTCATCTAATCTCACCTGGAATTCAACAAACCTTTATCAAAGGTTATAGCCGGCGAGATAAAACTAAGAGTGAAATCAGTGTATATTCGTTCTATGAAGAAGCATCAAAAGTCACAGCTATAACATGAGGTAAGCGAAGAACCTTTATAAGCCTCAGCTCACTTCGGACAATCCGGGTCAAGCCAGCTGCAAGCCTTATATACTCAGCTCTTCGAATATCCTGTTTACTATCTCCTTTCCGACTCTCTTCTGCGCCTCTTTGGTTGAGGCACCTATATGGGGAGTTGCAACGACATTCGGGAGTGAAAGAATCTCCTTTTCGACATCACTTGTTGGGGGCTCAGTTTCAAAAACATCCATCCCCGCTCCGGCTACTTTCCCTTCCTTCAAAGCTTTTAGAAGGGCCTTCTCATCAACTATCCCACCCCTTGCGCAGTTCAGAACGAACACGCCTTTTTTCATCTTCTCAAAGGCTTTCTCATCTATTAGATGTTTTGTCTCAGGCATCAGTGGAACATGAACAGTTATGTAATCAGCGCTTGAAAGGAGATCGTCAATCTCCACCAATTTCACATCCATATCTGTTTCCTTCACAAAAGGATCGTAAGCTATGACTTTCATTCCGAGACCAAGTGCTCTTTTTGCCACTTCTCTGCCTATCCTTCCAAGTCCTATTATTCCCAGAGTTTTTCCATTGAGCTCGACTCCTTCCAATTGCTTTTTGGTCCATTCTCCCTTCTTCAGGTCCATCGTTCCACGGGCTATATGTCTTGAGAGGGCGAACATCATGCCTATTGTGAGCTCTGCTACGGACGCTGAGCTAGCTCCTGGTGTGTTGAGAACCTTTATGCCTTTCTCTTTAGCCTTCCCAAGGTCTATGTTGTCAAGCCCCACACCGGCCCTCGCTATTATTTTGAGCTTCTTCCCAGCTTCTATAACCTCTGCGGTTACCTTTGTTGCACTCCTAACAACCAAAACTTCTATATTGGGTACCGCCTTTATGAGCTCTTCTCTGTTGAAGTGCCCGCTGGTGACTTCCAGCTCTTTTTTGCTCCTCAGGAGCTCCATTGCCTCTTCATCCAAAGAATCGTTCACATGAACTCTAGTCATTATCCATCACCTCCGTTGGAAATTCTATCACTTTGAAAAGAGCAGGGCATAAAAATCTCCTTCCACATTTTTAACATCCAGGATCTCATACCCTTTTTTCCCAAACAGTCTCCTCAGATATCCATAAGGTCTTACTACCCTGAAAGGGGGATATCTCCAAACTTCCGATTCAGGGCTCGTAGGATTAGCGAAAATTACTATCCCTGAGCTATAACTATCAAGAACACCCTCAAAATCTGATGGTTTCATAGCCTCCAGCCCAAACGGAATGAAAAGGTGCTCAGAGCTCTCTACCACTCTTATCCCGAAACTTTCCAGGAAACCCTCCATTTTCTTTCTGTCAAATCCAAAACCCTTGACCTCTATACCTCGCGGGGGGATCTTCATCAGCATTTCAGAAATCCTTTCTATACTCACAGACAACTCTCTCGATCTGTACTTTTTGAGATTCTCAAAGTATACATCGATCGCCTCATCGACGTGAAACGGTATGCAGTAGTAAAATCCGTCTTTCGATTCCCTCCAGGCCCTGACTGGTGAAATCACAAAGAGAGGAGAAAAGGTTTCTGAGATGTTTCCAGCCCAGATGATCTCATCACCTTTCGAAGCCCACTTTGGATTCTCGGATAAATACAGTCCGTGGTAAGTGCAGTAGCCGTGTCCTATGTCGGCGAGCTTTTCGTTCTCCTCGCATGCTCTTTTGTGATAATTGAAAGCCATCTTCCAATCCTCTTCTTCATAGGTTTTCGCCAGCCTGAAATAGTAGAACGGAAATTTCTCCGCTCGCTTGATCCTCTCCAAGATAGCTCGCGCTCTCTTCTTATCCCTGGAAGTGACGGCGGAAACGTAGAGAGCATGATCGCTACTTGATAGCAGATGGAGCTTTTCAAGGTAATTGCGAGGAATTAGCTTGGTGACATCGAAAACGAATTCTGTGCCTTTGTTGTAATACCTGTATATCTCTTCGAAAACTCCATCTGTGTCACTCGTGATAACCGTCTTCAAATCCTCTATCACCGGTTTGAGAAACCTGCTTATCTCTGGGAGAATCCCCAGGGCTTTCCTGTACACGCCAAGTGCTTCTTTGAACTTCCCTATCTTCAAATACACATCTCCCATGAACGCAAAGGACAATCCCTGCACTCTATTGTCCTCAAGGGAACGCAACTCGTTCAAGATCTTCAGCATTTTTTCCGCAGGTGTTCTTAACTCGGAAAGATAATCGAACAAAAACACCAGACTGTTGGCACCATAACTTTCCACGAATTTCCTATAATCGTTTCCATGAGGGATGATATCCAATAGATGATCTTCACCATCTAAAAGGCGCTTTTTCAAAGCATTTGAAAATTCATCACTCGGTTCGAAACCCTCTATAAGGTCTCTTTCGACTTTCACAGAACACTCCACAACTTTTTCAAAAAATCTCGAGAAGTTCAGATTGATATTTCCAGATTGAGAATATTTCATCAAAAATCTCACCATCTCGGAGGCTTCTCCTATATCCTCACAACTTAGAACGTCAAAGTCGGATATGAAGATGTTCAAAAACCGCTTTATATTCTCACCATTTTCCTCGGAGTACTTGACCGCCTTCTCAATCCACCTTCTTGCACCTTCAAGGTCCTTCTGGTGAATATAAGCCCTGGCTATAACGGTGCTTGCGGCACCTGTTACCTTCATTGTGTTAACAGTCCACTTGGGGCTGTTGAGGGATTCCACCACTTTATCAAAAACCTCGAAAAATTTCTTCCCCCACTCCACTATCTTCTCCCAGAATCCTCTTTTCTCGTAAAGAGCCATCATGCCGAAATAGGAATCAGGGTACTCCGGATCGATTTTTATGGCTCTTTTTAGAATCCTCTCAGCTTCGTCATAGTATCCGAGGTTCATCAGATCGCTTGAAAAGTAATACAAAAATTCAAGGCCTATTGTGGGAATTCTCTTGGCCTTTACGATTTCCCTGAAAGTTTGAAGAGCTACTTCGCTTTTTCTGAAGCTTTTCCCACCAGTTGACTCCGTTTTGTACAGCTGAACCAGGTAATATATCCTCTCCTCAGGAGTTTTGGCCATTTCGAGCTGCTTCTTTATGAGAGAACCCGTCCTCTCGTATTTTTTCTTTCTGAGTTTTCTCGTCCAGATATAACCGTAGTGATATATAGGCCATGGAATGGAAACCACTTTTGGTTTGTAAACTGGCATGTTATGAACGATGTTCTTGTAATACACTGTTCCATTTCTAAAAATCCTAGCCGTTGAAGCAAACTCTCTCCTCCTGAATTCCCAATCCAGATAACTTATCGTCGGAACAAAAACCGCGTTCACATCGCTTTGAAGAGATTTCAGATAATTACGAATACTCCTGCAGAACTCCTCAGATGCTTCTTCATCACCGTCGAGTATCATAACCCAGTCACATTTTGGAAACTTCAAGGAATAATTTCTGGCCTCTGAGAAATCATTTCTCCACCTGTGAAAATAGAGCCTATCTGTGTACTCTTTGACTATCTCTGGAGTTCTGTCAGCCGAGCCTGTGTCTACCACAACGATCTCATCTACACAACCCTTAACACTTTCAAGAGCCCTTCTTATGTTGTTCTCTTCATCTCTGACAATCATCGCTACTGAGATCAAGCAGCTTTTCTCCTCCATCTTCTTCACCCCTGTAGGCATTATACAAAAGAAAGGGGGAGCAGATGCTCCCCCCTCGTTAATCTTGTCACCTCATCAAAAGTAAAACATTCTGAGGCATCACATTTGCTTGTGCTAACATCGTTGTTGCAGATTGAAGAAGAATTTGCTCTTTTGTGAAAGTCATCATCTCCTTCGCCATGTCTGCATCCCTTATTCTGCTCTCAGCCGCCGTCAGGTTTTCGGAGGCTACTCCAAGGTTTGAAATGGTATGCTCAAGCCTGTTCTGAACCGCTCCCAACGTCGCCCTTGTCGCACTAACCTTGAATATAGCTGCGTCTATGATCATTATGGAACGTTGTGCAGTCGAAGCAAGTGAGACGTCTACAGAAGCGAGCCCAAGAGCTGCAGAGTTCATCTTGTCTATCCCCGAGAACATGTTTTGACCTTCGTTAGCTCCTATCTGGAAAACGAGAGGGTTTGCATTGGTCGTTACAGCGGAATCAACTCTGACGACAGCGCTGTCTACAACCGTTCCCTGTGGTGTATCAGATCCGTTAACGCCTATATCCGTTGTGGACCAAACAATAGTGATGTTTCCTATGGAGATGCTTTTGGCGGTTATATCTGCGCTATTACTCGTGCTACCTGAAACGGTGAAAAGCGTTACCCTAACATCCAAAGTGGTGTCTGTGTCAAACTGCCCAACCTCTATTACATACGTTCCCGCCGTTCCATTTTCATCCGTATCCTTTATTTCGTTTACACCTATGTTCCCACCCGTGACTATATTCTCCACTGGACTTTTCCTGAACGGCTGAATGCTACCGTCGAGGAGCTTCTTCGTGTTGAACTCAGTGGTTCTGGCTATCCTGTCGATCTCTTCCTTGAGCTGGTTTACCTCTTTCTGTATCTGCGCTCTGTCAACATCCGTGTTGGTATCACTCGATGCCTGAACCGCTAGCTCTCTCATCCTCTGGAGTATCGAGTGTACCTCATTTAACGCGCCTTCCGCTGTCTGAACAAGTGATATGGCGTCCTGCGCATTTTTAACCGCCATGTTGAGTCCGTTGATCTGTGCCCTCATTTTCTCACTTATAGCTAGACCCGCTGCATCATCACTCGCACTGTTTATTCTCAAACCCGAGCTGAGCCTCTCTAGTGTCTTACTCATGCTGTAGTTGATCTGTGTAATCTGGCGCCAGGAGTTAAGGGCTGGAATGTTGTGGTAAACTCTCACCTTTTCTCACCTCCTTGTGAGATTTTCCATCCGTGGAAAAGTCCTGCCACCCCACCGCCGAAAAGAGATTTATCTCATCAGCTGAAGCACACTCTGCGGTATGGCGTTAGCTTGGGCCAGCATAGTCATCGCTGACTGCATCAGGATCTGTTGCTTGGTGAACTGCATCATCTCCTTCGCCATGTCTGCATCCCTTATTCTGCTCTCAGCCGCCGTCAGGTTCTCAGAGGCTACTCCAAGGTTTGAAATGGTATGCTCAAGCCTGTTTTGAGCCGCTCCCAGCGTTGCCCTAACCGTACTGACCTTGTGTATCGCCCCATCGACGACCATGATCGCCCTCTCCGCACTATCCTGACTCGTCACATCCAAAGATTCAGTGGTGAGTCCAAGAGCTGCCGAGCTCATCTTATCTATTCCGAGAAGCATGTTGTGGCCCTCATTTGCTCCTATCTGGAATACTAACTGGTTACTTCCTGTGGACACGCCTTCCACCCTTGCAACCGCGGAATCGACAACCTCGTTGCTTGGCAAGGAACCACCAAAATCACTGATGGAAGGTTTCGTCCAGCTGAAAGTTAAACCGTTCGTTGCCCAGGTGTTTGCGGTACCGTTAACAATAGTCGTCGCCATGGTTAAACCGTTTTCACCCGATATGTATATCCTCACATCAAGCTCCGACGTAGCTGCACCTGAAAACTGTCCCACTTCGAATATGTACGTTCCAGATTGAGTAGTCGTGTTCCCCGAACCGGAAACGCTCAGCCCTATGTTTCCACCGGTGACAACTTTGGCATCGACGGAAGTTCTGAAAGCTTGCAGTTTTCCATCCAGAAGCTTCTTCGTGTTGAATTCCGTCGTCCTGCTTATCCTGTCTATCTCTTCCCGAAGTTGATCCAGCTCCTTCTGTATCTGCGCTCTATCTACATCCGTGTTGGTGTCACTCGATGCCTGAACCGCCAGCTCCCTCATCCTCTGGAGTATCGAGTGGACTTCGTTCAAAGCTCCCTCCGCCGTCTGAATCAGTGATATAGCGTCCTGCGCGTTCTTCATTGCCATGTTTATCCCTTTGATCTGTCCCCTCATCTTCTCACTGATCGCTAACCCCGCCGCATCATCTCCTGCCCTGTTTATCC
>JALWTT010000012.1 GCA_027077795.1 Thermotogaceae bacterium | reverse complement strand
ACGCAGCCATGACGGCGAGTATGCTAAAGCTTGTAGGCTTTGAAGACGCTCTCGCTCAAATGCTTCCAACCGCTATGGCTAATCCGAAGATTCGGCTTATCTTGGGGCTTGGGATCATAGCCGCTGGAATATTCATAACTCCTGTGGATATAACACAGGAGGTGACATCGTGAACTGGCTCGTGCTGGGAAAAAGCGGTACAGGAAAGAGCTACTTTGCAAGGCGCCTTGCTCAGCGCTTATCTGAAAATAAAAAACTTATCGTTATAGATAACTCAACCGATCATGACACTATCGAGGGGATTTTCCCCATAGAGGTTCACAGCGAGAATATAAAAAAACTCTCTCCAAGAAAGATCATAGATAAGTTTGAGCGGGTACTTCTTTACTTTACATATACCGACACAAACTCGGTTAACACATTCCTAAACCGCCTTATGAACGAAGTATGGAATAAAAAGAACATAGTCGTACTTATTGACGAGGCTCATATCTTCTTTCCCCGGTCAAACTACCCGCAAGAGCTGGAGATGCTCGTTAGAGCTGGTAGGAAAGGAGGAATAGATATAGTATTCGTCACTCAGCAGTTTGTAGACTTGAACCTTACCGCATTAAAACAAGCTCATTACTTTGGCATATTCCGAATGACAGAACAAAACGAAATTGACCGTGTGACAAGGTATATTCCAGAAGCAAGGCAGATCTTGCCAACACTTGAAGACTATCACCTCCTCTTTGTGGATATGAATCGTGGAAAGTGGCAGATTATTAAAAATGATTCTATTTAGGAGGGATATTATGAAAGGTTGTAAATCTGAAAAATACGCCTTGTTGGAAGAGCTGATCGGACTCCTAAGATATAACGGGGAGATCCTTAGAACAATGCTTGTCAATCGAGCATTAAGCCTAATAACTGAGATGATGAGCGAATGTATTGAGGAAAAGAAGCTCTTGGATGCGCTTCTCTACGAACTCGATAATCTCAGATCGAAAGTACTCTTTATGAATCATGTGAATTAAAGGGAGGGAGGTAGAATGATCGTTGATATTCTCATGACGGTGGCAATTTACTTTGGTATCACTTGGACTATTTATATGTCGCTTATGCTTAGGAAAGAGTATAAAAAAGTGAAAGAAAAAGCGGTAAAGAAAGTCGATGAGATCATAGATAAAGCTCAGCAGACATCGGAAAAACTTGCGCTAGGTATGATGCTTACAGCAACACTAGTAGCAGCAACCTTTGCTGTTTATATCCTCTATAGGTATACACCTGAATAGGGATTGATTTTCTTAAACCTATACTACACACAAGATGTGATATGTTAAATTCAGGGGGCGCTTCGAAGATGAAAAATGGGAACTTCGGTGAAAGGGTCAGCTTGTTTCAAAGTCATGAGAAGCCCGTTGGAGAGTGTTTAAACAAGATCAAGCGTTCAAAAGTTATGATAGCCGGTTTGGGAAGATTAGGTCTGACCGTCTCAGAACTCCTGATCCGTATAGGATTCAAGGATCTATTCCTAGTGGGTTGCGAGCAAGCAGGTGACCCTGACTTAGACCAACTCTATACTCAAAACGGTATCGGAAAGTTGAGGTCTGATGTCAGCATCGTAAAGATAAACAGGAGAATAGATGAGAGTTTTTCACTGCCAAGTGCGGATATAGTAGTCGATTGTCTGAACAGTTTCAAAGCAAGATACATTCTCGAAGAAAGAGCTTTCAAAAAGAAGATACCAATTGTTCACGGAGGGGTTAAAGGATACACAGGACAGATCACCGTCATATATCCACACAAAACGAAAAGACTTAAAGATATCTTTGGGGATATGGAGGACGAGCCTCAGCCTTCTCAGGTTTTCCCACCTATCGTAACACTGGTCGGATCCATACAGGCATCGGAAGTTGTGAAATTAGTCTGCGGAGATGAGGACGGGTCTCTGATCAACAGGTTGCTCGTTTTGGATCTATCCATAAACTCCTTCGATTTGATATACCTTGGCTAATCTTCCACGAGAGCTCCTAGAAACTGACTTCTGTAAAGCTGGGAGTAGAATCCTCCCTTCTCCAGAAGCTCTTTGTGTGTCCCTATCTCTATTATCTTTCCTTCATTCATGACGAATATCACATCCGCGTTCTTTATCGTCGATAGTCTGTGCGCTATTACAAAGTTCGTCCTACCTTTCATTATGTCCTTGAGTGCCATCTGTATATACGCTTCTGTCAGAGTATCAACATTACTCGTCGCCTCATCGAGAATCAAGATATCAGGATCAGCCAAAAACGCTCTGGCTATCGTTATGAGTTGTCTCTCTCCTTGAGATAGGTTACTCATGCTCTCATCTATAACGGTATCATACCCATCTGGGAGTGAAGATATGAAATGGTGAGCGTGAGCTCTCTTGGCAGCTTCTACGACCTCTTCATCAGTCGCTTCATTCTTCCCAAAAGCTATGTTTTCCTTTATAGTGCCGTGAAACAGCCATGTGTCTTGAAGAACCATCCCAAAGAGCTTTCTCACATTTGATCTTTTCATGTGCTTTGTATTGATACCGTCTATGAGAATTTTCCCGCTGTGGATTTCATAGAACCTCATAAGTAAATTCACTATCGTCGTCTTACCAGCACCCGTTGGCCCAACGATAGCCGCTACAGATCCAGGCTTCACTTCAAAACTCAAATCCTCAAAAAGGGGCTTCTCTGGAACATAGCTGAAGTACACATGCTCGAATTTCACATGACCTTCGACGTGGTCCAGTTCAATTGGATTCTCTGGATCGGGTTCCTCTTCCTCTTCCTTTAGAACATCGAAAATCCTTTCAGCTGCAGCCAGAGCGGATTGCAGCAAGTTCACTATGCTTGCTATCTGAACTACAGGTTGGTTGAATCTCCTAACGTACTGTATGAAGGCCGTTATGTCACCTATTTGAATGGTTCTATTTATAACCATTACACCACCCAGAACACTCACAACCACATATCCTAGATTTCCAACGAAGAATATCAGAGGCCTTATCATGCCTGATATGAACTGAGATTTCAGGTTCGCCATGGCGAGTTTGTTGTTTATCTCTTTGAATTTCTCGAGTTCCTCTCTTTCTTTGCAATAAGCCTTCAACACTATATGACCACCATAAGCCTCTTCAGCCCTGGAATTGAGCTCTCCCAGGAACTTCTGCCTGTTCGAAAAATAGACCTGAGACTTTTTGACAAAAAACGTTATCAAAACTGTACTTAACACCAACGTGAGCAGCGTGAAAAAAGTCAGAGAAGGGCTTATAGTCAGCATCATAACTATTATTCCAACTATTGTCACGGCGGACGTTATTATCTGGACCATTCCTTGCTGAAGAACATTGCTTATCACATCCACGTCATTTGAAAACCTAGACATGACATCACCGTACGGCCTAGAATCATAAAACTTCAACGGAAGCTTAGACATCTTTTCTCTGAGGTCTCTTCTCATCCTGTAAACAACCTTCTGAGAAACTCCAGCCATTATGTACTGCTGTATATAACTCAAAACCGAAGATATCAGAGCCAATATCCCCACCTTTAACAAAATATCCGCAATACCTTCATAATCCATCGTACTCCTCTTCGGGGCCTTTGCACCGAAAAGTTTTGCCAAAGATCTCGTGGCCATCTTAGCCATAAAACCGTTAAATACCTTGGTAACAGCTTTTCCCATGATCTTGGGAAGTTGAATGGATATTACCGTCGCAACAACTGCTAGGGCTATCACCAAGATTATCCAAAGAAGATGGGGTTTCATGTAAACTATGAGCTCTTTCGCTGTTCTCTTGAAGTTCCTCGGCCTTTCAATTGGTATTCTCCCATGTCCCCCAAAGAAAGGCCCTCTTCTTTGAGCTTTACCAGCCATTTGACTGTTCATGCAGGTTGAACCTCCTCTTCCGACAGCTGTGAGAGAACTATGTCTTTGTAAACTGGGCAACTTTTGTAAAGCTCCTCATGTTTCCCTATACCCTCTATCTTCCCATCCTTTATAACTATTATCTTGTCCGCGCTCATGACCGTGGCAACTCGTTGGGCGACCATTATTACCGTTGCACCCCTGGTAACCTCCGGTAACTTTCTCCTTATCTTCGAATCCGTTTTGAAATCGAGTGCGGAGAAAGTATCATCGAACATGTAGATCTTGCACTTTCCGGCTATCGCCCTGGCGAGCGAGATTCTCTGCTTCTGACCACCCGATAAATTAGTTCCACCTTCCGATATAACCGTATCTAGGCCCTTTTCAAGCTTCCAAGCAAATTCGTTCACCTGGGCTATATCCGCCGCTTTTTCCACATCCTCATCTGATATGTCTCTTCCAAACCTTATATTCTCCCTGATGGTATCCTCAAATATCACCGGTTTTTGAGTGGCATAACCTATGGACCTTCTGAGATCTTCTAAGTCCATGTCTTTCACGTTCACACCGTCTATCAGAACTTCTCCCTCTTCTGGATCGTAAAAGCGCATTATGAGGTTCAAGATCGTGGATTTTCCAGACCCGGTGTTCCCGATTATCGCCGTAACCTCACCAGGATTTGCTGTGAAGGAGATGTTCTTGAGTACTGGGTTTGGCGCACCTGGAAATCGAAACGTCACATTTTTGAACTCAACTGTTCCCTTTTTAACCGACCTTTTAACGGGTTTTCCCGGTTCTCGGATGGAAGGCTCCGTGGACAGAATTTCCGCAACTCTCTCGGCTGATACTCGAGCTCTAGGCAAAAACACGAAGATGATTGACACCATTATGAACGACATCAAGATAAGCAAAACATACTGCATAACCGCCATCATGTCTCCAACTTGGATTGCGCCTGCATCCACTCTCTTCGCACCGAACCATATAACCGCCACGGTTGTCAAATTCATTATCAGCAGAAGTAGTGGAAAGATCACCGCAACTGCCCTGAAAACCTTCAGAGATGTTTCCATCAGATCTGTGTTAACATCTTCAAATCTCTTTTTCCAGTCTTCATCACGGTTGAACGCTCTTATAACCCTAACCCCCGTTATGGTTTCTCTCACAACCATGTTGAGCCTATCAATCTTCCTCTGGAGGCTTCTAAAGGCGGGAGCAAGGAGTCTCACCACTAGATATATCCCACCTATCAAGGCCGGAATGCTCACAAGGAGAATCATTGATAGCTTCACATCCTTTGAAAAAGCCATGATGGCCCCACCTATTCCCATGGCGGGAGCAAATACAACTACTCTGAGAGACATCACAACCATTTGCTGCAGCTGCATTACATCGTTCGTGGTCCTGGTTATCAAGGATGCCGTTCCAAATCTCTCGAACTCTATTAACGAAAAGGAGTGGACTCTTTCGAAAATCGCATTCCTGAGATCCCTTGAAAAATTCGCACTGATTTTCGCAGAGGTGTAGGCTGAGGCGACAGCCGCTAAAACGCCTGCTAGTGACGCTAAGAGCATCCAAAATCCCTCATGCCATATATACGACGTGTTCCTTCTGACAATTCCCTTGTTGACAATATCAGACATGAGATCCGGAAGGTAGAGATTGAGCACAGCTCGAACGGCTACCAGGCTAACCGTCACAACTATCAGGAATGAATATGGCTTTAGGTAATTGAAGACCTTCCTCACTCACACCACCTCGTCAATAAAGTTTGACATCTAACTATTTCCACACAAAATTATCACACTGGTTCCTGGATGTCAACAGTTTCTCTCTGAGAATTGAAATCAACCTCTTCCCCAGTTTCTCTTTCCCTGTTCACTTATGGATTTTCCATAAGACTTTAAGCTTTTACCGTATTCCCTCGAACTCATTATGGTTTTGATCAGGCTCGCCTTCTTTTTTTCCATCATCTCCAACCTTTTCTTGTCTCTCTCCATGATCTCCTCAGCTATCTGGGGAGTTACCTCCATATTTTTCAGGATCTTCTCCCTTTCATTCAAGAGCTTTAAGAGCTTCTCATAATCCTCCTCTTCTATGGCTTTGTCGATCAATCTCTCTATGGTTTCTAGATTCATGTATCCACCTTCTTCAAAACCGCCATATTCTCTACATGAAAAGTCTGCGGAAACATGTCAAATGGCTTAACAAATTCTATCGAGTATTCAGTGGATTCCAACACCTTTAAATCCCTCACAAGGGTTGACGGTTCACACGACACGTATACAATTTTTCTTGGACCCAATCTGACTATCTCCTTCATTACCTTTTTTCCAGCCCCAGATCTAGGTGGATCGAGGACAACAACATCTACTTTATCATCGTATCCCTTCAGCACTTTCAAAACATCCCCTTCTAAAAATCGTACATTCCTTCTCCCGTTTATGTTTGCGTTGGCTTTTGCCGCTTTCACCGCAACTCTACTTTTCTCAACGCCTATTACCCTCTTTGCCACGCTTGAAATTCTCAAACTGAGTAGCCCAACACCGGAGTACAGATCAAGGACCACTTCGTTTCCCTTCAGATTCAAAGAATCAAAAACAGCATTCATCAGTTTCCTGGCAACGTTATAATTGCTTTGAAAGAACGCCGTTGGGGGAATTTGAAACTCCTCCCAATCGAAAGTTTCGGTTATAACACCTTCACCATGAAGCGTCTTATAAGGTCCTCTCAAAACAACATCGTCTCTGAAGTTCATAACTTGGATCACCGAGTGGATCCAAGGGAGATTTCTCAAAAGGATCTTTGATACAAGTTTTCCCCACTTAAACGATTCCGTCTTGGTGACGAATATAACCATGGTTTGATCTGTGGAAAAAGCATATCTTATTATCACGTGTTTCAAAACTCCTTCCCTTCTTGAAAAATTGTAGGCGGGAACTTTCAGAGCTGTTAGGATATCCGGTAAAGTTTGAATAACTTCATTGGCCCTTTTTGGAGCTACCTCGCATCTTTCAATGGGAACCAGCTCGTGGGAATTCTTCATCCTCATTCCGAGTTTTATTCTCCTCCCGCTGATTGCTGTAAGCTCTATCTTCGTTCTGTACCCATATTCTCCATCACTCGGAACGATTTCCCTTATATCCAGGTCTCTTCCGAACGATCTCCTAAAAGCTTCCCTCACAATCGATTCTTTCACCTTGAGCTGCTCCTCATAATTCAGATTCATGAACTGGCATCCACCACATTTTCCAAAATACTTGCATTTCGGCTCCCTTCTGAAGGGAGAAGGTTTCAGAACCCTTAGAGCTGTAGCGAAGATCAAATCTTTCTTTTCCCTTTTCACACGGACCAAAACTTCTTCACCTGGATACGCACCCTCAATGAGCACCACCTTTCCATCTTCTGTCCTTGACAATCCGTAACCGCCGTTGACGGCTTTCTCAACTTTTAACAATATCTCGTTATCTCGCATGCTAGCCTCCTAGCCTCCTCATTCACCGCGCTCAAATCCTCGAAACTCTCCGCTTTTTCCGATTCCAAGCTTTTCAAAACCGCTTCAACCACTTTGAAAATTTGAGTGTACGATATCTTTCCCATGAGAAAGGCTGCAACTGCCACCTCATCTGCAGCGTTGAAAGCCGTTCTCAAGGCGTACGAATCCTTTATGTAATTCACTAAAAAGAACAAAGGATATCTTTCCTCTGAGGGTCTCTCGAATGTTAAAGAAGAGAACTTCGGGAACTCGGGATTTCTATAAAACCTCTCTGGATATGTCAAAGAATAAGCTATGGGTATTCTCATATCGGCAACAGATGCATGTATTTTAACGGTCCCATCCTTGAGAAAAACCATTCCGTGGATGACTCCTTCTCTGTGTATGTAGACATCTATTTTCTCCATCGGAAGCTCGAACAGTTCCATCGCTTCGAGAACTTCTAAAGCTTTGTTAACCATAGTAGCGGAGTCCACGGTTATCTTCTTCCCCATGGACCACACTGGATGCCTGAGAACATCCGATGGACTTGCCTCTTTCAATCTTTCAACTGGCCAATCCCTGAGAGCACCACCTGAAGCTGTTATGGCCACCTTTTCTATGCCCCTTTCAACGAGCTGAAAAACCGCGCTATGTTCGCTATCAACGGGAATTAGTTCAACTCCAAATTTCCTCAATTGGTTTTTCAGCACCTTTCCGCCACAAACGAGAGACTCTTTGTTTGCCAGAGCCAACCTTTTGGTGTATGGAATAGCCACATATGCCAGTTTGAAACCTGCAAACCCAGGAGCCGCTGCAACTGTTATATCCGGCTGAAGTTTCTCCATCATCTCTTCGAACCTGTCTAAATCGGTTTTGGTGGAAAGAAATTCCGCTTCTGGAAAATCTTTTGAGATCTCCTCGGCCAGTTTCAAGTTCTCGTGGTACGTAAATCCAACCAGTTTATATCCACTCAAACTTTTTAGAACATCTATAGTCTGGGTTCCTATAGAACCTGTGGCACCTACTATCACAACGGTTTTTTCACCCACCTGAATACCAGAACACCTCCCTCCCTCACATCTAGAAAGACTTTCCTTTCTAAAGCCACATTGCTAACTCCATAAGGTTTCCAAGCGGGCATAACCCTATCTCTCGCTTCATATTTAAACCCCTTCAAAGTAACCACAGCGTCTCCTAATACTGGGAGAACAGACCACACTTCTCCGGGATTAGCTTCTAGGTTCATCTGACCCCTTACGTGGAAAACGATCAGCTTCTTCGCCACAAGCTTCACAGACATTGGTGGAAATCTGGTGAGGAGAAGGTAAAGTGCATATTCCATATCCGCTCTCTCGCCACGCCAGCACGTTACTGTGGCACCGGTTCCACCCCTCTTGAAACATTCCAAAAGGGCTAGTTCAGCATCTATTTCATCTTTGTCGGCGGGAAAACGTAGTTCCTCCACTCCCTGGAGTTTTTCCTTAAACGAATCGAAATCTCCAATCACTATGTCTGGTGATATTCCTGCGTTGATCAGGTGAGCTGTTCCACCGTCCACTCCGATAGCTATGTCGTGATCTATTTCCTTCAGATTGATGTCGCAAAGCCCGTTGAGTGAGAGAAGACATCTCATCAAAATCCCATCCTGTAAAAGATTGAAATTCTTCCTCCACTCAAGTTCATCCCAAAATTTTCAACTTGTAGTCTTGCCTTTCCATATCCAGGCCTGATGAGAACCTCTATTCCTCTATCTATATTCCAGAACGATGTCCCGAAGTATGTTCCATCCGGTTCAACATCAACAATCAACGCCAGATCGTGAAAGAGCCTGAAATAAGATTTGAGAAAGACTGAGCTTCCCAGGTTCGAGAAAGAACACCCTCCGTCCACATCCAGAGATCCAAAAATCGAAAAGCTCATTCCCAGTTTCAACTGGTAGGAGAGTGGCGGAAGGTAAAGCGCACTGGCCTTCAGAAGAATCCTATCCTTGAACCAAGTCCATTCTCTGCTTTTTTTGTAGTTTTCATAGAAATTCAAAACGGTCTTAGCGTAGTTTCTCGCCTCAGAGGATGGACCCCTTTTCCGAACCGCACCTTCACCATCATGATATGCCCAAAGTAGCTCTTCCATCGTTTTGAATTTTCCGGAGAGATATTTGACATACTTACAGATCGCAAAAGTTGACGACACGGGATTATACGGGTTCCTGATGCCAAGCCACTTTGCCGTACTTCGTACTATTTGCCCAACCCCAAGTGCACCCGTTAAAGATGTTGCATGAACTCTGAAATTCGATTCATCCCTTATGATAGCCTTTAGGAGATTTACATCACATCCGCTGAAATGCAAAGGGATATCGCTTGGAAATATGGGAATCTCCAAAGCCTTTATGTACTCAACCCCCACGGAGGTTCCAGCGTAAAAATACAAGAAATCACTTCCCATTCCCCTCATCCATATCATCTCTGCGAGTGGATCAGCTGCAAGCAAGAAAGATGTTAAAATCACTATTGCAAAGAGGATTTTTCTCACTAAAGTCACCCCGAGAGCAATTATAACAGGAGGGGATACGATGTATATCGGAGTGGATCAGGGAACTACGAGTACGAGAGCCATACTTTTTGACGATTCTTTCAAGGTTGTAAAGGTATCACGAAGAAAATTTCATCAGATATATCCCAGGGAAGGTTGGGTCGAACATGATCCAGAGGAGATATGGGAAACCGTCACGGCAACTGTTGAAGAAATCCTATCCAACATCAGCGCAAGGAAGATCAAAGCGATAGGGATAACCAACCAGAGGGAAACTGTAGTCGCGTGGGACTCGAAAACCGGGAAAGTTCTGTACAACGCGATAGTATGGCAGTGCAGAAGAACCGCCGAAAGAAGTGAGCAGTTGCGGAGGGATTATGGAGACGTGATATTGAGAAAAACAGGGCTCGTAATGGACCCGTACTTCAGTGCCACCAAAATGGAATGGATGTTGAGAAACGTTGAACCTGTGAAAAAGGCAAAGGAAATGGGAACGCTCAGGTTTGGGACTATAGACTCCTTCTTGGCGTGGAGAATGACTGGAAAGCATGTAACAGACCACACAAATGCATCCAGAACCTTGCTGTACAACATAGAAACCATGAGCTGGGATGAAGAATTGCTAGAGCTTTTCAAGATACCGAAATGGACCCTTCCACAGATCGTGGACTCGGCGCATCTTGTTGGAAACACAAGATGGGGAATACCACTATCCGGCATGGTAGGAGATCAGCAAGGAGCACTCTTTGGGCAGCTCGCCTTTGACACAGGTGATGTGAAGATAACCATGGGCACGGGAAGCTTCGTGCTAATGAACATAGGAAGAAAGCCCATCTTTTCCAAGAACGGGCTTCTCACCACAGTAGGGTGGAAGATAAAGAACGAGATTGTGTATGCACTCGAAGGGAGTGTTTTCATAACAGGCGCCCTGATAGACTGGCTCATATCGCTTGGAATGTTTGAATCACCTCAGGAGCTGAATCATTTAGCCACGGAGAATGAAAACGGCGGAGTTTACATCGTACCAGCCCTCGCAGGGCTCGGTGCACCACACTGGGATCCGTACGCCAGAGGATTAGTGATAGGGCTGACGAGAAAAACTTCCCGTGGAAACATAGCGAGGGCAGCTTTAGAGTCGATCGCCTTTTCCATAAAAGAACTCGTGGACCTCATGCAAGAAGAATCCAGGAAAAAAGTTAAGACTTTGAGGGTAGATGGGGGAGTGTCAAAAAGTGATATACTACTCCGGATACTATCTTCCATCACGAGCAGAGCTATAGAAAGACCAAGTAACATGGAAACAACTTCCACGGGAGCGGTTATGCTCTCCGCGATGGGAATCGATGAGGTCAAGAAAAGCGAACTCTTGAGATTCAGGGAAGTGGAAAAGAGGTTTCAAGAGGCGGAAAACCTCGAGGGGGATTATAAAAAGTGGAGAGAGGCGGTGAAGAGGTCAAAAGGTTGGAGTCGCTGAATCTCAATGAGTTTTTGAAATTCGCCGAGAATTTTGCAAAAGATTTGAAAGATGGAGATATAGTTCTTTTAAAAGGTGAATTGGGATCTGGAAAAACGACATTTGTCAGGGGAATGGCAAGGGGACTTGGAGTTGACCCATCTGTGGTGAAAAGTCCTACGTTTACCCTAATGAATGTCTATCCCGGTGAGGTCACACTTTATCATGCTGATCTTTACAGAATAGAGGATCCTTCACAACTGTTTTACGTGGGCCTAGAGGAGGTTTTGGAAGAGGGCGAAGGTGTCCTGGTTGTGGAATGGGCGGATCTCTTTGAGAGTTTTTGGGAGGATGGCATCTGGATCGAAATAAAAGTGAACAGCGATGGAACCAGAGATGTCATTATGAGAAGCAGCTAGAAGTGTGAGGAGGGAATGTTCAAATGGGTGCACAAAAGAGGAACTTGGATAAGTATGTGAAGAAAGAGACAAAGCCACAGGTCCCAGGCGTTTTAACAGCTGTACCGCTCAGGAGCGGCACGATCATATTTCCAAACACAGTGGTTCCATTCTTCGTGGGCAGGGAAAAGTCCTTAGAAGCCCTCGAAATTGCCATGGACGAAAAGGGTGGCTTCATGTTCGTGGTGTCCCAAAGGGATCCCTCTGTTGAGGATCCTGAAGTCTCAGACTTGTACGAGATAGGAACGGTGGTGAAAGTTCTTCAAATCGTGAAACTCCCCGATGAAACATACAAGGTCTTGGTAGAAGGTATAGAAAGGGCCAGAATAGCAGAGGTGGTGAAATCCCAGGATTACTTTGAATTCAGATTGGAAATTCTCAAATCCAGCTATAGGAGTACGAAGAAACTCGAGGCTCTCATGAGAAAGGTGAAAGAACACACGATATCTTACTTCTCCTTAACCAAAAAGCTACCACAAGAAGCCCTCTTGGCTCTTGAAGACATGTCTGATCCCAACCGCTTTGCCGATTTCGTGTCCTCTATAATTCCAGCTAAATTGAAGTTCAAGCAAGAGCTCCTCGAAACTGTGAAACCTTACGAGAGGCTGGAAAAGATCCTCACATATCTGATGAAAGAGCTCGAAATAGTGAAGATAGAGGAAGAGCTGGACAAAAAGGTCAGGGAGAAGATAGAGAAGAGTCAAAAGGAGTATTTCCTGAGAGAAAAGCTCAGAGCAATACAGGAAGAGCTGAAGGAAGAAGAGGACACCGAGATAAAGGAGTTGGAGGGAAAAATAAATGGGGAAAATTATCCAGAATATGTCAAAGAGAAAGCAAGAAGGGAACTGGAACGTCTGAGAAAAATGTCCCCGTACTCGGCGGAAGCAACGGTTGTCAGAACATACCTGGATTGGATTCTATCACTTCCTTGGAACGAGAGAACTAAAGATGAAGTCGATATAGAAAAAGCCAGGAAGATCTTGGAGAAGAACCATTACGGTTTGGAAAAGGTCAAGGAGAGGATCTTGGAATTTCTCGCCGTGAGGAAAGTTTCCAGGAACCTGCGAGCTCCGATCTTGTGCTTAGTGGGACCTCCAGGGGTTGGAAAGACGTCTCTCGGAAAATCACTAGCTGAAGCCATGAACAGAAGGTTTGTCAGAATGTCACTCGGAGGCCTCAGAGATGAAGCGGAGATAAAAGGACATAGAAGGACATACGTGGGGGCAATGCCAGGGAGAATAATTCAACTCATAAGGAGAGCTGGTTCGAAAAATCCCGTCATTCTTCTGGACGAGATAGACAAGATGGGAGTCTCTTTTCAAGGTGACCCTTCTGCTGCCCTTCTAGAAGTCCTGGACCCGGAACAAAACAGAGAATTCGTGGATCACTATCTGGAAATTCCGTTTGATCTCTCCGACGTCGTGTTCGTGGTGACGGCAAACGTCACACATACCATTCCACCAGCGCTCATAGACAGAATGGAGATAATAGAAATACCTGGATACACAGAGAGTGATAAGTACAGGATAGCTAAAACTTACATTCTGCCAAAATTGCTGGAAGACCACGGAATGAAAGGCAGAGTTTTCATAACGCCAAGGGCGATTAAAAGGGTCATCGAGGAGTACACCAGAGAAGCCGGGGTTAGAAACCTAGCTAGATCTTTAGAGAAAATCGTCAGGAAAGCCACACTAAAGGCGGCTGAGGGATCAAGGAGCATAGAAGTGAAATCCAAAAACCTGGTTGAATTTTTGGGCCCTCCTTCTTTCAGAGGAGATGAAACTCTTAAAGAACCCATTGTCGGAGTTGCAACTGGGTTGGCTTGGACGGCATACGGGGGAGTAATAATTCTCGTTGAAAGCGTGTCTTATCCTGGAAAAGGTGAACTGGTACTCACAGGCCAGCTTGGAGATGTTATGAGAGAATCCGCCAGGATAGCTCTCAGCCTTTCAAAGAAGATATGCGGATCTCAATACAAAGATTTTTTCGAGAGAAACGATATACATCTTCACGTTCCCGAGGGAGCCGTTCCCAAAGATGGTCCATCGGCTGGAGTAACCATGACTACTTCCATAGTCTCGGCCGTTATCAACAAAAAGGTGAGAAATGATGTAGCCATGACCGGTGAGGTAACGCTGAGAGGAAGGGTACTTCCAGTTGGCGGAATCCGGGAAAAGGTAATGGCGGCTATGAGATCTGGCATAAGAAAAGCCATCATTCCAAAGGCAAATGAGAAAGACCTCTTAGAACTCCCAAAAGAAGTTCTGGACAAATTGGAATTTCTAACCGTAGATAGAATAGATGAGGTACTTGATGAGGTGGTAATCGATGAATAGAAACTTCTACCTCATCATGATGACCATATTTGCGATCCTGTTTCTGGTCTCGTATTTCCTCTACGATTCTGTTAAGAGGGACTTGAAAGAGTGTAGAACCAAAGAGATAGCTTATAAATCGTTGATCGAGGGGAATTTCGACAAGTTTCAAAGTTTAATGAGAGATCTCCCAAGGCATGAGCTGGATTACTACTCATCGAAGTTTTTCGATCTGGAGATTTCTCTATCTGAAGAAGAGAAGGCAAACGGAAACTTTGGAAGGGCTCTGGAATTGGTTGAAAAAGCTTTAAAGGTTCACAGAACAAACGACCAGCTTTCCAAAGGACTCATCTTGAAGGGCGAAATCCTCGTAAAAATGGAGAAGTACACCGAGGCTTTGAACACCCTTGAAGTGTTTTTAAACAAAGACCTCCCCTACAGAAAAGAAGCCCTCTTCCTTCTGAAAAACACCGCTGAGAAAGCTGGGAGAAGCGACCTGGTTTCAAAAGTTGAAGAAGCCCTCAGAAATCTCGGGAGGTGAGTTCTTGACCGAGAAAAAGCACACCATGGTTTTTAAGATGATGCTGATATCCCTTTTGATAACCGCACCGATAGTGGTGATAATGAGTGTTTATGAGGTGAACGTTTTCATAGATAAAGCGGCGCTCTATCTGGAAAACACCTTGCTCAAGGAGAAGATCAGTGTCCACGAAAAGCTGTCCGATCTCTCAAGTTTGATTGATGACGTAGTTTCCAAAGTGGCAAGTAACTTGGCAAATGGTGAAAGCATTGGGAAGTTTCAGAATGTGATCAGGATAGAAATATCCTCTGGTGAGGTTCCAAGCAGGGGAAGAGGATTTCGTGTGGTCAGAAAGGTTATCATCAACAACAAGGTTTACAATCTTTATATCTATATAGATCCAAGGGTCATGGAGGAAATAATCAGAGATGAAAAGGGAAACTTGAAAATCCTAGTTGTAAGCCCCGAAGGAAAGGTTGCGCTTCCGCCAGAGCTGTCCGGGAAGAGTTTCAAGCAGGTGAAAACCACGCTCGGAGAGATGCATCTCAGAAGACTAGCTAACCTCCTGAGGAAATACGATATAAAGCTCGCTGAAGTGGGTGGTCATAAGTACTACCTGATGCGTTTTCAAAGCCCTGTGTTCTCAGGTTACAAAGTGTTCTTAGTTATGAATTACCAGAAGACGGTTGATCTGATTGAGAGAAATTTGTCCTTAGCCGCTTTTATAGATCTAATCACGGTTTTTGGAATAGGGCTTCTGGTATTCATATACGTCCGGAACCTCACCTTCCCCGTTCAGCACATAATAGAACAGCTCAAAAGGAGAAGAATAGAAAGGAGTCTTGAAGAAATATCTGTTGAGGTGAAAAGTGAAGAGCTCCAGGATATGGTGAATATGATAAACGACCTATTTGCAGAGATAAGGAAGAGCCTTGAAGAGGTGAGAAAAAGGGAAGAGAAACTCAAAACTTTGCATGAGAAAGTTTTATCCGCCAAAAACAGGTTGGTGAAGATAGACGCCCTCATAAACGATTTGATGACAGTGAGCGATAGAAGATCCGTTATAGAGATGGCACTCAAAGGGGTTTCCAACATATTCAACGAGATAGTAGGGGTGTACTACGAATTCGAAGGGGAAAGAGGAAAAGAAACCGTTGGAGTTCGTGAAAATGGCATCCCCTTTATAGTCACAGTAGACACGGAGAACGGTGAGCATAGGTTTCACATATACACCAAGACAAGTTTGAACGACGAGCAAATAGGAATGTTAGATATATTCTTGAACATAGTCATAGCCGCGGCTGAAAACAAGGATCTCTGGAATCAGATAGAGCAGTCCTATTTCTACCTAACGCAAAAGCTAGCGGAGATCAGTGAGGTGTACGATGATGAAACTGGTCAGCATATTAAAAGAGTCGGAGAATACTCCGCATTAGTCGCGAAAGAGCTCGGTATGGAGAGCACGTATGTGGAGAAAATAAGGATGTTTTCCCAGCTTCACGATATAGGTAAGCTGAAAATCCCCAGGGAGATACTCATGAAACCTGGCAAGCTGACACCGGAGGAGTTCGAGATCATGAAAAAGCACACAATATACGGTGCTGAGTTCCTAGGAGAGCAACCTTGGCTGAAAATGGCTAGAAATGTCGCCCTTTACCATCATGAAAACTGGGATGGAACGGGTTATCCATTTGGGCTGAGAGGGAAGAACATCCCTCTTGAAGCCAGGATAGTGAAAATAGCAGATGTTTACGACGCACTCAGATCCAGGAGAAGTTACAAACCCTCGCTTTCCCATGAAGAAGCCGTGAGAATAATTCTAAGCGGTGATGGAAGAACCATGCCATCTCATTTCGATCCGGATGTCCTAGGAGTTTTCAAGAGAGCTCACCTTAAGTTCAACGAGATATTCGAAATCAACAGGGGGTGAAGAATCGACTTGAGGAAACTCTTTCGGGCTTTCACAACTGTGTATTTCTTGGTAATAGCTTCCCTGTACTTAGTTGCATACGGAGGATTCGTTCTCTTGTGGGGAAGGATAGTTAAGCTGCTCAGAGGTGAAAAAGCTTCAAAAAGATATGTCCTGAACGAAGTGAGAAAGTTTGGAATCAGGGCGTTTTCTTGGCTGATGTCGAAAGTCGAGGTTGATGGGACGGAAAACATCCCCGATGAACCTGTTCTGGTGACTGCGAATCATCAAAGTCTCATGGACATACCTCTAATCCTGGGATATGTGAAAAGAGGGGGGTTCATAGCGAAGAGGGAACTGGAGAAGGTTCCTGGAATTTCGTGGTTCATAAAGTACATGGGAGGAGTTTTCATAGATAGAAACAACCCTAGACAGATAGCATCCGAGGTGAAGAAAGTCCTAAGAGGTATGAGGAATGGAAACACATACATAGTCTTTCCAGAGGGAACTAGAACGGAGGATGGAAGCGTCGGAGAATTCAAGAAGGGAAGTTTAGTTCTCGCCATGAAAACAGGGGTGAAAGTCCTGCCAGTTGCCATATGGGGGACAATGTTTCTGGTTCCAAAGGACAGCTTGTTGTTTGATCCAGGCAAAGTCTATCTGAAAATCCTTCCTCCAGTCGATCCAAAAGAATTTGACAAAGAAGAAAACCTGATAAAAGCCGTTAGAGATAGGATAACCTCCGCTGTTGAAGAGCTCAGGAAAAAGGACCTTTTGGAAAGATCCTTAAAATAATAGCTGGGTTCTTGTAATCGAGTAAAAGGTGAGTGTAGACCCCGAAAAAAGCAGCCAGTGTTGTGAACATCAGATCATTCCCCTTAAACTCCATACCCCATCTCAGCCAAAGGTAGATCACCCCTGCGTAGAGAATGGCAAACGATATCGTGTGGAGAAAGCCACGGTGTTTTAAGAGCCTCAGCGTGTAACCTACCAAAAACCCCCCGACGACCAAAGCGAATATATAAACAACATACCCCCAATTTCCCAAGTGGTAAAAGAGGAAATCCTCAAAGGGATGAAAATCCCATAAGCTTGCTATGAACATGAGCGGTACCAGAGCCTGGGTGAACCACCTTATTGGTGCAGCTTGTGCATCTATGTCCGGGAGATCTCCTCCCACCACGAATATCACATACGCCAGAGCCAAGACCCCAGAAGATGGCCTGTAAAACTCCCCTGTTATCAGACCTATAGAGTGATAAACCGTGTAATAAACCGGGAACATGAGGACAGCGCCAGTTACATGACCTTTCAGATTTGGCATCCCGTCACTCCTTTAAAACTTTCAGTATTCCCTCTATTATTGAATCATCTTCTACCGCGAGAGCTGATATCTCATCTCTCCCCAGTAATTTTCCAAGCTCTTCTTTGGAAAATATCTCTACTATTTTCACTCCCTCAGGTGCTCGAATTTTTATATCCATTTTCAACCGGCTTGACGCATCTTCAGCGAGTATAACGAGTTTTTTTCTTCTATCTGATCTAATGTAACCACGTACCCTCTCCTTCCCGAAAGAGAGCTTCTTGGATTTCGCGGCGAATCCCAGAAGTGAATACACCTTTTTCAAATCCAAAGCCACACCCCCAAACTCCCAGGGATTTCACTCAGAGATACCCATCGTGTTATTATACGCTCTGAAAAATCTCTGCAGGAGGAGGGAAAAACATGAAGAGAGTTCCCATAGTTGGACCTACATACGAAGAGATGCTTCATCCCTGGAAAATCCACCCGAAGATCCGAAAAAGGGCATTCGAAATGAAGAGAAAAGATCCTCTTCACCCGGTGAACCTGTTCAACATAACTTGGTACAACGAGAGCGACGAGCCTTACTACTTCGTTCTTCCCAAGGAATTGACAGGTGTCAAAGCGAATATCATAGTTCTTTACGCAAAGGATTTTCCATCTGGAAGTCACAAAGTCGGCGCAACATACTCTGTCCTCATGGAAAAAACCATCACGGGAGAAGTCGATCCCACAAAGCACACCCTAATATGGCCATCTACTGGAAACTATGGAATAGGTGGAGCTTGGGTTAGTTCTAGGATGAATTATGACTCGATTGTCATACTTCCGGAAGAGATGAGTCAGGAGAGATTTGATACCATAACGAGGTACGGTGCTAGATATGTGAAAACCCCAGGTGGGGAAGCGAACGTCAGGGAAATATACGAGAAGAGTAAAGAACTCAAAGCTCAGGACCCAGAGAGAATCAAGATACTCAATCAGTTTTCAGAGTTTGGAAATTACAGATTTCACTATTACGTCACAGGCAACACGGCTATAGAGCTGGTTAGAAAATACAACATAGGGAACAAGAGAATCTCTGCTGTTGTTCTCGGAGTTGGATCAGCGGGGACTATAGCCAGTGGTGACAGAATCAAGCAAGAATTTCCAGAGGCAAAAGTCGTAGCAGTGGAACCTTTGCAGTGCCCAACACTTGCTTTCAATGGATACGGAGCGCACGACATACAAGGTATAGGAGACAAACACGTCACGTGGATACACAACGTTTACAACATGGACGCGGTTGTCCTTGTAGACGACATGGATTCTAAAAGAATGCTTCATGTCCTCGTCGATGAGAAGGGAAAGGAATACCTATCTTCCATAATCGACAAAAGCACTGTCGAATACTTAGCTGACAAATTCGGAATTTCCAGCGTTGCCAACGTCATCGGTGCGATAAAAATCGCCAAATTCTACAACCTCGGTGAGGATGAAAACATATTCACTGTGGCAACCGACAACATAGACAGGTACTGGTCAGTTATAAAGAAACTGGAGGAGCAGTATGGAAAACTCGATTACGCCGAAGCCAAGAGTAGATATGAGAGGATCTTTCTCTTCCAGGAACCCAGTTGGATTGTCGAGGGAGATAGATGGCAGAGGGAACGCTGGCACAATCTCAAGTATTACACATGGGTTGAACAGCAAGGGAAAACCGTGAAAGAACTCGATTCTCAGAGAAGTCAGGAATTCTGGTACAACGAACAAAAGAAAGTTGAATATTACACCGAGCTCCTTGAAGATTACAGGAAAAAGCACTGGGACGAGCTCGTCAAACTCTGGGAAGTCGATCTCTAAAGAAAAGCTCCCACTCCTGTGGGAGCTTTTCTTAACAGCTCAATCCACCACCCACCTTAAAGACCTTTGAAATCATCCGATATGAATACCGAAAAGAGTGGGGGGTGGTGGCGATGAAGATCTCGCCCATTCACTTGGGACTTTTTCGACCAAATTCAGAAAAAGTCCTAAGGGGGAGAGCTGTGAAGATCAAGATAGCTATGAGAAAACTGAAACTTTCATCCGGTTTGAGTATCAACCCTAGCTACAGATTTTTATCCACCAATATCTCGCTACTCAGTCTGAAAGTCGAAACCAAGGAGTTCTCCGTACATGTGGAAAAGCTGGATCTCGAGGGAGCTGTGATCTCGAAATGGAAACCACCTTCGGAGAGGTACAGACTTCACGATATCCTGTCCAGAGAACTCTACTGGATGACGGGGTACATCTCCAAGGAAGCTGGAATAAGCGAAGAAGAGGCAATTAACTTCCTCAAAACCCTCCTAGGGAATCTCTCAGACATTTCGAAGCTCTCAGAAAGCTACATAGCAAGCCTTTTGAGAAAACTAAATTTAAACTTAGACCCAAAGAAGATTTTGAGGCTTGCGAGGGAAATAAAACTATTCCTGGAGAATCTGATAGGGATTATCAGGTTTCACGGAAAAGCGGGCGGATACAAAGATCACATAGAATTCCTGATGCTCACTCTGAAGAGAATGGAGATCGAGAAAACTGGGAAGAACTCCTAAAGACTTTACCTTCCAAAGCTTTTGTGGTATATTTCCACCCGGCTTGAAACGATCACGGGGAGGGAGTGCTATGGCGAAAAGATGTGAAATCTGCGGGAAAGGACCCAGAAGTGGAAACAACGTCAGCCATTCGAATAAAAGGACTTCCAGATGGTTCAAACCGAACATTCAAAAGGTGAGAGTCATTCTTCCAGATGGAACGGTGAAGAGGATGAATGTTTGCACGGAATGCTTGAGATCCGGTAAGGTCAAAAGGTACGTAGGAAAAGCTCAGGAGGTGTGATGAACGCGGGGAATACCCCGCGTTTTTTGAAGTGATTTACCACTTTAAGATACCGTGTTGGTATAAATTAACCATTCTATTCATTTACTCCGCATCGGGATACTTCACATTCGGAAATTTCTTCTCCACGTTGTCGCCCCTTGTTACACTCCCCATCCTTTTCCTGTTCGCAGTAGTGGGACTGTGGATTTCATTGATCTGGCGAAAAGAAGTGACATACGATTCAAAAAGTGGCGTTTTGGTAATTGGAAAGCTAAAGGTCAGTTCCAAAGAAGTGAACGACATCCGAGTAAAAACTTTTCGTGTGGACTTCATTCTGAAAGATGGGAATGTGATATCCTTTAGATATCCGTTGGAAGATGCCGATTATCTGAAAGAAATCCTGAAAGGGGTGAAGGCGTGAACCTTGGAGAAAAGTTAAAATCTTTCATGCCGCTGGTTGAGGATATGGAAAAGCTTGTGAATAAGGATATTGAGGCTGTTTTGAAAGTTGACAGTAAGAGGCTTCAAACTGCAAAAGATGGAAAGAAATTCCTCCTCATGACTCTTTCTGATAGAACGGGCTCCGTAAGGGCCATAGATTGGTATAACGCTGAGAAGAACGATCAAGCCATAAGAGAGGGAAACGTCATAACGGTTCGTGGAAGACTTGTTTTCTTCGATGGAAGACTCCAGATAAACATATCGAAAGAAGACTACTCCGTGAAGATCCTCAAAAACGGTGAGTTCGATCCAGAGAGGTTCGTCAGGAAGTCGGAAGAAGATCCCGAGGAGATGTTCAAAGAGCTGATGAGACTTGTGAATTCAGTGAAAGACGAAGAGCTAAAAGAATTCTTGAAAATGGTCTTCAGGAACTTGAAAGAGGAATT
This sequence comes from Thermotogaceae bacterium, assembly GCA_027077795.1. Taxonomy (GTDB): domain Bacteria; phylum Thermotogota; class Thermotogae; order Thermotogales; family Thermotogaceae; genus WGAO01. The sequence continues at coordinate 33,665 of JALWTT010000012.1, read as the reverse complement.
TCAAAGAGCTCCCGCTGCTGTTAAACACCATCACGCATATATGGGTGGACTTCTCGAGCACAGCTTGAATGTAGCCAAGCTCGTAGATTGCGTTTCGAAATTTTATGATGTCGACAGGGATATCGCGATTGCTGGCGCCCTTTTACATGACATAGGGAAGATAAAAGAGTACGAGGTGAGGCCTTCTGGAATAGAAGTGACAACAGAAGGTGAATTGAAAGGACACATAGTCATAGGTATCGAAATGGTCAGAGACTTTGCAAGGAAGTTCAAACTCTCGCATCAGAAGCTTCTGGAGCTCGAGCACATAATAATATCTCATCATGGAGAACTCGAGCTGGGATCTCCAGCCGTGCCGAAAACACCTGAAGCTCTGATCGTTCACTTTGTGGAGAACATGGATTCAAAAGTGGCGAGGATGCTAGAAGTGGCCAAAAATTCGGATGGAGAGTGGAGCGAGTACGACAGAGGATTGGGGAGGAGGGTTTACACAAATAGGAGGTGAACCACCACGGATTACAAGAAGCTACACGGATGGGATGTTACACCTGGAGAAGCCGTGAAAATACAGAAGACGCTCAAGAGGAGGCTAATTTTCAAGCCATATGAAGGTGACCCCAATGTGGTTGCAGGTGTGGACCTCTCCTTTCCTTCAAGAGAAGAAGGCCTGGCGGTGATAGTTCTTCTGGAATACCCATCTATGAAGGTTTTAAGATATGTCTCAGAACGTGTGAAAATACGGTTTCCTTATATACCAGGACTTTTGGTGTTCAGAGAGGGTCCAGCTTTCTTGAAAGCTTGGGAAAAACTTCAGGTAAAACCAGATTTGGTGGTTTTCGACGGTCAAGGGATTGCGCATCCTCGAGGGATAGGGATAGCCTCCCACATGGGGCTTTTCATAAGCATCCCAACGATAGGGGTTGCGAAATCCAGGCTGTATGGATGGCACGAGGAACTTCCAAATGAGGAAGGGGCTAGCGTTCCGCTGAAAGATAAATTTGGGAACACAATAGGCTATGTTATTAGAACAAAAAAGAGTGGAAAACCCATATACATATCTCCTGGCCACCTGATAGATGTAGAATCGAGCTATAGGATAATAAAACATATGACCGTTCCGGGAAAGAGGATTCCTGAGCCGACAAGAATTGCAGACATTCTGACTAAAAAACTCAAAAAGGGGCTTTTTTAATGGGATGGAGAGAGATCTCATCTAAGTTGAGAGCAGCCGTTGAAGAAAAGAAATTGAGCGTATTCGAGATATCCAAATATTTGGATATAGATTTGTCTTCCATGGAGAGAATGCTCAATGGGGACCTTTCGTTCGATGACAGAGCACACATGTACAACTACCTGAAGAGGATTGCGTGGATCCTGGAGCTGGATTTCGACGAGCTGTGGAGAAACTATGAAGAAGAAAGCCAAGAGGAATCTGAAGAATATGAAGAGGCCCCTATCAGCAGAGTGGAGCTGTTTATGATGACGATTCTTTCGATAATTGCGATCCTGCTGATCTTCGGGATTTCCAGCATCCATTCTAAGCCCCTTGCAACGATCGAGAACACGTCGGGCGGAGAAATAACGGTGGAAGGAGTGAGACTGAAAGAAGACGAGACCTATCCGGTATACAGAAATGTGAGGGTTTTCGGAAACAGAGGTGAAGTGTTTGTAGAGACGTTTGGAAAGAAGAAATACAAGGTTAAAATGGAAAGCTTCGAGGTGATAGTAAATGGGAGAGGTAAAAACACCGGATCTCGTTAATCTGGTAATGTTTGTATTTGCCCCCTCTATAGACTACTGGGTGAACGAGATGAAGGGAATCCTAGAAGCTCATTTTGGGCCCATAGACTACATTTCGCCACCTCTAGAATTTGAAAAATACACGTATTATTATTCTTTGGAGATGGGATACGGAATAAAGGGGAGGCTGCTGTCGTTTGAATGGTTAATTCATCCATCACAACTCGCCGATGTTAAGCTCACGACCAACGAGATCGAAGATATGTATAAAGTCGAGGGGAAAAGACGAGTTAACCTAGATCCTGGATACGTACATCACACCCAGTTTGTTCTAGCATCGACGAAACATTGGGGAAACAGGGTATATCTGTCCAAGGGTATATATGCGGAGGTTACCCTTATATACTACAGAGGAAAGTTCAGACCTTGGGAGTTCACGTACATGAATTACAGGGAAGAGGAATACATAAAGGAACTGGAGAAAATCCGGGAGATTTACATGAAAAAGAGGAGAAGATTTCTCAAGGGGTGATGATATGGACTGGAAGATCCTCATAGCCGTTTTAGGGTCCACAATTTTGGGAGCAATCTTGCTGATGGGGACTCTGTTCTCGATCGTTTCCGCTCACCCGGTAGAACAATCACGGATGTTGACAGCCAATGTGAAATCACCCGGAATCTACGTGATAACTCTCCCAAAAACTGAAAGAATGTCAAGCGATTTTTCAAATCTTGTCATCCTCCAGAATGGAGAAAAAGTTCCATTCTGGATAGAAGGAGTTTCAAAACACTGGGCGAAGATTTGGATGAAGGTGAACAAACCTGGAAATGTGGCTTTCACAACTTCCAACAGAAGATATTCTGGCGAGGGAGCTAAGGTATTTCCTGTCTTCGACGATTTCACCAGACTTGAGAGTAGGAAGTGGAGAGTTATCAACGAGCTTCCACAGATTAAAGCGTGGGAAAGAATCTCGAGAATCCGGAGATGCATGGAAAGTACCGTGAAGGATGGAAAACTCATAGCCGAGAATGGAAAGCCTTTTGGAAAATGCAAGCTGGTTTTTGAAGAGCACCTGAAAAAGATAGCAGTGGTGAAAATGAAGGCTTCGGGGAACTTCGAAATAGGCTTTGAAGGTATGAAGAAAAGTGTCCTGATTTTAACCAACTCGTTCAGGTCCAAAGGTTGGAAACTAGAGTTCAGGGTGAACAGAAGGGTTTTAAGGAGGATGAATGTTCCCGAAACGAGAGGTTGGTTCACATTGGAGGTAAAACCTGAGACCTTGAAGATAAACGGAAAAAGCCTTGAAATCGGGAAGTTCGAACCTAGGAGGTTCTTCCTCTCTGTTGGAACTCCAGGAAGAGTAGAACTCGATTATGTATATTCCTTAAATGATTACAAAAAGGTGGTCATCGAGAGATGAAGCATTTCTTGCCATTTCTCTTGGTTCCAATCCTTACCCTTGGAATCAATGTGGGATACTACTTCAAAAGTTCAAATCTAATCTTGGAAATATCCGGGAAAGATGATTCATACACGGTAAAGGTCGCCAGTGAAACCTATACTTCAACGAAAACCGTTGTCATTCCATGGGAAAAGGGAAAAGTTGAGCCCATCATCATCATTGGAGACAAAACAGGCGAAAGAGAAAAGCTGATGATAGAGGGGGTGCACGATTCCCCACCCCACATATCTCTAAAAGTTCCAAGTGTTGTTGGGCTACTGGAGACAAAAGTCACCCTTGACATATGGGACGACTGGGACACTCCCGATAAACTGAAGATCAGCTGCTTCGTGGATAACATGCCATCATCTTGCCATGAAATAGAACCGATCTACTTGGAGGGTGAAAAGCACTCTTTTGAAGTTAGAACAACTGACTCCTTCGGGAACACCTCAGTTGCCTACAGATCTTTCAAGTTTGATCCAAAGATTCCAAAAATTCCAGAGATGAATTTCAATTCGCCGTCAATGGTCACCTTCCCAAAATCCCCTACATTAAGGTTCATAATGCCAGATTTGGGCATTCAGGAGAAGGTCAGCGCTTTGAAGCTTGACAGGGGCTATGTACTGCAACCTGTTAGCAATTCAGGAAACTACGGTGAGGCATTCGTCATTCCACCACTTCCACAGGGGTTAACTCCATTTCCAGGGAAAGCCATAACGTCCGTCTCTGACAACTTCATACTCCTGGGCTCAGAGCAATACTCAATCATTGGGAAGGTGCTGCTCCCACAGGGAAAAACAATAGCCTTAAGCGAGAACTCTCGCATGGTTATGCCTCTGGGTTCCAATTTGATGGTCAAAGGAATTCTTCAGAACGTGTCGGGAAAACCAAAAATAGTCGGTGAAGGTAAGATCACACTCATGGAAAATGGGGAGATATATTTATCCGGTGTGGATTTTAGTGTGAGGTTCTCGGCCAATGGTGGAAAAATCCTAGATCTGGAACACGTGAATTTCAGCGGCGATCTGAACGTCACAGCTACAAGATATCTGTTTTTGAAGGATATGAAAATCAGAAATCTGATATGTAGCGACTGCAAAGGAGTGTATTTGATCAACGTGAAGGCACATGAGATAAGCCTGAACAACAACGCAGAAATAGTGTTGGATTCCCTGGAAGCGTCTAATGTGTCGATCTCCAGCTTCTCTCGAGTCACCCTTAGAAATTCCACCATTTTAACCTTATCGGTTGATACTCTATCCAGAGTAGACTCCTACGGAACACTTATAAAATTCCTCTCCGTCGATAAAGGTTCGTTTTTGAGGATGAGAAATTGCGAGGTATCCAGCGGAGATGTGAAATGGTTTTCAAAAATTCTATATCACGATTGCAAGATGGGAAGCTTCAGCACGAGCAATTCGGAGGTAGTGAAAAGATGAGGGAGACCATAGCTGCCATTGCCACACCACCGGGGATTGGAGCGATATCTATCGTGAGATTGAGCGGGCCAGAGTCCTGGAATATCGCAGAGAAACTCACCGAAATAAGCAACCCAAAGCCGAGAAAGATGTATCATGGGTTCATAAGAGATAAAGTGGGAGAAATAGACGAAGTACAGCTTGTGTTCTATCGCTCCCCGAAAAGCTACACGGGAGAAGACATGGTCGAGATATTCTGCCATGGTGGTCCGGTGGTCACCAACATGGTCTTGAAAGCTGTCACTGGCGAAGGGGCTAGGATTGCCGAACCGGGGGAGTTTACAAAGAGAGCCTTTTTGAATGGAAAAATGGATCTCACCAGGGCCGAAGCTGTGAGGGATCTGATAGAAGCCAGGGCGGAAGAGTCCGCAAGGGTGGTAATCAAGAATGTTTCAGGAGAGTTGTTCGAATTCTTAAAGAGAGTGCGAGCGGAATTAATCCAAGTGCTGGCTGAAATAGAGGTTGAAATAGACTATCCGGATGAAGAAGATCTGCAAGCACGGGATATCCGCCAAAAGTTGAAGAAAATTGTGGAGGAAATTGAGGACCTGCTGGAAAAATCGGAAAAGATTGTGGAACTGGTTAGGGGTATAAGAGTTGCCATAGTTGGAAAACCAAACGTCGGGAAGAGCACGCTGTTAAACAGACTTTTAAAAGAAGACAAGGCCATAGTCACTCCGATTCCCGGGACAACCAGAGATGTCGTTGAGGGAGAGCTCAATATAAGAGGAAGATATTTCAGAGTTGTTGACACAGCGGGCCTCAGGGAAACAAGAGATCTTGTAGAATCCTTAGGAGTTGACAGGGCTAAAAAAGAGATGGAAAAATCTGACCTTCTGATGTTCGTGGTGGACAACACCTTTAATGAAGAGGATTTGCGGATATACGACCAGGTTAAGAAATACAAGCACCTGGTGATAGTCAACAAATGTGACCTTGAGTTCAACATAGGTCTCTCATGGGCCGAAGGAAATGTCGTGAAGGTATCGTCGAGAACCGGGGAAGGCTTAGAAGATCTAGAGAGGGCTTTAATAGAGATCACAGAGGATTACCACGTGATCAGAGGAAATGTCACCCTGACGAATGAAAGACAGTTGAATTTGCTGAGATCAGCCACTGGGAGCTTGCACTCCTCTATCCAATCCCTGGAAAGCGGGTTCCCCACCGATGTAGCATCGCTCGATATAAACCGCGCTTTGAAGTTCTTAGATGAGGTAACTGGAAGGAACTACGAAGAGGATCTCCTGGATACCATATTTTCAAGCTTCTGTGTTGGAAAATGATAGGGGGCCATGGCCCCCTATCACTTACTCACCCTCTTTTTGAGATCCTTACCAGGTTTAAACTTCGGCACTTTCCTGGCTGGGATCTCGATCGGCTGCTTGGTTCTCGGATTGACACCCTTCCTAGCGGCGGCTTCTCTCACCTCGAAGCTCCCAAAGCCTACAAGCTGTACCTTCTCACCCTTTCCCATAGCTTCCTTTATAGCTTCGATCGTCGCGTCAACAATCATCTTAACATCCTTCTTCTTCGCCCCTGTCTTCTTGGCAACAACATCGACTAGTTCCTTCTTGTTCATCTTTCAACCCCCCTTTCAACGATCGTCTAAACCACGCACCACAGCTAAATATACCACTTGTTATCATTGAAAATCAAGTCCTTGAAAGGATTTAGAAAAAATCTCCCGCCTATTGGCGGGAATTTCATCACCCTCTGAGAAGCTGTAAAACGCTTTGTGGCAAGGTATTCGCCTGCGCCAACATCGCCATCCCACTTTGAATGAGGATTTGTTCCTTGGTGAACTCCATCATCTCCTTGGCCATATCCGCGTCCCTTACCCTACTCTCGGAAGCCGTCAGGTTTTCCGCTGCGACACCCAAGTTAGATATGGTGTGCTCGAGCCTGTTCTGGAAAGCCCCAAGTTGTGCTCTCATCTCACTGACTTTGTGTATAGCACCGTCTATTACCATTATGGCTCTCTCTGCTCCATCCTGAGTTGCCAGATTAACCGATTCTTCCGTCAAGCCAAGAGAGGAGGAATCCATCTTATCTATCCCAGCAACCATGTTTTGGCCCTCGTTTGCTCCTATCTGGAATATCAGCTTGTCACCGCTGGTGTTCACACTCTCAACGCGGGCAACACCACTATCAACCACTTCCTCCAATGGAACGGCATTCCCAAAGTCTTTTATACTGTAAACATCAGTTCTCCATTTGAACCTTATCGCGTATAAAGAACTCAAGCTCACCGAAGAACCGTTCAACTTTATAGAAGCTCCATAATAATCTTCCTTTCCATCGCTGAAGTTCACCACCTCAGCTGCATCGCCGTGCTCACCAGCTTGAACCACCCTCACGTCCAGCGGACTCGTGACGCTTCCTCCGAACTGTCCAACCTCAACGACGTATGTTCCTTCTGGTGCATTTGCTGAATCAAAAGAGGTGTCATTTTTCACCGTAACGCTCATGCTGTTCAAAGTGTTCATGCTCGTAGAAAAATGAAGCCCTATCGTAACGTCGCCTATATCCAAAGCCGTATCTCCCGTGGCCGTGCCGGACGCGAGAGAAACACCTTGATATTTCAAATTGTAAAACACCTGATCAGTCCCCACTGATTTCAATGTCAGATCAAACGGATTCCCGAGTATGACAACACTGTACGTCTTACCAACCCCGTCGTTTGCCTTAAGGTTCACAGAGTAAGAGGCTATGTTTGTTCCAGCGGTAACAGTATTCACACTTATATCCTCCGTCTGAAGCTGGAAGTTCCCACCAGTCACTATCTTAGAATCATACTTATCCCTGAATATCTCGAGAGTTCCGTCAAGGAGTTTCTTGGTGTTAAATTCCGTGGCCCGAGCTATCCTGTCTATTTCTTCCAAAAGCTGGTTGACTTCCTTCTGAAGATTTGATCTGTCAACATCGGTGTTCGTGTCGGAAGCCGCCTCTACGGCCAGCTCCCTCATTCTCTGAAGTATCGAGTGAACCTCGTTCAAAGCTCCCTCAGCTGTTTGGATCATCGATATGGCATCCTGAGCGTTCTTTATGGCCATCCTCAAACCTCTGATCTGGCCTCTCATTTTCTCACTGATCGCCAATCCAGCTGCATCATCCCCTGCTCTGTTTATCCTGAGACCCGAACTCAACTTTTCTAGAGTTTTGTTCATATCCAAGGAACTTTTGTTTATATTCCGCCACGCATTCAGCGCAGCCAAGTTATGGTTAATCCTCATGAATTATCCCCCCCAGTTCCTCTGCTTGAGTCCTTATCTCTCTCATGTCTATTCTTCTCCCGTTTTTTGTAAAATTCCTAAAATGAGGAGGGATCCCATGAGAGTTCTTGGATTGGTGGTGGAGTACAACCCGTTTCACAACGGTCATCTGTACCATTTGAAATCGGCCAAAGACCTCGTAAAACCTGATTTCACGGTCGCTGTTATGAGTGGTAATTTCACGCAACGTGGTGAGCCTTCTGTGATAGACAAGTTTTCTCGAGCTGAGATAGCGCTTCATCATGGAGTGGATGTGGTTGTAGAGCTTCCGTTTGTTTACGCGACTCAGGATGCGGGAGGATTCGCCTTTGGATCGGTGGGGATTCTACACAAACTCGGGATCGTCACAGATATGGTGTTCGGCTCCGAATCGGCCGATGAGGAGTTCCTGGTGAAAACTGCTCAGATTCTTCACGAGCAACCCTGGAGATATCAAGAAATTCTTCACGTGAAGCTTAAAAAAGGTCTATCCTTCCCGAACGCTAGAAAGGAGGCTTTGGTGGAATACGCTCAGGAAGCGAGTATTCTGGATCCAATTAGAATAATGAATATAGAGAAGTCAAACGACATTTTGGGGGTTGAATACGTGCGATCCATATTGAGATATGGCTCAAGGATAAGATTTCATACCATAAAGAGGATCGGAGCGGATTACAACGACCCCTCATTTAGAGGAAAATTTTCGAGTGCAACTTCCATAAGAAACTTGCTGAGGTCAGAGAGATGGAATGAAATCAGAAAATCCGTACCCGAGAAAAGCTTCGAAATCATCAAAAGAGAGATGAACGAAGGTAGAGGTCCAGTTTTTTGGAAAGACCTAGATATGGCTTACATGGCGAAGTTCAGAACAATGAAGAGAGATGACTTCTCCAGAATCCATGGATTTGTTGAGGGGCTTGATGTGAGATTCGAAAGGGAAGCGAGAAGATCCAAAAGTTTAGTTGATTTCATAGAAAGATTGAAGACAAAAAGGTTCACATTCACAAGGCTCAGAAGGATGATGCTTCACGCTTTCTTCGAGATGACATCTGAGTTCATGGGCAAAGTGAACACATTCGGGCCGCAATATGCAAGAATTTTGGGATTCAACGACCACGGTAGAAAGTTGCTGAAGCTCTTGAAGGAGACATCAAGAGTGCCTGTAATCTCCACTGCTTCATTTTATAGAAAAGCACTGAAAAAGGCTTTGGAAGAAAACCTTGAAATTGATCAGGGGCTTTATCTGAGGATGTTCGAGCTGGACACGATGGCCACGGATGTCCACTCACTACTCTTCAAAAACGAATCTCAGAGAGTCGGAGGCAGAGACTTCCGCGAAAGGATCAGGATCGTTCACACAAATTCTTGATAACATCATCTAAGATCTCCTCAAACCTCATGCAGGGTGACTTTTCTATTATCTCCCTAACCATGTTCATAAGAACATGCTCTGCGTGTTTTTTCTCACTTCTTATAACTCTATCTGTCATCTTTCCACTGCTTACAAGATATTTTTGGTGCTCATATATAGATTGGCAAAGATCCTGAATTCCTTTTCCTGTTGTGGCTACAGTTTGAACTATCGGAGGTATCCAACCTTCATCCTTGGATATCTCAAGCATCGCCTTTATACTGAGAACCAACGCATCAGCTCCAGGCTGATCAGATTTATTCACAACAAAGACATCTGCTATCTCCATAATTCCAGCCTTCAACATCTGAACATCATCACCGCTACCTGGGGACAAAACCAAGACAACCGTCTGAGATACATATGCCACTTCGATTTCTGTTTGCCCGGCTCCCACCGTCTCTATCAGGACTACGTCAAATCCAAAGGCTTTGTAAGCTTCCACCACATCAAACACCGCATCGTTCACACCACCAAGGCTCCCACGGCTCGCCATACTTCTTATGAAAACCCCATCATCTGTGAAGTGTCTTTTCATCCTTATCCTGTCACCGAGAAACGCGCCACCACTGAAAGGACTCGATGGATCAACTGCTATCACTCCAACTGTTTTCCCGACTCTTCTGTAGCAATCCATCAACCCATCAACCAGTGTGGATTTACCAGCACCGGGGCTTCCAGTAATTCCTATCACCATGGAATCTTTCTTCTTCAAATTCCTCAATCTCGATCTTCCCTCGAGTGGATCGTTCTCTATAAGTGATATGAGCTTAGATAACTCCCTGTAATTCAAAAGCATCACCTCAAGCTGGATTATATCAAGAGTGGTAGAATTTCTCGGAAGCGGAGGTGATGATTTTGGACTTTCATGTAAATTTCCCTGAAGATGAGCATGAGCAAGAAATGATAGAGGTGGAAGTGTTCAGTGTGATTGATGACGAGGGAAACGAGGACTTCTTCAAAAAGCTCGATGAGATCACATACGAGGGAGGAGTCTACTGGGTTTGCCAGGAAGTCTTTCTCGATCCAGAGCTCACTCGGATAGAGGAGGAGGGAGACATACACGTATTCAGGGAGGTTGAAACTCAAGGGGAAAAATTCATAGAGTATGTGAAAAACTACGATTTAGCCAAGAGGATTTTCGATATGTGGGAGGAAAGGTTAAAAGATGAGGAAGAAGATAAGTGAGGCTCCAAGCAAACCTGGAGTGTATATTTTCAAGAAGGAGGATGCGCCAATATACATAGGAAAATCAAAAAACATCAAAAAAAGGTTGCTACAGCATATCAACTCAAAGGAAGGAAAATCGGTTTTCATAGTCCAGGAAGCAGACGATGTGGAATGGATAGTGACGAAAAACGAGAAAGAAGCTCTCCTTCTTGAGGCTAACCTTGTTCATCACCACAAACCCAAATACAACACTTTGCTGAAGAGTACGGAGGTGTATCCATACATAAGGATATCCGAAGGAGAATTCCCATATGTGGAAATTGTCAGGAGAAAAGGGAAAAGTGGCGAGTACCACGGACCTTTTACAAACGTTAGGTTCGCGAGAGAGCTCTTGGATATCTTACAGCAGTTTTTGGGTTTTAGAACCTGCAAAAAGAATCTCCATCGTATAAAAAGGCCCTGCATGGATTACTACATAGGAAGATGCGTTGGGCCTTGTGTGAAAGGTGCAGTGACGAGGGAAGAGTATGAAAGCATATTGAACGAATTGCGAAGCTTTCTCAAAGGAGACGTAAAAGGTTTCGTGGAGAAGATAGAGGAAAAAATGGAGCATCACGCGAAAATGCTGGATTTTGAGAACGCAGCTCGTTACAGAGACATACTCATGAAGATGGAGAGTATGCTCCAAAGGCAAGGAGTATCACTTCCAGATCACAGAAATCTAGATGTGATCGTCGGAGATGACGGAATGTTCGTGGTGCTCAGAATAAGAGGGGGCTTCCTTTTAGGTAAACTCTCCTATGAGATGAACGACGCGAGTGTCAAGGAATTCATGGAAATGTTCTACGCTTTGGAAGGAGATGCACCAGAAAGAGTGATATCGAACATCGAAGTAAAGACTGAAATCGCACATGTTCATCTCCCAAAAGATGAGGAGGAAAGAAGACTGATCAGCATCGCATTGGATAACCTGGAAGAAGAGCTGAAAATGCGAGGCCTCAGAAAGGATATGCTGAAGCGTTTGGCAGAATTCATGGGGCTGAGAGAAGTGAAAAAGATAGAAGGAATAGACATATCACACCTTCAAGGGAGGGGGACCGTGGCATCGCTCGTCGTGTTTGTGAATGGCAAACCTGCCAAAGAGGAGTACAGGAGGTACAGGCTGAACCTAACTAAACCCGATGATTACAGATCTATAAAAGAAGTCGTGAAAAGGAGATATTCAAAACACGATGTCCCAGACTTGCTGTTCATTGATGGTGGAATTGGGCAGGTAAAAGCCGCTGTTCATGGGCTCAAACTTGTGAGGAAAATGTGTGCTGTGGTGGGATTAGCAAAATCAGAAGAGAGAGTGGTCAAACTCGATGGTGAATACAGGTTACCCCTTGACAGTCCTGTAGTTAGAGTTCTAGCTACCGTGAGAGATGAAGCTCATAGATTTGCAGTTGAGGGAAACAGGAGGATAAGGATGAAAGAATCACTGAGATCTCTCCTCCAAAGTCTGGAAGGGATCGGGCCCGTCAGAAGAAGAAAGTTGCTGGAGAGATTTTCAAGTGTGGAAGAGCTGGAAAAGGCGAGCTTGAAAGAGCTCGCCAGGATTGTCGGAAGCGAAAAAATCGCTCGAAGGATAAAGGAGAGTGTATAAAAGCCCCGCACGGGATGGGGCTTATTTCTTCATAGCGAAGAAAACCTTCTCCGGCGTTAGCGGAAGACTTTTTATCCTAACACCAATTGCGTCATAAACAGCATTTGCTATAGCAGCCGGAGGTGTATCTATACCTATCTCAGCAACAGACTTCGCTCCAAATGGCCCCGTGGGCTCATAGCTTTCCAAGAACTCCACATGAATATCCGGAACGTCTAATCTTGAAGGGATTTTGTAGTACATCAGATTGTTGGTGAGCAGCTTCCCACTGCTTGAATATTTCACGTCTTCGTAAAGTGCCATGCCTATACCCTGAACAGCTCCGCCCTCGGCCTGTATTCTAGCAAGCGCTGGGTTGATCGGCGTACCTATGTCGAGGATAGACACATACTTGAGAACATCTACTTTCCCCGTTTCGGTGTCAACCTCAACTTCAACAAAAGTGGCAGCGTAAGGTGGGGGGCTCTCGGGCCCAACAAAAGACCCATCCGCTATGAGTTGCTTCTGATCCTCGGTGTAGTAACGAACCGTTGCAAGTTCTTTGAGCGTGACCTCTTTTGACCCATCTTTAGCCCTTATCACCTTTCCGTCAAATTCCACCTCTTCCGGACCTAATCCAAGTTTCCTAGCACCTTCCTCTATTATGAGCTTTTTCATTTTCTCAGCCGCTATTCTGACCGCGTTCCCAGAGACATAAGTTGTCGAGGATGCGTAAGCTCCGGCATCAAATGGTGTGAGATCGGTATCAGATGAATAAACAATTATGTCATCTGTAGAAACTCCGAGGACTTCTGCCGCTATCTGGGCCAGTATTGTATCAGATCCCGTACCGAGATCAGTAGCCCCAACCAAAAGGTTAAACGATCCATCATCGTTGAGCTTTATTATCGCACTTCCCATATCTATATTGGCTATTCCAGAGCCCTGCATGGCTATCGCCATTCCAACTCCTTTCACCTTGCTTCCTCTCTTTTCTCTCTTTCTGAACTTCTTCTCCCAATTTATGATCTCAGCTCCCCTCCTTATTGCCTGCTCGAGCTTGCAACTCTTTATTATCATATCAGTCCCTTCTCTTCCTTCACCCATTATCTTGAATATGGGAGAGGTTTCTCCCTCTCTTATTATGTTTTTAAGCCTCAGTTCAACGGGATCCATTCCAAGTTTCTCCGCGAGTATATCCATGGCGCTCTCAAGGGCGAAATTACCCTGAATAGCACCGTATCCCCTGTACGCCCCAGCTGGAACGTGGTTTGTGTAAACAACTTTTCCCCTGAATCTGACGCCATCGACTTTGTTGTACATTGGAAGTGTCTTCGATCCAGCAACCATCAAAGTGGTGAGTGCATGCTCACCGTAGGCTCCAGTGTCCCACAGAACATCATATGCGATCGCTCTGAGTTTTCCATCCTTTGTTGCAGCTAACGTGACATCAAATCTGGAAGGATGCCTGGTATATGTAGCCTCAAAAACCTCCCTTCTTGTGTAAACGAGTTTCGCAGGCTTCTTGGTCTTCCATGTTACAAGGGATACTATTAGTTCACCGTGGAGCGCCTGCTTCCCGCCAAAGCCACCACCTATCCTCGGTTTTATAACGCGAATATCCTTTATGGGTATGCCGAGAACCATGGAAACCTGCCTTCTCACATGAAAAGGCGTCTGTGTGCTGGTAACGATAACCAGCCTTCCACTCATATCGATGTATGCAAACGAAGCATGGGGCTCGAGCATAACATGCGCTTGAGCTTGTGTGTAGAATCTATCTTTCACAACAACACAATCCGGATCTTCTTCACATTCCTTTATGATCTCATCGACATCTCCTATCTCCATCTCGTAGCTCGCAGCTATGTTTCTCTTCGGATCAAATCCTATGTCAAACTGTGGAAATATGTCATCCTCCGGGTGTATGACGGATGGGTTCCCTTCAGCTTTTTCAAAGTCCAGGACTGGTTCTAGAACATCATATTCAACTTTGATCTTTTTCAAAGCCTCTTCTGCTGTTCTCTCATCCTTAGCCGCAACGACTGCCACTTCATCCCCAACATATCTGACATACTCGTCAAGTATGAACTTGTCATATGGTGACGGCTCCGGATATCCCTGCCCAGCTCTGGTTATGGGTTTCCTGGGAACGTCCTTGTATGTAAGAACAAGTTCAACTCCACTCATCGTAAGGGCTTCAGAAGTATCTATGCTTTTTATCCTTGCAAACGCATGGGGACTTCTGAGAACTTTCACTATCAGTGAATCTCTTGGAGCTATATCATCTGTATAAACAGGCTTACCTCTTATCAAACCGTAGGAATCCTTCTTTGGAACACTCTTTTTAACTTCTCTCATTCATTTCACCCCCAGGAACTTGAATATAGCCCTTTGCTGTCCGAGATATCCACTGCATCTACACAAGTTTCCTATGAGGTACCTCTTCACCGCTTCTTCGTTCTTTTCAACTTTTCCATTTTCTATCTCTTTTTTCAAAGCATAAACCATTACCATGAGTCCGGGTGAGCAAAAACCACACTGTTCAGCTCCTTCAGACGCGAGTGCCTTTATGTACTCTTCCATTTCATCTGCTATACCCTCAGCGGTGGTTATCTCATGTCCATCCATCGTCGCAGCCAAAACAGAGCATGAAAGAGCCGGAAAACCATCTACTAGGACCGTGCAAGCACCACAAGTACCCGTATCACACGCTCTTTTAACAGAAAGGTACCCTTCTCTCCTTAGAACATCCAGTAGGTAATCCGACGGGTCGATCTCCCATTCCTTCCACTCTCCATTGACCTTGACTTTTATCTTCATCCTATCACCTCACCGATGGCTTTTTTGACCAAAACGCCGGCTACTTCCTTTCTATACTCACCACTCCATCTGAAATCGTCTGCGAATTTGAGCTCCTCTTTCATGGCATTCACCGCTCTTTCAATGTGCTCATCGTCATACCCCTCGTTCAAAACCTCCATGGCTTTCCTTGAAAGAGCTGCAACACCCGGTCTTGCACCTACCGCGACTCTCCAATCCACCAGTTTCCCCTCCTCTTCTTTGGCAGAGAGCGCTGCGTTGACTATAGAGAAGTCGTAAACAGAGTTTCTCATGAACTTAAACGATGCTTTTCTAGGTTCCTTTTTTATCAAAAGTTTTGTCATTATATCCTTCCTTGGGGTTGGATTTTCCAAGAAGTCCTCGAGTTTCATCCTTCCGGCCTTGTAAAATTCCACCTCTGTTGAGAGCGCCAGGACCGCGGTTATGAAGTCAGAGAATCCCCATTTTGGAACCACCGTTCCACCAACAGTAGCGATGTTCCTCAGCTGAACTGACCAAACGTATGATATGGCGTCGTACAGATATCCATTAGCGTAGTTCATTATCAAATCATGAAACTGCATGTTGGCGAGCCTTGCCATTGCACCGACAACTATATATCCATCTTCCTCGTATATGTCGGAAATTCCTACATCTTGAAGATCTATAGCCAGCTTAATAGTTCTACTTGAAAGCCTTGCATATGTGGTACCTCCGAGTATCTCTGCCCCCTCATTCTGAAGGAGTTCAAAGGCTTCTTCTAGAGTTTTGGGCCTGACATACTCCAATATTCTGAGCGCCACTTTAACACCTCCCTTTCATTCCTCGAATAATATGCCACAAAGCATGCTTAATATCAAAATTCATACTGCACTCTTTTCTTCCAAGGGAAGCCCCGTGCAACCTCCTACTTTCCTGTTTGAAATTATTTCAGCAACAATTAAAAGGGAGTTCACACAGGATGCTTACCAGGATGAGAAGGACTTGTCAGAAAGAGGGCAAATCTCTTTAAATGGTCGAGATGCTGAGAAGCTCAGCTCAGGGATGAAGATCCTCGTGCAATTGGAGCCCTTCTTCACATTAACCATTCCCATGTTTTTTCTCAAAATTCATCTCAGCTATGGATTTCTGAACGTAGAGTGGCTTCACATTCAGGTAATTCACAGCTCTCTCCAGGTTTTTTAAAGTTAGGTCAATTAGAACTTCAGGAATTGGAGTGTCAAAAGTATCTGGGACTTTCATCCCTTCGAAAAATTCCCTTCCATCACCCATTATCAAAGGATCTCTCAGTTTCGATATGATCTCCCTAGCTTTGCACACCTCAAGAACAGAGGGCTTTTTCTCCAGAGGAAAGACCTGCATGTAAACGTATCCCTTCCTAGCTTTTCTAACAACCACTCTTTCTCCCTTCCAGAAAGCGGAAGAAGCTATAACTTCAAAGGAATTCAGCGGCACCACCTTCGCTCCGCTGACGGCTGCGATCCCCACCGCAAAACCCATTCCCACCCTGAGGCCAGTCAACGAACCCGGCCCTATTCCAAGACCGATGAATTCCACCTCTCTCAAACTTGCGTTTACATCCCTAGAAAGCTCCTCAACCAAGGATGCAAGTTTTACAGCGTGCTTCTCTTTTCCCTCGTAGGATTTTGTATAAGTTTCTCCACCTTTGAGAACGGCCAAAGAGATTCTTCTAGTAGAAGTGTCAAGAGCGAGAATCAGATCCATCCCTCCCCGGCGATTTTATCATCAAAGCGTTAAGAGTTAGAATACTTTGGGGAAGCGAGGTGAAGCGCTTGTACGTGATAGGAGTAGGAGGAGGAACGGGCTCTGGAAAGACGACAGTGTCCAGGAGAATAGCACAGATGGTGGGAGAGAACAGATGCTCCATACTTCCTCTTGATAACTATTACAGAGACATGTCACACCTTTCACTGGAAGATAGAAAAAAGCAAAATTACGACCATCCGGATATGATCGAGCATGAACTTTTAGTCGATCATTTGAAAGAGCTCCTCGACGGAAAAACAGTGGAAGTCCCAACATATGATTTCGCAACATACACCAGGAAAAAACAAACGATTTCGCTTTCTCCGAAACCATTTGTGATAGTTGAAGGGATATTCGCCCTGTACTACGACGAGCTGGTGAAGCTCTATGACCTAGCCATATACGTCGACACCGAGGATGATATAAGATTCATAAGAAGGCTCAAGAGAGATATAGAAGAAAGAGGAAGATCCGTTGATTCCGTAATAGAGCAGTATCTATCAACCGTCAAACCGATGCACGATGCTTATGTGGAACCGACTAAAAAGAGGGCGGATATCATCGTACCAAGGGGTGGATTCAACGAGAAAGCCATTCAAGTTATAGTCAGATACATGATGGATAGAATGAACGAGTCCGGTGTGAGGTGAGAATATGAGCATTCCAAAAGAGGTTATAGAAGAGGTAGAAAAGCTCAGAGATGAGATTGAGTATCACAACTATCGGTACTATGTTCTAGCGGATCCGGTGATAACAGATGAGGAGTACGACAAATTGATGAAAAGGCTCATCGATTTGGAGAAAAAGTATCCCCAGCTTGTTGTACCTGATTCTCCCTCCCAGCGCGTGGGGGGAAAAGTTCTCGATGGATTCAGAAAAGTGAAGCATTCAAGACCAATGCTCAGCCTTGACAACACATACGATGAGAGCGAGATCTTGGCATTCGATGAGAGGGTGAAAAGATTACTGGAAACCAGCGAAGTTGAATATGTAGCTGAGCTCAAAATAGATGGAATATCCATAGCACTGAGGTACGAGAGCGGCAAATTCCGAATGGGTATAACTAGAGGGGATGGCATAGAAGGCGAAGATGTGAGCGAAAACGTTCGTCTTGTGAGAACGATTCCGCTCAGATTGAGAAAGAAGGTGGATGTGGAGGTTCGAGGGGAAATTTACATGCCAGTTGACGAATTCAAAAGGATAAACGAAGAAAGAGAAGAAAACGGGGAATCACCTTTTGCCAATCCCAGAAACGCCACCGCCGGGACCATAAGGCAACTCGATACATCCGTTGTTTCAAGAAGGCGGCTAGATTCCTTCATGTACTATCTTGTTGATCCGGAAAAACACGGAGTGAAAACCCAGTGGGAAGCTCTGAGCTATTTGAAGGAACTTGGATTTAAAGTTAACCCCCATTCCAAACTCTGCAAAAATATGTATGAAGTCATAGAATACTGGAAAGTGTGGACTGAGAGGAGGCACAAGCTCGATTACTGGGTGGATGGCGTGGCGGTTAAAGTGAATCTCTTCGAGCATCAAAAAATCCTCGGTGAAACTGCCAAATCTCCACGCTGGGCGATAGCGTTCAAGTTTCCAGCTGAACAAGTTAGAACGAGGATAATCGGGGTGGTGTTTCAGGTCGGAAGAACCGGCGTGATAACACCAGTTGCAGAACTCCAGCCCGTTCAGCTCGCCGGTACAACGGTCAAAAGAGCCTCACTTCATAACTTCGATTACATAAAGGAAAAGGACATAAGAATTGGGGATTGGGTTTTCGTTGAGAAGGCTGGTGGGATAATACCTCAAGTTGTCAAGGTTATAACCGATCTCAGGAAAGGTGATGAAAAACCGATAGAACCACCGAAAAGGTGCCCTGTGTGTGGTGGAAAAGTTGGGAAACTCAACCCAGGAGAAGTGGCGGTGAGATGCCTCAACCCACATTGTCCAGCAAAACTCAAGAGAGCGATGATGACGTTCGTATCGCGAGATGCAATGAACATAGATGGCCTTGGAGAGAAGTTAATAGAAAGATTGGTTGATTCTGGCATGGTCAGGGACATAGCGGATACATATTACCTCACTCCTTTCGATTTGGCCCAGCTTGGATCTGGAATAGGCCAAAGGATAATAGCAAAGATTCTGAAGGAAATAGAGGCATCGAAGAAAATGCCTTTGGACAAGTTGATAACGGGTCTTGGAATTCCACTGGTTGGAAAGAAAACGGCCAAAGCCCTGGCGGAGAAATTCGAAAGCCTTGAAGAGCTTTCCTCTGCCACACTGAGCGATCTCATGGAGATTGAAGGAATAGGAGAGGAGGTCGCAAAATCCGTATTCGAATACTTCAGGAACGAAAAGACCAAGGAGATCATAGAGAAACTCAGGAAAGCTGGAGTGAACATGAGATCAAGCATGAAGAAATCCAAGGTATTAAGCGGTCTTAGATTCGTAGTAACTGGAGAACTGAGCAGATGGAGCAGAAAAGAAGTCGAAGAGTTCATAGAATCCTTAGGTGGCGAAGTGATGTCAAGTGTTTCAAAAAACACGGATTACCTCATAGTTGGAAGAAATCCAGGGTCTAAGCTGGAAAGAGCCAAAAAAATCAAAGTAAAGACGATAAGCGAAGAAGAGTTCGTGAAACTAGTTAAGGAGAAAGCAAAAGAAGTGGGGGAAAAGGCAAGTATTCCGAAACCCAAAGGCCCTGCAACCCTTTTTTGAAGCGAAACCTGAGAGTCTTCGGTAAGAGCCGACTATTCGCAACACCTCCATCACTTCTGGAGCCATCACATCTTGGTGAAGAATTCACGCCTTTTCAAAGCAATTGAAAGTCTTTCAGGAAACTTGATATTTCTCCGTTTCAGGTAGTAATATACACATGGGAGGCCTTCCTAGCCCCTTCCAAACAAAGATCTTCCGGAGGTGATTCCATGAAAATATTTCTAGACACGGCTAACTTAGAGGAAATCAGAAAAGGTGTAGAATGGGGCATAGTTGACGGTGTCACCACGAATCCCACGCTCATCGCTAGAGAGAAAGTTCCATTTAAAGAGAGAATAAAAGAAATCTGCGACCTTGTTAAAGGACCTGTCTCAGCGGAGGTAACAGCTTTGGATTGGAGAGGAATGGTCAAAGAAGCCAGGGAACTGGCTAAACTAGATGAACACGTTGTCATAAAAATCCCGTTGACACCAGATGGTATAAGAGCTATAAAGGTATTGAGCTCCGAAGGGATAAGGACAAACGCAACGCTTGTTTTTTCGCCGATGCAAGCCGTTTTGGCAGCTAAAGCCGGAGCTACCTATGTTAGTCCATTCATAGGAAGGGTAGATGATGTTTCATCAGATGGCCTGAAGATGCTGGAGGAAATCGTGGTGATATTCGGGAACTACTCCTTTGAAGCCGAAATAATAGCCGCCTCTATAAGGCATCCCATGCATGTCCTGGAGGCCGCCCTCATGGGGGTTGACATAGTAACCATGCCATTCTCCGTCCTGGAGAAGCTCTTCAAGCACCCTCTGACGGATATAGGTATAGAGAGGTTCACAAAAGATTGGGAGAGATACAAAGAGACGATGGGGAGGTGAAGTGATTGTCAGATGACATACTCGAAGCATTTGACATGACAGAGCTCGAAAACATGACGGTGAAAGAACTCTATAAGTTGGCAAAAAAGTACGGAATACCCAGATATACGAGTTATAGGAAGAGAGAGCTCATAAATGAGATATTGAAGAGGCAACAGGAGGAAAAGGGATACTTCACAGGCGAGGGAGTCTTGGATGTAAACGAAAATGGTGGTTTCGGATTCCTCCGCTCCATGAAAGACAACCTTCTTCCATCCTCAGATGACATCTACGTGTCACCATCTCAGATAAGGAAGTTCAACCTGAATACCGGGGATATAGTCAAGGGAGTAATCAGACCTCCAAAAAACGGTGAGAAGTATTTCGCAATGATAAAGATAACAGCTGTGAACGGCTATTCACCAGAGAAAAGCGGTGAGAGGATAAACTTTGAGAACCTCACGCCTGATTATCCGAGGGAGAAGTTCATTCTTGAAACAGAACGTCTTGTCCTCTCAACTAGGATAATAGACATCTTCGCACCAATCGGGAAAGGACAACGTGGTATGATAGTTTCACCGCCAAAAGCTGGTAAGACCACCATACTCAAGGAGATTGCCAACGGTGTCGCCACGAATCATCCGGAGACCTTCCGAATAATACTGCTCATAGATGAGAGGCCAGAAGAGGTTACCGACATAAAGGAGTCCACAGATGCCATGGTCATAGCAGCTCCATTTGATATGGAGCCTCGACATCAAACGAAGGTTGCAGAGCTCACACTTGAGATGGCAAAAAGGCAAGTGGAATTCGGGAAAGACGTGATAATTCTTCTCGATTCTCTAACGAGGCTTGCCAGAGTTTATAACATCTCCATAGAACCCTCTGGGAAACTCCTTTCGGGTGGAGTTGATCCGGCGGCTTTGGTGAAACCGAAAAAGTTCTTCGGAGCTGCTAGAAACATAAGGGAAGGGGGATCTCTAACGATAATAGCTACCGCACTCGTTGAAACTGGCTCAAAGATGGACGAGGTAATATTCGAGGAGTTCAAGGGAACAGGAAACATGGAACTCGTCCTTTCCAGGCAGCTTTCCAACAAGAGGATCTTTCCGGCTATAAACATCATGCTCTCTGGAACGAGGAGAGAGGAACTCCTTCTCAATGATGAAACCCTCAAGAAGATCTGGATACTCCGCAGAATGCTGGCCACAATGAGCGAAGAGGAAGGGTTGACCCTTATACTGAAGAAACTCAGAGAAACTCAGAGTAACGAAGACTTCCTCGCCCTCATAGACTCCAACAAGGCCAGGACATATTGAAAAAAGTCCACTGTATGTGATAGAATCCCTTGGCGATATGAGAGGGGGGATGGCCGAGCGGCCTAAGGCGTGCGCCTGGAGAGCGCATGGTGGCCACAAGCCACCCGTGGGTTCAAATCCCACTCCCTCCGCCAGAGAGACCGGGACATGAGTCCCGGATTTTCTTTACATGCGGGGTGACTGGTATGATGGAAGTCGATCTAGATTTGATAAGGGAAAAAGCTGAGAAGATCGTTCAAAGATACGGGCTTGAGGTTTTCGACCTGACGTTCAGAAGGGAAGGAAGGGGATGGGTACTCCGCTTGACCATAGACAATCCAGTGGGATACGTATCCATCAGAGACTGCGAAGTTGTCTCGAGGGATCTCGAAGCGTGGCTTGATGAAAAAGATCTGATAACTCACAGGTACATACTGGAGGTTTCATCGCCAGGTTTGAATCGACCTTTAAGGGAAGAGAAGGACTACGAAAGGTTCAAGGGAAAGCTGGCAAAGTTTGTTCTGATGGATGGAAGAGTGATAATTGCCAGGATAGTTTCCTATTCAGATGGAAAGATCCATCTCGATGAAAAGGGGAAAGAGGTAACTATAAGCAAGGACCAGGTGAAAAAGGCAAACCTCGAGCCAGAAATTTAAGGAGGTGTTCTTATGAACTTCGGTCTTCTGGAAGCACTAGAGCAACTCGAGAAGGAAAAAGGAATATCCAAGGAAGAGGTCCTTCAAATTCTAGAAAAGGCACTTTTGAACGCTTACAAAAAGCATTTGGGTGTCCAAAAGGGAACGGATTTGAGCAACGCGGTCGTGGAGATAGACAGGAAAACCGGGAACATCCGGATATACCACATACTAAAGGTTGTAGAAAATGTCGAAGATGAACTGCACGAGATATCATTGGAGGATGCAAAAAAACACGATCTAAAGGCCGAGATAGGTTCGGAGATCAAAGTGGAGGTCAACCCAAAGAGATTCGGTAGAATAGCTGCTCAGACTGCTAAGCAGGTCCTGGTTCAGCAGATAAGAGAACTGGAGAAACTCAAGCTTTATGAGCAGTACTCGGATTTCGAGGGAACCGTCAGAACGAGTGAAGTCATAAGGGTCACGAAGGACTGGGCAGATATAAGAATAGGGAAGATAGAGACAAGGCTTCTCAAAAGAGAGTGGATACCTGGCGAGATGATAAACCCCGGTGAGATGATAAAGGTTTACATAACCAAGGTGGAGAAAACAAGAAAGGGACCAAAGATATTCGTCAGTAGAAGGGTTCCAGAGTTTGTTGCAGGCCTTCTCGCCTTGGAGGTTCCAGAGATAGAAGAGGGTGTGGTTGAGATAAAAGCCATAGCCAGGGAAGCCGGGACTAGAACGAAAATAGCCGTTTCCTCAAATGAGATAAACGTTGATCCAGTTGGAGCCTGCATAGGTGAGGGAAAAGTGAGGATAAACGCCGTTATGAGAGAACTCAAGGGTGAAAAAGTTGACATATTGAAATGGTCTGACGATCCAAAAGAACTAATAGCGAATGCTCTAGCACCAGCTCCTGTGACGGAGATAGACATCCTAGACCCCGAAAGAAAGGTCGCCAGAGTCCTGGTTCCGCCAAATCATATGCCCCTTGCGATAGGGAAAGATGGTCAGAACGTCAGGTTGGCTGCGAAACTCACTGGATGGAAGATAGATATAAAACCCGTGTTGAATGTATGAAGCTCTTCGGTATCGAGATAGACGGAAGGTCAAGGGAGGAGATCTTCAAAGATATCGTCAAAAGGATAGACTCTTCCCAAAGGGTTTTTGTTGTAACGGCGAATGCAGTCATCATGCTGAAGGTAAAAGAGAATCCCAAGTACAGAAAAGCTGTGGAAAGCGCAGATCTAGTTGTCCCAGATGGGAGCGGTATAGTCCTTGTCAGCAAACTGAAGGGAAAGCGCATAAGCAAATATCCTGGAGTCGAACTTGCAAGAGATTTGGTGAGTGAGGGTTCGAAGAAGAAATGGAAATTCTATCTCCTTGGGGCCAGGGAAAGGGTCGTTTCAAAGCTCGCCAAAGATTTAAAACAAAGAGGGGTTAATGTGTGCGGTTATCACCATGGATATTTCGATGGGAAAGGACCCGTTGAGGAAATTTCAGAAAAAAAGCCGGACATCATTCTCGTAGCCATGGGGGTTCCAAAACAAGAGCTCTGGATCTATGAAAACATGGAGAAATTTAGAAAAGGCCTTTTCATAGGCGTTGGAGGAACCTTCGACGTAATGGCGGGCTTCAAGAAGAGGGCACCAAAATGGATGGTCAAAGCTGGACTTGAATGGCTCTACAGGATTTTTCAGGACCCAAAAAGGTGGAAGGTGCTTTTCAGACTTTTCAGGTTCTTCATCTACGCTCTACTTGACAGGGGTTGATCGGTTTGATAGTCGGAGTCGGTGTGGATGTCCTCAGAATAGATAGAGTGGATTTAAAACTATCGAAAAAGATCCTGACTGATTGGGAGCTCAAAGAATTTGAATCGAGAAAGAATAAGAAAGAATATCTAGCTGGAAGGTTTGCACTGAAAGAGGCGTTCTTCAAGGCGATGGGAACCGGAATAGATGGGAACTCCTTCAAAGATATCGAATTCACCACTGGAGATAACGGCAAACCTCAGATGGGAGTCTACAAGGACTTTCCCATAGTGTTCAACTTTGCTCATTTGTCACTTTCACACGACCTTGTTGCGGTCGCACTCGTAGTGCTAGAGAGGATAGAAGGTGGGGTCTTCATAAGGGGAAATATCGAGGATTTCCGAATTGTCAACAGAAATGACGAGTTTCTCGAGGTAGATTCACCATTTGGACCTTTTAAAACCAAGGATATCGTCGAGAGATCTGGGGGCGAACTTCTGAAATATGGAAACATGATTTTGAGAAACTCTTCCCAAAATGGTAATATATCTCAGGGGTGATAGGTATGAAAAGAAGCTTGTCGATCCTCATTGTTGTTCTTCTGTTCTCCATCACGCTAGCTGGCTACTTCTCTTGTTTCGTAGGACTGGCTTTATCAGGAGCGGCATTTCCGTACCTTGGAGTTTACTACAACGTCGAAAACTTCAAGATAGGTGGATCTCTTGGCTTCATCATGGGCCCCGATGAGAAAAAATCGGGTCAGTGGTACTACATGTTCTCTCCGGCTGTGGAGGTGGCATATTTCCTCACGGAAAATTTCTCCGTCAGTTGGGATGCCAGAGCGCTGGTCGTGATCCCATATCAGAGTGAGCAGCTATATCTGACAGGCCCTGGTGCTGGATATTCGTTCCGCCTATGGGAAGGAGCCTTGAGCTTGAAGATCCACGGGGAGCTCATTCTCCCGATAAGCGCTGGCGAGAAGGCTTGGAGTAGGGATATGACCAAGTTTCCCGTTCCGTTCATAGAAGGAGAATACGAGTTTACCCCACCATTTTTCTCAGATAATCACTGAGATACCTTCCCGTGTAGGATTTTTCGCACCTCGAGATCTCCTCTGGGGTTCCGGTGCAGACGACCTCTCCACCAGTCTCTCCACCCTCTGGCCCGAGATCTATCACCCAATCCGCACTCGATATCACATCAAGATTATGCTCTATAACCAGAACCGTGTTCCCTCGATCTACGAGTCTGTGAAGGACATCTACGAGTTTCTTTACATCGTCCATGTGAAGGCCCACAGTTGGTTCATCGAGTATGTAAAGAGTTCTACTCGTCCCGGTCTTTCTGAGCTCAGAAGCGAGTTTTACCCTCTGAGCTTCTCCACCAGATAGAGTAGTTGCAGGTTGACCAAGCTTTATGTATCCAAGTCCAACATCATGCAGAACCTGAAGGATTTTCTTCACCTTTGGAACATTCCTGAAAAATTCCAAAGCCTCATCAACACTCATATCGAGAACATCCGCAATGCTCTTTCCTTTGTACTTAACCTGAAGTGTCTCGGAGTTGTACCTCTTTCCATGGCAAACATCACACTCCACATAAACATCTGGCATGAAAAGCATCTCTATCTTCACATATCCCTGACCCTGACAAGCCTCGCACCTTCCACCTTTGAGGTTAAACGAGAACCTGCTTTTCGTATACCCCCTGGCTCTCGATTCGGGAAGCATGGCAAACAGACTCCTTATTTCGTCAAAAACCTTGGTGTAAGTCGCTGGAGTGCTTCTCGGTGTCCTTCCGATGGGAGATTGATCTATTGCTATCACCCTTGAGATCTTTTCAACACCTTCGATTTTTTCGAATTCACCGGTTCTCATCCTCGCTCCATCTATTATGTTCCTAAGAGCTGGGTACAGAGTATCCATTACAAGTGAAGACTTCCCGGAACCTGATACTCCTGTCACAACGACGAATTTCCCAAGTGGAATCTCCACAGTTATACTCTTCAGGTTGTTGTGTCTAGCCCCGACAATTTTCAAACTCCCAAAATCTGATCTCCTCCTATCCCTAATCCTCCTTTCAACTTTTCCCGTCAGATATGCTGCAGTCAAAGAATCTTCAGGAGCTTTTCTCAAGAGATCTTTCACACTTCCTTGATAAACCACATAACCTCCGTTCTCACCCGCGCCTGGACCAAGATCAACGATCCAATCTGACCCCATTATCACGTCCTCGTCGTGCTCCACAACTATCACCGTGTTCCCCAAATTTCTCAGCCTCTTGAGGGTATTCATCAGCCTGTGGGTATCCCTAGGATGCAGTCCTACTGTTGGCTCGTCCAAAACGTACACGACACCGGTAAGACCTGAGCCTATTTGGGTTGCGAGCCTTATCCTTTGAGATTCACCTCCAGATAAAGTCTCCACGCTTCTGTCAAGCGTTATATAGGAGAGCCCGACATCCACCAAGAAAGACAGCCTCTTCTCTATCTCTTCTACCACTTCTCCTACGATTTTCCTCTCCTTGTCACTTAACTTTTCTTTGAGATTTTTTATGAACTCCAGCTCCTTCTCTATACTCATCTCGGTGAACTCGATTATGTTCCTTCCGAGTATTCTCACGGAAAGCGCTTCTTTTCTGAGTCTTTTCCCACCACAGACCGGGCACGTTCTCCTCACTATGAACTTTCCTTCGATCCAGCTTTTCATATCCTCGGATCCAGTCTCTTGATACCACCTCTTTACCTTTCTAACCACACCTTCGTAACTCTCATCGCCGAACAGGACGAAATCCCTAATTTCCCCTGGAAGATCTTTGAAAGGCCCTTTTGGATACACTCCGAATTTCCTGTGAACGGCCTTTATCACCCTCCATTTCAGCCTTCCATCCCAGCGGTACGGTACGATCGCTCCATCTTCTATAGACAGATTCTCGTCAACGACACTCTCGGGATCTACCTCAGTCGTGAAGCCAAGTCCATGACAATGTTCACACGCCCCATAAGGACTGTTGAAAGAGAACAGCTTCGGATTGATCTCTGGAAAACCTATCCTGTGAACCGGGCAAGAAAGCCTCTCGCTGTAGAACTTTCCATCAGATGAATTCATAGCTCTTATCTCGAGAAAGCCTCCACTCTCTTTCAAAGCTATCTCAACGCTGTCGAACAGCCTACTTTTTATCTCATCGCGGATGTTCAACCTATCGACAACTATTTTTAAGGTGTGTCTTTTATTCTTGTCAAGCTCTCCAACTTCCTCTATCCTTCTGATCTTCCCGTCTATATCAACCCTGACAAAACCTTTCCTCTCTATCTCCTCAAGCTCCTTCCTAAAAGTTCCCTTCTTCTCGTTGAAAAGAGGAGAGAGCACCAAAACCTTCTTTCCGTGAAAACTGCTCAGTATATCGCTCACTATCTCGTCCACACTCATCTTGCTGAGAGGCCTTCCACATATTGGGCAATGCGGAATTCCTATCTTCGAATAGAGAATCCTAAGGTAGTCGTATATCTCCGTGACGGTTCCAACCGTAGACCTTGGGTTGTGAGAGACGCTTCTCTGAGTTATTGCTATGGCTGGTGAAAGCCCTTCTATCGACTCGACTTCGGGCTTCTTGAGTTCCCCAAGAAACTGTCTGGCATAAGTGGAGAGGGATTCAAGATACCTCCTCTGACCTTCTGCATGTATGGTATCAACCGCCAAGGAGGACTTCCCAGATCCAGAAAGTCCCGTTATGACTACTATTTTCCCTTTCGGTATATCAACATCTATATTTTTCAAATTGTGGACACGAGCACCCTTAATCCTTATCCATCTGTCTTCCATCCTCTACCTCCGTTCTTGAGTATTTTAAACCAGCGATGAAATTTTTTCTCTAAGGCTCTTCTAAGGATATTCAAAGGATTTCCTAAGAATTTGAGAGTAACTTCTGCACTGTAGAAACTCTTTAGGAGGTGAGTGGATATGAGAAAGTGGCAGGTTTTGGTGATACTAGCTTTTGCGCTGTCCTTGACGCTTGCGCTTGGGGGCCCAAATGGTAAGGCAAATCGCCCCAAGTCGATAGCCAATATCGTGATGTCCATGCCAAAAGAAGATCTCTCAGAAGAGGAGGTAGCTGGTATAGTTGAAATGATTGAGGAGGAGAAGCTAGCTAGAGACGTTTACGCGCATCTTTACGAAATTTGGAAAATTCCAGCATTTGAAAGGATATCAAACAGCGAGCAAACTCATGTAGACGCATTGAAGGCTCTGGTGGAGAAATACGGTCTTGAGAATCCAGTGGAAGATCTCAAAGAAGGGGAGTTCAAAACAGAAAAGTTTCAAAAGCTTTACGGCGAACTTGTTGAAAGAGGCTCGAGATCCTTAGAAAGTGCCCTGAATGTAGGATTAGAGATAGAGAAGCTGGACATAGAAGACATAGAAAATAAGCTCAAGGGAGTCGATAACGAAGATGTGAGATTCGTCTACGAAAGGTTGAAGATGGGATCGAAAAACCATCTGGAGAGCTTCAGCAAGCTTTTAGAGAAAGGGAAGAGGGCAAAGAAAGATAAAATGGGAAAAAGAATGAAAGGAGAGCATAGAAGAAGAAAAGGAAAGTGAAAAAGCGCCCCGAGATGGGGCGCTTTTTCTGAACAGCCGCGGTGAAATCCAAAAAATCAATTGCCCTCGCCATGCAGTCTTTACCAGAGCATATAAGATCTGGCGATGCAAAAATTCCTGCGTAGAACATTGAGAGTTTCAGCAGCGATGAATATAATAGCTATGCAGCGGCGCTACTTCACTGAATATGAACTGTCGGAGGAAAGGAGGGGATGGAGGTGCTCAAAGGAATTCCCAAGATTATCCCACCAAAGGTCATGGAAATGCTCATGGAAATGGGGCATGGCGATGAACTAGCGATAGTTGATGCGAATTTCCCGGCTCACAGTATGGGAGTCCCCGTAATCAGGGCGGATGGTACGAGAAGTGACGAAATGCTTCAAGCTGTCTTGAAATTCCTCCCACTTGATACTTACACCGATTACAACACGTTTCTCATGGACAACGGCAAAGAAGAGAAACCAGAGGTATGGAAAAGCTATGAAGAGATTCTCAAAAATTCAGGTGAAGATTACAGGATAAAGGCACTCGAAAGATTTGAATTCTATGAAAGGGTGAGGAAAGCCTATTTCATAGTAGCGACAGGTGAAACGAGGCTGTACGCGAACATAATCTTGAAAAAAGGAGTGGTTACTTGACATCCACAGATCCTTTAAAAGTGTGACTTGCGCGTATACAAGACAACTTAATACCACAGAGTTTTGGGGGAGTTCATGTGAAGCTACTGGCAGTTGATCTTGGTGCAACAAATGTAAAGATCTACATTTCGGTGTTTTCAAAGGGAAAAATATCATTAAAAGAACTTGGAAGATTCAGGACACGTAGTGTAGCTATTCCCTTCAGGCACGGGGAAGGGCTATTTTGGGATATTCCATCGCTTCTCAAAAGCATAGAGGATATTTTGTTAGGTACAGACGCCGACTCCATATCGTTCGACTCCTGGGGAGTTGATTTTGCTCTGTTCGATTCCAAAGGAAGATTACTGCTTCTTCCTTACCACTACCGGGATTCCAGAACTGAAGGGATCATGGAGAAAGCCTTGGATGTGTTGAAAGCACAAGAAATTTACAATTCGACAGGCATACAATTCATGCCCATAAACACTATATATCAGTTATACTCAATGGTTGTGGAGCAGGATCCCCTTCTCCAGGTAGCTGATAAATTTCTAATGATAGCCGATGCATTCAACTACTGGTTCTCCGGTGAGATGGTGGAAGAATACACACTCGC
This sequence comes from Thermotogaceae bacterium, assembly GCA_027077795.1. Classification (GTDB taxonomy): domain Bacteria; phylum Thermotogota; class Thermotogae; order Thermotogales; family Thermotogaceae; genus WGAO01. The sequence goes on along the minus strand of JALWTT010000012.1, from coordinate 3,881 downwards.
CACTACGACACAGCTTGTAAACGTGTCCACGAAAACTTGGGATACTGGCATAGCAAAGCGCCTTGAAATTCCCACCGAGATATTCCCCGAAATTACAAATCCCGCGACAGTAATAGACTATAGGAAACCCAAAGTTGTTGCCGGAGCCTCTCATGACACAGCGGCGGCTGTAGTAGCCGTCCCATTTGAATCTCCTGGAATCTTCATAAGCCTTGGCACCTGGGCGTTGGTGGGTGTAGAACTTGAAAGTCCTATTGTGAACGAAGAGAGCTTCAGAAAAAACTTCACGAACGAAGGTGGTGTAGGGGGAAAAACTCTGTTCTTGAAGAACACGACGGGGATGTGGATATTAGAAGAGTGCAACAGAGAATGGAAGAGAGATTATTCCGAGATTGTCGACCTTGCAAGAGAGTCAAGTTCAGAATCTTTTATAAACCCAGATGATCCCATCTTTCTCAAACCCGATAAGATGTGTGAAAGGGTTAGAGATTACCTCGTTAAGACAAAGCAAAGACTACCCAGCAGTGTAGGAGAAATTGCAAGAATGATTTATGAGAGTGTTGTTTATAACCTCACCAGCGTAATAGAGGATATAGAAGACATAACAAACCAAACGTACAATGTAATACACGTCGTGGGTGGAGGGACGAAAAGCGATCTCATACTCCAAACCCTAGCAAACGCCAGTGGCAAGGTGGTAAAATCCGGGCCATCTGAAGCTACTGCAGCTGGAAACGTATTAGCTCAGCTCATGGCACTGAAACATATGAGCTCCCTTGAAGAAGCTAGAGAAGTGGTAAAGAACTCGTTTCACATAGAAACCTATGAACCATCTAACGTGAAATTCTGGAGAGAAAGATATGAAACCTGGAAAAAAGTCACTTTGCATTATTCCCTCCGTCGCCAGGGCTTTAAATCCTGAGAATTCTGTTTTAATCGAACCTTAGAGGGATGGAAACCAGTTTATGAAAAGGGCCAGGCTCCAAGGAAAAAAATAGAATCAATGTTCCCAATAAGTGTTAGATCTCACAAATTACTTCCAAAGAGGGATGGAAGCCACATGGCTATTGTAGGTGCGTATGTTACCAGCATCAAAACTGCCACCATAGCTATATAGAATGGCCACAGTGCTTTTACAACATCTTCCATCTTCATCTCTCCTACTATACAGCCGACGAAGAGTGTGTTCCCCACAGGTGGTGTACAAAGTCCTATTCCCAAGTTTATGAGCATTATTATTCCAAAATGAATCGGGTCAACTCCAACCTTTTCAGCTATGGGAAGGAATATAGGGGTGGTTATCAATATGAGTGGTGCCATGTCCATTATCATACCAAGCAGGAGCAGAATGACATTTATCATAAGAAGAACTACGTATTTATTAGACGAGATACTCAAAACGGCTGTGGCTATTGCATTTGGGATCCTCAGATATGCCAAGAACCATCCAAAAGCCGAAGCAGAGGCTATCAAGAACATAACAGCTGCTATAGTCTTGACCGACCGCAAAACAATTTTCCAAAGTTCCTTAATATTCACACTCCGGTAAAAAAAATAAGCCACTATGAAAGCATAAACGACCGCTATTGCAGAGGACTCAGTGGCTGTAAAAACCCCACTTAGAACCCCACCTATTATTATCACTATCGTCAAAAGCCCAAGGAGCGAATCCTTTGTGGCCTTTAAAGCCTTTTTCCAGGTTGGTTTTTCACCGGCTGGGTAGTTTTTCTTCACCGCTATGTAGTACGCTGGAATCATAAGTCCCAATCCTATTAGAACTCCCGGTATGGCTCCTGCCAAAAAGAGCTTGGCTATGGAAAGGCCACCAGCTGCGTAAGCGTAGATTATCGCGTTGTGGCTCGGAGGGATTATCAAACCCTGAGTGGAAGAAGTGACTGTGACAGCCACAGAGTAGTCTCTATCGTATCCCTTTTTGACCATCTCAGGTATGAGTACTGACCCTATGGAAGCTGTGTCTGCAACGGAGGAACCTGACATACCACCAAAAAGCATGCTCGCAACTATGTTGACTATCGCTAAACCTCCCCTGAGTTTTCCAACGAGAACATTTGAGAAATCGACGAGCCTTTCGGCTATCCCGGAATCTGCCATTATCTGACCTGCAAGTATAAAAAATGGTATTGCCATCAGCGAAAAATTATCCAGAACATCACACATTTTCTGAACAACAACCATAGGGGAAACGCCAACGGAAAAAGCCGTTAGGAATGAAGAGAGCGCTAGAGACACAGATATAGGCACTCTTAAGATGAGAAGACCGAGAAAAGATCCTATAAGGACTAAAACCGGTATGGCCATCAGATCACCTCTTGGAAAGTTTTATGATCTTCTCGGTTGAAAAGAAAAACATTATAGCTCCAGCCACTGGAATAGCCATGTAAACGTAAGAAGCTTTTATTCCCGTGGCCGGGAGGATTTCGTATCTCGACAGCTGCACTATGTTAATTCCATAAATCAACTCGAACACTCCAATGGCACAGTAGGACGCTATTTCCAAAACATCTGCAAAGAGCTTGAGGCTCTTAAAATACCGCTGAACAAAAACTTCAAGTGCTATATGAATTCCCCGTTTTATTCCCCATGAACCTCCTATCAATCCGAAATAAATCATCACGATTCCTATAAACTCCCCCGCCCAGGTCAGCGGAGAGTCAAAGACATATCTCATAACAACCTGGACGGAGGTGAGAACAACTAGGAACACTATAAGCGCTCCAAGAAATGCGATGATTACTTTGTCAGTTTTATCGAACATGCTTACTCGCCCATCTCCTGTATCTCTTTAACAAGGTCCATGTACTTAGAAGCATATTTCTTGTAGACTGGTTGAACTGCTTTTATAAACGCTTCCTTATCTGGATGATATATCTTACAACCAGCTTCCTTGACTTTTTCAAGAGCCGTCTGTTCGTCTTTCAACCAGAGCTTTCTTTGGAGTTCCTGGGCGGCTATCGCAGCCATTTTTATTATCTGTCTGTCCTGTGATGAGAGGGCATTCCAGGTTTTCAGACTCATAACGAGTATCTCAGGAACCATCGCATGTTCATCTAAGGAGTAGTATTTTGCAACTTCGTAGTGTCTTGTCTCGTAGTAGCTCGGTGGGTTATTCTCAGCACCATCTATGACTCCGGTCTGGAGGGCACTGTAAACCTCTTCAAACGCCATCGGAACTGGCCTTCCTCCCATAGCCTTTACCATATCCATCATAACAGGACTCTTCTGTGTTCTTATCTTAAGTCCCTTCAAATCAGCTGGACTAAGTATTGGTTTTTTGACGGTGTAAAAACTCCTAGCTCCAGAATCCATGTATGCAAGTCCAATAAGACCCACTTTTTTGAGCTCAAGGAGCATGTTCTGCCCGATGTTGCTCTCAAGTACCTTCCACATGTGCTCTCTACTCTTGAATATGTATGGAAGAGCGAAAACCGAGAGCTTTGGGTAAAGGCTCGTCATAGGCGCTACGGATACCCTGTTTATGTCTATTATTCCCATCTGCGTCTGTTCTATAGTCTCCTTCTCAGATCCCAAAACGGCACCTGGATAAACCTGAATCTGTATCCTACCGTCTGTCCAAAGGTTAACGAGTTTTGCCATCAAATAGAGACCCTCGACTGTGGAATAGCCTTTGTGATGGTCATCCGCCGCCTTGAGTATTATCGTGTTTCCTTTCTTCGACATACCCATAGCTCCGATAACCAGAACCGCCACGAGTAAAATCACCAAAAATTTCTTCACCGCACATCCCCCCTTCACCTGAGTTTTACCAATTTTTCACGGCTTGCTCCAATGCCTTTATCCAAGCATGATTGGGATCATCTCTAGGTATGAGAATCCTCCTTTCACCTGCCAAGGCCCAAAGG
>JALWTT010000011.1 GCA_027077795.1 Thermotogaceae bacterium | reverse complement strand
CGTTCCTGCTGATATCTACGGATTTCACCCCTACACCAGCAGTTCCGTCTCCCTCTAGCGCCCTCAAGCCTGATAGTTTCCAGCGCAGTCTCACGGTTGAGCCGTGAGATTTCACACCGGACACACCAGGCCGCCTACGCCCCCTTTACGCCCAGTGATTCCGGGTAACGCTCGCCCCCTACGTATTACCGCGGCTGCTGGCACGTAGTTAGCCGGGGCTTTCTAGTGGGGTACCGTCATCGGCAGGGCATTTCCTCCCTGCCTTATTCGCCCCCCACCACAGCGGTTTACACCCCGAAGGGCTTCATCCCGCACGCGGCGTCGCTGGATCAGGGTTTCCCCCATTGTCCAAAATCCCCCACTGCTGCCTCCCGTAGGAGTGGGGCCCGTGTCTCAGTGCCCCTGTGGCCGGCCACGCTCTCACGCCGGCTACCCGTCGTAGCCTTGGTGGGCCGTTACCCCACCAACTAGCTGATGGGCCGCGGGCCCCTCCTCCGGTGGAGCAAACGCTCCTTTCCTCCATCCACTTGTGTGGATGGAGCGTATGAGGTATTAGCTGGGGTTTCCCCCAGTTATCCCTCTCCGGAGGGTAGGTTACCCACGTGTTACTCACCCGTCCGCCGCTGGTACTCCTCCCCGAAGGGAGTTTCCCCGCACGACTTGCATGTGTTAGGCACGCCGCCAGCGTTCACCCTGAGCCAGGATCAAACCCTCCATAAAAACCTACGAGTTTAATCTGGCTCACGCCATTACTTGATAAAGATCATCTGGAAGGACCTGCTATCCACATTTCAATGACCCGGAGTCTTTTGCTTCGTCCCCCTCCGGTGCATCCATTTTCCGCTTTTCATGAGTTTTTCAAACTTTCGAAGACCCTCTCATTCATGCGAGCCGGGGATAATGATACCATTCAAAAGTTCTCTGTCAATTACGATAAAATGAAAAAAATGTAAACAAAAAATTACACAATCATTCACTTTCATCCTCTATCATCATTTCTATTGCCCTTATAGCAAGGTTGATGGAACTTTCAAGTCCGCTCTCATATTCACTCCCACCTTGTATATATTCCCCACCATCGGATATTTCCTCTCTAACTGTTAAAACGGCTCCGGTTTTCATACCGAGAACACTTCCCATGACAAAGAGAGCGCCAACTTCCATTTCCACCACTAAAACCCCAGCCTTCACCAGATCACTCACGTACTTTTCATGAGATTCTGGATCAAAGTTCTTTGCGTAATAGGAGTCTGTCGAATACACTATACCCATGTGATAGCGATGGCCAATCTCTTCTGCAGCCTTTACAAGGTAACTCAACACCTCGAAGTCCGAAACAGCTGGAAATTCCCTTGGAAGATACTGAGTAGTGACTCCATCTCTTCTAACAGATGCCGTAGCTATCACACTGTCCCCCAATTTCAAGTTCTTTTGAAGTGCACCGCTGGTTCCAACTCTTATTATAACTTTCGCGTTTGTCGTCGCCAATTCATTCATTGCTATTTCAACCGCTGGCGCTCCCATTCCAGTTGACATAACGCTCACTTTATCTCCCCTAATCTCACCAGTAACGGTTAAGTATTCTCTGTTATTCCCCACCTCTTCAGCATTCTTCAGATATCTGGCCACTCTGGGAACTCTTCCTCTGTCGCCAACAATCACGACATATTTTCCAACATCCTCAGGATTAACTTTTATGTGATACCTCGGATCCTCCGCCACGTAAATCACTCCCCCATGAAGATCCAGAGAATCTCACTCGATATCGGCAACTCACCTGAAAGCATCTTAGAAAAGCGTCCACAGATACGGGAATCATTGTCACAAATGACAACAGTTAAAAGCTCTTTTATGTTTTTTTCATCACCACCAGTTTAGTATCTCCATACTCTCTGACCTTTTCAACTTGTAAAAACTCTGGAACAACAAGTTCTTCCCTTTTTGGCTCTTCTACCACAACTAATCCGCTCTCTCTGACGAAATCTTTTCTCATGGATCTGAGAACTCTACTCGATATCCCCAGCCCATATGGAGGGTCCATGAACACTACATCAAAAGGCATTCCTGGACTCTTAACAAACCTGATGGCATCCGCTTTGTACAAGGTCACTCTGTCGATGATTCCGAGATCTTCCAAATTCATTTTGCATGTTGATAATGCTCTTGGAGAGATGTCAACCCCAGTAGCCATACTGGCTCCGCGACTGATTGCTTCTATCAGGACAAGGCAACTGCCACAGAACAGATCGAGAAAGCTTTTTTCATGAACATCTACCATGTTGAAAAGAGCTTGCCTTACTAAAGAAGATGTATATCGAGTTCTCTTATCTGGGACCTCTCTTATCATTTTCCCTTTAAAGACTCCACCACTTATTCTTATCACTTGAAAATCTCACCAACCTCTTTGTACCACAAGAGGAGATCGAGATGATCCATGGGTATATCTATCCTCCTCGAAAAGTTTCTCATTTGCTCTTCAATGTAAAGGTACCTAGATTTCGATAAGCTCTTTGGAATCTCCGGCGTAACACCAAGAAGTACTAGATTTTTCAGAATGTGCCTATCCAGGATGGCGAGATTCTCCCCTCTACCGATGTTCCTCAAGAAATGAGACGCCTCTTTATATCCATACCCTTTTATATTTTTCACCAGCCAATCGCGAAGCTTCAAAATATCATCAAAAGAGTTCAGAAGCTTCTTCAAATGCCATTCCTTTCCATCAAAGAATTTTTCTCGAGCTAGAACAATATACGAAGCCTTTCTTTCGGAGAATCTCACACCTCTTAAGTGACGATGAATTTCTTCCACATTTCCTGCATAAAGAAGATTGCTTTCAACCAGCTTTTCAACTGCTGACCAGCAAATTCTCGCTTTGGATTGGGGAGTTAACAAGCAAAAGGCCATTTCGGCAAAAACCCTAGAATCATCGGATTTCTCGTACATATCTTTAAACTCCTTCAGCCTTTTTAGTATAACGGGTTTCATGTTTTCATACATCTTTTTAATCTCGTCGACCACTACCATTTCACCTCTCATATGAGGAGCTGCTTTTTTATCCTCCCAAGGGTGACCTCACCTTCGTAACCACTTCTCCCCATCAAAGAATATGTGATTCTCTTTCCCAGCTCAACACCAGGCTGATCGTACGGATTGACTCCAAAAAGATAGCCAGCTATTGCTGTGGCACATTCATAGGTTACAAAAAAGTAGCCAAAGTTGTATTCACTTATCTCGTCAAATGTAATTCTCATAGTTGGTTTGCCATTTTCTGTGAGAGCTGCTTCTGTTCCTATCATCTCTAACCTTATCAAATTTGATAATTTTTTCCCTCCAAGGTAAGATAAAACTTCTTCATTTTCGTGGAGCTTTCCGATCAAAACATCCCTTGAATAATCCTCCAGTTCTATAAATGTTATTAATTTGTCGTCTGGACCATCGTTGTAGAGCTGAATCTGAGAATGCTGATCTGTCGTTCCAAGTGCTTTAACTGGGGTTTGTCCTTTCCCATTTTTCCCCAGACTTTCGGCCCACAGCTGACGGAACCAATCGGCGAGATAATACAATCTGTTTGAATACGGCATCATGACTGTGACATTTCTACCTTTTTCGTGGTAGAGATAGTGAATCACAGCTATCAGGAGTGCCGGGTTATTCCAAACATCACTTTGTATACATCTTCTTTTGGCCTCTTCCGCTCCCTTGTGGAGCTCGTCTATATCTATCCCCTCAGCCATAGCCGAAAGGAGTCCAACCTGTGTGAGGACCGAAAACCGTCCACCAACATCCTGCGGAATATCCAAGACTCTTATGCTCTCCTCTTCAGCGATCTTCCTCAAAACCCCCTTCTTCGGATCTGTTGTAAAAACGAGCTGCTCCATCGGATTTAGCCCAAAAGATTCGAGGAGATTCCTCACCACCAGATAGTTTGCCATGGCTTCCGCCGTTGATCCAGATTTTGATATAACGTTGAAGATCGTTCGCCTAAGATCCAATTCATCTAGTATCGAGGACACAAAGTCCGGATCGACGTTATCAACTACGTAAACTCTTAAATATCCTCCCCGATCTTCTGAGCTCATCTGGTTCCAATTAAGGGGTCTCAAACCTTTGTGAAGGGCTATATTTCCAAGTGCAGATCCCCCTATACCGAGAACTACAAAACTATCAAAACCAGAGAGCCATTCTTGTAGTGCTTTGACCTGCTCAAGAACTTCTGCGTTGTTTATTATTCTCAAAAAACCTGGTTGATCATTTTTCATTTCATCCAAAGCTTCAGCAGCTTTGCTGGCTATCTTCTCTATTTCATCTTGGGTTAAACCTGAAGGGATGTTTTCTATCAAGACTCTCGAAAAATCGAACCTCAGCATGGAACCACCTCCCTCAGATGAAGAGTTTGGCAAAAACTTTGGCGTCCTCAACCATGTGAGAAATCCGTTTGTACTCGTTCGGCTGATGAGCTGTCTCGTCAATAGTAGACCACACCACTGCATGCCAACCCCTTTTTCTGAAATGAGCGGCACAAGTTCCACCACCTATTCCACCCAATTTAGGTTCAAATCCGCGAAGTTCCTTAATTACGTCTTTAAGGCTAGTGGCTATTTCAGAATCAGGAGGAGTTGGATCAGGAGCATCAAATCTCTGCTCAATGTGAACACATGCGTTGTATTTTGAAGCAACTTCCTTTGCAACATCTATCACCTTATCAAGATCACGCTCTGGCAGAACTCTACAATCAAAGTAAAACATGAATCTCCCTGGGATTGTGTTTACGTTGTCGACGGTTTTTTCAACCTTTGTGGGCTCAAAAGTACTCTCGGGTGGTTCAAAAAGATTGTTTTTTTCTGAGAACACCTTATGAAATTCTTCATCAAGTTCTTTGATCAAACTTGCTCCTTTTCTCAAAGCGTTATCTGCAATTTCTGGAACAGAGGCATGCCCTTGCTTTCCTGAAACCTCAAACCCAATCCAGAGGATACTCTTTTCGGCTATCTCCACGAAATCCCCCTTTTCGTTCCCAGCATCTGGAACCAGAAAAAGATCTTCCTTTTTGAAAACACCTTTGCTTATCAAATGATTTATTCCCCACTCACTACCTGCCTCTTCATCCGCTACCAGAGCCAACCCTATGGTATAGCTTGGCTCTACGCCACTATCCAAAAAAGCTTTAGCTGCGTATATGCTGGCAACCATGGAACCTCCGTTATCCTCAGAACCTCTTCCGTATATCCTGTCGCCTTCGACAACCGGATCAAACGGATCATACTTCCACAACGATTTGTCACCTTCAGGAACTGTGTCTATATGGGTGACTATCCACAATGTCCTTTTCGTTCTTCCCGGAATCTTGGCAATTACGCTGGACCGGATTATCCCCTTATCATCAACAGGATCGAATCTTTCAACGATTGGAAATTTCATATTCCCAAGCATGGATTCAAGCCAATCCGCCACTTCCTTTTCTCCAGGTCCACCACCAGCTGGGTTAACAGAGTCTATCGAAATGAATCTTTTCAAGGCTTCAACCATAGATTCTCTGTAGCTTTCGACCAAGGAAAGCATATCCATGCTATCACCTCCATGGTTTGGAGTATACAATAATCAAGTGTATGGTTGCTCTTCTCGTGAACCCAAATGTACATGATTTCGCAGCTTATGATTTCTGGATGAAACCCCTAGGGCTTCTATACGTTGGTGCCCTAATGGAGCGCTTGGGATTCGATGTACATCTAATAGACATGATGAACAGACATGACTCGGATCTTCCAAAATTCGTCAAAGTTCCAAGGGATAAGAGATACGGTACGGGAAAGTTCCCAGCACGAGAAATAGTGAAACCAAAGGTAGTGAAAGACATTCCCAGAAAATTCAAGGAATACGGCGCTCCTCCAGAATATCTAAGATGGAGACTGGAGAAAATAGGACAAGTAGACTTGGTAATGGTAACTTCAACGATGACATATTGGTACCGTGGAGTGTGGCAGACCATAAAAAGGATCAAGGAGTTCACCAACTCTCCTGTTATCCTAGGGGGAATTTACACCCAGATATTACCATCCCATGCGAAAAAAGGGCCAGCCGATTTCGTGTTCCCGACGAATAGGCTTGAACTTCTCCCCAAGTTTCTCCGAGAAAAGTTTCACTTTCGAGTTCCCGACTTTGAATTCGATTGGTTCGAAGACCTGGACCCGGCGTATGAGCTGTACGAGAGACTGGGATACCTTGTTTTCACATCGTCAATAGGATGCCCTTTTAGATGTACCTATTGCGCAACTCCAATAATGTGGAAATTCAAAAAGAGATCTCCCGAGAAGGTTGCATACTCTGTGAAGAAATATCAGGATATTTTCAGAGTCAAGGATATAGCATTCTTCGATGATGCATTTCTCGTTGGAAAAAAGGAGGCCAAAAAACTCTTGAAAATTCTGGCCAATATGGGCTTGGGAGTACGATATCATTTACCCAATGGGATTCATGCCAGACTTGTGGACGAGGAGATGGCGCACCTCCTGAAGGATGCCAACTTCAAAACAATATACCTGGGATATGAAACCAGTGGGGAACTGCAGAAAAAAACAGGTGGTAAGGTATTCGACGAGGATTTGGTGAGAGCAGTAAGATGTCTAGAGAAAGCAGGCTTTACCAGTGAAGAGATAAGAACATATGTTTTGGTGAACCTGCCAGGTCAAAAGCTAGAAGACGTGGTGAGAGCAGTGAGATTTCTGAAAGAGCTTGGCATAGGAATAAGCGTGAACGAGTACACTCCAATACCTGGAACCCCAGAATGGCAGCACTTGATAAACCAAGGAAGAATAGATCCGAATGTGGATCCACTGCTTCTCGACAACTCGATCTTGCCGTATTGGTGGAAATTCGGAATGAGTGTGGAGGAAATAGAATATGTGAAAGAGCTCGCTAGATACTGATATAATAGCCCGGAGGTGGTATTATGATGAATAGAGAGAAGGCATTGTCACTCTTGAAGGAACATGTCAAAACAAGGAACCTTGTGAAGCATTGTTTAGCAGTTGAAGCCATCATGCGAGCGCTGGCCAAGCGCTTTGGTGAAGATGAAGAAAAGTGGGGGCTGGCTGGACTTCTCCACGACCTGGATTATGAATACACGAAAGATGACCCCAGCAAGCACTGTTTGGTGACCCTAGATCTCCTGAGGGGTGAGGATATTCCAGAAGATGTGAAGAACGCGATATTGGCACATTGTGGTAAAAAGGAAAGGGAATCTCTGATGGAAAAGGCCATATACGCTGCAGATCCAACAAGTGGATTTATAGTTGCAGCCGCACTGATAAGACCAGAGAAAAGACTAGATGTCATAGATGTAAACTTTTTGAAAAGGAGGTTCAAAGAAAAGGCTTTTGCAAAAGGAGCCAGTAGGGACCAGATGAGAAGTTGTGAAGACTTTGGATTATCTTTGGAAGAATTTCTCGAGATTTCTCTGAATGCCATGAAAGGAATATCAAAGGAACTAGGATTGTGAGGTGATACCGTGAGAGTAAAAGAAGAGGTTGAAAAATGGATAGAGAAGTTCCACAAAGAGTACAAGTTTAAGTTCAATGACAGGGAAGTGACCCTTGACGAAGTCAAGCGGTCTATAGAACACACGAATTTGAAGCCAACAGCCACACCTTCTGACATAGAAAAGTTGTGTGAAGAGGCAAAGAAATATGATTTTTATGGTGTTTGCGTGAATCCAAGTTATGTGAAATTGGCGAAAGAGAAGTTAGCTGGCACAAACCAAAGGATTGTCACGGTTTGTGGATTTCCACTCGGCGCTACGTCAACACAAGCAAAGGCCTTTGAAGCAAAAAAGGCTGTTGATGACGGAGCTGATGAAGTAGACATGGTCATAAATATAGGCCTTCTGAAAGCTGGTGAATATGAAAAAGTATACGAAGATATAAAAGCCGTGGTGGATTCAGCCAAAGTGCCTGTTAAAGTGATAATAGAGGCGTGCTACTTGACAGATGAAGAGAAGGTGGCAGCTTGTACCATTTCCAAATTAGCTGGTGCAAGATATGTGAAAACTTCAACCGGATTTGGAAGTGGGGGAGCTACGGTTGAAGATGTGAACCTCATGCGATGGGTTGTTGGAAGTGACATGGGAGTAAAGGCTGCAGGGGGAATAAGAAACCTTGAAAAAGCAAAAGATATGATAAAGGCAGGTGCCAACAAGATCGGTACAAGCTCAGGGGTGGTGATAGTATCAGAAAGGTAATTTTGTTGTTATCAATGGCTTTGCTGACTTATGTAATAACTGCGTGTTCGGTAGAGGGTCCTGTCACCCCCGTTCATCACCCAAGAGTTTCCATTTACATATCAACCAGCTCTGAGATCATGAAGTATTCTTACGATGAGGACACATCAGAGGCTTCTATTCTCGCAGCGACAAGTTCCAGCTTCATTGGAAAACCGGTGATTTATGGAGACGATGTTCTGGTACCTACAAATGACGGGTACTTGATGATGAGCGGGGACCTCTCCGAATCAACCAATGTAGATCTTGGATTTAGCCCGAGGATGCTAGTTCCCTACAACGATGAGGTCGCTGCGGTGGCAGAATCATCCATACTATTTGAGGGAACCATCGTCGAGTTTGACGATCCAATTGGTGATGTGAAACCTGGCCCAGATGGACTCTATGTAGCCTCAGGTAAAAAGGTTTTCACGCTCCCCGGTAAAGTTCCAGCGATGTCACAAGCAACACAGACGATATCTGCAATAGCAGTTGATTACACGGCAAGTGTGTACATTGGTGTTAGCGGAGCAGTGCTGACATACCTTGGAAGTGTTCCGGTAGATGGGGATGTGAAGAAGATGGTTCTGAACAACTATTATCTTTACGTCCTAACAAACATTGGAAACATATACAGAATAGATGTCAATGATATAGACGACGTTAAAGGATGTAGCGCAAATATATCAGATTTCTCTATTCTTGGTGATAAAATTTTCTACGTGTCGAATTTCGATCGTACATTCGGAGTTTATGACATAGACTCTTGTGAGGAAGTTTACCCCAAGACCATACCAGGCGTGACATTTCTTGGAATCGTTACTAAGGGGGAGTGAGAGGATGGATATAAAGAAGCTCACGGTCGGGGAATTTTTGGATAAGGTGGCCAGCAAAGAACACGTCCCAGGAGGAGGAGCTGTTGGAGCCATCGCAGCTGCTCTTGGATCGGGACTAACTGAGATGGTGGCAAACCTAACCATGGGAAAGAAAAAATATCAAGAGTGGGAAGCTGAAATGGAAAGGGTAGTTGAGAGGATGGAAGCCGTTAGAAACGAACTGTGCGATCTTGCCGTTAAGGATATGAAAGCTTTCGATAAATTCATGGAAGCCCTGAAGCTTCCAAAAGAGACAGAAGAGCAGAAGAGGGTAAGAAGTGAGAAGATGCAAGAAGCTCTGAAACATGCCATAGATGTTCCGTACGAGCTAGCTCGAAAGGTTAGAGATGTGATAAAGGAGTCGGAGATTGTTACGGAATTTGGAAACAAGAATGCGGTATCGGATGCTCTGAGTGCTGCAGAACTCCTGAGGGCTGCTTTTGAAATGGCTAAAGCTAATGTGAGAATAAACATGAAATCCCTAAAGGATAAAAAGCTCAAGGAATACTACTCCCAAGAGATGGACGAGCTGGAAAAACAGGTCTACGGATCTTACAAACGGATTAGAGACATGATAGAGGAAAATGGATGGCTTTGAATTCAAAATCACGAAAACCTACGGCAGAGCACGTCTTGGGGTTATAAGGACACCTCACGGGAGTTTTGAAACTCCCGTTTTTATGCCTGTTGGAACCAACGCAAATGTTAAGCTCCTGACTCCAAGGGATTTAAAGGAAGCTGGTGCAAGAATTATCCTGGCCAACGCATTTCATCTATATTTAAAGCCAGGTCTTGAGGTTATAAGGTTTCACGAGGGGCTTCACAATTTCATGGCGTGGGATGGTGCGATATTAACAGACAGTGGAGGATTTCAAGTCTTCTCTCTAAACGTTAAAAAGATAGATGACAACGGCGTTTTGGTCAAATCCCCAACAGACGGCTCAGATGTTTTCATAAATCCCGAAGTTTCCATGGAGATACAGAGGGTTTTAGGTTCGGACATAGTCATGGCATTCGACCAGTGCATTGGTCCAAACGCTTCCTACGAAGAGGCAAGAGATGCGGCGGAGAGAACCTTTAAATGGGCAAAGAGAAGCAGAGAGCTCATCAAACCTCCTCAGGCACTCTTTGGAATAGTTCAGGGCGGGATATATGAGGATCTAAGGAAGAGAAGCGCCCAGCAGATAACTTCAATGGGTTTTGAGGGGTACGCTATAGGTGGTTTGAGCGTTGGAGAACCTCAAGACATCACGATTTCCATGACAGAAGCGGTGGTGAAAACGCTTCCGGAGGATAAACCCAGGTATTTCATGGGTGCCGGGTCTCCGGATTTGATACTGAAACTTGTGTCCTTGGGTGTGGACATGTTTGATTCAGTCTTTCCCACGAGGGTTGCGAGACACGGGGTGGCGTTGACATGGAATGGGAGACTCAATCTCAGAGCTGCAAAGTACAGATGCGATACAAGGTCGTTAGATGAGAAGTGTAGTTGCTACACATGCAGGACTTTCAGTAGATCCTATATTCATCATCTTCTATCCAAGAAGGAAGTTCTTGGTCAGATTCTTCTAACGATACATAACATAAACTTTATGATAGAATTTATGAAAAAGTTAAGAAGTAGTACAATGGAAGGAAAGTTTGAAAAATTCAAGAAGGATTTCCTAAAACTCTACAGGGGGAAAGGGGATTGAAAAAGGTTTCGGTGATTCTATTGATTTTATCATCTGTTGTATTTTCGCAGCACATTTTCAGCCCGCTCGGTATGAACTTACTCGAGTTAGGGTGGAGGTATTTCAACTGGAATCCAGCAGCTCTTAGAGCCATAGGATCTGATGGGTTTACCTTAAACTTTGAATACGTCACGGATTCAAGAGGTGAAGATATCACATTGTTCCGAGCAGGATACCAGAGCGTGGAACCTGAAAATGGCCTGAATGGAGAGTTAACAGTTGAAAAAACCTCTCAAGCGAGTGAGAACGAGTATTCCCTGAACTACACACTTGCGGGAATGAACGGAGACTACTTCTGGGGATTTGAAAGTTCCGTGTACAATCTGACGAAAAGCTCGACAATGAGCGAATGGGGATTGAGAATAGGTGTTGGGATAATAGGGAATCGTGGAAATTTGAAAGGTGCTGTAACTCTGAAGGATATCACCATTGTCAGCAGCAACATATCAAGTATAGCCACAGGACAGATTGGGGCGGCTATAGGTTGGATAAGTGATCAGTATGCACTCCACATGGGTTTCATTGTAACGGACTTCAAACTTTTTGAAGCTTACACTGGAGTAGCCCTTGGTGTCAGTCCAGCATTTTTCAGTTTGTCATTTGGATATGCAACAAACTTTTCAAAGAGTACGTATCATCTTGGCATGGGAGTAGCGTGGCAAGGGAAAGGGGCTCTGGTTGCGGCGAACTTTGACTTTGTTCCAAATCCGGTGGATTTTTCCCTGAAAAATGCCAGGGATCTTTCACTTCCCTACAGATTCACGATCGCGTTTAAACTCCCACAAATGGGGGAATGAAGATGAAATTTATAAAGGCACCGAAAAAATTCTACTTTCACTATCCGTTTCCGGTAACGGTTGTTGTGAGCAAATCCGGCGGCAAGGTCAACATGATGAGTGCTGTATGGCACACGCAACTCTCGTTCGATCCTCCACTTTATGGGGTTTTAATTTCTAAGAAAAGGTACACGTATAACATGATAGAAAAGGCTAAGCAGTTCACGTTGAACTTCTTGGATTACGAATTTTTAGAAACTGTGGCGTTTGTTGGAAGCACTTCGGGAAGAGAATATGATAAAGCCCATACTTTTGACATCCCGCTTCAAGATGGTAGGATTGTTGACGTGCCCATAATGAGCGAGGCGTACGCGGTTTACGAATGTGAACTCTTCGACGAGAAAGAATATGGAGATCATACGCTCTTTGTAGGAAAGATCGTTGGAGTCCATTACAACGAGAAGCTCTACACAGGTGAAAAATTCGTTCCAGTTGTAGAAGAAATACATCCTGTACTTTACATAGGTGACGAGAAGTTCTTGACAACTGATCCTACAACCGAAAAGAAGTATGGAAAAGAAGAGGTCAAAAGGTTTTTAAACGAATGGGGAAAGCTGTGACAGCTTGAACATTCTCTGAAGACTCTCAGGTGAAATCTGTTCGGCCCTTGTTGAAGGGTCTATATTTAGCTTCTTTAGAAGCTCCTCGGGATTTTCTATAAACAATTTCAGGTTGTTCCTGATGGTTTTCCTCTTGTTTGAGAAAACTCTGGATAGAAACTTGGAGTATTCATCAAAGTTAAGTTCATTTCCTTTCCAAATCATTCTCAAGACCACAGAGTCAACCTTGGGGTTGGGAATAAAATGAGATCTAGAAACCCTCATGATCTTTTCAACAGTGCAGTAGGATTGAACCAAAGCTGACAGATAACTGTAAGATCTCCTTCCAGGTCTTGATAGTATCCTTTCGGCGACTTCCTTTTGAACCATGAGAACTGCAAAGAAAAATCGGGCGTTCTTGAGGATCTTCTCAAATATCGGGCCGGTTATGGAATATGGAATATTCGCCACGTAAATGAAGCCTTCTAAACCTCTCATATCGGCTTCCAGGAAATCTTCAAACACGAGCCTTACATTTTCAAAGCGGGATAGTCTCTCCTCCAAAAGCTTCTTGAATGAAAAATCCACCTCATATGCTATCACTAGCTTTGCAACCTTGGCAAGCTCTTCTGTCAATGTTCCAGCTCCAGCTCCTATCTCAACCACTATATCCTTGTTAGAAACACCGGAGAGTTTCACAATCTTCTTGGCCACCTGTTGGCTTGACAGGAGATTTTGCCCAAGGAATTTTTTTAACTTGATACCGTATTTTTTCAAAAGTTCAGAGGTCTTCAAACGCTCACCATCCTGTATTGTAACGCTTCTAAGAGATGCTTCTTTAAAACTCTATCAGAACCATCGAGGTCCGCTATTGTTCTAGAAACCTTCAGAATCTTATCTATCGCTCTTCCAGAGAGTTTAAGCCGGTCGGCGAATTTTTCCAAAAGCTTCTCCGAATCAGATCCTTTTTCCACAAACCTCTCCGTTTCTCTGTGTGAGAGCTTAGCGTTGAGTTTCCCACGAGCCAATTGCAACCTTCGGGCCTCGATGACCCTCTCCCTTATGGAAGAACTCCTTTCACCAACTCGAGCATTCCTATACTCGCCAAAATTCATCCTTCTAACCCTCACATGGATATCTATTCTGTCGAGTATCGGACCTGAGATTTTCCGCATGTATCTCATCCGCTCGTTCTCCGAACATATGCATTCCCCATCGTCGTCTATTTCCGCGCAACCACATGGGTTCATCGCACCTATGAATATGAAGCTTGCAGGATAAACTGCAACAGCTCGAGACCTGGCAACCGTTATCCTTCCCTCTTCCAAAGGTTCCCTCAAAGCCTCCAAAACATCCCTCCTGAATTCTGGGAGTTCGTCCATGAAGAGCACCCCGTTGTGTGCCAACGATATCTCACCTGGCCTTGCATTCGCTCCTCCACCAACTATCGAAGCCACAGAAGATGTATGGTGGGGTGACCTGAAAGGGCGTTTTGTCACCAAGCTGTCATCCAGGAAACCCGCAACACTGTAAATTCTGCTGGTTTCAAGAACTTCATCAATTGTCATCTCGGGAAGGATCGTTTGAAATCTTCGAGCAAGCATGGTTTTCCCAGAACCCGGAGGACCTATCATCAAAATGTTATGCCCACCAGCAGCGGCTATTTCAAGGGCCCTCTTCACAAATTCTTGACCTCTCACTTCATCCATATCCACATCGAAATCCGTGTGAGTTTCAATTCGAACCTCACGAATGCTTTCAAAAATCCTGAGATCATTGATGAGTTCAACGGCCTCCCTGATGTTACCTATGGCGAACGTATTCCTCAATCCAGCTACCGCAACTTCCTTCTCATTTTCCTTCGGAACGATTACAACTCCATCAAAATCCACTTCTTTGAGTTTCAGCGCAGCTGGAAGAACCCCCTTTACCCTCCTAATCTTTCCGTCGAGTGAGAGCTCTCCCATGGCGAATATCTTTTTACCCTTGAGTTCCCCAATTGCCGAAAGAATCGACAGAGCTATCGGAAGGTCAAATTGAGATCCGCTTTTTTTAACATCAGCTGGTGATAGGTTCACGGTTACTCTTCCCTTGAGAAAGTCAAAACCATTTGATTTCAAAGCACTTCTAACTCTCTTTTCACTTTCTTTAACCGCAGTATCTCCCATTCCAACGATGTCTACGCCCCTTATGACACTTCTCTTATCCACAGAGGACTCAACTTCAATCAGCAGAGCATCTATTCCACTGAGAGATACACTGAATATCAAAATATCACCTCAAGTTCTATAGGTTTCAGTCGATAAACAATGTGTAGGACTCCCCAGTTCCTCTGCTTATAACGTTTCTTTTCGAGTGCCCCTGTGGCACTCTTTCACTTTTAAAAAATAAAAGGGGGAAATCCCCCTTCCTGTGGGCTCGGGAGGACTTGAACCTCCAACCCCCCGGTTATGAGCCGGGCGCTCTGCCAGTTGAGCTACGAGCCCCAGCGGTTGGTGATTATAGAATAACGGATGAAGTTTTTCAAGTGTTTTACAATACCTTTTCCCTTTGTTGTTACACTTGTTGAATCTATATACTTAAAAACACGCTATCGGATGATTTGTAGAGCTAGAAAAAATTCAATGACCATGATGATAAGTCTCTATACCCAGATAGTTTTCCAACGCCTCAGCCACTGCTTCGGCTACCCTGGAAAGATTTATGGCAACGTGATGTTCAAAACCACCTTTGCAAATAAATTTCATCAATTTCTGAAGGTTTTTGATTCTCGCCACACCTCTGCTTCCAAAGGTTTTCGGATCTTCATCTGTGATTTCACCTTCACCAACGTACGCTTTAACCTTTCCATGAATATCATCTGTTGATACTCTCAAAAACGTGAAAGGAGATGCTTTAATCTTCCCTGCACAAGCTCCATAGGTGTTTTCATGCCCAACGATTGTCCCTATTACATCTCCGTATCTCATCTCAACTGTTTCATACATCGAAACGGGGAAATTTCCACAGTGGAAGAGTATGACCTCATCTTCATCTTTGTAATTGTTGTTCCAATCTGCCAAAGCTGATGGTTTTTCTGAGGCAAGTTGTAACACGTACATAGATAGGGCTCCCATTATGTCCACCTCACATGCTGCAGGTATCATGTTCTCGCTTAAAAGGCTCATAACTGCGCAAGGTGCTATTCCAACGTTTTCCTCCATGGATGTCCAGCACTGAATAGCTAAAGCCCTTATTTCATTATCCTCTATCCATTCATCCAAAATGGTTTTCAGTTTTCCCATCTGTATTAAGGCATCCTCAGGTACTATCCTTATTACAAAATTTTTCTTGAGCTCGTTTACCCTTTCAGCAACCCTTCTATCGTTGGGGGACAGTTTTTTCATTCTCGCAATTATTTCAGACAGATCTATGGTTTCCACCGAGATTCCGAGATTTTCAAGAAGTTTTTCAGAAAATCTAACCGTGTTGAATGCTGTGGGTCTCATTCCAACTGCTCCTATCCTCGCACCTTTCAAACCTTTTACCACGCGACAGATTCCTGCAAATTTCTCAACGTCTCTCTTGAACTCCTCGCTCTCAGGTTCCTCCGTATGATACGTGGTTAAAGTAAACTTGATCCCAAATTGGTTCAAATTGTTACAAACAGATATTTTCCCGCAGAAGGAATCCCGTCTGTTTGCCAAGTCTAGCCTATCTGGGTGATCGGGAAAGGCATGAACAAGTACGGGCACATTTAAACCACTCATTCTGATGGCATGAGCTATGGATTTTTCATCACCAAAGTTAGGAAGCGTGATGATTATTCCATCCAATTCATCGGACCTTTCTTTGAACAATTGAGCGCATTTCTTGGCATCCTTGAGGGTCTCAACGGCACCCAGCTTCGTATCACCAGGTGATAGTGAGACCACATTGTATCCCATGTCATTCAGTAATTTGATCATCCTCTCTCTTCCCTCTACAACTACGGCGTCAGGGAAGAAGGAGCGGTTTCCAACAATCAAGCCAAACGTAAGACTTTTCATACAAAGCCCCCCTTATCAGCGGAAATTGATAAAGTTCTCAGGTATCTCCAAAAGTTCTGATATTTTTCCCTCAACCTCTCTTTTCCTTCAGCCTCTATTATTTCAAAGCTCATTATCTTCTCCAGTGCTTTCTCCACACTTTTGAAGAATCCGACTGCTATTCCTGTAAGAATCGCAGCTCCTATCGGAGCAGTATCGCTAATCGAGGGAACAACTATCGGAATCTCCAGCAAGCTGGATTTCAGTTCATTCCAATACCTCGATTTGGCACCTCCTCCCACACTCACAACACGCTTTATCATATGCTCTTCAAAAGCGGATCTGAGAATGCTAGCGATATGGTACGTGAGCCCTTCCACTATGCCAAGAGCCAGATCGTACTTGCTGGTACCAAGGCCAGAGGCTATCAAAAAGTCAAAGGGAACGTCCTCTTTCACCAATGGTACCATGATCGGAAGTAGCGAGTTAGATCTCTTAGAAGCGTCCAGCAAATCCTCATAACCTTCGACGTCTCCCGCTAAATCCCTCAGCCACTTTAGGGTAATACCTCCTACATGATTCACATACATGCTCAGATATTTATCATGTGCGCAATGTATATATGTAGAAAAGCCCAGATTCATTATCTTCGAATTCAGTACAGGAACATCAGAACACATCTCCACAACATCTGCCGTTCCAGTTGACCACAACACATTTCCTCCTTCAACAACTCCTGCCCCAAGGCTTGCACAAGCCTGATCGTGCCCTCCTGCCACAACCAACGGGCCTTTCTTAAACCCAAAAGCCTTCTGGATACTTTTTCTCACCTTTCCCACGATTTCTCCTGATCTCACAACTTTTGACAACTTTCTTCTAAAGTTCTTCTCCAGTATATTCAGCAACTTTTCACTCCAATCTCTCTCTTCAATAGAAAACAGCTGAGTTCGCGAGGCAAGACAATCACTTATGGCTAATTCACCTGTTAACCACTGCGTCAAGAAGTCCTCATAAAGAACAAAATGATGCGCCTCTTCAAATAACTCCGGAAGATTGTCTTTGATCCACATGATTTTTGGGAGGGTATTAATCGTACTTATGGGCATCCCTGTCTCATAGTAGAGCTCTTCGTCTCCAAATGTTTCCCTTAGAAACTTGTTCTGATTAGAACATCGCCTGTCCATACCCAGAATAGCGCGATGAAGCACTTTTCCCTCTCGAGATAAGGGAATAACAGCCTCGCCCTGAACGGATATACCAATCGCCGAGATATTGCCCTTACATTTAGCAGAAACAGAATGTAAAACCTTCTTCACGGAATTCAGGACTTCTTCAGGGTCCTGCTCAAACCAGCCAGGATTCACCTCCAGGATCCCATACTCTTCCCGAGCATCCGCTACAATTTTCCCTGACCGATCTAAAGCTATTGCCTTGCAATTGGTCGTACCTACATCCAAACCGATAACGGCTTCACCTTCCACAGATACCACCTCTTAGATCAAGTCGAGTGCCTTTTCCACAGCCGCTTTTTCTCCTAAATTACCACTGAGAAAATCAGCCTGAATCGACCATAATCTGTAAACAATATTTTCTTCCAATTGCACATCAGAAAGTTTTATGATTTCCCCCCTAGAAATGGGCGCCGTGACCCTTGCATTTTTTGCAAGTCCAATTGGAAGAGCACCTTTCACGTTCTCATAGACATCTACTGTTCCAAAGAAGGTTCTACCGCCTATGTAGTCAAGTTTTTCGCCAGGCTTCAAATCCTTTTTTGCAACAGCCACTACATCACTGACCTGGTTGATAGAATACATGGTGGGCTTACCCTCTATATATGCCAAAGCGACGGAAAGAGGGGCTTCCATACTGCAGAGATGATAAGGCCTTATCAGCAAATAATTGGGGCCGTTCCCCATATCCCTCAAAACCAATGCTTCTCTGATGCGAGGATGATCGGTCGTAAAAATGAGAAAAACGCCAGGCTTTAGATCACCTATGACATAATCCACTATCCCTTTCCTATTTAAAATACCTCCTCTCTCTTTTACATCAAACACTCTTAGGAGATCTTTAGCAGAGACATGAGGACCGTGCATCCCACGGATATCAGGTACCAAGCCAGTTGCGTTAGAAACAGCTGCCATTTCAACCATTGTCTTTGTTCCATCCACAAATTCCGTCAATCTCACGGGATCAATTCCACGCTCTCGCGCAGTTGCAAGTAAGGTATCCGGTGTCGCAAATCTATCCAATGGATTGTTCTTTCCCTTCCCAGCAGCTATTATCTCAAGGCCCATAGACGAGGCGAAATCGTATAGCTCTTTTATAGCAGGTGGCTCATCTCCAGCCGCCAGAGTGTAAACAACCCCCATGTGATTGGCAACATGGTGTAGCAGTACACCAACTGTTATATCCATCTCCACACTCAATGTCACGAAGTGCTTTTTGTTTTTGAGAGATAAAAGACAGGTTTCAGCTCCAACATTGGGATCACCTGTTGCTTCAAGCACTACATCTATTTCAGGGATATGCGGAACAATCTTATAATCAGTGGTCACTACGGTATATCCCTCTCTTATCAATCTTTCTCCTTCTTCAGGATCTTTGACTTCTTTCAACTTTCCTAGATCAATTCCGGCTATTTCAGCGGATCTCTTCACCCTATCTATTGTTCTGTCTGAGAGAAGCACTATTTTGAGACCCTTCATAAGTGAAATCTGGCTCATCATATCTGTTCCCATCTGCCCTGTTCCTATGAGACCTATCTTTATCTTTGTGCCCCTGTTTTCCAACGCTTCTAACTCCGTGTTTAAACCCAGCATTGTATCACCTCCAAGGTCTTATAACCGCTTTCAAATAGTCTATATTCTTTCCCTCAGAAAGTTCCTCAACTACACTTTCTATATCCTCCAAAGGAAACTCCTTTATGTATCTACTTGCATCTATTTTTTTCTGAGCAAGTAACTCCAGAGCATGCCTGTGATCTGACGGATTGTAACTAAACGACCCTGTAACGATTAATTCGTTATAATGAATTAGATTGGCGTTGAGTGAAACTTCAGGCCGATCTGGTGGCAAGCCACCAAAGAAGACGATGATACCTCTTTTTCGAGATAAATGAAGGGCCTGACTCTGGGCACTGGGGGAAGGAGCTGCAACTATAACAAGATCAGCTCCTATTCCCTTGGTAACATCTTTGACAATTCTTATGAGATCTTCCCTGGAATTGTTCACATAGATCACCGAATTCTTCAGGACCTCTTTAGCTGCTTCAAGGCGTTCTTGAGATATATCCGCCAGCACTACTTTGGCCCCGCTCAACTTAGAGAGATCGGCATGCAAACATCCCATGGGGCCACTTCCCAGTACAACAACTGTTCTATCACTATTCATGGGAAACCTCCTGTGTAATGCTACAACTGAAGAAAGCGGCTCCGCGAAAGCACCTTCAACGAACTTCATCCCTTCCGGCATTTCATTGACAATTCCATGCTCTATCATGTATTCATCCAAAAGCATATATTGGGCAAAACCACCTGGAATATCCCTTCCCAAGATCTTCTTGTTATCGCAGAGGTTGTATTCCCCTTTTTTGCAGTAAAAACATTTCAGGCAATTTATATCTGCCGCCACTGCTAACCTTGTTCCAACGCCATAAGGGATTTCCCCTTTTGCCTCCACAACAGTTCCCGCTATCTCATGTCCTCTGATGATCTCTTCAGGAATATTCTCTCTATCTCTCCAAGCGCGTAAATCAGAACCACATACACCGCATGCCTCCACCTTAAGAATAACTCCATCTCCCTTAAGCACAGGTTCGGGTACCTCCCTTACCTTAAACCCTTCTCTTGTCAAAAAAGCCGCTTTCATCTATCTCCCTCCTTCAGGGATTTGCCAACCGCACCACCAGGGTGAATCAGTTTGAACGAGTCCTCGTCAAATCCCACCTTTTCAACGATCATTCCACAAATGCCATCCA
The DNA here is from genome assembly GCA_027077795.1 of Thermotogaceae bacterium. Taxonomy (GTDB): domain Bacteria; phylum Thermotogota; class Thermotogae; order Thermotogales; family Thermotogaceae; genus WGAO01. The sequence goes on along the minus strand of JALWTT010000011.1, from coordinate 37,265 downwards.
AGAAAGCCGAGAAGGCAAGGGAACTACCTGTGGCTATCACGGATCTGATGTCTGCTCCACTAACTTTGATCTCAACCACAAAATCACACGTCCTTGCTAAGGTAGATTCTCCGTTTTCTGTAAGGCAGATAACAGTCGCTCCTCTGCCTTTTGAAATCTTTGAAAGCTCTACCATCTCCCCTGATTCTCCTCCTTTTGATATGATCACGACCACATCCCCTGGCTTAATAGCGCCTGAACCACCATGCAACATAGTCGCAGGATTTAAAAAAGTAGATGGTATTCCAGAACAAGAGAGTAGGTGAGAAAACCTCCCCGCTGTGAAAGCAGATGTACCAACTCCTGATGTGAAAACATGTCCTTGACAATTCAGCAATTTTTCCACGAGTTTTTCTATATCTTTTTGCTTTTCCTCCACTTGATCCAAGACCTTTTCAATTAAATTTATCTCACTTTTGATATTTCTAACCATCGTATCAAGGCTCATTTTCTCCCTCCTTTTTCATAGCTTAACAACTCTTTTGCTGTGCTCTTGTCAGTCACAAGATTGGTAATTAAACCACCCTTTAGAGCACCTCTGATAGCTTCAACTTTTTCAAGACCTCCCGCGAAGGCTATTACCCTTCCTATCCTCTTCAATTGGTCATAAGTTACGCCTATTACCCTCTTTGATATCTCCAAATCAATTGGCTTGCCATCTTTGTTGAAAAAGACAAGAGCGATGTCCCCAACGCATCCAGCTGAAATCAAGGCTCTTCTATCAGCCTTTGACAATATCTTCCCTTTACTCACAAGCGTCGATTTTTCATGAAGAGACCCTATCCCCACAAGAGCAGTCGTTACATCTTTGATCTTCTCGAGACATTCTGTCACGTTGAAGTCAGAGAGAAAAGCTTTTTTGATCCGAATACTTTTGGCAATTCCAGGAGCAGGGAGGAGAGCTACCTCTGCTTCTAGCTTGCGTGCAAACTCCTTGGCCAAATTCACAGCATGGTAATCCTCTTCAGGCCTTCCCAATCCCCCAACTATTTGAACGACTTTTCTAACCTTCATTTGAAAAGGGCTGAGATGTTTCACAACACTTTCCAACGTCACGCCCCATGAAACTCCTACTATCTCGCTCTCTTTCAGGACTTCTTGCAAGTACTTCGCACCAACCGGACCTATATCTTCCACCCTATCAACAATGACGCATTCTTTGAGACCATAAAGCTTTTCCACCTCTCTTTCCAAGAAAACATTGTTCTGATCTGGAAAGTCAAGGACAATGCGGATATATCCCATCTCTCTCGCACGTTTGATGAGCTTAGATACCCTTGGCCTTGAAATGTTGACAACATGCGCGATTTCCTCTTGAGTGAGATTCTCCTCATAATACATTTTGGCTACTTTCGCCATAAGACGAATTTCATCCAACGTCCATCCCTCCATTTTCGGATATAATATCTGCTCCCACTATCATCGCCACTATTTCATCTTTCGAAACACTTGACACAAATTTTTCTCCAACTTTTTGACCTTTTCTGAAAACAACGATTCTGTCAGCTACATTGAAAACCTCTTCCAAATCGTGGCTTATTATCACGATAGAAATACCCCGAGAATCTCTTAGATCCTTTATAAGTTTAAGAACCTGCCTGCTTTCCCTTACTCCAAGGGCAGAAGTTGGTTCATCTAAGATTAACACTCTAACATTTTGTCTGATCGCCCTTGCTATTGCCAATGCTTGTCTTTGTCCACCCGATAACCCTCCCACCAGTTGCTGAGGCAATGGGATGTTTATTTTCATCTCGGATAAAACCCGCTGGGTTTCTCTCATCATGAACTTCTTATCCAAGAAATTAAAGCCAAGCCATTTCTTAGTTTTCTCCTCTCCCATGAACATGTTGGATGTTACTGTCTGATTCAAAGCCAGGATCTCTTCCATTTTCTGGTGAACTGTCCTTATCCCCAGCTTCATCGCATCGCGAGGGCTTCTAAAGGTAACTTCCTTTCCCATGAAAAAAATCTTCCCACTATCTGGAGGGAAAACCCCTGAAAGGATCTTAACCAGCGTGGATTTCCCTGCACCATTGTCACCAACTAGAGCAACTATTTCATTCTTGTAAACACAGAAATCAACACTCCTCAGTGCTATCACTTCTCCAAACTTTTTACTTATTCCTATCATTTCGACTACTTTTACATTTTCTTCGTCATTCATATCTTGTAAGCCTCCTTTTTAAAAGATCGAGAAGAACAGCTATCAGTAACAGAATAGCCCTAACAGTTGTCGCCCAATAGGGAGATACTCCGTACAGGTTCAACATATTGCTTATAACACTCAGCAAAATCACACCGCCTAGTGCCATCAGTAAGTTACCCACACCCCCTTGAAGACTCACCCCACCAATGATACCTGCTGACATAGCTTCAAACAGTGAATCCGATCCAAAGGTTGGTGAAGCGGCATCCAGCCTTCCCACCATGAGCAAGCCACTGAATGCTGAGAGTGTTCCACTGAGCACAAAGACGAGAATAACCACTTTGTCCACGTCTATACCTGCGTTATAAGCAGCCTGTTGATTATCTCCCGATATGTATATGTGCCGGCCAAATTTGGTTTGTGTTAACACAATATGAAAGAAGACAAAAAGACCTAGCATGATAATTATCTGTACAGGGAAACCCCCAATATCTCCTGACCCCAAAAAGCACAGATCTTTTGGCAGATTCCATATCGTCCTCCCTTCAACTATGCCCATAGCGGCTCGTCTCCATCCAAGCATAGTGATCAAGGTAGCAATAAAAGCGTTGAGCTTTACCTTTCTTATCAAGAGGCCGTTTAAGAATCCCATCCCCGCTCCTAGAAATATCATGATAATTATCGTGATGATTGAGGGAACCCCTACTTTTGCAATCAATGCCCCTACCACGCCAACGAATGCTAAAACAGACCCTATTGAAAGATCAAAATTCCCGGTTAGCAAAGTAAGAGTCTCACCGATCGTTAATATGCCTAATATAGAAGAGTGAAGCAGTACGTTCCTGAAGTTGGCTATACTTCCAAATCCTGGAACAAACATTGATCCCAGGAGAATAAATATTCCTATAACAATCCAAATAAACCAGTCTATTAACAGTACTATTTTTCGCCTCCGATAAAGATGGTCATCCTTCGCTTCATATAAATTTGAAAACTCTTTTTCCACCGACAAATCCTCCCCCCCGGTTTCTATAAATGCAAAAAGTAATGCTCTGGGGGTGTCCCCCCAGAGCGTTAAAAATCATTTCTCCTTTTTCAGAGGAATGTTCCCCCACAATGTGGGATCATTCACACTGTTCATGTCCACGTAATAGGTCTTCAATTTTACAACACGTCCATGGGGAGTTTCCTCAACGACAGCCGGGAAGTAGTGCGAGCCTTTTTTCTCAATAATTCCCGGTTTTGGAAGAGCCTCTTCGCCCTTCTCAAGGTACGCTTTTATGTAAGGAACCAAGAATTTTCCATACTCACGGAGCGGCTGCACCATGTCACCATCTATATATCCCTTTCTTATGTAGTCCAAAGCCATTGGGTTTCCATCAATTCCCAAGATAAATATATGACCATCTTCTCCCACTTTCTTAAACACACCCTTAACCGCCTTTATCGCTTCCACTATACCCGGGATGTACATGTCAGCATGGAAGTACACGGCATCTATGTCGGGGTTGGATGTTAAGACATCCAGAGTTATCTTATACGCCTTGTCTGCATCCCAGTAACCGGCTTTACTTATCACCTTTATACCGGAATACTTGGATATCACATCGATGAAACCTTGATGCCTCAGTTGAGCAACATCCTGAGCAGGATTACCCATGATTTCCAACACTTTACCCTTAGCCAATCCATTGTACTTTCCTTTTAAGAATCCTACAAGATGTTGTGCAGCCTGGGCGGCCGCGTCGTAATTGTCAGCCATAACTGTTAACACAGTTCTACCTTCCAGCACTCCTCTGTCAATCGTGAAGAAAGGTATTCCAGCTTTCATCGCTTCCTCCGCTGCTCTGCCTATCGTCTTGCTATCCACAGGAACAGCACATATGGCTTTTACACCTCGAGCTATTAACGTTTCTATGTCTCTGAGTTGCTTTTCAGGATCCAACTGAGCGTTCGTAGTTATGGATTTTACGCCGTTCTCCTTGCAGCCTATTTCAAATCCTTTCTGTATGTTTAGCTGCCCTTCATCGCCAAGTCCAGGTGCCGAATAACCGAAAATAAGTTGTCCCTGAGCATAAGCAGTTGTCAGTAGCAAAGCAACGAGGAATAGGATAATCAAATAGGATTTCCTCATAAACTCACCTCCCACCGGTTTTTGAACAAATGTTCCAATTGGAACATTTGTTCTAGATGATCCTATCATAAAAATCCTTTTCAAGTCAAGTTTAAGAGGAAAAGATGAAGGGAGTTTCACCCAATGTAAAGGTAAAAGTGGAGAAAACTTGCGAATTCAGGAAGGGGAAGTACAAGGGAAGGTTTGTAAACAACTTCACTGCACCTCATGCAATACCTTCTGGTGCATCCTGACCAGCCTCTTTACAATGTAATTGAAATCTCAATTATCGTTGATCGCTGTATCATCGAGGATCTTCAGTTTCATATCCAATATTTCAAAATCCTTAGCCGCTAGATTTCTCAAGGGGAACCTTACCAGTGAGTTTCTGAATACTTTTCTTCTTACTAGAATATATTTCAGGACTGCCCTTGAATCCGAGAAGCTTTTTGTGATATCACGTATCTTCAATATCCTTTTCTGAAGCTCCCATGCCCTTTCGACGTTCCCCGAACGTCCTGATTCAAATGTTTCTACGCACAGTTCAGGAAGCGAGTCCGCAATTGCGCTTACAACACCATCTATTTGCATAAAAGCAGACGGCGCTATTAGCGAGTCTGTACCCGTCATAACGACAAAATTCTCACCTAATTCCATCTTGTATTTCATCAAATTTTCCAGTGACCTTTCACTGTCTTTGATGCCAACCAAATTGCTTGCCACCTCTTTCAACTTCATCAATAATCTTGTGTTCACAGGGTTTCCAGTATACCTAGGTATATTGTAAATGAAGAACGGAACAGGGTACGCTAGACCCGCCACAGACTTAAAGTACTGCAGAACTCCATCATCGTCTAACCTATAATAGAAATGTGCAAGTGCTACGATTCCGTCTACCTTCATTTGCTTTGAAAACTCCACCAATTCTTTCATCTCATTGAAATCTAAGCTTCCCACTTGGACAAGAATGGGAACGCGCCCCCTGACTACTTCCATGGTAGATCTCAAAAGGTCTTTCTTTTCCCCAAGGCTGAGAAGTAATCCTTCTCCGTTTGTCCCAAACAAGAAAAGTCCTCCTAGCTTCTTCTTCGCTAGAAAATCTATATATTCCTCCCAGACATGATAATCCACTGAAAGATCCTCTGTAAATGGTGTGAGCACCGCGGGAAATACCCCTGAGAACTTTGAAGTGGCATTGCTGCTCATCAGTTTCCCTCCTTCCAAACATCTTTAAACATCTCGTAGAAATACAGAAATTTTTCATAGACTTTCTGGTAAGCTCTCGATCTTTCTCCATCAGGAGTAACAGTCTTCTCCAACCTTACAACCTTTTCCAATATATCTTTCCAATCAAGGCCAGTAACTTTTGCCCCTATAAGTATTGCTCCGAATGCCACGCTTTCTTCAACATTCGTTCTCATGAGCTTTCTGCTCACCACATCGGCTATCAGTTGCATAAAAACGTCGGATTTAGTGAAGCCCCCGGTTGATAGCATTTTGTGAAGCTTCTTTCCGGAAACCCTTTCGATACTCTCCAGAACCATCTTCATTCTAAAAGCAATACCTTCCATTGCTGATCTCAGTATGTGAACTGTCCTATGAGAGGATGTCAAACCGATGAGTACTCCCTTGTAATCTTCTATCCATCCGGGAGATCTTTCTCCATTTATAAACGGTAGGAATATTAAGTCGTTAGCTCCTGGAGAAATCTTTGACGCTCTATTAAATTCTTCACTGTAGTCCTTCATCTTCATTAAATCCCTCAACCAGCTCAGAACGATTCCCCCGTTGTTTATAGCAGCCCCTAAAACATAAGTTTCTCCATCCAACATGTAGCACCATGTAGATTGGTTTATCTGATCCAATATGGGCCTTTCAGTGAAAATCCTGACAGCTCCACTTGAACCAAGGGTTATTACCCCCAAACTGCCTTTAAAAGCTCCTACCCCAAGGTTAGCTAGCATTCCATCTCCACTTCCCACAACCAGTAAAACATCTCTCTTGAATACATTTTTTACATCTAAGCTCATATATGGAGAGACTATCTCTGGAAGGTTAGAAGCATTAATATCCAGCATGCTCAGTATTTCTTTGTCCCAGCTTTTATCCTTAAAGTTGAAGAGCCCTGAAGCAGAAGCAACAGACATATCTTCCATAGCTTTCCCCGATAATCTATAGATTATGTAGGATTTTAGAGAAAGGAATATTCTGGCATTTTTGAATTTTTTCTTAACCCATAGGATTTTAGGAGGCAAGTACATCGAATGAAGGGGGCAGCCTGTTTTGAAATAGAAAAAATTTCTACCAAATTCCTTCTCGAGGAGTTTCTTCTCCTCTCTTGCTCTACGATCAGCCCATATCAACAGGTTTGTCAAGCGGTTACCTTTACTATCCAGCGCCACTACACTGTGCAATACCGTACTCAACGAAACCACAACATGTCCTTCAAAACCACCCATGAGATTATCAACACACCGAATCAAGTTGCTGATAATCTCATCGGGATCCTGTTCAGCATGACCAGGGTAGGGAAAATACGTTCGATGTGGCCTTGAACATTTCCTCAGGATAACTGCTCTGTCTTCATCAAAAGAGAGAGCTTTTATACCGGATGTTCCTATATCAACTCCTATAATCACTTTTTCACACCATCCGCTAGTACTTAAACTCTGAAACCGCCATTCTCGTTTTGTTAAGATGCTGTATCGTCTTCTCAGGCTCTCTAGCAGCCAACAGTGTATAGATGGTATCGAGAATAACAAGTTGGACGATTCTTGATGTCATTGCATCCGTTCTGAACCTGATCTCTCTTGTATTCGTGAAGAGCGTTACCGTAGACCTCTTAGCCAAAGAAGATTCCCTGTTGCCAGTTAAAACTACTACAGGTATTTTTGATTTCAGCACCCTGTCAGCAAACTCGACCAGAGATTTCGTTTCTCCACTGTGAGATATGAGAACTAGTAAATCGTTTGGTGTCATCCCACAGATAATGGTTGCCATTATATGCTCATCAGAGGAGTACAGACAGTCTTTTCCTATCCTTATGAACTTGTGAAAAGCATCCAAAGCCACTGCGCTCGAGCCACCAAAGCCAAAAAAGACTATTCTCCTAGCCCTATCAAATAAATCCACAGCTTCTTTTAGCGATTGAATATCCAACGTGGATAGTGTATCGAAAATGGCCTTAACTGTAGCTTTGAAGATCTTCTCCGCGACCACATGAGGAGGATCATACTCATTGACATCCTCGTAAACTAACTCCAGGGAATTTCTAACTAGCTCTTGCGTCAGCAAAACTTTCAGTTGCTGAAATCCTGACAATCCTAGCTTTCTATAGAATTTGACCACAGAAGCTTCACTTTTAACATCCGCCTTCTTTGCCAACTCACTTATCGACATTTCCAGAGCACCTTGAGGATCCTTCAAAATGATATCTGCTATCCTCTTTTCAGCTTTAGTAAGATCGTTGTACCTTTTCATGATAAGGTTGGTTACTCCCACCCAATTCACTCCTTTCTTCTCAACTCATGACCGCCAAATTCATGCCTCATAAGAGCTAGAACTTTGAATACGACATTATCATCTCCCTTTTGAGATATAAATCTCATCATTAAGGCGCTAGATATGAGAGGTACTGGGACTTTCATTTCTATTGCGGTCTGAACAGACCATCTTCCCTCTCCTGTGTCATCAACGTAAGGCAAAACTTTCTCTAAATCTTCTTTTTCCAAAGCTTTCCTAGCTACCTCGAGCAGAAACGAACGAATTATGCTCCCATGATTCCAAAGATCTAAAATCTCCAAAATATCCACATGCCCAAAGGGATTCTCCTCAAGCATAGCTATACCCTCTGCTATTGATTCCATCATGGCATACTCGATAGCATTGTGAACCATCTTTGCATAATGCCCCGACCCACCCTCGCCAATAAATCTATACCCCTTTTCAGCTGAAAGGGCTTTAAATATATCTTCCACCTCTGCAAAGGCTTCTCTGTCTCCTCCTACCATAATACAGAACCCCTCCTTGGATCCATATACACCTCCACTAACTCCAGCGTCCAGCAAATTTATCCCTTTCCTTTTAAATTCTTCATAGAATTTTCTTGTCCTCTTGTAATTTGAATTTGAACCATCTATAACTATATCACCACTTTGAAGAACCTTTTTTAAATTTTCTAAAACCTCATCTGACGGTTTTCCACTGGGTAACATTGTCCAGATAATTCTTCTGGGCTTTAAACTGTCAACCAACTCTTTCAGGCCACTTGCTGGATGAGCGCCGTGCTTCACCAAGTACTCAACTTTTGATCTAGCTATATCGTATACCACCAAATCGAATCCTCTTTTTAACAAACGCAGACTCATCTGAGAACCCATCTTTCCAAGTCCAATGAAGCCTAACTTCATCTTTTTTCACCTCTCAAAGCCTCTGGATTCACCAGATTAGATGGTGTTTTCCCTTCAAAAAAAAGCACGATAGATTCAGCCACATTCATACCCATTCTTTCAACCGCTTCGTACGTGTGTGAACCAATATGTGGAGTAATAATAATTCTTTCACAATTAAGAATGGGACTACTGGATGGAAGTGGCTCTTCTTTAAAAACATCTAAAGCTGCTCCTGCTATCTCTCCGTTTTCAATCGCATCGACTAAAGCCTCTTCATCCACAATTTCTCCACGGGAGGTATTTATTAAAAAAGCACGGTTCTTCATACGACTAAATTCGAATTTTCCCAACATCCCCCTTGTGGACTCATTCAGCGGGACATGTAGAGAAACAAAATCGCTTTTTTGTAGAAGCTCATTTAGCTCCACCTTCTCGATCCATTTGGGAACTGCTTGTACATACGGATCGGTAACAAGTATTGACATTCCCAAAGCGTGTCCTTTTTCCGCAACTCTCTTCCCAATATCCCCAAACCCTATAACACCTAGCGTTTTACCCCTAACCTCCTGTCCCACCCAATCGTTCCATTTTCCATTCCGGTGCAAATCATTATGGGCATGAATCAACAACCTGCTCAGTGCGAATATAAAACCTATCACCAATTCAGCCACTGACTCAGAGTTTGTTCCCCTAGCTGTGACAACAACGATCCCTTTCTCAGTCGCACTTTTTACATCTATATTGTCATAACCAACCCCATGTTTAGCCACTATTCTCATTTTTTCTGCCCTATGCAAAATATTTCTATCTATTTTCATTCCACCAACAATCAAGGCATCCACGTTAGAGATATTCCTCTCAAGCTCCTCAATATCTTTGGCAAAAGTTAGGTCAAATCCATGCGATTTGAGAAACTCCACTGGCTTGCGGGAATACTTTCCAAAGGTTCGAGTGGCTATCAAGACCTTTCTACCCATACTCACCACTCCGCTATGGAACCATCATTATGCTTCCAAACAGGGTTCATCCAGTCAAACCTTTTCATCGACATCTCTTCAACGACCTCTTCATCCATTTCTATACCGAGCCCAGGTAAATCAAATACATTTATATAACCATTATCTATTCGAAATATCTCGGCATTTTTTACGTAATCCGTCAACTCTACTCCCACGTTGTAATGAATTCCCATGCTTGTCTCCTGAATGAGATAGTTATAAACGCTAAATGCTATTTGCAAGCTTGCTGCAAGTGCTATTGGTCCTAATGGACAGTGAATGGCTAGCAACGCCCCGTGGATTTCCGCATAGCTTGCTATTTTCTTCACCTCGGTTATACCGCCTGCATGAGAGACATCTGGTTGAACAATATCGACAAGGTTAGACTCTATATATGGCTTGAAATCCCATCTTGAATACAATCTCTCCCCCAAAGCTATCGGTGTGGAAACCAAATCTCTGATTCTCTTTAAAGCCTCAATTTGTTCCGGTGGAACAGGTTCCTCTATAAACATTGGATGAAATGGCTCCAAGGCACGAGCGAGTTCTGCCGCCATAGGAACACTCACTCGACCATGAAAATCTACAGCGAAATCCTTATCATCTCCAATTATTTCCCTAACCTTTTGAATACGATCCACTATCGATTTAACCACTCGAAGGTTATCTATGAATTCAAGTTTCCCTGAAACGTTCATTTTAAAGGCTCTAAATCCCTGTGAAATAGCATTAATCAGCGCATCATCTAAATCACCTGGTTCATCTCCTCCTACCCACCTATAAACTTTTACCTTATCCCGGCACTTTCCTCCAAGAAGGGCATGCACAGGAACTCCCAACCTTTTACCCTTTATGTCCCAAAGTGCTTGGTCTATACCTGACAAAGCACTCATGAGGACAGGGCCTCCTCTGTAAAACCCCGATCTATACATGATGTTCCATAAGCCTTCTATATCTTCTGGGTCCCTCCCAAGTACATACTTATCCATGAGTTCCTTAACCGCTGCTTCCACTGTAATCGCTCGTCCCTCTAAAATTGGTTCTCCCCAACCCTTTAGACCATCGTCTGTTTCTATCTTGACGAACAACCACCTTGGGGGAACTCTATAGGTTCTGTAATCCACTATCTTTGACATTTTCATCCCCCCATCATTTCACCGCACCAGCAGTTAGGCCACTTACCACATACCTTTGAAGCGCAAGATAAAATAGCATCGGTGGTAACATGGAGATTACAACCCCCGCCATTAAGTTTCCCCAGTTGACAAAGTCCCCAATAACCATTGTCCTCAACGCTATTGGAAGTGTGAATTTCTCGTATGAGTCTATAATGGTCATCGCAAAAAGCAGTTCGCTCCACGAAAGTGTAAATGAAAAAATCGCTGTACTTGCAATGCCCGGTGTTGCAGATGGAAGCACTATTCTCAGCAATGTTCCAACTCTTGACAACCCATCCACGAGAGCCGCATCCTCGATGTCCTGCGGAATAGTCAGAAAATAGCCTCTCAGGGTCCAAGTACTGTAGGGAACCACTATTATAAGATGAAGGAGCATTAGTCCGAAGAGAGAATTGTAAAGATGAATTCTATGTAGGAAGTTATACAAGGCTATCACTATAATAAAGGGCGGAAAAACATATGAGAACAATATGAAGCTCTCGAAGAATTGCCCTCCCTGCATTTTCACACGTGCTAGCCCGTAACCAGCAAAGATGCTTATCGCCAAGCTCATCACAGTCACAGAGCTTGCTACCAAAAGACTGTTCAACAGTGGAACGAAAAACGGAACACTTTCAAAACCGCCCCAGTTATTTGAAAGTAACACGTCCTTTATATTCTGCAATGTGAATTTTGAGGGAATTATTCTGCGCGTGAAAAGGTCCATGTTAGGCCTGAAAGCTATTGTAAATGTCCAATAGAGAGGAAGTGCTACGAAGATACTTAATCCGACTATCACTATTATCGATACAATTCTCCAGGTAAGGGAAAGCTTCAACAACATCACCTTCTCCCGGTTAATTTCACCAAAGATAATATCAACACCAGAAATATGGGAAGTGCCAACACCGAAATAGCAGCAGCATCTCCCATGTTGTATAGTCTAAAGGCAGTAACGTAAGTTAGAATAGGCAATGTTTCAGAAGCGGTACCAGGTCCTCCTTGGGTTATCAAATATATCACATCAAATTCTGCAAAGGTCCATATTGTGGACAGAACCACAAGTATCATAATGACATTCCTAAGAAGGGGAAGAGTTATGCGCCAGAAAGTTTGCACCCTATTTGCTCCATCAATAGCGGCTGCTTCGTACACCTCACCAGGTATGGACTGAAGTCCAGCTAGTATACCCACCATGAAAAAAGGGAAGCCCTTCCAGACATTCACAAATATCATTGCAGGCATTACCATTTTGGGTCCGAGCCAAAATGGTGTATCGCTCATCCCCATCTGATAAAGAAGAAGGTCTAGACCTCCTCCTCTTCTGAAAAACCATATGAACATGATAGCAACAGCAAATCTCGGTATAGTCCAAGGAATAAAAAGCCACATTCTTATTAGGTTCCTTCCCCTAAACGGATTGTTAAGTACCAGTGCTGCTGCTAATCCCAAAAGAAGCTTGAAGAATATCGAGGGGACAGTGAAATATAAGCTTTTCCAAAGACCATCGAGGAATTCTCCCCTCTTTAAGATATCAATGTAATTCTTAATCCCTGTGAATATGGCTTTTCCTCCGACCATTTTTTCTTGGAAACTCAGCCACACTGTCCAAAAAAGCGGGAGCACTATCAAGAAGCTTAGGAGTATCACAACAGGTAGTACCCATAGATACTGATGGAATTTTCTCTGAAGAGTCATAGCCTTTTTCCACTCCCAAATCCTATACTTCTATTAAGGTGGGAGCAGGTGCTCCCACCCTTTCCAATTACTTTCCGTACGTTTCTGCCAGCATCTTGTTTATAGCATCGGCTATTTCCTTAGCTACTTCCTTAGGATCAGCATTTTCCGTAAAAATCCTTATAACTTTTTCTGGTATCAACAGCGATCCCATAACTCTTTCGGCAACACTTGTTGGTTCCCCAATTGGATAGCTCATAGCCCATGAAGCTTTCAAAGCTTTTGTAGCACTCATTGGGTCTACAGCGAACATCGGCCACTTACCTTCTCTCCACTCTTGGGATATTATCTTTCCTTGACTCTTAAATATTGGCAGCCCATACAACTTGGCAGCTTCGCACATATTAACCCTGTATCCCTCTTTGTCTTTGAATATGTAGTAAATTAGATCCTTACCGAGTTTCTCTTTATCAGGTGTAGATCTGAAAACGAAAGCGGATTTTAGCCCTGTATCTATAACCACATCTTTGAGAAATATTTCCTTGTCTACCTTAGCTATTGGATTACCTTCTTTCACCATTCTGTAATATATGCTAAGGCCATTCATCGTGAATGCAATCCTTCCCTCCATGAAGGCTAGATTGTTTCCAAAGTCAGTCCACTGAATAGCATCAGGAGGTATAACGTGCTCATCGTAGAGCTCCTTAATTAACTTGAGGGCATCCCACGTTGGCTTAGTATTGAATATATCGGCGCCATGAGGGCCTTTGTTTGCTATTAGGCCTCCTCCTTTGGCATAAATCAAAGCCATTATGTTGTCATGCGCATCATAGCACTTTCCAAGGGGAAATCCGAGGCCATAGACTTTCGGAGGATTGTTAACCGCTTTGGCTGCTTTTATCAACCAATTGTAATCGGGTTCCTTGGGTATTTCTATTCCCGCCTTTTTGAGCAAATCCACTCTAACACTCACAGTACGCGGTTCTATAAACATGGGTATACCATAGTTGTGCTTCTCGCCTGTTTTCGGATCCGTTATTGCGGTATACTTGAGGATTTCCTCGTAGAAATCACTCCTTCCCAATTTGTCTATTATATCGTCTAGTGGAACTAAGAGGCCTTTTTCAGCTGCTAATACTACCCCAGCGGCACCTTGCAGAACTACATCCGGAGGATTTCCTGACTCAATGGCGGCTACGATTTTCTCCGTGTAAATTTCCTTTGGAAACAGTGATATACCGACAGTCACTCCTTTTTCCTTAGCCCACTGCTCAACTTTGGTTCTTAACCAATCGTTTTGAGCATCAACAAAAGTTGTAGCTATCCATACTTCAAGAGTCTTTGCTGCAAATCCTAATGTAATCAATATCAAAAACACAAAAAAGGTTACCTTGAGAAACTTCCCTGACATACCACCACCTCCCTCTTCAAAGATCATCTTAGATCCCCGTTTTCCAAAGCCCTCAATCCTTTCTCAATCTCCTCCCTTTTTGGGAACGCCTCGTAATCCCCTCGCATGATTGTCACAATTGCACCGGCAAACGCAGCTCTCCTAAGGGCAAAAGATACATCCCCTTTTTCCAAGAAGAAACTCAAAAAGGCGGCATCAAAGGCATCTCCAGCTCCAACGGTATCCAAAGGTTTCACTTTAATAGCTTCTTGATGAAAAACTTCACCACCTTGCCAGCAAATAGAACCTCTTGACCCCATCTTTACAACCACTATACTGCTATCTTTGATCGAGAAAGTCTTTTTAAAATCACTCAATAAGTCTTCAACATCGTTCACATTTCTCCCCGTTATGAACATTAAATCCCCCAGACCTGTAAATAATATGTCTGCATTTTCAACAAGCACCTTAAAACTCTTTATCACCTCTTCTCTGGATTTGATCAGCTTCCTTCTCACATTCGTGTCGAAAGAAAACAATATTCTCCTGCTTATCACCCTTTCTAAAATGCGGCCTACCGCTTTCTCACAGTTCTCACTCAACAAAGGAGTAATTCCCGATGTATGAAAAACTTCGAAACTATTCAGATCTACTTTATCGACAATATCAGGCTGAATGTTTGCCATGGCACTATCCGAACGGTAGTAAAAAACTTCCACAGCTTCTTGAAATGGAAAATCCCTCTGTATGAAATAAACACCAGTGGGATGACCTTTATCAAAGAAAACATATGAAGTGCCAACATTCTCCGCTTTGAGAACGGAAAGGATGTTTTCACCAAACTCATCTTCCCCAAGTATCGTTATTATTTCCACAGTGTTTCCCAAGCGACTCAGGCCTATAGCCACATTTCCTTCCGAACCAGCCACGTGCTTTTCAAAGAGACTAACATACCTTAGTGGCCCTGAAGTAATGGGGTTCAGTTGTATCATCATTTCTCCCATAGTAAGTGCTTTCATATCCACCACCCTGCAGAATTATAAAAAAATTTTTATGCAAAAGTCAAGTGAAAGTCCACTTGAAACATCACGTTCCTAAAACCATTAAGATATTATATATAAATAATACACGTTATGCATAGATCAAGCACAGACAAGCTATATTTATAAAAATTTTTTTACTCAAATGTCCACTGGAAACCCTTGGAAGAAGCGAAAGCAAAGGTATAGAAAAGCTTTACATCATATGTTTACAGGAGTTACCCTGTACCTTCCCTAAGCCGTTATATAATGCTTAACAGGGAGGTGATGAAGGGTGAGAAGGATCTTTCTGATCATCGTTTTGAGCTTAGTTTTAGTGATATTCGCCAAGTCCACTGTGGAGATATGGGTATCCTGGACGGCGGACGAATTCAAACCCATAAAAGAGCTAGTTGACAAATTCAACGCATCTCAGGATAAGTATGAAGCAAAGGTTCTAAGTGTCAGTGATCTGGCCGCCAAATTTACAACAGCCCTAGCCGCTGGGAATCCTCCAGATCTTCTTCATGCCAACGATCAATACATATCGCCAGTCGTTGCAATGGGAGCGTTTATGCCAGTAGATAACCTTGGGGTGGATTTTGGCATGTTCAAGGACTTCGTGATGAATGCTGTGAGATACAAAGGGCACGTCTACGGGCTCCCAATAAAGGTGAACATATTCGGACTCTGGTGGAAAAAAGGAGTGTTCAAAAAGGCCGGCCTAGATCCAGATAAAGGTCCTCAGACTCTGGACGAGTTAGTAGAGTATTCCAAGAAACTTACAATCTACAATGAGAAGGGGGAACTGGTCAGATGGGGATTTGATCCACTTGTTCCCGATTGGAACTGGCCATACGTGTGGGTTTTCCACTTCGGAGGACATCTAATAGATCCAAAAACTGGCCTGCCAACAATAGACTCACCACAGGCAATACGAGCCTTCAGATGGGTTAAAAATTATGTGGATTCCTTTGGAATGGAAAAGGCTAAGAAGTTCAGAGGAGGATACGGTCCTTACTGGTCAGCAAACAACATATTCTTAACTGACAAACTTGCCATGTTTTACGATGGAGATTGGGTAACATACGCAGCTAGAAGATACGCACCAGGCGTAGAGCTGGGATTTACCCCACTTCCGAGTGTTGATGGGAAGAGAAGATGTTATTCAGAGGTCGATATATTCGCAATCCCAGTAGGTGCCAAAAACGTTGAAGGGGCAAAAGCGTTCCTGAGGTTCCTGGCCCGACCGGAGAACCTGATCGTTCTTTCCAAAGGCCAGATAAGTCCCCTGAAAGAAGAGTACACCCCGAGCTGGTTTTTCACAGAGAGGAAATATGCTAAAATGCTGGAAAACGAGATGAAAAAGTGCCAGATCGTTTTCTGCCCCAAGTTCCCGCTTTGGCATCTTTACATAGATGAGATAAAGAACGCAGCCGACGAAATACAAAATGGTACTGAGAGTGTGGAAGAGGCCCTCGAAACTGCGGAGAGAAACATCATGAGAAGATTGAGAAAATGAGAAAGAGGAGAGAGCTCTTAACAGCACTGATTTTTGTGAGCCCCTGGATTGTGGGGCTCCTTCTCTTTCAAGTGTATCCGTTTTTCAAATCTTTCTATTACAGTTTGACGGATTTCAATCCGATCAAAAGGCCAGAACTCATCGGATTCAAAAATTATTCTTGGATTCTCCAAGATAAACTGTTCTGGAAGTCTCTATGGAACACCATTTTTTTCGTTCTGATTGGAGTTCCACTTGATCAAACGGTGGCTTTATCCCTGGCCGTAGGGCTTCACGGTCTGAGAAAAAGCAGGCTCATGAGATCTCTCAGAGGAATTTACTTCTTCCCAATATTGGTTCCAGAAGTAGTCATGTCACTCGTTTGGATGTTGATGCTGAATTCGGAGTTTGGAATAGTTAATCAGTTTCTCGAGAAGTTGGGGTTCAACCCACCTGCATGGTTTCTGAGTACTCTCTGGGCCAAGCCGATGATAGTTTTTCTCAGGCTTTTTTTCGTCGGAACGGCCATGGTGATATACCTCTCCGCACTCAACGAGGTCCCGAAGGAAATAATAGAGGCATCTGTTATAGATGGAGCATCACCAACCAGGAGGTTCTGGAAAATCACGATCCCGATGATTTCTCCTGTGATACTGTTTAACTTAATCATGGATACCATAGGGACCTTTCAGATTTTCACAGAGCCCTATGTTATAACCAAGGGAGGACCAGCAAGAAGTACGTATACTCTCACCATGTTCGTATATACCAATGCTTTTGAGCACCTCGATATGGGGTATGCATCCGCAGCGGCTTGGCTGACATTTTCCATGATATTTATCTCAACACTGGCCATACTTTATGCAGCGTCGAAGAAGGTCTACTATGGAGGTGAAAGATAATATGAGAAAAATCGTGCTCGCTCTAGTAGCTCTTGTCTTTCTCTTTCCGTTTTACTGGATGGTTGTAGTGTCACTAGGTAATCCAGAGGACTTCATGAAGGTTCCCATAAGATATCTTCCTTCTAAACTAAACCTCAGAAACTATTTGGATGCGGTCAACTATATCCCATTCCTTAGATACTTTCTGAATACACTGTACATATCGCTCATGGTGACCTTTGGCGGGACACTCTCATCTTCTTTCGTCGCATACGGGTTTTCCAAGATTAAATGGCCAGGGAGAGACCTTCTCTTTCTCATAACGCTTGGAACGATGATGCTCCCACCCGCTGTGACGATAATACCCTTATATATGGAATTCAGAAAATTTGGATGGATAGGAAGCTTCAAACCACTGTGGGTTCCGGCATTCTTCGGATCCGCATGGGCTATTTTCATGCTCCGGCAGTTCTACATGAATATACCGAACGAGCTCATAGATAGCGCTAAAGTTGATGGTGCAAACCACTTTATGATATGGTACAAGATTATCCTTCCTTCATCCAAGGCTCCTCTCGCTGTGGTTGCGCTCTTTCAATTTGTATACTCTTGGAAAAACTTCTTTGGGCCACTGATATTTTTAAGGGATCAGAGTATGTACACTCTCTCACTAGGTTTGGCTTTTTTCCAGAGTAGACATGGTGGAACCGAATGGCACCTCCTCATGGCAGCTGCTACACTGACAACAATTCCCACTCTTCTAGTTTTCATACTCGCGAGTAGATACCTAATAGAAGGAATAAGACTCACGTCTGGAATAAAATGATCATTCAAATCCAGCCATCCTTCGTTTTCTCAGTTGATCCAGACGAAATACCCGGTTGAATACCCCATAGCCGTAGTCAATTGCCTTCAAGTTCAAATCTACATACTTCTTTTTAACCGTCTCCGAGACTGTCTCTTTGAGGGTGTCAATAGGAACGACATCCGTGACCTTCACAAGAGCCCCTAACCCCATCATATTTGCAACAACATCGGTGTGGAATAGCTCAATGGATTTCTTTGAAAAAGGATACCCAAGGATCTTTCTGGTTATCCTACATATCTCCAGAGGAAAACCTTTTGGAATCGCATCAGGGGAATCACATGAAAACTTCTCAGAACTGAAAAGAGAGGTGTCTACGAAAAAGACGCCATTTTTCTTCAAAAGGTGGTAGTGTCGAAGGACCGCTGATGGGTGGAGCGCGAAAAGAAGATCGAAATTCTCAGCCTTGGGATAGTCTATCCACTCGCCAGAATAGAGAACATCGCAGTGACTGGGGCCCCCTCTAACCTGAGCAGTATACGATTGGCTTTGAACAACCCACTTACCCTCTCTTATAAGGGTTTTAGCTAGGACTATACCCATAAGTATGTTTCCTTGACCACCTATCCCTGCAAATCTCAAAGCTATCGGATTTTTCCCGATCACAAGATCACCTTCCCTTCATCGCTTTTTTCCTGATCTCCTCATATCTATCGAGGTAGCAGGGCTTCCCCTCTTCTCTCCTGAAAACTCCTATGACTATCTTTTCCTCCAACTCTTCTTCACTCATATCCCTGGCTTTTTCAATGGTCACCGAGTTGTTTTTGAAGTATTCCATCATCTGGTATGGCTGCGGCATACCGTTGTACCTTCCATAGTATGTATGACAGTTCGTTATAACATCGACAACCGATATCCCTCTATGCTCTATGGCATCTTTTATATACTTAACGAGCAAGTTGTAATGGTAAACGGTGGAGCGTGCCACATACGTAGCTCCAGAAGACAAGGCAAGCTTTGCAATATCAAATGGCCTCTCTATATGGCCATACGGAGCAGTGGAAGCCATCTCCTCTTCGGGAGTTGTTGGAGAGTACTGTCCGCCAGTCATACCATATATCATGTTGTTGAAAACTATAACCGTTAGATCTATATTTCTCCTACACGCGTGTATGAAATGGTTTCCACCTATGGAAGCCAGATCTCCATCCCCGCCCATAACTATAACCTTGAACTCAGGTCTGGCGAGCTTGACACCGGTCGCAAAGCTTATAGCCCTTCCGTGGAGTGTGTGCATCGTGTTGAAATCCAGATATCCCGTGGCTCTAGAAGAACATCCTATGCCTGAAACGACTGCAACTCTGTCTTTTTTCAATTTGAGTTGATCAACCGCTTCCAAAAAGGCTTTCAAAATTATCCCATTTCCACATCCGGGGCACCAAACCGTCGGCCATCTATCTATTCTCAAATATTTCAAAAGCTGCTTGGTTTTCAAAGCGCTTCACTCCCCATATCAAGCTTCTCAAATTTCACACCAGTAGATCTAAACAAAAAGTCCGTTAGAGGGTCTGGATACTCCTTCAGATACACCACTCTTTTTATACCGGCATTTATTATAAGCCTCGCACACACAGAACACGGCTTGTGAGTCACGTACATCGTTGCGCCTTCTGTCGCGATTCCAAACCTGGCCGCTTGCATAAGGGCGTTTTGCTCTGCATGAAGAGCATAACATATCTCCTGGTTCTCTCCGCTCTCTATTCTAAGATCATCCCTTATGCATCCTATCTGCTCGCAATGTGGAAAACCAGACGGAGGTTGGTTATACCCTGTCGAGAGTATTCTGTTATCCCTCACTATCACAGCCCCAACTTTTCTGTGAAAGCACGAAGACCTCTCCCTAACCAGAAGAGCTATCCTCATGAAGTACACATCCCAAGGTTCACGAGTGTCCTTTGAGGATTCAACTTGAAGATTCTCCAGATATTCCTTAATCCTGGCCTTCAGATCCATTTTCACACCTTCTGAACATATCCCATGAGAAGCTTCACGGTGTTCTCCACATCTTTCTTGTGGACCACCTCAGATGGGGTGTGAATGTACCTAGTTGGTATGGAAATAGTAGCACTTGGAATACCTTCTCTAGTCCTCATCAAAGCCGCTGCATCTGTTCCACCAAGAGTCAGTACTTCCATCTGATATGGCAAATCGTTTTCCCCGGCTACCTTTATCAGCTTATCGACTATTCTCCTGTCGCTTATCGACATCTTGTCCTTGATTTTTATAGCAGGACCCTTTCCAAGAATCATCGAATGCCTTTTGAAAGCCTTTGGCATATCGGCAGAATCCGTGACATCGATGGCTATTGCTTCTTTGACATCGAGTGGATAAGCCAAAACCGAGGATCCGACGAGCCCTACCTCTTCCTGGATCGAAAAAGCCACATAGAATCTTCTCCTTGGGTCGTCGAGATTCCTGACAAGCTCGACAAGAACGGCAACGCTTATTCGATCGTCCATAGCCTTTGACATCATCATTTCACCGCTTCTTTGATAAGACGAATGATAAACCCCAAATGTACCTATTTTCACCCTTTTTCCCATCGTATCCAGATATAGGTGGTCAAATGTGAGGTCAGAAAGGCTTTTCTTATAATCCTCCACCGTCTCATGTTCCACACCCACGACACCGATCGTTCCATCTTCAAGAACGAATCTTTTGGAAAGAGTTGTGTAGGGTGACACACCACCAACCGGTTCTATTCTGTAAAATCCCTCTTTTATCTCATTAGTCACAACTATGCCTATCTCATCCATGTGAGCCACGAAAACCACCGAATCGCCACCATTTCCCTTCCAAGCAATGAGGTTTCCAACCCTGTCTATTTCGTAACCATCTATATGATCTTTTATCATCTCCAATATGAGGTTCCTCACTTTGTCTTCTCTACCACTGGGACCAAAGGACTCTGTTAAAGGCCTCACGACTTCATCCATCTGTATCCACCTCCTTTATGTACATACCTATGACATCATAGTATTCCAAAATATTGTATCCGTTTTTCACCAGCCCTTTTAAGACCTCCACAGATTCCCTATCGAGCTTTCCATCTGAAGCTTTACGTTCCACGCTCCTGACGGCATCCTTCACACCTTTTTCGACTAAAGTCACATACTCGTCAGCTACTTGAACAATCCTAGCTGGCATCGAAAGATCCTTACCGGTCAAATGCCATGGATATCCAGATCCATCGAGCCTCTCATGATGGGTTACTGCCCAATTCACAACATTTGGAAGAGATCTGAAGCAGTCAAAGAGTTCATACGTGTAGATAACGTGTATTCTAAACAAGTAGTTATCCTCATCCCTTGAGGAAACCACAGAGGAGGGAAGGAATATTTTTCCCAAGTCGTGCATTCGCCCAGCTAAGTAAACTCCCAACCCTTCAGACTCCGTGAGAAGCTCCTTGGCGATTTCTCTAGCTAGGAAAGCTACTCTTGTCGAATGATGTTCAGTTTTCTCATCCATGAAATCCACAAGGTAATCCATCAGTGTGAGAAAATTCATGAGAGAGGACATATCCATGATCTCATCAACCTCTGCGAAATCTTCCCAGTGATTCTCGCCGTCCGTGGCCATCATCATATAGGCTTCCATCCCTATAGCTTTAAGTGCTGCTTCTCTAACATCAGGAAAATATTCCGATTTGTGTTGATTCAGATAATTTTTGAAATCTTCTTTGAACCTCTCGTCTGCCAAGTTGTCACACTCCAAGAGCTTCAAAGATATGGTGTTCGCAATGTTCAGTATATTAGCCATTATGAACCTTTCACCTATTTCGAGGTTGCACGCAGGCGTATGATGCTCTTCTATAGCAACGGAGTATTCCCCAAGCATCGGTATCCCCTCAACTATTTTTGAACCGATAGCTCCGTGATTCTTCATCAAGTCTTCTCGTCTCACCAAGTCCAAGATCCCCTTGTCCTTTGAAAAAGTCTCATACTCTCTCCTAACCCTTGGAATTGTTAAACCCACGTCGTGTAGTGCTCCCAAGAGGTACAGTCTCATCACCTCTCCCACCTTGAAATTCATCACTTTCCCAATCAAGGCTGAGAGTTTCGCAGTCTGAACGGAATGAAGTCCTATCACTGGGATCTGGCGAAGTATCTTCATAAGCACTTGCGAAACATCCTTAGTGGATACTTTCCAGCTTTTCACCAAAATCACCTCACAGGATAAGCATGGCATCGCCGAAAGAAAAAAATCTATATTCCTTTTCCACGGCTATTTTATACGCATTCTCCATCAAGTCCAAACCGGCAAACGCGGAAACCAACATGAGGAGTGTGGAACGAGGAAGATGAAAGTTGGTCACGAGTGCATCAACGATTTTAAATTCAAATGGTGGATATATGAACAAACTTGTTTTGCCAATGTATTCGCTCCTTTTGGGAAGTCTGGCTATCGTTTCCAGGGTTCTCACAACCGTTGTCCCAACAGCTACGATACGCCCTTTGGCATTCCTCAAGGTTTCCACCGTCTCCTTCGGAACCCTGTAAAATTCCTCCTCCATTTTGTGCTCTTCCACGTTTTCCACCTTGACCGGTCTGAACGTTCCCAATCCCACATGAAGAGTCACATATGCCAATCTTATTCCGTTTCTTTTCAATTCATCCAGTAGACTCTCCGTGAAGTGAAGCCCAGCTGTGGGTGCTGCCACCGCACCTTTTTCCCTGGCATAAACCGTCTGGTACTTTTTGGGATCCACCGAAGGGTTGCTGATGTATGGAGGAAGAGGAATCTCACCAGAGGAAAATATTTCCTCGTCACTCTTTGAAGAAAATTCTACCAATCTGGTACCATCGTCAAATCTCTCCAAGATTTTTCCAAATAAACCCTTCTTAAATATCAGTTCGACTCCAACTTTCATCTTAGATCCAGGTTTCACGAGGCATCTCCAAATTCCATCTTCTATCTTTTCAAGTAGGAAAACTTCTATATGTGCCCCTGTTCTCTTTCTTCCAAGAAGGCGAGCAGGTATAACTTTCGTATCGTTCAGAACGAGGACATCTCCATCCTTCAGATAGTTCGCTATATCTCTGAAAATCCGATGCTCTATTTCCCCGGTTTCCCTGTTTAAAACCATAAGCCGCGCACTATCGCGCGGCTCAGCAGGTTTTTGTGCGATCAACCTCTTGGGAAGGTAGAAATCAAACTTGGAAACCTTCACACCCTTTTCACCCACTTGATAACGATAGGTGCCGCTATGTACAGCGACGAGTATGTTCCAACTATCGTTCCAATCGTCATCCCAAACGCAAAAGATTTGATCGTCTTACCGGCGAATATCAAGAGTATAAGGACAACGAAGAACGTCGTCAGGGATGTGTTCACCGATCTCACGATAACCTCGTTTATGCTTCTGTTTACCAGCCTTTCAACATCCATCTTTCTGTACCTTCTGAAGTTCTCCCTTATCCTATCGTACACAACTATGGTATCGTTAAGAGAATAACCTATGAGCGTTAGTATAGCAGCCACCGCCGGAACATTCATCTCATATCCGAAAAAGCTGTAAAATCCAAGGGTTATCACAACATCGTGAATAAGGGCGAGTATGGCACCTATTCCAAAGATAAAGTTAAACCTAAAGGTTATATAGATGAGTATGGCAAGTATCGCAACCAGTATAGCGGTGTATGTTCCGCTTCTTATCTCCTGAGCAGCAGAGCCACTTATTTCGGTGAACGAAACAATCATAACGCTTTTGCCCAAATTCTTCTCAAGTGCGGAAACTATTTCAGATACAACTTTCGCTTTTCCGTTCTCCTTGACGATTTTCCCGATGAGCTCTTTGAGAAGGAATTTTTCTATCTTCTCCCTCTTTCTATCAACTGCTCCAGCCAGATCGGCCTTTCTCTCATCGGGGGTTATGAGAGAGTTAACCACCTTCGCCACTTCTTCCGATCTATCTCTGAATACATCTTTCAAAACTGGAACGAGATCTTCACCCTTTTTCATAGTGTTCAGTATCTTGTCATAGGATTCCATGAGGACGTTTATCCTGTTTGCCATATCTTTAGCTTTATCTCCAAGAACCTGAGCGAAAACCTGATAAGGCTTGACTTCTTTGTTGTATATCTCATTGGCTATCTCGTCCGCGTTCTTCGCGAAGAACATCCGCCTGACTGTTACTATGAAATCTTTCCCTTCCTCTTTCGAGACATTCAGACCACTTCTGGTAACTCTAACGTGCTTGAATCCTATCCCATCGAGGATCTCCCTGACCTCGCCTTCTGTGACATCTGCGCTTTTCACCCTAACAATCATCTCAGTTCCTCCGGTAAAATCAACTCCAAGGTCGAACCCCTTGGTGAATATGAATATCAACGAAAGGGCGATAAGTACGAGGGATATGGTTATGAACACTCCTCTTTTCCCAACGAAATCTATTTCCCGTCTCATGCTTTAGCACCTCCCTCGACCTTTCTAACTTTTATTCCACCGGAGAATGTGTACAGCATTAGCCTGGATACCACGAGATTGACGAACAGTGATCCCAATATACCAATTGTAAGTGTAGTTGCAAAGCTCCTGATGGTACCAACTCCAAAGTAGTAAAGAACCAAGGCGGTTATTATCGTGGTTAGGTTCGCATCCACCAGAGTCACAGTCGATCTGGAGAAACCAGCATTTATAGCAGTTATCACGGATTTTCCGCTTCTTATCTCTTCTTTTATCCTCTCGTAGATGATTATGTTACCATCGACCGTTGTCCCTATAGTCAGAATGATACCCGCGATTCCCGGAAGCGTAAGTATCGCCCTCGTCGCTGCCAAGACTCCCAGAAGCAAGAACGTGTTGTACAGTATCGCTATGTCCGCCACTATACCCATAACTCCGTAGAAAAGTATCATGTAGATCATAACGACTACTATCCCCCATATTCCGGCCTTTATGGAGGCACTTATTATATCCTTCCCAAGAAGTGGGGCAACGGTCATGGAATAGGTCAGATCCAATCTCGCTGGGAGAGCGCCACTTTTCAAAATTGCCGCGAGATTCTTCGCTTCCCCGAGGTCGAAGTTACCTCTTATAATTGCCTGCCCGTTGTTTATCACATCTTCAACTATTCCCGCGAACTCTACCGTTTGATCCAGAATTATCGCGAGTCTCCTCTTATAAAGCCTTTCCGTTATCTGACGGAATTTCTCTATATCCTTGGAATTCGCGAGCGCAAAGCTCACGATCCATCCGCCCTCTCTCGTGTTTGGCTCTGGAGTAGCGTATCTTATCTTCGGGGCTTTTAATGTGATTCCACCTACATTTGGATTTATCCTGTACCATTTTCCATCTGCACCTTTTTTCCATTCGGATGTTACGACTGGCGGTTTGGTATTCGAAACTTCCAGGACCTCCGCAAAGTACAAGATTCCCGTGGACCCAATGAGCTTTTCCGCCTCCTGAGAGCTCGTAGCCTCTGGAATTTCAACGATTATGTAGGCTCCATCCTCCTTGTAGGCTTTCCTTATAACCGCTTCTGTGTAACCAGCATCGTCTAACCTTCTTCTTATAACCATCCACACATCATCGACGACTTCTTGAATACCCCTACCGACTTCTTCTTCTGGGATGACCTTGTATTCGAGCCTAACCCCACCACTTATATCAAGACCAAGTTTTATGTTCTTCAGAAGGCCTTTTCCTGGGCTCTTCGGCCAGAACAGAGCCAAAAGAGCCAAGGCTATGACCAAAAGGGATATAGAAGCCCATATCTTTTGATGTCTCACCTGTCATCCCTCCTTCTTTTCGTTCTCCTCTCTACTGGATCTCTGCTCTTTTTGCTTTATAACACTGGATATTCCTTTCTTCGTTATCTCCAATTCAGTGGAATTGGCGGTTTTGATCTTTACGATGTCTCTGTCTATCGCTATAACTTTTCCCACTATCCCCCCTATAGTTATCACGGTGTCTCCTCTTTTCATCCCGCTGATCATTCTATGAAACTCCCTTTCCCTCCTTTTTTGGGGGATCATCACCAGGAAATAGAAGAGTCCAAAGAAAACCACCAACATCAGGATCAGACTGAACCAAGATCCTCCTGCAGCTGAGGTGCTAGCGGTAGGTGCAGCAGCAGCTCCTGGGGCACCAGACAAAAGTATCTTCATAACTTTAAACCTCCCTTCTTCTGATTATAAGCAAGGTTGCAGATGTTAAAACATAATTGATCAACGCAATTTTCCAATCATCTGACATCAGCTGGAAAAGCGCAGGCATAACTGGTGGGATTATAAACGAAAAAATCTTCCTGGGCGATCCAGTTCTTGGAATAGCAGCCCCTCCTACCCCCACAAGAAGGCCTTTCCACAAGGTTTCCACCGTTAAGAGATCCACCTTGGCCCCCTGAAAAACAGCAACCCCCAGGAAAGCAGCGGAGAATTTTTCAAAAGCGTTTAAATCTCTTCCAAAAAGTGCTACTGAAATGAGGGGTATCGAAACGATTTCATCCACGATTCCAGCCTTGGATATCCAAAAAATATACGCTATACCAACGTAGATGGATGCTACAACGAACACAGTCACTACTCTTTTCATCACAATCCGATCATCCTCCTTGCCATCTCAACATCCCTCGAAATGGCCCTTTTCAGCTCCTCAAGATTTGAAAACTTCTCTTCTCCTCTTATGTAATCGAGGAGCTCGACCTCCAAGAAAACACCATATATATCCCCGGAGAAGTCCAATATGTGCGTCTCATATTTTATTATGTCTTCACCACCTATTGTAGGCCTCGTTCCTATGTTAGTAACTCCGAACATCTCTGTTCCTAGAAATTTCACCTTAGAGAGGTAGACCCCACTCTTTGGAATCACTAGAATCTCAGGTCCCCTATCTATGTTTGCAGTTGGGAAGCCCAGTTTCCTGCCTAGCCCCATATCTTTGTAAACCTTCCCAGATATGGAAAATGGCCTTCCGAGAAGATCTGACGCTTCCTTGATTTTCCCGTTGATTACCATTTCTCTGATTCTACTACTGCTAACTCTTTGGCCGCCACATCTTAGCTCTTCTACCACTTCTATGTCCATTCCCAGTTTGCTCCCAATCTCCCTGAGGACATCGATATCGCCTCTACCGTTTTTCCCAAAACGAAAATCGTCGCCTACAACTAGCCCAGCAACGCCAAAGCTCTTCAAAAAGCGAATGAAATCCCTCGGAGACATTTCTGATATCTCAGAAAGGTCCAGGAAGTACACGTCATCCACAAAATCCTGAAGAATCTTCACCCTTTCAGTTGGAGAGATCAAGAGCCCTGGAAAGTTTCCCGTGTAATACTCCATAGGATACAAGATGGCGAAAACCGCTGATGGGAGCGTATGCCTTCTAGCCATCCTCCTGAGCTCATTTAATATTCGAACATGTGCTATGTGGATACCATCAAAGACTCCAACACTTGCAACTATCAATGTCACTCCCCCAACACCTTTTCTATCTTGGCGATTCTCTCATTTCTTTCAAGTCTTTTAAGAGTTCTCAGAAAGTTTGACGATCTTTCTGACGTTGCCAAAGCGACTATTTTCCCATCACCATTCAGAAGTTTTATCACTCTGCCTTTTTCAAAGCTTCCCAGAATTCTTTCCACATCACTCAACTTTGGATGAGAACCGCTCAGGATCTTCTTCAATGACTTTCTTCCGACAACGATAGCCGGCAAATCTCTTAAAACCATCTCAATTGGTATCAGGTTTGCTTCGATTTCTTCACGAGGTGCCTCAAATGGGTTGAGAGAATCCTCAACCTTGAATTCCCCAACGGCTTCTCTGACAAGTTCCATCACAACCGCTCCACATCCCAGCTTGTATCCTATGTCCATGGACAAGGATCTCACATACGTCCCAGGAGAAGTCCTCACCCGAAAAGAAACGAATGGCAAATTCACCTTTAGATCCCACACATCATAAATCCTAACTTTCTTGGGAGGCAATCTGATTATCTTTCCTTCCCTTGCCAACTCATACAACCTTTTCCCCTTGTATCTCTTGGCGGAGTATGCCGGAGGAACTTGAAGGTATTCGCCAACAAAGCTTTCTACGACCTTTTTCACAATGTCTCCACTCACGTCACATTCGTTCTCCTCCACAACATTACCGGTTACATCGAAAGTCTCTGTAACTATCCCAAGTCTCATTTTCACCCAATAAACCTTCTCTCTACCTTTCAAAAATTCCAGAATCCTGGTCGCTCTTCTCCCAACACCTAGAATCAAAACCCCTCTAGCAAACGGATCTAGGGTTCCAGCGTGTCCAACCCGCCTCTCACCCGTCTTCTTTCTCACTTCATCCACAACGTCGTGTGATGTTGGACCCTTTGGCTTGAAGGCATTCAGAACTCCGTTCAAGCTCTCACCTCGTTTTCTCCACCATGAGTATGAAAAACTTCAAATAGAATGTCTCAAATATGTTGAGCTGAGGCGAATGGTCAGGTGGTTGCCCACCTCTTCTCATCATCTTCAGACGTACCTTGGTATCAGAAGCTGCGTCATAAAGTATCATCAAAAAATCTCGCTCTGTTATGATCCTGCTACAGGATGACGTGACCAGAATTCCCTCATCAGGGAGGATCCTCATTGACCTAAGGTTTATCTCCTTATAGCCTCTGTAAGCACTTTTCCTGTCTCTCGCCGATTTGGCAAAAGCCGGTGGATCTAAAAATATCACATCATATTTTTCACCGCTGGAGGCGTCTATCTCCCTCAATCTATCAAACGCGTTGTCAACCACAAGGTTGTATCTTCCAGAAAATCCATTTTTATCCAGCACCATTTTTGCTATCTCAAGGGACCTTTCGGAATAATCAACAAGTGTTGCATGTTTTGCACCGTACTTGAGTGCATGGGCAGCGAAATTCCCAGTGTACGAGAAGGCATCTAAAACCAATTTTCCATCAACAAAATCACCTATGAGTGTGGCGTTCTCCCTCTGATCCAAAAAAGCCCCAGTTTTCTGACCCTTGGTATCCGCATAAAACACTAAGCCGTTTAGATGATATTCCAAAAGCTCTGGGCCCTTACCGTAAATCCATCCTCTGAACCGTTCTAACCCTTCTTTTTCCCTAGCTGGATAATCAGATTTCTCATAGATCCCCTTCGGCCGAAGTTCCTCGACAAGTGCGTCAAGCAGCAAACCTTTTAGTCTTTCCATTCCAAGTGTTCCCACTTGAATCACAAGGTAATCCGAATATTTGTCCACCACCAGTCCTGGAAGACCATCAGACTCACTGAAGATAACCCTGAACGCATCCGTGTCGTGAACCAATGGAACCCTCCAAGACAATGCTCTACGTATTCTTTTTAAAAAAAATTCCTTGTTTATTTCCTCAAACTTCCTGGTCAGCAACCTTATCCTGATCTTGGAATGGGTGTTTATGTAACCTCTTCCGAGAAAGTCCTTGGAATGTAGGAAAACATCCACGATGTCCCCATCTGAGAAATCCCCGTCTATCCTTTCGATCTCGCCACTGTATATCCAAGGATGGCCATTTTTCACACGATTCTTTATGCTATCTCTCAGAAAAACGCGTGCTATGGTCAATCCCTCCTCATGGGTGGACCCTGTAGAGTGTTCTCGGAAACGGTATAGCTTCTCTTATGTGCTCGAGTCCAGCTATCCAAGCTATTGTTCTCTCAACTCCAAGCCCAAAACCACTGTGAGGTACAGAACCCCATTTCCTCAGATCGAGGTACCAATCGTAAGCTTCAATCGGGAGCCCGAACTCCTTTATCCTATCAACTAGGAGATCATAATCGTGTATACGCTGAGAGGCTCCTATTATCTCCCCATAGCCTTCTGGGGCGAGAAGATCGTCACACAAAACCACCTCTGGATTGTCCGGATCAGGCTGCATATAGAAGGCCTTCGCCCTTCTGGGATAGTGAGTGACGAAAACGGGCTTCTCGAACTGTTCAGCTATAGCCGTCTCTTCGTCACCACCAAAGTCATCTCCCCATTCTATGTCGAATCCCTTTTTCTGAAGGAGCTTCACAGCTTCCGTATAGGTTATCCTCGGAAAAGGCGGCTCTACCTTCTCCAGTTTCTTGATGTCTCTACCCAAAAATTCCAAATGCTCCATTGCATTCTCCAGAGCGTATCTAACGATATGGCTCACCAGATCCTCTTGAAGTTTGAGGTTATCTTCATGTTCGTAGTACGCGACCTCAGCTTCATTCATCCAGAATTCAATCAGATGTCTTCTCGTCTTGGATTTCTCCGCTCTGAACGTGGGGCCCAGGTTGTAAACCTTTCCAAAAGCCAAGGCTGCCGCCTCAAGGTAGAGTTGCCCCGTTTGTGCCAGATAAACTTTTCCATAATCGAAATAATCCAATTCGAATAGGTTTCCAGCGGCTTCCCCTATGGACCCTGTAAATATAGGTGAATCTATGAGAACGAATCCCCTATCCCAGTAAAACTCCCTTATAGCTCTTATGATCTTGTCCCTGAGTCTGAGTATGTGAAACTGCCTTCTGGATCTTATCCAAAGATGTCTCCTGTCAAAGAGGTAATCTATCCCATGATCGGGTTTCGTAATTGGGTAGGGTTCTGAAGGTTCACGAACAACCTCAACATCCTCGGCGAGTATCTCAACTCCACCTGGAGCTCTCCTCTCCTCTCTGACCTTTCCCCTAATTATTATCGAGGCCTCCATGGGAAGTTTCCTGACACTTTTAAATTTCTCATCACCAAGTGTGGATCTTTCAACGACAACCTGAACGAATCCCGTTCCATCCCGGAAATTTATGAAAGATATCTTCCCACTGGATCTAGATCGCCAAACCCACCCACGTAGCTCTACAGACTCTCCTATGTGATCTTTCAAATCTTCTATATAAATCCATCCCATAACACTCCTCCCTTCAAGTGAAAGGATATTAAAAACAGAGCGACAGTTCAACTCAACGTGGTAACAACCAGTATACCACGTGAGTGGGTGTAAAACATGCCCGCTTACAGCTTGGACCCTCTCAAAATTCGATCTCGTAGACCTTGGAAAATTTCTCCCTTATATATCCCATGAAATGCTCTACGTTTAGAGATTCCCCCGTGACGTTTTCCAGGAGTTGCTTGGGCTCCAGGACTCTACCCTTGGCGTGAATTTTCTCCCTCAACCAACTCAAAATCTCTTCAAAGTCACCCAATTCAACCACACTGCTGAAATCCACGTCTCTTTTCAAGGCATCGTATATCTGGGCAGCGTACAAGTTCCCCATCATGTAGGACGGGAAGTATCCAAAAGAACCATGTGACCAGTGTATATCCTGAAGCGCTCCCTCTTTATCGTTTAATGGGGTTATACCCATGTACTTCTCCATCAACTTGTTCCACATTTGTGGGATGTCGCTCACTTTCATCTCATCATTTATGAGTGATTTTTCTATCTCGTATCGGATCATTATGTGAAGGTTGTATGTAACTTCATCGGATTCGGTCCGTATTAGGGATCTTTCGACTATGTTCGACGATCTCCAAAGATCTTCAGAGGACACTCCTTTGAACACCTCAAAATACTCTTCAAGAACTGGCTTGAAAAACTTCCAGAATGAATGGCTTCTGGCCACTATATTTTCCCAGAACCTAGACTGGCTCTCGTGTATCCCCATGGAAGCTCCATCACCGATTGGAAGCCCTCTCATATCCTCAGGAATACCTTGCTCGTATAGAGCGTGTCCCCCTTCGTGAACTGTGCTGAAAAACGAGTATTTCAAGTCGTGAACATCGTATCTGGTCGTTACCCTGATGTCTCCATGGGATATGGTAATGGTGAACGGGTGTGCAGACCTGTCAATCCTACCCGCATCAAAGTCGTATCCGATCACCTCTAGGACCCTTCTGGAAAGCTCCCTTTGCTTCTCAAGATCGAATTCTCCGATGAAAACGTCCTTTGGCTTTTCAGATCGTTCTATTCTCTCTAAAACGCCCGTTAGGAACTCCTGGAGCTTTGGAATGATATTATCAAGGTCCTCAACTGTCAAACCCGGTTCAAAGTAATCGAGTAGGGCATCATACCTGTTTTTCTCATATCCAACCCTCTCGGCTATTTCTTTAACTATATCGACAACCTTTTCCAGCTGAGGCGCGAACAGTGAAAAATCGGATTTCTCTCTCGCTTCTTCCCAAACCCTCTGAGCTTTAGCGGTCTCTAAGGCGAATTTCCCCCAGAGTTCAGGAGGAACTCTCCTGGCTCTTTCATAGTCCCTTTTTGCCACCCTGACAAGTGCTTTATCTATATCGCTTTTTGCTTCTTTTTCGGCTTCGTATATCAACTTTCCCATTTCCCCGCTTGTCTGCTGAGATTGAATAAACTCAGAAAGCACTCCTATTATCTCAGCACGCCATTTTCCACCCTTCTTTGGCATGTGCGTCTCCATATCCCAATGAAGGAGCTCCAAAGCGGAAGAAAAGCTGGATATCCACTTGTACTTATCCTTTAGCTCTTGGAGAGCCGGCACAAAACCACCTCCTCAAAAAAGCCGCCCGATTGGGGCGGCTCAAGTGTTCTCTGAAAAATATTCCTGGAGTGTTTTTAGCGACGCCCCTAGCTCAAATTTGTACCCAAGCTCTTTGAGAGCAAGTTCGAGCGATGAGAAAACGGCAAGGGTATCAAATGGACTCAGATAACCTAGATGTGCTATTCTTATTATCTTTCCCTTGAGATGAGCCTGACCTCCAGCTATGGTGACACCATACTTATCTCTCATTATCTTCGTGAGCTTGTTCCCATCAATACTTGGTGGAAGTTTCACGGCGGTGACCACATTTCCCGGCCTCTTGGAGAGAAGTTCAAGCCCCAGAGATTTAACCGCTCTTCTCGTAGCCTCTCCAAGGAATGCGTGCCTTTCCCAAACTTTTTCGATCGTTTCCTCTTTTATCATCTCAACAGATTTTTTAAGCATGTAAACCATGTTGACAGCTGGAGTATATGGATTCTCCGGATACTTTCCCCGATATGCTTTGAGATCGAAATAGTATTTCGGTGATTTAGATTCTTCTATAAGCTTCCAAGCCTTTTCACTTCCAACGGCAATGAATCCCAAACCTGGGGGAAGCATGACTCCTTTTTGAGAACCCGAAACCACCACATCTACTCCCCATTCGTCCATTTTCAGTGGCTCAGCCAGAAGTGAGCTCACGGCATCCGTCACCAAAACCGTGCCTGCTTCTTTCACAACCTTCGCTATACCCTCAAGGTCTATGACAGTCCCTGTGGATGTTTCACTATGGGTTGTGAATACCGCCTTGACATCTGGATTCTTTTCAAGAGCATCTTTGATCTGCTCTGGAGAAACCGCCTCTCCCCATTCGAGTTCCAAGGTAATCGGCTTCATTCCAAACGCCTTGAGTATATCAAGCCACCTTTCTCCGAATTTACCAGCTACCACGACTATAACTCTGTCACCTGGACTCAGCAGATTCTCAACAGCAGCTTCCATTGCCCCTGTTCCAGAGGACACAAATGCATAAACTTGCCCAGATGTTTGAAACAGATATTTAGTGCCTTCCATGGTTTCCTCCATCAGGTTTATGAACTGTGGTGTCCTGTGGTGAAGCACCTCTTTTGCTCCTTCAAGGAGCACATCATACGGGACAGGAGTTGGACCTGGAGCAACGAGATAATATTTCTTCATGAAATGCATGCTTGACCCCTCCTTAGAGATTCTTTTCGACTTCAATGATACACCCTGAATTTCATTTTCCAAAAATCTTTATCAAAAACGCAAAAAAGAATGCCAATCCTTGAATTAGCACTATAGCAGCACTGGAGGGAATATCGTAAATCCACGACAAAATCAGACCAAAGAACACAGAGCTGGTCGATAACAGAGGAGAGAGCTTGAACATCCCCTGATATGTTCTAGAAAGTAGCATAGCAGAAGCCGCTGGGACTACTATCATTGCGGAAATTAAAATGATTCCCAACATGTTTATCGTTAAAACGATGGAAGACGCCAGAAGCACTAGGAACGTGTAGTAGATTACACTTATCTTGATACCAAGTATCTTGGAAAAATCTTCGTCGAAAGTGGAGTAAACCAAATGGTCTCTAAACACGGCGATGAAAGTCAAGATGATCGCTGTGAGAATTGCTAAAACTTTCACATCGTTCCAGTTCATGGCGAGAATGTCTCCGAACAGGTAAGCCATCACCCTGGAAGAATCAACTTTCGAAAGGTTCACCAGGATTATTCCGAGGGCCATGGATGTGCTGAACAGGACCCCTATCCCTATATCTTCGTGAATCCCCTTTCTGGACAGATAACCCAAAGCCAGAGCAGAGGTAATCGCAACCACGAGCGTTACAATTCTTGGTTCTACACCGATTAAAAGTCCAAGTCCAACTCCAACAAAGGACAAGTGGGCTATTCCACTTCCCAGGAATGTCATCTTCCTGAGAACGACTACATTGCCAAGAAGAGCCGTGGATAGTGCACCTAAAATCCCCCCTATGAGGGCTATCTGTCCAAAATCATAAGCGAATATACCCGTATCCATCACTCCTTATGATGGTGTAGGACCGTTTTCACCCCGTACCCATAGAGCTTCGTGAAAAATCTTTCAGGGAGTTCTGATACATCTGTCGCGTGGACAACCAATTTTTTGTTTATGCACAGTATTCCATCTGAGTATTCACTAACAAATCCCACATCGTGTGTCACAACGATAACAGTCATTCCAGATTCCTTGAATTCTCTAACCAAGCTGTAGAATTTCGCCTGGCTTTCACTATCGAGACCTACCGTTGGCTCATCCATTATCAAGATTTCCGGATCTGAGACAATGGCCCTGGCTATCATCACACGCTGACGCTGACCACCGGATAACTCGTGTATCAACCTCGATTCGAATCCATCTAGTCCCAAACTTTCAAGGGTCCTCATAGCTTTGCTGTAATGCTTTGGCTTAAACCTGAAACCCTTATCCCTGAAAAGACCCATGAGTACTACATCTATAACCTTTATTGGAAACTTTCTCATACCACTCATCTGTGGGACATAACCTATCAGTCTCTCCCTTATGTACTCGTCTCTGCTCTTTCCAAATATCTTTATCTCTCCTTCGTAATCGTCTATTATTCCGACAATGGTTTTAACCAGTGTGCTCTTTCCACCACCGTTCGGACCCACTATTGTATAGAACTTCCCCTTCTCGAGGAAAAAAGATACATCCTTTATAGCCACTATCTCCCCGTATCTAGCTGTGAGGCCTCTCACTTCCAAACAGTATTCGCACTTCATTTCAGGGCCTCCTCGACGGCATTGCTAACTTCTTCCAGCATATCTGTATACGAGCTCGCATCACTTCCAAGGATGTCAACTTTCACGACCCTTAGTTTGCATTCCTTGATTACTGGATATGCTATCTTTTCACTGGAATTTCGCTCAATGATTATCGCCCTTATTCTGTATCCTTTGCAGACTCTCAAAATCTCCTTGAGCTTCCTTGGAGAAAGACTCGGCTGAGATTGCCCAACCACGGTTATGTAACTCCCACTTAGAAACCTATCCACGAAGTGGTAAAGTGCCGGACGGAGTTCAAGAATGGTTCCATCGTACCTCGAGAGACGTGAATAAATTTTGATCGTTTCATCTGACAGATTTTTGAGAAAGTTTAAGAGATTCATTCTCATCTCAACCATTTCATTTGGGTACACCTTCTCAAGACACTTCTCAAGTTCGACTGACATCGACTGAACCAGAACGGGATCAAGCCAAACGTGGGGATTCTCAATAGCGGCTTTACCAATCGAATCCGATAGCCTGCAGATCTTTACACCATCTATCTTTTTGAGCCATTCCTCAAAACTCCCTCCTATCACAACAAGCATGTCAGACCTCTTCACAATCCTCATTGAAGATGGTGTGAGCTGGAATGTGTGGGGATTCTGATCAGGATCTATCAGCACTCTTATATCTCCTGGATATATCTCCTTCGCTATGAGATACAGAGGATTAACACTGACTAATATGTATGAAAACATATATGAAGACAAAATCACAGCAAGAATTGTGAATATTCTCAATACTAATCACCTCCCGGTGAATTTTACTACGAAGCTTATGATGCTAATAGAGTTTCTGGTACAATTCCTCGAGGAGGTGATACTTGTGAAAAAACTCTTCAAGAATATAGAGTTCCTAGCCACCTTCGATAAAAACAGAAGAAAGCTTGAAAATGCTTATATATTGGTTGAAGATAATGTGATAAAGGAAATAGGGACAGGTGATTACAAAGGTGAAATCGATGAAGTCTACGATCTCGATTCCATGTTAGTTCTTCCAGGATTTGTGAATACACACCATCACTTCTATCAAACCCTCTTTAGAAATGTGAGAGGTGCCCAAAATGCCAAGCTTTTTGATTGGCTGGTTTTTCTGTACGAGAGGTGGAAACACATAGACGAAGAGGCTGTTTATGTATCCACTCTTACGGCAGTTTACGAAATGATGAAGAGTGGTGTTACTACCACCACGGACCATCTCTATCTCTTCCCATACGGAAACAACTCTATATTCGACGCCGAAATAGAAGCGGCTAAAAGGACCGGCGTGAGATTCCACCCAACCAGAGGAAGTATGTCGCTTTCCAAAAAAGATGGAGGACTTCCTCCAGATAGTGTGGTTCAAAAGGAGGAAGAGATAATAAAAGAGTCTATAAGGCTCATAGAACAGTACCACGATCCTTCAAAGTATTCCATGCTGAGAATAGCTCTGGCTCCTTGCTCGCCCTTTTCAGTTACTCCAGAGCTCATGAGAGAAACGGCGAAGATTGCTGAAAGGTACGATGTACTACTTCACACTCACTTAGCTGAGACACTGGATGAAGAAGATTTTTGCTTGAAAAAGTTCGGAAAACGGCCTGTGGATTATATGGAAGAACTGGGGTGGCTCAATCCGCGCACATGGTTTGCTCATCTAGTTCATCTAAGCGATGAGGATATGGAAAAACTGGCCAAAAACGATGTAGGAGTGGCTCATTGTCCAGCTTCCAACATGAGATTGGGATCGGGAATAGCACCCATTGTGAAGATGAAGGGGAGGTTGAGAATAGGAATAGCCGTTGATGGAAGTGCCAGCAATGACACGAACAATTTCTTCCAAG
>JALWTT010000010.1 GCA_027077795.1 Thermotogaceae bacterium | reverse complement strand
GTGGAAAGCGGTATATTCGTTTTGATAGGACCCAACGGTGCTGGAAAGACGACGACGCTCAGATGCCTTTCCAGCGAGATAACACCCGACACGGGGGAAATCAAGCTGTTCGGAAAGAACGTTAAGGAAGTGAAGGAAGATATAGCGGTTTTAAGAGAAGATAGAGGAGTTTTTTCCAAAATGAAGGTGAAAGATTACGAGGAGCTTTTCTCGTTGATATACCCAAAATGGAACACCACCCTCTTTAGAAGATTGATGCTTCATTTCAACATACCTGGAGATCAACCCGTTGAAAAGTTCTCAGCAGGTGTGAAAACGCTCTTTCTTTTATCCGTAACCCTGTCTAGTGGTGCGAATCTCCTTCTTCTCGATGAACCAACACAGGGTCTGGATCCGATCAGAAAGGAAGAAGTAATGAAGATACTGAGAGAAGTGGGAGAAGAGAAGACGCTGATCGTAGCTTCCCATCATCTTGAAGAGATAGAGATGCTGGCGGATAATTTCGCTATCATAAATGAAGGAAAGGTCATTTACAAAGACAGTTTAGATGCGGCTAAGGAAAAACATCGTGTGATTCAGGCAGGGGAATTGACGGATGCAGATGAGATCATCGAGGTACTGGAAAACGGGATACTCGTTAAAACCGAAAGAGATATCGGTAGATATCCCAGGTTTCAGGAGATCGTACTTGCTTACATAGAGAGATCTTCAAAACGTTTCTCTATACTGGATTGAATTTCCAATTCTTCGTATGATGAGCAACATGGGGGGCTTCCCCCTTTTTGTAATTTATAAAGGGATTTTCCAGATCATGTGGGGTTGCTGATTTGAAAATGGCCAACCGATAACGCTCACTTGGGATGCGTATCCTTTTCCAGATTCAACAGTTAGGTTTTTTTAATTTAGTTGTCTTGCCATTCTTAAATTTTGGAAATTTTACTGCTTTTCGTATAGAATCTCCTGTGAGAAGGCATGTATTGGGTGGTGAGATCATGGTTACCATAACCATCGATGGAAAAAGGATAGAAGTCCCTCCCGATAAGACGGTCTACGAGGTGGCTAAGGAGAACGGTATAGACATCCCTGTTCTGTGTCATCATCCTTCCGTGGAACCCATAGGGGCGTGTAGGGTCTGTCTTGTTGAAGTTGAAGGTATGAAGAATCTGCAAACTTCCTGTACTTTAAAAGTGCAAGATGGCATGAAGATACGGACAAACACGGAGAGGGTTCATAGAGCCAGAAAAACGATTGTGGAACTTCTTCTTCGAGTTCATCCGAACGATTGTATGACCTGTGATGCGAACGGAAACTGCAAACTCCAGGATCTCGCATACACCTACGATATAAAACTTGAACCATCCGAAATACAATTGAGGGATCTTCCTTTAGACGATTCGAATCCGTTCATGGTAAGGGACCTTAACAAGTGCATACAATGTCAGCTGTGTGTCAGAGTGTGTGATGAAATCCAGGGGATGTCCGTGTATTCCATGGTGAACAGAGGATACGAG
>JALWTT010000009.1 GCA_027077795.1 Thermotogaceae bacterium | reverse complement strand
CATTGTCCAGCTTCCAACATGAGATTGGGATCGGGAATAGCACCCATTGTGAAGATGAAGGGGAGGTTGAGAATAGGAATAGCCGTTGATGGAAGTGCCAGCAATGACACGAACAATTTCTTCCAAGAAATGAGATTGGCGATGCTCTTGCAAAGAGTGAAGTACGGAGCGAATGCTATAACCCCGGAAGAGGTGATTGAAATGGCAACGCTTGGTGGTGCAAGAGTTCTAAGAATGGATGACTACATAGGATCCATCGAGGTTGGAAAGGCCGCTGATTTCATAGGGATAGATTTGTCAAAACTTGAGCTTTCAGGTTGCCTAGATGACCCATTAGCTTCCATAGTTATGTGCGATCCCAAGGAAGTTGACCTGGTTGTCATAAATGGAACTACGAGAATATGGAAAGGGGAGGTGCTTGGAGAAGACTTGAAGAAAATCGCCGAATGGCAGAACAGAAAATCCAAAGAACTGCTCTCAAAAGAAATATGAAAGAGGCTAGACTTCTTTTTTCAATAATTTTTAACGTATCGATAGTTGTATCCGAAATAGTGGGAGGGTTGATCTCAGGGAGTATAGCCCTCCTCTCTGATGCTGTTCACAACAGTACAGATGTTCTATCGATGATTTTCAGCTATGCGGCCACGAAAATCTCGAAGCGAGAGAAAAATGAAAAGTACACATACGGCTACAAAAGGGCCGAAGTGGTGGCTGCCCTTGTGAACGGAGTTTTCTTAATGATCATTGGAGGATTCATGATTTTCGAAGGGATTAGGAAGCTGATGAACCCAGAGATAGTATCTCCTCAGATTATGTTACCTGTGGCAACCATTGGGCTTGCCGGAAACATATTGACGATACTCTTTCTCCACGAACATCGCTATGACGTAAACATCCGT
The DNA here is from genome assembly GCA_027077795.1 of Thermotogaceae bacterium. Taxonomy (GTDB): domain Bacteria; phylum Thermotogota; class Thermotogae; order Thermotogales; family Thermotogaceae; genus WGAO01. Next base: position 211,899 of record JALWTT010000009.1, on the reverse strand, counting down.
TCCACCTTGGTTCATATAACAGCTGATACTCTGTCATCCGCTTTTGTCACCATGCTTGGAATTCTCCTGCTTTTCAAACCCTGGTATTTCCTAGATGGAGTTGTATCCATTGCAATATCCACCTATATGCTCGTAATGGGTTGGAAGATCTTCAAACAAACTTCATCGATCTTGATGCAGGTTAGGCCCGATTGGATAGATTTAAACATCGTCAAATCAGCAGTCGAGAGTTTAGAAGCTGTATTAGATGTGCATCACATCCATATTTGGACTATGGATGGTAAAGACGCTTATGCAGAACTTCACATAACTTTAAAGAACCAGAACGCTGATATAGATGCTGTTAGAGATGCGGTCAAGGAGAAAATTCATGGATTGGGAATATCACATGCAACAATACAGATCGAGAATAGGAGTTGTGAAAGTTGAAAGATGTTAGAAAGGACATTCTGAGGATAGCTTTACCTTCCATGGGGAGTTCCGTCTTCAACACCCTTTACAGCCTCGTGGATTTGATGTGGATAGGGAGAATGGGCAAGGAGGCTGTTGCTTCTGTAACTCTAGCTGCAAGTCTTTACAACATGAATTACATAATCAACGAGATCTTTGGGGTTTCTTCCATGGTAATGCTCTCAAGAAGATGGGGGGAGGGGAACAAAAAGGATTTCGAGGATATCGGAAGGCAAATAGTGACTTACAAATTTTTTGCAGGGTTTATCTTACTGTTGATAACATATCCAGTAGCTCCGCTGCTCCTCTCCTGGCTTGGGAGTGGAAAAATCCCCTCCCAAGACGCGATAAGCTACTACAGGATAAGAACAATGTTCCTACCACTATCCTTCCTCCTGGGAACGATGATGACCACATTCAGGTCTATAGGTGATACCAGAACTCTGTTCTTTGTAACTGCAGCAGGATCTATAGCCAACATATTTCTAGACCCGTTATTCATGTTCGTCATGAATATGGGAGTTTCAGGATCGGCCCTGGCATCTGGAATGTGTGAAAGCTCAGTGATGCTTCTCGGGTTCTTCATGGCAAAGAAAAAATGGAAAGTGTGGCTTCTGAGGATGTCGAAGCTCAAGCTTTCTACACTTAAAAAAATTCTGTACCTGGGTGGTCCGTCCTTGGCCGACTCTGTGAACTGGAACTTTTCCAGAATGATCGTCGTGAGAATGTTCTCAGGATACGGCGTTCTGGCCACAGCTACGTTTGGAATATTCGCCCGAGTCATCGATATCACCTGGATGGTGGGTTTTGCCATAGAAGGAGCCGTGACGACACTCGTTGGGCAGAGCCTGGGAAAGAGGGATAAAGGCAGAGCAGTTCGTGTGTTTATAGAAGGAAGGAAGATAGCGCTGATAATCGGAGCTACGGCTTCCATCTTTGTCTTCATACTATCCACACCTATATCTCAGCTCTTCTCCGAAGATCTTCAGCTTGTGAGATCCTCCTCTGCGTTTCTGAGATACACCTCGTTTTTGTACATATTCATGTATCTCGTGAATATCTCTTATGGGACCCTGACAGGTGGTGGACGCACTATAGATGCCCTTTATATAAGTATCATCACGAATTGGGTTTTCAGAATACCAGTTATGGCGTTGCTCAAGTATCTGGGGTTTGGGTACAATGCTCTTGGCATCGTGATCTCCCTATCCGTGACTCTTGGGTCAATGGTAGGACTGCTTATGGTTAGAAAGAAAAGGTGGCTGGATGTTGAAATTTAAATTGGAAAACCCATCCTCTTACCCCTGAAATCGTAATCCCTGAACGCATCTTCACTCATTACGACTGCTCTCTTTTCTTTCGCCATGGATATTATCAACTCATCCGCTGGTGAGTGTTTATATGAGAATCTCGACGAAAGTATATCGCTCAAAAACCTTTTTTCATTTCTTGGAACGATGTATTCCACATTTGCGTCAAAAACCATGTAAACAGGGTAAAAAGCTTTACTCATATCGGCCAGAACTAAGAATAAATCGTTAAACACCTCCACGCACAGATCATGTTTCCAAAGGAAATTGCTTCCATCTAGAATTAGCGGTTTAAACTTTCGAGACGTTACCACTTTGTATAGATAGGGGTGCACCCTTAGAGATAACTCCAATTCGAAAGACTTGGAAAGCTCTACCCCAACCTTTAAATCTTCGAGGAAATCTGGATAAATTTTCCATGGCTTCAAACCCGTAGCTCTGTCTATGAGATCCGAAAACGGTACACCATCGTCTCTACCAGATTTCCTTTTCCCCTTCAAAACTTCAAAAAACCCCCGGAAACTTTCCGGGGATACATTTAGGATTCTCGCTGCTCTCTCAGCTCTGCTTTTTACGCTTCCTTTTCCAAAAGCCAATTCCTTGAAGGCTAGTTCCACTATGTCAGGTCTAACATTTCTCAGGAGATCTCCTGACTCCTCTCCAAGTATTATTTGAAGATCCTCCAAATCCTCGTCTTCCCATCCCTTTTTGTTTAAAATTCTGAAAAGCTCATCTCTCATCGCAATCCCTGGTGGCCACCAGATCTACTCCAAGTCCCAAAATATTTTTCTCTATCACATCTCCTATCTTGATAGGTGCTCTTATCTTGATCTTCTTTATATGTCCCATCAGATCGTGTATCTTACTCCTGGGAACGGTACCGGATGTTTTAACGGAAACCAGCGGAAGTTTTCCGCCCACGACCTTAACGCTCGTTGTCAAAATCCTCATTGGATCTTTCAACTCCTGCATCGCAAACTCAACTCCTCGAGGACATCTATTTCCTTCAATCTCTATCCCATCCTCAGAAATTTTAATCTTCAAAGTACAGCCAAGTGGGCACCTTATACATTTGATTTTCTCTATTCGCTTGGCCTTTCCCATAATTACACCTCCGTCACGGAAACAGATACTTCGCTTTCACACGGTGGCTCGACATCCACGTTGACCATCTCAGCAGGCGTGAGATCCTCAGCCTCTATTTCGTACTTTCCAACCCTGATCAAGGCTTTCTCCATCGGTTTTTCTACTCTTAAATAAACGGACAGAGGAACACTGGGATCGTACCATTCGGGATGAAGAATCTTCACTCCCTTTCCTTTCCTTATGGGCAACCTCTCCCCTCTGAATTCACCTTTTGCAAGAAGGGCCGCACTTCTTCCAGCCTTTTCACCTTCCTTGGCCACATAATCTACCAGATCGAATATCGTCGTGACATTTCCAGCTGCGAAAATCGAATCTACTGATGTCTGGCCTGAACTTGAAACGAGCACGCCACTCCTCACTTTCACAAAATCCGCCACGAGCTTCTTTACCGGAATCAGGCCGACCGAAACGACCAGTGTGTCCACGTGAAATTCTCTCTCGGTTCCAGGAATCGGCCTGAAATTACCGTCAACTTTGGCTACAATTACCTTTTCAAGGCGTGGATAACCTTCGACTCTGATGACCGTGTGGGATAAATAAAGAGGAATGTCGAAATCTTCAAGGCACTGCTTGACATTTCTCCTAAGTCCACCGGGGTACGGCAAACGCTCAACAACTCCCACAACCTCCATCCCTTCAAGGTACATTCTTCTAGCCATTATGAGTCCAACATCACCAGATCCCAGGACGAGGGCTCTCTTTCCCGGCAAGTACCCCTCTATGTTTATCAACCTCTGAGCCTGGCCAGCTGTGTATATGCCTGCCGGCCTGGTGCCAGGAACCATGAGGGATTGAAATGTTCTTTCCCTTGCACCTGTGGCGTAAACCAAGCTCTCATAACTTACCTCTTCGATTCCCTCCCTCGATACCAAGATTGCCCTTTTCTCATTTGGAACTATCTCATGAGCGAACGTACCAGTCTTAACCTCCACGTCGCTTGGTATCTCACTCTTTAGTTCTGCTGCAAATTCCGGCCCTGTGAGTTCCTTCTTGTATCTATGGACACCGAAGCCGTTGTGTATACACTGCTGCAAGATGCCTCCTATCCACTCCTCGTTATCCACGAGGAGCACATGTGCCCCCTTTTCAGAAGCTCCTTTTGCCGCTGCCATGCCAGCTGCCCCAGCGCCAACTACCAACACTTCTACCTTCTTCATATTCTCACCTTCCCAACGACGAAGTTGCTTCCATCTGAGTTGGTCAGTATCTCTTCGAGCGGTATTCCAGTTTCTCTTGAAATTATCTTGGCTATCTTAATAGCGCATCTTCCTCCCTGACATGCACCGCACATCGCACCTGTCCTAAACTTCACCGAATCCAAGGTTCTCGCACCTCTTCTTATCGCTTCGACTATCTCTCCTTCCGTTATCCTCCAGCACATACAAACCACATTTCCGAATTTTTCATCCTTCTTCACGAGCTCCGCCCATTCATCCAAACTCATATTTGAAACCTTTTTAATCTGCTTAACACTTTTCACATAACTCTTTTTCTTTTCTAAATGAATTTTGAGACGCTGCTGAATTATATCCTCGACGACGTACTCAGCTATCGCAGGTGCAGCAGTCAACCCAGGAGATCTGATAGCCGCGACATTTATGAATCCCCAAACCCCTTCACTCTCCCTTATGAAAAAGTCACGCTGTGGGGACTCCGGCCTTAAACCGGCAAATGTCCTCAAAACCTCGTCGAGCTTTATCGAAGGAACAAGCCTTTTAGCGCTCTCGTAGATCTCCTTTAAGCCTTCACTTGTGGTTGAAACATCGTTCTTTTCATCCGGCGACAGGTCCACCGCATTTGGCCCTATCAGCGTGTTTTCCGACAAGGTTGGGAGGACCAATGTCCCTTTTGTTCCACGTGATGGTGTTGGGAATAGAACCGATGGGGTGTACTCCTGAGTGTCCAAGAGTATGTATTCGCCTTTCCTAGGGTGAATGGGCATCACTTCAGCCCCAGCCATTTCAGCTATCTCATCTGCAAATAGCCCCGCTGCGTTGATAACCAAATCAGCTTTGTATTCATTTTTATCCGTGACGACTTTCCTCACCCTTCCACCACTCGCTATGATATCCACTACCCTCTCTCCTAAAACGAGCTTCCCGCCGTTCTTCACGAAATTATCAGATGCACCAATGGCAACTCTCCAGGGTACCACTATTCCAGCGGTTGGAGCATAGAGGGATGCTTTCACATCTGGATTTACCTTTGGAACCATTGATAAGACCTCTTCTCTGCTTAATATCTTTAAACCCTTTACACCGTTTCTTTCCCCACGCTTATAGAGCTCTTCAAGGATCTTTACTTCCTCATCACTGAAAGCGAGGACATGAGAACCAACCCTTTGCATTGGAAAATCCAGATCTTTTGATAACTGCGAATACATCTCGTTTCCAGGAACCACGAGTTTTGCCCTCAGGGTTTCAGGTTCATCGTCATATCCGGCGTGGACTATCCCTGAATTGGCCTTTGTCACTCCCCATCCGACATCGTTCTCCTTCTCGATGAGAGTAACATCTGCTTCATAAAAAGAAAGCAGCCGTGCTATAAGTGTTCCAATCACTCCACCACCTATTATTACTACTTTCACTTCAAATCACCTCCGATATGGATTACCAAGCCCAAATGATACCACTATTGTAAAAAATGTAACATACTTTCAGCCCTTCATTCCAGATGTCATAAAGCTTCTTATGAATGTCCTCTGAAGAGCGAGGAAGAGTACTAGAATAGGTGCTGAGATAAACAGAGTAGCTGCCATTAGAACCCCCCAATCGGCACCGGATTCTTGCTGTACAAACATACCAAGTCCGATGGTTAAGGTCCTAACTTCCGGAGAGTTGGTGGCGATGAGGGGCCATAGGTAATCTTGCCAGTGTGTGACAATACTCACTATCGAGAAAGCCACGATCGTCGGACGCGCAAGTGGTATGAGTATGTACCACAAAAACTTCAAATGGTTACATCCATCTATTATAGCTGCATCTTCAAGCTCCTGGGGAATTTGTTTAAAAACTTGCCTTAACAGGAATGTTCCATAACCACTCGCGATAAACGGAAGTATCATTGATATTCTAGTGTCTATCAAGCCAAATTTCCTTATGATCATGTAATTCGGAACTATTAACGCCTCTAGGGGTAACATTATCTGAATAACGTAGAGTATGAACAGTATTCCTGACCCTTTGAATTTCATCCTCGCGAATGCATACGCCGCGGGAATTATCAAGACAAGTTGCAGAATCAGGATACCCGAGACGACGATAACGGTGTTTACAAGATATGTGAAAAACGGAGCAGATTCAAAAACTACCTTGAAGTTTCCCAAGAAGAGCTTTAAGGATGGCAGAAGGTAATTTCCATGGAATATGACGTTCCCAGGTTTGAACGCCATGATGATTATCAGGTACAGTGGAATGAGGGTGACAACAGTCATCAGTAACAAAATAGCATGCTTAACTACTACCCCTTTTCTTTTAATGATCTCACCTCCTCAAACCAAAGAGTACGTAACCTTCTTTCCGAACACCCCGAATATCAGAAGGACGAGAAATAGTAGGGACAGGATCATCACACTTGTTAAAGCTGAGGCCATTCCTATGTCCCAGTACCTGAACGCATTCTCATAGATGTAGAATATTAGGACACTGGAGCTATAACCGGGGCCACCTTGAGTCATGAGGTATACCTGAGTAAAGGCTTTGAAAGACTGGATCAGCGAGACTATGAATATAAACAAAGTAGTAGGACTGATCAATGGAAAAGTTATGTAATAGTGCTTTCTGAACCATCCTGCCCCTTCGATATCCGCTACCTCGTACAGTTCTTTGGGAAGTAATTGCAAGCCCGCGAGATACAAAAGCATATAGTATCCAAGGTTTTTCCATATTGCCATGATTATCAAAGAAAGGAGTGATGTCTTCGAATCTCCAAGCCAACCAGGTTGAGGTAGATGAAGCAATCCAAGGAATTGATTGATTATCCCCAAACTGGGATCGTACATGAACATCCAGACCATCGCCGCAGCTGTCATAGGTATAACCGTTGGATAAAATATCCCTATTTGATAAAACCCCTTGAGACTCTTAACTTCGTCTATCAATATGGCCAGAATCAGTGCCAAGAACATCGTGGGAAATATAGTGAAAGCACCATACAGGACGTTGTTGTAAACCACCTGCCAGAATATTGGATCGTGAATCATCTTGACGTAGTTGCCCAAGCCGCAGAATATCGGTTTTCTCGTATACATACTGTAGTTAAAAAAGCTGTAGAAGAAGGAATAAGCTATGGGAAAATATGTAAATATCATCAAAAAAATAAGAGAAGGTAGGAGAAAAAGATAGGGCTTGAAGCGAGGACTCCTGTATTTCTTTTTCACACTATTTCACCCCTTTCCTTGAATTTTCGAAATAAGGGGGGAAGAATCCCCCCTTGTTTTGCTCTCATCCAAAACCACTCTATTATTTGCTGTACCGATCTAGAATCGCTTGAATTCCTTTCTGCATGTCTTCTGCAGCTTGCTGCGGGGATTTACGCCCAAGCATCACAGAATCAAGATTGGTGACCATTATCTTCCTTATCCTCTGGAATTCGGGAGCCATTATCTTTGCATGTGCGAATTTCAACTGATCTCTCGCAACCAAATACTGCGGGTACTTCTTCAGGTGTTCTTTCATTATGTCTTCGTCATACCCCTTCTTGTTCACGCAGACATAACCAGAGTTTATACTCCAGTATGCCGCCCAGTACGGACTTGTCATCCACTTCACGAATTCCCACGCTGCGTCCTGATGATCCTTGGGAATACCCTTAAATATGAAGAAGTTTCCACCACCAACAGGCGTACCATACTGAACATGCATAGGCAGGAACGATACTCCCACCCTGAAGTTAGCAGTCTTGAGGATCAGCGGTAATCCGCCCGTAGAATAGTACATCATAGCAGCCTTCCCAGCTGAAAAGTCAACAGGTGTGGTGTTCCAGGGCCTCAGAGGAGGATTCACTTTATAAACGTTGGTCAGCTCGTGCCAAAGCTGAAGAATTTCCACCGCTTCCAAACTGTCAAAATTCGCTTTCTTGGCATCCGGACTTATCAGGTACGAACCGTTTTGATACATGAACGCTTCAAAAATCCAATCATTCCAACCTCCGGGGAGTATCAAACCGTGTACTAAGACCTCGTTCCCTTTTCTCTCGGTGAGAATTTGTGCGTACTTAACGAGTTCATACCATGTACGAGGAGCTCTGTTTGGATCGAGTCCAACTGCCTCAAGTTCCTTCGCGTGTTTTTTGAACAGATCCTTGTTCCAATAGAAAACTATTGTACTTCTCTGGAATGGAATAGCCCATATCTTTCCGTAAGCGTAGCTGTTTCCCAGGAAGGCCTTGTAGTACTGGCTGAGAAATTCCTCCCCTCCTTCCTTTTCAACATATTTATCGAGAGGAATAATCGCATCCATGTTTATGAGAGTGAAGAGCTCTGAGATTTCAATGACCGCTACATCCGGAGGATTTCCACCCAAAACCGCCGTTTGAACCTTCTGCATCGTTTGATCGTAATTTCCACAGTATACTGGCTCCACTTTTATATTTGGATGAGTTTTGTTGAACTCACTTACCATGTTATTTATAACCCTAGCCAATGGTCCAGCAACGCCTACAGGATAGAAGAACTTCAGGTGAATAACCTTAGCGCTAGCAGATATGACAAGAATCGCTAGGAGCACGAAAACCAGTAGCCTTTTCATACCGTCACCTCCCCAAAGGAATTTTGAAACCCCGCGAAGAAATTTTACTTCAATATTTTCAGCAAAGTCAAACGCATGTCCCCATCTTTTGTGATAAACTGAAAGGTTAGGGAAGGGGGTAAAACCGTGAAGCCATTTAAACCTTCTTGGGAGTCTCTGGGACTTCATGAGGTTCCAAAATGGTATGAAGAAGCGAAGTTTGGAATATTCATTCACTGGGGCCTGTACTCTGTTCCTGCTTGGGCCACCCCAACAGGGGAGCTTGGAAAGGTCCCATGGGATGAATGGTACAGGAACAACCCGTACGCCGAATGGTACCTGAACACGCTGAGAATAAAAGGCAGCCCAACGGAGAGATTCCATATAAAAACTTACGGCGAGAATTTCGCTTATGAAAAATTCGCGGACATCTGGAAAGCGGAAAATTGGAATCCAGACGAATGGGCAGAACTCTTTGAGAGCATTGGGGCAAGGTACGTAGTCATAACCACGAAACACCATGATGGGTTCTGCCTCTGGAACTCTTCATACACAGATTACTCAGTGGTCAAGAGAGGACCTTCAGTCGACGTGGTGAATGAACTTCAGAAGAGTGTGAGAAAACGCGGAATTAGGTTTGGTGTCTACTACTCTGGAGCCCTTGATTGGAGATTCACGAGAGATCCGATAGAGGACATAACGGACATGAAATTGAACAGGCCGGTGACCTACGAGTACGCCGATTATGCTTTTAACCAGTTCATGGAGCTGGTCGATCTATTCAGACCGGATGTACTCTGGAACGATATAGGATGGGTGGAAAAAGGTAGGGATATGCTCAAAGTGCTATTTGCACATTACTACAACACTGTTCCAGAAGGTTTGGTGAATGATAGATGGGAAGTTCCCCATTGGGACTTCAGAACAGCCGAGTACAACGTTGAAAAGTATGAAGGAAATACTCCTCCAAAGATCAAGTGGGAATTCTGCAGAGGAATTGGATATTCATTCGGGTATAACCGAGTTGAAGATGAATCGATTTACGCCACATCAGACGACCTGATAAAGGTATTTGTCAAGGTTATAAGTAACAACGGAAACTTCCTGCTGAACATAGGTCCCGCCGCTGACGGCGCAATACCGAAGATTCAGCTGGAGAGGATAAAGAAATTGGGAAGGTGGATTAAGATTAATCAAGAGGCGATCTTTTCCACATCACCCTATGATATCTCTTTTTCCCGGACCAACCTTGACATTCCGGTATATTTCACGAGGAGATCGGGAAAGATATTCGCATTCCTTTTAGGAGACATCGGAAACCAGGAAATCACGCTGAAGGATATTATTACCTCACAGAATGCCGATGTTAGGGTCATCGGAAGCGATGTGAGGTTCAAAATCAGAACCTCTAAAGAAGGAGCCAGACTCACTCCTCCAAAAGACTTCAATCAGAGGAATATTGTCCTCGAACTGAAAGAAGATCTCATCCATCCGCTTTCACAACCAAGATGAACGGATTTTTTTCAAGTTTCAATGCCCAAGAATTTCCGTGCTAAAAGTCCTACTCCGAATGCAGCTATCATAACTCCCATGGAAAGAAGCAACATCTCAAGAAAAAGGGAAAGATATCTCTGCTCTTTAACGACTGCCACGAAATAAGTGAAAGCACTTATGATCAGAATAACCGCAATTACCGCTGTAGCTAAGGAGATAAAAGGATTGGGCAGGAGAAAGTAGGGAAGAACAAGCATAATCACGACAGCTATGTAAGCTATTCCAGTGTACAAAGCCGCTTTTAAGGGACTTTTACCTTCATCGGCTTCGGATTTCTGGGAGAGGTACTCAGATACAGACATGGAAAGAGCCGCTGAAATCCCCGTTATGATTCCAGCAAGTCCAACTATTCTTGAATTTCTCAGCGCGAATGTCAAACCTGCCAATGTTCCCGTTAGCTCTACTATCGCATCGTTCAACCCGAGGACCATGGAACTTATGTAACCTATCCTTTCTTCATCTATCATGTTTATAAGCTCTAACTCATGTCTTTCTTCATCTTCTATTACTTTCTTGATCTCCGGAAATTTCCTCTCTATCTTTTCGTAGTTCTCCTGAGCTAACCTTTCTCCCCTTTCCATGGCCTTAAGGGTGAAAGTCAATCCAAAAATGTATGACAAAACCGTATACCAAAATATCTTAAACTGACTCGGCTCAACTTCCTCACCAGTTCGACCTTTTATGATCTCATAATGTGACCTCTCATCTCGAGCGATTCTTTCCAGAACCTTCCTGTTGTTTTCCTTCTGCCTGGCAGAAAGCTTCAAATATATCAAATGTTCTGTGATCTCGTTCTTCTGAAATTTCAAAAGGTTTGATTTTATATCCACGAGATCTCCTCCCTTCTCCGAGATTTTACCAAAAAGATTTCAAATGAAATTCAACATCCATCCAAAATCGGCATACGAGAGAAAGGAGATGGTATAATCTCCCTTGTCGAAGAGAGAAAGGGAGGAGATATGGTGGCCGCAGTGAGCGTCAGCGACCTAAGAAAGAACATGTTCGTTGTTTATGATGGGGAGGTTTACAGAGTTCTAGAAGCTACCAAACATTTTAGAGCCAGGGGATCTGGGCAGGTCAGGGTCAGGATGAAAAACGTGATGACTGGATATGTCCGTGATATAAACTTCATGAGTACGGAAAAACTCGAAGAAGCTGAAGTTTCCTTCAGATCAGCTCAATACCTATACAATGATGGAGATGCCTATTACTTCATGACGCTGGATGATTACGACCAGCATCCACTCCAAAAAGACCTCCTGGGTGATGCTGTGTATTACCTAACGGAGAACATGGAAGTATCCCTTGTATTCCACGGAGGTACTCCAATAGGAATAGAACTACCTACCACAGTTGTGCTGGAAGTTGTAGACACACCTCCTGGGTACAAAGGCGATACGGCTTCCGGTGGGGGCAAACCTGCTAGACTGGAAACAGGCTTAAAGGTAACTGTCCCTTTCTTTGTAAAAGTCGGAGACAAGGTTAAAGTCGATACCAGAACAGGGGAATACGTTGAGAAAGTCTGAAGGAGGTGATCAAATGGAATACAATGGAGGGAAGATAGAGATATCGGACAACGTAATAAGGGAGATAATCTTCAGAGCTGCAGTTGAGTACATGAAGATAGAAGACAATCAAAGAGAAAAGAAAAAGCTCAAAAAAAATATAGTGATACAGAGAACCCCGGAGGATCATCTCGAGATAACCGTAAGGGACATTACGGCACCTTACAACACTTCTCTAAAGAAATTCGCGGAGGATTTGATGTTAAAAGTCAAGGAGACTGTAGAAAGAATGACAGAGATGCCGGTGGACTCAGTGAACATACACATAGGCGACATAGTCGAATCAACTCAAAGTAACGAAGAGGAAATCTATGACTACTCAGAGGAGGACAGAAAGGAAAAATAATTGGGCCCATATAGGGCCCCTTTAGTGCCGAGGGCGGGACTTGAACCCGCATGGTCGTAAATGACCACCTGATCCTGAGTCAGGCGCGTCTGCCAATTCCGCCACCTCGGCGTGTTTGATATTATAATCAACCTATGCTCCTATATCAACACCTCTTCTTCTCCCTCAGGAGAGACAAAGTCGTTTTCGTTTAGAGCCCAAGCTGGAAATGGAAAGCGAACGGTTATGGGAACCCTTAAAAAAGGTTGATCCACTATAACACTTCCCTGAGTCAAAGTCGCTGCTTTTCTCTTTTGCTCCGCCAGAAGATGGCCGTACTCGTTCTTTGAAAGTTCGACCCATTTCTGTCTACCGACGACCATCGTCGCTGCCTGTGTGATAACCCTATAATCCACTTCAGATGCCGTTTGCTCCGCGCCTACTAGTATAACGCCAAACGATCTTCCTCTCTCAGCCACATCTCTGAATATAGATGCTATCTCACTTCCCTCACCTCTAGGAGCGTATTTGTTGAGTTCATCAAGAAGGATAAAAACAGGGGAGTTGGAGAGCCTCCCAGATTCTTTTTCTCTCATTATCTCCTTTATAACAGCCCCCACAACTATGGATTGAATCTTCGTTCTAAGCCTTGATATATCTATCACCGTTACACCACCTGGTCTGTTCCAATCTATCTTCACCGCCTCTTTTTTCCATATCCTTGCAAGCCCTACATTCGTTGCAAGTTGTAGTCTCCTCTTAAGGAGCTTTATCGTGCTGACCCTCATCTCCAAACTTTTAAGATGTTCGTAAAGGAATCCACCTTCGTTCAAACTCGCCAGAAGTTCGTATGGGTTTGAAATTCTGCTCCTTCTCCTCATTTTCTCCAATTCGTTCCCGGTGTCGTCGGCGTTCATGTACTCCATTATGGAGATAACAGCCAACATGAGGTTGCTATTTCTCTCGAGCTCTTGTGGGTCGAATATCATTTCAAAGAGTCCAAGGTCAAAAAAATCCGAAGTGTTCCAAGAGTAAGGCTTAGCATCTACTCTCAGGGAATCCACTCCAAACCCTAGTATTTCCTCCTTGGAAACCGCATAGAACCTCGCACTGTCAAATGGAGTGGCATTGACTCCCATCTTTTCATACATCTTTCTCCACTCTCTTCCAACAGCTGTGCCCTCAGACTCAAGCCATCTCCTGCTGAAGTGATCTATGAACATGAGACTATCTCCCTTGACGTTGAATATCACGAAAATTGGTTTGAGGTGGCCGTATCTCCTCGAGAACCTGAGGCTATCCATTATCGATCTCATCAGGAATGTCATATAAGAAGTCTTTGAAGCGACTCCCGATTGACCGGAGATGTTTATATGTGCTCCGTTCTCCCCCAGTATGTACGAGAAATCCAGGTAAGCGACAGAACCGTTCTCAAGTGTTCCGACAGGAAGCTTTCTATCAGAAAAACTGTCAAACCCTAGAGCAACGTCAACTTCACTCTCATTCAGCACGAGCTCCACAGTACTCCCGGGAATTGGGGGAATGTCTGGTGGATTCATATCTCCTCTGTGGGAGACTATCCTCGTTGTCACAACTTTTGCAACAAAAGTTGATAACTTTGGCTTTATACCCTTTTCGACGATCAGCAACTCCTCAAAGCCCCTCATGGGTATATCCCACATGTTGGAGAGTTCCGTAACAGTTCCGTATACGGATATCTCCCCGAAATTCTCATACTCAAAATCCACTTTAACCAAATCACCTATCCTAACCATGACATCTGGGGATGAATTTATATCACTTCTCAATCTCACGTAGAATTCATATGGAGAGGCACTACTGCTCCCGGTAACATACCCTATCTTCATTGAATCACCCCTCTTTCAAAAACAATTGGGTGGCAATATGCCACCCAATTTGGCTGGGAGGGGAGGACTCGAACCTCCACTGGCGGATCCAGAGTCCGCTGTCCTACCTATTAGACGACCTCCCAACACCGAATAATTATATCACACTGGTCGGGGCGAGAGGACTTGAACCTCCGGCCTCCTGCGCCCCATGCAGGCGCGCTTCCACCTGCGCTACGCCCCGATCGGAAAAATTCTACCACACTGAATTTTCCTTGGTCAACATTATCAGAGCTTGAATATCTTGACAGCATCTTCGAGTTTTTTCACCAGTTCGCTGAATTTCTGTGCCGTTTGTGCGACCTGTTCTACCCCATGAGATTGCTGCTGTATGGAGTTTGTCATACTCATCACCTGCTCGGCAACATCCGCTATGGACCTTGAAACAGAATCCACCGCACTCGATATCTCTTCAGCTGCTGCACTCTGTTCCTCGGCTATTGTAGCTATATCCTGAGCGGAGCTCTGAATACCTGTAATCCTGGAAAGTATCCCCTCAAACTGCTTGCTAGCTGTCTCAGTTGCAACTTTTGACTTCTCAACACTTTCGTTCATCTTTCTAACAGTTTCATTCGTGACGCCAGTTCTATCTTGAATCTCCTTCAACATCCCAGCGATCTTATCTGTGGCACTTCTGGACTCTTCAGCGAGCTTTCTTATCTCATCCGCAACCACGGCAAATCCTTTCCCAGCTTCGCCAGCTCTTGCAGCCTCTATAGCTGCATTCAAAGCTAAGAGATTCGTCTGCTCTGCTATTGAATTTATCGTTTCGACTATCTCACCTATGTTCTGAACTCTCTGGTTCAAATCCCGAACGACTTCAGCGGTCTTGCCAGTTTCTTCAACCACCACGTTCATATCGTTTACAACTTCCTCGATGGCGTTCATCCCTTCCTGGGCAAACTTCACCGCTTCGTTTGCATTCTCACTCATCTCCTGAACCGCTTTCGAAACATTCTGAGCTCCAGCTGCTACTTCTTCAACGCCAGAGTTAACCTCCTCAACGGAAGCTGAAACATTCTCAACATTTTGCCTGACTTTTTCAGCCTGTGAGGAAAGCTCCTCAGTAGACGCGCTCTGCTCCTGAGAAACCGCCGCCAGATTACCAGCTGAATCGCTTATCACAGAGGTTACATCAACTATGTTCTTAATAGCCCCTCTCATGTTCTTTACCATCTTTCCCAAAGATTTGGCCATTTGGGATATTTCATCTTTTCCCGTAACATTGAATTCAATTGAAAGATCCCCTTCTGCAACCTTTCTCATGTCCCCTTCAAGAACCTTGATCGGCTTGACTAGCCTTCTCGTGAAGATGATCGCTATAAGAATACTCACAACCGTCACAATTCCGAGAATTATGAGGCTGAAATTCAGCATCCTCTTTGCCGCTTCTGATGCTTCACTGTAATCCACATCTCCCACGATCGCCCAATTCAACTCTTTATAATCGAATGGAAGGTAAGCACTCAGAACGGGGACTCCTCTGTAGTCCTTCATTTTGATCCATCCGGATTCCCCGGAGAAAGCCTTCTTCACGCTTTCAACATCAACCTTCCGTTTCAATATAGTGCTCTCTTTTTCAAAGCGAGAATCGCTCCTCATCAAGTAGTCAGGGCCAACTGCATAGGTTTCTCCCGTCCTTCCCATCCCTGTTTTTTCCTGAAGAATGGCATCTATTTTGTCTGTAGGAAGTTGGACTATGAGGTAACCAACGACGTCTTTGCCTTCCCTCACAGCTACACCGGCAAAAGCCGCTGGAACACCTCGGGATGGTGCATACGGCTGAAAATCAACGAAGTGGGCCTTGCCATCATTTTTGTTTTTCAACATCCTGTAAAGCTGAGCGAGATTCGTATTCCTCCAGCGTCCGTGATCGAGATTCGTAGCGAAATCTCTCTCCTTGAAATACGTGTAAACGACATTTCCGCTGGTGTCCACTAGAAAGATATCGTAAAAACCCATTTTGTTGATAATGCCTTTCATAATAGGATGAATCTTCCTGTGAAGTATATTGTACTGAATCAGAGATATGACATCCGTACCTTTAGGAGAAAGCAACTTGTACTTTTCACCCAAAGGATATGGATTGTCATCAATGTAAGCTTTCTGAAGTGCCTTTTCTGCGTTTCCTGTTTCTCTATTTATCCTTTCATATATCTTCTGCATCTTTTTCAACGTATCTGAGAAAAGACTTCTCGCTGAGTTCACGTACAGAAAATCGTCTATGCTGTCAAAGTACTGTGTGAGAGCGGTTTCAGTTTTCCTCACAGCAACCATAAGCTTTTCCGCATAACTCTCGGTCAGGGCCCCGTTAGCGGAACTTGTGGTGAGTACCATGAGCACCACAAGTCCACCGACGACGAGCGGTATTATCAAAAGCAACATCTTCCCCGTGAGCCTCACATCATCACCCCCTGAAATATACGTAGTCTCCCCTGACTACGTGCTCAATATTATAATCTTTAACAATCTAATGATTCAATCCCCATCTTTTAATGTTAAATAAATCCTAGCCCTGGGGGTAACGTGTTGAGGAGAGAAGCTCTATAAAAGCAACCTGAGAATGTCCTCAAGAAAAGTCCATGCTACATAAATCAATCCCGGAAATCGGGTTTTTTTATCCTTTTCGTTCTGGCAGATTCGTAGAGCGCCAAAACCACCGCCAATGTGTTTCGACCTTCCACCCCATCTACCGCTGGTTTTCTGTCGCTCAATATAGAATCCACTATGTCCTCATATTGTCTCTTGTGAAGTTCGAAGGATATCTCAGGGCTGCTTGCACCTGCAAATCCGCTAGAATATCCTTTAGATCCTACATCGATTTCCTCTTCAACTACCAATCTATTTAGCTTGTCATCAACTATTATCGCCGAGGCCGCATTTCCATATATGTCCACGCGGGCTTCAAAACCTGGATAAGCCGCGGTGTTTGCCTCAATAGACCCGAGAGCCCCACTCTTGAACTTCATCACACCTACCAGAACATCTTCAACTTCGATATCATGGGTTTTTGTCCCCATGTAAGCGAACACCTCATCAATCGGCCCAGCAAAATAAAGCAGAAGGTCAAGGTAATGAATTGACTGGTTTATAAGTGCCCCTCCTCCTTCCATCTTCCATGTTCCTTTCCAATCACTGCTGTCGTAATATCCCTGACTTCTGTACCACTTCACCAGAGCACTGGCAAAATTGATCCTCCCAAAATCTCCATTTTCTATGAGACTTTTCACCCGCTGAGCCGCATCGGAGAATCTCCTCTGAAATATAACACTGAGCTTGACGCCATACTTTTCGCATTCGTCTATCAACTTGTCCGCTTTCTCCAAACTGATGTCTATCGGTTTTTCCACCACAACGTGCTTTCCCTTTCTAGCAGCCTCAATTCCAATATCAGCGTGGAGAGCATTTGGTGTTAAAACGACCACGGCATCTAGATCACTTCTCTTCAATAAAGATTCCAGGTCGGTGTAGTAATCGCATTCATATTCTCTAGCCAACCTTTTCGCACTTTCCTCAGATCTGCTCATCACGGCCACAAGATTTGCACCGCTCACATGCCTTATACTCTCAGCGTGAACCTTGCTCACACTCCCACATCCAACTATCCCAAAATTTACAACGCTCATGAAAGATCCCCCCTACGAAATCACATTTCATCGCCCTTGAAGCTGAAAAACTTGCATTCTCCCTACCTCTATAAGAATTTTATCACGAGAGTTCAACTCTCAATTTTCCACCGTCAATGATTAACCTTTCATCACATTTCACGCCAGGCTGTCTACCTTTACAATCAGAGCATATTGATATATTCTTCACTAATAAGAATCAGCAGGAGGGGCTAATGAGAAGGAGGTGGTATTGTGATCCTCATATACGCAATTTCAATATCTGCACTTGCTCTAGTGATAGCTTACGTTAACTATAAGGCTATATTCAGAGCATCCGAGGGGAACGAAAGGATGGTAAACATATCGAGTTTTATCAGGGATGGAGCAAACACTTTCTTGAAGCATGAAAACATCGCGGTTTTCAAAGCTCTAATTCTCATAGCGGCTGTGATTATGATCTTCACAAGCTGGTATGTAGGAGTGGCATTCATATTCGGAGCTATTCTCAGCATGCTTTCTGGAATATTTGGAATGAGGGCCGCTACCAGCGCCAATGTTAGGGTCACGAATGTCGCAAGGGAATCAAAGGATATAAGGAAAGCCCTTAGAGTTGCGTATACAGGCGGGAGCGTCATGGGGCTCTCCGTGGCAGGACTTTCAATACTTGGACTCGCCGTTGTTTACCTGGTGTTCGGAAAGTTCCTGGGGCAGACTTCCAGAGACAATCTGTACATCGTGACGAATTGGTTCAAGATAAATTACATACCTTTTGCGATGACGGTTTCAGGTTATGCACTGGGATGTTCTCTGATGGCTCTATTTGACAGGGTTGGAGGAGGCATTTATACAAAAGCCGCGGACATGGCAGCAGACCTCGTTGGAAAAACGGAGCTCAACCTTCCAGAAGACGATCCTAGAAATCCTGCAGCGATAGCGGATAATGTGGGGGATAATGTGGGAGATGTAGCAGGACTTGGAGCAGATCTCCTCGAATCCTTTGTTGGCTCGCTTGTATCCTCTGTGATATTGTCGGCGTACATGTACATACTATCTGAGAAGATTTCTTACAATCTAGCTATCCACATGATGGAGTTCCCCGTTTTCGCAGCCGCTTCGGGCCTTCTTGGATCCATCATAGGTATTCTCTACGTTATATACAGCAAGTCCAATTCAGAACCTCAGAAGATCTTGGACACAGGTTTGTGGACATCCGCGATCTTTTCAATGGCGTTTGGACTCTTAGCGAGCTGGTACTGCTTCAGAAGCGATAAGTTCACGGGAACAGCTTTTAGGTACGGTTGGATATCACCCTGGGGTTCTATGGTCATAGGAATAATAACAGGAATAATTGTTGGCTACCTCGCGGAATACTACACAAGTGATAAGTACAGACCCACGAGAGAACTGAGCCGAGAATCTTTCAGGGGAGTAGGTGTTGTTATAAGCAGTGGTTTAGCGCTTGGCATGGAAAGCACCTTTCTTCCAATATTAGTTCTGGGACTCGGAATTCTGTTTTCTGATCACTTTGCAGGACTGTACGGTGTCGCCATATCCGCAGCTGGGATGCTTTCCTTCGTTGCGACATCCGTCTCAACGGATAGTTATGGGCCGATAGCGGATAACGCAGGTGGTATAGCGGAGATGGCAGGCCTTGGAGAGGATGTGAGAGAGATAACGGATAGACTGGATTCCATAGGAAACACAACGGCAGCTATTGGAAAGGGTTTTGCGATAGGTTCCGCGGTGCTAGCCGCACTTTCACTCTTTGCGTCTTACATATTCTCCCAGATGACACAGCAAGAGGCTAGCGTTGGTATGAAAGCGCTCCTTCTCAACATGATAAGCGCTAGAACGATATCGGGTGCGTTAATAGGCGCGGCCCTTCCGTTCATGTTCAGTGGAATGCTGATAAGATCCGTCGCTGAATCTGCAGGCATGATGGTCGAGGAGATAAGAAGGCAGTTCAGAGAAATACCAGGTTTAATGGAAGGGAAAGGAACGCCCGATTACAACAAATGTATTTCCATAAGCAGCACATGGGCACTTAAGAAGATGAAGTATCCAGCTATGATAGCTGTTCTCACACCTCTTGCTGGAGGATTTTTGCTAGGCACAAAATTCGTTGGAGGAATACTCATAGGTACACTTCTCAGCGCTGCTATGCTTGCGATATTCTGTGCCAATTCCGGAGGAGCTTGGGATAACGCAAAGAAGTTCTTGGAGCGTGGAGAAATTCCAGGGGTTAGAAAAGGCTCAGAGGAGCACAAAGCCTTGGTAATCGGAGACACCGTAGGAGATCCTCTGAAGGATACAGTCGGCCCGTCTCTAGATATATTGATAAAGATCATGTCAGTCGTATCAATAATAGCTGCATCGGTGTTCAAGATCTATCACCTTTTCTGATAGAATTTGGAATTTTTCATGAGCCCCGGCAACTCCGGGGCTTTTAATTTTTCGCTTGAGTTTAGCACAGTTGTATTTTTCGGCGTTGTGGTAAAATGCGACTGGATCGTGAAAAGAGGAGGTGATAAATGGTGCTTGGGACCTTCAAAGGGGGCATTCATCCACCGGTTAAGAAAGAACTAGCTAAGGATAAACCCATAGAAAGACTGGAGATACCCGATACGGTTTATGTTTACATGGTGAATCACGCCGGTGCACCGGCAAAGGTAGTCGTTGAGAAAGATCAAGAGGTCAAAACGGGGCAGGTTATAGGAGAGCCGGGAGGATTTATCTCGGCTTTTGTACATTCTCCAGTCACCGGAAGAGTTATGGATATAAAGAAGATGTATCACCCGATAGCCGGGAGGCCAGTAGATACTGTCGTCATACAGAAAACCGCTGAAGATGATTGGGAGCTCCTTGAAGGCCATGGAGATTATCAAAATATGGATAAAAAGCAGCTGCTCGATCTAATAAAAAGGGCTGGAATAGTGGGAATGGGTGGGGCGATGTTCCCGACTCATGTCAAGCTCAACCCACCTCCTGAAAAGAAAATCGATATTTTGATAATAAACGGTGCCGAATGTGAGCCATACTTGACGATAGATTACAGGACAATGCTCGAGAGAGCGGAAGATCTGCTTAAAGGTATAAAAATAATGGAGAAGATTTTAGACGTCGAGAAAGTGTATGTAGGAGTGGAGGATAACAAACCGGGCGCCATAAAGCATTTGAGGGAGGTTTTTTCCTCTGAGAATGTTCAAATAGTTCCACTGAGAACCAAATATCCACAAGGTTCTGAAAAGCATCTCATATACGCCATAACCGGTAGAAAGGTCCCACGTGGAGGCCTTCCAATGGACGTTGGAGTAGTCGTGCAGAATGTCGGAACGGTGGTTGCGATAAAAGAGGCTGTCGTTGATGGAAAACCACTTGTTGAAAGGGGTTTAACCGTAACAGGAGAGGCTGTTGAAAATCCTGGAAACTTCATAGTTAGGATAGGAACACCAGCCAAGTTTGTCCTGGACCACGTAGGTCTCAAGGATAACGTCGAGAGGGTTCTCTTCGGTGGACCTATGATGGGTATCGCCTTGAGAGATATAAACATACCAGTTATGAAGGGGACCAGTGGTATAACCGCGCTCCCAGCAGAGATAACTAGAACTGCAGTGGAGATGCCTTGTATAAGATGTGCCAGTTGTGTTTCGGTCTGCCCGATGGGTTTACAACCGTATCTCCTCGTAAAGCTTGTGCAAAAGAAGAGGCATGATGATGCGGCAAAAATAGGACTCATGGATTGCATAGAATGTGGTTCATGTGCGTACTCGTGCCCAAGTAAGATAGACCATGTCAGATACATAAAACTCGGGAAGACAGTCTATAAAGCACTCAGGGGGGCGAAAAAATGACAAAGTTAAAAGTCGCAAACGCTCCTCACATAGGAACGAAGGATAACGTTCGCGTCATCATGATAGATGTTCTCATCGGACTTATCCCAGCTGTTGTAGTGGCAACGATAGTCTTCGGCATCAAAGCCTTATTTCTCTCAATACTTGGAGCGATTGCTGGAGAGATCCTAGATGCGTTGATTGTTGGAACGCTGGCTAAGGATAAAAAACAACTGTGGAACGGAAGTGGAGCTGTTACAGGACTTCTTTTAGCACTGAATGTTGGTTTGGGAACTCCGTGGTGGGTCCTGGTGATAGGAATAATTTTTGCCTTGGCGGTTGCAAAGCATCCGTTTGGAGGACTGGGCCAGAACATATTCAACCCAGCTCTATCTGGAAGGGCTTTTCTTTTGGTCTCTTTTCCAATGTACATGACGGGAAAAGTATATTTGAAGCCTGACGCCGTTACCAGTGCGACTCCCCTAACCTTTTTAGCAGATCACGGGCACAACATAAGCAAACTCATAGAAGCTTGGGGAGGAAGGGGAAAGCTATACCTCGATCTTTTCCTGGGAAATGTTGGGGGAACTCTGGGAGAGACGAGCACACTGGCTCTGCTCATAGGATTCACATACCTCGTTATAAGGAAGAGAATCAAAATAATGATACCAGTAAGCTACATATCCACCACGTTTCTCTTCGCCCTTATAGGATGGCTCATTAAGCCTTCTCTTGGTGATCCACTCTTTCACATACTCTCAGGAGGCCTGATGCTTGGAGCTCTCTTTATGGCCACCGACATGGTGACTTCCCCGATGACACCACTCGGTCAGATGATCTTTGGAATAGGAGCCGGCTCCCTCACCTACATAATAAGGATATTCGGATCATACCCAGAGGGGGTCTCGTTCTCGATACTCATAATGAATGGACTAGTTCCACTCATAGATCTTTACGCCAAGCCCCGGATTTTCGGGGAGGTGAATGAGTGATGGATATGATGAAAAAAGGTTTGATTTTGATGATCTACACCGTGGTAGCTGGTATAGTCCTGGCGGGAATATACGTGATGACAAAGCCTGCCATTGCGAAAGCCGATTTGAGTGAAAAAGAGAGGGCTATGAGGATTGTTTTAACGGATTGGAAAACCGGAGAAAGGCTTGTTTCGAATGAAAAGATATCCCATGCCCTTGCAAAGGGTGGACCTGAAAGGGTTGTGGAGCTAACTTGGAATGGTGTGAAGGGAAAGGTGTTTTTACCTGTATACAAGTTCAACACGAAGCTCGGGAAAGTTTATGTTCTTGTTGGAGCGGTTCCTGGATTTGGTGGGGACGTTAAGGTCATGGCTTCTTTTGCCAGGGGTAGTAGTGGGATATATCTGAACGCGATCAAAGTTCTCGACGCATCCCAGGAGACCCCTGGACTTGGAGCTAAGATACTCCAGGAAGCTCCGCAGAAGAGATTCTGGGGCATACCACAGAGTGGATTGAAAAAAGGAGTAGTTGTCGACAAAGATGCCAAGGGGAGGAAGGATAAAGGAGTAGTGAAGACGAGCGATATAATGACAGGAGCAACGATAACTCCGCGAGCTGTCGCAAACTCTATAAACATAATGTACGAGTACCTCACCCAAAAGTTGGGGGGTGAAAAGTAATGGCTGACAAAGAGCAGAACATGGCTTGGTACACATTCAAAAAAGGTATAACCAATGAAAACCCAACTTATGTGCAAGCTCTTGGAATGTGTCCAACCCTCGCCGTTACGACTGCAGCTATAAACGGGCTCGGAATGGGACTCGCAGTCGTAGCAGTTCTGTCCCTTTCAAATCTCATGGTATCCTTGATAAGGAAGAGCGTTCCCAAGGATATAAGGATCCCGATATTCATAGTCGTCATAGCCACATTTGTCACTATGATAGACCTTCTGATGCACGCCTACACATACGACCTCTGGAAAACGCTCGGAATATTCATACCACTCATAGTCGTCAACTGTATAATCCTCGGAAGAGCTGAGGCTTTCGCCTCGAAGAACCCTCCTCACTACGCGTTCTTAGATGGACTCGGAATGGGAACAGGATTCACGCTTTCTCTGTTCCTACTCGGATCCGTTAGAGAGATCGCAGGAAACGGAAGCTGGCTCGGGATACACCTTTGGAACTTCAAAATGTTCATGTTCATACTTCCTCCAGGTGCTTTCATAACCCTTGGGCTTTTGGCGGCGCTTTTCAACTACATAAAGATCAAGAAAGCAGAAGCCGAGAAGAAGAGGCAGCAGGAGCTGAAAAAGCAACAGGCACAGGCACAAAAAGCGTGAGGAGGTGAACTAGATGGAGCTCGTTTTGATAGTCATAAGCGCGATGTTTGTTAACAATTTCGTCTTCTCGAGGTTCCTCGGTATATGTCCTTACCTTGGGGTCTCTAAGAAAATCGACTCTGCGGTTGGTATGGGTCTTGCAGTTATATTCGTCATGACGGTATCGGCGGCCATAGCCTGGTTCTTGGACCAGATCCTCATATCCCTGGGACTTGGATTTCTGAGGACGATAGTCTTCATACTCGTCATAGCGGCTTTTGTTCAGTTCATAGAGCTCTTCATAAAGAAGAACAACCCATCGCTTTACGACTCTCTCGGAATATACCTTCCGCTCATAACAACAAACTGTGCGATATTAGGGCTCGTTCTTCTGAACTCCATGCTCAAGCTGGGATTTCTCGGAGCGGTCTTCAACGCGCTCGGCGCCAGCTCAGGTTTTGCCATGGCACTCGTTATATTCGCAGCTATAAGAGAGAAACTGGAGCTTTACGACATACCAAAGCCGTTCCAGGATCTGTCTATAGCTTTGATAACGGCCGGACTTCTCTCCATGGCTTTTCTCGGATTCCAGGGAATAGTCAAGTGAGGTGATGCGCGGTGATCATAGCAGATGCAATCATACTGATGGCGATACTCGGGTTTGGATTCGGGGTTTTCCTCGCTTACTTTGCAAAGAAATTTTACGTGAAAGAAGATCCCAGGGTAGAGCTCATAGCAAGAGCTCTTCCGAACATAAACTGTGGAATGTGTGGATACCCTGGATGTGATGCATACGCTAGAGCCATAGTGAAAAAGGGAGAGAGAACGGATAAGTGTGTTCCCGGAAAGCCAATGGGGGTAGAAGCCAAGATAAAAGAGATACTCAAGATGAGCCCAGAAGAAGCCGAGAAGAAACTCGAAGGTAAGGAATGAGGCTCCCCGAAAGGGAGCCTTTTTTTAAAACAGATCCACCTGCTGTTAAGTGCAATTTCCCTACTTGTCATGCTAGTTCACATTCCTCTTAGGACAATAAGGACTTATGTCAAATTTGTTAAAGTATTAAACAATGTAAAGTTCACATTCCTCTTAGGACAATAAGGACATGGTGAGAGAAATTCTATCGATATGAGGGAAGGCGTTCACATTCCTCTTAGGACAATAAGGACAATTATGAGGCAGCTTGAAATTCTAGGTGGTAGAGTAGTTCACATTCCTCTTAGGACAATAAGGACGTAGCCCTGCCTAATACTCCTACTCTTGTGAATAGGTTCACATTCCTCTTAGGACAATAAGGACTCGACCTCAGCATTTTTAATGGGGTAGGGATATAAGTTCACATTCCTCTTAGGACAATAAGGACTGAGGGATGTGAGTGTTATAAAGGATGAAGAGATAACGTTCACATTCCTCTTAGGACAATAAGGACCGGTTACAGAGTAATCTGTCCCAGAGGCAAGAAGCGTTCACATTCCTCTTAGGACAATAAGGACAAAGGTTATACCTCACGACTAAAGGTGGTGATCGAAGTTCACATTCCTCTTAGGACAATAAGGACCGAGCATGGGCGGGGTTATTCCGATAGCCGGTCAGAGTTCACATTCCTCTTAGGACAATAAGGACCCCGTTATGATGTTATTTTCGTTTTCAGCGTGTTAGTTCACATTCCTCTTAGGACAATAAGGACCCCGTTTCCTTTCTCTTTGCCGTAGATCCAGCGCTGTTCACATTCCTCTTAGGACAATAAGGACGATCAGGGAAAGGACTCCTATTGACAGAAGGAATACAGGTTCACATTCCTCTTAGGACAATAAGGACCACTTTAACTTACTTCAAACAGTACAAATTCACCGCGTTCACATTCCTCTTAGGACAATAAGGACTTAAGTATTCCGAAAAGCTTCTCGCTTCTGATCCAAGTTCACATTCCTCTTAGGACAATAAGGACCACTTGCCGAGCTCGCTATCATCAACTAGACCTTTGTTCACATTCCTCTTAGGACAATAAGGACCTGCCGTACAAGTACTCTCTGCTACAGACGCAAAGGTTCACATTCCTCTTAGGACAATAAGGACTCGGGCTGTTCACTTATCACCCATCCCTCACTTTTGTTCACATTCCTCTTAGGACAATAAGGACCAGAGCGGAATTGTGGACAACGACAGCGAAGGACGGGTTCACATTCCTCTTAGGACAATAAGGACATGAGATACGCAGCAAAGAAAGGCTACTGGATGGGGTTCACATTCCTCTTAGGACAATAAGGACCAAACCCTCGTCTACTTTGTACATTTTTTGAATGTTTGTTCACATTCCTCTTAGGACAATAAGGACCAACGCACACAAGGCGATCGTTCTGGAAGACGGGCGTTCACATTCCTCTTAGGACAATAAGGACACAATATACCATATCAGATTGTCGTTTGTCAAGTTTTGTTCACATTCCTCTTAGGACAATAAGGACCACTTGCCGAGCTCGCTATCGTCAACTAAATCTTTGTTCACATTCCTCTTAGGACAATAAGGACGGTGAACACGTTCGAAGCTCCAAGACCTGTAAGGGGTTCACATTCCTCTTAGGACAATAAGGACTAAACGAGCAGTATTGAATCAGAACATCTATTTCATGTTCACATTCCTCTTAGGACAATAAGGACTCCATCTTCTCCATAACTTCATGCAACATGCTCTCGGTTCACATTCCTCTTAGGACAATAAGGACGATTCAAATAGTTGATGAATTCTACGACAAAGACAGGTTCACATTCCTCTTAGGACAATAAGGACCGCATTTATTTTTAAAGATATTATAAGGATTTTCAAGGACCCGGTGGCAAGCGTTTTGCGTCAAACTGCGAGCTTTGCTAAATGATGTTCGATGTGGGATCGGGAGTGTCTGTTAGAAAGATTCTTTCGAAGTTGAGCGACGGTGGAAAGGTGTAAAGTATTACGAAGTCCTTGACGGCATCGACGACATCTTTTATCTCCTCCGAGAGCCGCGCTATATCTCCGTCCGTCAGCTCGCCTTCGAACACCGATTTCTGGACATGATGAAGGTACTTCTGGGCTATTTTCCTGACTATGTTCAATCTCTTCTGGCCGCTTTTGTCTTCCGTGTTGATGTCATAAACGAGTATCACTTTCTTCACGTTTCACCACCACACTTTCAGCGGTTTGTAATTTGTACCTTCCACGATGTGTTTCAAAAGCTTGTAAATGTCGAGCCTTATAAGCTCCCTGTATCTAACCTTTCTCTTGAGCGTTCTGTGAAGAACTGTTTTGACCAGGTTCTCATCGAAGGCCTGTACGAATATCTTCCTTCCGTTCTCGTTCAAAAAGGTTCCAGATGATCCGCTTACGAAATGCTTTTCCATGCTCAGCATTTTGAGATCCACCAGTCGAAATATGAGCTTGTCCACAAGAACTGGTTTGAATATCTCCGCGATATCAAGGGCGAGCGAGAAGCGCTTCTCAGAAGGTTCGTGAAGATAGCTTATTGCCGGGCTCAAGGGAGTTCTGTAGATTTCCTTCAATACATTCGAATACATCAGGGCGTTTCCGAAAGAGATCAATGCGTTGAGATGGTTGGACGGCGGATGCATTTCCCTTCCACCAAACGGCCATCCTGTGATCTCTTCCCAAACAGAGTAATAAGTCTTTCTTGCATGTGCTTCAAGGCTCATGATATCGATCACACTTTTCGCGTCTCTTAGGTTTTCTTCGTATTCTTTCACTTTTTCGGCTATATCTTCATAACCCTTTTTGGTAAGGTTTCTCCTTATGTTATGCAGCGCTGCTTCCACTATCTTCCTGGCTATGTTGAGTCTCTTTTCAATGTCTTTATAGTATTCAACTTGCCTTACGAGTACATAACCAGAAACGGCTCTTTCGCGCGGGTAATATGTCCCGATGTAATATCCTTCGTATCCGAAGAAATGAATGGGTATTTCGTACCTTCCAACGAATTCAAGGAATCTGGTGTTAAGATTCACGCTCCCAAAGACGAAGATCTGATCTATGTCCTCTATCGGTATAACTTTCCTATTTCTTTTGTTGTCTTCCTCATATTCCAAAAAGACCGTATTTTCTTTCCTTCTGAGTCTTCCTGATTTGAAGATGTAATAACTTCTCACCGATACTACCCCTCTTATATATAGCAGTACTCGTAATAAGCACACTTTTTGCAAAAGGAAGATCTTTTTACGGGTGGTGGAGTGGGAGAATTCACCACCTCTTTGATTTTCTCAATGGCTTTTTCCATTGCCTTGATATCTTCATCTGAAAACTCAACCTCAACTTTCCTCATGCTCCTGGGGTAATGAATAACTCCGCAGCATGCATCCATTCCAGCTTTTCTCAAAAGGTATATGTAATACTTCACCTGCCAGATGTGTGCATCCTCGAATTTCGGACTTTTCTTGACTTCATGTACGACGATTTTGTCCCCAACCCGCAAGAAGTCGATGACGCTATCTCCTACCTGAATCTCCTTCATTCTTTCTCGGTTAAAACTCTTTTGAGAAATGAGCCTTCCTATCAAGATATCGTCGTTGGGAACAATTTGCTCAAAATCCATTCCTTTGGCAAAGAGCCATAGCTTTCTCTTGCAGATGTGGTAGTACGCCACCATCGTTCCCGTTACCTTAGCTGGTTTTAAGGCCAACTCCGCGCTCATAAACTCCTTTCACCACCAAAAGCTTTCCCATTCTTCTGCGCGCATATTCGCTTTCTGGCTCGTAGAGCTCCGGACCAAGATTTTTCAGAGAATATGCAGATACCGGCACCGTGTATTTTCTGAGAGCGAGCTTTATCTCAACTGGGGTTTTTGCATCTTTTAGTTCTTTTTCAAGATCTGGCACGAAATTCTCCGGCACCACATCCACTGTTGCGATCTTTCTGAAAATCCTCTGGGCATCATTTCTGCTCTCTGCAATATAGCCGCTATCCAGTATTCTCAAAGCTTCCACAAAAGATTTGTAATACGAATCGTTCACTGCCGCAAGCGACTCGTAAACATCCTCGACAAGCTCCTTTTTTGCCTGGGAGTCAAAAATCAGAATCTCGGGCTCTTTCAAAGCTTTTTTCACTTTTTCTTCCGCGTTGTTCACAGCCTTTTTTCCTTCCAAGGTGATCTCGCCAAAGAGCATATGAGCGAGCGTCAAGATGATGGATGACCTGTGATAAACACCTTTGTAATATCTCAGGCTATTTTTATCGGAGAAGACGAAGACATACACATTTGGCTCATCTGATTTATACTCCCTTTTTCTGTAAACCCTTCCCATTCTCTGCACGAGCGAATCTGCCGGGCATATATCGGTTATCAGGACATCGAAGTCTATGTTAAGTGAAGCTTCCACAACCTGAGTTGCAACCAAAATTGCAGCGCCCTGCAAGGAGCCGGGCTTGAACTTTTCCAGCCTTTCTTCCTTCTCAGCTCTGTCATCGTAGGTCATCCTCGAGTGAAGCAAGAAAATTTCGTCTTTTCCTACCTGGGCTTTTAGTCTTTCAAAACTGGAGATAGCATCTTTTACCGTGTTTCTCACCAAAAGCACTCTCTTTCCCTCTTTGAATTTTTCCAGTGCAAGATCTTCCATGGTTCCGACTTGGGCGCTCTTATTAAACCTTATCTCAACAACATGCCTCTTGCCCGCAACTTCGCCGTACACATCCACAAACTCTGCATCGGTGCGTCTTTCAATCTCATCTTTTATGAATTTCGGGAGTGTGGCGGTCATAAGCAGAAATCTACCGCCCAAGCTCTCCACATCTTCAAGTAGCTTTACAACAGCAGCGGCAGCGTAGGGTTCATAAGCCTGCACTTCATCCACAACGAGGTCACCGCCCGAAAGAACAGAGTACATGAGCTCATATCCAGGATATTTGTAAGCAGCAAGGAATATCTGATCGCCCGTTGAAACTATGAATGGGTAAGAGAGAAACCTTGAAAGGGACATTATCTTTTCAAGCT
Source organism: Thermotogaceae bacterium (assembly GCA_027077795.1). Taxonomy (GTDB): domain Bacteria; phylum Thermotogota; class Thermotogae; order Thermotogales; family Thermotogaceae; genus WGAO01. The sequence goes on along the minus strand of JALWTT010000009.1, from coordinate 182,214 downwards.
CACCTTCAAGCTCAGTGGGATTTGCGGCTTTGCCTGTCAAACTCTCAAATAAGACAAGATCCGCATCCGAATGAAGAAGGCTCACATAATTCTCTCCAAAATGGTCCTTCAGCCTCTCAAAGAGCATGTTCACCGCGCTTCTAAGCGGCAAAGTCAGAATGAGTCTTCCCCTGGACCACAAAAGTGCGTATTCCGTCTTTCCAGCACCAGTTGGCGCAACCAAAACGGTGTTTTTATCTTTCAAATACCTTTCCTGCCATATGTCGTATCCCATCTTCTCCATATGAGTTTTTACTTTTTCTCTGTGATCTTTCGGATACTCAACAATTACTTCATGATGGCTTATATTTGGATCTTCATCTGCCATCGACGCGAACCTGTCAGCTCTCATAAGGCTTCCTTTCAAGATTACATACTTTTTATATGCATCGTCACTGAGTTTTGACTCTTTCATCAAGAAAGACGGAAGCGTGTAAAGAACGTGCGGGGGAAGTATCATGGAAGAGTCAAAAAGGCTTGCCTTTGTCAGGTACTCAGCCAAAGGAAGGTTCACCTGCGCAGATATTCCTTCTTTTTCAAGAAGCTCTCTAAGCTCTTTTTCATTGCTCACGATCCATTTGAAGGCCTTCTTAACCTCATCTGACCTTTCCCCGAACATATACGAAAGAAAAGAATCTCGCCAGTGATGGAAAGCAATCGAAGAGAGAAGTATAGCAGAATTTTCCTCGCCAATCTCTTCAAGAAGCTGGCGCGGAACGAAAGCGACGCTCAGAAAAGAATGTGGAATATTTTCAAATCCAGGCTCGGCATCTGAAAATTCAGGGTTCTTAACTCTTTTCTGGAATGCCGGGTTTACCTTCCCGGAATCATGATAGTGCGCCGCGATCTCAAGAAGCTTTGCCATTTCGTCATCAAGTCCCAGCTTCTTTGCGATTATCCGCGCAACTTTCATAACAGACTTTGTGTGCTCTTTCAAAGTCTTTCCTGTACTCTTTGCAAGAATCACTCTTTCACCACCTTCGCAAAGAACACAGGGAGATCCCCGTCTTCTGTTTCATGATGCGGAACAGTTAAAGCCTCTCCAGGAAAGAGTATAGGAAGTCCGCCTTGGTGGAGCTTGACCTCGATCTTTTCAAAATGCCTTTGGCCGTCAACGACCCTATAAACACTTGAAATCAAAAAGAGTATCCCGCCTACCTTTTCGTAAAACTCCCCGTATCTTTCATCATCTCCAGCGTAATGGCGCGGCGACGGCAGCCATGTGTAGTAAGGATCAGGAATCGCGGCCGCTCCTTTTTTCTCAAGCTCAACCATTTCGGCCTCAAGGCTCTCTATCACATCTTCTGCTCTTCCTGCATGTGGGATGTCCAGCGGGCTTGGGTTTTCAAAGGCATCTAAGACCATCTCCATGAGCTGCGGGGAAGAGCGTATGTAAATGTTGAAGTAGGCGTTATTCAGAGTGTAAAACACATCAGGCAGTTGCCCACCTGGATGCTCGACTTCCCCTGCAACATTTCTTATGCTCTCGCTTCCAAACCTGTCAAGGTGTGCTTTTTTAGAAATATTTCTGAGCCATGTGTACTCCCTTTCCATGCTCCCGTACTTTCCCACTATTGCCATTTCAAAGGGAGTGCTCAGGAATCTATCTATTCTTTCCTGAGAGCCGAGCATGTTACAGATTATCCCAATGGCAGTCGAGTACATCGGGATGGGGAATGTCTTTCTCTGAGAAAAAAGATGCGGGATCGAAAAATGTGCCGTCGGTGCGAAAGCCTTTATGACAAGGGCTTTCATGAAAGGCCCTCCTTCACTCTCTTGAACACTTCCTCGTAAAGCTTTTTCGGGCTATCAGTCACGGCAGCTCCTTCCACATCCACCGAGAACCTTCCGGGGTAAACCCAAACCTCTTCGACATTCGTGTTTTCAAAAGCTTTCTTGAGCAAGTCGGCATCCACATTTCCGTTTTTGAGCTCAACATAAGAATGGAACGCAACCAAAGGAAGGTTTAATGTCCCCACAACCGCGAAAACGGGAACGGTAGACCAGTCTTCTGTAGACGAATGAAGCGAGAAGCCGTTCAGGACAACATCCAAGAATTGCTTGATTCTTTCACGCTTCAGTTCATCTTTCAGCGCTATCTTAAAGCGATAGAGTTTGTTGTTTATACTCTCGTACTTGATTTCACCCTTCTCAGTGTTCACAACACCTTTTTTGTTATTGAGCACTTCTTTCACATCAATCCCAAAAATCATCTTCGCTTTCTTTTCATCTATCCCAATCACTATCTCTTCTTCCCCCACCTTCTCGAGATCTACTACGAATGAATACTTGTAAAGTGACAGGTGCTCTTCTCTCTGAAAAGGATTCGGCGTTGCGTTCTCTCCCTGTTTTCTTGCCCTCGCAACCAGATCGTGATTGGCGTAAAACGCCACATCGCCGCTCCATGGTTCAAGCGAAACTGCTTTCGTGAGCCCAACAGGAGCTTTTCTTACAGCCGTCTCAGATACCGTTGACATGTACCCGAAGAAATCCATCTCTTCGCTCGTCAGGATACTTTCTTGAGAAATGTCAAACTGGATAACTCCACCTTTCGCAGTGACCGTTGTTTCCTTCCAGCCGTGCTTTTCATGAAGGGCATTAAAAAGCTTATGCCTCATAAAGGCTCTTGAGAAGAACGAGAAAACCTTGTCCCCTCTTCTGAGCTTTTTTATAGAGAGTACATTTCCGCCTATGTTTTCATCTCTGTTGACTGCACTCGCTTCAAACACGATCGTACCAGTTATTGCTCTCATTCTTCTTCACCTCCCGCGCTTTCTGTCATTCCGCTTATATAAGCCATCATGTAAAGCTTAAAATTCTCTTCGTCTTGGATTGAAAACACCTTGTTAAGCTCTTCTGGAAACTCCCTTCCGTGAGCCATATAGGTTCTCAAAAGCAGATGGTAGACCTCAGATCTTCTTCCAAGTCTTGCGAGCTCAAGAAGCCTGTACTTTGTGTTTTTAAACATATCCTTAACCATTCTCCCCAATTCTTTCAACCTGCCTGGGCTTACCAAAACCTTCACCCCCTTGAGAATTTCCTTGAGCCTTATCGCCAGTTCAATCACCGCAGAAGAGTCTTTTTGCTCTTCATCTACAATTTCTTCTCTTAATCTTTCATATCCTTCTTCGGTAAGACCCGCGATATCTCCGTTTAAAACCATTGAGAAGATTTTGCTATGGTTTAAATCCTCTACTTCTGCTTCACTTCTTTCCTGGTTTGAAATATTTCCCTCCCCTTTACTCAATTGCTTTATCAAATAAGCCACCCGGGAATCGAAAAAAACATCCAGCATTTTGGGTGGGAGCGAATCCACCAGATAAAACTTCTTAACTTTTCTCTGCTGGCGTATTTTCCTATACTGAATTATTTCCACATTCTGACGGGCCCAAGTTCCTAAGATTCTGAGAAGCTTTGGTGAGGTTGCAAGAACGGCCGTTGCAAGCACTTTTGAGGGTGAAACCCTTTCATAATCAATGAGCATTTCTCTATACTCCTCCGCAATCTTGTTCAAATACCATATCGCCTTAAAAGATGGTGCGTTTATGAAAAAGTCTCCATCATTATTGAAAACAATGTGTCTAAAAAGTGCCATTTGAACGCATACGTTGCAGACATATCTATCAGTTTGCAGATTCCAGAAGGCGTTTGGAAAACTGCCAAAGGATGAAAGCTCGCCAAAAAGCCTTGCTGAAAATTCGTGAAACTCTTCCATATCCTCATAGGGAGTGAATCTTCTTCCACACAGAAGGCATTCTTTCTCCCCGTTTTTGAGAGACACTCTCTCCCGTGGATCCCCGAATATGTAATTTATGTAATTCCTATATTTTTCAAACGAAGAAGCAACATTAATAAGGTTTTGATAGGCCCTATCTTTGCCAAAAAGCATATTCTTTCTTTCCTCATGAAGCTTTTCTATCTCTTCTTCGAACTCCACATTTTCCAAAGAGTCGCCAGCCTGATTTCTTTCGTCTTTTTTGTAAAGCAACCCAAGATAATAGCTATATCCCATCCATATATTCGCGAGCCTTGGAAATCCCGTGGATGTCTCATAAAGCTGCTCTGCCAAATCATCGTCTATTACCACGGTTCCATCGTCTTTCAATATCGAATGGAAATCGACTTCTATCTTCACCGCCTGATTTTTCGCTTCAGTGCTCGCCCATTCAAGAGCACGGAGAAAACCGTAAACATTCGCGTTGTGAAGCCAGTTTGATGAGTAAATTCTCAGCTCCATTCCCTCACCACCTTCACCATTCCAAAGCCTTGGCCAGTTCTTACACCGATGCCAATTTGAGCAGCAAATTCAAGTACTTTCGGGTCCCCTTCAAGTAAAAGATGCCCTCTGAATGCATCAAGCATTCCTCCATAATGGCGAACTCTTGTGTATTTGACGGCTTTTCCTAAAACTTTGATGGGTGAAAAGGCAGGTACATTTTCTGAAAGCTTCCTCAAATATTCCATTTTTGCTTGAAGGGAATAATTCATCGATTCTTCTAAATCGTCAGGTGAATTGATCAGATCCCCATTCTTTTTGGTAAACACGGCCGCTCCTAAAATCTTAAATTCGACTTTTCTTGAAGAGATCCTCTTATTTTGAACGAGATTGAATCTCTTCTCCAAAATTTCAGATCCAAAAATAGAGATAAAGCTCTGACTCTTCATGTAGTTGTAAAGGTAACCAACCATTGGAAAGATGGCACTTGAGAATCTAAACGCCATCTCTCCAGAGAAATCTATACGTTCGCTTGTGATGCTTTTTACATCATTGAAAACCACTGAAAATGTATAGGGTTTCGGTACTCTTTCTTCGCTCAAAACTATGTCTTCATATTCAGTGCCTTTGGAAGCCTCTTTAATCAAATGCATGAAAGAACGTCTGTAATCCGAACTGACCGCCTGAGTGGATATTTTGAGATAGACTTCTAAAACCAACTTGTCACCTCCTCAGAATATGGCAAAGGTAGGATCTTATATAATGGACAGGACATTACTGCGGCTCACATTCGGATCTTATATATGACTTACCAGGATCATTATAACAAACATATGAAAGAAACTGATAAAAATCGGAAAAATTTTGCTGGAATTTTTATACTATTTGGTATAATACTTTGTGGTACAAAGGAGGCTCAAACCGTGAAATTCTACAATAGGCAAAAAGAGCTCGAATTTTTCCGGAAAATAAAAAAAGAGAGGAATAAATATTTCATAGTGATGTTTGGAAGAAGAAGAATTGGAAAAACCACGCTGATAAAGAAAGCTTTTGAAGACGTCGAGACTTTCTACTACTTCGTTGAAGTCAAAAAGGAAGAGACCCTCTTGAGAGATCTGAGTCTTTCCTTTTCAAAGAGCGTGTATAGAAACTGGTATGATCTTTTCTCTGAGCTTTTTCAAAAGTACGAATACATAGTGTTCGATGAATTTCAGAATTTTTACAAAGTTAGTCCCAGTATTCTTTATGCGTTTCAACACGCGTGGGATGAGTGCAAAGCCAGTACCAAACTCGTAGCAGTTGGTTCTTATGTTGGATTGATGAAAGACATCCTCACAAACGAAAAGATGCCTCTTTTTGGTCGAGCTGATAGAATTGTCAAAATCGAGGAGTTTCCATTGGGAGAAACGATCTCAATGCTCAAGGATTTTGGATACGATGCAAAAGAAGCATTTCAGATATACGCGATGGTTGGAGGAGTCCCAAAATATCTGTGGCTTTTCAAAGATAAAAAGCCGTTCAAAAAACTCATCTACGATATTTTCATCGACGAGTTTGCGCCTTTGAGAGAGGAAGCCAAAAACCTTCTCATATCTGAATTCGGGTCAGAGCACAAAACTTACTTTTCTATACTGGAAGCGGTAGCAGGTGGGATGAGATCGATATCGGAAATCTCGGATCTCTCTGGCATCGAAGTGACAAAGCTCTCCAAATATCTAAACGAGCTTTCTCAGGTATATGAACTCCTGCTAAAAGATCGCCCTTTGCTGTCCGGGAAAAAGAGAAGTTACAAGTATAGAATCGCTGATCACTACTACAATTTCTTTTTCAGAAATATCTACAAGAATTATTCCATCATGGAATACGCCCCAGAAAAGGCTGTTGAAACTATATGGAATGGCTTTAACCAGTACATGGGTTTCCAATTTGAAGAGATATGCAAAAAATTTCTTTTGGAGAATCCGGATTTCTTTGGTTTCATACCAAAAGCTGTTGGAAAACACTGGGGAAAAGTCCCGCACAGAAAAGGCGAGTCATACGACATAGATCTCATCGCTTATGACGAGGAGAATGTTTTGTTTGGAGAATGTAAATGGTCGAAAAAGAAAGTCGGGGTAAACTACTACCGGAAACTCCTTCTCAGAGGCGAGTATGTAGATGCCAGTAAAAAGAGAAAGATCTACGCCATATTCTCCAAAAGTGGATTTGAGAAGGATCTTTTGGGCGTAAGGAATTCAAGCTTGTTTCTCATAACACCCGAGGACATGGATTAGCAAATCTGTCCCGAAATTTTTGGATTAGTGTGCGTAATTCTGCCAGCCCCACGGGGAAAAAAGCCCCGACTCCCGGACTGATTCACTCTCCTTTCTTTTTCCTTATTTGAACAGGCCCGAATCTATCCATTGGCCATATTCTAAGAATTGGCCAGCCTATGACATTTTCCTTCGGGACGAAACCAAAGAATCTGCTATCCAAGCTCTCTCTCGTGTTGTCTCCCATGAAGAACAAAAAGCCCTTTGGCACGGTGACTATCACATGGCCGTCTTTCGCCCTTCTTATATACTTTGAAAGGTTCAATTTTGAGAGGTACTCCTCGTAGTACTTATCGTAGGGCTCACCTGGATAGAACTTTCCTCCGGTGAGGTCGCTCTTTCCCCCGACTATACTGAAAACCAGAAATGGAGCGGATACATCTTCAACAGAATACTCGCTACTCATCTCTGAGAGCCTTTTCGCGCTCTCGAGAATAGAAGAGAGCCTGTCAACCTTCACACCCAGCTTTCTCATGAGTACAACCAACTCACTGGACGGAAAGGCTATCGTTTCTCTTATGAATTTGTCTATACTGGCGCTTCCGTATTTCGATTCTACATATCTCAACGTTGGTACAAATAAGTCCCTCAGGAACTTTTCCTCTTCCCCGGATTCTTTAGCGATTTCTATCAGGGTGTCGGTGTATTCCTTTGGATCGTTCCTAACTTTGCTTGCTCTGTAAAGCCAATTTAGAAGTGAAGGATAATGGAATATACCTTCAGGAAGGTACTCTATGTTTTTCAAAGGATCTGGGATTTTGCCATTGACGAACAGGTGATACTTCCCATCTGAAGCCTTTTTAATCTCCAGGGTATCTCCAGCTTCTCCGACGAGTCTTTTAACCAGCTTCACATGCCCCTTGAATTTCCTCGGTGAGAACATGTCCATGAATTTATCAAATAGTCTGAGCATCTTCTGAGCTCTTTCATCAGGAGTGGGGGACCAAAAGACAACTATCTCCCCTATCCTTGGAAGGCGCGTGGTGTAAGTTACCTTCTCTACGAAAAGCCTGTCTCCTATCTGTATAGTTGGGACCATAGAAGGTGTCGGAACGAGCATCGTTTCAAAGACATAGAGTCTTATTATCACCGCGGCGACCACGGCGTACACGAATTCTGCAACGGTCTTGAGGGTTCTCTCTTTCCAGTTCAAACTCATCACCTCGAATATTTTTATCCTAAGTAGTATACCTCACTTTTCCCAAGACAACGCCTCACCTAGAAAGAAAATGAGCAAGATTATGAGAACGAGAATAGAGTTTAACGCCGTGGCCTCGGGAAAATGCCTCGAGCTCATGAGTCTGTATACAGCAGAGGAGAACGTCATAAACCTTCCACCGGAGAGTATCAGGACCCCAGCGAGCTCGCTTAAGGACATGGCAACAGACAGTGTGAAAGCTCGCAATATCGATGGAAGAAGTAAAGGAAAATCTATGAACATGAAGATAGAAAGCCTTTTTGCTCCATCAACGCTGGCAGCTTCTCCCACCTCACTTGGAATAGCCCTCCAGCCACTTTCCATTATTCTGTAAGCCATGGGCAAGGATATGACCGAGTGAAGAATGATAAGTGCTGCTAAAGAGAATCCCTCAAGGGATACTTTGAGAAGAATCGCCAAATATGCAAATGCCAGTGTAGCAGATGAAAATGCAGATGGAATGGTGGCAAACACTCCAGCCGATCTTTTCCCCACTTTTCCGGATCTCCCGGCGATCGTTGACACCGAGGTCGTGATTAGTCCCGCTGAAATCGCTATGGAAAAGCTCCAAAGAAGAATTCTTCTGAAACTTTCTCCGAGAAAGCTCCAGCCTCTCTCCGATAGGAGGTTGAAAGCGTTATGACTAAACACACCGTACATTAGGGATGCAACCATTGGGAAAACTATCAAAGAGAGTGAAATGATGGTGAGAGATGTTGATAAAGAACCCCTTTTCCATCGTTTTGGGTAGCCGTATGGAAAGTCCCTGGGCTTCAACGTGGAGGTCATGAGAGCGGCTGAAGAGACCACGGCTATTTGAAGAAGCGTTAATGTGGTTGCACCAGAGAAGTTCAGTCTGGAAATTTGAGAGTATATCTCCACTTCGAGTGTTCTGTATCTGAATCCACCGATGGTCATCACGACGGCAAAAGATGTGAAAGAGTAAAGAAAGGCCATCAGGTACGAGGAAACTATCGATGGCAGGAGAATGGGAATTTCCACAGATGATAGAACTTTTAGTGGTGATGCCCCATCAACTTGTGCGGCTTCTATCAGCTCTCCTGATAGTCTCTCCCAAAGCGTCCCAGTTATGTAAACAACAACCGGAATGTTGTAAAACGCATGTCCCATAACGACCGCTGCGAATGTGTAAAGGACATCAATTTGCATCCCAAAAACTCTTAAAAAAGCGTTTAAAACGCCGTTTTTTCCAAAAATCAGCAGGAACCCGAGTGCCATGGAAACTCCTGGAAAGACGAATGAGACCTTCGAAACAGCGTGAATGAAATCTCTCATGGTTTTTGGCATCTTTCTATGGGCCAGAAAATAAGATATGGTCAACCCTCCCGCAAGAGCGATAACCCCGGAAACGCTGGCTTGGATCAAGCTCACCTTTAGTATGGGAAAATACCTACACATGTTCCCACTTGGGGGAAAGATTAAAAACAGGTTGAGAATCGGCAAGAAAACCAAGAAGATAACGAAAAAGGCTGATGTCACATTCCAACCGCCTCTTCCCACTCCTCTATCCACTTCTCCAGGTTCTCGGAGACATATCCGGGATCGAGGGTGAGAATTTTTTCAACCTTCGGTACGTACTTCTTGTACACCTCTGGAAGCTCCACGTTTGTCACTGGAAACATCCATTGCTTCAGTGGAATCTTCTTCTGAACAAAGTCAGAGAGCATGAGCTCGACAAACCTCTTCGCCAGCTCCAGATTTTTTGTGTATTTCACTATTCCAACGTATTCCTTCTGAACAAACATCCCCTCTTTCATCACCACCGGAAGAAATTGCGCTTGTTTGTAGTAATAATAGCTGTAAGCCCCATCCGTGAGATAGCTGATCATCATCTCAACTTCTCCCCGTTCGAGCATTTCGAAGGCTTCATCCCATCCGGATGTAATGGTTAGTATGTTTTCTTTTAACCTCTTCCAATAACTTGTAAATTTATCTCCATAGACAGCTACCGTCCACAAAAGAAAGGAAAGTCCTGTACTGGATGTTCTTGGGTCTTCCACGACGATCTTTCTCCTGTACTCCGGCTTTAGAAGATCCTCAAGACTCTTTGGAGGATCTTTGACTGTTTTCGTATCGTAAACCACGGCTATCGACCCATAGTCAAAAGGCGTGGCGTAATACTCAGAAGGTTGGAGATCCTTCTTCATCATCTTGTAATTCAAAGGCTTGTATTCCTCCAAAATTCCGTATTTCTTCGCCTTTAAAAGCAAGGTTTGATCGAGCCCCAGTATGACATCTGCCTTCGTATCTTTTCCCTCTAGTATCAACCTTGAAAGCGTTTTTCCAGCGTCCCCGAATGACATGAATTTCACCTTCTCACCATACAGCTTTTCAAATGTAGCCTCTATGTCTTTTGCAAGGCCTGAAACCATGCTGTCATACGTATAAACTACCAACTCTGAAAAAGAAAAAACTGCTAGTATCAGAAGAGCGACGACCAGTTTTCTCATCATCATCCCCTCCCTAGAAAAATTTCCCCGCCATCGCCGGCGGGGAAAGAATTTTTCCGCTTCCCTTCGCCGGCATTACCCGGATCAGGTTCGAGGGGTCGAGGACTTCCGCCCTCCTCTCAGCCCCGGATTAGGGACTCCCCCGCGGCTTCCATATAAACTTTCAGCTTTTTATTCTACCACACCTTCCTACCGGTTGGAGGCATCTCACCCTTTTCCACCTTTCTTGCGATCTCAAACAGCCAATCATCTGCTGAGAATATCAGGACTTTGGAGTCCGCTTTCGGATCATTGACGGATATACCCCTTCCAAACGGATTGAGAATGACGACGGACTTTTCCAGCACCTCTTTTCTCAGTTTTTCTACATCGATGTTTCTGAAGCTTTTCCAACCTAGAGCTATCTCTCTTCCATTGAGCGGTCCTTCTTTCGTATAGAACATCCCATCGTATCCGAGAGACCTGAGGATATCCATTTTCGAGCTGTTTTCAACGAAGACAGGATAAGTGGCCTTGGCTTCGAGGAGCGCTTTAACCACACTTTCATCTATCTTTCCCCTTCCATCCAAAACAGGTAAAATCCCGGCGTTTGAGAACCCTTCAGCCATAAACTGAATGAGTCTTGCCGTTATGTACGGCGATGTGGAAAAACGCTTCAAAGGGTCTTTATCATCTCTACTAAGTGTGTCGAGCGTTCCGAAAATTATGGCATCAACTCCTAGGTCTTTCATTTCAATTCCAACGGCTTCCGCAACATCCCTGGCTACGCTCATGTTCCCGTTGACGCCAAGGCAAAGATCCGATACATCCCTCATGAGCCTTTGAAGTGGAACATCCAAGATCACATACCCTTCTTTGTAAAGGATTGGCTTGTAGTCAAGAACGGTCCATCCCAGAGAAAGGATCGATATCCCCAGAAAGGATACCAAAAACAACCTCAGCAACACCATTTTCGTTGTTACTAGGTGCAATGTAATCTGCGACTTCAAGAACGGACGGAGTGGCATTTTTAACCGCGACACCAAAGCCCACCTCCTTTATCATCTCAGCATCGTTGTCGTTGTCTCCGAAAGCTATCACATCTTTCATGTCAAACCCTATTTTTTCGGATAAAAACTCCAAGGCACGAGCTTTGCTGATATCCTTCGGAACGAAATCAAGATAATTTGGAAATGATTTGAATATCTTCAAATTATTGAAAACCTTTCTGAGTTCATCCCTTATCTTGTTGAGAAGCTCCGGGTCTGCTATGGAGAGAATCTTGGTGGATCCATTCTTTGATACGATTTCTGCCAAATCAGGTACAACTTTGTATTCCACACCGGAGTGCCTTGCATAGCCTCTCACCTCTTCGTTATCCTCTTCTGATAAAAGCTCGTCGTTCACATAAGCTTGTCTGTGAACAGACCTTTTCCTGAGCTCTTTTACAACCTCAGCAGAGGTTCGTGGATCTATATCCCTCTTGAATACCATCCCCTCTCCTGGCATGTAGATCACTGCTCCGTTGTATGCTATCGTTATGAATTCCCTGTCAAACTGCTCTCTTGAGAATCTCAAAACCGATTTGAGCATCCTACCACTTGCAAAGATCACCGTGTGATCTTTATCTAGGGCTAGAACTGCCTCTCTATTTCGCTCACTGAGCAATTCGTTATCATCGAGTAGAGTCCCGTCCAGATCAAAGACAAAAACCACCTCACCACCTCCAGAGTAACTCAAACATTTCCTCATATTCACGGATTATATCTCTTCTTTCTGTAAGCATTATCACTTCAAGATTCTTTCTGAAAGCGCTCTCGGTGAAGTTGGCGGATCCAGTTATGAGGTATCTTCCATCCACTATCAGAAATTTATGATGGAGGGTGGTCTTCTTGAAAACCTTCACTTCGAAGTTCTGCAGGTTTTCTTTGAGAATCCAATTCCTATTCCAATCATCTAGAGCCATCTTTATCTCAACACCTTTCGATGAGAGATATTTCAAGGCTCCGAATATGTTCATATCCGTGAAAGCATAAACGGATATCAGAACATACCTTTTCGCTTTATCTAAAACCTTCATGAAAACTGGCTCAAGATCGATGTAAGGTGACGCGTAAAAGGTTCCAATGCCATCACACTTTTTCGAACTCTCAGGAGGTGAGCCTTCCCAGAGGGAATCCATCAAGCTCGAAAAATATGATATGGCACAGGGTTCTGTGAAAACCACGGCGTCGTTCAAGTCCCTGTGAAGGGAAGAAGTTGTGAAGTTCATCGATCCAAATAGGGCAATGTTGTCAAGAACGGCGAATTTCGCGTGAAGAAGCCCTGGAGAGTTGTCGATTTTTCCCGGAATGGGGGAGGGAAACTCCGATAAGACCCAGTGAGGTTTGTCCTTGATGATGTTTATAACCTGCGAATCACCAACAGATAGGGCCACAATAGAAGCCCTTTTTGATTCCCTCAAATGACTTAAAATCGCTTCCTCAAGATCCCCAAATTCACTTGATATCACACCAAGCGAGAAAGAGATGGTGCTTATCAATATGAACAAGAAAGCTCTCATCCAAGTAGTCTTAGAACTTGTGTTGCGTTGGCGTTTGACTGAGCTAGAACGCCTGTCGTGAATCTGGAAAGGAGCATCAACCTAGTTTGCTCCATAACCCCTCTTGCCATATCCAGGCTCTCTATGTTGTTCTGGGCTCTGGTGAGATTGATCATGGCGCTCGCCATGTTCCTAACCCCGGCTTCCAATCTGTTGACATGGGCTCCGACATTTGCCCTAGCCCGGGAAACCTGATTGATCATCTGATTGAGTGCTTGAACGGCTTGATTTGCACCCTCAGCTGTTCCTATGTTTAGATTGTTCAAATTCATCCGATTTTCGTTGACATTAGCTTCCAGGTTTTCTGGATTGAGGTTGGGAATCTCGACATTCTCGGTTTGACCTTCATTCGCACCAGTTTGGAACTCTCCTCTGAAGCCTTCTAGCGGGTTCTGACCGTTGTACTGCGTGTTCCTAACCGTTTCCGCGATCCCCTGGCGGAGCTGGTTGAATTCCTCCTGAAGGGCTGCTCTGTCCGCGTCTGTGAGAGTTCCGCTTGCAGCTCGAACGGCTAGCTCCCTCATCCTTTGCAAGTTCTCTTGGATGGCGTTCATCCCACCTTCAGCTGTGCTGAGAAGATTGATCCCGTATTGAGCGTTGTCAAGCGCTCGTGTATATCCCTCAACTTGAGATCTCAATCTGCTTGCTATGGCAAGACCTGCAGCATCGTGAGCTGCTCTTGGAATCCTTCTAGCTGTGGAAAGCTGCTCCATAACATTCATCATGGAGTTGTTCACATGGCTCAAATTCGTCCAGGCCCACATCCCGTTTAGGTTGTTTATCCTCATATTTCATCCCCCCTTCCGTGGGAGCTATCATCATTATAACTCTTTTTTGCGATTTAGACCGAAATTTCACACTAAAAGTTCAGCTTCTTCGAGAGCTCTTCTGCATCTATCTTTTTGTAGAGCTTCCCATCTCTTCCTGTCATGTTACAGCCGTTTACCAGAGAATCCACTATCGATTCGTAAGCCGCTTCTATGGATGCATCTAAGAGCTCTTGGAAATCCTCTGAGTCATCCGGAATGTATACGGCTTGAACTTTTCCGCTCCTCGGGATTTTAAGGGCTGTTGAAAATGCGAAAATCATATCACCACTTCTGTGCCTAACCTTTCCGCCTATTTTGGGAATTGCTAAAGAAGCTCTTACCGCCAACCTTCTGAGTTGATTTGGTATCAGAGGGGCATCTGTAGCCAAGACCAGAATGACCGATCCAAGATCTTCCCTGTTCCCAAAATTGGGCATTGCCAGAACTCCTACGATGTGATCTTTGACTACTCTGGATGAGCTACCTATTCCACTTTTGTATCCAAATGTAACCATCCCAACTCCAGCTCCAATACACCCGAGTTTGAAATCCTCTTTGGCGTCTTTAACAGCCTCCTTGAAATTTTCGCAATTTATAATCCTTTTCTCACTCTCGCCCATCCTTGTGTCATTACATTCAAGAACTACTGGATTTACACTCCTAGCACCTTCGGATCTTTCCAGGATGTACTCCAGCGTACAGTCCCACATCTTTCCAACGTTCATCGTTCCGGTTAGAACTATCGGCGTTTCGAGAAGGCCTGTTTCGTCTATCTGTACAAACCCGGTGGCTTTCCCGTAGCCGTTCAAAACGAACCTAGCCGCGAAAACTCTATCCCTATAAACACACCCTCCGTGTGGGATAACAACCGTGATTCCCGTTCTTATGTGCGGATTCTCCGATACAACTGTGGAATGTCCAACCCTAACACCTGACACATCCGTTATCTTGTTGAATTTCCCCCTCTTGAACTTTACATCATCTAGAACATCTGCCCCTCTCACAAGATCACCTCCTATGCTGATATACTACGGCTTTAGAGAGGGGGATAAAAGATTGCAGAGCATCGCAGCTGGAACCATATACATTTCCCTCTTCACACTCATATCGAAGCTACTCGGCCTTGTGAGAAATATTCTCACAGCATCGCTTTTTGGAACATCATGGAGGCTCGATGCGGTATTCATAGCGATGAAACCTGCTAGCCTGGCAGTTTCACTCTTCGCCGGAGCCTTGGCGAGCGCGCTCGTTCCAGTATATGTTGACAAAAGGCTTCACGATGAAGAAGGGGCAAAAGAGCTTGCATGGAACACTATTTTCTGGACAGCGGTGATATACGCCGTGATATCGATCATTTTTTTCATCTTTCCATCCCAAA
Organism: Thermotogaceae bacterium; assembly: GCA_027077795.1. GTDB lineage: Bacteria > Thermotogota > Thermotogae > Thermotogales > Thermotogaceae > WGAO01. The sequence goes on along the minus strand of JALWTT010000009.1, from coordinate 167,210 downwards.
CAGTTAAACTCTTCGCTCCTGGTTTTTCCAAAGAAGTCCTCGAGTACGCTGCAAGAAAACTTAAGTACGTCGCGCTGTTGATGATAATAATGGCCGTTCAGACAGTTTTAGGGTCTCTGATGAGGTCAGCTAGAAATTTTTTCCAGTATGGTTTTTCGATGATCTTTTACAACGTGGTGGCGATCCCAGTTCTCGTCATGACTGCCAAGAATTTCGGTGAAGCAGCGTATATACTCTCAACCATAACTGGACAGTTCATCGTGGTTCTCATGATGGCAGTTTTGTTTGTCAGACACATGAAGATATCAAAACCCTCATTTTCCACCGTTTCGGAAACTCTCAAAAGATCTTCGCTTCTAACCACAAGTAGTGCTATAGCATCTATAAATCCAATAGTGGACAACGCCTTCGCATCCATGCTCCCATCTGGAAGGATATCGTCTTTGAACTATGCATTGTTGCTCTTAGGACAGTTCCAGGCTTTTGTTGGAATATTCGTTGCAAATGCTTATACAGAACTCGCAGAACACACTTCAACCAAGAAAGCGGATCTCGCAAGGGAGAGAATGAGAAAGACCGCGGAGTCTTCTTCGAAGATCATTCTACCTTTGGTACTCTGGCTCATAGCCATGCCGGAGTTCTTCATAGGGATTCTGCTTGAGAGGGGAAATTTCACCATTCAGTCAACCCATTTAGTCTCAAGTGCTATAATCGGGTACTCTCTCTTAACCGTCATAGCACCGATTTCATCCAGTATCAATCAATTCCTGATAGCCACTAACAGGTTGCGAATAATCCTCTATATATCATCCACCGGGATATTTTTAAATGCGTTTTTCGACTGGATCTTGATGAAACCCCTGGCACATGCTGGAATAGCCCTCAGCTCATCGCTAGTTGCGATCGTGTCAACGGTGATAAGATATCTATACACCAAAAGGGCACTTGGTGAATTTATCCCTTGGGGGATTCTACTTTCAAGAACTGTTGTCGGTACAGCGCTTTTGCTGGTTGTATGGAATATGTCTGGATTTGGTAAGATCATCGTTGGTAGCACTTTGTTTTTCATTTTCCTCTTATGGTCAGCCAGAGACGAATTCAGAACCATATTGAAAAAGGCTCGATTCAGAATCAAAAGGAGGTGACTCTATGAAACTCGTCGAGTCCGTTCCAAACTTCAGTGAGGGAAGAAGAGAAAGTGTGGTTAGAGCAATCGTTGCGGAAGCTGAGAAATACAACGGGATTTGGGTCCTGGACTGGTCAATGGATGCCGATCACAACAGATCGGTCGTGACTCTCATAGGAACTCCGGAAAAGATAGTGGACGCTTTGTTTGATATGGTGAAGAAAGCTTCCGAGCTCATAGATCTCAGGCACCATGAAGGCGAGCACCCGAGAATGGGCGCGACAGATGTTGTACCGTTCATTCCAGTCATGGGCACCACTATGGAGGAATGTATAGAGCTGTCCAAAAAGCTCGGAAAGAGAATAGGAGAAGAGCTGAAGATACCAGTTTACCTGTATGAAAGAAGCGCAACGAAACCAGAGAGGGAGAACCTTGCAAACATAAGAAAAGGTGAATTTGAAGGTTTCTTCGAAAAGATTAAAAATCCAAGCTGGAAGCCAGATTTCGGGCCTGATGAGGTTCATCCAACCGCAGGTGTTGTGGCAGTTGGAGCACGGGAATACCTCATAGCTTACAACGTGAATTTGGCTACAAGCGATCTGAGCATAGCCAAAAAGATAGCGCGGGCTGTCAGGCACATAAGTGGAGGTTTCAGGTATGTGAAAGCCATAGGGCTCGAACTCAAGGAGAAGGGTGTAGTCCAGGTGTCTATGAACCTCACGAACTACAAGAAAAGCCCGATTTTCAGAGTCTTCGAAACGATAAAAAGGGAAGCCGCGAGATACGGAGTGAATGTCCTTGAATCCGAAATAATAGGAATGGTGCCGCTTCAGGCAGTTCTCGATTCCTTCATGTGGTACCTGCAGGTTAACGACTTTGATACAAACAGGGTTATAGAGCAGAAAGTCCTTAACATCTTTGCCAAGGATTTGGAGGGAAAAGAATGAAGGCGGTATTCGCCAAAAAAATAGTCACCCCGGTTGGGGAAAAGCCTCTCAGAGGAAAAAGCATGAGAGATGTAAAAATCATGGAGAACGTGTACGTCATATTCGATGAGAAGATACTTGACATATCGAGAGAAAGACCTGGCGTTGAAACGGTCGCTGAAGTCGACCTGTTGACACCAGGCTTTGTGGACTGTCACACCCACATACCGTTTTACGGATACAGGGCAAAGGAGTTCGTCATGAGGTCTCAAGGTGCAAAATATGTGGACATACTCAAAACCGGTGGTGGAATACACAGCACTGTGAAAATGGTTAGGGATGCAAGCCTTGAAGAACTCATCGATTTCAACCGCCACTTTTTGGACGAGATGATGAGAAGAGGGGCAACCTCAATTGAAGGGAAAAGTGGCTATGGGCTCGAAGTTGAAACAGAGCTGAAACAACTTGAAGCTCTCAAAATGCTGGATGAAAAACATTCTATTGATGTTCATCCGACTTTCCTCGGAGCACACGCTCTCCCAAAAGAAAGGGATCCTTGGGAGTATTTGGAAGACCTCGTGGGGAATTTTGACAGGGTGAAAGAATACACGAATGTCGTTGACATCTTTGTGGATGATGGAGCGTATTCGATTGATCAAGCGAAGTGGTACCTATCAAAAGCCAAAGAGAATGGATTCAGAATAAGGATTCATGCTGACGAGATAAAAAGGACTGGAGCCACAGTCCTTGGGGTAGAACTCGGCGCCATGAGCGTGGATCACCTTCTAAAGATAAACGATGAGGACATAGAAGTCATAGCAAAATCAAATACCGCAGCCGTTATGATGCCTGGAACGAGCTTTTACCTTGGTGAAGAGTACGCCCCAGCTAGAAAGCTCATAGACTCTGGTGCTATAGTGGCTCTCGCATCGGATTTCAACCCCGGATCAAATGCGATGAACGATCCAACGTTTGTTATGCACCTAGCCGTTTCAAGGCTCAGAATGACGCCAGAAGAAGCCCTAACGGCTTTCACGCTGAACAGTTCGTATGTTCTCGGCATCTTGGGAGCAACTGGAACCTTGGAAGAGGGAAAGCACGCCGATATGATCGGATGGAACGTTCCGGATCTTGAAGCTGTGCCATATCTTCCGTCACATGATATTGTAAGTTTGGTTGTAAAGAAGGGCTCTATCTGGAAAAATCTATCTTGAGAACCTTTCCGGAGTCGGAGCACAGGACATAGACAAAAGGTGGATCGCTCACGGTCATCAAGGGGTAATCACACCCTTTTATTGTCTTTATCAAGCCATCCTTTAGGATGTACACCTCATTTTTGAAAACACCACATGCCACTAGGTATCCACAGCAGGATTCTATCGCACCAGCAGGTGAAGGAATTCGAATGAATCTCTGCCTGAGTGTCTTTACATTTATCTCTCTCAAAAAACTTTCAACCAATGATGAAACATACACGTTTTTCCTGTTGAAAGTCATCCCGTATGAGAATCTCCCGACCCTTAAAATCCTCTTCTCTCCACCTACCATAGTGGCGAGTTTTCCAAGAAAATCCAGTACAAAGGTCTTCCCGTCAACGTTGGCGTATTGAAATGGTTTTGAGAGACCGAGATCTATGGATTCTCTGTAAGAACCCTTCAGACTCGCTATCGTTATGTCTGGATGATCTCCCCAGTACTCAAGGTGAATTATCCTATTATTATCGACAGAAAAGTAAACGGATTTAGCCGGAAAAGACAGCTTTTTTAACAGATTCAGGTTCTTATCGAATATGTAAACATCGTTATCGCTGGAGACATATATCCTTTCATCTTTTGCCAGAAGCATTTCAGGTCTTGGGACTCTGACCCATTTCTCGATCTTCCCGGCTTTCCAAAGAAGAACTCTACTTTTTTTCAATTCGCTTATGTATATCCCGCCACAACACACATCTGCCCACACGGGAAACTGCAAGTCATCAATTTGAGATATGACAACCCCATTTTCTAGGAGCTTCACCACTCCATTCACAGAATCGATAACAACTAACCCATAAGGGGTCATCCTCATTCTAAGTGGATGACCCCCAACATTTTGAAATGATATGTACAGGCTGAAAACCAAATGTGAGACCGTGAGCAAAACGAGCATGAGATGTTTCAGAACTTTTCACCTCTTCATTTCATCTTTCACTCTCCACCCTTTGACGGTATTACGCAGATGAACCTCGCCTCGGAATTCCCCACGTTCTCAAACCCGTGCATTTCGTTTGGAAAAACAAAAGCGAAGTTTCCCTCCTCGAGGATATGCTCTTCACTTTCACCTTTGAGCTTTATCTTCCCTTCAAGCACGAAGACACCGTGCTCCCAATCGTGTGAATGATACGGCGTAAATCCACCCACAGGGAGTGTGAAGAGCCTCATCACGTAATTCTCCGTTTTTACCAGAACCCTCTTTAGAGCCTTGGTGTTCTCATCATCGTAAACGATAGGCTCGATATCCTCCCAATAACCCACCTTCACTGACATCACCTCCTGTATTAAAATACCACCTGAGCCGAGGTGGCGGAACTGGCAGACGCGGCTGACTCAAAATCAGCTGGCCCTTAAAGGCTGTGCGGGTTCGAGTCCCGCCCTCGGCACCAAAAGGGGCCCGTCATAGGGCCCCTTCTTTCACTAGCTCCTCCAGCTTTTCCACAATCTTCATATCGAATTTTCCCTTCTCGGCATCACCTCTCAGGATTTCCAACACTTTTTCTTTGCTCCACTCTTCCTTGTACACCCTTTTCGCTGTGAGGGCATCGTAAACGTCAGCAACGGCTATTATCCTACCAAAGAGCGAGATATCGCCATCCTTTTTTCCATTTGGATAGCCACTTCCATCCAACCTTTCGTGGTGCTCAAGTGCTCCGGAGATTATATTTTCCGTCACGTGTTTGAGTTTTGAGAGTATCTCTGCTCCAAAAACCGTGTGATTTTTTATGAGATTGTACTCATCCGGGGTGAGTCTCCCAGGCTTTAAAAGAACGGAATCGGGTATCCCTATCTTCCCTATGTCGTGAAATATCGCCGATACTTCGAGATCTTCCAAATCCTTATCGGACAAACCGAGCTTTCTCCCTAGCATCACGGATATTCTAGCCACATTTCTGGAATGCTCCTGCGTGTATCTATCCCTTTTATCTATAACGGATGTCACCGCCAACACGATCTCTTTCATTAGCTTCTTCATCCTTTCATTTGCTATAGTGCTGTAGAGCTTCCTGCCTATAAGCCTGGCGAATTTTTCCAGAGTTTCCGCATCCTCTTTTCCGAATCCCCTTTCTTTGTTCAAAACCTCTATAACTCCGAACTTATTTTCACCAGTCCATATCGGGGAACCAACTATGTTCTTCGTCACGAACTTAGCGGCTTTGTCCACACCTTTGAAATGCCTTTTGTCCTTAGAAAGATCGTTGAAAATCATCGTCTTTTCCTTCAAAAAGATCGTTCCGGCTATCGATTCCATCGGAACCGGTATGGATTCGATCCTCCCGCTTGCTCCCCCCTCAGTCACCAAAAATTCCAGGTGATCTTCAGAGTGAACCAGTATGGACGCAGCCTCCGCCGAAAGAAGCGAGCATATTGAATGTTGAATCCTTTTCAAAAGTGTTGTGAGGCTGAGTGATGTATTGAGCTCCGCCGCTATGTAAGGTATGACTTCAGCTGGTTCCATCAGCGATAGTTTTTTGCCCCTTGCAGCATCCTTCAACTTTTCCAAAACATCCAAATCAGCACTCTCAGATATCGTGTAGAACGCGACATCGCTCACTCTGAATTTATCCCTTGTTTTCCTTCCAACAAGTTTTCCGGATACTTCATACCCTAAAATCCAGTATGGTGCTTTCACATACTCACTCCCGTTACAAAGACTTCGCTCTTCCATTCACTTCCATCCCATATGAACCTGGTGCCGGCTTTGAGATAGCCTCCTCCCACCAAAGTGGCTATCGAGAACCAGGCACTCGTATCCGAGTCCATCACGCCTTGAAGCGGAGTGGGGTCATGTATGTACCCAGACACCTCAACAGCGGGGAAGGTTGCAAACCTCGGCAGTATTCCCCTCAGGTACCCATCAAGCGTAGGTTCTGAGGACCCAAAGCTCCCGTTTAGATAAATCCTCCCTTCACCCCATGTTTGCTTGAACTCCATCCCAGCCATGTATCCCATTTCCAAACCCTTTCCCACCGATATTCCAAATCTATCGGATGAATAGCCCTGGGTGAATATCAGTGGGGCGAACCCCGCACCGTTCGCATAGGGACCTGCGACTACATCCAGTATCCAGATGCTACCGTATAGCCCTGCGAAACCTCCCCAGGCAATTGTTCCTGACGCTCCCACAAGACCTGAAAGTTCTGCACCCAGCGCAAAGTCACCGAATAGCTCTCTCTTCGCTGAGAGTATAGCAGCGTACCTGACAGGTTCCACGGAAGCCAGAGAAGATGTTGATGCTGAGCTGTCGTAAACTCCCGCCAGCGAGAGATCTATCCCTCCGATGTTCACACCGATCTCCCCAAAATACAGGGGATCTGACTGCTCGATGTCAAAATCGCTGATTTTTCTTATCTCGTACGGAAAGTGCGCGCTGATCCAGAACTTCCCGGTTGAATATGAAACATCCAAAGTGTTCCCATACGGAATGGTGTACCTTCTCATTGTGTATCCCATCCCAAGCGTGTACGATCCTCCTTTGCCGTATCTCAAACTGAATCCATCTAGCTTGAGCCTGAAGGCGTTAAGCGTTATCGCATCTATAAGATTGGTGCTAGGCTCTGAGGATGGAAGGCCGTAGTACAGATTTCCACCTATCTCAGTGGAATATGCGGTTATCCCGACCTCAAACCCAACGGGCCCAAAATCCAGGTTCAAGCCAAAGGAGTAGACCAGGTAATCTTCTCCTTCCTTGTTCATCGTACCTATGTACATTGAATTCAAGTTCGCTTTGGTAACACCGGATTCTGGCACTCCCTTCTTTTCAGGAGCCGTAGCGGATCCACCCGTAGTTCCTGGGATTTTTTCCTCGCGCTTTTCAGGATAGAATTCCTCTTCTTCGTGTGTGAGAGGCCCGAGCTTTCCTTCAGGTGAGACTTCCTTTCCAGCTGGAACTGGCACAACTTTTCCACTTCTGAAGTAGGCAAATACCACTCCTTCAAATGTCTCTATCCTGAAGCCGTTTTTCTCCTCGATCACCGCGAATCTCGTTCCCCTGACACCAGCTGTAACGGAATCCGTCTTTATCAGGAACTTCTCACCGCTGGATAGGAGTTTCGCGACGGTATTATACGTCTTTCCCTTGTACTGCTTCAGAACAATCGCATAGCCTTTGGAAACTTTTCTGAGCTTCTCTATCTTCAACTGCGTATCCTCCAAGATCTTAGTCTGAGATTTGTTTGGAAACTCTATCACCGCGTAGGATTTCCCAACTGTCAAAAGTGAGTATCCCTCTTTCAAAACCAGACCATTAGCAACGGGCTCCCAAACTTCTGAATCCGGGGCCTTGTAAGCGACACTTCCTTTAAATTGGACAACTTGTGCTGTTGCTTCTTGTCCCGTTATCTCCTGTTTTTGAACCGTGACGATCGTTGTGGCAGCCTCATCGTTATAAAGAAAATTTATCGTATACTGACCATCTATCATCGGAGCTATGTAATGCACCGTCGCTTCTTTGTTTATTTTCATTCCAAAGATCAAATCGAGTTCCTCGAATCCTCCAGCGTCAAATTCAGCAGACACAGTTCCAGAAGTCGGATTGCCATCTTTACCGGTCAGCGACAGCTTTATGGGAACTACTCCTCCTTCGTCTATGGATACTGCCGTCGGAACAGCCGTTATTCCAGCGAAAGACAGGGCAACCAACATCAAAATCACAAGAACAAGATATCTCATAGAAACACCCCCCAAATTGTAGTTAGAGCTGCGCTTGTTACCATCGAATAAATCATGTCCCTCTTCCACCCGTAGGCGCTTCCGCACGCCCAAAGTCCCACCGCAAAGACTGCAAGCTCCGCCCAAACGCTCCCTATCCAGGGAAGCACTGCTCTGAATATGTAGCCGATGATATCCCTTTTGTATCCCTCATCGTTAAAGACTATGTGAAACAGGATTCCGATCAAATATGCGTTGAATATGGAAAAAGCAAATCGAATCGAAACCCATGTTGGAAGCCAAAAAGAGATATCCTTAAAAGCTCCAAGAAATATGATTATTATGAGTACATGTATCGTCTGATCGATTATATATCCGATCCATCCTCTTGGGCCAGCCTCTATCTTGATCATGTCGGTTATGTAATGAAGAGCCCCTATTCCCAATACAGCGAGAAATTGATAAAGCCTGAAATTCACTCCAAAAGCGAAAACCACATGGCTGAGTACAACAAGGAGCACATGGATCAGCAGAACAATCTTGCTTTTGGATTTTTTCGTGGCGATCCAACCGTTTTGTAAGACGTAGTCTCCAAAGAGATGACCAAGGTACAGATGTACAAACGCATCCATGAAACTATCCTCCCTCTATAACCTTCAGTATGTCACTGGGAAATCTTCCTTTCAGATCCTTGAGCACATCAGCTTTGCTCTTCCCAGACGCAAGTCGCGATGAATATTCATCGAATAATCCAACGACCATTGCTATCCTCGGGATTTCGCTTCCTTTCAACTTGAAAGGGTAGCCGCTTCCATCCATTCTTTCGTGGTGATACAAAACGGCGTCCAAGATATCCTGCGGTATCTCATCGATGTTTTTGAGTATCTCGTATCCATAAATCGTGTGCTTTTTGTATTCAGCCAACTCCTCCGGTGTCATCTCAAAATTCGATTTTGCCAGTATGGAATCCCTCACTCCTATTTTTCCAACATCGTATACGTTCAAAGCGAGTTTCAAGGTTTCAGGGGACTTGCAGAGCATCTTTCCAAATCTTTCAAACAGCTCGTTTCTGATTCTCTTGGCTTTCTCCCCACCTTTAACCCTCTTCTCAAGGGCCGTTGCTAGAACATCCAGCGAGCTTTCAAGAAGTTCTCTGCTTCTCCTCTCGAGTATGAATCCCTCTGAGAGTGAAACAAACGCATCTAGGATCAGCAGGAATTGGATCAGGAATTTCGGGCTTATATCACCTCTGATTATCAGAGCGCCCAAATATCCGCTCACGGCGCTTTCAAGCGGAATCCGAATCTCATCATTTCTCCCTGAAAGTCTCTCAAGGTCTCCCGTATACGTGACAGACCTCACCCCGTATTCTTTCAACGATTCTTCGAAAACTTTGAGCATCTCCTCCAGGCTTTCAGCTTCAAGAAGCTTTGACAACAGCTTGACAGGACTTTCCACGTTCAAAACTTCAGCCGCTTTCTCCAACTCATCCATCTTTGGAAAGCCCCTTAGAGCCAGCTCTGTTCCGGACTTTTTCAGTGTCACCTTTGGATCTTCCGGGTAATTCCCCAAGACCGATTTTCCCGTTCTTAAAAACAGAGCGTCTTTAACCATTTTCACCCACCAGCCTGTAAACGGATATCTTCTCTTCCTTTCCTTTGACATGAAAATCCCCGACATATTCAAACTTGAAAGCATCTCTTCCCCTTCTGTAGACCTCTTCCGTTACCAGTATTCCGGCGTTCACCTTCCTTGTTAAAGACTCAACCCTGGAGGCGGTGTTCACCGTATCCCCTATACATGTGTAATCCCATCTGAAACTTGCTCCTATGTTTCCAACGACCACTTCTCCGTAGTGGAGTCCTATCCCGTTATCTATGGAATACCCTGTCTCCTCGTTGAATCTATCAAGTTCTCTCCTCATCTCCAGAGCTGCTCTCAGAGCCCTGTGAACATCGTCTTCCCCTTCAAATGGAACACCGAATATCGCCATTATCGCGTCACCTATGAACTTGTCTATCATCCCCCGGTTTTCCTTTATGACCATACTCATTCTATCGAAATACGCGTTCAGCATGCTCACTATCTCCTCCGGACGCATCTTCTCGGAGAGGGATGTAAAACCCCTTATGTCTGAGAAAAGAACCACGACATTTCTCTTCTCGTTTTCCAGCTCCCTTCTACCACTTTTCACTATCTGATCCGCTACGCTCTCGTCCAGATACCTGTAAAGGTATTCTCTGAATTTCTTTCTCTCCTGAACGCTCCTTCGTATGTTTATTCCAAGCCCGTAAGCTGAGAGAATGACCGAGGAAAACATCGGGTAAAAGATGTCGAGGTAATATCCCCTCAGAAATGCCGCATATCCAATCGTCAGAAGAATTGGAACTGTTAGAAGTGAAAAAGCGTTTGCAGATATGTTCCTGCTCTTGAAAAACACCCCAGAGAATATCAGAGCGATCGTGGTGAGGAGAAGCTTAAAGATGAGGGGAAACCTAACAATTGTATCACCGTCTATCATGTTCTCAACTGCCGTTGCATGTATGTATATGCCTGGTTCGTTGGTGGAAAAGGGAGTTTTTCTGAGGTCGTATAGCCCTTTAGCCGTTGCCGTGTAGCCTATCAGAACAACCTTGTCCTTGAATTTCTTCCAATCCACGTTTCCTTTATACAGATCCACAAAGGAAGCTGTCGGAAAGATGTCCTCTCCCTTTCCGTAATACAAGATGTGGAAAAGGCCGTAGCTGTCAAACGGGATTCGGTGGGATATGTCCTTGCCAACCTCAACAACCTTTTCCTTGAAATCAACCGCTAAGATTGGCCTCGCCGGATCTTCTCCAAGGGCAAAGGCAGTTCCAAGAACATCCATGTGTGGCAAGAATCCAGAGAGTCTTTCGGTTTCGTTCGCCCAAACTTCCTCTATGAAGAGCGGCAGTGTTCTGATGGTTCCGTCTATATCTGGTGCACCAACCTCGTAACTGGCAGATGGCGCAACCATGGAAAACTTCTCTATGGGTGGTCTGAGTTTATAAACCTTAATGGGCCTTAGCAGAGCCAACTCCCTGTAATGCTTCATGAGATACGCATATTTCAGATAGTAAGTGTTTTTCTCAAGCTGCTTTCTCATCTTCTCGCCGTACAGCATGAAAGTTTTCTTCCTGTTTATAAGGTATGTTCCTATTACCACTCCAACTTTTTTATGTATGGCCAGATTCAGAACACTCATGAGCATCATATCACCTTTTGGATCCTCCTCACTTGGGGTCGTGAAAGACACATCTATGAGAACCGTTTTAGCCCCCGCTTTTATCAGATTCATCAAAACCCAAGCGAATTTCTCCCTGGACCAAGGCCAATAGTCCTGAACCACTTTTTTTCTCACAGGGGAGTAAACTCCTTCTTCGAAAGAAGCCAAGGATTTCTCGTCTATTCCAACTACAACCGTGTGGAGCTTCTTTGGTCTAATCTCCCCACGCATGGAGTACATCACATCCATACTCTTGAGCTCGAAGAATTCTATCCATGGAAGCTTCAGTTCATAGGACATAAACAGAAGAAATATCAGAAGCGATCCGATTATCATAAGCTGAACTTTCATTGAACCCCTCCTAGCTCCCCATCAAACGAGTATGCGCTCTCTTGAAACCTTTTAAAACCTCTCTTTCGTCTATCGTTGGGAACTTCCCATCGTGGTAAATCCATTTTCCAGCTACCATCGTTGCAAAGACATCTCCAGAAGATCCGGCGTGAACTATGTGAGATTTCAGATCTTCAATTGGAAGGTAGTGTGGCTTGTCTATGTTCACCACTATCAGATCAGCCTCCATTCCAGCCTCGATCTTTCCCGCGTTTATCCCCATGGCCTTTGCCCCCATCTCAGTGGCCATCTTTATAGCCTGCGAAACTTTGAGATTAGCCGGATTTCTCATCTTTTGCAGAAGCGCTGCGAGCCTCATCTCATGCCAAATATCCAGCGAGTTGTTACTTGCGGCACCGTCTGTCCCAAGTGCCACGTTCACCCCTTTTTCAATCATCTCAGCTACCCTTGCCACACCATTCCCAAGCTTTAAGTTGCTCGATGGGTTGTGAGAAACGAATATATTCTCCCTCGCGAGCTCTCTTATCTCATCCTCCTTGAATTGAACCGCATGCGCGGCTATGAGCTTTACATATTTGAATACATCCAGAATTTCCCTAAAGTCATATTCATCCCTCTCCCATTCGGCCTCGTAAAGATGGAGGTGAACGGGGAGATTCTCAACTTTTGCGATGTCCGCTATTTTTCTAAGATAACCCATGGAACAGCTGTACGGAGCATGTGGTCCAAAACCGGCTTTTATCAAACCCTTTCCATTCCATCTCTTTGCGAAATCGAGGTTTTTCTGGAGTCTCCCGTTATCGTCGCCATTCTCGTCCACGAGCCCCCTTGTTATCAGAGCTCTCATCCCGAATTCCTCAGCGGCTTTTGCGACTTCGTCTAGAAAAAAGTACATGTCTATAAATCCGGCTATTCCTTTAGAAGCCATCTCCATCATGGACAACATCGTTCCGTAATAGACCATTTCCTCGTCCAGTTTCTCCTCCAAAGGGAGGACCTTTTTGAAGAGCCACACGTCAAACGTGTCGTCATCGGAAATCCCCCTCATCATGCTCATCGCGGCGTGTGTATGCGTGTTGTAAAAGGCCGGCATGACAAGTTTCCCAGAGAGATCTATTCCATCTTCCTCGATCTTTCCAATCTCAGAGATTTTCCCGTTTTCAATCTTCAAATCCAACTTCTGTATGCCAGAATCTGCGTCTTTCAACAGAAAGGCGTTTTTCAATACCATCCTCCACCACCTCGTAAGTTTTTTGTAACATTTTAGCACTTGAATGTTAACATTTTTATAAATACAATTCTCGCCGGTGAGCTGATGGATATAGAGATATAAAGATCACCCCCACCCCCCAAGTGACCCGATAAAGTTAAAAAACCACCCCCAGCTTTAAGCCCCGAGAAGGGGCTTTTTTTATTTTCCAGGTATGTACAAATGGAACGAACTTCTCAGAGATGGGTAGTATTTTTCCTCAAGCTCTACGATCTTCACAGGTCTCTTTCCAGGGACCCCCACCCCGAAGAATATCAGGAACACCCTTCCGGGCTTTCCAATGGATATGTAACTGTCGCTCGGCACGGAAACGATGTAATCTAGATCCACGTTTGGAGACTTGAAATAGTAAAACCTCTCGGGGGACAATCCAGGGAAGAGCTCTTCGGCAAAATATTTCTTGTTTCCCTTTCCCACCTCAAACCACACCTTTTCACTTCCAATAACGAGCACCCTGAAATACCCAGATGTTGGGTCATCCGGCATCTCAGATAGAATTCTTTTGATGTTATCGAGATCTGAGAGAACCCCCTTTACATAGCTCATGTCACTTATGTACTTGTCTATCGGTGAGTTTGGACCTATCAAATCTTCCACTCTGCTTATCCTCGTTGACAGCTCGGACTTCACCTTCGAAATAGCACTACGTAGAGACAAAAGCTCCCGCCTAACGTCAACCAGCTCTTTAAACGCAAAGAGCGATATCACCGCGGCTAAAACAACAGCCGTAAAAGCTCCAGCAAGCAAAAGATTTCTAGAGCTCTCGGTTTTTTTCACCTTCTCAACTCCTCCATCACAGCTTCAGCCAGATCTCCAAATTTCCTTTTAAGGAGTCTTTTGACCTTCTGGACTGTGTTGTCAACCTTCTTCTGGTTTATATCCAAATTTTCGGATATCTCGGAGTACGAATATCCGTTGTACCACATCGAGAATATCTCCTTCTCCAGTTCTGTGAGCTCTTCCATAACCGAGTCCATTATATACCAGATGATGGCACTCCTAGACACCTCTCCACTCTCCCCACCAAATGCATATCCCGTATCCTCGTCTTCTTCACCTTCAGAGAATGAATCTATGCTTATGGCGTCGGAAAGAACCTGATTCTTTCGACGGTTTAAATATGTCAAGAAGGATTTTATCTCCGAATCTATGCTCCTCCAGGCAAATGTGGAGAACTTGCTCTTCCCGGGAGAATAGTAATAAACGGCTTTCATGAGTCCGACCAGGCCGCTCTGAACTATATCGTCGAATTCCGCCCAAGGAGCAAAATAATTGGAGGATATCTTGATAACCATAGGGTAATAACGCTCGATTACCAGATCGAGCGCCTCCTTGAGCCCAGCTTGAGCCAGTTCCACGAGAACCTCCGTCCTCTTTCCACGAAGGCTGTACTTTATGGGTTTCATCTACCGAAGTACTCCTCCTGCAGTATGCCCATAACTATCACATCGTGGTACTCGCCTTTCCAGTAGTGGTTTTTTCTCAAACGTCCTTCAACTCTGAACCCAACTTTTTCGTAAACTTTTACAGCACGTTCGTTGTACTCGTAGACCTCCAGAAGGACTTTGTGAAGGTTCAAGTATTCAAAAGCATACCTCAGAACTAGTCTTGTTGCTTCTGTTCCAATTCCACGGTTCCAAAACCTCTTGTCGTATATGGCTATTCCGAAGTAGCAGTTTCTACTGGCCCAATTTATCCTGTGAATTCCAGCTGTCCCCACTAATTTCCCTTCAACTTCTATCCCAAAAACTATGTCAGTTGGTACCTTCTGAAGGCTCAAGCTTTTCACGAACTCTTCCTCGCCAAGCTCCGTGTAGGGAAACACATTTGACAGGTAATCCCTGACTTCTATATCATTTCCCATCTTCGCGAGAATCTCGGCATCTTTCAAAGAAAGTGGCCTTAAAACACATTTCTGCCCCCTGAACATATGCATCACCCCAATACAGATGCAGCCCAGCATAAATTCAATTGTGGATACAGGTGAATTCTATCATGTAAAATTCAAGCGGGATTGAAAGGCACAGCACAAAACGGAGGTGAAGCTGATGAGAAGATGGATAACACCAGAAACGACTTTTGAGGAGATCGCCGAGAGCTATCCATATCTAATAGCTCCGCTCCTTGATATGGGAATAAAGGTCATAGTCTGCGGAGATGTTCAGTGGGGAACGCTTGGAGAGAAGATAAAGGAGCTCGAGCTTGACGAGAAAGAAGTTCTTGAGAAGCTAAACAAAATAGTCGAGGAGAACGGAGGACCTCAGAAGAGCATAAAACTCGATCTGAATTTCTAAAAAAGGAGGCGGCACGTGCCGCCTTCACTTTATCATCGGTGCTCTTATCCCCTTCTCCTTTACCGTGTTTATAGCTATTTCGTATCCGGCATCCGCGTGCCTGACGACTCCAAGACCTGGATCGTTAGTCAAGACTCTTTCCAATTTCTTGTGAGCAAGGTCTGTTCCATCCGCCACAACGACCATACCAGCGTGAAGCGAGTACCCTATTCCGACTCCTCCGCCGTGGTGGAAAGAAATCCAGGTCGCACCGGACGCCGTGTTAAGAAGCGCGTTGAGTATTGGCCAATCGGCTATCGCATCGGATCCATCCTTCATAGCCTCGGTCTCCCTGTATGGGGATGCGACAGATCCAGTATCGTGGTGATCCCTTCCTATGACTATCGGAGCTTTGAGCTCACCCTTCTTGACCATCTCGTTTATCGCCAAGCCAAACTCAGCTCTCTCGCCATATCTGAGCCAGCAGATCCTCGCCGGAAGTCCCTGCCACTTAACTCTCTTTTGCGCCATCTCTATCCAGGTTCTCAGATGATCATCATATGGGAAAAGCTCCAAAACTTTCCTATCGGTCTTGTATATATCCTCGGGGTCCCCTGAGAGAGCCACCCATCTGAAGGGCCCGCTCCCCTCTGAGAAGAGCGGTCTTATGTACTCGGGAACATATCCTGGAATATCGAAAGCATCCTTGACACCACCCTCCTCTTTTGCGAGCCTCCTTATGTTGTTTCCGTATTCGAAAGCCTTCGCTCCCTGCCTTTGCATCTCGAGTATAGCGCTTATGTGCTCCGCGACCGATTCGTAGACTCTCTTTAAATAATCATCTGGATTCTTTTTCCTCAATTCCTCAGCTTCCTCCACGGATAGACCTTTTGGTATGTACCCGTTTAGCGGATCGTGAGCGGCGGTCTGATCGGTGACGATATCTGGAATTATTCCGCGCCTTACAAGTTCTGGGTGAACCTCCGCTGCGTTTCCAAGAAGCCCAACCGAGATAGCTTCTCCCTTCTTGACGGCTTCTTTTATCATATCTATCGCTTTGTCAAGATCGTCGGTCCAGGTATCCAAATACCCAGTCTTGATTCTTCTATCTATCATCCTCTTGTCAACTTCAACTGCCAGTATGGAGGCGCCGTTCATCGTCGCCGCCAAAGGCTGCGCTCCTCCCATCTCACCGAGTCCAGCCGTCAGCACCCATTTTCCCTTGAGCGTTCCGCCAAAGTACTTCTTTGCGACTGCGTAGAAAGTTTCGTAAGTTCCCTGGAGTATCCCCTGAGTTCCTATGTATATCCAGCTTCCGGCTGTCATCTGGCCGTACATTATCAGTCCTCTCTCTTCAAGCTCTCTGAAATACTTCCAATCAGCCCATTTCGGGACCAGATTTGAGTTGGCTATCAAAACCCTCGGTGCCCACTCGTGCGTCTTGAAAACAGCGACCGGCTTTCCGCTCTGAACAAGGAGAGTCTCGTCCATCTCTAATTCTTTGAGAGTCTCGACTATCTTCCAGAACGACTCCCAATTCCTCGCAGCCCTTCCAGTTCCCCCGTAAACTATCAGGTGAGCCGGATCTTTAGCGACCTCCGGATCCAGATTGTTCATAAGCATCCTCATTGCCGCCTCAGTCTGCCAGCTCTTCGCCGTGATCTGAGTTCCCCTCGGAGCCCTTATGACAGGAGCTTCTGACATAACTCTCCCTCCTCTTCTTGAGAGTTCTTTCAAACTCATTTTATCATTCAAAGGCTCCTCAGAAGAAATCTTCAATCCTTTGGAAGAGCTCTTTCAAAGACTTTCAGCCAGTTTTTATAAGCTATCTTCTCCGCTAAGTCTTTTCCAAACCTCTCGATGAGCTTCTCTCCAAACTCTGGAAGCTCCTCGGCACTCTCAAGCCCCTCTGGATAACCGGGAAGCCCGTCAAAATCAGAGCCAAGGCCAACGTGATCTTCCCCAGCGACTTTCACCAAGTATTCAAGATGATTCAAGACATCGTCGATATTAGCGCTATTTTCGCATGTCAAAAATTTTGGCGAGTAGTTAAGACCGATTATTCCGCCTCTTTTCGCTATCTCCTGAATGAACTCATCTGGCAAGTTTCTTTCTATGTCGCAAAGAGCCCTCGCGCACGAGTGCGTGGCCACTATCGTGCCGCTGAAATTTTCAAAAGCGTCTTTCACTCCCTCATCGTTCAAGTGACTTATATCCAAAATCCAGCTCAATTCCTCCATGATCTTGAGGGCTTCTTTTCCGTGCGGGGTCAGCCCTCTTCCGGTTGGCTCTCTGTCAAACAAGCTCCCATCTGCGAAAGAATTTATCCTGCTCCAGACCAAAGACGCCATTCTAACCCCTAATTTGTGGAACACTCTCAAAAGCTCCGGGTATCCATCGATAGGAAGAAGCCCTTCAAGCGCTAGCAAAACGCGTGGCTCTTCTGAAAAATCATCTGGAATATCGCTCTTTTTTAAAACTCTCTTTACATCGAGCCTGTGAAAGAGCTCGATCTGCCGCAGTGCTCTTTTTGCAGCCTGGTGATCGCTCGATACGTAGACTGCGTAAACTTGCAATATGACGTTCCCCTTCTTGAGCTTATCAGGAGAAGAAGCCAAACTATCCCAGCTTTTTGAATCTATTGCCTTGCTCAAAAAATCACTGTGCCCATCCGCAAATTTCAAGGAAATTCCCTCCTTTTCAAGAAATTTTTAGAGGAACATTCAAGTGATATCATAGTATTTCCTGAGAATACATCAATGGATATATGAGGTCCGGTGGAAACGTGCTCGATGCGGCTCTTGCTGGAACGCACAACGACCTTCTCGATGAGTTCCATACTTACTCGGATGGCCAAAGCAGCTCATCGTCGATAAGATCGAGATAGTCAACGACGGATCCAACGGAAAAGCGGCCATCATAAAGGTGAGCGGGCATCATTCACACATAAAGGGAATCTCCGTTACTTCCTGATGCATACTCGATCCCGATGCTAACTACCTGAAGATAGTCACGAAACTCACGAACAACTCCGGAAAGGACTACAAGAACTCCACACTCGGTGACGCGGCGTTCTTCGGATACGCGAGGCCGTTCCTCTGGGGAAGGGGATTCTCCATAAACAAGGCTGATACGCTCCTTCTCGGACTCAGGGAGACGGAGTCGCATACGGATTCAGCACTACAGAATGCGAAGGTGAAGAGGAGATCTCAACGGTTGACTAACGAAAGCCGATGTTCAAGAAAAGCCATATAACCACCGGTGGTGAAGGACATCACTATACACGAAAGTCAGGCTGAAGTTTTTACCAGGAACTGAAAAAAATCATCACCGAGCTTCATCACTTCATAGTTTTCGACGCCTGCAAAGGCAAGAGCGATTTCAAGATCATAACTGCAGTGGAACAAGCTCGATAAGAAAAAGGAAGACGTGTTCTAGTCGATAAAGGGCACTGCCATAGATAAATTCACCGCGGCAAAGTAAGAGAAAGACGATATATAAAGGTCTCCCAGTTGGCTAAGATTATATCATATTGACACCGTCAACAAGTTAAACAAATGTCGGATCAATTTAGCGCGCTGAAAGATCGTTGATGATTTGTGAAAAACTACTGGTAACTTTTTTGTTGCCCTGAACTTTACCACCCGAATTTAATCCACATGCCATAATTTTTGGGATCCTCATCTGTACAAGGATAGCATTTTACATAGGATGCGGTCCTCTACAAACAACTCTTGAGCATTTTACACATGTTTTGAAGGAAAAACTAGAAAAAATACAGTAAAGAAATTGACTGACAAACCGACTTAATCTGTAAGAGGACACATCACGAAAAGATTTCCCGTTATACCACTTCACTTTACCCAGATTATGAACAATCGGTTATGGAGGTGCAGAAGCTTTACAATGTGCATATGGTGGGATTCACAAAAGTAAATAAGAAATTTAGAATACCTACTGAGTGGTTGAGAAAAGAGAAAAGGATATAAGACCTGTTTCTAAAATGTGAGAGTGAAGGCTTTCGAAACATTAGGGGGTGAAGAAGCTCATGCCAGGATTTCTTGGGGAGATAGGAAAGGGCAGCACTAAGGGGATATTTGTCAAGTTTAACCCCGAAAAGCTTACGGTTGAATCTATAGAAGGCACAAACTACCATTTGGAAAGGAGAACGATTAAGAAGTTTGAAAATGATAAGATTTTCCATGAAGATGAAAATTATATCGTTATAACCGAAGGAGTTGTTTTGAATTCCTTAATGCTGATAAACAAGTACAAGGCAAGAGATTTCAAGGATGCTATTTTGAAAATGTATGAAAAAAATGGTGAAAGATTTTTCGAGGAATTCCGAGGGAGTTTTTCTGGACTGCTTTATGATAGAAGGAACAACAGGTGGATAATCTACACGAACCACTTTGGGGATAAGCAGATTTTTTATATGAAACTGCCAGATAGGCTGGTTTTTGGTTCCGAGTTTCCATGGCTGGTCGATTATATGCAAGGTAATGGGATACCTTTTACTCTTGATGAGGTGGGAACGTATTTTCTTCTTACATACGCTTATATGCTGGAAGATTACACTTTAATCAAGAAGATCAAGAGGCTTCCTGCAGGATGTATATTAAGATTGAAAATGGTGATTTTCAAGTTTTGAGATATTTTAGGGTAGACAACACGCCAGATAATACGCAAACAGAAGATGAAATAATAGAAAATGTTGACAGATTATTTAGAGAAGCTGTAAAGCAGGAGTTTGAAAAGGATAGGGAATATGGTTATAAACACATTGCGTCACTTAGTGGTGGACTTGATTCTAGGATGACTGTTTGGGTAGCTCATGAGCTTGGTTACACTCAACAGCTTAACCTGACATTCTCCCAGTCTGGATACATCGATGAAACCGTGGCAAAGCAAATAACGAGCGATTTGAAGCACGAATGGGTTTTCTTCTCCCTGGACAACGGGATATATCTTAAAAACTTGGAAGAAATGATAGGTATAACTTATGGGAATACTCTTTATTCTGGAGCTGCTCATGTGAATCACGCTGTTAGTAGGATAAATTTCGAGCGATATGGACTGTACCATACCGGTCAATTAGGGGATGTAGTTTTGGGTACCTATTACAGTAGGGGCGATCCAGAAACACCTTATTACCCCGGTGCGGGGGCTTATTCCACTAAACTTATTAGGAAAGATGAAACCAGGTATTTGAAATGGAGTTATCCCAATGAAGAAGTGTTTAAGTTTTACAATCGGGGCTTTAACGGAATACTTTCAGGTAATTTACCTGTCCAGAAATACACGGAGGTTTCCTCACCATTTTTAGATGTAGATTTCTTCACATATTGTCTAAAGATTCCTTTCAAGTATCGTTTCAACCATGTGATATACAAGAAGTGGATCTTGAAAAAACATTCGGAGGCTGCTAAGTACGTTTGGGAAAAAATGCAAGCACCGATAACTGCCACCACTATCAAAATTAAAGGTAGGGAGCTTACTTTGAAAGCTTTACATAGGAAAATAATCAATAGAATAATAAATAAAGATCCACTTAAAAGCAAGTGGCACATGAATCCTATAGATTATTGGTACGAAACAAATGAGGACTTGAGAAAGTTTTTTCACGAATATTATCATCAAAATATAGGCTTGATAAAAAACGAGAAAGTAAAACGCATGTTGGTTCATCTTTTTGAAAAAGGCAATACAATCGAGAAAACCCAAGTTTTAACACTGCTGGCTGCTTGGAGGTTTTACCTTCAGGGATAAAAAAGATTGGAAAAAATCATTTGATAAGAGCATATGAGTATAAAAGAAAGCAAGATATTAAAAAAGACAGTACCTTTGTGAAAAGACAATGATCAGTTCTTTTAGCTTTTACTAGATTCCAGGTTATTTTGAACTAGTATTCCTTGCTCTAAAGGTTTCTAAAAGATTGGGGTTACCTTGCAATGTACATTAAAAAACCATGTTTCCTGCTCTTCCTAATAATATGACAAGATATGCCAAAAATTTTGCTGTTCCCAATGTATTCTCATTGCTCTGATCAAGAATTTTCAAACAAGAAATTCTCCTTCCTAAAGGAAAAGATTTATTGTCCTCTGGCACTTTATGACGGCTTCCCACCCTTAAACTAGAAGCATTTCAAGATTTTTTCAAGCTCCTATCTTGGTTGTCACATTTCATTACCTCATCACTTGAACATAAGTATGTTCATGTTCATTCGTATACTCAATTTGGCTGCTTGACTCTTACACATTACCGACTATTTATTTTCGATCCCTTGAAGTTTACCCCCTACCATCGTAGTAAAATTTTATCCCGAAGAGCTCTATGTAGGCTCCAGGCATCCCTGGATAATAAGTACTTTGACTCTTTTTTGAACCTCCTCAGCAGGCATATCAGGTGTAATTCTGCAAAGTTCTTCAAGATCTTTTCGTGTGAACGCTTTTCTCTTCCAAGATTCTTTGATTGGTTTTAGGGCTTTCCCTTTGATAATCATACCCATTATGTCAAAAAACAGAACAAGGAGATAACTAAGTGATTTATCTCGCAGGCTTTGGACGCTTTCATTCGGCAAAATAGGAAATCTTATAACTTTTATTATAGGTCCAGCATCCACCTTTTTCGTAATAAAATGGCACGTTACTCCATATTCCATTGCTCCTTCATAAAGGGCGAAGTTATAGCAACCATTGCCAGGATATTCAGGAGGACCAGGATGGAAATTTATAGCAACAGCAAATTTGTTAAGAAGAGAGGTAGGTATGATCCATGGAGAAAGAAAGCTGATAAGCATATCACCCTCTTCTCCCAAAATCTCCTTTGGGATCTTTTTATATTTTTCATTCGAACTGTATACTCTCACATTTTGCTCTCCGAAGTGAACCATTAAAAATTCTCGAGCTTTATCGCACCAAAAATTCTCCTTAGTCAACAAGAGAATCTTCATATCTTATTTTACCTCCCACTTATTTGCTTTAATCAAAAATACTTCAGTGTTTTAGATCATCGACGTCAGTATAGGATATCCTATGATCACTTCTTTAAACTTCAAATAAAGTCCATACTACTCAGAACTTTGAGAAATGTAATTAAGTAGTTTAATAGCTGCAATGCTACTCTTTCTTTCAAATGGACATTCACTTTATTAGTTATAGCTTTCCCTTTACAATTTCCAAATCACGCTTCATCATTATCTCCACCAGCTGCTCAAACCTCACTTTTGGTTCCCACCCAAGTTTCCCTTTGGCTTTGGAGTAATCACCTTGTAGTACATGAACTTCAGTGGGCCGGAAATACTTTTGATCAACTATAACAAGGATTCTACCTGTTTTTTTATCTATTCCTACCTCGTCTACACCCTTACCTTTCCAAGCTATATTTATACCCACATATTCGAACGCTTTTTCAGCAAACTCCCGCACACTATGTGTTTCACCTGTTGCAATAACATAATCATCTGGTTCATCCTGCTGAAGCATTAACCACATTGCTTCTACGTACTCAGGTGCGTAACCCCAATCTCTTTTAGCGTCAAGGTTCCCTAAAACCAGGCAATCTTGGATACCATAATAGATTCTAGAAACTCCCAATGTGATTTTTCTTGTAACAAAGTTTTCCCCTCTCCGTGGAGATTCATGATTAAAGAGAATGCCATTACATGCAAATATACCGTAGGCTTCCCTATAATTGACCGTTATCCAATACGCATATAACTTCGCAACAGCGTAGGGGCTTCGAGGATAGAATGGTGTTTTTTCAGATTGTGGAACCTCTCCTGTTCCTCCAAATAGTTCTGAAGTTGAAGCCTGATAAAATTTTGTTTTCTTTTCAAGTCCCAGTATTCTTATTGCTTCAAGCAACCGAAGCGTACCCAAAGCATCTGAATTTGCCGTATACTCTGGTTCTTCGAATGAAACTTTTACATGACTCTGCGCTGCCAAATTGTATATTTCATCTGGTTCAACTTGAGATAATGCGTAAATTATACTTGATTGATCTGTCATATCCCCGTAATGCAGTATAAGGGGATTTTTGCTTCTCATGTGAAGATGGTCTATCCTCTGACGATTAAAGGTGCTTGCACGTCGCACAAGCCCATGAACTTCATAGCCTTTATTTAAAAGAAATTCGGCTAGGTAAGATCCATCTTGTCCTGTTACACCAGTTATGAATGCTTTCTTTCTTCTCATATACATTCACCTCACTTTACTTAATCGGGCATATTTATCAAGCATTTTCGTCAAAGATAAACTCACATATTTCACATCATCATATATTAGTCTAGTGGAGCTTGGAAGATTAATTCCTCGCCAGTAGAAGTCCATTAGAACTGGAAAAGCTTCGTTAGTCGATCCTTGATACATAGGCATTAAAGTTATAGGGTAGAAGAATGGGCGAGTTTCAATCCCATATTCATGATAAAGCTTTTGCATTATTTCATCACGAAATCGACCTATGGAACTGTCCAAAAGTATTGAATACATCCAATACGAGTGAGTACAGTACGTTTTTTCAATAGGATGTACAACAAGCGGATGTTTCAAAAGTTTTCTATACCATGAGGCTATTAATCTTTTCTTTTCAATTAGTTTTTCTATTCTCAACATTTGCGCATATCCAATAGCAGCTTGAAGATTCGTCATTCTATAATTGTAACCTAAAATATCATGCCAATATCGTTTTGTTTCTGAATTACCTTGATTTTTTAACTTTCTTATTCTTTTTGCAAGCTCATCATTATTCGTCACAACCATTCCACCCTCACCTGTTGTAACTGTTTTGTTTCCAAAAAAACTAAATGACCCGGCTATGCCAAATTGACCAACATATTTGCCCTTATACTTGGTTCCTATTTGATTCACGCAGCATCTGACCTTCTTTCCCCATAGTACACCCCATCCGGAGTTTTGTACTTCAGCACTTGATGCTGCCTTTGGCTTTGGATACACAGCCTTCAGATTCATCTTCCTCATGAACCTTCTAACCCTCTTTAAAGATATCTTCTTCCCCAGTTCCCTTTGAAGGTATTCCCTCATCCCTCTGCTTTCATGAGTTGGGTCTTGTGTGATCTTATGGTCTATCAGCTCCATAAGCTCTATGTTTTCTTCTTTTTCACCCTTTGGCTTGTAGTAAAGGCTCGATCATGAGATGCTTAGCAATTTTGCAGCCCTTCTGAGACTTATGCTATGCTCTGATAAGAGCACCATGTTTTGTCTCGTCTTCTTATCTATGCTCTCCTTAGCACATCTGATGAAAAATCATTCTCCACCTCCAGCTGTCCTATCCTTTTGTATGCTTTCTCAAGCTCTGACTTTAGTTTTTTGTCTCATACAGAGTTTTAGATACGTTTTTGTGAACTCTTTCTCCCACTCTTTTCCAGCTGCGGATGCAGACCATATCTGGATACTATCTCGCTGATGGTTTTATCTTCTTTGAGAGCTTCGATGGCCACTCTTGCTTTGAACTTAGCTGAGTGTTTCCTCTTCCTCATGGTGATCCCCATTTGGATGAATTTTATACCTGGTCCAACATTTGGGGGCCATCTTAATGATTGGCTGAGGGATTTCAGGATGGTATACTCTCACCTGTAAAGCCAGATTATGTGGAGGAAATGGATATGTTGGCTAAGATAAAGAAACATGTTAAAAACTACTTGAATCATCATGAGTGTGAGCTCGCAACCCTCTTAATCTCTAAATTATACAAAATATATGTTGCTCTACGACGTCCTGGATCGAGCAAACTAAATCCCGTAGAAATTACAAAAGCCTCCGAATATCTGTCAGGGAAAAAATTCAGCAGTGGACTTGCATTAAAGATACCCTCAAATGATTATCTTGACTTGAAGGAATTCATAAGTGACTATGTTAGAAATAAAAAAGTTCTTCACATAGGATTTGCAGATCATCCTGAAATTATCGACAAAAAAATTAAAAATGATGGGTGGTTTCACCTCCACATCATGAATTCAGCAAAGGAAGCATTCGGCGTAGATTTGAATTGCATGGCAGTTGAATACGTAAAACGAACTTATAACATTCCAAATGTGTATTGTGGAAATATTGAAAATGTTGATGAAATACCTAAAGAGATTGATAAAGTATGGGATGCTGTGTTAATTCTTGATGTAATCGAGCATGTCGACAATCCAATATCATTTCTAAAATCCGTGAAAGATAATCTTAGGTTCAAAGAGTTAATAGTATCCGCTCCAAACGCCTTAAGAATTGAAAATTTTGTCAATGCCAAGAAAAATCTGGAAGTAAACAACACTGATCACAGGTATTGGTTTTCTCCCTATACACTATCGAAAATAATAACAATATCCGGATTCAATATTAGAGGAATCTTGATGATCGACAGATATAGGAAGAGAAGCTTTAGGAAATGTAAAAATCCTCTGTTCAGAGATACTGTTATAATAATAGCTAAGTAAGCAGCGATAATCACGCTTTATCAATGATTAATCAAGTTATATATTAAATCTTTAAAACTTCTAACCTGATCTTCCAACGTCCATCCTCTATGAATAACATGGTCTCTATATTTACGAGAATCATAACTGCCCGATGTAATTATCTTTACAGCATCATCAACAGTTGCAAACAACCAATCTCTGCTGTAAAGTTCATCTGCTCCCCTGAACCAATGAATAACAGGCTTTATACCACGAGCCATGGCCTCCATTATGTTGTACGGATGCCCTTCATGAAGGCTTGTAGAGAGCAGATAATTCTTATTCCTCCAAAATTCCTCCATATCATCCACCCATCCGTAAAACAAAACGTTTTTTTCCAAATCCATGTATCTCACTAAATGCCTCATGTAAACATCGTATCTCGGATCTTGAAAATCTCCTGCTATATGTAACTTGTATTCGGCATTCTTCTCTACAAGCTTTTTTATCACCTGCAAAGATAATTCAGGAGCTTTTTTGTAGTTGATGTGCGCCACCCAAGCTATGTCATATCCTGGTTTTCTATCATCGAATGGTATCTCATTTAAATTAAGTCCATTGAATACTACTTCAGTATCTCTAATGACCTCCTTTAAACCTGGGAATCTCTCAAAAAATATCTCCTCTATATGCGGTGCTACGAATATAAGCTTATCAATACCTCTCCAATCTATATCCATAGGATAATCCGTGAATATTTCGTAGCTATGAAGTCTTATAAACATCTTTTTTTTCTTCGGCTTTATGTGACTCGCAACAACCGCGAGGTAATTTGCCCATTCTACCCAAATGACATCTCCCCATTTCAGAGCCTTCCTGAGAGACGACAAACGTCCCACCATTTCGTAAACCATTTTTTTAATGCTACTAGAGGAAAACAGTTTAAAAGTTCTAGAAAGCATTACCGCCTTATTTCTTGGGATTACAAACTTTCTCACCCATAGATTACCTTGACTCAATCTCTCTACTAAATCATCCGTGAAATTGTCTGTTCCTTCAACAACTACAAGAGATAACTTCAGTTGATGCTTTTTTTGCTTTTCCTCCAGGTTTGCTACTTCTAGTTTTTCAGATATTCTTCTCTTATCGCTCGAACTCATCTCTTGGCCTCCTAAAGCTGATCTGTACCATCTTTTAGCTATCTTGTAATCTCCCTCAAAGTGAAACACATCACCCAATATCTCTGCTACCTTCCAGTTAAAACCATATTTTTTGATATAGATAAGGGAGCTACTCTTGGCTAAACTCCATTTTTTTAACTTCCTGTATATCAAGCAAATATAGTAGAGAGCGATCTTTTCTTCAGATGGTTGAGTGCTTATTACTTCTTTGAATAAGGATAAAGCTTTGTTATAACTACCAATATTGAATAAATCCACTGCTCTTTTTATTGAATTCATCTTATCGCCCCTCAAATGGAAAAAGAAATTCTAGGTAGTCTTCTTCCCACTTCTTATTCCAGTAGTATTTCTCGGAATTCCCCTTAATGTTCTCTAACATTTTATTGTAATATATCTCATCCACCTCTGAAATTTTTCTGTAAAGATCTTCTGGATTATCAAAGATTATCCCAACCTGATCTTCCCTAACCAGTTTAGAAATAGACTTAAAGTACGAATGCACTAAAACAGGAGTACCTGCTGCTAGGGAATCATAAAGTTTATTTGGAAGAGAATATACATGATTTGAGAAAAACTTAAAACTCTTATCTCTTGACGAAAGAAAAGAAATTAAGCTAAATAAGGACTGAGATATCTCAGTCATCATTTTGCTATAGGGCAAAAAATCCTTATTGACAATTCCTTCATAACAGTTTTCAGAGGTTTTAATTTTACCTATTGTTACTATGCAATATCCAGCATTCTTTAAAGCTTCCAAATATTCACAAGGTACTCTCCTCTCTGTACCTCCAACTATTACTACTCTTTTCTTCCGTTCACCAATAGGCTTCGGATCTGTAATATACTCAGCCAAATTTGGCAGTATAAAGTACTCCTTCTCTAAATTTTCCTTCCTTAAAACATATTCAGCAGACTCTCGGGAAACGAAGATTAGCTTGTCAGAAAGTGACAGGACTACTTTATATCTGTTCCATACAAAAGATTTGATCTTCTTCTCAAGAAAATCTGGAAGTATCCCTCTGAAGAAAACATCTGGAATTATTTCATGCGCTTCGTGGATTAAACCTATCCCTCTACTTTTAGAAAGTTTGAATAATTTCTCAATAGTAAATGGGATATTATGAAAATAAACGTAATCAGGAGATATTTTATCTATCATATTCCATAATTTTCTGTCAAATTTCTTCCATTTTATGAGCCATCTAATAGGATCCTTACTCTTACCTGGATGATATGTAGAAATAAGTCTGACATTATCCCCAAACTCCTTCGAGCAGGAAAAACTGTCTTGCCTTCTAACCATAAACTGATAATAAACCTCAGAAAAGACTTTCGAAAGTGCTTTTACACTTCTTTTAGTTCTTTTATCACACATCGGATGTTCGTAACCGACTACAAGTATTTTCATAGACCTTTCGTCTCCTTTTCAAAGTAAAGGCTTATTAAGCCTTCTTCTGCTACACTCCATGTATACTTTAGCATTCCGCAATCATGCTCTTCCCTTTTCTTAAATGATTCGGCAGCATGTACCATAACATTCGCTATTTGCTCTACGCTCTCTGGATCAACATAATAAACACATTCATAGTTTAGCAATGTTTTCCTCCAATATTCAAAATCCGACGCTATCACTGGTAATCCAAAGTAAGTGTACTCAAAAAGTTTTACAGGCGATGATATCTCTTTGCTGGGATTTCTATGAATTATAATCATTCCAACATCACTTTGAGCGACCATTTCAAGAGCTCTCCTATGCGGAACACGCGGATGATAGACAAATCCCGGAACATTAAAACTTCTTATGAAACTTTCAAGTTTCTGAGAAAATATGGGTCCTACCATATAAAACTCAACATAGTCTAGTTTTTCTCTAACCTTCCTAAATGCTTCCATCATTTCAACAATGGCCCTGTCCTCATCTATCGAACCAACGTATATGAACCGAACCCTGCTATCATTTCTGTCAATCTTTTTCAGCCCCTCAAAATCCTTCAAATCAGGATAGTTTGGAACAAGTGCACACCTTGTGTACTTTGAAAATCTTTCACACATATTTTCTGTCACTACTACAACTCCGTAGAAATGTTTCACAGCCCAGTTTTCGTACATTTCAAACAGTTTGGAAACGACTTTTCTTATCCATTTCGGAATCCAATTCTTTGTCAAGATCACAGCAGGATAATTCTCATGGACATCGTATATAACTTTGATTCCTTGCTTTGCAAGTTTTACACCGGTTGGAATAAGCTCTGGATCGTGGAAGTGAAAGAAATCAGGTGAAATTTCTTTTGCAACTTTGTAAATGTCTTTTGGACCTCTGAGAATTCTTTTAAATCTGGGGTAGTATTTTGGTATTTCATAATGCTCTACTTTCAGGTTCTCTATGCCTTTTTCCGGATGTATGTAACAGATCTTTCCCAATTTTAAAAGACTTCTGATCTCCTTTACTATTCTCTGATCATCTGGCGGGTGTACATCTGTGGCTACACATATTTTCATTTGACTACCTCCTGTAAAATATCAAGCCTTTTATCGATCCCACCCCATACGCCATATGAAGGACTACGAAAACCACAAGTGAGTATAGAAATACCTCAAACGATTTTTCCTTGATCCCTATTCCTGCTGATGATATCAATATTATAAGAAAATACAACGCCAAGATGGAAAGAAATATGAATCTTGCCATCATTGAAAACAAGGACAAAATTGATCCGAGTATCAAAAACATCACAAACATCAGCGGAACAAGATGCCTTACAGAAAACGGCATTTCTGCGTATTTGGTGGATTTTATAACCCAATATCCGTTTTCAAAGTTGTTCTTCCACAACGCTTTAAAAGTATCCCTTGCGTAGTAGTAGCTTTTTGCATTTGGAACTAAGGCTATTTTCCCGCCGTTTCTTCTTATTCTCAAGTTCATCTCTATGTCTTGATTCCTTATGAGATTTTCGTTGAATTTTCCTACCTTGTCAAAAATTTCTTTCTTGTAAAGCGCATACGCTACCGTGTCGACTTCTTCTACTCTCTTCACTTCTCTTGTTCTGTATTTAGCGCCTGTTCCAAAAGGATGTGATAAAACTCTTGCTATTGCGATGGCTTTTGGATTGTTTGATCTTGGCAGAGTTACCATGACACCACCAGCTACATCATATCCATTCTGAATTGTCTTAACGCACTCTGATATGTAATTCTCTGAGTATGTGGTATGCGCTCCTGCAATCATCATGATTTCTCCACTCATGTTGTCAATTCCTATATTCAAGGCATGGGGAGTGTATCTGTGAGGATTGTCAATAAGTTTGATGAAAGAATATTTCTCTGAATAGCTTTTCACGATTTCGCGCGTTTTATCTTCACTCATTCCATCCACTACGAGAATTTCAAGATTTTCTTTTGGGTAATCGTTATTTAGAATGGAATCCAAGACTTTCCCTACGAAATTTTCTTCGTTTCGAACTGGAATGACTACGGAAACTTTTGGTAATTCCTTCAAGGAAATCCCTCCGAACGGGGCAATTTCTCCCTTTGCCAAATCCTTTTGGTTATGCTATATTACAGCGGATCGAGAAAAATCTCAAGGAGGGATGAACGGATGAAGATCACCGCTCAGATGGTGAAAAAGCTCAGAGATATGACTGGCGCAGGGATGATGGACTGCAAGAAGGCGCTCCAGGAGGCTGATGGGGATTTCGACAAGGCTATAGAGATACTCAGAAAGAGGGGAGCCGCTAAAGCCGCTAAGAAGGCTGGAAGAGCGACGGGTGAAGGTATCATAACTTCCTACGTTCACTTCAACGGGAGAATAGGAGTTCTTCTTGAGCTTAACTGCGAGACCGATTTTGTTGCGAGAACCGATGAGTTCAAAGAGCTCGCTTACAACCTGGCGAAGCAGGTCGCAGCTATGAGTCCGAGATGGGTCTCAAGAGAAGATGTTCCCCAGGAAGTCATAGAGAAAGAGAAGGAGATCTACAGAGAGCAGCTCAAGAACAGTGGAAAGCCTGAGAACGTCATTGAGAAGATAATCGAAGGAAAACTTGAGAAATTCTTCCAGGAGAACTGCCTCCTTGAGCAGGATTACATTTTCGACGATAAGAAAAAGGTCAATGATATAATAACGGAAGCGATAGGAAAGATAGGAGAGAACATAAGGGTATCGAGGTTCGTAAGGCTGGAGGTAGGTGTTGAGTGATGAGTCTCCCTCCACTTTTGGAGGATAGTCTGGATATACTCAAGACGCCTTATCTTGTGGTAGATCCAAAAAAAGCTGCAAAGAACTACAAAAGGCTCGTTCAGGCCTTCTCTGGTGATGTCGTCGTATACTACGCAGTTAAAGCCAATTCGCACGTAGAAATTCTGAAACACCTTAAAAGAGAAGGATCTTCTTTTGATGTCGCGTCGATAGGGGAGATAATGAAGCTAATAAAGCTTGGAGTCAGACCGGACAAGATGAGTTTTGGAAACACCATAAAAAGGATTGAGGACATAGACACGGCTTATACGATGGGAATAGATCTCTTTGCGGTCGACAGCGAGATGGAGATAGATAAAATTGCCAGAGTTGCTCCAAGATCGAGAGTCTTTGTGAGGATACACACGAGCGGTCTTGAGAGCGACTGGCCGCTATCTGGAAAGTTCGGAACCGATGTAGATCACGCGGTCGAACTCGTCGATTGGGCACGTTTTCGCGGTCTCAAACCGATAGGTGTTAGCTTTCACGTTGGATCTCAGAACTACAATCCGAAGAACTGGGAGATAGCGATAAAAGACGCTTCGAAAGTTTTCATAAAGGCTGCGAAAGAGCATCACATAATTTTGGATTTTCTCAACACGGGTGGAGGATGGCCCGTAAGGCACACAAAACCGATACCAAGCGTCGAAGAGATCGCTTCTGTGATCGTGGAATCAACGAGAAAATACATAGGTAGCGGCGTTTTGATAGCAACAGAGCCTGGAAGGTACATGGTCGGAGATGCCGGGATTTTGGTCAGCAGCGTCGTTCTCAGATCCAGAAGACTCGGGAAAGATTGGATTTACATAGATGCTGGAGTTTTCCATGGTCTTATGGAAACTATAGAGAATTTCCGCTACGAAGTAGTCGTTTACGGAAAGGAAGAATTCCCGAAGAAGATTTTCACTTTAGCTGGCCCGACGTGTGACAGCGTCGATGTGATATACGATGAGATCGAGCTTCCGGAGAATACGACGATCGGGGATAAGGCTTTGTTCATAAACTCCGGAGCTTACACGGTGGAGTACGGAACGAATTTCAACGGGATACCCTCACCACCAGTTTACACGATAGAGCAGATCAAGAAGATTAACGAAATGATGGAAACAGCTTAAGGGCCTTAAAAAGGACCTTCTCCTTCGAGCAGCTT
This sequence comes from Thermotogaceae bacterium, assembly GCA_027077795.1. Lineage (GTDB taxonomy): Bacteria > Thermotogota > Thermotogae > Thermotogales > Thermotogaceae > WGAO01. The sequence goes on along the minus strand of JALWTT010000009.1, from coordinate 135,150 downwards.
GCTTTCCCTAATCTGCGTGCCGATGAATTTTTACCACACGCTGCTTGGCAAAGGAGATCTTTATAAAAGATGCAAAGCCTTTTAAATTCACTTTGCCAAAGTTACGATTATTTCCTTCTCGTCGTTGTAATCCAGGATGAATTCCCCTTTGAAAGCTTTCACAACCTCCCCCAAAAGTGTGTAAGAGAACCCATCGAAAACCGCATAAGGAGGGTACTCCATAACAAGCAAACATTCGTCCTTCTTGCCCTTGAAGACTTTGAAAAACGCATCCTCCTCAAGCCCGAGGGATTTGAAGATGTCAAGCACCACATCCAAAAAGTGTGAATCCCTGGAGTATGATTTTGAAGAGTTTTTCTTCTTCATCCTGAATACGAGGAACAAGTTTTCTGGAACATCTGATGTGTCGATGAGTCTTTTCCTCTTATTCACGAACTCTGTTAGTTCGCTTATATCGATATCTGGAGTTGCGTACATCCCAACATAGTGGCCTGAAGAGTACATCCTTCTTCTGATCTCTTCAAAATCCGCTTCTTCTTTTTCTGGATTCTCGAAGGATACTCTGAAAACGAGAGGAGATCTTTCAAATAGAAAGTTTAGCCGGATCTTCCCGTTTTCCTGCAAGGCCGGGAGGATCTTTGCTTCATCACAAATTTTCAGAGGAATTGTCAGAGGATTTGAGAAGATCGATCTCATGAAATCTTCAACGAGTGTTATCCTTCTGAACTCGTCCCCAGCTATGTCCTTCGTTATGAATCTTTCCAGATCTCTGATCTTTTTCCTTTGGCTTGCATCGTACTGAAACATTCCAAAATTTCTGTCTTCTGAGAAAACCTCAACAAACACTTTCACCTTTTCTCCTCCCCCAATCTCTTCATCTCCTCAAGTGCCGGTTGGTACTTAGGATCAAATTCGAGTGCACACTTTAAATGTTTAACGGCTAAGTTTTCATTTCCCCTTACCCTCAGCAGTCGGTAGTAAAGGTAGTGAGGAACTGGGGAAGACGGATTTATGGAAAACATCTGTTTCACCACTTTGTCCGCTAAAACTAAGTTTCCCATTTCAAGAAGCTCTTTAGCTCTCCTTTCAAGTTTCCCAAATGTATCCTTTTCCATGTTCAGGATCGTGTTCACCTTTTCAAGGAGGTCGCTCTCTGAGAACGGTTTTGAGAGGAAATCAACAGCCCCAGCCTTCATAGCACTAGCCACAGCCTCCGGTGGAACGGCCCCTCCTGTCACGAGTACGGGAATGTTTATTCCCGATGTGTTTATCTCCCTTATCAGATCTATCCCGGACCCTCCAGAGATTTTTATATCCGTTATGACTAGATCAAAACCACTTTTCTTCCCTCCAGAGGACGTCGCCCAGATCTCCTCCCTGGCCTCATCTGCACTTGCAAAGGTCATGACCTTATGCCCTTCCCCTTCTAGTATTCTCTTCACCAGAGTTCTGGCGTTCCTCTCGGCGTCAACAACCAAAATCTTCGCCACAATACCGCCCCCACGAAAGTATACCAGGTGTTAAAATCCAGTGCGAGTGGGAGGTGGTTTTTATAAGGAAGGATTTTGAGTACGACGTGATAGTTGTTGGAGCGGGGCATGCTGGAGTTGAGGCCGCACTCGCTCCGGCTAGGATAGGATTTAGAGTCCTTCTGATAACAGGGAATCTCGACACGATAGCATGGCCTCCGTGTAACCCTGCAATCGGAGGACCAGCAAAGGGCGTGATTGTTCGAGAAATCGATGTTCTCGGTGGTGAAATGGCCAAAAACACCGACGAGACTATGATAAACATAAGAATGCTCAACACGTCAAAGGGCCCCGCAGTGAGAGCGTTGAGGGCTCAGGTGGATCGGCGCGGATACTCCGGCTCGATGAAAAGAAGGGTTGAAAAAGAGGAAAACATCACTCCAAGGTTTGGAATAGCCGAGAAGCTCCTAGCTGATAGGGGAAAGATCAGAGGGATTGTGGACAACTTTGGAAACAGGTATTTCGCAAAGGCTGTTATTTTAACAACCGGAACATTTTTGAGGGGAAAGATATTCATAGGGAGATCCACGATGGAAGCTGGCAGGATGGGGGAATTTCCGGCTAAAGGACTTACGAGTTCTCTGATAGAGCTTGGATTTAAAGTTGGAAGGTTTAAAACCGGAACCCCTCCGCGAGTTTTGGGAAGGTCCATAGACTTTTCCAAAATGGAACGCCAGGATACATCCGATGAGCCTTTGGCGTTCTCCTATTTTGACGATCCTCGAGTTCTTTCAAAGGATCATCCATGCTGGCTCACGAGAACGAACAACAAGACTCATGAGATAATAAGGATGTTTTTGGACTTCTCGCCACTCTACGGATCGGTGAAACTCATAGAGGGAATAGGACCAAGGTACTGCCCGTCGATAGAGGACAAAGTGGTCAAGTTTCCGAACAAGGACTCGCATCAGGTTTTCGTTGAGCCTGAGGGGATCGGTACGGATGAGTACTACCTCAATGGTGTCTCAACCTCTCTTCCATTTGAAGCCCAGATAAAGATGGTAAGAACCATACCAGGACTCGAAAGAGCTGTCATAACGAGGCCGGCTTACGCCATAGAATACGACTACATAGATCCAACTCAGGTCTACCCGACCCTTGAGTCGAAGATAGTCGAAGGACTCTACTTCGCTGGTCAAATAAACGGCACGAGTGGATACGAGGAGGCGGCCGGTCAGGGATTACTAGCGGGAATAAACGCCGCTTTGAAGCTTCGAGGTGAAAAGCCTCTGATTTTGAAAAGGTCAGAATCGTATATAGGAGTCCTGGTGGACGACCTCACCACCAAAGGTGTGGATGAACCATACAGGCTGTTGACCTCACGGGCTGAATATCGACTCGTTCTCAGGCATGACAACGCTCATTTTCGATTAGCAAAATATGGCTACAGAGTTTCTCTAGTTCCGAAGTGGTTTTACGAGAAGGTTTTAAGGGATCAGGAAAAAGTGAGAGAAGAGATGGAGAGGCTTAAAAGTGTTAAGGTTAGGCCATCTGAGAAGCTGAACAGCCTCTTAGCAAGGCTTGGAACATCACCTATAAAGGAAACAACGAGTATGTACAGAATCTTAAAACGTCCTCAGGTTCCTTACGAGATGATAAAGATCTTCGATCCAAATCCGATAGAGAGAAGGGATATAGCCGAGGAGGTGGATGTAGAGATAAAGTACGAGGGGTACATAAAGAAGATGATGGATGATATAAGGATCTTCGAAAGGTATGAATCTATGGGAATACCAGGGAGCGTTGACTACTCCAAAGTTCCAAATCTTTCAACGGAAGCCAGAGAAAAGCTCTCCAAGATAAAACCGGAATCCATAGGAAGGGCTATGAGAATACCTGGAGTAAGTCCCGCCGATATAGCTAACCTGGTCGAATATCTGGAGAGGGTGAAAAAATGAAGCTACTGATGCTTTTCTTGGTGTTTCTCAAGATAGGCTTCATAGGGTTCGGTGGGGGTTATGGGATGCTCCCTTTGATAGAGAGTGAGGTGGTCGGAAGGGGTTGGCTCACAAAGAGTGAGTTTTGGGATCTCGTGGCGATAGCCTCCTCCACCCCCGGACCAATCGCGGTGAATGTCGCGACATTTGCTGGTTACAGAATAGCGGGTGTTCCAGGTGCGGTTTTGGCCACGACAGGTGCGGTTGTCCCGGCATTTTTCGTCATATTGGTTATAGCTATAGGGCTCAAGGGACTTTTGAAAACGAAAGAAGCCTTCTGGGTATTGAGCGGCATGAAAGCCGCCATAATAGGACTTCTTCTCATGGCAGTCTATTCCCTTTACAGCGCAATAGATGTTCCGAAAAAGATCGTTATAGCACTGGCGGCTTCGAGCTTTACAATGGTTTTTCTCGGAATGAACCCTTTTTTGACCATTTTGCTGTTCGCTGCTGCAGGTTTCATTTTGGGAAAGATCGGAATCATCTGATGGTATAATTCCACTGCTATGAAGAGACCAAGGTCATTTTGGTTAGGGTTGATAATATTTGGGTCTTATGCGGCAAGCGTATTTTTTTATATCCTTTTCAACGCGGAAAGGGAAAAGAGTGTTTTGGTAAGATATGCAGAGTTTATGAAACCTCACGTTTGGCAACTCAACTACGATGAAACCTTAAAACTTGCCAACCTGATATTGAGCTCCGAATCCATCATGAGAGTGGAGGTTTACCAGGTTTTCGGAGAAGGCGGAATCGAGAAAATAGAGAAGTTCCTGGACGCTAGAAAGAGAAATCTGAGCAATTACGAGAAGGTGATGTTGAGGTTGGGCCTTTTCACGATCAAAAGATATGGTGAGAACAACTTGCCGGCACTCAATCTGTATTACGAAAGCTTTGGAAAGGTTCGTAAGATCGGTTTCATTCGGTTCTATGTTATCCACAGATATTTTTACTTTTACTCTTACGCCTTCTCGCTGGCTCTCGTGATATATTTGCTCCTTTTATCCAACACAAGACTTGCCGAGACGAAGAAAGAGCTTCAAAGGACTAACGAGGATCTGAATGCAACGGTAGAAGAGCTTGAAAACACGATAGAGGACCTTGAGAAAACACAGGATCAGCTGGTTCAAGCTGAAAAGATGGCGTCGATTGGAAAAATAGTTGCCAACATATCCCACGATATAAACACACCTGCTGGGATAATCTATACATCCACATCGGAGCTGAAAAAATACCTTGAAAATTTGAGGAAGTCTTATGAGGAAGAAAAGATTACCAAGGAATTTTTCGAGGAGTTTCTCAGGAACTCCGAGGATTTGGCAGATTTGATAGAGAGAAATGTTAAAAAGATAGTGGACCTCGTTAGAAGCTTGAAAACCATGGCCATGTATGAGGTTGAGGGGAAACCCATAGAGTTCAACCTAAGTGATGTTGTCAAAGATGTCCTAACGGCTCTTCATCCAAAGATAAGGAAAACACGGGTTAGTGTCCACGTGAACTGCCCTAGGGATATAGAGGTGAGATCCTTCCCAAGTGCGATTTCGCAGATCTTGTCTAACCTCCTGGAAAATTCCATAATCCATGCTTTCGACAACGGGGAGAGTCCCGGAAATATCTACATAGATGTGAAAGATGCAGGGTCCTACGTGGAGATAGATTTCAAGGATGATGGAAAGGGGATGGACGAGGAGACCAGGAAGAAAGCTTTTGAACCATTCTACTCCACGAAAATCGGTAAAGGTGGAACCGGCTTAGGGCTTGCTATAGTCTATTCACTCGTTGTGGAAAAGCTGGGAGGTGATATCATCCTCGAAAGTGAACCTGGACAAGGAACACGTTTTGTGATAATGATACCTAAGGTCCTTTGAGGAGGGAGACAGTTGGAGAGATTTCTGAAGTTCTCACAGGAACCTGAGAGCGATAATTTGAAGAGTCAGGATAAATGGAAAATACTGATAGTGGACGACGAAGAAGATGTGCACAAGATAACGAAGATAATCCTCAAGGATATAAAACTCGATGGAAAAGGCCTGGAGATAATATCCGCTTATTCCAAAAAGGAAGCCATGAAAATCCTCAAGGAGAATCAGGACATAGCGGTTGCCGTTATAGATGTGGTCATGGAGGATAAGTCAGCTGGTCTGGATCTTGTCAAGTACATAAGGGAGGAGCTTAAGAACCACAAGATCAGGTTGATAATAAGAACGGGTCAACCCGGATATGCCCCCAGAAAAGATGTGATAATGAACTACGACATAAACGACTACAGGGAGAAAACTGAGCTCTCATCCGAGATGATGGTTGGAGTTATACTCGCAGCTATAAGGTCGTACAGAGATATAAGCTTTTTTGAAAGGGAAAAAGAGATAAACAGGATACTTTATGAGTTCGCACTCGAGCATTCGCGAAAAGGTCTCATAAGAGACAACATGATGATAGCTTTAAGCCCTTTTGTGGAACTCTTCAAAAGATGGGGAGTAGGTGTGAGCGGATCTATAAAATCGGTTGATGGAAGGGTAACAGAGTTTGGAGAGAATCCACCTGAAGGAATCGAAATCTCCGGCGAAAAAGGGGTTGAGTGGGTTGATAGCAACACTTTGAGGATAAGCACTACTGCCATGGGAAAGCCAGTCGCTACGATAATGATAAGGTTTTCCGAAAGCTTAGGGGAGAGGCTTAGGGACTCGTTGAGGGTATCGTTTCTTCAGCTCCTATCGGCCGTTGAAAACGAGGAGCTAAAGAAGCTCTTCGAGAGCACGATGTACAAAATGATACAGACTTTGGCGGATCTGATAGAACATAGGTCTGAGGAAACGGGAGAGCATGTTAAAAGAGTGTCTGAGATGACGAAAGTTCTGGCTAGAAAGTTCATAAACGATGAGGATAGAATCAGGATGATAGAGCTTGCATCGATGCTTCACGATGTTGGAAAGATAGGGATACCAGACAATGTTCTGAACAAACCTGACAGACTGACTGAAAGTGAATTTGAGATAATGAAGAAGCATACGACAATAGGCTATGAGATACTCTCGAAGTACGATAACGAGATATTCAAAATTGCGGCTACTATAGCGAGGTGGCATCACGAGAACTGGGATGGGAGTGGCTATCCGGATGGATTGAAAGGGGAAGAGATTCCGATTGAAGCTCGCATAGTATCGATCGTGGATACATACGATGCCCTGAGATCCGATAGGGTATACAGAAAGGCTTGGAGTGAAGAAGAAACCCTGGAATATCTGAAGAAAATGAGTGGGATAAAGTTTGATCCGAAGATCGTGGAGGAATTCTTCAACTCTTATGAAATACTCCGTTCAGTTAGGGAGAAATTCTGATATAATCCCATTCGCACTGGGGCGTAGTGTAGTGGGTAGCACACTGGACTTTGGCTCCAGTGGTGGAGGTTCGAGTCCTCCCGCCCCAGCTTGCGCACCGTGCTAGGTGGGGGGTTGGCGGTCCCCTGAACCCGAAATCCGCCATACGCGGGGCCGAGGCTTACCCGAGGCCTCTCGAGTCGGGAAACGGCCTTTTCAAGGGGTGATGAAGGTTGGGTCCTACGCAACGGGAACCCGTGAACCTGGTCAGGCCCGGGAGGGAGCAGCCATAAGCGGGAATACCCGTGTGCCGTGGGGTAGCCCAGCTGGAGCCCTACGAGGGGGTACGCCCCGGTTCGGGAAGGTCGACGGTGGGCGCACGGTGCGCTTTTCTTACACACTCGTAGAGGTGCTGATAGAGCTTTTGGCCGTTTCGCTGGCCTTCACCTCATTCTTCCCCACATTTGGATCTGGAACGCTGTTCATCAGGAAGCTTTCAAGCAGGATGAACAGGTTCATAGATATGTCCATGGCTGTATCTTTCATCAGAGATGAGATGGGTTCTAGAATAACCCGCCCAGGTTTTGTGGCAAGTTCAACGAGTTTCATATCGTACCGCGGGTTTTCAAACGGAAGAGAAAAAAGAATAACCTACCTTGTGAAAAAGGTTGGAGGCAAATACAGGATTTATAGAAAAGCTGAATGGGAAGGTAACAACGTAATTTACGAATCCTCGAAGCCAATATGGTTTGAAGAAAAAGGAAGGCTTGTGGTGCTCCACATAGAAGGGTACGAGTTTTTCATACACGAACCTCTCAGACTTGAGATCCTCTCAGATTTTCCTGGAGTTTCAAGATATCCTCCTCCTTTCCCAAGACGATGAGCTTATCGTTCGATTCAACATTTGTGTCACCCCTGGGGTTGAATATGTACTCTCCTCCCTTTCTCATGGAAATCACGATCAAGTTGTACTTTTGGGGCAATCTGATTTCAGCCAAAGTTTTCCCAGTTAAGGGGCTATCCTCCCCGACGTGTATCTCCTCCAACCTGAGGTTCTCTCTTCCGGAGAATGTCACAACGTCTAGAAACGATATCAGGCCAGGTTTTGTGGCCATCATCGCCATTCTCACTCCTGTAAGCTCCGCTGTGGCAACCACACTCGTGGCACCAGCATAGAGAAGCTTCCTCATGCTCTCAACATCTGAAGCTCTCGATATTATATTCAACGAGGGATTTAGAGTCCTGGCGCTTAGAACGACAAAGACATTCTTCGTATCATCGGGAAGAGTGGTTATGAGGGACCTTGCCCTATCTATTCCAGCTTGAAAGAGTATCTCTTCCTCCGTGGCGTCACCCACCACGTAAGGAAACTCTTTTCCAAAAAACTCCATCAACCTTTTTATCTCCTCTTCCGTTCTGTCTATTACCACAAACTCTGATCTTCTCCTCATGAATTCTGATATTATGTGTTTTCCAGTCTTTCCAGAACCAACAACTATGTGATGATCTCTCATCTTCTCGATCATCTTCAACCTCCTCCTAACCTGAACATATTTGTTCATCTCACCTTCGATTATAAATTGAGTGAGGACGGATACCCCGTATAGGACTACGGTGACGCCGGCGAATATCAACCCCATGGTGAAAACCTTTGTTATGGGTTTTACACGTGTCATTCCTCCAACCATCTCGTATCCAACCGTGGAGATGGTAACGGCACTTTCAAAAAGCGAATCCACAAAAGGCCATCCTTCTAGGACACGATAACCAATGGCTCCAGTTAGAAACACAGCCAAAATGAGAAAGATCGTAAGGAGGAACTTTTTTAGGAGCCTTCTATACTCCTCCACGAAACCACCTCAGAATTTATTTTAGCACACCGGTTAGAAGCTTTATCGATACGAAGACTAAAAGAGCGACTGCGAGGTTGAGGATAGCTCCAGCTCCGAACAGATTCCAGTGTGGATAGAGGTTCATCAAATCTCCAACATAGCTATAGAGCTTCACAGAAGTAGGATACAAAGAATCATCGAAGAGGAACATGAGAGGAGCCAAGAAAGCGTTCCACCCGGCCATGAATCCCATCAGAGCACCTACTGATATCTGAGGAGTTGCCATGGTGAAGACTATCTTTCTGGCGGCTGACTTTCCACCTTCAAGGAGCGCGGCTTCCTCTAGTTCCCTAGGGGTTGAGTCAAAGTACCCTTTCATGAACACGACTACCTGGGGCACCACATTTGAGATCACTACCGCAGAGATGGGGAGAAGGGAGTTTATGAGGTTCATCTTCGCGTAAATGACAAATATCATCGAGAGGATGTGTATTCCAGCCACGGTCCTCAAAACCAAGAACATCTGGAGCATCCAGTCAAGTCCTTTCCTGGATATTGAATATGCTAAAGGAAGGGCAAAAATCGGAGACAAAATCAAAACTGGGACTGATAAAATCAAGGAGTTCAGCATGTTTTTTCCATATCCATCCACCAGAACATCCCTCAGCGAACCGAAATTCATATTTGTTACGTTTAGAGTGTCTGGATAATCTGTAAAAGCTACCAGTAGCACTGACAAGAGGGTTATAACACTTCCCAAAGCTAAGAGTGAGATCAGCAGAGCTCCAATGGGTTTCAAGAGTTTGGATGCTTTTCCAAAGCGAGCGGGTCTCCACTCCCCAGAAAAGGCCCATATGACCAGCAGGATGTAAAACGGAAGAGATTTAAAACCCGAGATCAGCAGGAAAAATAATGACAAAACGGCGATGCATTTCCTTGGCAGAAGGGAAATGACTGCGGCAATGATCGAAAAGTAGTCTCCGGATATCGCAAACCACAGGAGTGAAAAGATGGAAAGTGATACCTTTTGAAAAATTTCCCTGTTTCGAAAGATCCAGATGGCTATCATGGCTCCCAGAAATATGTAGGTTGCTGACGAAAAGCCAAGGATCTGGTTTATATCGTATTCTTTGAATATTCTGTAGTTCAAAACTCCGAGTGTCGTTACGTTCCCTATGGCTCCAAAAGGGGTTACCCAATTCAATTTGGTAACACCTCCATCGACCAAAAGAAACGGGATGGTGAAGGAATGAGCATACCTGACCATGTATAGCAAGAACCAACTCTCAAGGACACTCCTAATGCTCGGGAGTGTTACATCAAAAAAGACCTCCATTTCCGAAGCCCCATCAAGTCTGGCAGCTTCTATAGTTTCAGATGGAATGTCGTCGATCGCTCCCAGGATCGATAACGTGACCATTGGGAGATCAAGCCATATACTCAGAACGGATGCCCAGAAGAAAGCTGCAAATGGACTTGAAACTATGTCAGATGGAAGTCCTAAGGATGAGATTATAGAGCTTCCATTTAAGCCGTATATCGCAAATCTCCATATCATGGTTGTGAGATAAACAGGAATTGCCCAAGGTATGAAGATCAGAAAGTACAGGAGCTTTCTTTCTTTCCTCAAACTCCACGCGAGAAAAGAAGAGATCAGGATGAGTAGCGAAGTGTTCAGTAGTGCCCAGAACATACTTATATGGGCTGATATCTCAAACGCGCGACTTGATACGGCGGAAAACAAAAAATGCCCGCTGAGAGCCAGCGAGAAAATGAACGGGAACAGTTTGTAAAACAGTATCAGAGAGATAGATATAGCTGAAAGAAGTGGCCAAATCATTTACCACTTAACACTTTCTTTCCAGCCTCAATTAAAGCTTCTGGATCCTCTACACCACGCATCATGAGTCTCAGCATGGTGTTAATCGCTTCGTAGTACTTCCGGCTATCTGGATTCGTTGGAGTAGGTTGCCCGTAATTTTCATATTCCAGGAGCTCCTTGAACAGTGGCTTGCTTGATAAAGTAGCCATAGCTTTTGTGTTTGAAGGGATCTTGTAAAGCGGCTTGCAAAAGCTCGTTTGAAATTTTTTCGATGATACGTAATTTAAGAACTCCTTAACTTCCCTGCTCAAGCGACCTTTAACAACTGAAAATCCTTTGTAATCCAGATTCGGGGAAATTCTTTTCCCAGCTCTTTCAACGAATGGAGGTTTCATGATTCCAAATTCAAAGCCTTTTTCGAGGAACTTTGGTATCAAAAAGCTTCCGAACATCAGAACTTTTGCAGTTCCTCTCATGAAAAACCCTATTGCGCTTCTTCCATCTTTGGGGAGATATGGGATCTCCTTCTTCATCCAGATTAGATATTCAAGGGTTTCCAGTGTGGACTGATCTTTCAGATAAAGGTCTGTGCTCTGGCCAAACGCCCTCTGGAAAACCTGAAAGTAGTATTTTCCATACACTGGAATCATCAAGGCATTTTTTCGGCTCTTGAGAAGCTCAACGAGATTTTCCACAGATTTTGCATTCGGTATGCTTCCCCTGTAAAAGAACACTCCTCCTATATCCAGGTAAACTGGCTCCGCCAAAAGCTTTCCATTCACGGTAAAAGCACTGATGGATTTTCGCGACAGGTCCTTGGAAGGTGCCAAGGGCTCCAGAATATCTAAAAGCCGTCCAACCTCATCGTTCTTTAGAAGGACTGCATCTGGGATCCCGGCTCTTGCTTTCCAGGCCATCAGAAGCTTTTCATCCACATTCTTTGGTACGTAGACAACTTTGACATCTATCCCTGTCTCTTTTGAGAATTCCTTAACCAAGGATTTGAAGAGGTTCTCACCCTCCCAGCTGAACCAAACTGTAAGAGGAAGAGTCAAAGTTGTTAGAAGTGCGGTTAATCCTATCAGAATCCTTCTCACAGATTTCCCCTCCTTGATGGGATTAATCAAGGATTTAATTATACCAAAGACTTCTTACAGGGAGGTGTTTTTATGAAAAAGCTCTTAGTGTTACTTTCAGTCGTCTTTATTGCGGCTATGGCCATGTCCATGACACTGGGGGTACTGGCAGGAAAGGAATTCGGTGGGAGGGAAAGGATGTACGTAGGAGCTCAGGCTACGCTTGGAGAGACTCTGGGAATAGGCTTGGATGTTTACTACCCGATTTCTTCATTCGAGAAAGTAGCCGAGGAGATTTCCTCTGCACAGATCATAGAGATAGATCCAGGTCTGTTCCTGGCGTTGAGACTTTCCAGCATGAAGGTGTACGCTTTCGTTTCGCCGATGATCATCATGAACATCCAAACTATGGATTACCAGGTTCTTCCCATGAACACCCTTAGAGGGAAACTCGGGGTTAGGTTCAAACTCGGTGCACTCTCGGCATTCGTCGAAGGAATCACGGCTTTCCAGTACTCGCCCTTTGCGACGAGCGGAGTTTACGGCGCCCAGGGTGGAATCAGTTTGGGATTTTGAGGAGGTGATTTTATGAAGATGAAAATTGTTTTAATAGCTTCGGCTATCTTGATAGCAGTTTTACTGTCTTCTTGTTCCAACATTCCGACATTTTCCGGTAATATCCCACCAGATCCGACGGGAGTTTCACAGCCAACGAGTTGGGGGAACGATGTTCAAATGGCGCTATCAGTTGACAGGAGCTTGTCTTTAACCCCTCTCACGCTTCAGGATTACAACCACATAAGAGTGAGTTTCCTGGGATACACCCCTCCTGATAGCGTGAATAGAGACAACTTCAAAGTTTTCGAGGATGGAAAAGCTCAAGGGTTTCTGCTTGAAAAGGTTTCTGAAGTTAGAAGCAAAGTCGATATCGTCTTCATCGTGGATGTCACGGGAAGCATGGGAGAAGAGATAAACGGTGTGAAGAGTTCCATGATCAATTTCATAAACGATCTTGAAAGCTCTGGACTTGACGCGAAAGTGGCGGTCGTTCCATATGATGATTATATTCCAACAAAGGATCACACATATTCTCCTCCATGGCTTGATCTTTCAAATCTGTCAGATGCGGCTGACTATGTTAACAATCTCATAGCTGCTGGAGGAGGAGATGGCCCAGAAAATGCCTACGGAGCGATAATGTACGCTTGGAAAAACGTATCTTGGAGACCTGATTCTCAGAGGGTTTTCATACTCTTGACGGATGCTTTCAGTCATTACAGGGGAGATAGCAGCTGGTCAGATTCCTATAATGATTTTTCTCCTAAATTTACGAAAGAAGAAGTCATCTCAGCCCTCTCTGGATACGCAACACTCTACATGGTAGCTTCAACTGGTTTCTATTACTCAAGTTCAGATACAGATTTTTCGAATCCAGCAGATCCAAGGGAAATAGCCGTTAGAACAGGAGGCTTTGTGATATATCAATCTGGATCAGAAGAAGTTGACCTGTCTAAGATAGGATTGGCAGAAGCAATATCCTCTTCTTACATAATAACCTTCGAGAGCGATTCTCCTGTCGGGACGCATACGATATCCGTTTATTATGATGGCCCAGACGGGAAGCAAGGATACAAGACAACTCAGATGAACTATTGATAGAAACAATCGTCCTGAGCCCCCGGATTTTCCGGGGGTTTTTTGTTTTTCAAAAATCTTTTTAGCAGTTTAGTATTTAGATTGCTATACAATTTAATTACAATTCTATTTATATACTGTAAATACTTATTAATAATGGAATTTATCAATCACATTAGTATAAACTAAATTTTGAAATCGATTGAACCTTTGGGTGTATAATTCGTCTGGAAGATACGGAAAGAGATAGTAGGGGGTGAAACAGATGGCGAGAGAATACGTTGTGGGAATAGATCTTGGGACGACGAACTCTGTTGTAGCTTGGATGAAGGAGGACGGATCTGTTGAGGTTATTCCGAACGCTGAAGGAAGCAGGATAACTCCGTCTGTTGTGGCGTTCGACAAAAGCGGTCAGATCCTCGTTGGAGAACCTGCAAAACGCCAGATAATACTCAATCCTGAGAGAACGGTAAAGTCAATAAAGAGGAAGATGGGAACGGACTACAAGGTCAAAGTAGACGACAAGGAATACACGCCGCAGGAGATAAGTGCCTTTATACTTAAAAAGCTCAAGAAAGATGCTGAGAGCTACTTGGGTGGAGAGATAAAGAAGGCCGTTATAACCTGTCCAGCGTATTTTAACGACTCTCAGAGGCAGGCAACCAAGGAAGCCGGAGTAATAGCCGGATTTGAAGTTCTCAGGATTATAAACGAGCCGACGGCAGCAGCTCTCGCGTATGGGCTTGATAAGAAAAACGAGGAGAAAGTTTTGGTTTACGACCTCGGTGGTGGAACCTTCGATGTCTCGATACTCGAAATAGGAGATGGCGTTATCCAAGTCGTTGCAACCTCCGGGAACAACCACCTCGGCGGGGACGATTTTGACCAGCGCCTTATAGATTACATGGCGGAAGAGTTCAAAAAGCAGCACGGTATAGATCTCAGAGAAGACAGGCAGGCTCTCCAGAGGCTCAGAGATGCCGCAGAAAAAGCCAAGATAGAACTCTCAACAAAGCTTGAAACTGAAGTCAGTCTACCGTTCATAGCGGTTACGGAGAGCGGACCACTTCACCTTGAAATGAGGATAACAAGGGCGCTCTTTGAATCGCTGACAAAAGATCTAGTTGAGATGACAAGAGGCCCAATTGAGAGGGCTTTGAGTGATGCGAAGCTCACTCCTCAGGATATAGACGAGATTATACTAGTCGGTGGAATGACGAGGGTTCCAATGGTGCAAAAATTCATAAAGGACATATTCGGGAAAGAGCCGAACAAGGGAGTGAACCCGGATGAAGCGGTGGCTGTTGGTGCCGCTATACAGGCAGCGATAATCGCGGGAACTGAGGGAGCGAAAGACAAAGATGTCGTTCTTGTCGATGTCACGCCGCTCACTCTTGGAATAGAGGTCAAAGGAGGACTGTTTGAGTCAATCATACCGAGAAACACGACTATACCCGTAAAAAAGAGCAAGATATTCACAACGGTTGATGACTACCAAACGGAAGTCGAGATAAGGGTTTATCAAGGAGAAAGGCCAATAGCCAGGGACAACATATTCCTCGGATCGTTTAAGCTCGTGGGAATTCCACCGGCACCAAGAGGAGTTCCGCAGATAGAAGTAGCGTTTGACATAGACAGCGATGGGATAGTCCATGTAAGCGCAAAGGATCTCGGATCCGGAAAGCAACAGGAAATGGTGGTCACCGGAAGACACAAGCTCTCGGAAGATGAAATCCAGAAGATGATAGAAGACGCCCAAAAATATGAGGAGCAGGACAAGAGAATGAGAGAAGAGATAGAGCTTAAGAACAAAGCAGATGATCTCGCGTACCACGTTGAAAAGACTTTGAAGGAATACGGAGAAAAAGTTCCAGCCGATCTCAAGACAAAACTGGAGAATCTCGTAAAAGACTTGAGAGAAGCTATTAACCAGAACGACATACCAAAGGTTAAACTCCTGTTTGATGAGCTTCAGCAAGAGTCCATGAAGATAGGGGAGTACATATACAAGCAAGGGAACCAGAATCAGCAGGCTAGCGGAGGAGAACAATAAAAAAAGATGAATCAGGGGGTGAGACTATGTTGATCGAAAGGAGAGATGACTTCTTCAGTCCAATGAGAGAACTTCAAAGGGAAATTGACAGAGTCTTCAACGAGTTCTTCAAAGGTTCAAGAATTGAGAGCGCTTTTTACCCAATGGTTGATGCATACGAGACAAACGATTCAGTAGTTCTCGAAGTTGAAACCCCTGGCATGACGAAGGATGATGTAAAGATCACAGTGGAGGATGGTGTGTTGAGAATACACGGAGAAAAGAAACTCGAGAGGGAGAACAAGGACAGGAACTACTACGTTGTGGAAAGAAGCTATGGAGCATTTGATAGAGCCTTTAGACTCCCAGATTACGTAGACCCGGAGAGCATCAAAGCCAAGTTTGAAAACGGAGTCCTGACAATAACCATCCCAAAGAAAGAAGAAGAGAAGAAAAAAGTGATAGATGTGGAGATAGAGTAAAGAGCTTGGAATGAACGAAGCCCCCCACATTTGTGGGGGGCTTTTACTTTTAACAGGAAACCACCGGATTTTTCCATTTTCAGCTTTCACAACCAAATTCATCGAAAACCTGAGATGTGTGATATGATTAAAGTTGATCAAATTTGATCAGAACATGAGGAGGGATCAATGTTGCCAGTTGAGAAGGAGATAAGAGAAAATCTGACGGACATCAAAAAGGTGTACGATTGGGTGAAAGAAGAAAAAGTGGATGAGAAGCTATCGAGCTTTCTGAAAGGCTCAGATATAGTGTATTTTGTGGGATGCGGATCTTCTCATTATATATCCATCATAGCTTCTAAGTATCTGACTGGGCTAACTGGAATAGAGTCTAAAGACGTTCCAGCTGGTGAGATTTTGTTCGCATTTGATCAATCTGTTTCGAAGCGTGGAAACAGGACAGCGGTTCTCATGTCAAGATCTGGTGAGACGACAGAAACCGTGAAAGCAGCTGAGGTTCTGAGGAAAGCCGGAATAAAAACGGCCGGAATCACAATAGAAGAGAATAGTTCTTTGGTGAAGGTGGTCAATCTTCCGGTGGTCGTTCCCGTGAGAGAAAGGTCAGTTGTTATGACGAAGTCCTTCAATGCAATTGTTTTGATGCTTCAGATGACGGCAGAAAAGCTAGCTGGAGTGGATAGGTCGCAGGTTTATGAAGGCATATTGGAGAATCTAGAAAATATCATGAAAGAGTTTGAAGAAGCTGCCGCTGATTTTTCAGATGGAAAAAGATACGTGTTTTTGGGGACAGGTCCGCATGAAGGAGTTGCGAGAGAAGCAGCTTTAAAACTTGAGGAGATGTCTCTGACAGTTGTTGAAGCGCTTTCAACTTTTGAGTACAGACATGGTCCAAAATCCCTCGTTGAAAATGGTGTTAACATAGTTATATACGGGGATGGAGAAGAGGAGAGAAAACTGGCGGATGAACTTAAGTCATACGGTGGGAAGGTGATTCTGAGAAAGAAAATATCGGAGAATTTCGAGGATTCTTTCGTTCAGACCATATTTGCTCAGTTTTTAGGACTTGAGATAGCCAGAAAAAAGAATGTGAATTTGGAAAGTCCGAGGCATTTGACAAGAGTGGTGAGGATATAGAAAGGGAGGCTTTCGCCTCCCTCATTTGAGCTGTGCGTGGATCCTGACGATGCCCTTATCGAGCCAACCTCTGACCATCATGTAGGATTTCACATCGAGTCCGAGGGATTGAAGGACTCCCGACATGTCCCAGGCTACAGCTAAGAATTCGTTTCCGTTTTGAGAAGAGCTGAAAAGTTTTCCGGCGTTTCCAGAAGGCTGCTCTTTCCCCATGTTCAAGATGGCTGTCTTTGGATTTGGAAACTTCATGATTATACCTTCGCACATATACTCATGATTGGAGATTTTTTTGCAGTTCTCCGCAGCTTTTTCCTCTAAAGGCTCACTCGATTCTATTCGAACCACTCCGTTTGGTGTAGCAACCTCCGTGGTCTGAGTGGCCCCCGACATGCTCTCTCCTATCGCAGAGGAAATTATGTCGTTTACATCAAGACCTGCCACAACATATCCACTTTTTGGAACCTCCTGTTTTTCTTTCTCACTTAGTACGCTCCGACCAGTTATTTGCTCGATCTTATCGATGATTCCTTTCACATTCTCGGCATTCAATATAACCAAGACATCACCTTTTGGAAGATCCGATGAAGACAATTTTTTGTAGGGTTTCAGATATTGCATCGCCTCTTTTGACAGAATCTTCACCTCTGCCTCTATGCAATTTCCCGATATGTACACCACGGAAAATGATTTTGAACCGTCGTACTTGGAATACCCGATTCCAACGGCTCCCGACCTATGAAAGAGCTGATCATCTTCGTACTTCCCCCCACCTTTCATGAAACCATCGAAATACTTTTCATCGTTATACATGACTAGATAATTTTCCATGTTATCGATTTTGACGTTCAAACTTTTGCCCTCTGTCATAGTTTGTAAGGTGCTTTGTATGAGATACGCCAAATCCTGAGCCTTCTCAACGGGCCCAATTGCAAAAACGAAGCTCTTGCTCTTTTCATCCCCGACAAATAAGCTTTCTTTAACGGTACTCAACGAGTTTGGATCAATCTCATACGTTTCCAACATAGAAGATATGAGAGCCTCCAGCCCTAAATCGCTCATGAGAGCTTGGCCAAGAGGCACCTTCTTGAAAGTGGAATAGAGTTTCTGAATGTCGTATATGTAGGTAAAGCTCGTGTAATTCTGAGGAAGATGATCCAAAAGGGAAGCGTAGGTTAACACAGCTAAAAAGGCCGCGAGAATCGATATGATCTTTCTCATTCTCCCACCTCCGCTATCATTTCTATTTCAACATCCACGTCCTTTGGAAGCTTTGATACTTCTACAACTGCTCGAGCTGGGTAGGGAGGGTTGAAGTACTCGGAATACACTTCATTCAATTCTGCAAACCTTTCCATATTTTTGATGAACACCGTGACTTTGACCACTTTGCTCAGAGAAGATCCAGCTGCTTCCAAGATTTTTTTCGAGTTTTCCAGAACAATTCTAACTTGATCTTTGAATTCACCTTTATGAACCTGTCCATCCCTGATTGGTATCTGGCCAGAGAGAAAAACGAATCCATTCGAGACAGTAGCTATCGAATACGCTCCAACAGGAGTGGGGAGTCCCTCACCTTTCACTTCTTTCACGTTTTCTCACCTCCTTTATTATCTCATCGTATTTTTCAAGGACTATCTTGTAAAATCTATATGCTTGAACATCAACTTCCGCTGATTTTCCAGCGAAATAGATGCCCATTTTTCTTCTGAATTCCTCCCTTTTCTTTTCATCCATGGAAGCTATGCTTTCAACTAGATCTCGGATTCTGCTATCCAGTAAGCAAGCGCTGACTATCTCCTCCAGTGTCCGATCCATCACTCCTCAACGAGCTTCCCCTCCGAGAGGTACACCTTAATGGAAAGCCCGGTTCGCCTTTGACCCTCTATGATCACGTCTATGAATCCAGGAACCATGTAGAGGTCACCGCCGTTTTCCGCAACGAACCTCCTGGCTATCGCTATGGCTTTGACAGCTTGGTTCACCGCTCCAGCACCTATGGCTTGTATCTCGACTTTCCCGTTTTTCCCAACAGCGCCGGCTATTGCCCCTGCGACTTTGTTGGGGTTAGAGTTCGAGCTGACTTTTAGAACCTCCACAACGATCACTCCTCCTTTATCTCAGTCTCCCTGAGAAATTTAGCGGCATTCTCAGGGGGAGTTGGGTTTATGTAAAATCCTGAACCCCATTCGAACCCGGCAACCTTTGTCAAACGGGGAACAATCTCTATGTGCCAGTGGTAGTAACTTTTCCCCTCTCCACTCGTCGGAGCGGTGTGTATCATCATGTTGTACGGCGGATTATCGAGCGCCACATATATTCTATAAAGGGAGTTCTTGAGAATCTTTGAGAGTGACTTTATCTCCTCTTCATCTATACCTCCAAAATCATGGCTGTGCTTTTTTGGTAGTATCCATGTCTCAAAAGGAAATCTCGACGCGAATGGTTCAAAAGCTATGAAGTGCTCATTCTCCTCCACTATCCTCTCTTTATCCCTCTTTTCCTCCCTTATCATATCGCAAAAAACGCATCTTTCTTTGTAATCATAGTATTCTTTTGATCCTTGGAGCTCTTCTTCGACTCTCTTCGGAACTATGGGAAGGGCTATGAGCTGGCTATGTGTGTGCTGAAGAGACGCCCCAGCATCTCTGCCATGGTTTTTGAAGATCAGAACATACTTAACTCTCTCGTCCTTTGCGAGGGCATTGTACCTCAATTTGTACGCCCATATCACTTCTTCTACTTGCTTGTATTCAAGGGTTGCCAGAGTCGCGAAATGATCAGGTGTTTCGATGATAACCTCGTGATGTCCGAATCCACTCATTGCATCGTACATCCCAACGCCATATCTCTCAAGATCAAGATTTGGATCCAAAGCTGGAAACTTGTTTGGAACTACCCTTACCCACCAACCTGGAGTGTTTGGTTCGGTGTCGGGTGGCCTGAAAGCCATTATTTCAGCTGGTGTTGTGTGCTCGTTACCGTAATCGAACGGGCAAAATCCCGCTTTTATCTCTTCCTTTTCCCTTTTGAAATCATGAGGCCTTTTGGCCCGTTCTGTGGCTATTATCACCCATCTTTTTATGACCGGGTCCTTCCTGAGTTCAGGCATTCATATCCCTCCTCTGACCTTTGAAAGGGCTGCTTTGTAGAGCTTCAAATATTCTCCAGCAGACCTGTTCCAACTGAAGTCTTGGTTCATCGCACTCCTGACTATTCTATCCCAATGTTTGGGCTGGTTGTAGAAGAACACGGCCTTTGCAACAGCTTTGAGAAGATGCGCCGAATCATATGGCTCGAAGCCAAAGCCTGTTCCTTTCCCCGTTTCTGGATTATATTCTTCAACGGAATCTGCCAAGCCTCCTGTGTACCTGACCACCGGAACCGTTCCATACCTCATCGCGAACATTTGTCCCAGACCGCACGGCTCATATCTAGACGGCATCAAGAACATATCCGATGATGCATAGATCTTCGCGGCAAGCTCGTTGTTAAACGTTATATTTGCTTTCACTTTTCCAGGGTATTTTTTCTCCATCTCTTTGAACATCTCTTCGTATTTTGGATCGCCTGTTCCGAGAACGACGAGTTGAGCTCCAAGGAGCACCATGTAATCCGCCACATCGTAGACCAGGTCTAGCCCTTTCTGGTTGACCAGCCTTGTTATCATCCCAATAATGGGAGAATTGCTCTCTGAAAGGTTCATCTCATCCCTAAAAAGCTTTTTGTCCTCTTTCTTCTTCTCCAAATCTTCCTTTCCAAATGTTTTGTATCCCACATTTTCAAGGAGTTCATCGTACATCGCTGGGTCTATCCCATTCAGTATCCCATAAAGGTCAGAGGATCTGACCCTTAAGATTCCCTCCAGGCCGTTTCCAAGCTCTTCTGTTTGAATCTCCTGAGCGTAAGTGGGGCTCACCGTGCTTATCACATCTGAGAACAGGATCCCTCCTTTCAGGAGGTTTATCTGTCCGTAGAACTCCAAACCATCTATGTTGTACAGGTAATCCGGCAGTCCGGCGAATTCCATGTAAGATCTGTCCACTCTCCCTTGATACGGTGCACCTATGTTGTGGAGTGTCAAAACAGTCGCGGTGCCTTTGAAGAATGGATCATCCCTGAACAGGGTTTTCAGATAAACGGGAACGAGAGAGGTGTGCCAATCGTTCACGTGTAAAACATCTGGTTTGAAGCTCAGCTCTTTGAGCGCGTACATTATGGCTGCGGAGAAGAAAATTTCGGGTTCTGCCGGATCGGGACCCTCATAGACTTTTTCAGAAGAGTAATAATGGTCATTAGCCACCATGTAAACAGGAACATCTGAACCTGGAAGTGTACTTTTGAATATATCAAATTTCTCATTGGTTTTGAGAATAGGTAGCGGTATGCCACCTTTAACGGGCTCCACTGTATATCCGTATTTCTTCGCATTACTCTCAACTACCTTGTGTTTGGGCATCAAAACCACTATCTCATCGATCTCTTCCAATCCTCCCAATGCTTTTGGAAGAGATCCAACAACATCAGCCAACCCTCCTACCTTTGCAAAAGGATAAACTTCATATGAAGCTATTGCCACTTTCACTCGAATCACCCCCTGAGGATGATTATATGTCAGCAGAAGCCTTAGATCAAGAAAACTGGAATCTGATAGAATAATCAGCTTGAGGTGATGAGATGAGTAATGAACTGCTGTGGTTTGTATTCATGATAGCCGACTTGTCGATGGTTCTTATCATGTACAAACTCTTCGGAAAGGTGGGGCTTTATGCCGTCGTGGTGATGAGCTCCATAGTTTGCAACATACAAGTTGTTAAATTTGTAAAGCTCTTCGGAATGACGGCAACCTTGGGAAACATAATATATGCCAGTAACTTCTTCGCAACCGATATCCTCAGTGAATATTATGGAAAAAAGGATGCCAAGAAAGCCGTGTGGCTTGGATTTTCTATGCTCATCGTTGCTACCGCGTGGATGCAGCTCGCACTTCTTTTCAAGCCCTCCCCAGAGGATTTCTCTCAGGAGCACCTGAAAGCAATTTTTTCGATGCTTCCAAGAATCACCTTTGCTTCCCTAACAGCTTATATAACCGCTCAAATGCATGACGTCTGGGCGTTCCATTTTTGGAAAGAAAAGACAAAAGGAAAGCACCTTTGGCTGAGAAACAACGCATCGACCATGGTATCCCAACTCATAGATTCCGTTATTTTCACGACGATAGCGTTTGTGGGATTGGTCAATTCCGGAACTTTTTGGTCCATCCTGCTGACTACATATCTGTTCAAATTCATAGTAGCCGTTGTTGACACCCCGTTCATATACCTCACACGCTTGATAAATCCTCGGGGATGATCCTCGCTACATAGTACATCTAGGGTTCTACAGGGTCGACTCGGGCTTTTCAAGGATTTTCCGCAGAATAATTTGATGTAAAATATTTCGAAAGGGGGTAATTCTATTGGACAGAAGAAAAGCTTTGTTCACCATCGGTAGCTTACTCTTGTTCACAATCCTAGGCCTCGTACCGATGCTCTCCAGCGTGAAAATAGTATCCTCCGGGGAAGAGGTCATGGGGGGAAAACCTTCCGAGAAAAGGAGTCAAACTATACTGGTTATTTTCAAGAAAAAGAATGGGGACATATTTACAGATCGTATCATAAGGGAGCTTTTTTATGCGAAGGACTCGATATCCAAAATTCCAGGTGTTGTGAAGGTAGATTCGATCTTGGACGCTGAAAAGGTAAATATCGGGTTCGGGGTTAACATGAAAAGTGTCCCTTATTTTCCAAATCGTTCGATATCTGAGATCTCCCGTCAGATATTGAGGAACAAGCTGTACGTTGATAACCTCATAAGTAGTGATGGAAGCGTTGTTTCATTTGCAATAGAAGTTGATGAGAAGTATTCGCCTGAAATCGTGGAGGAAATAGAAGGGAATTTGAATGTGCTTAAAAACGACTTTGACATCTATATGACAGGTGAACCGGTGGTTGACCTTGAAATAAATCACTCTGTCAAGATACTAGCCTTTCTGTATCCGCCCATACTCTTTGGAATGATATGGTTGGTATACCTCTTGCGCCTTGGAAATGTGATCGCAGCTATTCTCCCCCCGCTTATATCCGTGATATCTGTGATCTGGACTTACGAGATAGCGGCGTTTTTCCACATATCGATGAACATACTGACCGCGACCGTTGGAATATTCGTGATAATCATAAGCTCATCGTATGGGCTACATTTTCTGGATAGATACGTGGGATACAGGAGGAATAGCCCTCTCAGGGAAGCAGTGCAAAAGGCACTGAACAGTGAAAAGGTCCCGATTCTTCTCTCTGCGATAACAACCGCCGTTGCCTTTCTCTCTTTCGCTTTTACTCCCATGAAAGGATTTCGAGAGTTGGGGATACTTGTGGCTGCAGGTGTGATGCTCAGTGCTCTTTCAAGTATGTATCTCATGGTACCGGTGGTATCCCTACTCGATGTTCACAGGATCAGGAAGAGAATGCTCAACTTTAAGCCCAAATTTGGAAATTCATGGCGAGTAGCGGCCTACATGGTTATAGCCTTGGTTATCACTGCCTTTTCATTGACATTCGAGTGGGTGAAGGTGAACATGGATGAGTATTCTTATTTCAGGAGGACTTCAAAGGTTCGTATAGCTTCTGAAGTGTCAAATAGATACTTTGGATGGACGCTCCCAATGTACTTGGAGTTAAAAAAGAAGGGTTCATTCACGATGGAAGATCAAAAAAAATTGAGAGAGATTGAAAGAGGTCTCGAGAAATTAGAAGGTGTCAGTGGTGTGATGAGCGCTCTAGACATAGCCGATGAATTTCACATTCCCCTTCCCATACTCCAGCTACTATCAGAAAGGTATTCCGACCTTTCGGGAATGATCAGAAAGGGATATGTAAAGATGATGATAAAGACGCCTTACACCGGGACGATCAGAGTCGGAGAACTCCTGTCAAAGATAGATAAGATCATGGAAAAGTATGGTTATAAGTACAAGGTAACAGGACCCGTCGTCGATATGATCAAGATGAACAGTGGCATTGTGAAAAGTCAAGTGATCTCCTTATCCTTATCATTTCTGTTCATATTTCTTCTACTTTTAGGAGTTTTCAGGAGATTCTTCTTGGCTCTTTTGTCCACCATTCCCGTGATTTTGACAAGCCTTTCGAACTTCATAATCATGGCGATTTTCAACATACCTCTTGAGATTTCAACCGTTATCGTTGCGGGCCTTTTGATGGGGCTCGTGATAGACTATGCGATACACTTCACGAGCAAATACGTGAAGATGAAGTCCATGGACAGGGTTGTAAAAGAAATCGTGGGGGTTATTATAAGCAACTCTCTGGGGCTATCCATTGGATTCGCAACTCTTCTGTTATCACCCCTAGCGCTCTATGCTAGGCTTGGCTTTCTGATGAGCACCGGAATAGCACTTGGAACTGTTTTCACCATTCTCACGATCCCTCCACTCCTCGAAAATGTGAAACATAAGTGATTTTTGGCATAATTCAATTTCTTGACTGATGATCTAAAATGTTCTATTATGCATTGAAACAACAACGCAGGAGGTGATTGGATGAAGAAATATGTGTACTTCTTCGCAAACGGCAAAGCCGATGGAAACGCAAAGATGAAGGATATACTCGGTGGTAAAGGAGCTGGACTCGCTGAGATGACCAACCTTGGAATCCCGGTTCCCCCGGGTTTCACCATATCCGCGGAAGTGTGCAAGTACTATTACGACCACGAAAGAACGTACCCTGAGGGTTTGAAGGAAGAGGTTGAGGAAGCTCTTCACAGGCTTGAGGAGGTTTCTGGCAAAAAGCTCGGCGATCCGAAGAATCCCCTTCTTGTGTCCGTGAGATCTGGTGCCGCGATATCGATGCCCGGTATGATGGACACCGTTTTAAACCTTGGGCTTAACGACGAAACGGTCAAGGGACTTATGGAACTCACAAACAACGAGAGATTCGCCTACGATGCTTATAGAAGATTCCTGCAGATGTTCGGGGACATAGTTATGGGAATAGACAGAAGAAAGTTTGAAAAAGAGCTGGAGGATATGAAGGATGAAAAAGGAGTGAAGCTTGACACAGAGCTCGATGCCGGCGATCTGAAGAAACTTGTTGAGATATTCAAGGAGATATACAAAAAGGAGGGTAAAGAATTTCCTCAAAATCCTTGGGATCAACTCTGGGAAGCTATAGATGCGGTCTTTGGCAGCTGGATGAATGAAAGGGCGGTTACTTACAGAAAGATCAACGGTATAAAGGAAGACGAGCTTCTCGGAACTGCTGTCAACGTGGTTATGATGGTCTTCGGTAACATGGGAGAGGACAGTGGGACAGGTGTTGCCTTCACGAGGAACCCGAACACTGGTGAGAAAAAGCCCTACGGTGAGTTCCTCCCGAACGCTCAGGGAGAGGACGTCGTCGCTGGTATAAGAACACCTCTCAAGCTTGATGAGCTCAAGAGCAGACTCCCCGGAGTTTACGATCAGCTGATGGATGTCATGCAGAAACTCGAGAGGCATTACAGGGATATGCAGGACATAGAGTTCACAGTTGAAAAGGGGAAACTCTATCTCCTGCAAACGAGGAGTGGAAAGAGAACAGCAAGGGCAGCTATAAAGATAGCAGTTGATATGGTGAAAGAAGGACTTATAAACAAGAAAGAGGCGGTTTTGAGAGTCGAGCCGAGGCATGTTGAGACGGTTCTCCACCCGACGTTCGATCCAGAGGATAAGGCGAAAGCCAAGGTCATAGCAAAAGGACTTCCAGCTTCTCCGGGTGCCGCGAGTGGGAAGGCAGTTTTCCATGCAAAGACCGCAGAAAAATGGGCTGAGAATGGAGAAAAGATCATATTGGTTAGACCTGAGACGAGCCCTGAGGATGTTGGTGGAATGGCTGCAGCTCAAGGAATACTCACATCAAGAGGAGGAATGACCTCCCACGCAGCTGTTGTCGCGAGAGGGATGGGTAAACCCGCAGTCGTCGGAGCGGAAGAGCTCCTAGTCGATGATGAAGAAAAGGAGATTAGGGTTGGAAATGTCGTCGTGAAAGAGGGAGATTGGATTTCAATCGATGGCGCAACTGGGGAAGTGCTTCTTGGGAAAGTCAAGACGATAGAGCAGCAGGGGCTTTCTGGAGAGCTCGCCGAGCTTCTCTCGTGGGCCGATGAGATAAGAAGGCTCGGTGTCAGGGCAAACGCCGACATACCGAGAGACGCCAAGGTGGCGAGAGAGTTCGGAGCCGAAGGGATAGGTCTGTGCAGAACAGAGCACATGTTCTTCGAGAAGGACAGGATTCCGAAGATGAGAAAGATGATAGTCGCCAGAACGATAGAGGAGAGGGAGAAAGCTCTTGAAGATCTCTTGCCGCTCCAGAAAGAGGACTTCAAGGGCCTTTTCAGGGAGATGAAAGGGTACCCGGTTACTATAAGGCTCCTTGACCCGCCGCTTCACGAGTTCCTTCCAAATGAAGATGAGCAGATAGAGGTAGTGGCAAAGGACCTCGGAATCTCGGCAGATGAGCTCAGAGAAGTCGTAGAGGCGCTCCACGAGTTTAACCCAATGCTTGGACACAGAGGCTGCAGGTTAGCTATAACATACCCTGAAATAGCCGTCATGCAGACTAAAGCCATAATAGGAGCCGCAATAGAACTCAAGAAAGAAGAGGGAATAGATGTAGAGCCGGAGATAATGATACCACTTGTTGGACATGTCAACGAGATAAAGTACCTCAAGGGAATAATAAAGGAAGTTGCCGACAAGATGATAGAAGAATCTGGAGTTGATCTCAAGTACAAGATAGGTACAATGATAGAGGTTCCAAGAGCTGCGGTTACAGCAGATCAGATAGCACAAGAGGCGGAGTTCTTCAGCTTCGGAACTAACGACCTCACGCAGATGACGTTTGCGTTCTCAAGAGATGATATAGGTAAGTTCCTCCCGGAATACCTCGAGAAGAAGATACTCGATCACGATCCTTTCAAGACGATAGACAGAGACGGTGTTGGAGCCCTTGTGAGAATGGCTTCAGAGAAGGGAAAAGCAGCAAGACCGGATCTAAAAGTTGGGGTCTGTGGAGAGCATGGAGGAGATCCAGATTCGATAGAGTTCTTCAACACAATACCACAGCTTGACTATGTCTCTTGTTCACCTTACAGGGTTCCAGTTGCAAGGCTCGCGGCAGCTAGAGCCCAGGTGCTTCAGAACAAATGATGAAGAGCCCCTCTTGGGGCTCTTCATATTGTTGGGAATCTTTTCAGCTTCCTTTAAATCCCACGCTGTTTCCCCTTCAGTACAGCTTATATATGTATCAGCATTTAGACGGTCTTCCATAGGAATCTTCGGCTCTGCGGCAAGCTATATAAGGGATTCAGCTTTTTTAAAGAGCTCACTCGCATTCTCAAGAACGTCTTCCACGAGAATAGTTAAACTGCTACACTGAAATGTAGCTGAACCATCTGAGATGACTTCAATGACAAAGTGGAGAGACAACACAGAGGATGGAAGGGTTAGAATTCAGAGAAGATAGTATTACAACGTATTGCAGAGGTAAGAAATATGAGACATGTGAGCGTAAGAATGAACGATAAGATTTACGAAGAGCTTGAAAAAACAGATGAAAACCTTGAAGATTTCTAAGAGCTGAATCATCCGCCGTGCAGTGGAGTATTACCTGAGTTGGTTGTCCTGCAAAGACAGAATCAAGCTTGCACTTGCGAAAGAGGTGGACCTACCGAGGAGAAGAAGACATTTGAGGAACACGAAAATAAACTGCTAAGGGGCATTCCACATAAGGTTCAGCAATTTATATATTAGCATTCACGGGAGCCTTAGAGGAAATTTCACATTGAATCCGGAAATATCAACCCGATTCTCTTTCAAGATGAGAATAAACTGCCGTTATTTACGGGAATTGTAGGCCTCTTTTCCGAGAGATTTCAGTATCAAGTTCGTTAAACCAGATGCATCCTGAGAGGCAATTCTTTTGCTGTATTCGTATATCATCATATCCCTGAAGAATTTCTGGCCATTTGTTTCAGGAATGAGACCTGACTTTGGGATAGAATCCCACATCTCTTTGAAAATCCGGTAGAAAAAATAGGAAACGAATTCCTCTGTGGCTTTCCTTAGGGCTTTCCTTCTATCAACCTTCATAAGATCTTGGTACTCCGTCATCGCATCTATTTCCACATCACATCACCACCAGTGTAGCCATGAGTACACCCGATTTGTGCAATGTCTGCAAAATAGCTATGATATCCTGAGGAGTTGCTCCAAGGGATTTGAGTGCGGCCACCAGATTTCCAACTGTTGCTTCGTCCTTATCTATCTTCCCATTGGATACCGTTATGCTGAAGTTTCCATAGGACAGTGTGAAATCGGCTATCTTCACATCTCCTCCGAAGACAATCGTACCTGTCCTTTCGTTTATTATCACCCTTGCGGGCATGTCTGGAACAACGTCTATATCCTCCACTACAGCCAAGAATGAGATTAAATCATCTTTGAAAGCATCAGGAATCTTTATCCTTATAGCTGAAGGGTCTAGAGCTTTCGCCAATTTCATGCCAAACTTGTTGTTCACGGCATCTGCCACTCTAGCGGCTGTGGTTATGTCCGGGTTGTTCAAAAGAAGTGTGACTGTGTTGGTGGCTTCGGCCAATTCCATCGGGATTTCTTCTTCCACTATTGCACCTCCTGGTATGTATCCAACCACCTTGTACCTCTTCTGGAGATTCGAGCTCCCTTTAACATCTTCCCCACCGAGTGTTAAGGGCCCTTGAGCCACCGCGTAAACCTTCCCATCAGCTCCATAGAGAGGAGTCTGAATCAGGTAACCATCGAGCAGAGATTTCGCATCGCCTATGGATGCAACGGAGACATCCAGCCTCATACCTTCCTTGTAAAACGGCGGTATATCGGCGAAAACCATCACAATAGCGGTGTTCCTAGACTTGATATCTTTCGGATCTATACTTATACCAAATCGGGTTGCCATGTTGGCTATGAGAGAGGAGTTTATCGAGCCACTGTCCCCAGTGCCGTCCAGTCCCACGACAACACCTATTCCAAAGAGCTGATTGTCACGGGCTCCTCTGAAAGAAGCTATATCCTTTATCCTGACACTCAAAGACAAAGCAGCGGCACTCATGATTAGAAGCGATAGAAATAGCCACTTTTTCATATCTCATCACCTCACATGAATATGCCAGCGATCATGGATGCAAAATACGAGAGCCAGGAATCGGGGGCATCGGGCGTCTTCTTCAGGATAATCTCATCGCCGATCCATATCTCAGCTTCTGCCATGCTCCTAGAGTCCACGGTGTTATCTGCGTCTACATCTTCGGGCCTCACCTTACCCTTAACCGTTATTTCCTTCATCTCATTCCCCACTTTAATCATTTTCTTTCCAGATATTATCAGGTTGCCATACCTGTCCTTCCCTATAACGGTAGATGCTATTTCCAATACTATCTTCGCACTGGCTTCGTTCTTCCTACTTATTTGAGAACTCATGGAGTCGGTTGGTATGTATCTAGCGGGATTCATCCCGGTGAAGCTCCCAAATATCCCGCTGATGAAGTCCACAACGGCTGTGATGGGGTTACCGGAGTCGGTCTTCAGGGAGGCAATTGGAATTTCATAAACCATGACTTTGACAATATCCCCAACATCAGAGGCCTTTTTAACGGATATCAGCCCTCCTTGGTGGGATTTTCTCCACAGAGATGTTGGAAATGCAACGATGGCAACTGCTATGAGAAAAATGGCAATAGCCCTTCTCATTGTTCCACCTCCATCACCTTCAAAACGGGTCCTTCTTCCAAAAGTCCCACTACTATATTTCCACTCGAAGTGTTCTCAGCCCTAACAACTTCACCTATATAAGCATCTTGAAGGGATTGAACTATTGCAGATATTTTTATACCTGGAAGCTCGACATACGCTAGGAGAAGCTGCCCCCTAACCACATCTGGCTTTCTCTTTATCCCCTCTTGGACTATCACATCACCTGGCTTGAACATCTTCATGGCTTTTGCGTAGAAAGCATCAGAAGTGGAAGCTGGCGTTCCATGTATCTTGAACAAGTCCATCGTTGATTTTTCCAGGAACTCGGGTTTTATGATCTCACCAAATTTCAGAAGCTTTTTGGAAACGAGCACTTTTCTTGGGCACCTGACATTCATCATCATATAAAGGTACTTACCAGAACTCTTTGCTAGAACACTGAATTTACCTGATCCAAGGTTGTTGTATTCAAATGTGGGGGTGCCGTCAACAGACCCGCTCACTTGAACTATTTGAAATGTTGCATCCTCAAGGCATTCGTACTCATTTGTTACAGATGCGAAAACGGTGCTCGCCAGATCCAAAACTTCAGGATCAATTTTTGGGGTTTTAGAAAGCTTGCTTGAAGATTTATCGGCGAAGACCGTTATCACGCTGGAATCAAATTCAACTTCTATTCCCTTCCTCTTAGCCATGTTTTCCACGTAAGACGCAGAGATGGTATACGTTCCCTCAGGTACGTACGCAAGTGTTATGGATTTCAAGATCGAGGGATCTTCCGTGTAGGTCGCTGATAGATCAAATAAGGTGACCCTACCAGGGGCCACCTTGACATAAGACGGAACAAAGACTTTAGACAGTATAACTGAGATCAACAAGATGGCCAGAATCACTGAAGTGATTTTGGCCGTTGCTCATCACCTCTTCATGGCCACGAGGGTTCTGAGCATGTCATCTGCTGTCATTATCGATCTGGAGTTCAGCTCATAGGCTCTCTGAGCTGTTATCATTCCGACCATTTCCTTGACGACGTCCACGTTCGATTTTTCCAGATAATTCTGTCTTATCGCCCCGAAGCCGTTCTGACTCGGTGTTCCCTCTATCGGCGCTCCAGAAGCTCCTGTCTGCGTGAAAAGGTTGTCTCCAATTGCTTTTAATCCCGATGGATTGACAAACCTCACTAGAGTTATCGTCCCAACAGTTTGAATGGTTCCATCCGGCATCTCCACGGAAACTGTTCCATCTTCTGACACGTTTATAGCCACAGCGTTGTTGGGAATGGTTATATTCGGAACAAGATAATAACCGTTGGACGTCACGAGTCTTCCTTGAGAATCCAGCTTGAAAGATCCATCTCTGGTGTATGCTATTCTTCCATCTGGGAGTTGTATTTGAAAGAACCCATCTCCAGCTATCGCCATGTCCAAAGAGTTTCCAGTGTATTCCAAATCCCCCATTGTGAATATCCTGGTCGTTGCAGAAAGCCTCGTTCCAAGTCCAACATAAAGGCCAGTGGGATGAGAGGAGGCGCCGGTTATAGGAGTTCCCGCATTTTTCGTGTACTGATATATAAGATCCTGAAATTCCGGTCTCACCTTCTTATACCCGCTTGTGTCGACGTTGGCCAGGTTGTTTGAAATTGTATCGAGTTTGAACTGCTGGGCCCACATTCCTGTTGCCGCTGAGTAAAGCGATATCATCATGTTCTCATCCTCCCTCACCTAAGGCTACCAACACTATTCATAAGCCTTCCAAGGAGCTCATCACTTGTTGTGACAACCCTCTGTGAGATCTCAAAATGCCTCAAAGCTTTGATCATCCCAACCATCTCTCTCAGAGCGTTCACATTTGATCTTTCGATGTAACCCTGCTTGATTCCTACAGATAGCCTTTTGGGTTTTCCAGATTCTTCAGTTCGTTCAAAGTACGTGTATCCAACCTTCTCGAGCTTTTCTGGGTTATCGAAACCGTAAACCGCTATTCTCGCTATCTTCTTTCCGTCGATATATATCGTCCCATCTTCCGAAATTTCCACATTGCTTCCGGAAATTCCTATCCTGCCTCCGTTTTCATTCAACAGATATCCTCCGTCTGAAGTCACCATGTACCCTTTTTCATTCAATTTAAAATTTCCCGCTTTTGTGTAAAGAACTCTTCCATTTTTTTCAACGGCGAAAAAGCCCTTTCCGGTTATAGCAAGATCAAGTGGGTTGTTCGTTCGCTCAAGGGCCCCTTCTTTCATCACCGGGTGAACTTCATCCAAAACAACTGCCCCCTCCAGCCTCCCTATGGGAACGAGTTTCCTACCCCTTATCGGATCTGGGAGTTCAGCTACCATGAGTCTATTCAGATAAGTTTTGAACGATTCACTATCCTTTTTGTATCCAACTGTATCCACATTCGCCAAGTCGTTGGATATCCTATCCAGCTTGTACATATCATTGAGCATTCCCATAGCAGCCATGTACATCCCACGGATCACTTTTCATCACCTCTCATAGGTTTCCGCAACAGCTAACAAAAGTGAGGTATCTCCTAAAAGAACACCTGTGCCATTTGCGACACACATTATAGGATCTTCGGCTACGGACGCCCTCACTCCTATTTCTTCTTCAACAACCCTGTCAATTCCTCTCAGAAGTGCTCCACCTCCTGTGAGGGTTATCCCGTTGCCTATTATGTCTGATGCGAGCTCAGGAGGGGTTTTCTCGAGTATGGACTTTATCTTGCTAATTATGTTGTTTACCATAGGTCTAATGGCTTCCATGACATCGTTCGAGCTGATCCTGTCCACCCTAGGGAGACCTGAAACAGCATCTCTACCTCTTATTTCCTTTTCATAATCGTCATAATCAGGATGTACTTTTCCTATGCTCTTTTTTACCTCTTCAGCAGTGGCTTCACCTATTATCAGCCCATATTTCTTCTTTATATATTTGACGATGGCTTCATCCATCGCCATGCCTGCGACTTTTATGGAATCCCCGACGACTATTCCACCCAAGCTGATCACGGCTACGTCCGTTGTCCCTCCACCTATATCTACTATCATGCTGCCTTCCGATCTCGTGACATCTATTCCAGCACCTATTGCAGCGGCTATGGGTTCCGAGACTATATAGACTTTCCTTGCCCCAGCGTTGAGCGCTGCTTCAAAGACTGCTCTTTTCTCAACACTGGTTATCTTTGTGGGTACGCCTATAACAACCTCAGGTTTGAAGAACCGGGTCTTTTTCGCCCTCTTGAAAAACTCCCTCAATATGGCCTCGATTATTCTGTAATCAGCTATAACCCCATCTTTCATGGGCTTGATAGTTTCAAGGTCTTCATGGGTTTTCCCGAGCATCCTTTTCGCTTCCTCTCCAACTGCAACAATCGACTTTGTCCTTCTGGAAATCGTGACAACAGAGGGCTCGTAGACAACTATTCCCTTTCCCTTCTGATAAACTACAAAGCTCGCTGTTCCGAGGTCTATTCCCAGATCCCCCCTCGGCAAGATGCATACCCCCTTTCCACACCAATTCAATTCTTCTGCTGAGGTTGATCAAATTCCTGGGAGGAAAACTGAAGGCGGGATCTCCCGCCTCAAACGTTCTCCATGATTTTACCTATCTCGAGTTTCTCTTCTGCGGAAAGGACCTTGTCTATATCCAGAATTATCATCATAGAGTCACCTATCTTGGCTATTCCCAGGACATAGGATCTTCCCGCTCCTCCTATCTCTTCAGGTGGTTCCTCCATCTGCTCTTCGCTGACCGTTAGAACTTCCCTGACGTCATCGACCATGAACCCCACCTTTTTCTTATCTAGGTTGACTACTATGACTTTGCTCCTGGCTTTTTTATCCTCAGGGAGATCCTCCATGTAGAATTTTTTCCTGAGGTTCACTATGAGGATGACCATCCCACGAAAGTTCATAATACCTTCCACGTAATCTGCGGATTCCGGTACCTTGGTGAGTTTCCCAAGCTCAACTATGCTATCGATCTTCATTATATCTACTCCGAACTCTTCATTCCCAAGTACAAAGCTCACAATCTTGAATTCCATATTTTCACCCCCTGAAAGTTATTATTTCAATATCACAACAGTCTGCCCTGTCTCCACCATATCTCCTTCTTTGATCAAAACTTCCTTTACAACCCCAGGATAAGGAGATTTCAGTTCGTTCTCCATCTTCATCGCTTCAAATACCAGAAGGGTATCTCCGACGTTAACAGTATCCCCAGGTTTCACATAAATTTTCAAAACACTACCACTCATGGGAACCTTTATGATTTTCCCTTCACCAGAAATCTCCTGATCCTTCGTAGGAACTGGTGCGGATTTCGGTGGCTCAGCGGTAGAAATTGCCACCTTCTTTGGCTGACCAACATATGAAAACTCCGCCGAACCAGATTTTTCCCTGATTTCCTCAACTTCGACGATATATTCTCTTCCGTTCACCTTCACTTTAAATTTCCTCGCCATTCTCTAACACCTCTCCAGCCACGTCTTTTCCATGTTTCCCATCCTCTCTCCCCTTTGACTATCCTCTTTATTCTAACAGCTTTGCCCATCATATGGTATACGGCAGCGAACACAGCTGCGACTTCTTCCTCACGTCTCGAAGATTGGGGTGCTGAAGGCTTGGGATTCCCCTCTCTTGAGGATAATTTTGTTATATAGCTCATCAATATAAAAAGTAAATAAAGAATGGCGAATATCAGGAACACCATCGTCAAACCAACTATGGTTACCTGCCAAATGCCCAATCCAATCACCTCACAGGGGGATGTTCCCGTGCTTCTTTCTCGGACGTGCCTCGACCTTTGTCCTGGCTATGTCTAGTGCTTTTGCAACCATCTCTCTAGACCTTATTGGATCTATTACGGCATCCACATATCCCCTGGACGCTGCCTGATAGGGGTTCGCAAACTCGGCTTTGTACATCTCTATATACTCTTTCCTGGACTCCTCTGGATTTTCCGCTGCCTGAATTTGCTTTCTGAATATTATGTTTGCGGCTCCCTCAGGTCCCATAACGGCTATCTCAGCAGATGGCCAGGAAAATACGAAATCCGCTCCAAGGTGCTTGCTGCCCATCGCTATGTACGCGCCACCATAGGCTTTTCTGAGTATAACTGTTATCTTTGGGACGGTGGCCTCGCTGTAAGCGAAAAGGATTTTCGCACCATGTCTTATTATTCCACCATGTTCTTGTGCCACTCCTGGAAGGAATCCAGGAGTATCGACAAAGGTTAATATCGGTATGTTAAACGCATCCAAAAACCTTATAAACCTGGCAGCTTTATCAGAGGAATCTATGTCAAGGGAACCCGCTAGTATCTTTGGCTGGTTGGCTACGACTCCTACAACCATCCCGTTGACTCTAGCGAAACCCGTTACTATATTTGTTGCAAAGAAAGCATGGACTTCAAGAAATGTTCCCTGGTCAACTACCAATTCTATAACATCCCTAACATCGTACCCTTTTCTCGGATCTGTGGGAACTATGTCGTAGATTTTCTCAGGCATGGTGAAATCACCGTCTCCTTCCTTTCCAGGTGGATCTTCCATGTTGTTCGATGGAAGATACGACAGAAGAGCTCTTACAAGTTTCATTGCCTCTTCATCACTCGACGCTAAAAAATGAGCGTTCCCGCTTCTCTGATTATGAACCAAAGCACCTCCCAACTCTTCAAACGTCACCTCTTCTCCCGTAACGGCTTTTATGACGTTCGGACCAGTTATAAACATGTGGGACCTCTTGTCGACCATCACGATGAAGTCGGTGATCGCAGGAGAATAAGTTGCTCCTCCTGCACATGGACCGGCGATGACGCTTATCTGTGGAACAACCCCAGAAGCGAGGGTGTTTCTCCTGAATATCTCGCCATATCCATAGAGTGAATCCACACCTTCTTGAATTCTCGCCCCACCTGAGTCGTTTATACCTATGATGGGAATCCCCATTTTCATCGCCAAGTCCATGACCTTCGCGATTTTCTTTGCATGCATCTCCCCGAGTGATCCTCCCATGACCGTGAAATCCTGGGAATAGACGGCTACCTTTCGCCCACTGATCTCTCCTATCCCGGTTACCACTCCGTCCGCTGGGAGTTCCATTTTATCCAAACCAAAATAGGTGTTTCTGTGCTTGACAAACTTATCAACTTCTACGAACGTTCCTGGATCCAGGAGTATTTCCAGCCTCTCGCGAGTAGTGAGTTTGCCTTTTTCATGTTGTTTTGCTATTTTGCTCTCCCCTCCTCCAAGCTCTATCTTTTTCTCCATCTCCTTCAAATTCTCAACCAAATCCCTCATACCCATTATTCATCTCCCCCTTCTACAAGCTCAAAGAGAATCCCACCCGCAGTTTTTGGATGGAGGAACACCACCTTAGTACCATGTGCCCCTTTTTGAGGCATTTCAGATAGGGGTTTTAACCCGTGCTTTTTCGCCTCTTCTACAGCTTGCTCTATGCCTTCAACCCTGATCGCTATGTGATGAAACCCTTCTCCTCTCTTTTCCAAGAAGGAATGAATTTCGCTATTCTCGGATGTTTCCTCCAGTATTTCAAAGCGCGTGTCCCCTATTTCAACAAAATAAACCCTCAAACCTCTCTCTGGAAGCTCTTCAACTTTTGAAATTTCGAGTCCGAAGAAGTCTCGGTAAAGCCTTAACCTCTCCTGAGCGTTTCTAACGGCAATTCCCACATGATCAATCTTAAGTGCTTTCAACTCATTCACCCCCTGTTCAGGGATTATAGCATCCGAAATGTTTTAGGAGTAAAGCTTTTGGGCAAAGAAGAATCCTATCGGAGGGAGAGGTCTTGGCGGATAAGAAAAGAAAAGGTGGAATGGGCAAGGCTTTGGCTTTAGCTTTTGTTTTCGCAATTCTGTTTCTGCTAGTTCATTACATGTACTTCGAGTCCCGGAAGCTCGAAGCTTGTGGTGCCAACGTGTTCAAAGATTGGAGAAGCTACATAGCTTATGTTTTATCAAAAGTTCCCTACATCAAGGACAGGATTCAATACACCCCAATTAAAGTCGGGAATCCATCTGCTTATTACAAGAGCGTTCTCTCTGGAGTGGTTGAAGATGTGGGGAAAAAGATGGAAGAGGTTGAAAAGAAGGAACAACTTTTGAAATCGCAAAAGGATGAGTACGAAAGGTTGCTGACCACATTGAGAGCCATGGAAAAGGAGTGGAAGGATAAGTTCAAAGAGGTGAATAAATCCTCGGCAGCTTACGAGGATGTGAGAAAAAAGGTGCAAGATTTGAGGAACATTCTCAAGTCTGGTGATCCCGAGGAGCTTTCCACGATCCTCATCCAAGACACAATATCCGCTTCGACAATAGCGGCAGCAGTGGATGAGCTCCCAGATGATCTAAAAGCGGAAGTGTTGCAGGCTTTGGCAAAGAAGAACCCTTTGAAGGCTGCCCAAGTTACAGAACTCCTTGGAGGAATAGAGGAGAAGATAAAAGAGATAGAGGATGAACAGGAGAAACTGAAAGAACTTTTAGACGAAGTCGCGAGAGAAAAGGCAAAGTTAGAAAATGAGAAGGTAATAGTTGACGATATAGTCCGTTATCTCTCCTCTCTGAATAGTAGAGACATCGTGAAAATCATGATGGATCTGAATCTGAACATAGATGTCATAGCGGCCCTGATCTCTGGGATGCCATCTGACAGGTCTCAGGAGATTCTTTCTATACTCCAGAGTGAGCATCCAAAGATCTTCAAAGGACTCATAGAGAGAGGAGTTGGAAGATGAAGAAGGTATCATTCTCACTACCACTTGAAGGTAATAGATTAAAGATGAAAATGCGAACTGGAGGGAAGAAAACGGAGAGCTTTGCAAAAGTTCTCAAAGAGTTGAAGATTTTGCAACTGTCCGTTAAAAAGCTGAGCGTTGAGGTTAGCTTGAAGAAATCCCAGGCAATTGAAAAAAATCCAGAAAAGAGCAACAGTTCCATCGTTGAAAGAATGAAAAACGTCATAAAGAGAGAAAAAAATAGCGTTTTTCAAAGCGTTGTTGAGGGGAAAGATGCGAAATTCCTTGAGAAGGTTGGGAAAAGGTCAACGAAGAATGTGAGAAGTATCAGTTTAAAGAATGTTTTGAAGACTGCCGGAAAATCTGGCGATGAAGGGAAGAAATCTGCTAAAACTGAAGATTCTGGGGATTTGCAACATGTGAAAATTCCAAAAGATTTAAAAAGATTAAACCTGAGAAACGAAAAGGATGCCGCGAAATCCTCCGGCATCGAAAGTGAAGTCTTCAAGAATAGCCCCACAAACAAGGTTAGTAAAGGCGACAAGAAAATCCTAAAACAGCCTTCAGGATCTTCCAAAACGTTGAATGAGGAGAGAGAAGAAATTCAGGATCACTCTCCTGTGCGAAAGAAAACTTCCACCGGCAATGTGAAAAACGATAAGGCATCCCAAGATTCTATCGACGAGAAAGAATTCCATCGTGCTTTAGAAACCAAAGATGATGTCCAAATTGAGGGCTCAAAAAAAGATGCAGGGGATTCTCAAGGAGATCAAAAAAGATCGAAGAAACTTTCAGGTTCGAAAAAACGTCAAGAAGAAGCCGATAACGTCACAAATAAAAAGAATCTGAACACTTCACAACTTCGAAAGAAGCCTCAACTCGCTAGCCAGGAGGTGAAAACCGAGCACTTAAAGATTCGCACGAGTCAGAATCGCTCAGAACAACCGAAGAGCAGTGAAAAATTATCGATCGAAAGCTTGAATAAGCAGGAAAGGAAAAAATATTTGAAATCCCAGAACTCTCAGAAGGTTGAAGAGGGAGCTGTCCATGGGCTGAAACGAGAAAAATACCATATCTCAAAAATCAAGGATAGTGAGCTTGGTATCAAGGGGCAGAGTTTCTCAGATGCCGAAAAATTGAAGACGGCGGAGAAGAGGCGCCTTGAGGTTGACTCAGAACAGACTAGATCTCCTTCAACGAGCTCAAACAGCTTTGTAGTACAGAATCAATCAGATCCTGGAAATATCAAAAGCTCAGAGGAACCCCAACTTGCCAGCCGAAAGGCAAAATCCGAGAATCTGGGAATTCATGAAGGTCGAGAAACCGCAAAGCGGCAAAAGAAAAAAGTTGAAAAGATGCTAAAAGATACGAAATCAAAATCGGTGGAGGGTTTACCGTCAAACCCTGCGGTGACCTCGAATGCTCACCATTTTGGAAAATTCCTTGAAGTGGAAGAACACGGAACCTTTAAGAAAGTACATCCTCAAAAACCTTCTGAGGTTGTTCTAAATCCCAAGACTTCATCGAGAGCTGGAAATCATATGGGACACCTAGTTTCCAAAAAAATAGCTTTTGAAAAAAGAATTGATGAGAAGGAGTCCAGTTCACATATGAAAATGGATACCGGCACTGAAGTAGGAAGTGAAAAAGCCACATTTGTTCCAAAGCAGGCAACAAATCACGATCTTGAAGGTTTTTCGAATACCAGTGTCTTAAAGCAAGTTGATCATAGAAGAGAGACTCAAAAGTTAAAATCTTCAAATCAACTTGGGTCGCACGCTAAAAGAGCTGAAAGGGTTGATTTGATCAAGGGGATATCAGAAAACGTAAGAATCCCCAAGGAGGACCTTAAAACGGGTTCCTCGAAACATTCGAACTCGGTGAATACCGGCAAACCTGAAGGACGATTTTTCAAAGCTTCGCCGTTTGGATATCTACATATCAGTGGAGATGTAGCGAACACTGGAGATGCTGGGCTGGTGAAAGGTCAAATCAAACTTGAAGAGTTCATGGGAAAGACTAAGGAAAATCGAAGAGTTGCGGATAATCTCCGAAAGCTTTCTGAGAAAGAGATAGATTTTCATCCCGATGGCAAGAAAAAGATGAAGGTGGAAAACGTGAAGATTGAGATAGATATTTCAAAAAAAGCAAGGGAAACTTACAAGGATTACAAGCGAAACGACATGGAGTTTCGAGAGATTTTCAAGAGAATTCAAGAGGTGAAAGAAGAGTTGAATATTCTGAAGTTTTCAAAATCCCTTGGAAAATCTGAGAACACTCAAAAGACGAACAGTTCACTCGGAAATGAAAGAGTCAGAGTTGAGGAGATTATTGACAGGATTTCTAGGATTCTGGAGTTAAAGAAGAATGAGCCGAGACTCATAGAGAGGGCTAAGATAGATCTTGAGCCTCCTAACCTGGGAAAACTGGTAGTCGAGATATCCAAAGAGGATAAGAGTGTCGCGATAGTCTTCAGAGTCACAAGCCAAAAAGCCAAGGAGATCGTTGAGAGGAAAATTGATACGTTAGTCCACAGATTGACAATTGATGGGTTTGATGTGGGAAAAGTCGATGTAAAGTTCGAGAAGCAGGAAAGGGAGGAGAATCTACCCGAACACCAGGAAAACGAAGGGCAGAGAGAGAAACATGAGAATGGAAGGAGAAGAAAGAGGGAGGAAGGTGAAGATAAATGATGGTCAACAATGAC
The DNA here is from genome assembly GCA_027077795.1 of Thermotogaceae bacterium. Classification (GTDB taxonomy): domain Bacteria; phylum Thermotogota; class Thermotogae; order Thermotogales; family Thermotogaceae; genus WGAO01. The sequence goes on along the minus strand of JALWTT010000009.1, from coordinate 95,071 downwards.
CTTTCATCTATGTATTTAAGCACCTTAGATGCCATCAGATCGAGAACGAACAAGAAGAAGATAGACAAGCAAGCATTTTTGATGCTCCTGGTGACGGAGCTGAAGAATCAAAATCCGTTGGAGCCTTTGGATAACAAAGACCTGATAGCTCAGCTCACCCAGTTGACATCACTGGAGCAGATCTCAAACATGACAAAGTCTGTAACGGACTTCGTGAATTCATCCCTTGCTATGCAAAAAGCTCAAGCGGCCTCGATGGTCGGAAAAGATGTAGTTGTTCGTTCAAACAACTTGGACCTCAACGATGGAAAAGCAGATCCAATATATTTCAAGCTCGACAAGCCTGCTCATATATATGTGAAGATAACGGATTCTAGTGGTAAACAGGTGTACTTCGAAGATTTAGGAGAGGCGAGTGCAGGCCTACATTCATGGATCTGGAATGGAAAAAGCACCGATGGAACTTCCATGCCGAATGGAACCTACTTCTATTCCGTCTATAAGGTGAATCCAGATGGAAGTCAAGAAGAAATAGGAGGGTTAGAACAGGGAAGTGTGAAAGCCGTTCAGTTCATGGATGGAAAGATATACATACTTGTGAATGGGCAGAGATACCCAGTGGATTCAATAGTTGAGATATCCGAGGAGGTGGGTCAATCATGATGAGGTCCATGTACAGCGGCGTATCGGGGTTGAAGAATTTCCAAATGGCTATGGACGTTGTCGGTAATAACATATCCAACGTGAACACAACGGGATTCAAAGCATCGAGGGTGACCTTTGAAAACACACTCTCTCAGCTCCTGAAAATAGCGATGTCTCCGAGAGGAGGCATCGGTGGAACGAATGCGATTCAAATAGGTCTTGGGTCAAAAATAGCCACGATCGATAGGATAATGACTCAGGGGGCCTTTCAGAATACCGGGAAGAAGACCGACTTGGCCATCAAGGGGGCTGGTTTTTTCATTCTGTCCGATGGGAAGAGAAACTACTTCACCAGAGCAGGAAATTTTGATGTGGATACCGATGGTTCCCTGGTGCAGCTATCATCTGGATTAAAAGTCATGGGATGGATGTCAGAGCTCGACAAAGAAAGCGGTACCAGGATAGTGGACAGTAACAAACCTGTAGAAAGTATAAAGATTCCGTTTGGTCTGACGATGCCCGCAAAGGAAACGACTAAAATGGATCTGAGTGGAAACTTGAATTCCAACGTTGGCTTTAGTTCTTTTGATATAACGTTGAAGGATAATTCCTCAAATCCTCACGACGTTCACGTCTGGTTCTCAAGGGGAGCTGAGATTTCATCGAACCCAAATGACCCATTTTCCGAGGTTCAGAGGTATGTTTACTATGTTGACCAAGATGGTGATGGTTCCCCCGACGCCGCTGGAGTATTGAAGATGGATAAATTCGGCAATGTAAAGGACGCGGGTGTAAATGCCCCAGTTGAGACCGGTTCGAGTAGTGCAACTACCGATGGGACATTGACTTTGAATCTCGCAAACTCTTACTATGGAGATTACCTTGTGGCGTTGAAAGGTGACGATGGAACAGTCATCTACACCCGAGCTTCTGTCGATGGGAACACGATAACCGTGAACGATGATGGAATTAAAAGTGGGGTGACGTACAGTTGGAAGGTTATCTCCATAGGTGATGGCAAAGCCACGACTAGCCCTCTAACCGTCACAATGACTGGTGGAAGCGGAACAGTGACCGATCCGGCGTACAACTTCAACGGGTATTACAAAGTGCTACTCAAGGATCCTGCTACAGGAGAAGAGGTGTACTCAACGACGGTGAAAGTCGACAACTCTAACACGATAAACATAAGCGCTCCGGTCGATGACGGAAGCTACGATGTGGAAGTTTATCAGTATTATGGGGACAAATACGAGGTATCTGACGGTGCAGATCTGGTTGTATCGAGAACAGGATCACCGAAATTCTATGAAGCTGATGATCCAACGAACTTCATAGTTCCAGATTACACAACTCCAAAGTATGTTACAGCCACCACCGTTTACGACAGCCTCGGGAAACCCTATCAGCTTTACTTGGAGTTTGTTAGATTGGGAAATTTAGATGAAAATCACAGGAATGTCTGGATTTGGAGGGCATATCTTCCAACCGGTGAAAGTGTGTCTTATTTGGACAAAGATGGAAACAGCTTAAATGGTTCAATAGGTGGAGTGATCAACTTCGACAAGACGGGTAAAATAGATGCCTATGGAAACATAAAGGGTGGAAAGGTGTCTGATATAGATTGGGGAAATGGAGCGAAAAAGATCAGTTTCAGTGCTAAGGACAACGGCGATGATGTTGTGTCAATTGCTCTGAACCTCAACGGTGTTTCACAGTTTGCAGGAGAATTTTCGGCGGCAACGAAGTTCCAAGATGGGTATTCTACAGGTAGTTTAGAGTCTTTCAACATAAACGACGATGGAGATATAGTTGGGGTGTTCTCAAACGGAAGGACTGACCTCATCGCAAAGATAGCCCTCGCCACGTTCAACAACCCGGCTGGGCTCACGGATGTCGGCGGTTCCCTGTTTGTTAACAGTGCCAATAGTGGCTCTCCAATGGTAGGAGAAGCTAACACGGGAGGAAGAGGGAGTATAGTATCTGGGGCCCTCGAAATGAGTAACGTGGATTTGGCTGAGGAATTCACCAAGATGATAGTAGCTCAGAGGGGTTTTCAAGCCAATGCTAGGGTCATAACAACAACCGATCAGATACTGAACGAGCTTGTCAATTTGAAGAGGTGATGTAGGTGAGTTGATGGGAGGTGGTGAGCTGTGATATGGCTCACCAGGCTTAATGGGGACAGATTTGTGCTTAATGCGGACCATATAGAGTTGGTCGAGGCGAAACCCGACACCACTATACTTCTGACGAACGGTGATAAGTACATAGTCAAAGAGAGCGTTGAAAACGTCATAAGAGAAGTTATAGATTATAAAAGAAAGATCTACCAGGCTTTTGAAAAGAGGTGATCTGAATGGATATCGCCACGCTGGCAGGTGTGGGACTAGCGCTGTCAGCTATATTTCTCGGTATAGCATCTGGAGGGGGAGATTTTGCGGCTTTTATAGATATTCCATCGTTGTTCATAACGGTCATTGGATCTCTTGCGTCGACTATAGCGTCCCAACCTAGAGAATACGGTTTCAAGATCGTGCAAATAACCATGTCCACGATCAAGGAACCGAAGTTGGATTTCATAGGTATGATAAGAACTCTCGTGTCGTTTTCCGAGAAGGCCAGACGTGAAGGTCTTCTCTCTCTCGAAGAGAACCTTGAGGAAATAGGAGATCCGTTTCTGAAAAAGGCGATGCAGCTCGTGATAGATGGAACGGATCCAGAGGTTTTGAAAGGAATGTTGTACACGGAAATGGATCTTTTCGAACAGGATTTGAGCATGCAAAGAGCAGTTCTTGAAGCTGGCGGAGCCTATGCACCAGCTTTCGGAATGATAGGAACACTCATAGGGCTCATTCAAATGTTGAAGTCTTTAAACAATCCCTCAACGTTGGGACCATCTATGGCTGTGGCTTTGATAACAACACTTTACGGGTCGATACTCGCGAACGTTTTTTACCTTCCTATGGCTGAGAAGATCAACAGAAGAACGATGAAGATTCTCCAGCTGAAGAGAATGATATTGGAAGGGGTTCTGTCCATACAGGCTGGAGAAAACCCGAGAATACTGGAGGAAAAACTCAAATCATATCTACCGGAGAAAGAGAGAAGGGTTTATGAAAGAGAAGCTCAGGAGGCGACCGCCTGATGGCAGAGGGAGAGAAGAAGTGTCCAGAATGTAAGGCGGGAGCTCCCGCTTGGATGACCACATACGGAGATATGGTGACATTGCTTCTCACTTTTTTTGTGGCGATGATATCCATGAGTACCATCAGCCCTGGAAAATTTCAGCAAGTAGCCACCGGTATAAGATTTGCATTTGGCGGAAAGCCTCCCAGCGTCCTGATGGGAGGAAAATCCATAAAAGAGCAGCCTTTGATAGAAGCCCGGAAGGGGATAGAACAGGAAATAGTGAAATTAATGGCTGATCCTAGATATAAAGGAAAGATAACCATTCAGGAGAAGAAAGAAGGAACGTTGATAATCCTCAAAGATATGATGTTCTTCGAGCCAGGAAGAGCCAGGCTGACTGCTCAAGCTAAAGAACTTTTGGCAAAGATAGGGGTTATAATTATAGAGCATACTTCAAACGTCCTTGATATATTTGGATACACGGATGACCAGCCACTTCCACCTACATCGCTCTATCCGTCAAACTGGCATCTGGGAGCCGCTAGGGCTGCATCAGTCGCGAGGTTTTTCGCAGTGGAGCTGAGAAAAAGGCGAGAGGTAGAGAGGTTGGCTGATATAAGATCCGGGAGGTTTGACATAGATTTCTATTACAACCCCGACAGATTTGTACCCATAGGTGTTGGAGATAAGGCCATAAAAAAGGATATAGAACGATTGAAATCGGAAATAGATATCGAGAAGAAGCTCGTGGAGGAAAAGGTCAAATCAGGGGAGCTGACTTATAATCAAGCGGTCAAGAAATTAACAGAGCTTGACAACGAGTTTTTGAAAAGGCTTCAGCAGCTCAGAAGAAGCTATCGAAGAATTGATATACTTATAAAGAGACAGACCATGTGAGGAGGGATGAACATGCCAGGAGAAGAAGAAGTCCAACCTGGAAAGGACGGAGGCAAAAAAAAGGGTGGCATGAAATCAATGATGATGACCGCTTTTATATCCATGATAATGGCTTTTCTTGTGTTGTATTTAGCTGGTCCTATGGTTTTAGGAAGCAACAAAGCTGAGAAAACTGCACAATCTCAAAAAACAGAGACCGTGAAGCAGAGGATACCAATAACGGCTGTTCTCATAGGAGCTGGTTCTAATCAAACCTTCGTTCTGAAAGGCGCACGTGATGTCGCAGTTGTTGACTCACTGGTTTTCAAAGTTGGAAGTGATGCGTGCAGGGCCGCTATAGCGGACGACAAGCCACTTATAATGGATGCTTTGATGAAGATATTCATAAGTAAAACCAAGGCAGAGCTGGCTACACCGGCTGGATTGGAACTCCTGAAAAATCAGATAAAAGAAGCAGTTGAACTCATCACGGGTTGTTCTGGTAACGATGGAGTGATTGAAGTCTACCTCTACATAAAGGCGTTCGCTTCTACAGAGTGAAAGGGGGGATTCCCCATGTCCGATGTACTCAGTCAAGAAGAGATAGACAAACTTCTGCAATCCCTTTCCACTGGAGAAGTCAACATAGAGGAGATAAAAGAAGAAGAGAGAAATGTAAAGCCTTACGACTTCAAACGTCCGAGTAAGTTTTCTAAAGAGCAGCTGAGGACATTTGAGATGATACATGAAAACTTCGCTCGGACTGCTTCAACCTATCTCTCGGGTAGAGTCAGGAGTTTCGTCAACGTCTCCCTTGCCAGCGTTGATCAGATAACATACGAGGAATTCACCAGATCCCTTCCAAATCCGTCGTTCATAACAATCTTTTCAGCAAAAGGTCTCCTGGGGAGTGCCGTAATGGAGATGGGGCTCGAGATATTCTACACCATTTTGGATCTAATACTCGGAGGACCAGGGGTGCCTATAAGTAACAGAAGTCCAACAGATGTGGAAGCATCAATAATGCGAAAGGAAGTCATAAACATATTGACTCATTTGGCACAAGCCTGGGAAGACATACAGGCGTTTGTTCCAACCATCGAAAATATAGAGTCAAATCCACAGTTTGTTCAGGTTGCACCACCGAGTGAAATGGTTGTCTTGGTTACTCTCTACATGTCTGTAGCTAAGACTGAGGGGTTCTTGAACATATGCTGGCCTTCATCCGTTATAGAGCCGTTCGCGGAGAAGCTCTCGGCGAGACTCTGGTTCACAACAGCCGGTCCAAAATCCACAAGAGAGGATGAAGAAAGGCTCAAGAAAAACATTTCGAGAGCTTTGATGAACGTTTCAGCTGTTCTCGGTGAGACCGTTTCAAACCTAGGCGAGATACTCATGTTGAATGTTGGGGACGTTATAAGACTCCCCACTCATCACAACGATCCGATTCTGGTTAGGGTTAATGGAAAGGATAAGTTTCGAGGCATTCCCGGTACATTCAGAGGAAACTACGCAGTCAAGATATCTGAGGTCCTTAAGGAATCAGTCGATATGGAAGATACGGAGGTGAAATGATGTCCGATCAGTTTCTCTCTCAGGATGAGCTCGATGCCCTTTTGAAAGGCTTAGGAGAAGAAAAGGAAAGCGAGACTTTCAGAGGCGGAGGAAGCTTGACAGACATAGAAAAGGATATGATAGGAGAGGTAGGAAACATCTCCATGGGTGCCGCTTCAACGGCACTTTCAACGATATTGGGCAGAGAGGTCAAGATAACAACCCCAGTTGTCGAAGAAATCAAACACGAGGAAGTCAATAAAGAATTCAGCGGGGAAAAAGTGGTTGTCATCATAGAATTTGTTGAAGGGCTGAAGGGGTTGAATGTTCTTGTTCTCCAGAAAGATGTGGTTTCCAAAATAGCCGATATAATGATGGGGGGGACTGGTGAAGGAGCCGGTGAGGAAATCGATGAAATAAAGCTCAGCGCGGTTTCTGAAGCGATGAATCAGATGATGGGCGCCGCTGCAACGGCTATGAGTGATTTCTTCAAGACGAGAGTGGATCTCACACCTCCGAAGGTTGAAGTGATGAACTTCGATGATCCTAATGTTTCATTTCCATCAATGGAAACTGATCCAAGTACCCCAACAGTCAAGGTTTCGTTCGACCTTAATATTGAGGGGTTGCCGTCGTCGAAGTTCATTCAGATTATGAGCAGTAAGTTCGTCAAGCAGATGTACGACATGTTCATGAAACTACGAAAGGAGGAAGAAAAAGAGGAGGAAAAGCCCCAGCCCCCTGCTCAGCCTCAGCCCACCGCATCAGCTTCTGCACAAGCCGTGCCCTTGACGCCTTCCCAGCAACCGGTTAAGGCGGAACCTGCGCAATTTCAACCGCTCTCACCAGAGCAACCTCAACAGGCGGCTGTTTCACCCGACAAATTGGCACTCTTATTCGACGTTCCCCTGACGATAACCGTCGAGCTTGGAAGAACCCGGATGACCCTGAAGCAGATTTTGGAGCTTTCCGTTGGATCCCTCATAGAATTGGATAAGCTCACGGGAGAACCGGTCGATATTCTGGTTAACGGTAAACTGATAGCTAGGGGAGAAGTGGTGGTTATAGATGAGAACTTCGGTGTGAGAATCACGGAGATAGTCAGTCCTAAGGAGAGATTCTATGCGGTTCAGTGAGTTCATCCTTGCTTTGCTTATCGTGGCACTTTTAACCACATCACTAGCAGACCCTTTGATTGACTTCTTCGTCAGTATGGCTGGAAATAGAGATTTCCTCACTGAGATAGAACTGGTCTTTCACCTGAAGGATGAGAGTGGCAATTGGATTGAACCAGAACCCGCAACGAGATTCATGATGATTGTGAGAAACATGTCAGATTACTACTTCAAGCTCGAGAAACCTGACGTTTTTTCCGGGGTTGAATTCATATACTTCTCGGAATCTGGAAGACTTTATTCCGGCTTCAACGGAAAGTACACGATAGACATCGTGGATCTTCCCAGGGAGTACATGGTGAACATCGTGAAAGATATACTCGATTCTTTGAAAGAACCTCTTTTCGATGTGATGCTTACAAAAAAAGATGGAGTGGTTATGTACAACTTCGAATACACTCAAGTGATGAGGTTCATAATAAGAAGACTGCGAATAGAACCCATTCGCGTGGTGGCTTTTGTGAAGGAAAAAAGTCATTATCTGGAGAAAATCAGGTTTTTAGGTGAAGATGGAGAGTATGTGGACATAAACATCTTGAAGCTAAAAGTTCTAAAAGATACCAGCGCGTATTTCAAGGTTGAACAAGGCTTCTAAAAGCATTCTCCACAGAGTAAACAAAGAGTTCTGGGAATTCTCTACTTGAGAAGTTCTCGTCGCTCAGGAGCTCCTCTTTTGAGATTCTCCCTTCAATGAAAGCTTCTATTCTCATCAAATAGTCCTTTGTTGCTTTTATCTGTTCCACACCTCCCACCTCCCCGTGACCGGGTATCACAAACAATGGGGAGAGATCTCGAATGGTGCTTAAGGCATTTTTCCAATTCTTTATGTTGCTGTCAGCGGTTATTTCCAGATGATATCCGTTGAGTATCAAATCTCCTGCTATCACCATTCCAAGTTTTTCGAGGAAGACAACGGAGGAATCCGGTGTATGTCCACCGAGAACATAAAGTTTCATCTTCACACCACATTCGTTCAAAGACAACTTCTTTTCAAAGGTTTTCGACGGTAAGGATATATGGTTCCTATCAGCTCTCCCTTTCCCCCAAACTCCTTCTATATAGTTCATATCCATCTTCTCCATAAACTCTTTGGTCATTTGAGAGGAAATGATGTTCACATCTTCAAACGCGGAATTCCCAAATGTGTGATCTGGATGATAGTGTGTGTTTACAACAAGTCCTATGGGCTTCCCAAAGATTTCCTGCGCGAATTTCCTTATTTTGAGTGCCTTCTCTGGAAAGAGTGATGTGTCAACGATTATCAGGCAGTTCCTTCCGGCAATTATGGTTACATTCGATGATCCTCCCTCGCCGACGACGATGACATTTTCCGTGAGCTTTTTTATCAATTTCATCCCCCCGGTGTTATCATTCTACGGTAGGAGGTGTGGATCCTGAAAGGCGCTTTGATAGTTGGATACTACGGGCATGGGAATTTTGGAGACGAAATTCTGATGGAAGAAACCATGTCTATTCTCAGAGAGCTGGGGTTCAAAAAGATGGAAGTTATCTATCCGCGACTCGAGGACAAAAGTCAGTTTCGTGCCCTGGAAAAGCTCGACATGTTTAGGATCATCAAGGGGATTTTGAAATCTGATGCGATTTTCTTCGGCGGTGGAGGAATTCTTCAGGATGAAACCAGCTTGAAGAGTTTTGTTTACTACTCATCTATAGCCGTTCTGGGAATAGTCCTTAGAAAAAAGGTGGTGTTTCTCGGGAACAGCTTTGGACCCATCAAAAGAGGCATCTCGAAGTGCCTCATGAGGTTTATAGCAAGATCTAAAAAAGTAATATTTTTCCCAAGAGATGTGGTATCCGAAAGGTACCTGAAGAGAATAGCGAAGAACGTAAGGCCAGGTTGCGACCTAGCTGTAGGATATCTTAAAGAATTCGATATGAAGGATAGGACGAGAAGGGCTATAGTTGTCCCAAAGAGCAAAAGAAACTGGCGAGAGATAACCGAGTTTCTCAGAAAACTTGGATTGGATCCTGTTTTTCTCCTAGCTGATCCGGGTGATCTGAAGTTTGTGAATTCGGAATCGGAAAGTTTGATGTTTGGCTTAGCAATAGAGAGCATAGCTTCATCTTCGGTTGTTATAAGCGAAAGGTTTCACCCAGCCCTGATAGCTTCGTATTATGGAGTTCCGTTTGTGGCTGTTGGAAAGAAATCTTCCAGGTATTTCAGGAAGTACCTACCAAAGTACCCGGGAATTCTGGAAAATCCCGAAGACATTGAAATAATGCTTGCAACGGAGAAAACTCTCAGCACCGAGTACGACATAAAGAAATCGCTTTGCGACGATTATATGAAGATGATAAGAGCCCTATCGGCTATAAAATTCTGATGTGTTATCATCCGGTTCTGATGAACGTCGGAGAATTTTTGGTGAAAGTGCTTCCGTTTGTGCGGAAACCTGCTCGATATACTGGAGGAGAACTGAACTCCGTTGTGAAAGACGGAGAAGGGTTACTGCGAGTTGCGCTGATCTTCCCGGATGTTTATGAAATAGGGATGTCTAACCATGGCCTCGAGATAATCTATCATATACTGAACTCCTTGGATTTCGTTTGGGCAGAGAGAGCCTACATGCCATGGATTGATATGATGAAAGAGATGAGAGAGCATTCCATTCCTCTTTTTACACTGGAATCTAAAACTCCAGTGAAGAAAATGGACATATTGGGAATTTCTTTGGAATACGAACTGTCGTACACGAATGTTTTGGAGATACTAAGACTATCAGAGATTCCGATTAGGACCGAGGACAGATCTGACGGGGATCCCATTGTTTTGGCTGGAGGACCACTAAGCGGATATATAGAGCCTATATCTCCTGCTTTTGATGCTATCCTCGTGGGAGATGGTGAGGAAGCCGTCATCGAAATAGCTGAAGTTGTTTACAAGACACGTGGGATGCATAGATGTGAAAGATTGAAAGAACTGGCGAAGATAGAAGGAGTTTACGTTCCCACTTTCTACAGACAAGTTGGAAGGAAGATTGTTCCAAAACTCAAGGAAGTTCAGAAGGTCGTTAGAAAGAGGATCGTAAAGGATCTGGATAACTTTCCACCACCCATTAACCAAGTGGTGCCACTTCTTGAGGCTGTTCATGATAGAGCCGTTTTAGAGCTCATGAGGGGATGTACTAGGGGTTGCAGATTTTGTCACGCCGGAATGCATTACAGACCCGTCAGGGAGAGAAATCCTTCCAAGATCGTTCAATGGGCTGAGAAAATACTGGACGCGACTGGATATGAGGAGTTATCCCTTTTATCCCTCTCCACGATGGACTACACCGGCATAGATGAACTCGTGGAAAAGCTCATGAAGAAACTTTCAAGGAGAAAAGTCGCTCTTTCATTACCATCGACAAGAGTTGATAGCTTTGGGGTGAAAGTCGCCTCCGAAATAGCTGGCATCAGAAAAACCGGCTTGACTTTTGCTCCTGAAGCTGGTACTGACAGGTTGAGAAATGTGATAAACAAAAACATCACAGAAGAGGATATATTTTCCACCGTCCAGGCAGCCCTGAATGTAGGATGGCGTAGAGTGAAGCTCTATTTCATGATAGGACTTCCCACGGAAACCGAGGAAGACCTCTGGGCAATTGTGGACCTGATAAAGAGAATAAAAGAGCTGGGGTTTAAAGATTTAAGAGCATCTGTTTCCGTGTTCGTCCCTAAACCTCACACCCCATTTCAATTTTCAGAGCAGATAACCCCGGATGAAGCTTATGAGAGGCAGAGAATTCTCAAAAAGGCCAGGAAATTTGCAAAAGTTGATTTTCACGATCCGAGAATGAGCTTCGTGGAGGGAATCCTTTCAAGAGGGGGAAGAGAAATCTTCGACGTTATAGAGACCGTAAACAGCATGGGGGAAATCTTCGACGAATGGAAAGAAATGTTTTCATATGAAAGGTGGATGAAGGCATTCGAAAAGGTTGGAATCGACCCAATGCGTTACAAGGGGCCTTTTGAATTTGAAGAGGATTTTCCATGGGATCACATCTATCTAGGTATTGACAGGGAATTCCTGGCGAATGAATACAGAAGGGCCGTTCGAGGTGAGACGACCGAGGATTGTCGTTGGGGAAGATGCAGCTTGTGCGGAGTATGCATTAAACTGAAGGTTTACAATCTCTTAAAGGGGGAAAAAAGTTGACACATCTGGTTTTACTAGCAGCGGGGAAGAGTGAAAGGTTCGGAAGGCCTAAACTCCTGGAAGATGTGGAAGGTCGGGTTATCCTCGAGTGGTCTTTGCTGACTTCACAAAAATGTGATGTCGTGGATGATATCGTTTTGGTTCTATCAAGCGAACTTTTGGAAATGGCCGACGAGCTTTCGAGAAAGTACCCAAAGATTTCAAAAGTAGTCCTCGGTGGAAGGAGCAGAAAGGAAAGTAGCGAAATAGGGGTTAAATGTGTGGATGGTCTGGATAAGGATGTGGTGCTGATTCATGATGCAGCACGTCCGTTTGCAACTTGCAACCTTTTTAGAAGAGTATCAGAAGGTGTCAAAAGTTGTGACGCAGTTGTTCCTGCTGTTCCCCTCAGGGATACCGTGGCCTTTGTGAAAAATGGAAGCGTTGTAGACGTCCCGAATAGAGACAATTTGAAAGCCATTCAAACTCCTCAAGGTTTCACTCTGAAGGTTATAAAGGATGCCTACGAGATATCACAAAGTGTGACTGATGACTCCACACTTGTCCTGAGAAATGGAGGAAAGGTGTGTTGGGTTGAAGGAGAACCAATGAATATAAAGATAACATTTCCCCATGATCTAGAAATTGTAAGGGCTTTATTTCATATCCTCAAGAATTCTGATCAACTCCATGGCTAGCCTCACTCTGCCTTCAAATGTCGAGAGATATGCTTCTTCGTCAGGAGAATGTATCCACCTTCCTACTATCCCGAGCCCGTCTATAGCGGGTACCCCTTTCTCCGTGTAAAATGCCGCATCCCCACCTCCTGATACAGAAAGACCTTTTATGTCCAGATTCAAATGGCTTTTGGCAAGAGCAAAAACTTCTTCGGCCTTTTCCATTTTCCTCATAGGTGGTCTCTTCACTTCCAGTGAGTACGATACTTTGGCCTCTGGGACGAGTTTGCCGTGGAATATGTCTTCAAGCTTGAGTCGCAGTTCTCTGATCTGATCGAGATCTTTGTATCTAACGTCAAACATGGCATTGGCTTTATCAGGTATGACGTTTATCTTGAACCCGGAGTTAAAAACAGTCGGTGTAACAGTCAAATCCCCCCTGGAAAGCTGCCAAATTTTAAGGATCTTATCCGCTGCTTCTACAAGGGCATTTGCACCGCTTTCGGGAAGAGAGGCATGACCGCTTCTTCCAACCACGGTGACCTCAAGGGATGCTATCCCTTTCCTCTCTAAAACCACCGCTTCATTCTTACGACCAGTTTCAAACGAGAGACAGAAGAAGCTGTTCTTGGCAACCTCATAATGGTCGATTCTTCCATTTGGAGAGCCGACTTCCTCATCGACGTTCAGAACTACGGCCAAAGAGGATTCCTTTCTCTCCATTAAATACCGTCTCAACGATTCCAGAAGAACAACGATCCCACCTTTCATATCTGCTACACCAGGCCCTTTCACCACATCCCCTTCCATTCTGAAAGGCCTTTTGGATGGTTCATCCCTTTTGAAAACAGTGTCCAGGTGTCCTATTAGAGCCACGTAAGGAGGGCTTCCCATGGTGGCTATGTGGGAAGCTCTTCCTCTAGTCACGTTAAAATCCATGTCTTTCAGGATATCCGCTATAAATTCCGTCGCGTCTAACTTCTCATCGTCCGATAGTTCGAATCCCGTATCCGTGTTCACCAGCTTTTCATAGACCTCAAGCCATCTCATCGTCGTTCCCTCCTATATTCCGAAATCCACGAGAAATTTGAGATTCTTTTCTGAAATTCTCACACCAACTTTTGGAAAACTCCTTGAATATGTTACAAGATCTCCGATTTCTGCACCGGCGAACATCTCCAAGTAGGGATATTTTCCGTATCCCAATGACACAGTTGAAAAGATGTGCGATATGTGAAAGTATGGATCCAGTGTACCGATATCGAGCTCTCGCACTGGAAAACTCAAGCTGAGTTTTCCAGAGGGTGGATATGAAACTTCCGCACGAACTTTAAAATAGTCCAGGTCAAGTTCAGCTGACAAATCTACATTCATTGAGGTCATTTCACAACCGACTGATGCTTCTCCGTAGAAAAACCCTTTCCTAACCTGTGTATAAATTCCCCCAGTGTACCCATCTGCATATCCTCCAAAGATTCCCCCAAAAATCAAGAAATCACTATCCAATCTTTCTCTGATCAAATTCAATCTGCCGACAATTTTTCCCCATTTCATGAGCTTGTAGCCACTCAACTGAAGATTTCCCATTTCAAAATTCAGGAAACCGTTTATGTCAAATCCTCTTTCCGAAATAGACGGAGCTACAGCCCAAATGAGATTGTAATCCGGGGAATTTCCGCCGAGCACCACCGAAAGTACGGCCATTCCGTTCACGGGAAAGATCAATGGAACGTGGACAACAGGCTTCAGAGTTTCCCGAACATACCAGAATGCTCCATCCTCAGCTGGATAGTTTTTCACACTTTTATTCGATAGTCTGACTCTCTCTATCTCCACGTTCTTCGGCTTTCCTTTGACATAGTAAATACCTACTCCCGGAAACTTCGTTGAAAAGCTCGTCACAAGTATCCCATCATCTGTGAGCTGATAATCCAGAAATGCGTATCCTTCCGTGAGTCTTTTCAAAGTCTTATCCCATATGTATATGTCTGCTCCTTCCTTGTCAAAACCGATGAAACACACACCACCTTTACACCTTTTGAGGGAGTATTTGAATCGCTTGTCATGCAACTCCTCACCACCAGCCCAGAGTACGCTGGACTCACCGTCTCTATATATGAGTAGGAAAAGTTTGGATGAGGCCACCATTTCCCTGACCAAACCTTTTACTTCAATCTTTCCGTTTGGTGTCTGAACCTCGGAAACTCCTCTCTTTGGGTTATACTCACTCCAATAAATCTTTCCATCTTTGACATCAAAAGAGGTTATTAAACCCTCTTTTAATATCTTTTCTCCCCCGTTCCAAACTGCAATCGCGTTTTCAAGGTAAGGAAAGCCGCAACAGGTACCCTTTGTTATGTGTACCAGGTAGTACACCTTGCCTTCATCAACCCTTAAATTCCCCGCGTAGTTGTACACTCTAAACTTCTCACTGAATTTTCCATCAGAGAGTATGCCGACTTCAACCCCTCCAGGTCCGTAGAGTACGGGGATTCCATACCTTCTCACTGCTATCCAAATGTTTTTCCCCTTCGCCATGTCTAAAACCATGTCGTTTTTTCTCTCGAAAATAGTTTTTTCAGGTGTGCTGAATTTCTTCACAGCACTTCTCCATTCTTTAAAAAGCTCCTCCAGGTTTTTCCCGAAGACTTTCTTAGATGTGGAATCTATTCCTATTCCAGCTATATTGCCTGAAAGATCCTTTAGGAACTCTCTGACCTTTTCCTCCCCATAGCTTCTGACCAAATACGCATAGAACCGCGATGGTATGTAATAGTACATTCCTTTGCCCAAGAAATCCTCAGTAGGTGGGTTCGAAAGCCTCACAAGGGAAGGAAGCCAATTTCCTTTCACCGCTGCGAACATCAAATAGTCTAAAAGAGGGTTGTTGAGTCTCCCCCCGGATCCTACTTGAGATTCGTTGAAAACAGTCGTGGATTCCACAAAAGGTGATCGGTATTCAGAATCTAGCAGGGGAACCCCTGTCACAGCGTTAAACAACTTTGGGAATCCATTTCTCATGGTCAAATGGCATATATGGGTAAACTCATGTGTGAAAACAACTGCATACCAATTCTCGAAGTTCAAAAATTTCGATGGATCGGGATAATCCATCACGACTATTCCCTTTCCAACGGGATCCGCAAAGCCGTTTATATATGTTCCGGAAAAGCCAAAGAAGATATTGATGTGCTCAGGATCATTGTCAAAAAAGTTGGTTACGCTCGCCCAGCGCTCTTCGACTTCGTTTGCCAGCTTCTGAGCATCATTCTCCAACCAGTCGGGATAAAATATGAGAGAGTGGGGAGTTCTCATGACGGAAATCGAGAGAACAACCACGTGTATGATTAAGAGCGTCAGAAGCGAAGTGACCCTCATTTTTCATCCCTCACAAGAAGGACCCTGTAAGCTCTCTTTAAAAATTCCTTTGCCAATTTTTCACTGTGTACTATGTACACATTCGTCTCGCTCTTGAAATCCTTCAGGGATTTCGCCTCGATAGCTTCAGGATCGTTCTTGAGTACATATTCCGCTTCTCCTTCTGACACGCTTATAAGCTTCTTCTCCCCCACAAAGTTGTCCTTCTCCTTCAAGTACTCTTTGAAAGGTTCTTTCGGAAGCTCGTAGACATATCTCAAGACTTTCAAGAACATGTCAGGAGGAACGAAACCAGGGAGATATGTTATGGGTTTCGGCTTTTTCCCCGACGTTTCAAAGAACCACAAAGTTGGTGTCCCTCTTATCCCGTACTCGTAAAACAATTTTGGATTTTCATCGTAATAAATTAGTGTAACCCTGTAATTTATATCCAAAATTTTTTGAACCGCAGGATCGGATAGAGTTTTCAAGTTGAATATCCTGCAATATGGACACGTTTTCAACTCAAATATGTATATGAGCTTTTTCTCCTCTACTTTCGCCAGGTTGAACGCCGTGCTGGTGGCACTGTAAATATGAAATGCCAGTGCTAGAGCCGATATAAACACCAAAACTAGGATCTTCCATTTCAACTATTTCACCCCCTCGCGGCGATTATAACGCCTTTATTACCCATACAGCTGACAGAATGACCAGAATCCCTCCTAGAACCCTTATGATTCTCTTCTTCCCTTCGCTTAGGCCATCCAAAATACTGCTTAAGACCTTTCCAAAAACGAGAAATGGCAACAATATTCCAATAGAGTAAGTCACCATGAGAAAGACTCCTCTTGCATAACTTTCGGAGAACGACAGCAGCGAAATTATACTCCCCAAGATGGGTGTCGCACATGCCATCCATATCCACCCGATGCCGATTCCCAAGAGAACAGGAGGAAATACCTCCTCTCTTTCCAGTATGAATTTCAGAATCTTTCCACTTTTAAGACTTTTTCCAGATATGTGAAGAATGCCCATGGCGATCAGGACAAGTGCTATCACATATTTCAGCGTGGGTGACTTCATATGTATCGGGATAACCCCCAAAATGGCATACGTAAGCACGAATCCCAGAGAAAAACTGACAATCCCTCTAAATCCTCTGGAGTACGAAATGGGAAGTAGGATTGGAATCAGTGGAAACATACAAGGCGTAAAGAAAGTTATCAATCCATACAGGAACGCCAACAGAACTGATGTGTTTTGTATGACTATCGGATGAACTTCCAATATGAATCACCTCATGAAAGCTTTGATTTTTTTATCAAGCTTCCAATGTGAACATCTGTCGTTGCTCGTGACATCCTTTCTTTTCAAATCGCAAAATCCTTTATCCGGGACCTCAATCCTTATGACATATCCTGAACAATATCTCTCCGTATTCCTCACCTTTTTTTCAGATGAAAAATGGGCACATGAGAAGCAACGCTTCGACGTCAGTGAGATCTCTCCATTTATCACCAAGAGCCTGTCGATCGCCATTGCCTCACCTCCTAGTATAGTGAAAGATATATTTTTCCCAATATTGCTATTTTATCACTCAAGACTTTTCACAGTACAAGGTCATGGTAAAATCCCCCGAAGGGGGTGTAAGGGTGAACTATTTGATGTGGGGGCTTATCGGATATTTCATTGGGGCAATACCTTTTAGCTATATACTTCCCAAGTTGAAAGGCGTCGATGTCAGAAAAGTCGGCAGCGGAAATGTTGGAGGGACAAACGCCTTGAGAGCGGCAGGCCCTCTTTTTGGGGGGCTGTCCATGCTTTTCGATACCCTCAAGGCATTGATACCTACCTTGGTAGCCTATCAGACGAACCCAAACATCAAAGTAGCAGTTGCGACAGCCCTAGGGACGATAATAGGTCATGACTTCCCAATATACCTTGGTTTCAAAGGTGGGAAAGGTGTTGCTGTAACCCTGGGAGCTATGTTCGTGATTTGTTGGCAATGTGCACTTGTCTTCCTTGGTGCTTGGTTCTTGGTTGTAGCTCTAACGTACTATGTCTCATTGGCATCCCTTGTAGGACTTTTCTCCGCGGCGATTTTTGGATACTTTTTGAAAGGAGAAACAGTGGGAATACCAATACTGATATTTGCAATTCTCTCTCTACTCAGACACAGATCTAATGTTGAAAGACTTATAAGTGGGAGGGAAAGGAAAACCAACATATGGGATTACGTAAAGAGAAATCGCTGATAGTTTTCCTCACAATTTTAACGGTTTTTACATTCGGGTTGACTTCTCAAGACAAGGCGAAACTCGCTTTAGGAGAAATCGTCGACTATTGGTTCTCGGGAAGATATGAAGATGCCTTGAACAAGATAAACAAGGTTTTAGAGCTCCCTGTGGATCCATTTGACCTTCCGAGGTTCTATTACATGAGGTCAAAAATCGAAATCGATCTTGGAAAGATTGAAGATGCTTTTAAAGACTTGAGATCTATGATAGGGGTTTCCCTGGGGACACCCGAGATAATATCCACTTTGAAGGAAATGGAATTCCTGACCGGTGTGAAGAAGATCCCTGAGAATCTCCGAGTGAGCAGATTTGTAACGATACCCGGGATAAAGGGAGGAGTGGAGTTTTTCTACACGGTAGAAGATATGGCTATCTGGGGAGACAAGATATACGCCATAGACAGGGTGGATTCAAGGTTGCTGGTTTACAATTACGACCATCTTGAGAGAACGATCAATCTTCCATTTCATCCCCTCTCCATCGAGGCGTCTCCTTGGGGGAGCCTGTTCATGAGCACCACAAAAGGAAGCATATACGAATACAACGGATCCCTCAAAAAGATCGTTGGTGGAATGAGGTCACCCATTCTTGCTGGGTTCGACAGAGCTGGAAAACTGTGGGGAATGGATGGGTATTACGTGTTCTGGATCGATGAGAACGGATTTCACAAGAAAAAACTGTCAATTTCCATGATACCAGTTGATTGCGAGGTCAACTACTCCGGATTCTGGATCCTTGACGCACTGAACAGGAGAATAATTCTGATCTCCAAAGATGATTTTACGGTGTTGAGGATAATACCTCTCCCAGTTGGGATTCGGGCGTTCGAGGTCACACCCCTTGGAAATATGTTCTTGCTCTCTTCTAAGGGGAAAGTTTACTATTTCAAAAACATGAAGGAGCTCGTAGAAGTTGGGATTTCCTCTCCAGGAATAGTTGGATTTGACTATGTATATCCATTCTTAATGTATGCGGATTGGGAAAATCACAGAATAGAAGTGAACTTGGTGACAGAGGGAGAACCTTTCATCGTGAAAGTCGTTTCCTACAAAAGAAAGAACGGAAATGTCGAGGTGAATTTGAGGATAGAGGGGTTCAACGGAGAGCAGATCCCGTTCGCGGATAAATTTCTGTATGCAGAGATAGATGGAGGGAGAATAAAGCCTTTGGTGGAGATGACCCCGAAAAAAGTGGATTCCTATAAGAGCAGTAAAGATTTTCTCACCGATAGACTCCCCAGGCTTACGGATAGGTTTGGAGTGGATGTTTTGGTTCCACCGGATGCTTACAGCTCAAAAAACGACATAATCACTTTGAGAAGCAAAGGAGTTAGGCTTTTCGTGACGGGAAAGGGAGGCGAAGTGCTCAAGAATCTATCCGTGATGAGTGGCGGAGAAGAGGATGAGGATACCTACCAAAGTTGGAAAAACCTTTGGAAGGTGAAATTCAGCTATGTTCCAGATGTGTCTGTGAGGGTTCACACGGTGAGCGTTGGTTTGAAGATATTCGACAGGAGCTATTCGGATACATTTTATCTGGTGGATAAGGGGACTGGTATAAGTGGATCAGGTGAATGAACAGATAAAAAGGGCCCTGGAGCTTTCAAAGTCAGGTAATATAGAGGATGCTATATCCATTTACAAAGAAATCCTCGAGGATGAAGAATTACCAGAGGTTATGAACAACCTTGCCAACTTGTACAGAATGAAAGGGCTTGTTTCAGAGGCTATAGAGCTATATGAAAGAGCCCTCAAAATGGATCCTTCTTTTAGTGAAGCTAAGCTGAACCTTGCCGCTTCTTTTCTAGAGATCGGAAGATTCGGAGAGGCGATGATAATCCTTGAGAGCTTGAGGGAAAACGGATATGAGTCAGACGAGCTTTACCTCGCGTTAGCTGTGGCTTATAACAAGAGCCACAGAGTGTCAGACTTTATATCTGCGTACAAGAAGGTGAAAAGATCTGATAAGGACGAAATTTTAAAGAACTATGGAGTGACTCCTCCAAAATGAATAGGGGAACTTATGTGATTCTTATAAAGCTCACATCTTCCGTGGATATATCCCGTCCGAGAAATATGAAACTTCCCGAAGGGTTGTATGTCTACGTTGGATCAGCTATGAATTCCCTCACAGGAAGGCTCAGAAGGCATCTTAAAAAGAAAAAGAAAATTCATTGGCATATCGATCAACTGACGGAAATGGGCGATATAATCCTATTGATAGGAATCCCTGGAAGAAGCAAACTGGAGGAAAAGCTTTCGAGATTCCTGTCTGAGTATTTTCAAGTGATCAAGGGCTTCGGATCGAGCGATTTGAAAGTAGATGGAAATCTTTTCAAGGTCAACAGCTTCTCCTCTTTTTTTGGTGCATTTCAGATGTTTTTTGAGAAATTCAACGATTTTTCCAAATAATTCCATATAAATTCCTATAACCAGGAATATTTTCAGATTTTCAGTCTTTACATGTATCCAAACGAGGTGTATATTTTTAGCAGTCAAGTATATCGAGTGCTAAAAAACAAAAAGGGGGGAGTATACATGAAGATAGTTCCACTCGGTGACAGGGTTTTGATAAAGCCCATAAAGGAGGAAGAAAAAACAGAAGGAGGAATAGTTCTTCCCGACAGTGCCAAGGAAAAACCCATGAAGGCAGAGGTTATAGCTGTTGGTGAAGGTGAGGATGTTAAGGACCTTGATTTGAAAGCCGGAGATAGAGTCATATACTCCAAATACTCTGGGACGGAAGTCAAAATGGATGATGAGGAGTACATCATCATTGATGCCGAGGACATACTCGCGAAGATAGAAGAATAAAGAGAGGGAGGTGGAAGAAATGGCTGCGAAGATGTTGACGTTTGATGAAGAAGCGAGAAGGGCTCTTGAAAGAGGTGTGGATAAGGTTGCAAATGCTGTCAAGATAACCCTTGGACCAAAAGGGAAGAATGTTGTGATCGAAAAGAGTTGGGGTTCTCCAACTATAACCAACGATGGTGTTTCTATAGCTAAGGAGATAGAGCTTGAAGACAAGTTTGAGAATCTTGGTGCACAGCTGGTCAAGGAAGTTGCTTCCAAAACCAACGATGTGGCGGGTGATGGTACAACAACGGCTACTGTTCTTGCTCAAACGATGGTTAAAGAAGGATTCAAAAATGTCGCAGCTGGTGCAAACCCGATACTCCTAAAGAGGGGAATTGAAAAAGCCGTTGAGGCAGCTGTTGAGGAGATAAAGAGGCTCTCCAAAAAGCTCAGCGGAAGGGATGATATAGCGCATGTTGCTGCCATATCAGCGAATGACCCGACCATAGGAGATCTGATCGCCGAGGCCATGGATAAGGTTGGGGAAGATGGAGTGATCACCGTTGAGGATTCCAAAACAATGGAAACATATGTTGAGTTCACCGAGGGAATGCAGTTCGACAGAGGATACATCTCACCGTACTTTGTGACAGATACTGAGAAAATGGAAGTCGTTCTCAAGGAGCCTTATATACTCATAACCGATAAAAAGCTCAGTTCTGTTAAGCCTCTCATCCCGGCTCTCGAAAAAGTCGCAAGGACGGGTAAACCTCTCCTGATAATCGCCGAGGATGCCGAAGGTGAGGCACTTGCCACCCTTGTTCTGAACAAGCTCAAAGGAGTACTTGAGGTGTGTGCTGTCAAAGCTCCCGGTTTCGGTGAAAGAAGAAAGGCGATGCTCCAGGATATCGCGATACTCACCGGCGGACAGGTGATAAGCGAAGAGCTCGGGCTCAACATAGAGAAAGTGGAGCTTGATGATCTTGGACACGCCGAGATGGTGAGAGTGAAAAAAGATGAGACAATAATCGTCGGCGGAAAAGGGAACCCGGAAAACATAAAGAAGAGGATAGAGCAAATAAAGAATCAAATAGAACAGACAACCTCTGAGTACGAGAAGGAAACCCTTCAGGAAAGAATGGCAAAACTCGCAGGCGGAGTTGCCGTTATAAAGGTTGGAGCAGCAACTGAGACAGAACTCAAGGAGAAGAAACACAGAATAGAAGATGCTCTGAGTGCAACCAGGGCAGCTGTTGAGGAAGGAATCGTCGCTGGCGGAGGTTCAACACTCCTTAGGCTTAGAAAAGCTGTTGAGAAAGTTATGAACGAGCTCGATGGTGACGAAAAAGTCGGTGCCCAAATAGTTTACAAAGCTCTTGAGGCTCCGATTAGACAGATAGCCATAAACGCTGGTTACGATGGATCAATCATAGTTGAAAAGGTTCTGGAAAAGGACGACACAACCTATGGGTTTGATGCGCTCAAAGGTGAGTACACGAACATGTTCGATGCGGGTATAATCGATCCAGCGAAGGTCACAAGAAGTGCCCTCCAGAACGCAGCTTCAATAGCTGGAATGCTCCTGACAACCGAAGTTCTTGTTGTGGAGAAACCGGAGGAGAAGAAGAATAACGTACCCGAAGTGCCAGAATATTGATCGAAGAAGTAGTGGAAAAATCCCCCGCCAAAGTGGCGGGGGATCTTTTTGTTGTTTCGCCTTTGCTTGTTATGCTTGCGTCTTCTTGCACCACTTCTACTTCTCCTTTCATAAGGAATATAGGATACTTTAGGAGGTAGGAAGGTTGGAAGTATTGGTCTTGATGGGCATGCTGAAGGGATAACTATTCCACAGTAACTTTACACTTGAAACTCGTATATTCAGCGATCTTTTTAAACTTTCGTGCACTTCTCTCAGTCTAAGCCTAAGGCAGGGTAAATTTTTTTGGGGAGGTGGTAAGGGTGTTTCGGTTTAGAAAAGGCGAAGGAGACAACATGATGCTGATCATAGTTGGAGCAACAGCACTCATTGTGGTTTTGGGATTAGCGCTTCTTTTCTTGTGGCCACACGAAACGAGAGCTTTAAAGGTTGGAAACGTTGTGGTTGCTCAGGCTCCGAGAGATGCAAAAATTGAGTACGTGAACACCGGGGTCGTAAAAATAATCGAGAAGAATTACGAAGAGTACGGTACAGTTCCCACATTCCTAGGAGAATCCATGCTTTCATACGAAGCTGCAAAAGATGATGCTATGGGAAAGGTCGCAGAGTATTTGAACGCCGTCGTCAACAGGTTCTCCGAGCTGGCTAAAGCAGAGCTGGCCAATGTTGCTCAAAGCCAAAATAACAAAGGCCAAAAGGTGAATGTTGATAAGCTCGTAACGGAAGTCCACAAGATGGTTCAGCAAATCCACGCGAAAGTCAGAGTAACTGGAGCCATAGATCTAATGCACTATAAGAGCCAACAAAAGTATTACGTTATCCTGTATTACAATCCCTCTATGGCTCTCAAGTATCTTCAGGAGCAGCAGAATGTTATAGAACAGCTTGCGAAAGAATACGGAGCACAGTCGAGAGCCGTTTTTGACGAGGTTACGAAGACGCTTAAAGAGGCTTACAAGGAGACTCCTCTTGAAAAAGGAAAATAAGCAGGACTTTTCGATTGAAAAACGGGTTGGATGCTCCCAACCCGTTTTTCCTTGATAAGGGGGGATATACCCATGAAATTGGAGTATTTTCTGATGTTATTGGGAATACTATTGGCCTTAGGTCTGGGGTTCTATGCCTTCCACTTCAGTCATCCAGGAGGAAAAAACATGGTACCAGCTGGTGATCCCTGCACCTTTGGAAATGTACGTCTTTGCAACGTGAGTGTACCAAGTAGTGTACAAGTCGAATACAAGGCAACACTTTCTCCTGAATTGCTCGACTACTATTCAAAAGGGGAACTCTATGTTTTTCACAGTTGCGTTGAAGGTGGGAGAGTTGAGGACAACTATAGGCAAGCACAGATGAAAGTTGCTCAGGACATATCAGATTTCCTAGGCCAGGTTGTTAGGTCCACTTCGTCTCTGATCAAAAGAGGATCCTCCGAGTTCTATTCAAGAGCCATCAACGTGCTATCAAACAACGTGGTGGTGGGTATGATAGTTCTATCCAAGTATCATTACGTAGAGCCACCGCTGGATAAGTATTGCGTCATAGCGTTTTACAATCCAGAGAAGGCGATTGAAATACTGAAAAGCTATTCAGACCTTTTAAACTATCTCAGATCGTCTGATGTGAGTCCAGAAGACTTTGAAAAGCTATTCATGGACAATGCTAAAAAACTCTATTCGGTTTACGGAAAATGAGTGTCCCTCCTGTGAAAGCGGTGATGAAAGTTAGAAAAAGTGTCGAAGATATGTGGAATATCATCTTCAACGAACACGGATGGGATCCGTGGTTTACATCTGGAATGAAGGTTGACACACGAGAAGGAGGGAGTATTTTCTTTAGATGGATAGTGGAAGGGGAAGAGGTCACCGACAGAGGAATATCCCTGTTGGTTATCCCGATGAAGTTGTGGGAGTTTCAGTGGAACGAATACGAAGACGGTTTTCGATCTAGAACGACCATAAGGCTTCATGAAGCTTCTGATGGTGAAACATGGGTTGAGATCGAGGACATGGTGATGGTCTTGGGAGAAAAGGACCTTGAGGTGGCGTTTAGCTGTGCGGTTGGTTGGGGGGAATTTATGACAAGACTCAAGCTCTACGCCGAGAAAGGACTGGTGATGGAGTGAAAGTAATCTTTCTTCTGCTTGTGCCGATATTAGTCTTTCCGAGTATGGATGTGCTGATGGTTTTTGACGCTTTGAGCCTTTCACCAGTTGTGAACATAGATTTTCTGAAAACTCAGAGCTTTGACATGGGGATCGCCACGGATATGACAAAAGCTTTCATTGTGTACATCGAAAAGGATTTCGGGATATATGACTACAAGTTCAAAGCTGGCGGCTTTTTGGGGACCTCTCGAGGGAATTTCTCCGTGGGTTTGACTCTCCGCTTTGATTCCTTCAAATACAACGCCGTGTTATCGGGTTTCCAGGTCTTTCTCGGACGGGATTTCTCCGTGGTTGGCCCTTTCATAGGCCTGAATCTTTGAGGTGACCTGTATGGATCCAAGGGAAACTCTCAAGAGGCTCGTCGCCGATCTTGACAAACAGGTCGCCTTTGAAATCCTGCGGAATTGGGATGAAATAGTGGAATCTTGTGAAAAGATGGCGGAGATATACTTTGACGGTTCCGCAAAACCGAATCCGGGAAAGATGCGTATAGGAGCCGTTGTTAAGTGCTGCGGAAATGTCGAGGAGATCTCAAAAGAGGTTGGCAATGGGACAAACAACATGGCGGAGTATCTAGCTCTCATAGAAGCGCTTAAGGTTGCCAGAAAGATGGGAGCTCTCGCGGTGAAGGCTTATGGCGATTCAACACTTGTTGTTGAGCAAGTGAATGGAAGGTGGAAAACCAAAAGTAAAGAGTTAAAGCAATTGAAGTGGGAGGTTTTAGAACTTCTCGGAAGATTCAAAAGGTGGGAGATCAGATGGATACCGGAATTGGAAAACGAGAGAGCACACAAATTGGCGAATTCCTGGTAATATTTTTTGGGAGGTGACAGTCTTTGAGAAACCCGCCGCGGGTTGTGGAATTCGAGATAACATTGGCTTGCAATTTAAGATGTATACATTGCTATTGCGAAGCTGGCCAAAAGGCCCCTTTTGAACTCTCCACAGGGGAAATAAAAGACCTCATGGATGATTTGAAAAACCTGGGGATATGGGCGCTGGACATAGTAGGTGGAGAACCTCTTCTCAGACCTGATCTGTACGATCTCCTGAAGTATGCCAGAAGCATTGGCTTAAGGGTGATGGTGAACACGAATGGTACTTTGCTAGAGGAAGACACGGTGAAGAAATTGAAAGAATCGAATCCCGAGGTGATGATAGGAGTTTCTTTGGACGGGCCAGATCCTGAAACGAACGATTTTGTTAGAGGCAAGGGATCTTTTGAGAAAGCCATAAACGGTATAAAGCTTCTCATCGATGAAGGTTTTGACCCGGTGATTCTAAATGTGATAAACAGGAGAAATTGGAGAAGATTCGAGGATATTATAGATCTAGCGAGAAGTTTAGGAGCGAGGAAGATATACGTAGACAGGTTTGTTCCAGTTGGAAGAGGAGCTTTAAACAAGGATAAGTTGGATATGAGTGACCTGGAGTGGATAGAAGCTATAAGGCATATCAGAAAACTCATAAAGATTTACGAAGGGGAAATAACATTTTACGTTGAGGAGAATATCACCGGAGATCTCTGTACAGCTGGCCTGACACACGCCTCTATATTGGCAAACGGCTGGGTGGTTCCGTGTGGCCATTTCAGGTATAGCAGAGA
This sequence comes from Thermotogaceae bacterium, assembly GCA_027077795.1. GTDB lineage: Bacteria > Thermotogota > Thermotogae > Thermotogales > Thermotogaceae > WGAO01. The sequence goes on along the minus strand of JALWTT010000009.1, from coordinate 68,992 downwards.
ATTCTACATGGGGAACGTGAGAGAAAAACCTTTCAGTGAGATATGGCATACCTTTGACAGAGAGAAAGTTTTTCCAACACCTCCTCCATGTGAAAGATGCAAGTTTAAGGACCTCTGTGGTGGAGGTTGTAAGGCGGTGGCTTATCATAGGTACGGAAGTGTCAAGAATGTAGATATCCCTATATGCACTATCAAAAGAGAAGAGGGTGTATCTCGTATAGAGAATTGGGGGTGATCAGATGATCAGCTGGATAGTAATAGGGGTGGTCTTCTTTATCATAGAGATAACCACACCGACCTTTTTCTACATGTGGTTTGGAATAGGGGCTTTCATCGCCGCAGTATCTTCCGTTTGGCTGGGCTTTCTCTGGCAGCTATCCATATTCCTCATCTCGTCCGCTGTTCTCCTGGCTTTGACCAGGCCCATTGCTAAGAGGATTCAGAAACCCGAATCACCGAGAAAGATAAACGTGGAAGATATAGTTGGAAAGGAAGCTGTTGTTGTTGAAACGATAAACAACCTATCTGGGAAGGGAATTGTGAAAATCAACGGCGATATGTGGAGGGCGTTTTCAAAGGATGACTCTACTGTTATAGAGGAAGGAGAGAAAGTAAGGATAATAAAGGTTGAGGGGGCACACTTAGTGGTTGAAAAGGTGGAGGTGAAACAGTGAAGTTTTTCTACAATCTCGAGAGATACGAAAACGGGGAGTATGTCATCCTCACCCTGGAGGAGAATGGAAAGGTCGGCATCGGAGCGGTGATCCCCGAGAGAAAGAAAGGGGAGAATTACAAAACGATAATGGGAGTTGTTGAGGAGTATAGGCACACAGTTGAATCGGCAAAACCAGAACACTTCGCCTCCATATCGTTTAAGCTGAAGGAGGATTTTCCAAATCATCCCAAGGTTACATTCGCCATATCCGCCGCAGCTACGGAGTTGTTCTCAAAGATTTCCAAAATGAGGATAGAGGAGTTGCTGATGTGCGAAGGACTCAGAGGAGCCGTCATGCTCACAGATTGGGTCGGAGATATCGTGGTACCGGAAGAAATCGGAGGGGTTTTCGAGGTCCTATCGATGGCTTCTCAGGACAGGGCTCTTCTTTTGAGAAGATACCCTCATGACGAGATGTCAAATATACTTCACGCTTTATCAAGGTATTTTGCGGGATACTTCCCATCAAGCTGGTGAAAATTTTGTGTGTTAGGCTCCTGAGTTTTATACTCCTTTACCAAAAGCGATAGGAGGGATGTGTTGTGGATCTGAGAACTAGTATAGCCGGGATCGAACTTAAAAATCCCGTGATGCCTGCATCCGGACCACTGGTCGGTGATGACGAGAAGATACTCTACATAGAACGCTTGGGTGTGGGTGGAATAGTCACCAAGACTATATCCACGAAGGCAGCAGAGGTTCCAAGACCGTGCATCGGTGGGGGAACGAGTTATGTCATGAATGCGGAGTTGTGGAGCGAACTCCCACCGGAAAAGTGGATAAACGAGATACTTCCAAGACTCAGAAAGGAGATTAAAGTTCCGCTGATCGTGAGTGTCGGATACACCAAGGAGGATATGGAGCAACTCATCCCAAAGCTTGACGAGTTTGCAGATGGTTTCGAGATATCAACACATTACGTCGGAAAAGACCTCTCGGTTATAGGTGAGGTAGTGGCAACGATAAGGAAGAAAACAAACAAGCCCATATTTATGAAGATGAGCCCTCACATTCCAGATAGAGTTGGATTTGCAAAAGTCGCAAGGAATAACGGTGCAAACGGGGTTGTGGCTATAAATTCTCTTGGGCCTACGTTGAAAGTAGATCCCAATGGAAAACGGATAGTTTTTGGGGGGAAGGATGGATATGTTTGGGTGAGCGGGCCTTATATAAAACCGCTCGCTTTAGCGATAGTCTACGAAGTGAGTCATGCGGTTGAGGGAATAGATGTTATAGGCGTTGGCGGGATATCAACGGCGGATGATGTCATTGAATTCCTCCTGGCTGGAGCAAAGGCAGTTCAGCTCTTGTCATCTGCACTCATACAGGGAAAGGATATATACAAGAGAATAGTTGATTCCTTACCTAGAGCCCTGCAAAAATACGGATTCAGCTCTGTTGAGGAAGTGATAGATACAGAACTCGAGTGGGATGTCAAATACGAACCGGATCATCCAAAGGTTGACCTTGATAAATGTACTTTCTGCAAGATTTGTGAATGGGTCTGCCCATATTGGGCCATTTGGGTAGATAAGGAAGCAAAAATGGTCACAGTTGATGAAAACAAATGTTTTGGATGTGGACTCTGTCAAACTAGATGTCCTGTCAATGCAATAAGTGGCGTCATGCCGGTGGAGGGGAAATGGAGATGAGGTACAAACTCAGGTGCATAAGTTGTGGAACCGTTTACGATCCAAGCGAGGTTGAATACACGTGTCCAAAGTGTGGACCTAGGAAAGGGACGCTTGAGGTTATCTTCGATTACGATGAGATAAAGGTCTCCAGGGAGGAATTTTCGCCAGAAGCGGATATGTTCCAGTTTGAAAAGCTTCTTCCCCTTCCAAAGGACTATTACAAGGTTCCTCTTAAAGTTGGAGGAACACCTCTTTACGAGTTTCCAAACACCGCCGAGAAATTGGGGTTAAATCGGTTTTTAGTCAAATACGATGGGGTGAATCCAACAGCTTCATACAAAGATAGGGCGTCTGCTATGGCAATAGCCAAAGCAACCGAAAAAGGCTACAAAATTATATATGCCGCATCCACTGGAAATGCCGCTTCGTCCCTCTCAGGACTAACAGCAGCTACACCCCATTTGAAGTCCGTGATCTTTGTTCCAGTCAGAGCTCCTAGGCCGAAAATAGTGCAAATAAAGGTTTTTGGAGCAACTCTTGTAGCTATAGATGGATCCTATGACCAGGCATTTGACATATCGATGAAGGTGGGAGAAAAGATGGGATGGTACAGCAGGAACAGTGCAATAAACCCATATCTTCTTGAAGGTAAAAAAACGGGTGCCATGGAGATAGCCGTTCAGATGGGGTACGAAGTTCCGGATTATGTTCTTGTTGGTGTTGGAGATGGAACGGTTATAAGTGGCATATACAAGGGATTCTACGACATGTACAAAGTTGAACTCATAGATAGAGTCCCAAAGATAATAGGAGTTCAAGCGGAGGGTGCTGATGCGGTTAAAAAGGTATTTGACAAAGGGGAACCGTTCGAACCCATAGATATGGAAGCGAGTACTATAGCCGATTCCATAGCCGTTGGAAAACCGAGGGATGTTGTGAAAGCATGTAGATATGTTAAGGCCAGTGGTGGATTTTATGTGTCGGTATCTGACGAAGAGATAATAGAGGCTCAGGTTGAGTTGGCTTCCGAAATGGGGGTTTTTGCAGAACCCGCAGGAGCCGCACCGTATGCTGGTTTGAAAAAGCTTTTGAAAATTGGAAAGGTAGGAAAAGATGATGTAGTTGTGATAGCCGTAACGGGAAACGGTTTAAAAGACATAAGAGCTCTTGAGAAGAAGTTCGATATAACACCTGTTTCTCCAAACGAAGAAGACGTTTTAGATTACCTCAAAAAGGTGTTTGACTTTTGATATCAAAGGGCGTATTCTAGGATCGGCCCATTGGGGGCTAGTAAGTTGCAAGGAGGAGTTAGCATGAAGGGTACTGTAAAATGGTTTGACCCCAAGAAGGGGTACGGGTTTATAACCAAGGAAGACGGGGAGGACATATTTGTCCATTGGTCTGCTATCCAGATGGATGGCTTCAAAACCCTTGAGCAGGGCCAAAGCGTTGAGTTCGAAGTTGTCGACGGTAGGAAAGGCCCACAGGCATCCAACGTCAGGGTCTTGGGCTGAATAGCTCAGGGCAAAATTCGAACCCCGCCCACACAAGGGCGGGGTTCGTTATGATATGATTCCAGAGGGAGGGGAAATGGGTGTATTCCCAGGCGAGCGAGCTGAAGGTATTTTCCGGAAGCTCCAACAGAGCTTTGGCCGAGAGAATAGCCAGTTACATAGGGGTAGACCTCGGGAAAATCGAGGTTGGAAGGTTCGCCGATGGTGAGATAAACATAAGAATAGCGGAGACAGTTAGAGGGCATGACGTTTACATAATCCAACCGACGTCTCCGCCGGTGAATGACAACTTCATGGAACTTTTGATAATGATAGACGCTTTTAGAAGAGCTTCAGCAAACAGAATAGCCATAGTCATGCCGTATTACGGATACGCGAGGCAAGACAGGAAAGCCCGTGGAAGAGATCCGATAAGTGCCAAGCTGGTGGCAAACCTATTAACTGTAGCTGGCGCTAACAGGATCATAACCATAGATCTTCACGCTGAACAGATACAGGGCTTTTTCGATATACCGGTGGACAACCTGTGGAGTTTCCCCGTTTTCGCTGAGAAGATAAAATCGCTGGGATACAAGGACGTAGTGGTTGTTTCACCGGACGTTGGGGGTGTGAAGAGAGCGAGAAAGTTCGCTGAGAAAATAGGAGCTCCCCTGGCAATTCTGGACAAGAGAAGACCAAAGGATAACATCGCTGAAGTTATGCATATAATCGGTGAGATAGAAGGTATGACGGCGGTCCTTTTCGATGACATAATCGATACCGGAAGATCTCTTGTTGAAGGTGCAAAAGCCTTACTTAAAAATGGGGCAAGAAGGGTGATCGCATGTGCAACGCATCCTGTCCTCTCGCAGGATGCTAAAGAAAGGATAATGAATTCACCTATAGAGAAGGTTTTCGTTACGGATACGATATACCAAGAATCGCTTCCAGAGAAGTTTGAGGTGTTAAGCGTTGCTCCACTACTAGGAGAAACGATTATGAGGATCAGAAAGAATCTCTCGGTGAGTGTGCTTTTCAGATGATGTGGAAGGCAAAGGTGAGGAGATCAAATTATTACTCGAGACTCGATAGGTTCTTGAGGAGAAATCTCCAGAGGATCCCCCTTTCTGCTGTTTATAAATTCATAAGAAAGGGAAAGGTTTACGTTAATGGGAAAAGGGTGAGGGAGAATTCTTTCAGATTGGAAAAAGGTGATGTGGTCGAGATACGCTATGTGGATCTTGAAAGGTTTGAAAGGCGGAAAGAGAACAACCTTGAGCCGCAAGAAATCCCACTGAATATATTGTACGAGGATGACAGGATAATGATCTTGAACAAACCTGCAGGTGTTGCACTTCACCCTGGAAAGAATATACATGTCGCCACGTTGATAGAGGGATTGATGTATTATGGAAATGAAAGGGGATTTGAACCGCACCTTGTTCATAGACTGGATTTGAACACATCAGGAGCTCTGATGGTTGCCAAGGACAAAGACACCGCTAGAATTTTAACGGAACTTTTCAAAAAGAGGTTGGTGAAAAAGGAGTATCTTTCGCTCGTTAGAGGAGCTACAAAGCCAAGTGGGGTTATAGATATACCCCTGGATGGACAAGAGGCTGTAACCAGTTACGAGGTGATTCACAGGGGAAACGAGGTATCTTATGTTAGAGTGACCATAGAAACTGGGAGAAAGCATCAGATCAGAAGGCATTTTTCCATGATAAAGCATCATGTCGTTGGTGACAACAAATACGGTGAAAAATCGTTCAACAGGATTTTCGCAAAGAGATATGGTCTGAAGAGACAGTTTCTTCACTGCACTAAATTGGGATTCGTTCATCCGCTCACCGGAAAAAAACTGACAGTGGAAGCTCCTCTTTCCGAGGACTTGAGAATGGTTCTAACAAAACTCAAGATCGGGAGGTGAAGATTTTGAAGAGACTGAGGTACTTCCCCGTGGATAATATGGAAAGCGAAGAAGATGGCAAAAAGGTCAGAGGAATTCTGGCTGGCATGGACGGAGTGGAGAAGGTAGAGATAGATCTAGATGCCAGAGCTTTGGAGGTAGAATATGAAGATGAGAAGGTGACAAAGGAAATGATGGCGAAGATCTTACAATCTCACGGTTACCTGATGAGAATATGATAGAGAAGTTGCCAGACGAAGTTGTCAGGAAGATAGCCGCCGGCGAGGTTGTCGTCGGCGCTTTTTCGGTTGTTAAAGAATTGGTCGAAAATGCCCTTGATGCCCTTGCAAAAAGGGTGGATATAGAGATAACAAAGGGTGGAAAGGGATATATAAAGGTGTCCGACGATGGAACTGGTATGAGTGAAGATGAGATATTGCTTGCCATTCAACCTCACACGACCAGTAAGTTGCACTCCCTGGAGGACCTGTACAGGATAAGCACATATGGTTTCCGAGGTGAGGCACTTTCCTCCATAGTTAGGGTCAGCAGAGCCACTGTTGTGAGCAGAAGAAAAGGAGAAAAGCTCGGTAGCAAGGTGGTCGTCGAGGGAGGAGAAGTCCTCAGTGTTGAAAGAGTTTCATCGAATCTTGGAACAAGTGTCATCATTAGAGACTTGTTCTTCAACATGCCAGCGAGGAGAAAATTCTTAAAGTCCGCGTCTATTGAGGGAAGAATGGTCATCGAAACTGTTCAAAAATTCATTCTTTCCAGACCAGATATCCATTTCACCTTCAGGAAAGATGGCACAGTGGTTTACAACGCTCCTCCATCTGATCTGAGAGCTCGCGTTTCCCTGATCATGCCAGATGCAAGGGCTAGAGAAATGCTTGAGATAGACGATTCCACAAGTTGGGTGAAAATACGGGGGCTTATCTCAAGGCCGGGAGTCTGGCGAAAAAGTAGAAGTGGCCAGTACGTATTCGTCAACGGCAGGAGTGTTCTCAGTCCTGAGATCTCTCGGGCTTTTGAGAGAGGATATGGGGAAGCTCTTCAGAAAGGAATGCACCCTATTGGGGTGATATTTGTGGAAACGCCCCCAGAAAAGATAGATGTCAACATTCATCCACAGAAGCTTGAAGTCAAATTCTCCGACCCAAATCTTGTGGAAAGAGTGGTGTATGAAGCCGTTAAAAAGGCCGCTTCTAAGGGTTGGGAGAGAAGTTTGAAAATTGAAAGAAAATTCAGTTATGAAAGACCAGAGAAGCCTTCAAGGATTCTCAAAGAACCGCTAGAACTCTTGAGGTTTGAGAGGGATTTTTCAAGAGTGGAACCTCTCCAAGAGGGCAAATGGCGATTCCTCATGACCCTGAAAGATAGGTATATATTGGCAGAGGATGATGAATCCCTGATGATAATTGACTATCATGCAGCTCATGAGAGGTTAATATATGAAAAACTGAAGAGCGATTTTACAAGCGGAAAAATGAGCTCTATGAGACTTATGTTGCCGATAAGAGTGGATTTAGAACGGGTATTGGAGGAAGTGGCTCGGGGGAAAAGGGATGTTTTGAAGAAGTTCGGATTCGATTTCGAGATAAACGAGGGGTACGTGCTTCTTCTAGCGTTGCCTTCAGTCCTTCCGGCAATCGCTGCAGAAGAGTCATTCAGGGAAATCCTAGAAACCCTTAGATTTTCTGACCTAGCCGACATGGGAAAAACTCTCCAAAAGATCCTAGCTGATATGGCTTGCAAGAGCGCGGTAAAAACGGGAGACAGGTTAGATCCATCATCTTCTTTAGAGCTCCTTAAAATGATAGAAGAGAGAGGGATAACCTCGTGCCCCCATGGGAGACCCCTTGTGTTCAGGATAAAGTTCTCGGAGTTGGATAGATTCTTCGGGAGGGAATAATGAGAGCTCACAACAGATACATATTGGTGAATTCAATCACCGGATTTCTTTACTTTTTCGTACTCATTTCTCCACTTTACGCGTCGGAGGTGGGAATCTCTCTTTCAGAAGTTGGATGGATATTCACCATAGTGTACGCTCTCCAGGCGATTTTGAGCTACACTGTTGGCAGGATCTTTGAGAGGTTCCCACCGGGGATAGGAGTGATTCTAGGAAAACTCATCTACTCCTTAGGACCACTTGTTTTGGCTTTCAAATATCAAATGAAGTGGTTTGCGACTGCCCAAGTGGCAGCGGGTTTTTCTGATGTGTTCTTCCCGTCGCAGGTACTCTACGAGAGAGCGATAATTCCAGCTGACATCAGAGAAGATGTTTACCGAAAGATGGTAGTATCAGCCGAAGGCGTTAAGATATTCTTCTTGATCTTTTTCGCCTTTACATACCTGAAGGGACTGGGTACGTATAGAGCATTGTTTTTGTCGATGTTCTTGGGAGCAATAGTTTATGTCATGGCGTTCTTGTCGCTTCTCCCAAGGGTAAAAACGGGGATGGAAGGAGCCTCAAAAGCTCATGATAAGAGTAGTTTGCTTTACATATACATGTCACAACTTTTCATTTTCTTGTCTTTCAACTTCGCCAGCTGGATGATTGTTTCATATTTTCTCAAAGAAGTGCTCAAGGGTGATCAGCTTCAAATGTTCTATTTCGAGATGTTCTTTTCCGGCTCCGTAATAGCTTCATACTTCGTTTTCAGAAAAGTTTCTGAGAAGATGTCCCTGAAATGGAAGTTCTTTGTAGGTGCTCTCCTCATGAGTGGGTACTTCTTTCTGATAGCCGTTCCAGATCTGAAGTTCTTCTACTTCTCACATATACTGGTGGGAACAGGGTTTTTGACGTGGCTTCCAGCCAAAGAGACGTTGAAATTCCAAGCGGCGCCTGAAAAACTTGGAAGATGGGAAGGCTTCTTTCAGGGGGTGAACATATTCAGCAGAATAATATTTCCCCCTCTTTCCGTTTTAGTGGTGAGAGCTTTTTCCTATGGCACGGTTTTTGTTATAGGAGGGTTGATGGCTCTCTCGGGAGCTATAATGGCTTTGGGAGTGAGAGAATGACTGAGGTTGTAAAAGTCGACCCGGAAAACCCAGATGCGATCTTACTGAAAAAGGCTGCTGAGATCATCAAAAAAGGAGGACTTGTTGCATTCCCCACAGAAACTGTTTATGGTTTGGGAGCAGATGCCTACAACGAAAAGGCCTGTGAGAAGATTTTTAAGGCGAAGGGAAGGCCTCAGGATAACCCGCTGATAGTTCATATAAGCTCCTCAAAAATGCTTAAAAATGTCGTTAGGGATATTCCAGAAGTTGCCAGGAACTTCATTGAGAAGCTTTGGCCAGGACCACTGACCTTGATAATGGAGAGATCTGAAAAAATCTCCGATGTTGTAACAGCTGGTTTGAACACAGTTGCGGTTAGGACACCTTCACATCCTATAGCGAAAATGCTGATAGAACTTTCAGGTGTTCCAATAGCTGCTCCCAGCGCGAATATCTCAGGACGTCCAAGTCCAACGAGTTTTGATCATGTCAGGGAAGAAATGATGGGGAGGGTGGATATGATAATAGATGGCGGTGAAACGCCCTTTGGGCTAGAATCAACAATAATAGATGTTACCAAGGAACCCCCTGTTCTCCTTAGGCCAGGCCCCCTAACGGTAGAACAAATCTCCAGTATTCACAAAGTTTTGGTCCATGAAACAGCCAAAGGCTTATATTCCCAAGCCAGGCCCCTTTCACCTGGAATGAAATATCGTCACTACGCACCCTCGAAAAAACTGATATTGGTTGAAGATTTATCGAAAATACTAGAAATTGTTTCAAGGTTCTCTGATCCCGTGATCCTATGCCCTAAGGAGCACGCTGAGAATTACAAGGAGAATAGAGTTTTAACACTTGGAAGTTTAGAAAATGAGTATTCAATAGCACACGAACTGTTCAAAAAGCTCAGAGAAGCGGATAAAATAGAAGGTGATGTCATAATTGTTGAAGGTTTACCGGAAAAAGGCATCTTATTCTCCGTTATGAACAGGCTCAGAAAAGCAGCGAGTGAGGTGATAAGGTGAGCTGGCTATTTGGCACTATTCTCATTATCCTGGGGATTTTTGTACTTCTGGGATCTTTCGGAGCGGCACCTGTTGGATTCTGGGATGCGTTCCTGTGGATAATAGCCATTGGATTTGGACTAAGCGGGATATTCGCCATGGTTAGGTTTTTCCCACGAGGACTAGTGTCCTTCACGATAGGATTAGCTTTAGTCCTGAAACTTCTGGGAACTATAGAGCTGGGATTCTGGGCGTTTGTTGGTGTTGTTGCAGGAGCGTGGCTCGTTCAACTCGGCATAGGTTACATGATAGGGTGGGGAAGGTTTGGTTGGAGAAGGAATCGCTGGAGATACTAATACTCGTTGTCATCGTCATAGTAGAAAATTTCTTCCTCCAGTTCTTCTTCATCTAGAAAGAGCTCTTCATCTTCCTCCATTTCTTCCTCTTCCTCTTCTTCCACCTCCTCCGCGGAGGAAACTCCAAGGGGTCTGAACGGATCCAGCTTTCCTCTGAAAATTTCTTTGACTCTTCCATTGACTTCAAGCTCGGCGACAGCTTCAACGGGTTTCCCTATGGCTCTGGCAAGGGCCTTCAGAAGCTCTTCATCTATATCATGGTTTTCCTTGGACTCAACGTTGAGAACGCCTGAAGAGTACTCCATCCTCGTTCCAGTGTTCCTCATCTTTCTAACGACTTCAGGAGTAATAATGGCCCTCCTCGCGGTCTGCTCATCGACGAAAATTCTGAGAGTGTACTTGAACCCCATGTTCCTCCCTCCCTCCCTTTGGAAAGTCGCCGTTATTTTACACACGGAAGAAAAACTGTCAAGTATGAAAGAGTGTGTTTCACAGATAGATATGAACATATTTGTCACCTAATGGATAAGACAATATCCCAGGAGGAACAGGAGCATTTCCAGAAAGGATGAAAAGGTGGTTTAAAATACCGCTACATATCATAACAAGCTATCGAGCAGGTAAAATCCTAGGTACATCCATGTGGCAAGAAAAAGCCCCCGAAGAGGGGGCTTTTGAGTTATTTACTCGCGTTCCAAAGTCTCATGAAGATCTCCAGATCGTTTCCGTTCACTTTTCCGTCTCCGTTCAGGTCGTATTTCTTATCATTGCTCCAAAGTGCGCTTTTCAGTGCGTTCCAATCGTCTTCATCCACATCTCCATCGTTGTCGAAGTCAGCTTTTGACCACTCGGGTGCTCCAATTATCGGTACGTACATCCAGTAGTACTCTATTTGCCACCTAGCAACTTCACCATTTTCATACTGCTCCTTCGTTATAGCCGGCACCACGTAGTATCCATCCCATCCCCAAGATGAGCCCCAGGAGTTCTTTATGACCCAAAAGAGCGTCGCTTCGTTTGTTTTGCCTGTGAAAGGATCCTTATATATCAAAGAAGTTGCACTTTCATCCAGCCATCCTAGCTCTTTGAGTGCCTCAACATCTAACCACCCAACAAGCGTTACGGCATGTCCGCCAACAGTGGTATCTGTTGCAGGTGTGTAAACACCTGAAATGTAGTAGTAAAAATCACTTGGAATCTGGTACATAACAGACAGAGCTCCATATTTTTCTATAGCTTCTTTTATCGTGTTTATGTAGCCCTCATAGCTCATGTTGAAAGCATCTTTCATATCGTCATAGCTCAGAATTACAGCCGTTTTGTTGGAAAATTCCAAAGTCTTTTTCCAATCTCCTTTGGGATTCCATTTTATCCATGGCGATTTATCGTATCCGATGTACGGGAACGTATCTTCGCTTGGTATGCCATACCTGATGAGGTTGTAAGTTGCAAAATACGGATTCCCTCCCCCATCGTAATTTGAATCTTGTATCACATAGTAACCTTCATAACGAGCAAGATCCCAATCTATATCGTGATACCCTACAAATTGCTCTGAAAAATCAACATCCGATTTTTGAAGCTCAACGGGAGAGATAGAAGATTCCCCATTGTCCTTAAGAACTTGAACGAGATACGCACTCTCCATTACCGCCGTTGTTGAGAAGGCCCAGCATGTTCCGTGATACGCCTGATCTCTAACGGGAGTGTGAACTTGTATGAAGTAAGAAGGGAGCTCTTCTCCTTGATACGTGTAAAGGAACTTGCTGGCCATGAACATATCATCTGTGCTGGTGAGTTTTGAGGTTTTTAAGAACCTTATAAATCTGTTTTTGATCTCCTTTGGAAGTTCTCTTGTTCCCGCCCATTTCTTGAAGAGTTCGTCAAGATTTGAGGCGAGCCCTTCGTACCTATCAAGTCCTTTGAAATATCCTGCTCTCCACGACAGGCCTGGAATGGAGTTTATCTTCTGGACTCCTCTCATCCATTCATCTTTGAGAGATGCGAATGAGAATATCGCGAGTGCGATCAGGAGAATTGCTACGATCCTTTTCATCACTTCTCACCCCCTTCAAGAGGAACCAAAACAGTGGTGTTGTCTACAATCACCCCGTCTATTTGTCTTCCAAGGTTGTCCGTTATGATGACGTTTGGAACATCCTTGAAGTTTTGGTACTTGGTGAAATCTCCTTCATACCATATCTGTGCGCTGGCTACAGAACTTGAAGAATCGTTTATATCAAAGACAAGAGTAGCTAAAATCGTATCTTCAACGGGCTCTGATTCATCTTCTCCATTCACGAATCCCTTGTACAGATAAACAACATCTCCGCCGGTGTACTCGACAACAGAAGCGCTGTCATCCACCTTGTAATAGTTGAGCTCCTTCTTCTCTTTCCAGAAGTTGCTCCACTCAACATTTGAGAGCGTCAGGTTTGTGGAGTAAACAACCGGAATTTGCATGTAAAGAAGCCCAGAAGAGAAGGTCGTGTCCTTATCCGTTTCGCTGCTGTAGTGCTCTTCTTTTGATAAGTATGACTTGAGGTTTTTCGCCGTTATGGCGAGGTACAACTTGCTGGATTCCGGATCGAGTTCTGCGGAATTTTCGTCTATTTTTATCGTTGGCTCATTTGAAAATTCATATCTCTCATTCAGGTTAACGAACTGGTATGCTGTCAAATAAGGATCAGTTGAGTTCATGACTTTGTCATACGCTTCGAAACCAACGAACAATTTGTACTCACTAGACATGGAAAATCCAACCTTTGTCCATCCTATAAACGTTGATGCTCCTGTTTCATCGACATCGTATCCAGGAATGTACATCTCTTTGTCAGAGATGATCATCACCCAGTATTTTGGATTGGTGACGATATGATACCACTTGTGCTCAGCGCTGCTAGCCATTGGAAGAACTTCCAGATCATCGTAAATTCCATCTCCATCGCTGTCAACTAGGTTTATCCTACCTACCCTCATACCCAGCTTTGTGTCAAACAGATAGAACCTGACAAGCAGATAGCTCAAATCTTCGTTAGAGCTCCACTCAAACTCCTCATATCTTCCATTTGGATCGAAATCTCCATTCCAAAGGTACTGATGCTCTCTACTACCACCAATGAAATCAAGCTGAGGCGGTGTTGTATCCACCTTGAAACTCCTTGTGAGCGGTGGCATGTCGATCCCTTTGATCTTTAGGTAGAATGTATAGTTACCGTCTGGCAGACTCATGAGTTTCACACTTGTTGAGTCCACTTCAGTCCAATTTACTCCATCGAGTGAGTACTGGTATTCAACTGGGGCACCGGACAGCTCCTTCCAAGAAACCGTTACAGTTCCGTCCCAAGTGGGCCCTCCTATGATTTCACCGTCGCTTGGCCCGACGAATTCCAAACTGGTGACGAAGAAATTGACGCTGTCAAGAAGAGTTCTGTTGTCTTTCTCTCCTCCGTACAGGGAAACGGTGTACTTTCCAACCTTCTCAGGGACGAAAGAATAGCTTTCTTCAGTAGCTGGAACTGTTATCTCGCTGCCATCAGGTGTATCTATGACGATTTCATATGGAAGGTTGGCTTTCTCGTAGTTAACCGTATACCACTCAACAGTAACGGTGCTCCCGAGTGTATAAATCTCCTGGACCCCTTTGATAGTTCCGTAAGGCTGTGGCTGGCTACAGCTGGTGAGAGACAGAAGCAATGCCAAAACTAAAAGTGCAAGCACCCAGAAGTATCTCTTCATTTCCACACCTCCTTGAAATAGAATTAACTATGATATATTCTAACACGGTTTAAAAGAAGTAGATTTGGAGGAGAGAATGTGAAACTGTCCGAAGCTGTTGTTGGTACAAAGGTTAAAATCGTATCTGTGGATTTTCCACCAGAGCTCCAAGGGAGGATCCTTGGACTTGGATTCGTTCCAGGCTCGATTGTTGAGGTCGTCAGGGAAGCCCCTTTTGGAGATCCACGGGTTTACACGGTTCATGGAAAAATGATCACACTGAGAAACAGTGAAGCGGATTTGATAGAAGTTGAGCCTGTGAGCAAGAATTTCCCTCTCTCGATGGCTGAAGTGGGAAAGCACTACATCGTGAAGGCCTTCCTCGGAGGACCGTTTTTCATGTCTAAAATGAGGTCCCTAGGAATAAATGTCGGTAGCAAGATAATGGTGGCTTCAAAGTTTCCGATATCCATCACTATAAACGGAAAACCCGTGAGAATAGGCATGGGAATGGCTGAAAAGATAATAGTGGAGGAGATCTAAGGTGAACACAGTGGCTCTCGTTGGAAATCCGAACGTCGGGAAAAGCTCACTCTTCAACACCATAACGGGAGCTCGTCAGTATGTTGCAAATTGGCCAGGGGTGACGGTTTCAAGGAAAGAAGGTATACGGCGTTGGAGAGGCAGAGAGATAAAGCTCGTAGATCTTCCAGGAATCTACTCCCTTGGCGCCATATCAATAGATGAAAAGATAACGAGAGACTACCTATTAAGAGAAGCGCCAGATGTAGTTGTTGTCATTGTAGATGCTCTCAACATGGAGCAAGGACTTTACCTCCTCATAGAAGTTTTGGAAATGAGAGAAAACGTTATGCTAGTCGTGAACGCGATCGATGAAGCCAAGAAGCGTGGTATGAAAATAAACAGATACGAACTTGAGAAGCATTTTGGGGTCCACGTTGTTTTCACGTCAGCTGTGACAGGAGAAGGGATAGATGAGCTTCTCGACAGGGCATTACACATAATAACCACAAAGGATGTCCATTCGTTCGTGGAGCTCACCTATCAGAAAGAAATAGAGGAAAAGGTTAGGAAAATTGAAGAAAGAATTCAAAATGCCAAGAGACTCAGATCTTACAAGCCACGTTGGCTAGCACTGAAGGCACTGGAAGGGGATCCGGAGGTGCTAGAACTTCTGGAGGAGTTTGAAATACCAGTTCCAACTGGTGAAGAAAACAAAAAATACAAGGAGATGATAGCTCAAAGGAGATACCAATACATAGATTCTGTACTCAGAGAAGCCACCACGAGCTTTGACCAAAAATTATCCGTTTCCGAGGCATTCGACCATGTTGTAACACACAGATTTTTGGGAATACCGATATTTCTCGCAATGATGTATTTGGCGTTCACATTCACATTTGATGTGATGTCTCCTCTCTCGGATCTCATAGACACCGGCATTTCAAGCCTTGGAGAGTGGCTTAGAGGAGTTATGGGGAACGGCTGGGTCACATCGCTTGTTGTTGACGGCGTGGTGAGTGGCGTCGGAGCGGTGCTGGTGTTCGTGCCGAACATCTTCGGCATGTTTTTGGCCCTTGGATTCATGGAGGAGGTGGGATACCTTCCGAGAGCGGCATTTGTCATAGACAAGCTTATGTACAAACTCAAGCTCTCCGGGAGATCCTTCATGTCTCTCATTCTTGGTTTTGGATGTAATGTTCCAGCTGTGATGTCCACGAGGGGAATAGCAGATCCAAGGGAAAGGCTCATCACTATACTGGTAGCACCTTTTATAACATGCTCGGCTCGCCTGCCGATCTACATTTTGCTCGCCGGGATATTTTTCAAAGGGCAGGAAGCTGCCGTTATATTCACCATTTATATATCCAGTATCGTTTTGACAGCCATATCTGCAACTCTTCTGAACAAGATCCTTTTCAAAGGCCAGCCTATTCCTCTTGTTATGGAACTTCCAAGGTACAGATTACCAAGCGCAAAAAACCTCTGGCTGTATGTTTGGGAAAGGGGAAAGCACTTCCTAGAAAAAGCTGGAACCATCATTCTCATATCCTCCATTGCCATATGGTTCCTTGGAAGCTATCCCGCTCCAGCAGACAAGAGCTTTGCGGCCGACCTTGGGAAGTTCTTCGAACCCCTTTTCAGACCCCTAGGGTATGATTGGAGGATGGTCACAGCGCTTATTTTCGGAACCGCGGCAAAGGAAGTCGTCGTATCGACATTTCAAATGATGTATGGAGATCCATCTTCAGTACTTCCACACCTGATAACCCCACCAGTTGCACTCTCTTTCATGTTCTTCGTCATGGCGTACATCCCATGCTTCGCAACGATAGCGGTTATTAAAACAGAAACCGGAGGATGGAAATGGGCCCTCTTTTCCGTAATGTACAGTCTGTTCATCGCTTACACAGTATCCCTTCTGATAAGCGTCGTAGGGGGCGCGATATTATGAGAGCGATTCTGAGTGCATTTTTCGCTATCTTCTTGGTGATAGGCCTGGCTTACATATTTTATGGAGAGGTACTTTGGGGATTACTGGTAGAAATTGTCGCGTTGGTGTACATATTTGGTCTTGAACCGGTGTATGGGGAAAGCAGCTGGCATCCAGCCGCGCACATATTGGCCGGAGGGATTTTTTCAATATTGCTCAGTGGATTTTTAGTATTGGAAAAGCTCATGTCATTTCTTTCAGAACCCGAGAAATTCACAAAGCCTGACATATTTCTGATAATAACGAGTTTAGTGGCATTTCTCATCAGCTTGAGATTTGTGAGGGAATTCGAAGGCTGAAATGTTATACTCTTCTTTGAAAAATCACCGAGGAGGAGGTTTTAAAATGAACGGAGAAACGGCATTTCTTCAACCACCAGGTCCGCTTTACGAGATGGCGCAACACCAGTTTCTGAAAGCCGCCAAACTCATAAACTTAGACGAAAACATCAAGAGGTTTTTGCTGTGGCCACAACGCATTTTGACGGTTCACTTTCCGGTGATGAAAGACAACGGAGAGGTACAAATTTTTGTGGGGTACAGAGTTCAGCACAACACCGCGAGAGGACCTGCTAAGGGGGGAATAAGGTATCACCAGAACGTCAGCCTTGATGAAGTAGCCTCCTTGGCATTTTGGATGACCTGGAAATGTGCGGTTATGAACCTTCCGTATGGAGGAGGAAAAGGAGGAGTCAGGGTCAATCCAAAAGACCTATCTATAAGGGAAATGGAGAGGCTTTCAAGGAGATTCTTTTCCGAAATACAGATTATGATAGGTCCAAACAGGGATATACCAGCCCCGGATGTGAACACAAACGAGCAGATAATGGCCTGGTACATGGACACCTACAGCATGAATGTTGGAGCCACCGTTCTCGGCGTTGTCACGGGGAAACCCGTCGATCTTGGAGGCTCTGAGGGAAGATCAGAGGCCACAGGAAGGGGGGTCTCAATAGTAGCAAGTGAGGCAGCCGATGCCCTTGGAATGGATATAAAAAACGCAACTGTAGCTATACAGGGGTTTGGTAACGTTGGTTCTCACACAGCTAGGATAATATCAAGCGAATATGGCGCCAGAGTGATCGCTGTTTCAGATATAAGCGGAGGAATTTACAACGAGGAAGGAATAAACATAGACGATCTGATAAGGTACAGAGATGAAAATGGAGGGATCATAAAGGGTTACCCCAAGGGCGAACCAATAAGTAACAGAGACCTCTTAACGCTCGATGTGGACATACTCATCCCAGCTGCTCTTGAAAACGCGATAACTGCTGATATAGCCAAAGATGTCAGAGCAAAGATAATAGTTGAAGGTGCGAACGGACCGACGATGGAAGAAGCAGAGAAGATACTGCTTGAGAAGGGAGTCTTCATAGTCCCGGATATTTTAGCAAATGCCGGAGGGGTTACCGTATCTTATTTCGAATGGGTTCAAGATCTTCAGAGCTTTTTCTGGGATATAGATGACATAAGAAAAAAGCTCAAACGGGTAATGGTCAGACAATTTGGGGAGGTCTACAAGATGAAGGAGAAGTACAACACAGACATGAGAACAGCTGCTTACATAGTGGCTATAGACAGAGTGGCGATGGCTGTTAGGAGAAGAGGATATTACCCAATGTAATGAAGGTGAAGCCTTGAAAAAACTTGACAAATCGGGATGCTATGATGTAAATTCAAGCGTGTTTGAGAAATCTGTGGGAGGTGAGTGAAGGTTGAAGAAGGGTATTCACCCAGAGATGAAACTCGTTACGGTGAAATGTGCTTCTTGCGGTGCAGAGCACACGTTTTGGACGACCCGAGAGAACATCAAAATTGATGTTTGCTCGAATTGTCATCCATTCTACCAGGGTAAAGGCGCAGGAGCTGTTATCGTTGACACGGAAGGGAGAATAGAGAAATTCAGAAAGAAGTTCGGAGAGTCTTATCTGAAAGCATGAGCAATCTGTTCTGTGGGAGGTTGGCAGGGTGAAAGTCGGAGATCGCGTGAAAGGTAAGGTCGTTAAAACGTTGAAGTATGGCGCTATTCTAGAGTTCGAAGGAGGGGAAAAGGGATTCGTGCACATCTCCAAGATAGCGAAAGGGTATGTAGAAAAGGTCGATGATTTTCTCAAAGAAGGTCAAGAAATAGAGGGAAAGATCATAGGGAGGACCAAGGATGGAAAATGGGAAGTAACCCTGAGAAACATGAACCTGGAGCCTCAGGTTAAAGGGGAAACGAATGAAGAAGACAGAAGAAAGCAGGATTTCGAGAAGAAGCTGAAAAGGTTTCTCAGAGAGAGTGATGCAAAATTTTCAGAGTACAGAAAGAGGATGGAGAAAAAGGGTAGAAGGAGTCGCTGGTGATGAAAAATTGAGTGAAAAACGCCCACCAATTTAGGTGGGCGTTTTTTTGATAATCACTTGATCTCCACTTCTGCTCCAACTTCCTCGAGTTTTTTCTTGAGCTCTTCTGCCTCCTCTTTTGTCACACCACTTTTGACAACTGCATCTGGAGTCCCGGCCTTCTCGACGAGATCCTTCGCCTCTTTGAGTCCAAGGCCGGTGATCTCCCTAACAACCTTGATAACCTTGATCTTCTGGGAACCGAAGCTCTTGAGAGCGACATCAAACTCCGTCTTTTCCTCAGCCTGTCCTCCAGCAGCACCCGCCGCACCTGCCACTGGAACAGCAGCCATGACTGGAGCAGATGCACTGACTCCGAATTCATCCTCAAGTCTTTTAACTAGATCTGCGAGCTCTGCAACCGTCATCTCCTTGATAGCCTGCACGATTTCATCGATCGTCATGCCACACACCTCCTCACTCTTTCTTCTCCTTTATAGCACTCAGGACATAAACGAGGTTCCTCGTGACACCAGACAGAGCGTACACGAGTCCTCTGATAGGTCCCTGAACTGCTCCAACGAGCATCGAGTAAAGTTCTTGCTTTGATGGAAGCTTGGAGAGTTCTTCCACCTGTTCACCATTGAAATACTTACCGTCCAAGAATCCTCCTTTGAATTTGACGGTCTCTATCTTGTTGTCTCTCACGTAGTTATAGATGATCTTTATGGCTTCTATCGGATCTCCTTCTGTGACGTACAAGATAGCTGTTGGCCCGTTGAGATCCTCTCCGACTTCGGAGACATCAAAGCCCGTTCTCTCAAAGGAAATCCTGAGAAGGGTGTTTTTTACTACCATATATCTAGCCCCATCTGAGAATTTCTCCCTCAGGCTTTCTCTCAGGCCTTTCATGTGATCAACAGTCATACCGGTGAAATCGGTCAAGAGGATGAGCGAGGTCTTCGGCAAAACCTCTTCTAAAAACTCCAGTATCTGCGCTTTCTTCTCCCTGGTTATCAAGTCATCACACCTCCTCTCTGAAAAAAGAAAAGGCCTCTCGAAGAGGCCCACCACAAGCAAACGCTTGGGGAGCCTCAGGTAGGCGGCTGTCGCCCTTTATTCGTACCTACCGTCTTCGGCTCTCGCTGGCTAGTAATATATCAATAAAAAGAACACTGGTCAAGAATGAAGCATCTCAGTCAGCTCTCCAAGGTTTTCCACCACGAAATCCGGCTTGACATCCGATCTTTCCAAATCCCGTTTTGTCGTTTCCCCGCTGAGAACTAGGACTGCCACGGCTCCAGAATTCTTTGCCAGTTTCATGTCCGTGTAGAGTCTATCTCCCACGACCGCCACTTGGTGAGGTTTCAAACCAAACTTCTGTACCAAGGTATAAAGCATCTGAGGATTTGGCTTTCCAACGACGAAATCCGGCGCTCTTCCTGTAGAAGTTTCAAAGAGCGCCATGAAACTTCCCGCATCTGGGATCAGCCCATCTTTCGAAGGACAGTTTATATCCGGGTGAGTGGCTACGTATGGAAGGTCCCTCCTCAAAAATACCGCGAATTTCTTCACTTTCTCATAGGTGACTTGTGTATCGTACCCTAAAATCAGAACCTCTGGATCGTCTTCGACCACATTAAGTCCCGCCTTTCTGAAAACCTTCTTCAGACTGTCCGTTCCAAAAATGTATACCCGCACCTTTCCAAACTTCTTCAATATGAAAGATGCCGTGGCTTCACCGGATGTGAAAACCGTCGGATTGGGAATTCCCAGCTTCTTGAGTTTCTCCTCATAGTCCTCTGGACCCTTGGAAGAGTTGTTTGTCAGGAACACATACCTTTTGCCACTCTCCCTGACCGTATCCAGAAATGGGAGAGTCCACGGAAACAAACTGTCGTCTATGTATATAGTTCCATCCATATCCAAAACAAAAAGCCTGATGTTCTTCAGCATGGAATCACCCCTTGAAGTGATGCACCGAAACAGTTTATCAACTTTGCTGTTCCGTTGCAAATGTTTTAAAATAGATTTGGTGATTTGACATGAGGATAGATCCCGCGACTTTTAACCCGATTTTGGGATACAAACTCGATCCAGGGGAGCCTGGGTTGGCGCACTCAGCACCGGCCAGCATGAGTATCCTACGCGTTCTGAACCAAGAGATTTCAAACTACATGGCTTTCAAGAAAAAGGCAATGGAAAAAGGTGGTTTCATAATAAGCGGCGGGATATTTTTGGACCTTCAAAGGCGTGGGGGATTTCTGGCGGCTGTGGCTGGAAAGACAAAGGTCTGGATGTACATACCCGGTGATAAGAGAGCGGGGAGAATCAAAGGAAGCACCGACATCGACGAAACGAACATGAAGGCTCAAATAAAAAAAGAGATAGAGAATCTTCGGATTAAAATGGAAACCGCGACTGATCCCCTTGAGAGAGAAAAGCTCAGTAGAGAGATAGAGATGCTAGAACTCGCCCTGAACTCGTTCAAAGCAGCCTTGATGCTTCCTCAGTTCCTAATCGGATCTCTCCTGGATACCCTCGTCTAGCAGAACAACTGCCATCGCTTCCATCGCCCCTCCTCTTCCAACTTCTCCCACTCCATTCCCACTCTTGAATTTCACTGAAACGTCACACCCGAGAACAGTCTGGAAATTCCCAACTATTTGGTCCCTGAATGGGGAAAGTCTTACTTTTGAAGCGATAACCGTGCTATCGAGGTTGATTACTCTGTATCCAAGTTTTTCAACGATGGACACCACTTCTTTTAGCGCATCGAAGCTTCGCATGTTCTTCGTACTATCACTTTCCGGATAGAATGATCCTATATCTCCTAAGGCAGCTGCTCCCAATATGGCATCTATAACTGCATGGGTCAAAACGTCTCCATCGGAATGTGCAACAAACCTGATGGAACTCGATACTATCACTCCACCCACGACAAGGCAGCACCCTTCCTCAACTCTATGAACATCCCATCCTATTCCTACCCTCATTTTGTGGATGAGTACTCCTCTACCATTCTCACAAAAATGGCCATGGGAATCCAGAGCTTCTCTTCGTCTATGTTAAAGTGTGGGCTGTGATTTGGGTAAACGATTCCTTTCTCGACGTTGGCAGTGTTCACGAAGAAGAACACACCGGGTACTTTCTCCAAGTAATATGAGAAATCCTCCCCCCCCATTATAGGAGTTTCAAGCTCAATGACTGGGATCCCCAAATTGCCCGCGGTGTTCACCAACATGTTGACAACCCAATTTGTGTTTACAAGAGTTCTGTACATCCAGTGATATGTGAATTCCACTTCTATGTTATTAGCCTGAGCTATACCTCGGGCTATTTCCTCGAGCCTCTTTGCAGCTCTTTTCCTATCGTTTTCATCTATAGTTCTAACGGTTCCAGATATTTCAGCAGTCTCTGGAATGACGTTGAAAGTCGTTCCGGAAACCAGCTTCGTTATCGTGCTGACAAACGGGTGCGTCTGATTTATCTCCCTACTCCTGAAGGAATATGTGGCCAACACAAATTGAGCCGCAACAGCTATTGGGTCGATAGTTTCATGCGGGGTGGATCCGTGTCCTCCCTTCCCCATGAATTTGACGCTAAAGGCATCAGCAGAGGCCATAAACACCTCTTTTTTCGTTATTATTCCACCTTCAGGTGCCTCCGCGAAGTTCCCCACATGCTCACCAAGGATGAGTTCCACGTTCTCCAGTGCACCCTCTTTTATCATCTCAACAGCCCCGAAATATCCCTCCTCGCCAGCTTGAAAAATCAGCCTCACACCCATTGGAGGAAGATCTCTTGAGAAGTACTCCGCCAGACCCAAAAGAACTGCCGTGTGTGCATCATGTCCGCAGGCGTGCATCCTTCCCTCGTGGGTACTTTTGTAAGGAAGATCATTTTCCTCCTCTATTGGCAGAGCGTCCATATCCGCCCTGACTGCCACGAACGGGGCTTCCCCTATATCACATATTAAGCCACCACCGGCTCTTCTGGGTGAAAGTCCAAGCGCTTTTAGCTGCCTCTCAACATATTCCACGGTTTTTGGAAGATCTAGCCCTATCTCTGGTATTCTATGAAGCTCCCTTCTGTGGTTTACCACCTCTGGGAGGAGGCTTTTCACCCTATCCAGATCCATGGCAATCACCCCTCAAAACTTTTGTCGCGAAGATCATATACGTTGTATGAGCTACCATTCTGTCATACGGCCTTAACCGTTCCGGAACAGGTTTGTACTCCCTGAAAAAACTTTCCCAAACCTCTATCATGGTGAATGGGAGCTTCTGCAATTTCTTTAGAATCTCTTGAACTTGATTTGTGGTTGGAACTATGGTGCAGAACCTTCCACCGCCTCTTAAAACTTTCCAAACTTCGTCCGTGTATTCCCAGGGATATGGAACATCTAGAAAAAATGCATCCACGTTCATCTCGTCTATTCCGTATGATATATCCTTGAGCTTTAGCTCCACCTTGCTCATCACGCCCCATTCTGAAAGGTTCTCAAATGCAAGCTTGTAGAAGTCTTCCCTTCTTTCGTAAGCGTACACCTTTCCAGAATCACCAACGGCCTTCGCGAAAAGATAGCTCATGGCACCGCTCCCTACTCCAACATCGACGACTCTGCTTCCTTCGTGAACGTTGAGCTTCATCAATATGAAGCCGGAATCTTTGGGATAAACCACTTGAGTTTTTCTTTTCATGTGAAACATGTCTTCCACGTATCCCGGATCCACGGCGTATAGAGTCTTCCCCTTGCTGGTCTTCACCGGAGTTCCGTAGGGCTTACCTATCAGATCGTTGAAATCTACTACGCCAAGGTGAGTCCCGAATTTTCCACCAATTCTCACCACGGTGAGAAATTCTTCACCATCGTCGCTTACAAGGAAAACACGATCCCCTTCTTCTATTAATGGATGGGCCACTCCGTCCACTCCTCTCTACCAAAGGCCAGAGATATATCGGCGTATTTTGAGAAGACCTTCGCCGGTTTTCCATCCTTTATCATATAAACCTTACTCACATCAAACGTTCTGAAAACGGAAAGGAGTATCTGGTAGAGGGCCATCCTTTCGGCGTAGAAAGTTAGGCCTTCCAAGCGGTCTGAATAGAAATCTAAAACCATGGCATCCTCCAACATAAAAGCTGCTCTCAGACATTCAGGTGGAACAAAGCTCCTCAGACCCGGTGGAGGATCGTACAGCTGCTGGAAGAGGGAAAAAACTATCGGGATAGTTCTATCCACCTGAAAGTGCTTCACGACACCTATATCTCTGTTGTAATCCACAAAGACCACCTGTATCTCAACTGCCCAAATCTGGAAGCTCAGAAAAATCAGGAGCACTGTTAACGATTTTCTCAATTCCGGTCATCCTCCTAACTATGTCCAAAACTCTCATCAGATCTTCTCTGCTCCTCAAAAGGACAACAACAGCTGGGGTGCCGGGTGGAATATCCACCATTGGAAAGTATTCTATCCTGTAGCCTAGATCTCTCGAAATAACAGTGGCCATATCAGAAGCTATGTTAAAGGCTTTTTTGTCCAAACCTTCAAGGTCGGGGGAAACAGGCCTGACTATGACTATACCATTTCCCCTGGCGAGAATAAGGCCAAAACTGCTCGACGGAAGCGGCTTCATCATTCCACTTCCAGCTGCCACCACTAATATTTTCCTCTCCTCACCGGGCTTTTCCAAAATCACGATATCTCTTCCTTTAGCCTCTCCTCCAAGAAAAGCTCGAACGTTCCCAACCTCAAGTCTCATGATCCTCTCCCCAGGTTTGTAAATCTTTCCGGCGTAGAGGACATACCCTAAAGATTCAACGTCTAAAAACCCAGATCCAGTTGAATAATCAAAAGCGGGGTTTCCATAGTACTCCACGAACAGATTGCCCCCCCTGAACTTCACCCCTTTGATTATGCACTCGGGTATGATTGTAGAAGAGCCATTTTCGGTGTACGGGATGTCGAAAAAGCTGAGAAAATTCCTTACATTCACTTTCTCCACAGACGGTGTACCGTTCCCAAGTGCCATTTTTCCACCGATTTCCAAGATCGCCCTCTCGTTGAAATGAAAGAGTGTAAACGTGGCGTTTTCCGTCAAAACCGGCTCATCATATTCCAAAGCGTCAGCTATGAAATAAGAAACGTTCACTATATCTTGAAAAGCCATACTCTCCCCTTCAAAGAGGAGATCTCTTCCCAGCCATAGAGATGTGGAAAGAGCCACAGTTGAAATCAGCAAAACAGCAAAGAACCTCATCAATACTTAAATATACTCCTCCCTATGAACTCCCTCAAGATGGAGTTGCGAGGTATGTCCTCCAGATTGGTTATGGGCAGGAAGTAATCCAGCACCTTTAGAAGTCTCAAAGCCTCTGGATACTCATCCACATTCTCTGGAACCTGTGCGAGGAGTGATTCCGCGAATATCTTAAGAACCGGTATCTCGTATATCAAAGCCGAATTGAACATGACATCCGATTCCTCTTGAAATGGGAAGATGTTCTTCTCCTCACCTCTTCTAACATTTGGCCACATCCTTAAGGTGTCAAGAGCGCTGTGACCTCTGAATTTGTAATCTCTCACCATTCTTCGGATCAGCCTCGTGTCAGTTGTGGACATCCTGTTCATGTCGTCAAAGTTTATCTGTGTCAAAGCGCTGACGTAGATCCTGAACTTGAGATCTTCCGGTATATGAGGGGTGAGGCGTGGATTCAGTCCGTGTATCCCCTCCACGATTATTATCTGATCCTTGTTTATCCTCAACCTTCTTCCCAATCTTCTCTTGCCAGCTTTGAAGTCATACTTAGGAAGCTCCACCTCTTTTCCATCGAACAGATCTAGGAGGTTTCTGTTGAAAAGTTCTATGTCTATAGCTTCGAGTGCTTCGAAATCGTAGTTTCCGTTCTCATCACGCGGGGTTTTTTCCCTGTCCACGAAATAATCATCAAGGGATATCGCCACTGGTCGGAAACCGTTTGCTTTTAGTTGAACGGAAAGTCTCTTCGCAAATGTGGTCTTTCCAGAAGATGAAGGACCAGCTATCAATATAAGCCTGGCAGTCCTTTTGGACCTGAACTCATCAGAAATCTGCGAAATTCTCTTCTCATGCAGGGCCTCCGCTAAGAGTATGAGATCTGCGACAGCCCTCTCTCCCTTGGCTATTATCCTGTTGAGATCTCCCACATGTTCTATTTCCATTATCCTGAGCCATCTGGCGTATTCCAGAAAGATCGTGTTGAATTTTCTCATCTCTTTGTACTCCGGTATCTCATTTGGACTAGCTGTGGTTGGATGAAGAAGCCTGAATCCAGGTGGATAGGGCTTGAGATCAAAAATCTTCATTATTCCAGTGCTTGGGGGCATGTATCCATAGAAGTAGTTGTAGTAATCACAGCAGCTGTACACTTTTATCGTCTTCTTTTTTCTGTACTTCAGGAGTTTCACCTTTGCATCGAATCCCAATTCCTCGAAAAGCTTTTTCACATCACCTTTATACAGGGCTAGTTTCTTGAAGAATTCATTTCTTTTCACTATCTTTTTCATCTCGCTAGTCAGCTTTTTCAAGTCTTCCTCATCTGGTGTGTAAATTTTTTCATCTTTGTCGAAAAGTTCGCAGTAAAGCGAGTTTCCGAGAGAATGCAGGACTTTGAGCTTGTATCCGGGGAAGACCTCCCTAACGGCTACAGCCAGGATGAACAGAAGTCCCCTCTGATATATCCTTATTCCATCTGAAGACGTGAGATCTACAAATCTAACCCTTCCACTTCTATCGAGGGGCTTGCTGAGCTCCACTATCAAATTATCAAGGCGAGCTGCCACAATTGGAGCCTTATGAAACTTCTCATAGCTCTTGACAAACTCGAGAAGATTTGTACCTCTGCTGACCTCCACCTCTTTTCCATCATCCTCAAAGATTAGCTTTATCTTTTCCATACTGTTCCCCCCTTCAGGAGTTGAACAAGGATAATATACAACATTTGTCCTCCATAGTCGAAGTTTTTTCAGTACTCCAGAGGACGTCACTTACAAACTAGGTGTTTTCCCCACAGGATATACGAAATCACCACATTTGAGATGAACTTTCTGAATCTTTTTCTCATTGTTGAAGCGATGGAACTTTTCAACTTTCATTTTTGGAAAATAGAGCTTTATCTTGATATAATCGAAGTCGCAGAATCTAAATAAGGGGGAGGGAGAAGCATGAAAAAGTTGCTAGTTCTTTTGCTGTTTGCCTTCGTGTTCACCTTGGTAGCAGCTGAAAAACCCACTCTAGTGGTGGTATCCAGACTTTGGACACCACCAACAGAGAAGGAGTTCGTCATCAACGAGATAATCAAACCATTCGAGCAGCAGTACGGTTGCAACGTCGTCTTCAAGACCATGGATGACGAGACAATTCTCAAGCAGGTAGAGCTTCAGGAAAAAACCGGGAATGTAACAACAGACGTTGTGATCGTGTACGCAGCGAACATGCCAGAATGGGTACAGAAGGGGTACGTTGTGGATCTAACCCCCTATGTTTCCAAGTGGACCGATAGAACATTTTCAAAGGGATTCGACAGCATGACGGTTTTCAACGGTAAGAGGTACTTTCTGCCGATAGGAGCTGATGTGTATCTGACACTCATCAACAAAAAGGCTCTGAAATACAAACCAGAGGGAGTGGATGTTCAGAACCTCACATGGGAAGATCTCCAGAAATGGGCACTCGCAGTTGCTGAAGGTGAAGGTGAAGGTAAATTCGCCGTTACCGGTGTACCGATGAAATCCTTCATATATCAGGCCGGAGCTGTCATACTTTCTTATGGCGGG
The DNA here is from genome assembly GCA_027077795.1 of Thermotogaceae bacterium. Taxonomy (GTDB): domain Bacteria; phylum Thermotogota; class Thermotogae; order Thermotogales; family Thermotogaceae; genus WGAO01. The sequence continues at coordinate 41,498 of JALWTT010000009.1, read as the reverse complement.
CACTGGCCAAATCTTGATAATCCCGGAGCGATGGCTGGGTTCTACCTCCTGGCCAAGATGAAGAAAGCCTTCGCACCAGGTGTCATGAGTTACGACGACACAAGACCACCGATGAAAAGAGAGGAAACGTGGATGACAGTAGCCCACTGTGCCAGAGTTGGAGAAGTTTACAAGAGCAATCCCGCTCAGTTCATAGTAGCTCCTGTTCCCAAAGGGCCAGCTGGAAGGGGATCTGTGGCTGGAACCAGTGGTCTCGCAATAGTCAAGGGAACGAAGCACTTCGATCTTGCCCTCAAGTTCCTCGAGTACATCACCAGGCCTGACATCATGCTCAAGGTCAGCAAAGGCGCAGGAGGATTCATACCAACAGTTGACGAGGCCATCAACTACCTTGGAAAATCACCAGAGGATGAAGTCATCGAAAAAGCCATAAGGGTTCTCCAGAACGGCGTTCTCGCATACATAGAACCAATTTGGAAGGACTGGGGACAGGTCAAGCTCGTTTATGACGAGATATTCAAGAACATGATAATGAAGAAAGGACAGCTCGATCCTGATTACCTTGAGCTGATGCAGCTCAAGATAGACCTGCAGAGGAAATGATGTAGGGGGTCTCCCCCCTACATTTATTCAAGATTCTCGTGTTTCAGAGGTGATTCTCCATTTCGAATAGAAAGAGTTTCTGGCGAAAAGCCACTCCGTATTTCCTGATAGCACCGACTATTGTTTACTATGCGGTATTCTGGCTAGGGCCAGTTTTAACGGCCTACATAGAGAGTTTTAGAACTGATAAAGGTCAGTTCACATTGGGGTATTACAAGTACATCTTCAGAGATCCACACTTCATAGAGGCAATTATCAACACGGGTATTTTCGTTGCGATATCTGTAACCCTTGAATTCATCATAGCGTTTGCATTGGCGCTGCTCATAAACAAGAAATTCAAAGGAGCCGGGGCTCTCCTATCCCTTGCACTGATTCCAATGGCCCTTCCACCCGTTGCCGTTGGTGCCATGTGGTCTAGTGCGTTTGCACAAAACGGCTGGCTTAACAGCCTGCTCTATAGATTAGGGCTTATAACAGCAGACGGAAAGATCCCGTTCCTAGCCGGCACGGAGATGCAGTCTCTAATGCTGATAATCCTGATAGATGCATGGCAAGTGATTCCATTCATGATGGTTATACTCCTTGCGGGGCTTCAAAACCTTCCAAAAGAAAGCATCGAGGCAGGTTACATATTCGGAGCGGACAAGTTCACCGTCCTGAGAAAGATAACCATGCCTATGATGAAACCGAGTATACAAACTGCGTTGATACTGAGAATAATCGCTGCACTTCAAGTGTGGCTGATAATAGTGATGATATACGGATACAGAAGAATCCCCGTTCTGGTTGAAGAGGTGGTCTACTACAACGAGATAGTCCTCGGATTTTACAGGGTGGCTCTCGCATATTCTGTGATAGTGTCGATCATAGTATCCATAGTAGCCATAATATACTTGAAAGTTTCCGGAGCATTTGAGAGCTCGGAGGGGTGAAAAATGAATAGAAAGTTCAAGAAAGGCGTAACCACTACTCTATTTTATCTGGTTGTAGCTGGCATAGCCATTGTAATAGCTCTGCCCATGTACTTTCTGTTCATAATCTCTTTCATGTCAGATCAAGAGGCGTACGATTGGCCCATAACCATGGCCCCCTCCTTTGCAAATCGCTTTGCCATTCAGAAATCTGAGAGAGGTTACTTGATATCCGTCTACAGTAAGTCCAAAGACGAGTTTGTTCCAATCATCGAGACAAAAAATCTCAGAGAGATGATCGATAGGGTTGAACTCAAAACCAACAGTACTATCTCGATGAACCTGTTGGAAAAAAGAATCAAGGAACTCGAAGGTAAGCTGCAGGAGAACAAGAAAAAGATAGACGAGTTGAAGAGATCAATGAAACCCTACGAGGACAGGATAAGCAAGTTAAATCACGACATCTCAAGGACACTTTCCGACATCAACAAGCTAAATGAAAAGTTAGAGCTAGCGAAGAACGCCGGAATGAAGGACATAGTCGAAGTGATAGAAGGACAGCTGAAGACGCTAAAGGAAAAATTCGAGCTTTACAAGTCGAAGCTTGAAGAAGTGCAGAATGAAGTTAGGCACCTGAGGGCAAAACTCGTGCCACTGAGTTCCATCGAGTTCACCGTTCCAAAAAACCTATTTGCGAACTATACTATGTTTTTCAGAGTGACAAACGATGCCCTCCCGGCACTTACCAGGAGCGTTCAGGTGGCATTGCTCACAATAGCTATATCCTTGAGTATAGGTGGGCTCGCCGGCTACGCATTCGCGAGGTATTATTTCAAGGGAAAAAACATGCTGAAGCTCAGTGTACTCTTCGTCAGGATGTTTCCAGGAGTTTCAATAGCTATGCCAATGGTGATAATACTCGCGCGAATGGGGTTTTACGATAAGCCCCTTGGGCTTTCCCTAGTCTACTCAATCGGACAGATAGGTATGACAACTTGGATAACCGCGAGCATATTCATGGGTGTTCCAGTGGAATTGGAGGAAGCCGCTCAGATATTTGGTTGTTCAAAATGGGGGGCTTTTTTCCACGTGACGCTTCCGTTGGCTCTCCCTGGTCTCGCGGCGAGTGCGATGTACGCGTTTATAGGGAGCTGGTCAGAAACTGCTCAGGCCATAATACTGACCCAGTTCAATCCAACATTCCCGGTGGTAGTTTACGAAACGCTTGTTGGAGCTAAAGGACTGATCAATCTAGTAGCCGCCGGTGGCGTAACCATGGCGGTTCCCGCGATTGTGTTCACGCTTATAATAAGACGCTACATCCTGCAGATGTGGGGAGGAATAACTGTCTGAAAGGAGAGTTAGAGAAGATGGCCGAACTCGAACTAATAGGCTTGTCGAAGAGATATGGAAAGAAGGTTTGGGGAGCACGTGATATAAATCTGAAAGTTAATGACAAGGAATTCATCGTTTTCCTGGGACCATCTGGATGTGGAAAGACAACCACTCTTCGAATGATAGCAGGACTGGAAGAAGTCACCGAGGGAAAGGTATTGCTGGACGGAAAGGACATAACCTATCTTCCTCCCAGGTTTAGAGATGTGAGCATGGTTTTCCAGAGTTATGCAGTCTGGCCACATATGACCGTCTATGACAACATAGCTTTTCCTCTGAGGATGAAGAAAATTCCAAAAGATGAAATAGACAAGATCGTAAGAGAAGTAACCAAGTTGGTGAACATTCACGAATATATCGAGAGATATCCCAGACAGCTTTCTGGAGGTCAAAGGCAAAGAGTGGCCCTTGCGAGAGCCATAGCTGTCAAGCCGAAGATATTCTTGATGGATGAACCTCTGTCCAATTTGGACGCGAAGTTGAGAGTCAGGATGAGGACGGAACTTAAAGCGATCCATCACAAGACAGAAGCAACTACCATATTCGTGACGCATGATCAGTCAGAAGCTATGAGCATGGCAGATAGAATAGTAGTCATGAGAGCCGGCAGGATTGAGCAGATAGGGACTCCGGATGAGGTATACCACAACAGCGCAAACGTCTTCGTAGCGGGATTCATAGGAACCCCTCCGACGAACTTCCTGACCGTCGAGCTGAAAAGGGAGAAAGGGAAGCTCCTGCTCGTTCACCCACATTTCAAAATAGAACTTTCCAATGAACTAGCTTTACCACTCAACGGCTACAACAAAGACAAGCTGATTCTCGGCGTTAGGCCTGAAAACATGAAAATAGTCAAGAAGGACGATGCAACCCTTTCCGAGGAAGTCCTTGTTGTCGAACCTCAGGGGTCTCATCAGATAATAGCTATAGAGATCGAAGGAAAGATAATTAAGATAGTTGCTCCCTCATTTCCCAGGTACTCTTCCGGGGAAACCATTCACATATCGTTTGATCTGAAACGGCTCATGCTCTTCGATATAGAAACCGAAAAGAGACTGAACCCGTTCAAAGATCTCGGGCTAGATTCTGAAGATTTCAAGAAACAAGAATAAGGTAAAGTCACAATTATCAAATTCTGGGAAGCATCTTTTCCAGTATCTTTTGAAGGGAGGAAAGGCTGTACGCACCTTTGATCACCCTGTAATTATGCTCTACGATGCGGTGATACTCATTCTTGTCAAAAACTATCTTCAGAATCTCATCCGTGGCTCTATCCAAGATTTCATCCCTCACAACTACCCTCCAGCCATCTCTGGTGTACTTTTCTCCCAAGCTCACATACTCAATTCCGCTACCCTTGATATCACTTCTGAAGACGTCATACTCGAAGAGAACTATCGGCTTTTTAGCAGCTAGAGCCTCGAGAAGCTGATTGCCCCAACCCTCGAGTATAGAAGGGTACGTTATAAAATCACCAATCGTGTAAACATCCCAAAACGTGTATTCATCTTTCAACTCGGGATACACATACCTCATGTCAACCCCTAACTTTTCGGCGTAGTCTTTGAGAGATTCCATGTAGTCCCAATCTTCAACCATTCCTCCGAGTGCGAGAATAACCCTCCCACTGAACCTCTTTCCGTTGTAAAGTCTATTTCCCACAATTTTTTTCGATTTCTCCACAACCCTTGAGACGAGGTCAATCGCCAGCTCTATGGCTTTTCTCCTGACAACCCTGGTAGCCTGAAGGAAGACGAGGTCACCTTCTACGATATCCAGCTTTTCTCTGAGACCTTGCTTTAAGTTCTCAAATACCTCGAGATCTATTACATTCGGAACCACAACACTGTCTATTCCCTTGCGAGACTTCAGCTCCCTCTGAGCTATCGTATTTATCACCACGTGCTTTATGTTCGGGAGATCTGGAGGTAGATGTCTCTCGTAGACCTCCCCCTTTTTCCCCCTCTCCCACCAGAAATCGTGATGATGCCCTATGAAGTTCACCTCGGATCCTTCAGCGAATGCCTCAAATGCAATCCCCACAGGGATTCTTGCTCCAATCGACCAGATATTCTCGACCACCACAATGTCAAAATTCCTCAGAGCTTTTTCCAAGGACCTTTTAATCATGTCTGTGTCATCTTCTTCACTTTCAAGTGACAGAAATGGGAGCATGATGTCTACTTTCGAAGATTCGTTACCAGCGACTATTTTCACCTCGTTTCCCATACTCTCCAGAGTTTTCTTCCATTTCTCCATCTCGAGTGAAACCCCATCCATGAGCCCTGCCCTGTAGTGAACCAATGCTATCTTCATGCCGTCACCTCCAAATGCATCCACTCCTGAGCGACTATATCACATCACTCAAATATGCTCAATCATGTTAAAAACTCACCTTATCCACACGCTCAATCAACATGCTACATTTCATTTTCACCCCCACTGATATTTCATTGAGAAAGAAATGGGACAAATATTCATACTTCGAACTTTCTCACTAGGTCGGTGAGCTTCTGGGCCATCTCCCTCAGTCTGCTCCCTCTCTTGCTCAAATCTTCTGATTGATCCGAAAGCTCCTTCATCCTTTCCTCCATCCTACCTATCCTGTCCGTTATCTCCATCACGGCCTCAGAGGCGCTGCTCATCGCTGAAGCCATCTCCTCGCTCGCTGCACCTTGTTCTTGTGCAGTTGCCGCAAGGCTCTCGGTCATCGTCATGACATCTTTGATCTTTTCAAGTATCTTTTCAAACTTCTCCATCGCCCCCTTAGCCCTCTCGCTTGTTTCATCCACCGATTCGACCATTTCTTTCATGGCACTCTGGGCTCTCATAACACCTTCCTGGATCTCCGTGAGGATCTTGTCTATGTCCTCGGTCGCCCTCCTGCTCTCCTCCGCTAATTTTCTTATCTCATCCGCAACGACTGCGAATCCCTTGCCCGCTTCCCCAGCTCTTGCCGCTTCTATCGCCGCGTTGAGAGCAAGGAGGTTCGTCTGTTCTGCTATCGAGTTTATCGTCCCGACTATCTCACCTATGTTCTGGCTCTCCTTTGCCACGTAGTCCACCATCTTTGAGGTACTATCCGCTTGCTCTGCAACTCCCATTATTAGCTTTATGACATTCTCCATCGCGGCCTTGCCTTCATCCGCCGATCTGTTCATATCGGATGTTGTCTCCGTGAGCTGCTGACCCATGTTGGAGAGGTTCTGAGCGCTCGATGCGACCTCCTCAACTCCAGAGGTGACCTCTTCAACCGCGGCTGACGTGCTTTGGGCGCTCTGAGATACCCTTTCAACGCTCTGTGCCATATCGTTTATGTTCTCAGCCTGCCTTGTCGTGAAATCATCAAGGGCCTTTGAGAAGTCTGAGAGCTCCAGGCTCATATCCTGTATACCTTTCATATCTTCCCTCAGCACCTTGGCCATCTCAGCCAGAGCTTTTCCCATGGCGCCTACCTCGTCATTTCCAGAGACGTCAAATTGTACTGTCAGATCCCCCTTGGAGAAGAGCTCTATAACCTTGAGGGTGGAGTTTATCCTCCTTGTCACCGATCTGCTTATGAGGATTCCAAGGATCACCGCTATCGCGATCCCAACCGCCATCCCGACGATCATAGTCACAGAAGAAGACCTGGAGCTATCAACAAGGTCCTTAGCTTCTTTCGATGATCCCTCGTCTATGAGCTTTCCAAAAGTCCTTGAGAGTTTCTTTATGGAGTCCTTCATGTCGTCAAGATCTGAGAGAACTTTGATTGCGACACTTTTTTTCTCATCTGCTTGGATTGCTATATCCCTCATCTCTAAGAGTATCTCGTTGACCTTTTCAAGATTTGGCATTACTGCATTGTAGTAGATCTTCTTCGCATCTTCCCTATCCCCACTTTCAACGAGCTTCACTATTTCTTGAGCACCTTCATAGAGTTTCCTGTTAGGCTCGTCTATCTGAGAAAAGAGCTCTTTGATCTTTTCATTTTGTGGCTTGTAAGAAGCCATCCACTTTCCAAGGGAACACTTCGTGGGATCGAGCTGACCTGTGAACTCTTTCGTTGTGCCGTCTATGTACTTCAGAAGGTCGTGAGCGTAGTTGAGGTTATCTTTTTCGTATTTGTAAGCCTTCTCCAAAAGATCATCTGGATCCAATATCTTCATCTTATCGAATTCTTTCATCTTATCAAGATAAACCTTGAGCTTTCCCATCCAATCCTCGATCATTGGTTGTAGAGAGTTCCACACCTCTTTTTCCTTCTGGGACATATCCATTGAATCGAGCTCCTTGAACTTCTCCTTCACCCGCTCCATGTTCTCGTTTATAGAGCCATACGCATCCTCCCTTGCCTTCTCTTTCACGCTGTAAGCGAGGTAGTTGGCATCGGCGTTTATATCGGCTATGTTTCTCGAGATGACCGCGTTTGCCCGAAGCTTTCCCATCTCCTCATCCGCCAAGCTTTTGCTGAACCTCGATAGCTTTTCAACGCTTATAACGCCTATGATTCCTATGACCAAAACTACTGCAGAAACCAACGCGAAGCCAAGAAGGAGCTTGGTTGAAATTTTCACAATATCACCTCCCCCGGATTTTTCACAGCAAAAATCTTCGCCAGAAGTGGCGATGGAAGGAACTTTTCAAGGTGTGTGTGTGTGTGTGTGTGTGTGTCGAATTTTTAAATGAAGCTTCACCACAAAGATCTCCAAGATCAGAATGTTAGTTTGTTTTGCAAAAACACTTGACTTGCTTTTGATTATATCACGCAAAAGACGAAAAAGAGAAGGCGAGCTAGGCTCGCTTTTGACTGGGAAGGCTGAGCGACGACACTTTTTACCTGTGCTTATCATGGGATTTTCATCTTAGCGGAGCGGCTTGAACGATTTTTCGAGCACACTCGGATCCAGTTGACAAAGGAAAAATGTGTGCTAACATATTTCACAACATTGAAAACCCGGCGGAGGCGCTCCTGAGATGAGTAATCCTGTTCCTCACGGGGGAATTGGGACGGGATGAAAGGCGAGGGAGCCGAAGGGTGCAGGAAACCCCCCTATCCTGTACACCTGGGGATGTGGGGAACACCCACATCACTGTCACGGAAAAGTACTTCCCTTTTCCGTGGAGAGCCGTCCGGGGCTGGTTGAGAAGAATCAGCTCGGGGCGCTTTCCATGAAGGGAAGCGCCCCGAAATCTTTTTACAGGAGGTGTTACAGGTATGAGGCGTTTGCTCGTGGCAGTTCTCATTTTATCACTTATCACCTTTTCCTTTGCAGGTTTGATGGAGGATATCCAAAAGCGGGGGGTGCTCAGAGTTGGCCAAGATCAGGGGTACATGCCACTGTACGGGACTGACGAAAACGGAAACAGGATAGGACTTGAAGTTGATCTTCTCAAAAAGATGGCCAGCATCCTCGGGGTCAAGGTTCAATTCGTGATAGTCAACTGGGACGGTATAATACCAGCTCTCATGGCTGGCAAGTTCGATATAATCATGTCCGGCATGACTATAACCCCGGAGAGGGCTCTAAGAGTTGACTTTTCAGTTCCTTACTTAACAGTTGGCCAAACGGTGGTTTACAACAGGAAGAAGTTCTCCAATCCTCCAACCTATGCTCAGCTTAAACAGATGAAAAATCTTTCGATATCCGTGCAACTTGGAACAACAGGGGAGTTCGCAGCTAGAAGGCTTTTCCCACACGCACAAGTTTTGGCCTTTGACTCGATGGACGAAGCGGCGTATCAAGTGGCCTCTGGAAGGGTTGACATAATGGTTGTCGATTCCATATACGCAAACTACGTGGCACAGAAATACTCTCAGGTTGGGGTAACGGGAGAGCTTCTCACCAGGGAGAATCTCGGAATAGCCGTTAGAAAAGGGAATTTGGAATTTCTGCATTGGATTAACACATTTATCAACTGGGCTAGAACCAGTGGCCTCATAGAAGAGCTCAAGGAGAAGTGGGGGGTCAACGCAGAATGAAGTTATCCAAGATACTGGCCGTCGGCGGGGTTATCGCCCTCGCCGCGGTCATGTATGCCATGCTGGCCAGAGTTTACCCATTCAATTGGAGTATCGTACTGAGGTATAAAAAACTCTTCTGGGAGGGATTCATAGTCACCCTCAAGGTCAGCGGGGTCTCGGTTGTCATATCCTTCATGCTCGGACTGATCTTCGCCATATTCAGGGTGAGCAAGGTCGATTTTTTTAAGGATATAGCAGGTCTGTACGTGTGGTTCTTCAGAAACACTCCTCTCCTTGTGATCATACTCCTGACGTATTACGGTGTGGGAACCATAACGAACATGAACAGGTTTTGGGCAGCGGCCCTGGCCCTCTCGATGTTTGAAGGTGCTTACATGACAGAGATAATAAGAGCGGGAATAGAGGCGGTAAATCCTGGAGAAATCGAAGCCGCCAAATCCCTTGGAATGAGCGAATTTCAGATATTCTCAACGGTAATATTTCCCCAAGCCATGAAAATATCCCTACCTCCTCTTATAGGTCAAATGGTCAGCTTGATAAAAGACAGCTCCCTGGCATCTGTCATAGCCTTGCAAGAGCTCACCATGATGGGGAGGCAAGTTGGCACCAGAACTCTGGCAAGCTTCGAGAGCTATATAACCGTTGCTTTCCTCTATATTTTGATCACTTCTGTCATATCCGTCGGGGGGAGGATTATCGAAAGGAGGTTGAGCTTGTCATGAACGTCTTGAAACTGGAGAACATACACAAGAGCTTTGGGGACTTACGAGTTCTCAAGGGTATCGAACTTGAGATAAACAAAGGAGAGATTCTGGTCATCCTCGGACCTTCTGGAGCGGGGAAATCAACTCTGCTCAGGGTGATGAACATGCTTGAGCCTCCGGATGAAGGGAGAGTCATCTTCCTGGGAAGAGAGCTGGACCCGAAGAACAAACGCCTGATAAAAAAGGCGAGATCTAGGATAGGATTTGTCTTTCAACATTTCAACCTTTTCAGCAACATGAACGCGCTTGACAACGTAGCCGTGGGACTCGTGAAGGTCAAGAAGATGGACTGGAAACAGGCTAGGGAAATCGCCAAGATGTACTTGGCAAAAGTAGGGTTATCTGACAAAGCAAAGGTATTCCCTCAAAAACTTTCTGGAGGGCAAAAACAGAGGGTGGCTATAGCGAGAGCACTCGCTATGGAACCGGAGCTCATACTGTTCGATGAACCAACTTCGGCTTTGGACCCATCTCTTGTTGGAGAAGTTCTGGAGGTCATGAAAAAGCTCGCTGTCGAGGGAAGAACGATGGTTGTGGTGACACATGAGATGGGATTTGCAAAACACGTTGCGAGCAGGATAGCTTACATGGAGGATGGGGTCATAGTGGAAGAAGCTTCTCCGGAGGAGTTCTTCTCGTCTCCAAGAAGTGAAATGGCCAAGCGGTTTGTGGGAGCGATACTCGAGAGGATGGTATGACGAGGCTCGACAAGTATCTTTCAAAATCCCTCGGGATTTCACGAAAGGATTCCAAAAGGTTGGTGTTATCAGGAAGGGTACGGGTGAATGGAAAGATCGTCAGAGATCCCTCCAAAAAGGTTGAAGGGTCGGTGCAACTAGATGGCAAGGTCATAGAGAAGCCTAGGGATAAGATCTACATAATGCTCAACAAACCTTCAGGATTCGTGTCAAGCACAAGAGGTGACCAGCCAACTGTTTTAGACCTCGTGGATCACCCGAGAAACAAAGAGCTTTTCCCGGCGGGGAGACTTGATAAAGATGCGAAAGGACTCATCATATTGACAAATGATGGGAATTTTGCTCATCTTGTCACTTCACCAAAGAAACACGTCGAAAAGGAGTACGAGGTTGTCATCGACGGTAGAAGTGAAAATGCGATGAAGCTTTTAAACGGGATAAAACTCAGAGACGGGTATCTCACAAAAGCTACAAGAGTTGAAATATTGGATGGAAAAACTGTTAGAATAGTCGTAACTGAGGGAAAGTACCATCAAATCAAGAGAATGATGGCAGCAGTTGGGCTGAAAGTTAAAGAGCTTAAGAGAATCAGAATAGGAGGGCTAACATTGGATGTCGAAGAAGGAAAGTGGAGAGAACTCACAAAGGAGGATTTGAAGAAGATTCTGAGCGGGCATGACAGATCTGCTTAAAAACGCGGTTATCTGGACGACTGTCCTTTCTTTTGTTACAAGTCAAACGGTGAAAGTCATAATGGCGAGAGATCTCAAAGCTCTTAAGAGTTACGGTGGAATGCCGAGCAGTCACACGGCCTTGATCGTTGGAGCAACTCTATCCCTAGGGCTTGAAGATGGATTTTCTTCACCGTGTTTTGGTTTTGCCGTGGCGGTGTCTCTGATACTCCTATCGGATATACTGAGAGTTAGACCGAAAATATCAAAGGAGATCGTTCACACTCCCCTGGACATGATCGTGGGAGGAATCATCGGAACTTTCTGGGCCGTGGTTATTTCCCTACTCTGAACCTCAGAAAGAGTCCACCGACATCTATAACCGGTGTTGGCACACCAGCTACAACGCCGCTTCTGAAGCTATATCCAACCACGAGGTTCGCGTTCCCCGTGGCTTTTCCAACTCCAACTGTCACCGAATAAGGGAACATCAGAAGCTCATCAACCGGTGCAAACCCAAAATAGAGTCTGCCACTTTTTCTGTACAAACCAAGGAAGGTAGTGGACAGCTTAAAAAAGGCGTACGTATCATCACCAATTTTCAATTTTACCCCAAAGAACATGGCTCCAACCATTTCGGAATCCCCAACGGTTGTAGCATCCTCTGTGGAGAATCCAAGGTATAGACCACCCTCGGCTTTCTCTATCTGTGTCTCGACATCCAGTTCTCCGAACCCAGGTAAGTTCGATTCAAAAACTCTAGATGACAACTTCCCGATGAATCTAAAGTTCTCCCATGTTTGCTCAACCTGAAAACCCGAATACGGATACCCCGCCCAGACTGAAAACCAGCTCTCGGAGTATCCCACACTCAGACCTATGTCGCTTCCAAAGCCCATGAAATATCCAGAAAACGCAACAGTCGGTATCAAAAAGAGTGGCAGAACCCTTTTCACGAAACCACCTCACATCTCCAAGAACTCTTCGGCTTTTTTCATCTTCTTCCTGAGCTTCTCCACGAACCTCTTCATCATGCCAGGTCGTATGGACAGTATATTTAAAGCATCTGGAGAGAGCTTGGGTTTCCCAAAAGACAGAGAATCTCCAGGAAACATAATGTTGCTGATCACATCGGCAATATGAACTGTTGCGACTACTTCGGCATTCAAGGAATCGATAAACATACTGGGATTATGATGCCCTTCAATCGTCTGAGTTATCATATCTGGGAGTCCCCACTTTTCCGATATCTTCCCACCTATCAACGTGTGCGGTGGGATATCCAAGAGCTCTTCCGCCTTCGAAAACGTCAGGTTTTTCTCACGAGTTATATCATACACAGCCTCCACGATTTCTGGGCTCATGACATCAAGAGCTATTTTTCCTATATCATGCAAAAGGCCGTTTATGAATAGTTCTTCTTTAACTGGATAACCTAGGATCTCCCCCAAGGACTCGCTACCAACGGCAACGTATATGAAATGCCTCCAAAGCTTTTTTCTGTCAACTTTCCCATCGCTTCTCCCGGAGAACAAAGAACTGTAGGTGAACACACTCATAGCCAAGTTTCTGACGGTTTTGAAGCCGAGTATCATGATCGCTTCATTCAAAACGGTTATTTTCCTAGGTATTCCATAATAAGCTGAATTCGCCAATTTCAGAACTTTAGAGCTCAAACTCGCATCCATCATAATAACTTCGGCTAACTCCTTAGCCGAAGCGTTAGGATCTGACGCCACATTCATTATCTTCTGAACTATGAAATCCGGTGTTGGTAGCTCCTCAATCTTCTCAACCAGCTTGTCTATCGTTACCACGTTGACCTTCTCCTCTCAGGGGAAGTTCTATGTAGAATGTAGATCCAACTCCTTCCTCGCTTTCAACCCATATCCTTCCACCGTGGAGTTCCACTATCTCTTTCGCAATGGTCAAACCCAGTCCTGTACCGGAAACCTCATAAGTCAAGGATTGATCCACTCTGTAAAACTTGTCGAATATCCTATCGAATTTGTCCTTCGGTATTCCCACTCCGTTGTCTTTTACAGCTATCAAAACAGTGTCTTCCTCTTTCTTAACCTCAACTTTCACATATCTGTCCTCCGAATCTCTTTTTGAAAACCTTATGCCGTTGTCTATAAGGTTTGTCAACACTTGACGGATCCTCTTCGGATCCACAAAAGCTCTTACTTCATCATCAGACGAGCTGAAATACAGGCGGATACCGTTATTCTCAGCCTTCTCTCTCAGCCCTTCAACCGCGTCTTCGACCACTTCAATGATGTTCACTTCCTCTCTTTCTAACTTCAACGCTTTCTGCTCAAGCCTGGAGAAATCCAAAAGCTCGTTTAACAAGTTTTCCAGCTGAATACTCTGCTTGTGAATTGTGTCCATGAAATCTTTCAAAGTGCTCTGATCTAGCATCTCCAAGCTGTCCAGCACGGTTTCCGCATATGCCTTTATAGCTGCCAGAGGCGTTCTAAGTTCATGGGAGATGTTCGCAACGAACTCAGTCTTCATCCTGTCTATTTCCTTCAGTCTCTCCAGTTCTTTGGTGGAGGTCACGTTCATTATGGTTGTAACCGATTGATAGGTGTTTCTGTACTTAAGAGGCTCAGCAACTATGGAGAAAAATTGCCCATCTGATTCGTACTCCCCAACTCTTCGAACTTTGGCCTCAATCACCTGGCTGGCGATTTCCAAGGCTCTCTCCCTCAACCCCTCTACGTTTTCCCCCTCAACGAATCGACGATTCATATAAACTATTTCCCCCTCCTCCGAAACGACTATAACCATTTCCGGGAAGGTATCGAGTATACTGTGAAGGTAATTCATCGTCTCTTCTATCAGCCTGTTCTTACTCACAACTTCTTCGAGGAGCCTGACGTTTTCAGCGACAGTCGCCGAGAGAAAAGAAAAAACTCTCATCGCATCTATTTCCTCAACTTTTGGCTCTTCTTCCAACCCAACGAGAATCATTCCCAGCACTTGATCGCCTTTTATCATTGGAAGAAACCCGATTATCTCATCACCCACGGGATAAAATGAATGCGTTCTGTTTGAAAATGCCCACTCGATCAGCTCGTTGAATCTCCCCACGTTGGCTTCAAAATCCTTCGGATGCTCTTTGACAACGGATTTGTTTTCATCTATTATCGTGATCCACTTGAAGCTAACCACTTTTCGTATTATCCGCAGAAGCGCATCGAGGATCTCATCAGCGCTCTTAGCGTTGTTGAGCTCCATTATAAACCCTGAAAACAACGTTATGATCTTATTCTCAGAGGCATTTGCCATACTTGCCCTCCCATGAGATTTTATCACTCAGCTATCAGAACCACGGAATTCCAGATGCTTCCCGGTTGTGGAAACTGGTCTACAACTTTCTCCCCACTTCCTTCAACTCTGAACGGTATCCTTTCACTTTTAAGTATCCTCTCTGTGTCCTTCAGGAGCTTCCCCCTGTAATCTCCCACAATGAAAAACCTCTTTGGCTCTCCTTCATCAACTAGAAGGAACATCTTCCCCTTGCTGTAAATCGCCCCCAAAACCTTTCCATCACTCCCGGGATAGGGAATCTTCGAAATATCGTATTTCAAGCCTAGGTTTTTCAGAGTTTCAACTGCATATTTGAGAGGTATGCCACTTAGCATATTCGCCAGCTCATCCATCGAAGTCTCAAGGCAATAAATCTCCACGCTCCTACCCCTTCTCACTTCTGAACCTGCACTCGGATACGTTCCTATCACTTTTTCGCACGATTTATCTTTCACAACTGGAACGAGTCCAAGACTTTTCAAACTTTTCAGAGCTTCCAAGATTGAAGCTCCCCGCAAGTTTGGCACTTTTACATCCCTGAGGAGAGAATGGGATGTCTCCATGTACACATAGAAGAAGAGCATCCCGACAATGGCTCCTATGGTCAGAAAAACCAGGGAATCGAATATCAAACCGGTAACTTTTATGACCTTTTTCAAAGGAGAGTGGCTATCATCAGGGCCTTTATAGTGTGCTTTCTGTTCTCCGCCTCTTCCCATACCTTGCTTCTCTTCCCTTCTATGACATCGTATGTTACTTCTTGCCCTTTCACAGCTGGTAAGCAGTGCATGAATATCGTCTCGTCTTTACCGGTCATTTCCATGATTTTCTCGTTAACTTGAAAAGGGCTCAGCATTTTTATCCTATCTTGAAGCTTGTCCTCTTCACCCATCGACGCCCATACATCTGTGTATATGACATCGGCTCCCTTAACTCCCTCTTCCACCACTTCTGTGAATTCTATCTTCGCTCCCGTTTCCCTTGATATCTCAAAAGCCTTGTTCACAAAACTTTCATCTGGTCTGAGCTGCTCAGGAGAAACCACCACGTATTCCATCCCCATTTTAGCAGCGCCTATCATCAGGGATCTGGCCATGTTGTTCCGTCCATCACCCATGAATACGAGTCTCACCCCTCTCAGCCTTCTGAAGTTTTCCTCTATAGTCATGAGATCTGCTAAGACTTGGGTTGGATGACAAAGATCTGTTAGACCGTTGTACACCGGAACACCCGAATAGTTCGCCAGAATCTCCACGTGCTTTTGTTCGAATCCTCGGAACATCACAGCATCCACCATCCTGCCTAGAACCCTTGCGGTATCCTCAACGGATTCCTTAGCCCCCAGCTGTATATCGTTCTTTGAGAGGAATATAGCGTGTCCCCCTTCCTCTGTGAAAGCACTTTCAAATGCCAGTCTCGTTCTCGTAGATCTCTTCTCAAAGAGCATCGCAAGTGTCATTCCCTCAAAACGTCTGTGTCTTTCTCTCGCCCTCGATTCCGCCTTCACCTGGTGAGATACATCAAGGAGATATCTTATCTCCTCAGGCGTATAGTCAAGAAGGCTGATGAATGATCTTCCTTTTAAATTGACACCCATTTATTCACCACCTCCCGGATTCTCTAAAATCTCTAATAGCATCTAGAATACTGCTGGGGAGCTCTTCTAATCTCCCATTCATCCAGAATTTGAACGCATCGAACATGAAGACATTCTCCTTCTTTCCACGAACGATCACATAATCCCTCTTCCCCATTCCTGAAAACAGGAAGACCACGAAATCTTCCAAATTCAACTTGACCTCTTCGGATTTGGATCTAAGTTCGTACCCTATTCTCTTTTTCAAATCCCTCTTCGAATCTGGCCACTCCCTTCTGAACCTGTCCAGATCCATTCTCCTGATGGATTTCAAGCATTCTCCCCCGCTCACACCAAGCTCTCTTTCATATTCATCAAGGAGAGGATGAAATCTCCTCTTCATCTTTTTCCAAAATTCCTTCCACTCTGACTTATCGTAAGAAAGTATCCTCAAAAAATCCTCCACGTGATTTTCAATCACACTTCTCATGAGATCATCTCCAGAACATCTCTAACTTTCCTTCTCAAATCCTCCAGACTGCTGTCGTTCTCTAAAACTATCCCGATCATATCCACATCTTCTTGGAAACCCCAGATCTTTTCAAATTCCTCATCGGTTAGATTCTGCTTCCGATTTCTGGAGTTCTCAAAGTTACTAATCACCGTTATTACGACATCACAAATCCCAAGAAGTTTCATCCTCTTCAGCAGCGCGCAATCGATGACAGCATTCCCATCGCGAACTCTCTCAACGACGAGAGCTCTCATGATCGGATGGAGTATCGACTCCAGCTTTTCCAACTCAGAGCCGTTGCTGAAAGCAACCTTTGCCAATTTCTTTCTGTCCACATTCCCACCGGAGAGTATCTTTTTTCCAAAGGCTTTTAAAACCTCGGTTTTCACATCTTTCATCTCCAAAACCTCATGCCCTATTTTGTCAACATCTATGATTTCATAACCGGTCATCTCAGAGATGATCTTAGATACAGTGCTTTTCCCACTACCTATCTTCCCAGTTACGCATATCACCAAAGTTTCTCACCACTTTCTTCCACGACTTCTCTTATACTTTCAAATTCCTCCTTTGTAACTATGGCAAAATCGTAATCCAACTCGATTTCATCCAGGATTTTTTCCAGATCCTCTGGTTCCTCATTTACTACAACGAGAAGCGTGTTGTCACCGAAAGGCCCATTCTTCATCAGATAAATTGCCTCTGGATTCAATTTCCCTTTTAAAACTTCTATAGATTCCATTCAGATCCCTCCCAAACTGTAGTACACGATACCAATTATCTCATGAGAGACTCCACTAGGAAACAAGCTGAACCTACCAAATCTCATAAGCTTTTTTCAAGGGTTGCCCTGGATGGTTCATGCCCATATAGAGTGTTCAAAATGCCTCTGGCTAAAACCAATGCACTTTCACCGATCAGCCTTGAGCTGATGTGCCTTTTGAACTAGTAGTAGAAAGAATTTGGAAGTTGCCAAATATGAAAAAAATAACTCCACCCTTTTCTGATGAAAAAGAGAATCACCAGGATGCCGATTACAATCCCTGGGAACTGAACAAAGGCTCCTATCAACCTCGCCAATTTTCGGCCCTCCTCAGATTCTCGCCATCAAATGAAAACACACCTCTGTGAGAACTGAGAAGATCTGAAATAACCTCGAGGATGTTTTTCTTGTCTTTTTCCCTCTCCACGAAATCTATTTTGTCAGCATCCACAACCAATAGCATGCTTTCTCTGTAAGCGGCGAACATCTCCTCATAGAGGTTTCGAATCATTTCCCAGTACATCAGATCCACATTCTGCTCATAATCCCTCCCACGCTTTTTAAGCCTTTTCACAGCTGTATCAACTGAGCATCTTAGATAGATCATCAACCTAGGTGGGACGACGTGTTCCACCAGGTTATCGTACATCTCACGGTAAACTTCCCATTCCAGATCACTCATCATACCCATTTCATGCTGAGCTTTTGCAAAGAGAAAATCTCCATATATTGATCTATCCATAACGTACTTTCCGTCTTTCTCCGCCATCTTCATCTGATAAAAGCGCTTGTTGAGGAAATAAACCTGGAGGGTAAAGCTCCACCTCTTTCCATCGAAGTAAAAGTTTCTCAAAAGGTCTTCCACCCTCTCACCACTGACTTCGTAAAACGGCGTCAGTCTCAGTTCGCTCTGAAGTATCCCAACGAGGGTGGTTTTGCCCACGCCAACTATTCCATCAACGATCACCTCGAGCATTAACGGATCACCTCCACCATAACTCCTTTTGGGGTTTTCACAGCGACCAGATCAACGGTGATGGGCTTCTTAGCTTTCCTAGATATCCTTAAAACCAGCCTCCCCTTTTCCACTATCACCGCTTCCGCCATACCCAAAGGTATTTTCCTGAAGTAACCGAGAAACTCCATCTCCTCTGGATTTCCCCCATATCTCCTTAAAAGTCTAGAGAGCGCTTCCAGTATCATATCCTTTTTAACAGACATGCTCTTCCTGTAACTCACATTCCATATCACTGGAACATCTATGCCGTTTCTCACAGTCAAGCTTAACTTCAAATCGGATTCATCAAGAGCCACTTTAAGAATTTCACATCCTTTTCTGAGTAGTTCCGTACCATTTAAGAGCTTTTCCCCGAAAACTTGAACGTTTAATCTCTCCGCTGCTTCAAAGACCCTGGTTGTTCCCTCATGAAAACCCAGGTCGATAACCTCCAAATTAGTGGGTTTGAAATCAGCGGACACTATTCTAGAGGACGTTTGAACGTTTTCACCAAGGACATCTACACAAGTTGAAATCCCGTCAACTTGCGGAAAATCCATACGGATGTCCCCTTTTGAATCAACTACATTCAAGGATAAATCTGCAGAGCTGACCCTGATACCACCAAGCTCCATGGAAAGAGTCTTGAAAAAATCCTTCACATACTTGAGCATACATATTCAAGCGCCCTATGAAGGCGCTGGAACGGTTCTAGAATATCCGATCTCTCCGCCAAGCTTTTCAATTCTTCCAAGGTTTCCTGAGAAACCTCCCCATTTCCAACGAGTCTGTATTTCATTCCCGGAGTAATCAGCACGTACTCACCCTCTCCAGAAGAAGCCCCTTCTGTGGTTCTTGCGATATAGAACACCCCTTTTTCCGACTCTATGAGCTTCACATCATCGGTGAGTACAACTTGAGGTTTACTCTCAAGTTTTGAGAGAAGGGCTTTGGCTATTATTTCCACATGCAGGTAATCTTCAAGGGCCTTCCCGTATATTATCCTCTGTAATTGCGTGGGCTGAACAGGTTTCGTGTACTTGAATTCCACAGGAACACCTCTATCGTCTACAACTATGATCCCGCCGAGATGCTTTTCACTTTCGACATCAATACTCAAGTAACCTATCACAATTTCACGTCCAATATCAGACCTCTTTTGTCGTCCCTCACAAGATGTCTCTCCGCCTTTGGACGACTATATCCCCTTCTTCCAGGAGCGTAGAATCCCCTGTTTTCACCTTCGAGAGAGTTCTGAACATTCTTTTCCTCTGAGGGATTCGCCCGAGTGACCATGTTTCTCTCATGCTCCATCCTCTGTACCTCCATCATCTGTCCAACATGCTGAGCTGCGAGAGGGGCATTTTGAACTTGATTGATATTCTGAGACGCATCCACAGCTCTAACCACCAAAGCCTGAACATCCACAGGATCAACCATTCAAACCATCTCCTTGATATACCTCTTGATCTTTGCAAGTGCAATGGACACAATCTGAGACACCCGTGATTCACTCACCCCCAAAATCGACCCTATCTCTTTCAACGAAAGTTCCTTCTCAAACCTGAGGGAAAGGACGAGTTTTTCCCTATCTCTCAGTCTACTTATCGCCTCTTTCACGATGTTTATTAGCTCTTCTCTCATTATTTCCTCTTCCGGGTTTGACTCCGAGGGGATTGTTTCAAGGTAAGCTTCGTCAGTCTCAAAAAGGTAGGAATCCAGCATCAAAATTTGCTTTCTAACCATCTCATTTCTCACGGCCCTCACGGTTTTGACATCCAGTCCAGTTCTCTCCGATATTTCCTCATCGCTGATTTCGATTCCCTCACCTTCCATTTCCAGCATCGCCTCTTCTACGTCCTTCATGTGCCTTCTGAGATTTCTCGGAAGCCAATCGAGCTTTCTGAGGTAATCGAACATCGCTCCTCTTATCCTTATCATCACGTAGTTGTGAAGGGACCCCTTTTTCGGATCGTACCTCTCTAGAGAAGAAAGGAGGGCTAAAACACCCTCCTGTATCAAGTCATCAACCTCCACATTCGGTGGTAAGCTCTGCTTCAAATCGAGGGCCACTCTCTTTATAACGGGGAGATATTCTCTGACCACTTTCTCCTTGTCTATGTACATCATATCTCCTTCATTTCTACCCTTTCTCCGCCTCCAACCTTTCTTATGAGAAGCTTTCCCGTGTCCAGGTCATATTCTATACTCCTAGCCCTGCCTCCACCTGTATCTTCCGCGACTATTCTCACACCAAAGTGTTTGAGCCACTTCTTCACAGCTTGAACATTTCTCTCTCCAACGTTGATCCCTTTTCCCCCAAACATCGAAGCCCCACCTGCTATTTTCGCCTCAAGCTTCTTGGTGCTTCCACCCTTTTTCTCTATTTCCTTTATCAGAGCCTGAATGCCCGTGTCTGCGAACTTTCCCGGCATGCTCGGTGGCTTTCCGCCACTATCTGGCAACATCACATGAACCATTCCCCCGACCTTTGAATGGGGATCTCTTATACAAACACCAACACAGGATCCCAACCCCAGTGTTACTACAACGGCGGGAGGCTTCTCGGCAGCATATTCTCCTATACCGATTATTACCTTCTTTTTCATATCACATCAACCCCATGCTCTGGAATATCCTCATCAGCCCTTTACCTTTAGGAATCATAAATATATAACCGGTAACACTAACATCCTGAATGTTAAGGAGAGTCTCTATGAATATAATTTTATCCTCCGTGTAAGCAACCTCAAGGGAAGCTTCTGATATTATCGCACTTATCATATCCACACTGACTTCCGGAGGGAGTGGATCTAAATAAAGCCCTGTGAAATTCGCCAGAGCCGTTATGTACGAGCCGCATATGATGTTCCCAACCTCTTTGAGTGCCGATACCGACATCTCGTCGAGTTGTGTCAAGTCCTTTACCTCCATACCGAACAAAAGAAGCTTAAGGAGTTGCTTTGCCCCACCGGCGTCAAATATCAAAAGGGTTTCAAGCTCAGCGTCTCCCTTGATATCCATCTCTACACCCACAACGAGTTCCTCAGGATTTGGAAGGATAAACGGAACCTTCGATATAGGAACGATTTTAACATCTGGGACATCTATCTCGACCTTTTTGTCAATCATCATCGAAAGTGCCGTTGCGGCGTTTCCCGCTCCAACGTTTCCTATCTCCTTGAGAAAATCTAGGTGCCTATCGTCCATCTTGTCGTAAACCGATCCCATCTTATCACCCCTATATGAGAATGCCCTTTTTACGATATTCTATCTCTTTTTCCATCACAAACCTAACGAGTTTTTTCTCCAAAGGCAAATCAACCGAAAGAAACTCTATCCCATATAGCCTCAAAATCTGGCCATCCACGTTCTTGGTTCCCCCATCCCTTCGAACTAGCGATGGATGATCGGTGAGCTCTAGATCGGGTTTCAGTCTAACAGTTACGAGTATCTTTTCGCCAACTTCCAGCTCCTCGGTGATGATTATGAGCATCCCTCCAGCACTGAAATCCAGAGAAGAGAATGTTTTATAATCCTTATCCTCTCTTCTATACTTTCCAACAACCTTCAAAGGGATCCTGTTGAACCTCCTTCTCTGAACCCTTCTTACCTTCTCCGGTATCGTCACTATCGTTGATGGCAATCCATCTTGCTTGGACTTTCCACTCCAAACGACGGAACCTTGAAAGACGTAGAGAGAACCCCTATCTATTATCTTTACGTAAACCCTTGAACCCTCGGGAAGGGGAACTAGTCTTCCCTTATGTGAAGGCATGGCGACCCGCATTCTTTTGGTCCTCATGGAATAATCATACACCTGGCTTTTGTACTCCCCTTCCAATTCCTCGGGACTGCTCACATCCAATATAACAGGCATTCCTGGCCTAACGACACTCTCAAACCCGTAAAGCTCGGATAGGGGCATCTTATAACCTCCTCAAAGCCCTCATGTAAAGAGAAATATGGTACTTAACCAGCTTCATCCACCATTCCGGAGGATCGTCTATCAGGAGTCCCACGCTCCTCAGGTCCACTTCCTCCTTTTTCATCCACCTCACCGTGCCAACCAATTCTCTTCCAGCTATACTCAAAGTTGCCTTTCTACCCATTTCGGGAGGGTTCAGCGTGAGAACTCTTGTACCGTGATAAGAGACATCCAAAATTGTACCCCTCTCCTTTTCCAGTGTGCATTCTACCACAGTGGGTATTCTCTTCTCCCTTCTCTTCTCGGTTATCTTGACCTTACCGGATGGAACCAAAACATACATACCAGGTGCCTTGCTGGCAACTTCACATGGGAAAAGAAAGTTCCATCCTCCAAAGGAAAGTCTCAGGGTTATTTTCTCTCCCTCATTCAAATCTTCATCTGTTTCTATGAGAAATGCCTTTCCCTCCATTCCACTGTAAAGGCTCTTTATAACCTCTTTTCCCCTTATGACATCTATGTACGTTCCCATAAGCTTGTCCTTCAGCAAGTCAGCTAGTTTCAACGTTCCACCTCACCCTATACCCAGGAATTCCTTGATTTTGTCGAAGAAAGAGACCTTCTTTTTCCTCTTCTCCTTCAGGATCATGTTTGATACCCTGTAGATTGCCAACGAAGGCTGCGCGGTTTTCTTGTGTATCACAAACGGTTTCTGCTGAACCACACTCTTTTTAACCAAATTGTCATATCTCATGATATGCGTCGCCGTTATGGAAAGCCCTATGAAACGCTCGACAACTCCAACGAGTTTGTCTATAGTCCTCCTGCCTTCTTTCAGATCTTTCACCATGTTCATGACAAGGTGAATCTCCCTGGGATCAACTCCTTTAATTGCCATGATCTTTATGAAAGTATAGGTGTTTATCAACGATGTTGGTTCGGGAGTGGTAACAACTATCAAGAAATCGGACGCCTCGTAGAAGTTCTCAAGGTTCTCACTGTAACCCGGGGGAAAATCGAGTATTATGTAGTCATATCTCCTAGTAAGACTCATGAAATCACGATAAAGCTGGGACTTATCACTCACGTTGAAATAAACCAGATCTTCAACATCGAGCCCGCTGGAGAGTATATCGATGCCATATTCCGTCCGCGCCAGTATATCCTCTATGGGAGCCTTCTTCCTGAAGTAATCCTTGAGCGTTTTCTTGGTAGTCGATCCCAAAAGAATTTCCACACTTCCAAAGCCTATATCCGCATCAAATAGCAGGATCTTTTTCCCTCTTTCTCCTAGGGCGATGGCCAAGTTGACGGATAAAAGGGATTTTCCCACTCCCCCTTTTCCACTAACCACATTTATTATCTTTGGTTCTTTTACCAAGCCACTGGCCTGATCAGACATTCTCAAGCACCCCGCTTGCCAATATTCTCGATAGCTCAACTGAATTTGCTTCGAACATATCCTCTGGCACCCTTTGCCCATTTGTGACGTACACTATCGGTAAATTCGAATGAAGTGGAACGTTAACGAAGTGACCATAAGATGAAGTCTCATCCATCTTAGTTAAAACTACATGAGTTGGACTAACCATCTTGAACCTCCTTATGATCTCCTTGACATCCAACAGACGATAGTTCATTCCCAGAATTAGGAAAACTCTATCGGGTTTCACCATATTCGCTATGACTTTCAATTCTCCCATTTGAATGTCATTCTTCTGACTCCTTCCAGCAGTGTCCATGAGGATTACTTCATAGTCCACCATGGCATTCAAAGCCATACTCGCCTCCTGTGGAGTGTAAGCCACCCTTATTGGAATATCCATTATCGACGCATAGGTTTTGAGCTGATCTGCAGCAGCTATTCTATAGGTGTCAAACGTGAGAATTGCCACCCTCCTTTTCATCTTCAACTTGAGCCTAGCGGCTATTTTCGCGAGAGTGGTGGTTTTTCCAACACCCGTTGGGCCAACGAAAAGGATTCTACCAGTAAGGTCCACCTCTTCTGTCTTTATGAACGGAACGAAATATTCCGCCAGCTTGTGTCTGAACTCCTTCGACTCGGGATCCACATCACCGTAAGTTATCCTCAAGTACTCGACCACCTTGGTGATAACCTCGCCATCAATCTCCTGCCTTTTCATGCCGCTCATAACTGTTCTCACCCCTGGCGGTATCTCGTTTTTCCCGGAAACAACCATCCCTTTCAATTCAGATATCATATCCTTTATCTTTTCAAGCTCTTCTTCTACGCTCCCAGAAGCTGGCATTTGAGAATCATTTTCGAAAGGTGGCCGAGACTGCCCAGAACGAATCGCCCTGTTCTTCATGAGTATCTCTTGAAGCTTGTATATGTCGTCCCTCGCTACCGAACCAGTCTGCGTATCCACCTTTCTCTCCTTGTTACCCTCTTCGACTACGGCTGTTACTTCAAAGTAAGTCTTAGCTCCTAATCCAAAAAAACCCCCCTTTTTAACTCTCCTCGTATTCAATATGAAGGCATCATCTCCCAGCTCTTCTTTTATCATTCTCATGGCTTCTCTGACATCTTTCACCAGGTATTTCTTCACCTTCATAATCTCACCACACCTTCAACTTGAAGGGGGACTTCATCAGGTATCTCCTCATAGGCTATCACAGGGACATTTGGGACGAACCTATATATGAGCCTTGACAAATATGGTCTTATCGTACCAGATGTCACTATCAGTGGTGAAAACCCGCTCTTCATCATACCTTCAAGTTCTGAGGACATCTTATCCACAAATTCCCTCAAAATGTCCGGATTCATTGCTATAGTTCTTCCTTCACCTTCCCCTGTGATCGACTCAGAAAGTTGTTTTTCAAGATCTGAATCTATTGCCACAGCATGAACCTTTCCATCATCAGCAATGAATTGACCTATTATCTGCCTTTTCAAAGCTCTTCTCACTTGCTCTGTGAGATAATCTACGTCTTTAACTCCCTCTCCATATTCGAGAAGTGTTTCAAATATGAGAGGTAGACTCCTGATGGATATTCCCTCTCTCAGTAGATTCTGGAGAACCTTTCGCACCTCGGATTCTTTCAGAACATTTGGCATCAGATCATCAACCAGCTTTGGCATCTTTTGCCTCAACCCATCGACTAAGAGCTCGAATTCCCGGGATCCTAGAAGTTCATGAGCATGCCGCTTGAGAATCTCCGTAAGATGTGTGGCGAAGACCGTTGGGGGGTCAACTACAGTGTAACCAAGCTTCTGAGCTTCTTCCTTCAGACTTTCATCAACCCAATACGCTTCCAGTCCAAAAGCCGGCTCTTTCGTGGGTATTCCAGCTATCTTTCCGCTGACCACCCCTGGATTTATGGCCAAAAGCCTGTTCGGAATGAGTTCGTACCTGGCTACCTCTGCGCCCCGTATTTTTATGATATACTCATTTGGTTTGAGGAGTATGCTGTCCCGTATCCTTATGGGGGAAACCACTAACCCCATCTCAAAAGCCAATTGTTTTCTAACCATGGTTATCCTCTCTAAAAGATCGCCACCTTGTGACGGATCGGCTAGAGGGATGAGTCCATACCCTATTTCCACTTCTACTGTGTCAGCTTCTATCACCTCGGCTACTTCCTCCGGTGTTGAAAGCACCGGCCCACTGGGAGCTGGTATTTCTTCCTCAACTCCCGGTGCTCCCGCTAAAGCTCCTTGAGGAACACCTCTGGACGCATACCACGCCGCGAGTATGAAAAGGCTTCCCACCACTGCGGTAGTCATGGGAAGTGGAGTCAGAAAGCCCAAGATCATCAGAACTCCACCTGTGAGGTAGAGAACTTTGGTTTCCTTCCCAAGCTCGCTTACCATTTCTTTCCCAAAGTTGTCCTTAGAAGCAGCTCTCGAAACTATTATTCCAGTGGCTGTAGAAACCATCAGAGCTGGTATCTGGCTGACTAAACCATCTCCTACCGTGAGGAGCGTGTAAACCTGCGCAGCTTGAGAAACTGTCAATCTGTGCTGAACTATCCCTATAACAAGTCCAGCTATTATGTTGACAAACGTTATTATTATACTGGCTATGGCGTCTCCTCTGACGAACTTGCTGGCTCCATCCATAGCTCCGTAGAAATCTGCCTCTCTCCTTATGTCATCCCTACGTTGCCTGGCTTCCTCCTCGGTTATGAGCCCCGCGTTGAGATCCGCATCCACACTCATCTGCTTTCCAGGCATCGCATCGAGTGTGAACCTGGCCGCAACCTCCGATATCCTTTCCGCACCACGAGTTATCACTATGAACTGGACTATGACTATTATTGTGAAGATTATCAGCCCAACAATATAATTCCCCCCAACGACGAATTCTCCAAACGTCCTTATGACTTTTCCCCCGAACTTCGGCCCTTCTAGAAGTATGAGCCTTGTTGAAGTTATATTAAGTGCTAATCTGAAGAGCGTCATTATGAGTAGAAGCGTTGGGAAGGAAGAGATCTCCAACGCATTTCTTATATAAAGAGTTGAGAACATCAGGACCATTGAAAGTGACAAATTCAGGATCTGGAACAAATCAAGCGCCCAGTCGGGGATCGGTATAATCATCAAAAGCACGATTGCAACGATCAAAAGCGATACCCCGACATCGTAATGCCTCATCGCTCACACCTCTTTCAACGAATATACGTAAACAAGTACTTCTGCCACGGCTCTGTAGAGATCTGGCGGTATCTCCTCCCCAAGTTCTACTCTATCGTAAAGTTCCCAAGCTAACGGTGGATTCCTAACTATTGGAATATTATACTCCCTCGCTATTTGTTTTATCTTCTCGGCTATTCTGTCTCTCCCTTTCGCAACCACTGTGGGAACCTCGTCTTCTTCCCTGTTGTACCTGATGGCAACGGCAACATGGGTTGGGTTCGTTATAACAACAGTCGCCTTTGGAACCTCCTGCATCATCCTGCTCCTGAGGATTTCCACCATCATCTGACGCTGACGTCTCTTGATCTCAGGATTCCCCTCTATGTCTTTCATCTCCTCCTTCACCTCTTGTTTCGTCATTCTGAGGCTTTTCTCGTACTCCCATCTCTGAAAGAAGTAGTCAAACACCGCAAGAGCTAATAGTGCTATACCAGCCCTTATGATTATGTTAAACAACACACCGACCATGTGAGCCGCAGCATCTTGTGGAAACATCATGGGATATTCAAGCATCTCTTTCCATTTATCCCTGAAAGCACTGTAACCCACATATCCAACTATCACAACCTTTATCAACGCCTTCACCAGCTCGAAAAACGAGCGCATCGAGAAGAGCCTCTTGAAACCTTGAACTGGGTTTATCCTGTTCAAGTCGAACCTTATAGCTTTGAACGATATCAAGAATCTTGTTTGGAAAGCTCCGACGAGTATCCCAACCCCCATAGCCCCTAGGATCACTCCTCCTACGAGCATTGCCGTGTCTTTGAAGCTACCGAGAGTTTTTGAGAAGAGCGACGTGTATGTCACGTCATCAAAGTCATCCAAAGAGAAGAAGGTCTCCCACGCCACTTCTATAGCCCCAATGAGGGTCTTCCCGAATATCATCAATGCGACGCTCATGAAGAGAAAGGCAACAGCCATGTTGAGCTCCCTTGATGTTGCAACATTTCCCTCTTGACGAGCTCTCTGCCTTCTCCTTGGAGTGGGCTTCTCCGTTCTGTCTGGATCGGCAAATAACTGTAGGTCTATCTCAAGGCAACGAACCTCGCGTAGTTTATCATCTTCATAACAAGGTATTCGAAAGCTTCCGCCCATATCGGTATCATCCCCATGAAAAGGATCAACCCTATAAGTATCTTAAGTGGTATCCCGACCATGAAAACATTGAGTTGTGGCATCAACCTCGATATTATCCCCAGCAGAACAGTGACAACCAGCATGAAAGCTATTATGGTCATTCCAAGTTGAAGGGCTATCACAAACATCTCCCCAGATTTATCCATCAGAAACTTTATCACATCGAAATCCACTCCGTACAGCATGGGTGGAAATTCTTTGAACGACTCTGCCACTATTTGATAGAAAATGAGATGCCCTTTCAACGAAACGAAAACATACATTGCCAAGAGATACACGATGTTTCCAAGGAGTGGGACATCAGGTGCAGAAGGATCAAAACTGGACGCTATCATGAATCCCATCTGAACTGAGAAGACTCCAGAAGCACTCATGACCGAGGATATCAAGACGTAAGCTATGAAACCTATGAGAGCTCCTATTATGAAGTTGTTCAGCAATCCCAAAGTTATGCTGAAAACAGGGGTCGTGAGAGGAACACTGTAGCTAGTAGTGTATACGATGAGCCAGCTTAAAAATACAGATAACCACACCTTAACTCTAAGTGGTATAAACCACCCTGAATAAAAAGGAGTTGCGAGCATCATACCCGCTATTCTCGACAGAATCAGTGCCCACACATAAAACTTGTTCTCCAGAAAAATAAATATCTCCATGAATTGATTATATTACCTGTAGAGCGCGAGCAACCAGACTGAAGCTAGTACAATGGCCGGAACAGTCGATTTCACACCGTATTTCATGAACTCCCCAAACCCTATTTTTCTACCCGTCTGCTTCTCGAGCATCGCCACACCTATGAGGTTCTCAACCGCTCCCAGCGGTGTGAAATTTGTTCCCAAATTCGCGCCAAAAGCATACGCCCACCATATATTCTTTGAAAACCCAGCCCTCATCAGAAACTTCAAGACGGGTGCAAGAATCAGAGTTCCAGGAACAGCGCTCAAAAATGGTATTATGAAAGCTGATCCCCACATTATAACCATGGAGTACACGACAAAGTTTCCCTTAAGGGGCATTAAAACCTGGGCGAGTTTCTGCAAAACTCCCACAACTTCAAGCGAATAAGAAATTGTGTAAAGTCCCATGTAGAAAAACAGCGTGTCCCAATCTATATCCTTGCTGACCTTTTCAAAGCTTCCTCTGAAAATTATGAGAAGTGTAAGAGCGCCCAAAAGTGCTATATATGATAGTTCTATCTTCATCAACGAATGGAGCATGAACCCTACGATTATAAATCCGAAAACGGTGACGGAAACCTTCATCATCCTCTCATCCTCTACAGCTTTCTCTGGCTCTATGTCCGAGAGTTCTCTCAACTTTTCTACCTCTTCTTTTCCAACCTTAACCCATCGCCTGGATATGTAATATACGACCAAAAATGCTATGATCGCGAAAACCCCCGTATGAGTTAGAAAATCGTTGAAGCTTTTTCCACTCTCCGATCCCAGCACGAGGTTCAGTGGGCTCCCTATGAGCGTAGCCATTCCTCCAACGTTATCTTCAAAGATTGTTAGCAGTACCAAAGGTGTGGGATCTATCTCCATAGTGTCAGCTATGAGAAATATCATTGGGAGTGTCATCAATATGGTTACAACATTATCCAAAAATGCAGAGGTGACAGCTACTATCGCCATGAGCATTAGAAGCATCAAGTTGAAATTTCCCCTCGTGAACCTGAGAATGTTTATTATGGCGTATTGGAAAAAACCGGATTTTTTCAAAAATCCAACGACTATCATCATGCCAAGGAGAATCCCTATCGTATTGAAATCAACGATGTATCCCAGATTCTTCATGTTCATTTCGGCGAATCCTGGACTCTTGAGTTTCAGCAACATGATTATTATCGCGAAGAAAAGTGTTGTTATCGAATTCTCCATATCTTTTACGAAAATTATGAAATAGTAAGCGAGAACGGCCAAGATGAGTGCCAGCAGCATGCTCAACTTTGGATCCTCCCTTCAAATAGCCTGTTTTTGCTTATTTCAGCTAAGTTTGCAAGAGACATGAATAAATCGTCGATGTTTTTCAAGAAGCCCAGCCGACTTCTTCTGAGATCTTCCCTTCCGACCATGACGAAAACCTCGTCGAAATACCTATCGATATACGGTTTAAGCTCAATGAGAGCCCTGTAAGCAGAATCGTAATCGAGGTTCTCAACAGCGCTTTCTACCTCGGTCTTCACTCTGAGAAATTCGTTCATC
Organism: Thermotogaceae bacterium; assembly: GCA_027077795.1. Lineage (GTDB taxonomy): Bacteria > Thermotogota > Thermotogae > Thermotogales > Thermotogaceae > WGAO01. The sequence continues at coordinate 11,388 of JALWTT010000009.1, read as the reverse complement.
AGCTCAACCTCAGCCTCTTCTTTTAAAAGAGCACCATCATATTCCCTACTTTCGTGCTTTGCCGTCATGTTGTGAACCCTTTCAAATCCCACTCTAAGAGCCGCAACTTCCGGAGAATCCACGACCTCGTTGAGAGCCTCAGCTGAGAGAGTACCCCTCAAAGGGGTAGCCCACAGGTGCTCAACTGCCCTAGCAACGTCCCACAATATCCCTCTGGATTCTAGAAAAGCCCTGAAACGTGACTTCATAAACTCTTCGACTTTTTTCACGTCCCCTTTCATTTTCATAAGCTCAGCTGCTTTTTCAAGCAGAGAACCGATTTCAAAGTCCCATCTGAATTTCCTGATGATTGAGTACACGGCATCGGCTTTTGCTCTCAAACCATACGGATCCTTCGACCCGGAGGGAACGTTCCCTATGAGGAAATTTCCAACTATGGTATCCACTCTATCGGCTACCCCTATTATTCCTCCTATCTCTGTTTTGGGATTCTCACTGTACTGATCCTGAATGGACCAAGCTACTTCATAATCCTCTCCCCACTTCAACGCGTATATCCTTCCCATGACCCCCTGAAGTTCCGGAAACTCGTAGACCACCTTTGATGAGATATCAGCTTTGCTTATGGAGGCTGCTCGTTCCACCCGAATAACATCAGGATAGCTGATTTCCTTAGCTATATGGGCTGAAAGCTCTTTTATTCTCTGGACCTTGTCGTGAAGAGTACCCAATTTTTCCTGGAATATCATCTCTTTGAGTTGCTCGTTCCACCTCTCAAAGGAAGATTTCAGATCCTCTTCGTAGTAGTACCTGGCATCCTCCAATCTGGCGTTTATGACCCTCTCAAATCCCTTCCTTATATTTTCACTACTCTGTGGCCCGTCTTGAAACCCGATGAACGTGGTCGTTACCTTTCCATTCTCAAAGGTGGCAAAAGTCCTCTCGTGATGTTTAACAGTTGTTATTATAACTTCCTCAGGGAGACTCAGATACCTATTTTCGAAATTCCCAACGACTGCTTTCGGATATTCGGTGAGGTAAACTACCTCCTCTATCAAATTTTCATCCTCATCGATCCTCACACCATCAACTTTCAACTGTTCTCTCACAAACCTCTTCCTTTCCCTGATGTCCACTATAACGTATTGCTCTTTCAAAGCTTCCTCATAGTTTTCGGGTCTTTGAATCTCAAGCCTTTTCCCAAAAAACCTATGTCCAAGTGTTTCTCTTCCGCTTTTCAGACCAAATATTTCAAACTCAACTACCTGATCATTCAAAAGAGCTGTTATTCCATGAACGGGCCTCACAAATTCATATTCCCCAGTTCCCCACTTCATGGGCCTTTTGAATCTGAGACTCCTTATGAACTCCGGAAAGAGCCTCGCCAGGATTTTCCTGGTTTCCTCACTTTCTACAACTTTTTTTGCATAGACATAGCCATCTTTGACCTGTACATTTTCAAGCGATACGCCAAATTTCCTTAAGAAACCTTCTAAAGCCCTTGTTGGTTTTCCATCAACATAGGCGACATTGAATGGGGGTCCTTTTCTCTCCTCGACTTTGGGCGGTGGTTTTTCCGGAAGACCTTCCACTACTATGTAGAGTCTTCTGACTGTCATTCCACTTCCAATAGATCCATAAGGAATTCCCTCCTTTTCAAGAAGGGTCTTCATGTTTTCTTCCATCAACAACAAAAGGGAGGGAAACTCACTAGGTGGAAGATCTTCAAGGTATATCTCTAAAAGTGCATCCACTCCTATCACCTCCGACTTTTCACAAGGCGGATTATAACTCTAAATTTCGTCAGGTAAAGTGCCACATTTTGCTTAGAAAACGCCCGGTGATATAATCTGGGTTGCCAATGTTTCAAAAACACTTTAAGGGGGGATGTGTTGTGAAGAAACTTTTGGTAATTCTCATGGTTACCCTAGCCATCCTATCCATGGCTAAGGTGAAGATCCAGTTCTGGCATGCTATGGGTGGATGGAGGATAGACCTTCTCAAGAGCATGGCCAACGAGTTCATGAAGCTCCATCCTGATATAGAGGTGGATGTCCAGTACACGGGATCGTATCACGATACACTCAACAAACTGATCGCGGCGGTTAAAGCGGGAAACCCTCCAGACGTCGTTCAGATATACGATATTGGAACTCAAGTTATGATCGATGGAGGAATAGCTGTTCCCATACAGGACCTCATCGATAAGGACAAGAGTTTCGATATCGGAAACTTTTTGGACCAAGTTCTCAACTATTATCGTGTCAACGGAAAACTTTACTCCATGCCGTTCAACTCCTCCAACCCAATCCTTTACTACAACAAAACTTTGTTCAAGAAAGCCGGGCTTGATCCAAACCATCCACCGAGGACATTCAAAGAGTTACTCGAATACGCAAAGAAACTCACAATAAAGGACAAGGATGGTAACATAGTTCAAGCTGGTATAACTTGGCCACTCCACTCGTGGTTCTTTGAACAGTTCATGGCTGTGCAGAATGCTCCACTCGTTGACAACAACAACGGAAGAACTGGGAGACCAACAAAAGCAGTGTTTGACAATGAAGCCGGAAGGAGATTCTTCAGACTCTGGTATGAGCTCAGCAAGAATGGATGGATGATAAACACCAAGAGGGAAGATTGGACCGGCGCAAGGCAACTGTTCGGTTCCCAGAAAGTAGCGATGCTCATAAGTTCAACTTCGGATGTTGCTCTCATGATGAAGCTCGCAAAGGAAAACGGATTTGAACTTGGGACAGCCTTTTTGCCAAGGCCAGAGGGTGCGAAAAGAGGCGGAGTTGCAATAGGCGGAGGAAGCTTATGGATAATAGCTGGGCATCCGAAGGAAGAAACAGAAGCCGCATGGGAGTTTGTCAAGTTCATGGCATCTCCTGAGCAACAGATAAAATGGCATGAGGGAACTGGATATTTCCCGATTAGAAAAGATGCCGTTGAGATGCTGATGAATCAAGGGTACTACGCGAAGTATCCACATCATCTGACAGCACTCCTGCAACTTCTTCTATCTGAGCAGACATACAACACCCGTGGTGCTATAATAGGTGCATTCCCGGAGGTAAGACAGATAGTAGAAACAGCTGTCGAAAAGATGCTCAACGGCGAGATGACACCCGATGATGCCTTGGCTTGGGCGCAAGCGCAGGCAACGAAAGCTATTCAGGATTACAACGAGCTCTACGCTCATTAATGTTGAGATGATCGGCAGAAGGTTCAAAGGAGGGGGAAGTTCCCCCTCCTTATAAAAGCAAAACAACAGGGGTGAAAAAGAGGATGAGCAGAAAGGTGATACCGTATGTTCTCTTGGTTCCCACATTTGCCATAATAGTGATCTTCATATACTGGCCGGCAGTTTATTCGTTCAAGATGTCTTTCTACAGGATATCACCTTTTGGAAATAGAATGATTTATACAGGCCTAAGAAACTTTGGGAGGCTCTTTCAAAGTTCAGAATATATACATTCAATAAAGGTTACCGCCATATATGTTGGATTCAGCGTTCTTCTAACGGTATTCACCGCATTCTTTATCGCTCTACTGCTAAACTTGAAAGTTCCTGGCACTCCTGTATATAAAGCTCTCATATTCATTCCATACGCAATTTCTCCAGCAATCTCTGGAACTCTTTGGACTTTCTTGCTCAACCCGGTGGTAGGGCATGTAAATTACTTTCTCTCAAAAACCTTTGGAATAAGTGTGGATTGGCTAACATCAAAACCTTATGCTCTTTATGCCTTGATACTGGCCTCCGTGTGGAAGGTTGTTCCCTTCGATACGATTTTTTATCTGGCAGGTATTCAAGATGTACCTGACGACCTTTTAGAAGCTGCCACGCTGGATGGAGCATCATCTTGGACGAAGACGTGGAGAATAGTTTTCCCTCTGCTTTCACCCATTACCTTCTATCTGGTTATAATGAACATAATCTCCTTCATGTTCTCTTCATTCGCCATAATTGACGTTATGACGAGTGGGGGACCAGGGGATTATACAACAACGATGATATACAGACTCTATCTGGATGCTTTTTCATTCCAAAAAACTGGAATCGCCTCTGCAGAGAGTGTGATCCTATTTGGGATAATGGCAGTAGTCACCTTTGTGTACTTCTACTTCGGAGAGAGAAAAGTTCACTATCAGTGAGGTGTTGGAGATGAAGAAGTCCACAAGAAAGCTGATCAACACGATTGTAGCAGAAGTGATTCTCATAACGATAGCTCTGATAGTTTCTCTTCCACTTTTCTTGGCGGTATCCATAAGCTTTCAATCACCAGAGGAGGTTTTCTCTTACCCTCCAAAGATACTTCCCAAAGGTTTGTACCTGAAAAATTATGTCGATGCGTTTAACCTGGTCCCACTCGCAAGGCTCATACTCAACAGTACAATAATGGCAATCGCAATAACCGCTGGTAAACTTACAACAGGACTCCTATCTGGATATGCCTATGCAAATTTCAGGTTTAAGGGAAGAGAAGTATCGTTCGCTCTTCTATTTGCAACTTTGTTTCTACCTGCCGAAACTGTCATGATAGTTCCATTATTTTTGATAATGAAGAAATTCGGATGGATAAACACATACTGGGCTCTGACCATTCCGTTTATGGCGAGCGCGACGAATACCTTCTTATTCAGACAACATTTCAGATCCATTCCCAAAGAGCTGGAAGACGCAGCTAGAATAGACGGCGCAACCCCAATGCAATATTTCTCTAAAATTCTGTTACCACTCTCGAAAGCGATGATAGGAGGAGCTGCAATAATAAACTTTGTTTACGCGTGGAACATGTATCTGTGGCCACTCATAGTCACAATGGAGGACAAGATGAAGACCGTTCAAATAGGTGTCAGGATGCTCATATCATCTGAATCTGCGAATAACTGGGGTGTGATAATGGCAGGAACAATCGTTGTACTCATTCCAACGGTTGCAGTGTTCCTGTTACTCCAGAATCTGTTTGTCAGAAGCCTGGTCAGAAGTGGTATGAAAGGATGACAGAAGCGTGAAAATAGCGATAGTTGTTGACAAAACTCTGGACAAGCACAAGAAAAAGATGCTGAAAGCTATCCAAGAGTCGCTCGATGGAATCCACGAACACAAAGTGATTCCCTTTGACGAGAATTTCATGAAAGAGATCAGGAAATTTGATCTAGCTTTCAATGTGGCAACTGGTGGAGGAAAGGAAGCCAGGCAACTTCATGTGGCGTCAGTTCTGGACCTCATAGGTATACCATACACCGGTTCTCCCCCTATTACACATGCTCTCTGTATAGACAAATCCGTCACAAAAGCCATCGTCAAGCAGGAGGGATTGGATACACCAAACTACTTTGTGGTGAAACCCGGAGAGGGTGTTCCAAGAGAGCATGGTTTGAAGTATCCACTGATAGTGAAGCTCTCACGCCAAGGAAGTTCAAGAGGGTTGAGAAAGGAATCCATTGCTCACGATTACTATGAGCTTGTGAGAAACGTTGAGTGGGCTTTTGAAAACTACAAAGAACCCGTCCTCGTTGAGGAATACATAGATGGAATGGAACTGACGATAGCCTTCCTAGAAGATGAAAATGGCACTAATGTTCTTCCCCCAATGGAGATAGACTTCTCCAGGCTTCCAGAAAGGATCGAGAAGTTCTTTTCTGACAGAGTAAAAAATTCTGGAGAATACGACCAGTACATAGATTACTATGTACCAGCTAGACTTGAGAAAGCTTTTCTAAAAGGTGTGGAAGAAACCTCGAGAAAGGCTTTCAAAGTGTTGGAACTTAGGGGTTATGGAAGAATAGACATGAGAATAAAGAACGGAAGATATTACATTCTAGAGGTGAACTCCCTTCCCATGCTCGTTCCTGACTACTCCAACATTCCAATGATTGTCGAGAAGACTGGAGGGACATACAAAGGCATGATTTTAACCATAGTAAACGCGGCTCGCAGAAGGTTTGATCTGTGAAGAAAGCCGCCACACAGCGGCTTTCTCACCCTTTGGGCCATTTGACAATAGGCTTCCTTGAGGCAGTCGCTTCATCCAACCTCCTAACAGGAGTGTTGACAGGAGCTTCCTTGAGTTTTTCCGGATTTCTTCTCGCTTCCTCAACAATCTCTTTCATGGCATTCGCAAAGGCTTCCAGTGTCTCCTTGGTTTCGGTTTCAGTTGGTTCTATCATCAAAGCCTCGTGAACGATGAGCGGAAAGTATATAGTTGGTGCGTGGAACCCACGATCCAGTAAAGCCTTTGCAACATCCAGGGTTTTGACTCCCGTTTCCTTCAGAAGTTTCGTACCATCCGCAACGAATTCGTGCATGCAAGGACGTTTCTCATCTTTATCATAAGCTACTGGATAGAATTCACCGATGAGCTTTTTCAGGTAGTTTGCATTCAGCACGGCCATATCGCTCGCCATCCTCAGACCGTCTTTTCCCATTGTGAGAATGTAGGTGTACGCTTTAACCAAAACCCCAAAATTGCCGTAGAAAGATCTCACCATTCCTATGGACTTTGGCAAATTGTAGTCCAGGTAATAATCCCCCTTTTCCCTTCTTACAACCGGCACTGGCAAGAAATCCCTCAAGAAATTTTTAACACCTATAGGCCCTGATCCAGGTCCACCCATACCGTGGGGTGTGGAGAAGGTCTTGTGAAGGTTCAAGTGGACGACATCAAACCCCATATCTCCAGGCCTAGCCCTTCCTATTATGGCGTTCAAATTTGCTCCATCGTAGTAAAGAAGAGCTCCCGCTTCGTGAGCCATTTCAGATATTTTGACTATATCCCTTTCGAAGTAACCAAGAGTGTTCGGGTTTGTGAGCATTATAGCAGCAGTGGTGTCATCCAATTCCTTCTCCAACTCCTTGAGGTCTACGAGACCTTCATCACTTGACTTTATCTCTATAACTTTGAAACCTGCCATGGTTGCGGAGGCAGGGTTCGTTCCATGAGCTGAGTCTGGAACAATGACCTTTGTTCTCTTCACGTCCCCTTTATCTAGGTGATAGGCTCTTATTATGAGCATGCCAGTGAGCTCCCCATGGGCACCTGCTGAAGGCGTGAGTGTCATGTCATCCGTTCCCGTGATTTCCATGAGCATTTCCTTGAGCTCGTACATGAGCTGAAGTGCTCCCTGTATAGTCTCGATAGGTTGATATGGATGTAGCCATCTGAAAAGCGCAGCCATATCCTCGTTCAGCTTGGGGTTGTATTTCATAGTACACGAACCAAGAGGATAGAATCCTCTATCCACAGAGTAATTCTTCGCCTCAAGATCTGCATAGTGTCTGACAACATCAACTTCGTAAACTTCTGGAAGTTCCGGTCTTTCCTCTCTAAGAAGGTGTTCTGGTATTCCCAGATCTACCTCCGGCACATCATATTCTGGAAGTGTATAAGCCCTTCTTCCTTTTTTAGACCTATCGAATATTGTCATATTATCGCCTCCAAGAGAGCTTCTATATCCTCTTTCTTGACCATCTCAGTTGTGGCAGCTAAGGCCCTATCATTCATATCACTGAAGAATCTTCCCATGGGAAGTGGACCGAGTATTCCCTTCTTCACCATTCCTTTCCACCTTTTCTCATAATCCTCTCCCGCGTTGAAAACAAACTCAAACAGGAACGGCCCTTTAAACGATAACTTAAATCCCCTTTCCTCCAGATTTTTCGCGAGATAATGTGCGGTGTTCGCAGATCTCTTAGCCACCTCAAATATTCCCTCTTTCCCCATAGTACTCATGTATATAGCTGCCATAACGGCGTTGTGGGCGTGATTGGAACATATATTGCTCGTGGCTTTGCTTCTTCTTATATGCTGCTCTCTTGTTTGGAGGATCATCACATATCCGGTCTTTCCATCTACATCCTTTGTTTGACCTATCAGTCTCCCAGGCATCATCCTCACATATTTCATCTTAGTCGAGAAGAATCCAAAGCCCGGACCTCCAAGTGATGGAAAGTTTCCAAGGGCCTGCCCTTCTCCGACAACTATATCAGCCCCGAGGCTTCCCGGTGGCTTCAACAGAGCAAGGGCTATCGGATCTGCAGAAACCACCAGTGGTATATTCTCAGGAACGACTTCTCTTATAGCTTTGAGATCTTCAACTATTCCGAAGAAATTCGGGTACTGAACCGCAACTCCTCCAACCGTGTCATCCATGCTCTTTCTAAGATCATCAAGATCTATCTGACCTGTCTCCCTATCATACGCGACCATCACAACCTCTATTCCCTGCGGTGTAACATAAGTCTTCGTGGCTCTTACGTACTCCGGATGAACGTTAGAAGCTATCAGAATCTTTTTCTTCTTCGAAAGTCTAACAGCCATAAGCATACCTTCCGCCAAAGCGGATGCACCATCGTACATCGAAGCGTTTGTCACTTCCATCCCTGTGAGCTCGCTTATCATGGTTTGATATTCAAAGAGGGCTTGCAAAGTTCCTTGAGAGACTTCCGCCTGATAAGGTGTGTAGGCGGTCACGAAATTCGGTTTGGATGCCATGTGATAAACGACCGATGGGATGTACCTATAGTATATTCCAGCACCCATGAAAACCCTCATGTCGTTGAGGAATGTGTTCTTCTTTGCAAGGCTTTCGACGATCGATCTTACCGTGAGCTCGTCTTTAGACTCCGGTATTTTCAAATCCTCTGGTGATATCGTTTTTGGAACATCTACGAACAAATCATCTATACTTTCCACACCTATGGTGGAAAGCATCTCTTTTATATCCTCCTCAGTATGAGGGATGTACGGATATCTCTTCATATCATCCTTCCTCCTCCACGAACTTCTTGTACTCCTCTTCGGTCAAGAGATCGTCCATTTCCGAAGGATCGACCATCTCCATCTCGGCTATCCAACCTTTCCCCTCAGCATCTTGGTTGATGAGTTCGGGGTGATCCGAGAGATCCTCGTTGACGGCCGTTACCTTTCCAGAAATCGGAGCGTAGATATCTTCAGCAGACTTAACGGATTCTATGGTGGTGAGGACCTCACCCTTTTTGAACTCGGAACCCACTTCTGGAAGATCAAGGTAAACTATGTCTCCGAGTTGGTCCTGAGCGTGATCACTTATTCCCATCCTCGCTCTACTCTCCTCGATAACTTCAACCCATTCGTGAGTCTTCGTATACTTCTTCATCATTTATCCCTCCTCCTATGGAAATTTTTCTGGGTGCATTATGTCATAGAATACTGGTGTCAGTCAAATATTATAGAATATCAATGTCCCCTGTGAGAGCGGGTAGTATAAAGAGCTTAAAAGCTCCGAGTGCATTAAGCTCCGCAGGGGATAAAAAGAACACCCTTAGCTCTCTGAGACCGCTATGACATATTTATCCCAACGGGAGATCACAAACCTTATTGAGTCCAGAGAGCAGGAAGGGGGAAAATAAGAAAGGAGGGGTTAAAGTGCTTTCAGGATTGGATGTAGGAGCAGCCTTCCATGTGCTTTATTCACCAAGAACTGAGAAATTCCACAAGATACCAGCCGAGAAGATGGAGAAAGTTCTGGAAATCCTCAGACAAGACAATCTTGATGGCGCAGTACTTGAACCTACTGGAAGCTGGAGCATACCACTCATTCGCTTTTTGCATGAGCACGGCGTCAAAGTATACTTAGTGCACACCACAAGATTCAGAAGATTCGCAGCGTCAAGGAGCAATGTAAAAGACGACAGACGAGACGCCTATTTACTTGCAGAATATGGCAAATTGTATCAGCAAGGAGAAAGAGGGCTGATACTCTTCGAGGTAAACGGCGCATATATCGAATCCAGAGAGATGTGGAAACTCTGGAAAGAAAGAGAAGCACTCCAGAAACTTATCAACGCGGAAGAAAACAGGCTCAGAGAGCAGCTATATCAAATTCACCCATCACTTGGCAAACTGACGAGGCGAAAAATGCTCAACGCAGCACTTGACCATCAAGATGAAGCAATAAAAGGGCGAGCGGAGCGTATAACCCAGCTTCTCTTTGAGATGGACAAGTTGACAGCAAGGATGGAAAACCTTGTAGAAACACTACCAGAGATGAAGAAAATGATTGACCGCCTTAAAACCATACCAAACCTTGGCTTTACCACAGCGTACTTTATAGCGATGCAAGTAGTAGACATCACGCGCTTTAATAAACGCTCATTTAGGGCATTTGTAGGAGTAGGAAGGAAGAAAGAGCAGTCAGGGATAAGCAAAGACAAATACAAAAACGCAAAAAGCCACAAAACATTTAGAAAACTCCTATGGATGGTAGCGATGAGAATGTTAGCAAGGAAGACACCGGAATGGGAGCGTTACTATGTCGTTCAACTTGCGAGAACGAGCGTTCCTAAAAAAGCCATCTGGAGAATAGTTTCAAAACTCGTAAACATAATCTATGGAGTATTGAGGAACGGCCCTTATGATCCAGAAAAACTCAAAATAGATGATGATGTATATGAACTTGCAAGCAAAATGGTAATAAGGAATAAAAGGAAGCGCACAAAGCTAAAGGATGGTGTAAAATATGAAGTGCGGGGTGATGCCCACCTGAAAGCACGGCGCCAGAAAGGCGCTCCCCGATAAGGCACGCCCCGCACATTTATTAATATATTAATATAGGTGATAACCATGAAAATCCTCATACTAACATTCTTAAGTTTACTCATGATCCACCCAGTACACACAGAACTTGGTTACTTTGCCCACTATGAAGCCTCTGGAATAGTAATAATCCTTCCAGAGGAAGGGGAATACGACCACATAACGATACTATTATATGGCTGCAAAAGCATAGCATTTCCAAAGCCATACAGAAGCTTTGACGGCATAGACCTCTCTGGTAGGGAATACCACGCCTATCTATATCACACCGAGAAAGTAATCCTTCTTATAACGCTAGGCAAATGCCGAGCATATACACATCAATCCATTTCATTCAGCCAAGGTCAAACCTTCTAAGCCCCTCTAAACTCTTCCCTTAATACCTTTCATGGTTATAGCCTCCTCGTGAAAAACTCTGAGGAGGTGTTTAGCATGCTTGATAAGGTAAAGGCATTCATATCCGGGAAACCACTTGAGGCGGCGGCTGTGTTTCTTGGAGCGGGAGCAGCCATAACCTTCCTTGTACTCAAATTCATGGGGAAGATAAAGAAGTGAGGTGGTAGGTATGGCGAACAAGAGGACATTCAACAAATACGACAAATGGGTAGACACATTCTCCAGCACGATAAGCCTTGCTCCGAACATTCCGATAGAAGTGGCGAAGATAACTCCGGAAAAGAGGATGGCGGCGATAATTCAGAGCGAGCCGACGCTATTCATGAAGCTAAAAGACGACGCTGGTAATGAGCTTCCAGCGAATGCCAAAGTGATCTTAGCGGTAAAAGACAAAGGAGAAGACCTT
>JALWTT010000008.1 GCA_027077795.1 Thermotogaceae bacterium | reverse complement strand
TCGCCCTCTCCGCACTGTTCTGATCTGTAACATCGAGACCATTCACACCAAGTGCTTTGGAGCTCATATCGTCTATACCCATCACCATGTTATGCCCCTCGTTCGCCCCTATCTGGAAAACCAGCTGTTGACTACTGGTGTTGAAAGCTTCCACTCTAACAACGGCACTGTCTATGACCTCATCCCTAGGTATATCTCCAGCGCTGAGGGAATAATCGAAAGTCGTGTTCCAGGTTATACTTATTCCTCCCAGTTCCAAGGCTCCTGCCGTGAAGTTAGTTGAAACCGTAGCTGACGGGGAAGACGCATCGTTCGTTATTTGAACAACTCTGACATCAAGCGTGGAATCCCCATTGAAGTTCCCCACCTCTACCACATAAGTTGCCTCGGTAACCGTCGGATTCGAGGAAACCTGAGACACAGATATGTTTAGATTTCCCCCTGTGACGACCTTTATATCTGGAGCATTCCTGAAATCCTCGAGTTTTCCATCCAGAAGCTTCTTCGTGTTGAATTCCGTCGTCCTGCTTATCCTATTGATCTCCTCCACAAGCTGATCGACTTCTTTCTGTATCTGCGCTCTGTCAACATCCGTGTTGGTGTCACTCGATGCCTGAACCGCCAGCTCCCTCATCCTCTGGAGTATCGAGTGTACCTCTGTGAGTGCTCCTTCCGCCGTCTGAATCAGTGATATAGCGTCCTGCGCGTTCTTCATTGCCATGTTTATCCCTTTGATCTGTCCCCTCATCTTCTCACTGATCGCTAACCCCGCCGCATCATCTCCTGCCCTGTTTATCCTTAAACCTGAGCTGAGCTTCTCAAGAGTCTTACTCATGCTGTAGTTCGTTTGGCTTATCTGTCTCCACGCGTTTAGTGCGGCTATGTTGTGGTTAATCCTCATGAATCTCACCTCCCTGTGAACCTCGCTCTTCCTTCCCTGGAAGAGTCCCCGGGCCCTGGGGTGATTTATCTTCTTATATATATTCGGAAAGAATCTCCGAGGCTTTAGGAAGTTAATATTCGACTAATTCTATCTCATCCCCGTCCATTACGGGTTCTGCGAAAGAAGCCTCCCGACCGTTCTTAAGGATCTTGTACCTTTTCATAGGGGGAATATCAACTAAAGAAAGGACGGTTGCCACCATAGGGGATACCTCTTTGTAGGATACGGATATGTGCATCCCATTACTTATTACATCATTCATCGATAGGATCTTCCCATTTGACATAACCTCACATTCAACGACAGGCACTTTTAAAACTTGACCGTTGAACTTCACAGAGATACTTTTGAAATCTGAAACCACATCTTTTACCCTTGGACGGCTCGTGAAAACCGCTTCAACTTTCTGACCAACTCTCACGAAATCCACATCTGAAAGTTCCTGACCATCCAAGAATACTTTCACGCCAACCTTGAGGGCCATCGGCTTGTCATTGATATAAACCAAAAAATCTTTTGAGAGTTCCTCCTTTACCCTCCTCACAGGAACAAGGGGATTATAGTCCAGCTTGTCTTCATCGCGGACTTCATCATCAAGATTAGCCGGTTCACCGTTGATGTAAACCTCCGGAAAGATTTCCAGCGACTTTCCATCAACCTCAACTATAACCTTCTCCACAACATCTCTGATCTTTGGAACAGTGGCTTCTTCCTCTACGACTTTCTCCAACGTGATTCTATCGTTGTGTGAAACCGCGGTTCTGGTTGTGGCCGGTTCACCGTTGACCTTTACAACGATCCTCTCTCTACCTCTTCTAAAACTTCTAACCCTGCCGTTCACTTCATAAACCACGGATGGAGAAGGTCTTCCAACTATGTCCCCAACATCGTAACCAGCTTGGAGAAGAACTTGCATAACAGTGTACTTTCCAGAGAGACCCATGAGCTTCACCGGGACACCGTTCACATATACCCTGGAGAAAACACTCCCGCGTCCGGAGAGTGCACTTTTCGCTATTCCAACAGGCGTGACTAGATCACTTCCAACAAGCTTGCCTGTGTAGTCTTCTACTGCTGGCAAATTTTCCACACCCTTCAGCGATACCCTCCCAGCTGGAAGCCCCAATTTCTCCCTGAGTTTCTCCGTGAATCCAGGTACCTTCGCGCCTCCACCGACTACCATGACAGCCTTCGGCGATTCTGAGTTGAGGTCAACTATGATAGACGATATCTCCGAAGTAATTTCATCTATCACTGGATTTATAACCTCCAGAACCTCATCAGAAGAAATTTCTCTTTCGTTATCAAGAATGTCCCTGACTTTGAACTCATCCTCACTTGCTAAACTTCTCTTTATCATCTCAGCCGTGTGAAAATCCAAAAGGAAGCTCTTTGATATGGCTTCCGTTATCTCATCTCCAGCTTTCGGAACCATCCCATAAGCTATAACTGTTCCATCGTTGGATATGGCAATATCCGAAGTACCCGCTCCAACATCTACAAGTGCTATGTTCAAAAGTCTAACCTCATCGGGCACAGCTATCTCCATAGCTGCTATGGGTTCAAGTGTCATGTGATCTATTTCAAGTCCTACCTTCTTCAGAACCGTGTTCATAGCGTCGACGACTTGCATCGGTAAGAACGCTGAAATGGTCTTAACCTCTGCCACCTTTCCTCTATGGCCCTCAAGCTTCATCATCCAAACACCATCCAGCTCGTAGGAGAGAACGGAGTAGCCCACACAGAACATTTCATCAGAATTTACATTTTCCATGGCCTTCGAAACGGCTTTGAGCTCTAGAGCTAGAGCATCATCGGGGCTTATCTCGTCCAGGTTTGATACATCGAGCTCTGCCTCAGTCGTCACCGTTTTCAGAAATCTACCAGCTAGAGCTACAGCCACCTTTTTCAACTCAATCTCATTTCGTTCCTCGAGGTTCCTCTTCACACGATCGACGATTTTGGCAACCTTTTCTACATCGTGGATCGCCCCATCTATCATCGCTCTCTTCTCGTGCTCAAGGACTTCCACATCGTAAACCTTCACCTTCTCATTTTCCTCACTGGCTATAATCCCAGCTACCTTTCTTGTACCAACATCAAGTGCGAATACCACCCCTCACACCTCCACAACTGTGACCCCAGTTCCACCTTCACCTGCAGTTCCAAACCGATAGCTCTTAACCCTCGGATCCCTCCTCAATATCTCCCAGACTCCAGCAGCGAGCCTCCCCGTCCCTTTTCCGTGTACTATGTAACCTCTGTCAAACTCCGACAAAACCAGCTTGTCTATGAAATTCACCACGACATTTTCAGCTTCCTCAACTGTCATTCCCCTTATATCCAACTCCGGTTTTTCCAAGCGAGCCGTTCGATATTCGCCCTCTTTCTTTTGAGGCTGAGCTTCTGGAGGTTTAACAACAACCAGTGAGGACTTTGGAACCTCTATTTTCATGGTTCCGAAATCCACCAAGGCTCTGTTCTCCTTCTCCTTCAGGATCACTCCTATTGCCGTTCCTCCCTTAAGCCTCACATGTGAGCCAACCTCCATATTCTCCTCAAGACCTTCCTCCTCAATCTTAAACTCTTTTAGTCTCTTTTTCCCCTCCATCAAGTCCTTAACAGCCTTTCTGAGCTCTTCTTCTTTCTTCTTCTTGAGAGCATGTATAGCTCCCTCCAGTTTTTTCATGACTTCATCAACTTGACCAGTCAGTTCCTTGAGATGTCTGTCTATCTCCTCAATCTTTTTACTTCTGAGTTTCCTGTATTCCTCTTCATATCTCCTTTTCTCACTTTCGAGCTTTTTCCTCTCGTTTTCCAACTTCTCTTTCTCGCTTTCAACGAGATTCACTTCTCTCTGAAGCTTCTTTATGACCGACTCAACTTTCACACTTTCACCAGCCAAGTGTTTTCTAGCATTGTTTACAATCTCTTCACTCAGACCAAGAGATCTGGCTATCTCAAAAGCGTGGGAAGCACCAGGTACACCCATGAGTACTCTGTAAGTAGGCTTCAATGTTTTCGGATCGAACTCAACAGAAGCACTCTCTATATCCCCTCTTTCAATCGCAAACAACTTCAGAGGGGTCATATGTGTCGTTACGACAAACTTGCAACCCTTTTCTACCAGCTCTTCCACTATCGCCAGAGCGAGCGCTGAACCTTCCATAGGATCCGTACCACTCCCAAGTTCATCGATCAGAACCAGTGAATTTTCATCCGCCTTCTCCAAAATCTCCACAATCCTAATCATGTGAGAAGAAAATGTTGAAAGGGAGAGTTCTATATCCTGCTCTTCACCGATATCGACGAGAATCCTGTGAAACAAGGAAAGCTTCGTCCCCTCCGAAGCCAAGATGGGAAATCCAGACATAGCAAGTGCTGTGAAAAGTCCTATCGTTTTCAAGGTAACAGTTTTACCTCCCATGTTTGGCCCTGTTATAATCATTCCGCACTTATCACCAGAAATTCTCAATGTAACAGGAACAACCCTATCTCTCGGTATTAGAGGATGCCTTGCATCCTTCAAAATCACCTCTTTCTCATCTGATGGATAGACCACAATAGCATTTTCCTTCAATGCGTACATCGCCCTTGCATAAAGCGAATCGATATGAGCCACTATAGAAAGGCTTTCTCTTATGGCATTCATCTTCGATAACAATAGGTTGGATATCTCCCTCAATATTCTGTGAACTTCCCTCTGTTCATCTTCATCCAGAATCCTCTTCTCATCGTTGAGATGGACCAATTCCTCCGGCTCTATGTAGACCGTGGCCCCCGAGGAAGAGGAGTGGTGGATTATTCCCTTGACTTTAGGTCTGTATGAAGTTTTAACCGGGAGCATATACCTTCCATCTCTGACTATCACCATGTCCTCTTGAAGGAATCCCCTGTATCTTTCCCTGATCTTCTCGGCTTTCCTCCTCAACTCCTCCGTGACCTGGCGCTTTTTAGATCTTATGGAAAAAAGCTTGCTGGATGCTTCATCCTTAACCTCGGCATCCTCCGAGATGGCCTCTTTAATGGCTTTCGCAACGTCATCAAGGTTTTTTACAGAATAGAAGAGCTTCTTAAGCTCTTCATGTTTAACTTTCTTTGAAAAGCTCCTGATGGCAGTGCATCCCTGTGCAAAACTCTCCATCCGAAGCAGTTCGGACGGGCCAAGAGTTTCACCCATGAGAAGTCTGTGAATGAGATCTGAAACGTTGAAATCATAAGATGTGGGGATATCCTCTCTTTGAACGAGATCGATCATCCCTTCGAGAAGCGAGAGTTCATACCAGGGCTCATTGGAAGGCATCATTTCATCTATATAACGCCTTCCATTTTCGGAGAAGGTGTATCTTTTAAACCCATTTTTCACCTTGTCAAATTCAAGAAGCTTGAGAGATTCCTCTATTACAATTCACCTCCAATCCCCATCTTCAGAGGGATGAAGGTGATATACGACTTTCCAAAAGAATAACTTTTCATTGATGCTCCAAGGGATATCCTAAAACTCTTTGAAATCGGGTAAGTAACCCCAACCATGACCTCTGTGAAGTATCCCATCTCTGAAAAATCCATCGAAGGAATGGATATTCCTCCCCTGGAAATCACCAAGAAATCTAAAACAGACGTAAGCGGGGAGCTGTAAACCCCCACGGCGTACAGACCCAGAGAATTTGTGTAGTCCACTCCCAAAAACGAAGCATCCGATGTCACATAGTGAGCCTCAACTCCGAAACCCATACTGATATCTCCAGGAGATGGCAAAACTACATCCAGCTGTGCCCCGTACATCGAAACATCTTCAACCGGGGTTGCATCAAAAACAAAGAAATCGATATCTCCCCACAGATTTATACTGACGCTTGCAAAAGCTCCAAGTGGCAACAAAGTGATCAAAAGAATCACGCGTTTCACTTCGATCCCTCCCGCAGGGATTGTAGCACATTCTTCAAAACGCTCCATGCCAAATAAAAACACTTGGACCTTGCGGGAATTCCGGAAATTCCGGAGAAAGCCACCAGATCTCCTAGGATATCTTCATCGTAATCCTCACCCTTCATCATCTTTTCAACATTTCCAAGGATATTTTCCACCTCATTAATACTCTTTCCTTTTATGATCTTCACCATCATGGATGCCGAAGCCATACTAACTACACATCCTTTTCCAACAAAGGACGCATCTTCTACAACACCATCTTTAAGTTTCAGGAAAAGCTGCACCTCATCTCCACAGGATTCATTCCTATCCTCAGCAGAAATTGCACCGTCGATAGTTCGCTGAACGCTACTATCCTTTGCATATCTCATAACCAAATCCGAGTATAGCTCTTTCATCCAATCCACTTTTTCACCCTCTTCAACCCCTCTACAAGCTTGTCAACGTCCTCCCAAGTGTTGTAAAGGTAAAAGCTCGCTCTACACGTAGCTGAAACTCCCAATCTTCTCATCAAGGGCTGTGCACAATGATGGCCTGTTCTTATAGCCACCTTGTACTCTTCGTCGAGAACCGTTGCTACATCATGGGGATGAGCTCCATCGACGTTGAAAGACACTATCGACACCTGTCTTTCATCACCTGGCCCATAAAGCTTCACAAAATCAAGCTTTTTCAAGCTTTCAATGGCGTACCGCGTCAGATCTCTATCCGTCTTCTCCACTCTCTCCATGCCAAAGGAGTTCAAGTAATCAACTGCAGCTGCAAATCCAACTGCACCGGCTATGTTGGGTGTCCCTGCTTCAAACTTTTCAGGCGGATCTGCGTACGTGGAATCCTCCAAGGTTACCCTCGATATCATCCCCCCGCCAACTAAGAAGGGTGAAAAAGCCTCAAGATATTTCTCGTTTATGTACAAACCTCCTATCCCAGTTGGTCCAAGCATCTTGTGGGCAGAGAATGACAGAAAATCTATTCCCAGTTTCGAAACGTCTAATTTCACGTGGGGAACCGTCTGGGCTCCATCAATGTGAACTAAAATCCCCCTTTTCTTAGCAGCATCTGTCACCCTTTCTAGATCCACTCTTTGACCTGTTACGTTGGAAAGGCCTGTCAAGGACAGGAATCTCACACCTTCCATGGATCTGATTACATCCTCTTCGTTCAAAACTCCTTTTTCATCAACATCCACAAACTTCAGAGATATACCAAACTTCTTGAGATTCTGCCACGGAAGAAGATTCGAATGATGCTCGAGGGAACTCAGGAGGATCACATCCCCTTCTTTCAAAATTCCGGACCTCAAAAGTGAAACCGCTAGGAAATTTATGGAAGAGGTGGTCCCATACGTGAAGATCAGCTCTTTGGGTTTTGCACCTATGAAAGATGCTACCCTCTCTCTGGACCTTTCATACATATCCGTAGCTTCGATGGAGAGAGTATGAATCCCTCTGTGGATATTTGCGTTGTGATACCTATAGAAATTCGATATAGCCTCTATAACCCGATTTGGTTTCTGAGTAGTTGCGGCGTTGTCCAGATAAACAACGCCTCTTTCCAAAAAGGGGAAATCCTCTTTCATGTGATCACCTCCGAGAATTTAAGTGCTCTGACACGAATTCTCTGATCACATCAAAACCATCGAAAACTCCTTCTGCCACGGCTAATTTTACCTCATCTTCGCTGAATCCTCGGCTCATCATGTAAAACACTTGATCCTCCGGTATCTCATAGGCGGTTGCTCCGTGCTCAGCGGAGAGTTCATTCTCCGATATGAAAAGAGAGGGAATAGCTTCAAAAGATGAATTCTCATCCAAGAATAGGCACTCAAAATGTTCGGAGAGTTTTGCATCTCTTGAGCCTCTTCTGGCATCCATGACCCCTCTGAATATCACCTTTCCGTCCTCAGCAAATCCCCTCCCAGAAACCATAACCTCCGCGTTTTCGCGAACCACTGAGGAGTACATCACATCGATTGAAGACGAGATACTTCCAACCCTTGGAAAGGCCATCACTCTGAAATCTCCTTCCCCCTCTATCATGATAAACTTTGCCACTTTAGCACTCTTCCCAGCTGTTCCTTGATAAATTTCAAGAGTTGATCCTGGCTCCATATAAAAATAATAGCTTGAGATCTCAATTCCAGTGGATATGGAGCTCTCAAAAACCTTTAATCTTGAGCCGTTCTTCACCACAAACCTTCCACTTGAAACCCTGAAGTTCCCAAAATACTCTATTTCAATCTCAGCTTTTCCTTCAATCAAAGCCAAAAATGTATCGATCCCGCTGGAAATCTCATACCTCCTTTTTCCGGAACCTTCAAAGCAGAACTTCTCCGTGTGAAATATATCAGCCATGAGTGTGTACTTCCTATCAGCACCTTCGAAATCGTACTCCTCAAAAAACCGATCGAGGTCACAACTTGGTGAACTCTTCAGGCTCAATCTTGGGACCTCTATTCCCTTAAGGCCCAATCTCCTCCAAACTGGAAATCCCAAGCCTTTGTATTCTCTAAAGCGGGAATCGACCTTCCTACCAAGGGCCTTTAAATCCCTCTCAGTGAGATCTTCAAGACTTATGCGACTAGGTTCCCTTAGAATCGCCCTGAAGTTTTCATGAACCATCTCGATTGTTCTTCTCACAGATATCACCTCACCCCAGAGAGCTCTCCAGTTCCATCGATATCAATCTGTTGAGCTCGACCGTGTACTCGAGTGGCAACTCCTCTATTATGGGTTCCATTATTCCCCTGATAATCAAGGATTTTGATTCTAGCTCGGTAAATCCCCTACTCATCAAATAAAACACCTGGTCATCTGAGATCCTTCCAACCCTGGCCTCATGCCCAAAATCCGAATCCGGTTCCTGGACTTCTATCACAGGTATCGTGTCGGAACGAGATTCATCGTCGAGCATAACAGAAGTGCATTCAACCGTGCTTTTGGATCCTCTCGATCCCCTGGCTATTCTAACCAGTGCTCTGAATGTGCTCCATCCTCCACCCATACTGATCCCCTTCGAAACAACGGTAGATTTTGTCTCGGAACCGATGTGATAGATCTTCGTACCTGCATCTATATGCTGGCCCTTTCCAACGAGTGTAATCGAAAGGACATTTGCCCCACTTTTTGCGCCTTTCAAAATCACCGAAGGGTATACCAAACTCTTGTAACTCCCAAAAGACGCCGATACCCATTCCATGTTACCTCCATCTTCCACGACGGCTCTCTTGGTTTCCATGTTGAAGACGCTCTTGCTCCAGTTCTGAATGGTTATAAACTTCAGGTGCGCGTTTCTCCTAACGTAAACCTCAACTACCCCGGCATGGAGATTGTGAACGGTATATTGAGGAGCTGTACACCCCTCTATGTAGGTGGCTTTTGCACCTTCATCGAGAATTATCACCGTGTGTTCGAATTGGCCAACAGATGGAGTATTAACCATGAAAAAAGATTGGAGCGGAAGAGGAACTTCCACACCTTTTGGAACATACAAAAAGCTTCCGCCACTCCATAACGCTCCATGAAGAGCGGCAAATTTGTGATCATTTGGTGGCACGAGATGCATGAAATGCTTCTTGACCAGCTCTGGATACTTTTTAATCGCTTCCTCCATGTTGGTGAATATCACACCGTATTTTGAAAGCACCTTTTTAACGTGAGAGTAGATCACCTCTGAATCGAACTGCGCCTCGACGCCGGCCAAAACTTTCCTTTCAGCCTCTGGAATTCCCAGCCGATCAAAGGCTTCCTTTATCTCCTCCGGTACATCTTCCCAGCTCACAGATTTCTTAGCGCCCGGTTTCGCATATGCCAAAACTTTGTCGTAATCTATCTCCTCAAGTGATGGGCCAAATCGGGGATCATGGCTTCTTTGGAACATCTCCAGAGATTTCAGCCTCATGTTGAGCATCCAGTCAGGTTCACCTTTAAGCTTGGATATCTCCCTGACGACTTCCTCAGTGAGTCCAGGGAGAACAAGGTCGTACTTTGTCTTGATGGATTCTGACGTTCTTTTTTCAACACTTCTCTTCAAATCTTGAAGTTCTCTCATCCAACCACCTCGTAACCTTTTTCTTCTATCAGTGAGGCGAGATTTCGATCTCCTCTTTCAACGATCTTTCCACCTTTGAGTATTAACACTTCATCTGGCAACACATGATGTAGAATTCTTGGGAAATGAGTTATTATCAAAAATCCAGTTCCAGCTTCCCTCATATTTGTTATAGCCTTCGAAATGTTCTTGAGGGCATCTATGTCCAATCCAGAATCCACCTCATCTAAGAGCGCATATCTCGGTTTCAAAAAGAGCAATTGAGCAATCTCCGCCCTCTTTTTTTCACCACCGGAGAATCCAACGTTGATGTGCCTCGATATGAAATCTTCACTCAACCCAACCGCTTTGAAAATCCCCACCATTTCTTTTCTGAGCCGAATTATCGTGGATTTGTCTTCTGGGTGTATCTTCTGAAGTGCCATTGGTAGAAAGCTCACGTAGCGCACACCGGGAATTTCCGGAGGTGTTTGAAAAGATGCGAAAATCCCTCTTTTTGCCTTCTCATACGCCGGAAGCGTAGTTATATCTTCACCATCCAGCAGAATGCTACCTTTTGTTATATCATATTTCCAGTTTCCCATTATGGCGTTAACCAAGGTAGATTTTCCGGAACCGTTAGGGCCCATTATTACAACCACTTTGGATCTATCCAAAGAAAGATTTATCCCTTCAAGGATCTTCTCCCCATCTTTAATCTTCACCTGAAGATCTTTTATCTCGAGCAAGATTCATCCCTCCTTAAGCATTTTCTGGGGTATTATAACTCTTAATTAGGGTAACCTCAATGATTTTCGGCTGTATAGGAATGGAGACATTAACACATGGTGGATCCACAACTTATCGCTCATTTCTCATGTTGGCAAACTATGTTAATAAATGACTAAAATTATTAATAAAAGTTTAACGAATGCACATTTTTTTAGATTTAGCCTGTCTAATTTTATCTTATCGTTCGGTTGTAATTATTTCGTAACATTGTTATTAGTACCTCATATAAATGATCACATTAATTGCAATATTAGTACGGCATCTGTTTACAAATCAGAAAAATTTTATTAATTTTTATGTTACGCATTTTGATTCCGGAAAGTACCTTCACAGATGAGACAGCGCTTGTTTGTTAAGATAACTTTACAAAACCGAATTCTGCCTACTACTACTATTACTAAATAAATATATAAATAAATAATAAATATATAATAAAGACTCAGCCGAAATTCGAGTGAAAACAAGAAAGGAGGAACACCATGGGCTTTTTGGAAAGGTTGAAAAAAGGGCTGAAGAGAACTAGAAAAGGTTTCTTCGAAAGAATAGCCGGCATTCTGAAGGAGGAAAAATTGGATGACGAGGAAATTGAAGAGCTTGAAGAACTGCTCATAGCTGCGGATGTAGGAGTAGACACGACCTTAAAACTGCTGAAAAAGCTCAAGGAAGAGAAACCAGAAAATGCACTGGAATTCGTGAAGATGGAAATGCTGAATATCCTTGAACAGGATGCGTCCATCAAAGCTGCAAGCTTTCCGCTGGTTATAAGCGTGGTAGGCGTAAACGGTTCGGGAAAAACGACGACCTGTGCCAAACTCGCGAAGATCTTCAGGGAAAGAGGGAAAGAAGTGGTTCTGGCAGAATCCGACACGTTCAGAGCAGCGGCTATAGAACAGCTCAAGTTCTGGGGCGAGAGGGTTGGAGCCACTGTGATATCGCATCAGGAAGGGGCAGATCCAGCTGCAGTGGCGTTCGATGCTGTAAGACACGCGAAGGCGAGAGGGAAGGACGTCGTGATAATAGATACTGCGGGAAGGCTCCACAACAAGAAGAATCTGATGGAAGAGCTCAGAAAGATTCATAGGGTGGTTGGAAAGGAGATAAATGGGGCTCCTCACGAAGTTCTACTGATTTTGGACGCCACAACCGGGCAGAATGGACTCGTTCAAGCGAAAGTCTTCAAAGACATAGTTAATGTTACGGGCGTGGTTATAACAAAACTGGATGGGACTGCAAAGGGTGGAATAGTCATAGCAATAGCGAAAGAATTGGGACTCCCCATAAAGTTCATAGGAATTGGAGAAAAGGAGGATGACCTCAGAGAGTTCAATCCAGAGGAATTCATCGAAGCGTTGTTCTCAAAGTGATATCATAAATTTGGGGGTGTGATGATGCCAGAATTCTGGTACAAAGAGTTTGTCTGCCAGCTGTGTGGAAACAGATTCAACTATCCCAGAGTTTTCTCGGATGCCATATCAGTGGAGTCCAGAGATGAGGATTTAAAGCCCAACTTTCGAGGAGTAAACGCCCTTTATCATCAGGTTGTCACCTGTCCGGAGTGCTATTTGACACTTTTTGAAAGGGACTTTGGAACCCTCAGCATCCCTGAAGAAAAGATGGATAAAGTCAAAAGGGTTCTTGAAAACGCGAAGAGAGAGTTTGGGGAGTTAAACTTAGGTGAAGATAAAAATGTTGATGATGCAATAAAGCTTTTCTCGATAGCAGCGGCTGTCTACACAGTGATGAATCACAAGAGAGGCGCAGCTGAAGCATATCTGAAGTTGGCATGGCTTTACAGAGAAAAAGGACAGGAGAAAGAGGAGAAGATAGCCTTGGCAAAGGCCTTGAAATTCTTTGAAGCACATTTCAAAGAAGATATAACTAACGAAAAGGAGGAGCCAATGATACTTTTTTACCTTGGGGAGCTCAACAAGCTGCTTGGAAGTAGAAAAGAAGCGGTTAAATGGTTTTCCATACTTGCTAACAAGTACAGGGGAGTTCCTTCACCCTACGTAAAGGCGGCCCAGGAGAGATGGCAGGAAGTGAGGGATTGATATACTGGAGCGCTCTTGTTGTTCTCGCCATCTACGCTCTTTTTTTGACATTTTCTCTCTCCGATATCTCGGGGAAGCTGGATCTCGTCGAATCGTCGATAAGTGAAAATGCTCAAAGGTTAGGAGATCTAGAGCAAAGGTACAAGTTGCTGAATGAGGATGTTTCTTCTCTGGAAAGTAGCTTGAGTAGTTTGGACTACAGAAATTCCAGAAACATGAGGACTCTCGAGAGAAATATTTCGGATTTGAACGAAAGTGTAGCAACCTTGAAAGATATGGTGAGTGATCTTGAAGGGAGCTTTGAGACTTTCAAGAAAGGGTCTGAAGAAATGGGCTTATCGTCAAAGAGTCTGGAAAGACGAGTGGGGAACCTGGAAGAAGCTTTGTCAAATATGAGAGAAATGATTAAGGATTTGCGAAAAAGCTCCGAGGATGATAAAGAGAAGATTCTTAGTGTTAATGATTCCATTGGAAATCTCAATAGAAAGCTGGAGAAATTAGAAAGTGCTTCTGCGGAAGTCGAGAGCTTAAAGAACGAGCTGGAAAAGTTGAAAAGAGAGGTTACATCAGTCTTGAGGATGTCTAGCATAGCTGAAGAGGATCCGATTCTTGCACCGGTTGTGGATGTGGAGTTGAGGAAAGGTGATACCGTGACGGAAATAGCACAAGCCTATGAAATCAGTGTGGATGAAATACTAAAACTTAACAAGATATACAATCCAAGGAAACTCATGGTGGGTCAGAAATTAAGGCTTCCAGTGTCATTGAAGGATAGAATAACCCTTCCGGTTGAACAACTGAGAAAAGGGAGCGTTATTAAGGGTATAGATGAAAGTGGTTGGATCAGGTTCAGGGTTTCTGGAGGAGTGAGAGCAGCTATGCCGGGAAGGGTTGTCGAGACTAAAGAAGGATACGTGAGGATAGACCACGGGAATTGGGTGGAGACCTCTTACAAATTCTCAGGAAAGGTGTATGTAAAAGAGGGAGACTGGGTAAAAAGCGGGCAAATCATCGGAAGCAGTGAGAGTTACCTGGATTTCGCCCTTCTCATAGAAAGTGAACCTCGCGATCCCTTCAAGTACATTTTTAGCAGATTGGGTGAGTTTTCAGCGACGTTTTACACAGAGTGGGAAGACGGGATACTTCCAGAGCAGGCGTCTTTTAGGATAACAAAGATGGGAAACATTGCCAAGAGATGGTGGACCGTTGCGATGGACCCCTCAGTCGTTGCTCTTGGAAGCTATGTGTATATCCCTCAACTTTCTCGAATGCCTGGTGGCGGGATTTTTCACGTTGAGGATATAGGAAGTGCTATAAAAGGAAATAGAGTTGATATATATGTTGGAGATATGACGCTAGCACTGGATCTCTGGAAAAGGGACGTGACCCTCTATGTCTTGCGCTCTGGTGAAGGTAAACAGACTCCTTGAGAGTTTGGAGCTTCTGAGAAAAGTTGTGGGAAGATCAGAAGAGATATTTCAATTTGTTGAGGTGGGGGAAAACCACTTAGCAGCGTGGGATGGATGCTTGAGGGTTTTTCTGGATTTCGATGTGGATCTCCCGGCTTTTTCCATACCGCTAACCCCTTTCTATTCTTTCGCAAAGATGTGTGATGAGGATTTAGAGGTGTGCATCTCTGATAGCTTGAGCATCAGATGTGGGGAGCTTCAAGCAATCGCCGGCGATGATAAAAGGAGGATCCCAGTAGAAAATGTTGGTGAAAGACTGGGTGAGGTGAACGATTTTATAGTGGGCCTGGACTTTGTGAGCAAGTCCATAGATGAGGGTGATGTAGTTGAAGTACACATCGGGAAGACACCGGTTGCACACGCTGTAACTTCAAATTTGTCGGTGTTCTACGTCTTCGATGGAGCTGGAAGAAGGTTTTCGTTTTCCTCACCTTATCAATCCACAAGAAGACTGGTGAAATCGATGAAGGGAATCAGCGGATGGGAGCTATTTCATGGCAGATCCCTTGGATTCAAATCGGGGAATGTAAAGGGATTTTTGTGCGGTGAAAAGCTTGAGGAGCCAATTGCCATTCCCAAGATATCCACCGTGGAAAGACTCGATGAAGATTTCAAGAGAATCCTAGGTAAAGGAGCAGATTTCCTGGGGAATTCAGAGGCTTCCTTAACCCTCAGAGATGGGAGGGTTACTATTCTTGGAAAACGAAAAGATATGACGTTACTCATGAGTGGTGAGCTAGACACAAATGTGAATTTTTCCGTAAATGTTCCTCTCAGGAAATTCAGGTCTTACGTATCTTCTATGAGTAGCATTTGGGTATCGAAGGGAAACGGAATTGTGAGATTTCTCGATGGGAGGAAAAAGCGTTATGTCATCATCAGAGAAATTTTATGAGATGATCAGGAGGCTTGGTTATCCTGAGAGGATTGCCAAGGCATTTGGGGAAGTTCCAAGGGAAAAGTTCATATTCAGTGAGGGTGTTGGTGCTCACTCAGATAGTGCCGTGATCACTTATAAAGACGCAGATGTTTACAGTACATCAAGTCAACCCTCACTGATGGCTGAATTCATGAGGGAGGTAGGACTGGATGAAGGTATGAAAGTACTTGAAATAGGCGGTGGAACTGGATACAACGCTGCCGTCATGTCGAAGGTGGTTGGGAAAGATGGGATAGTGGTTTCGATAGAGTACGAAGAGAAGCTCTACGAGAAGGCCTCAATGGCCAAGGAAGATTTATCACTCGATAATGTCGTTTTTTTGAAAAAGGACGGTTACTATGGAGCGGAGGGATATTCACCTTACGATGCGATAGTCGTGACAGTTGGAGTGGATGAGATTCCGAGGTTTTGGATGAAACAGCTTCGAGATAAAGGAAGGATAATCGCCCCGATGAACCTCAAGAGTGTTTCCATGTATCAGCCAGCTATACTGTTTGTAAAGGATAGTGATTTTTTGAAGGGCACTTACAGATCTGCCACGAGCTTTATAAAAGCCTCTGGAATGCTCGGTAATCTCAACGATAGGCTTTTGAACATGTTGAAGACCGGTTGTACCTTCTCCACGTCTATAAAGATGAGTCCTTCATCCATGCCCATTTTGGAGATTATCACGGCATCCGTTGGAAGGACATCAGGAAGGTTCTTCTTCGTTGAAAAGAACGGAATGGCCATTTACGATAATGACGAATGGAAGGCATGTGGAGATCTAAGAATTCTGAAAAAGGCCGTAAAAGCTCTAGAAAAAGCTAACTTTCCAGACATCCTCTCGTGCGAGTTCTCCTTCAACTTCAAGAGAAACGATTTTTTGGTCAAGCGGTTGTTTTGAATGAAGAGGAAAGGGAGCATGTGCTCCCTTTCTGTTACCTGATAGGTTTTCCTTTTGTAGCCTCCTCGAGTGTTAGAAGTCTCTCCCAGCGCCTATCGACATACTCTTGAAGTCTTTGAACTATCTCATCCGCATCTGGTCTCGAAAGAAGCGGTTTGAATCTCCCTTGCGGTTTGAGAAATTCTATGAGAGGTTTGAACTGTCTGGGTTTTCTCGTCACCCTGTAAACTCCGTTCTCCACCTCGTACAGTGGCCAATATTTCGTTTCAACTGCGAGCTTTGATATGGAATTTGCTGCACCATCTGGTATTCTCCAGAATCTAACACATGGCGAAAACGCAGCTATGAAAGACGGGCCATCGAAGTTGAGCGATTTCTCTATCTTGCTGAAGAAATCGTTTGGATCACTTATGGAAACCGTGGCTGCGTAGACGTACTCGTGACCTGCGACTATTTCCACTATGTTTTTCTTCAGCTGGACTTTACCTGGGATAACCTTTCCAACAGGAGCGGTAGTTGTGTTCGAACCAGTTGGAGTAGAACCGGATCTCTGGTTTCCAGTGTTCATGTACCCTTCGTTATCGTAAAGGATATATATCACCTTGTGACCTCTTTCTATCATCCCGGATAGAGACTGAAGCCCTATGTCATAGGTTCCTCCATCACCGGCAAAGACGAAGAAAGCGTATTTCTTATCCTTTGGCAGGACTCCGAATTTTTTGAGAGCTCTTGCAGCTGTTTCCACACCGCTCATGGTTGCAGCAGAATTTTCAAATGCGTTGTGTATGTAGGGAACTGTCCAGGCGGTGTAAGGATATATGGTAGTTGAAACTTCAAGACAACCTGTCGCGAGTCCAACCACTGGCTCGTATCCCAGTTTTCTCGCAACCATTAGGGAAAACTTCACCACAATTGGAGCTGCACATCCTGGGCAGAGTCTGTGCCCTTGTACTAAACCTATATCTTCTGCTCTGTTTTCAAAGGTTTTCGCAAGACCAAAGAGATTAACAGGCATTTATATCCCCCCTTCACTCTCTGAGTCCAAGGTATCGTTGCTCATCGGCTATGAGGTTACCGCTGAGCGCATCTTCGAAGGCCTTTCTTATGTGTTCAGGCAAGATATCCCTTCCTCCGAGTCCGTAAACGTAGGACCCCATCTGAGGCCTTATAGCTACGTTGTAGAGAGCCGATTTTACTGCCTCATACAGGGGAGCTTCGGCACCGAAAGATGCTGATCTATCGAGGACGACAACGCCTTTTCTCCCATTCAGATACTTCTGAATCTGGGCTTTTGGGAATGGCCTGAACATCCAAACTTTCAAGGCACCAACTTTGAAACCTTCTTCTCTCATCCAGTCCACGACATATTTTATCGTGCTGTTTGTCGATCCGAGAGCTACCATGACGTATTCCGCATCATCCAATTTGTAAGGTTCAACAAAGTCGTATTTTCTTCCGCTTACCTTGTAGAACTCTTCTGCGACTTTTGGAAATACTTTCTTGGCATTTTCCATCGCTTCCACCTGTTGCCTTTTGTGCTCGAAGTAATAATCGTAAAGATCAAGGGGCCCGTATGTAACCGGATGTTCCGTATCGAGAAGCGGGTAAATCATCTTCGGCTCTCCGATGAATTCTTTAACGACTTCATCTGGGAGGAACTCCACAGGTTCAACCCCATGAGAGAGTATAAACCCATCCAAGCTCACCATAACCGGAAGCCTCACGCTCTCATCTTCTGCAAGTTTCAAAGACAGTATGGTGAGATCGTAAGCTTCTTGGTTGCTCTCAGCGTAGAACTGCACCCACCCAGAATCTCTCTCGGCCATCGCATCCGAGTGATCGCAGTGTATGTTTATAGGTCCTGAAAGAGCCCTGTTGACAACAGGCATGACAATCGGAAGCCTTGAGGAAGCCGCTATGTAGACAACTTCGTGCATTAGCGCAAGACCGTTTGCACTCGTCGCGGTCATGGCCCTCGCACCAGTGGCAGCAGCTCCAACAACCGCGCTCATAGCACTGTGTTCTGATTCCACAGGAATCATTTCAGTTCTCACTACACCATCGGAAACGAATTTCGCGAAGTACTCGACTATGGGTGTCTGTGGTGTTATAGGGTATGCAGCGACGACATGAGGTTCTATCTGACGCATGGCATTCGCCACAGCTTCCGCACCGGTAACAGCCCTCGCCTTCTTGAGATCTATGTTATTCATTCAGATCACCTCCTCACTCTTCGGCAAATTCCGTCTCAGGTCTCATCTCTATGGCATTTGTTGGACACACATCGGCACACAGCCCGCATCCTTTGCAGTAGTTGTAGTTGAATCCAATCATCTTTGGCTTCTGCCCACTCGAATCTATGACTATCGCCATGTCCGGACAGTATAGCCAGCAGAACATACAGTGGACACATTTATCTAAATGAAGAACCGGCCTTAAAACTCTCCATGTTCCGGTTTTGTACTCTCTTGACTTTCCGGGTTCGTCAACTACACCACCTATGGGGATCTCTTTCCAGCTTTTAAGCATTTTCACACCTCCTCGCATTCAACTTCTTCGAATCCACGTTTCAGAGCTTTCTTGTTCTTCGCTACGATATCTTCTCCGAATTTGCTCAGGAACATCTTCTCTATTCTCTTCTCTATGGCTTCTAAGGGGACCACATTTGTGATCTTCACCAACGCTCCCAACATGACGGTATTTGGAACGCCTCTTCCTATTTCTTGAAGGGCTATATCCGTTGCGGAGACTTTGCATATCTTTCCCTTGAAGTTGGTTTTGTTCCTTATCCAGCTGAAATCCCTTACCGTGTTCACAAGCAAGGTTCCTTCCTTCTCATCCAATCCGCTGATCAAATCGGAAGATAGCAATGTGTCATCTATGACTATGACGATGTCGGGCTTTTCAATAACGGCTCTCACGAGTATGGGTTGGTCCCCTATCCTGTTGTAAGCTTTCATAGGTGCACCTGTTCTTTCAGCACCGTACTCTGGAAATGCTTGTACAAACTTTCCTTTCTCGAGGGCGCTTTCCGCTAGCATTTGCGCGGCACTTTTGGCGCCTTGTCCAGCTCTTCCATGCCATCTTATCTCTAGGTATTTTACTGGCATTTGATCACCTCCTCGCATTCTTGACATCGTT
This sequence comes from Thermotogaceae bacterium, assembly GCA_027077795.1. Lineage (GTDB taxonomy): Bacteria > Thermotogota > Thermotogae > Thermotogales > Thermotogaceae > WGAO01. The sequence goes on along the minus strand of JALWTT010000008.1, from coordinate 54,167 downwards.
TTGATTTTAATTTGTTGTAGTCAACAAAACAAGGGGCAGAGTAATGGAATGAGAGATCTGTGATAAAATACCTTTAAGCCGGGGTGGCGGAATTGGCAGACGCAGCGGACTTAAAATCCGCTGGGGTGTGAACCCCGTGCCGGTTCGACTCCGGTCCCCGGCACCAGCCCGCATAGCGGGCTTTTTTCATCGGAGGAGGGGAGTCACATGTTCCCACTTTATGACACCATTCCGAGTAAGAGAAGACCTTACATCATGTACGCGATCATAGTAGCCAATGTAATAGTCTTTTTTTACGAGCTATCTCTCACACAGCCCCAACTTCTTGAGTTTTTCGCAGAATACGGGATCTTGCCAGCTAGGTACACTGTGAGCAAGGTCAGGGAGATCCTCGGATTTTCCATCTTGCCCTGGGTCACTCATATGTTCATCCATGGTGGATGGGCACACATCTTGGGGAACATGTGGTACCTCTGGATATTCGGTGACAATGTTGAGGACGTGCTTGGGCATTGGAAATTCATTCTGTTTTATCTTTTGGGTGGGATAGTTGCCGCGCTTGTGAATTTCATCTTCATGCCGACAGAAGCAATCCCGATGGTCGGGGCCTCTGGAGCCATCTCAGCTGTCATGGGAGCTTATTTCGTTCTTTTTCCACACTCTAGAATAGTGACTTTGGTGTTCTTCTTCATATTCTTTACTCTGATTGAGATTCCAGCAGTTGTGTACCTCTTCTTTTGGTTCTTGATGCAAATCTACAGCGGAATGGTGAGCTCGGCCTTTCAGGTGTCCAATGTTGCATGGTGGGCACACGCAGGCGGTTTCGTGTATGGGATGCTTGTGGGAAGTGTTTGGAGAAAAAAATACTATGCTTATTGGAGAAGAAAGGGAAATTATTATTACTGGTGGTAACGAGTAAAGCCGGCGGTGGGACTCGAACCCACACCCTCCGCCTTACCAAGGCGGCGCTCCACCTCTTGAAGCTACGCCGGCTTCTTTGCACAAATGGCGGGGACGACGGGATTTGAACCCGCGACCACCGGTTTGACAGACCGGCGTGCTAACCAGGCTGCACCACGTCCCCTCCGGGAGGGATTTATACCACAACATTTTTCCAACTTCAAGAGATTTCAAGGGGAATCGTACATACCAAGCGGTGATCGTAGAAGTACAGCTGCCAGGCACTTCACAAACTTCGATGGTTCAGGGATGCTCATTTTAAGGTATGCCACAAATGTGTACTGGAATAGAGACTGGATTTCAAGGCATTATATGGTCGCTCATACAGATCATTCCTGTAATTGTAAGGAAAATGCATCTGTTTTGTAACTATAGTGAAACATTCTGTGTTTTGTGATTAATTAATCAATTTGATTAAATATTGACAGAAGGGGGATTTATGTTGAGTATCGGCAAAAATTCTCAGGAGATGCGAAAAGCGAATAGAGCACTTGTCTTGGAAATTCTTCATGCACAGTCTCCGATTTCACGCTCCGAAATTGCGGAGATTACAGGATTAACCCGGGCCACTGTTACAAACATAATAAAAGAGTTTTTCGAGCTGGGACTGGTTGAAGAGGTCAAAACGGTTTCAACCTCAGTTGGAAGGAAGAAGAGGTTACTTAACGTGAGGTCAGATGCCTTCTACGTTGCTGGTGTGGATCTGTCACGCTATAAGATCAGAGTGGGGGTTTTCAACACCGTTGCCGAGATAATCTCAATGGATGAAGTGAATACGCCGGCAGATGCTGGAAAAGAGGAGGTCCTCAAGCTTCTTCACGAGGTCCTAACTCTTGTCATTTCGAGATCCAGGATACGTAGAGAAAAACTCTATGGTATTGGTCTTGGTATTCCCGGACCACTTGACTATGAAAGAGGTATAGTCATATCCCCTCCGAAGTTCGGCAGTTTTGAAAATGTTCCTCTGCGAGACATACTGGAAAGAGATTTCAAGGTGAGTATCTGGATAGACAACGATGCAAACGTTGCCGCTATAGGAGAAAAATGGTTTGGGTATGGTAAAAAGTTGAGTTTGAGTAATTTCGTGTTCGTGCTTGCCGACATAGGCTTTGGGTGCGGGATCATCATAGATAGGAAACTCTACCGGGGCTCTCTAAAGGGGGCTGGAGAGGTTGGACATATCCCTGTGATCCTTGGGGACAACGTGAGGGAACTGGAGGATCTTGCGAGTCTGTCAAATTTACCGCTTCTGTATAAAAAACGTACAGGGAAGCACTTGGAGATAGATGATTTGATAGATCATTCAAGATCGGGTAAAAGGGAAGCTTCGGAGGTACTAAAGGAAGTTGGAAGGTATATAAGTCTTGGGGTGGGAACTCTTGTGAACATACTCAGTCCGGAGATGGTGATAATTGGAGGAAGATTTGCCAAATTTCCAGGAGCGATAAGCACTGTCAGAGAAGTCGTGGAGCAGTTTACGTTTTCCACTGATAGACCTCAAATTGAGTTGACGGCGCTCAATGACAAGGCAATAGTCTTGGGAGCTGCAGCACTTGCCCTGGAAGAGTTGGTATCAGATCCTTACAGATTGATATTGAGTGGAGGAAGAAAGACCCCTTGAGTTCCAAGGGGATTCTTTAATAAGGGGGGGTTCACATGAGAAAGCTTTTATGGGTCATTTTGACGTTTGTCGTCTTAGCATCAATGACAGTTTGGGCTGAAAAACTCGTCATTTATCACTGGTGGACAGCTGGCGGAGAAAAGCAGGCTATAAACAAGTTGTTCGAGATGTTCAAGGAGAGGTACCCAGGCATGGAGATTGTGGAAAACCCAATAGTGGGTGGTGGTGGAACAACGTTGAGGACAGTCCTGATGGGCCTTCTTGCAGCAGGCATGCCACCTGACACTTTCCAGTCCTTGAGTGGTGCGGATTTAAAAACATATGTAGATGGAGGTTACCTCCAACCTGTGGATAGCATCTGGCAAGAGCAAAAGCTTGATGAGTACTTCCCGCACATTTTGAAAAAAATGGTTACCTTCAACGGGCATGTCTATGCTATCCCGATGAGTATTCATAGAGCAAATTGGCTTTTCTACAATAAAAAGCTCTTCGATAAGCTCGGGTTGAAACCTCCGAGAAATGTGGATGAACTCTTGCAGGTGTGCAAGAAGATAAAAGAGGTACGTCCAGATCTCTGGCCAATAGTTCTCGGCACCAGGGATAAATTCATGTCGGTTTTCCTCTTTGATGCGATATTACTTTCAGTCGGTGGCCCAGATGTGTATGAGAAGTACTACACGGGTAAACTCAATGTCTTGGAAGACCCCACTATACGGAAAGCCTTTGAGTATTTTGCGAAACTCGTTCCCTACATATATCCGTACCACAGTGCTCTCACATGGGATCAATCACTGGGAAAGAAAGATTGGGTGATGTCTATCATAGGTGACTTTGCTGTGGGATACATGATGGCCGTTGGAAAGAAATATGGCGTTGATTGGGATGCTGTACCATTTCCCTCCAATCCCAACACATTCCTCATGATCGTGGACACTTTCACCCTTCCCATTAAGGCCAAGGACAAGGATTCTGCTAGAAAGTGGCTTAAGTTCATATCAGAACCACAGCCAGAAAAGGAATTCACGATATTGAAAGGTTCGATAGCTCCCAACAAGCTCGTACCGGTTGATGTTTATCCCGACGAGATAAGGAAAGAAGACGTGAGAGATTTTAGGAATGCGAGAATAGTTCCGAGTTCCATACACGGTGTCTTAGCTCCGGAATCATTCTTAAGTGAATATCAGGATATTTTGATAAATTTCCTTTACAGCCCGAATGTCGATAGGGTGCTTCGGCAGATAAACGATGCCATGAACTTCTACAAGGTAAAGAAGAACAGTGAATGGTACTGGGAAAGCAAGTAACACAGGAGATTGGGAGGGGGAATTCCCCCCTCTCTTGTATTCATCGTCGGGGGGATTCCTAGAGTGAGGACGAAGCTATCTGTGGTTCTCCTGTTTCTCATTCCAGGTTTCGCCATAGTGGGGATCCTTTATTATATGCTCATTTGGACGGCTCTCGTTTCAACGATGAACTGGGTGGGTATGGCACCCGTATGGAAATTTGCTGGACTGAAGAATTATGAAATCCTTTTTCACATGCCAAGGTTTTGGACAAATATGAAGAACAATTTGATATGGCTTCTGGTTTTCGTACTTCCAACGGGAGTTTTCGGAATGATACTCGCGTATGTCCTGGAGCAGTTTCCGAAGACTTCTCGCTACTTCAAACCGATATTCCTCTACCCTCTTGTTATAGCCCCGGTAGTTGCTGGAACCCTTTGGGCATGGATATTTGAACCCCAGACTGGGGTTCTAAACAACATATTATCTCTGATAGGTTTGGGAGCACTCAGGGGTGGGTGGATTGCTGACCCGAGACAAGCTATCTACTGTATGATAATGGCTGGTATCTGGCAGAATTTTGGATTTTCTCTCGTTCTCTACACGGCGGCCATAAAAGAGATTCCGAATGATCATATAGATGCAGCTAGGGTCGATGGAGCGAAATCCTCCCAGATATTCTTCTACATAGTGGTGCCAGAGATTTCCCATGCGACAATTATAGTGTTCTCCCTTTTAGTGCTGTACACACTTAAAATTTTTGACCTTGTTTGGGTTATGACAGGAGGGGGACCGGGCTATTCGACAGAAGTTCTACCTTACTTCATGTATCGGGTCACATTTAGGCAACTGATGGTCGGCATGGGAGCTGCAATCGCCATGATAATCCTTCTCATATCCTTTCTCGTCCTTGTCCCGATATCCAAGTGGATGATGGAGAGGTGGGAGAGATGAAAAAAGCAGTAGCTTTGATGATAATCTTCGTTCTATCCGCCATATGGCTCCTCCCGGTTTATGTGATGTTTTCAGCATCGTTCAAATCACTCTCGGAAATCGGAGCGGGAAACTACATTCTTTTTCCAACTCACATGGAAACGAAGAATTGGCTGTCAGCCTTTAGATCCCTGGAAATTCCCCTTAGAAACAGCATAATTGTGAGTCTTCCTGTGACTGTTATAGCGGTTTTCATAGGTTCGTGGACTGGATACGCACTTGCCATGTTTAATTTCTCTGGAAAGACACGCCTGTTCTTTACAGTTGCCATAGTTACATTCCTACCATATCAGATATTTCTCATACCATTGACAAGGTTGGTAGTTAGCTTGAATCTTTTCAACACTTTCAGTGGAATGATTTTGGCATATGTTATATTGAACACACCAATGGCAATCCTCGTGACAACGCTCTTCTTTCAAACCATTCCTAAGGAGATCTACGAAGCTGCGTCCTTGGATGGTTGTGGGCCCGTGAGGTTCTACTTCAGCATACTATTGCCGATCTCGCTTGCGGGTATCACATCATCCGCAGTTTTAACCTTTACGAACGTTTGGAATGAATTTATCATAGCGCTGTCTTTGAGCAGGGATCCAACCACGAGACTGGCGATACCCACGTTGGCCGGTCTTAAAGGCTCCTATGTAGCACAATGGAACGTCCTTATGGCTGGAGCTGCTGTCGTTTCCGTACCAGGGATATTGGTCTTGATATTTCTCGGAAAGTTCTTCATAAAAGGTTTAACGGCTGGAGCTGTTAAAGGATAAATGCGCTGAACTCAGAACAGTTCCATCTGATTATCCTTGCCTTTCCTCTTCCTCTTTATCCTTTCTATCTTTTCCCTGTCGAGTACCCGTAACTTTTTATCAAGTTCACTTTTTTCAACTATTGCATCCAATACCTCTCTTGCTCGCTCGACTACACCCTCGGGCAGACCTGCCAGCTTGGCAACCTCTATCCCATAGCTTCTATCGGCTATCCCTTCGACAACCTTGTGAAGAAATCGTACGCTTCCTCTTTCTTCCGTGACTTCTATGGTTAGGTTGATAACACCATTGTACATAGAAGCAAGTTCTGTGAGTTCTGTGAAGTGCGTTGCAAAAACGGTTTTTGCCTTTATTTTGTTGTGTATGTGCTCAGATACAGCCCATGCTATCGATATACCATCAAAAGTGCTTGTCCCCCTTCCAACTTCGTCCAGAAGGACTAGAGAATTTCTCGTTGCGCGTGATATTATCAACGACACTTCACTCATTTCCACCATGAATGTGCTCTTTCCACTGGAAATGTCATCTCTAGCCCCCATTCTTGTGAAGATCCTATCGAAGATAGGTAGCACTGCTTCATCTGCTGGAACAAAGGATCCCATTTGAGCCATTATGGCTATGAGCCCTACCTGTCTTATGTAGGTTGACTTTCCGGACATGTTCGGACCAGTCAGGATTATGAATCGTCTGTTTTCATCCATGTTCACATCGTTGGGGATGTATTCCTCGACAAATTGCTCCACCACTGGATGTCTTCCATTCTTTATGGCAACTCTCTTGTCCGAGAATTTTGGTCTGGAGTATCTATATAGAGTGGCGTCATACGCCAGTGTGGTTATAACATCGAGCTTTGAAAGGGATGCAGCTATATCCTCGATATCGGGTAGTTTGTCTTTAACCCCGTTTAGAATCTCCTGATACAGGGCTTTCTCTATCTCTTCTATTCTCTCCCTTGCTGATAAGACTTTCCTCTCGAATTCCTTAAGCTCTGGGGTTATGAATCTTTCAGCATTCACAAGGGTCTGCTTTCTCTCGTAATCTTCTGGAACTTTCCTCAAGTTGGCTTTGGAAACCTCTATGTAGTATCCAAAAACCTGGTTATAGCCTACCTTCAGATTCTGTATGCCGGTTCTTCTTCTTTCTTTCCTTTCAAATTCTTTCAACTTCTCTTCAGAGTGGTTTAAAAGGTATCTATAGTCGTCCAGTTCCTTCGAGAACCCTTCTCTGATGACCTCCCCTTCTCCCACATTCGAAGATGGTTCATCGAGAATAGCTTTATCGAGATACTCCACAACCTCTGGGAGTTCCTTCATAGCTAAACTCGACAGATTCTCGCTAGTCCTCAAAACCTCGTTTATTTTAAAGACAGACTTCAGGCTTTCTCTAAGGGAGACTAAATCCCGGGGGAAGACTCTACCATATGAGAGCCTGGATATTATCCTCTCAATATCGTAGACCCCTTTTAGATACTCCCTGATCTCGTTCAGCGCGAGTTGATCTTCGACGAATACCTGAACGAGATCTAATCTGTCCTCGATCTCCCTTATGTTCCTCAAAGGTTGCAGGATCCACTTTCTGAGAAGGCGAGATCCCATAGCAGTTCTGCAGTTGTTCAGCACGTCATACAAATTCTTCCCTTTCTCTCCGGGAACGAGTGAGAGGTTCTCCACAGTTACAGGATCGAGTACCAGCCATTCTTCTTCCTTTATGACTCTTGGGACTTTGAGGTTGAGGTTTTTCGTCACCAGAGTGTATTTCAGGTACCTTATAAGTGCTACGAGGGGTTTCTTCCCTTCTCCTATTTCAAGGTGATCCAAATTTCTAATTCCAAAAGCCGACTCGAATTCCTCCTCTATTCCCTCTTCCGAGTAGTACCATTCATCCAATCCATCGGTGAACACCTTGATCTTCTCACTCACGTCACCCGATATATCAAAAGGACATATCACTTGAGAAACTCCAACGGTTGATGCTGAGTCCAAAGCTTCTTCCATTGAGAAGTAGAATCTCACAAAGATTTCGCCAGTTGAAACGTCAGCATAGACACCTATATTTTCCCAGAGGGAAAATATGTAGTTGTTGGACACGGGGAGAAGTTCGTCCTCAAGAAGCGTTCCAGGTGTGACCACCCTTATGACTTCTCTCTTCACCAATCCCTTCGCAGCTCTTGGATCTTCAACTTGTTCACATATTGCAACTTTGTAGCCTGCATCCACAAGCTTCTTCAAATATGTCTCGAGAGCGTGGTGGGGTATACCCGCCATCGGCGCATTCTGCCTCTTAGTCAGTACTATGTTTAACACCTTGGAGATGGTTTTAGCATCCTCGAAAAAGGCTTCATAGAAATCCCCCAACCGAAACAAGAGTATGGCGTCCTTGTATTTTCTCTTTATTTCCATATACTGTTTCATCATTGGCGTTAGTTTCATATCGCTTCCCCCTCGTTCAGGAACTCCCTTAATCCATCGATCGTGGATTATCTCCACATCTCTGGTAATATTATTATATCGTTGAAAGGGAGAAATATCCGGGGAGGGGATTCGATGTTCAAGGAGGAGGAAGTCAGGAGAATAGAAGGGGAATTAAGAGAATGGGAAAAATCCGTTGTGAAAAAAGCCCTGTCAAGATTCCCTGAGAGGAAAGGGAAATTCGAGTCGACATCTGGGTATGAAATAAGAAGGGTCTACACACCAGCCGACATATCCGACATGAATTACTTTGAGGACTTGGGTTTTCCAGGAAAGTTCCCATTCACCCGTGGGGTTCAGCCAACGATGTATCGCGCACGCTTTTGGACTATGAGACAATACGCCGGGTTTGGAACAGCTGAGGAGTCAAATAAAAGGTACAAGTACCTACTTTCACAGGGGCAAACAGGTCTGTCAGTTGCATTTGATCTCCCAACACAGGTCGGTTACGATTCGGATCATCCCATGGCCGAAGGAGAGGTTGGAAGAGTAGGGGTGGCAATCGATTCGCTCGAAGATATGGAGGTTCTCTTCGACGGTATACCGCTGGATAAAGTTAGCACATCCATGACCATAAATTCGACAGCGGCCATACTTCTAGCCATGTACATAGTTGTTGCCGAAAGGCAAGGGGCCTCCATGGAGAATCTCAGAGGAACAATTCAAAACGATGTGTTGAAAGAGTACATAGCCCGTGGAACGTACATATTTCCCCCACAGCCATCCATGAGGATCATCACGGATATAATAGGGTTCTGTGCCAAGAATCTTCCCAAGTGGAATCCCATAAGCATAAGTGGATACCACATAAGAGAGGCAGGTTCCACAGCCGCCCAAGAGGTGGCCTTCACTCTGGCTGATGCTATAGCTTACGTAAAAGCAGCTATGGACGCCGGACTCGATCCAAACGTCTTTGGAAAGAGACTATCATTCTTTTTCGCTGCACACAGCAATTTCCTCGAGGAGATAGCGAAGTTCAGAGCTGCAAGAAGGTTGTGGGCTAGGATCATGAAGGAGAGATTTGGTGTGACGGATGAAAATGCTATGAAACTCCGTTTTCACACCCAAACGGGGGGATCCACGCTCACAGCTCAGCAACCGATGAACAATGTGGTGAGGGTGACTATACAGGCTTTAGCCGCGGTTCTAGGTGGGACACAATCGCTTCATACGAATTCTTACGATGAGGCGCTGGCCCTACCAACAGAGGAGTCGGTGAGAATAGCCCTAAGAACCCAGCAGATAATAGCCTACGAAACAGGTGTCGGGGACACAGTAGATCCTTTCGCAGGCTCATACGCCGTAGAAGCTATGACAAATGAGATAGAGAAGAGGGCGAGGGAGTACATAGAGAAGATAGATGCTCTTGGTGGAATGGTGAGGGCTATAGAAAGTGGTTATGTCCAAAGGGAGATAAACGAGAGCGCTTACAAGTACCAGCTTGCGGTTGAAAAGGGTGAGCAGATAATAGTTGGTGTTAACAAGTTCCAAGTTGAAGAAGAGTTACCCGCTGGTAACATTTTGAAAGTTGAACCGGAGGTTGAGGAGAGACAGAAGGAAAGACTCAAGAGACTCAGGGAAAAGAGAGATAATGATGCGGTGAAAAAAGCTCTTGAGAGGATCAGAGAGGTGGCTGAAGGTGATGAAAACCTCATGCCGGTGATAATAGATGCTGTTAGGGTTTATGCAACCGTTGGGGAGATAACAGAAGTCTTGAGAGGAGTTTTTGGGGAGTATACAGAGGCTCCGATAATCTGAGAAAAGGTGATATTGGTGAACAAAAGTTCGAGAAGAGAAGTCAAAAGGGTTGATGAGGAGAGGTTTGTTGAGGCGCTTAAGAGCGGAGAAGAGTGGGCTTATGAGAAGTTGTACTATGAGTATGCCCCAAGGGTGGGAGGAATCGCGAAAAGTTTTTTGGGGCATGATGATGTTGATGATGTAGTGCAAGAAGTAATGATGCGAGTGTACAAGGGTATAAAGAAGTTCAGGGGAGATTCGAAGCTCTCAACATGGATACACAGAATAGCGGTGAATGTTTGTAAGGATATCCTTGAAAAGAGAAAGAGGAGGAAAGAGGTTCTCACAAGCTTTCCAGAAGATGATGAGAATAGCGGTGAGTTTGCAACACATCCGATTTCCAATAGTGATGTGATAGAGGAGGCAATGGAAGAGATAAGTTATGAGAGGCTTCTTGAGAAATTAAGCCAGCTTTCTGAAGAGAACAGGCTGCTGATAAAGCTCAGGGACATAGATGGAATGAGTTATGAAGATATAGCAAAGATAATGAACAAACCAGTTGGAACTGTTAAGAGTAGGCTTCACTACGCTCGGAAGAAACTGAGGAAGCTCCTGGAGGGAGGTAGAAGTGATGTGGAACGACAGAATAAATGAATTCTTAGATGGAGAGAGAAATATGGAAGAGGCCACAGATGATGAGAGAGAAGAGATTCACTTTTACAGGAAAGTCATATCGATTTACGCAGCACGTGTGGATTATGTTCCTTCAGAAAGGGGAAAGAATGAGTTTCTGAAGAAAATTAGGAAGAGAAGGAGGGAGAAATGGATTTGGGGTGTGGTAGTAGCTGCGGCCATCTTCCTCTCGATTTTCTTACCATTTTATGTAGTTCCCACCATCAGGGAAAGAAATCTCATGGCTCTTGAACCACAGAAAAGACTTGAAATCAGGATGGAGAAAGTGAAGGATATAAATGTGGATTTTGACACCGTAAGAACAGTGATGGATGGGTTCTGAGGTGATCTACATGAAGCAGTTTCTGATCGTCTTCCTCGTGGCTGTCACAAGTTTTGCTATCACCGTAAGCGGTGTGATAAAGAGGTGGGAAAATTCTCAGTACATTGCTTATAGGTTCTTCGTTGAGGAATCGAAATCTCCAAAGATGAGATATGAGAAGGTCTACAAAAAAGGTGAAGACAAACTTGTGTTTGTAATCAATCCGAAGAACCTTGTTTGGGTGAGAATGGGTGATAAGTGTTGGATGGGTAACAAGATCTTGTATTTGGTCCCATCTGGGATAAAAGATCTAGAAGATGTGGCTCTCGAATCTCTGAAGGAATCTACGGATGCTACGATCGTTGAAGGTGCTGGATGGTACATGATCGAATATGAAACGAAGAAGGGCTACTTCAAGGTTGATATAGATGAAGAAGGTATACCCATAAACATATACAGAAGGATAGATGGAATCGAGATGAAGATGGACATCGAGCCGGTAGTTGAAGATCTGAAAGGTTTCAGAAAGCTTCTCGGTGATAGAGAATTATCCAACAAGTTGGCCTTCCCTGAGGAACTTGGAAACGTGTTTAAAATCTTCGACTGGTTTACCATGAGTGAAGAGGGCGATAAAATTTTCATAAATGGGATAATTGGTGAGAAATGGCACATAGTAGAGGTGGCTTTCAGAAAATTCAGGGGTTGTGTTAAATACGGGAATATCTGTGTTAAGTCTGACCCGGAGGTGTTGAAATTACTTGAAAGCCATTCTAATTGATGGGTATGTGGATGAACCAGCGGCTCTCGGCGTACCCCCTTATGTTTCTCCTTACATTCGGTATACATACGGCGCCCTTCTCAAGATGGGCGCTTTTGTTGAGTACATCACCATAGATCAAGTTAGAAGTTGGGGAACATGGCATTTTGATGCCGATCTTGTGGTTATATACGGAGGAACAACTGTACCGGGACGCTATCTGTCTGGAACACCTCTGATGCTTTCAGAGATCAGAAGGATACTGAAGGAGAATTCACATGCCGTTAGGGTGGTATCAGGTCCTATAGCCTTGGCGTACACTATAAAGGGCGGAACGATGGCAATTTTACCTGATTTCGATGCGGAATATGTTGTTCGGGGAGATGTTTGGGCCTTCTTCCCGGAGATGAGGGATACGGGCATCAGAGACAACTACAGTCTTGTGAATGAGCTCTCAATAGCTGGAGCTTCTCTGATAAAGGATCATCCGTTTTTTCCAGATGTTCTGTGCGAGATTGAGGTTTCAAGAGGATGTGAAAGGGATTCCTTCTGTTCTTTTTGCACGGAGCCCATTCTTCATGGAAAGCTGAGGTCAAGGGATATCGATGGGATAGTGAGAGAAGTGGAGGAGCTTTACAAGAACGGGTGCAGGGCCTTCCGCTTGGGAAGAAGTGCTAACATATTAGCTTATATGTCGGAAAAAAACGGTGGATTTCCAAATGTCCAAGCCGTGGAGGAGCTTTACAGTGGGATAAGATCCGTCGCACCGGATGTGGAAGTCCTTCACACCGATAACGCAAACCCTTCTTTCATTACGCGGAATATAAAGGAATCTTCTAGGATCCTGGAGGTGATAGTGAAATATGACACGCCGGGAGATGTCCTGTCATTTGGCGCAGAGTCGTTTGACAGGAAGGTCCTAAAGATCAACAACATTGGATCCTCTCCAGAGGATGTCAGGAAAGCGATAGAGATGGTGAACGAGATAGGGGGGATTAGAGAAGAAGGGATACCGAAGCTCCTTCCTGGAATAAACATCCTGTATGGACTGCCTGGTGAAAGTGAGGAAACTTACCGTAAAAATTATGAATTTTTGAAGAAGGTGCTGGAGGATGGCCTGCTTTTGAGGAGGATAAACATACGACAAGTTATGGTGTACCCTGGAACACCCCTGAGTAGGATGGGATGGAAAGTCAAGACGAATAAAAGAGAGTTCAATCACTGGAAGCAAAGGATAAGGCAAGAAGTAGATCTTCCCATGATAACGAGAGTTTTTCCGTTTGGAACGGTCATAAAAAGGGTTATTCCGGAAAAGAGAGAGGGAAACCTGACCTTTGGAAGGCCACTTGGGACATATCCCCCACTTGTTGGAACGTACTCCAGTTTCAACGAGAAATCTGACATGGTGGTGGTTGATCACGGTCCCAGGTCCCTGACAGGATTGGCCCTTCCTCTGGATGTAAACAAGCTTAGCTATGAGGAACTCTTATCTATCAGGGGAATGGGAAAGAAACGGGTGGAAGAAGTTATAATGAAAAGGCCATTCTCGAGCAGAAATGATACGAGGAAGAAACTCTCTTCGGGAACTTATGAGATCCTTGAAGCTTTGTTATGGAGGGAGAGGTGAAGGTGAAGATAGTGCATGATGCAAGGCCTTATAGGAGCTTTGCAGTTCAGATTAGCTTTAACGCCGGTTGGAGGCATGAACCGGTGAAGATGCGAGGTGCCATGAGAAAGTCCTTGGAAAACCTCTTGAGCATTCTCTCTTTTCGATTTCCAAGTTGGTTCGAGATGTCCTATGTTATGGATTCTGAGTACTCCTCGGTGATAATCAGGGGCCCTTCATCTGATCAGGATAGCGTGTTGAAAATCGTCAAAATTCTCGATGTGGATTTCCCAGATGCTTACAGGCATCTTGGTGCGTCGGTTGAAATGGTGGTGGCTTCTGGAGGGATAAAGAGAAAGCTTCTTGAGTCCCTTTCAGAGGTAGGTGAAAGTCGTGGCATCAGACCAGAAGTTATTTCAAGGCCCAAGAGGTTCTTGGCTCTGAGAGAATTGTCGAGAGTTCAAAAGCACTTTCTGGTTTACACTTTCAGAAGGAGAGGATGCGAGGTTTTTCTCGAGATCTCTCCTCGAGGAGATAGGGTTCATTATGGAAGAGATGTTCAAAATTTCGAGTATTCTCTGGAGGAGGAAAAGAGATTTTATTTGGCTTGGATCACGTTGCGATGGGAGTCCACATTTGAGAGTGTCAAGATTCTCACCACTATGAACCTATTCTCGAAGTCCGTTATGGAATTTGAAGATGTACTTCGCGAGGTAAATAACATTAAGGATGAAGAGTTTCTGAACTCCGTGGAACTTTTGAAAAGAGCATCAGGAAGGTGAGATCTTTTCCAGTTTTGTCTTTGAGTTTATCTCCACATCTATTTCTCCGTTGACTTTACTTATCACAGCGTAGAAAAGTTCCGCTTTTTTCTGGAAAGCTCTTTTGCCACCCTTTATCTTCTCAACGACTGGCCTCCAAGTTCCAGTATTCAGATAGAATTTATATCCATCCGATGTTGAGAATATCTGAAACTTTGAGTGGTGTATATGTCCCATGACTAATCCTTTTAGAGGGATATTCAAAGGAAAGCTGTCCATCTCATATCCTACTAAATCTTCTACTTTGAGTTTCCTCCTTCCGGTGAGGATCCTCCGCGCTACCTTCAAAAGGTAATCTGTTCTTCTGGCTCTTCTGAGCATCATAACGGTTTTAACAAGAGTGGAGCCAAGCTTTATCCCTCCAAGTCTGTTCAAGAAAATCTTCGAGGTGAATCTGAGGAAGGGGTAGTTGCTTTTAAGCCAGAACTTGGCAAAGCTACTCTGCATCAGGTTTATGAAATTGCTCACCCATATTTCCACCAGATCTTCTCCTATGTTGTACATCTCGTTCACAAATTTGAGCCAATCGAACACATCCAGAAGGGGCCTTATGTTGTCATAGTCGACTATTACATCTCTGGGAACGAGCTCTTCTATTCTCTCGTCAAAGTACGTCATCATGTATCTGGGGATGAAGTCCCCAAGTGGGGGTATGATTTTCCCCGTCCTCTTATCCAGGGAAAACTTGTTAATGGCATCGAATTGATTTCCATGTATCACAAGAGTTGAGAGATCCTCGATGTAATAAAAAGGTACTATTTCTACGTTTTTAAGCTTTTCTTTCATCCTCTTTCTCAGCTTTTCATTTTTCAAAATGTAGTAGTCGTGATTTCCAACCACATACACCACGGGATGGGTGGATGAAAAATCCCTGATTGCTTTGAAAACTTCTGGGTGGGTTTTCTCTATCTCGTCTATGACATCGGGGCAGACCTTTTCCAGGAGTTCTTCAAAAGGCAGTAGGCCAAGACTTCGAACACACTCACTTTCTAAAATTTCAAGAGCATCTCCATTCAGTATGAGAGTAACTTCCTCATCCTTAAACCGAAAGAGGAGCTCTGATAGCTCCGCGTCGTAGTGAAAATCATCTTTTGAAGAACCATCTCCTATATGTAAATCGCTCAAGACTAAGTATTTCATAACCGGTGGTATTATACAGCTTTGGAAGAAAAATACGAGTTATAATCATCTTGAGGAGGGATGACATATGAAGAGGGCTTTCATAAAGGCTCTCGTCCTTGACAAGATAAACAACGCTCCCGTGGTCCTGTTGGGTGTAGAGGACACGAATAGGGTTGTTCCAATATGGATAGGGCCGTGCGAAGCCTATGCACTTGCTATGGCGCTCGAAGGCTTAACTCCACCTCGCCCGATGACCCATGACCTTTTGCTCAATATATTGAACACGCTGGACGTGTCTGTTGATAAAGTGGTTATCCATTCCGTGAAGGAGGGTACGTTCTATGCGAATCTGGTACTCAAGGAAAATGTGTTCTTCGAGGAGGAAGAGGAAACGGAGGATACAGCATATATGGAAATCGATGCGAGGCCATCAGATTCGATGGTAATAGCCGTTAAAAAGAATGCTCCTATATATGTCACCAGCGAAATATTCAACGAGCACTCCATAGAAATGGAAGAAGGAACAGGGGAAGAGGACGAGGAGGAAAAATTCAAGAAGTTCGTTGAAAACCTGGATATAGATGCCTTCAGGAGGATGTTGAATGAGGGAAGAGAGGACGAGGGACATCCAAAGGAGGATTGAAGAGATACTTGAGAAAGGAAATTGGAAGATATACGAGGCGATCTCGTACACACCAGAAGCTGGTGGAAAGAAGCTTCGGGCTGGCATAATGCTCTCAGTTGCGGAGGATTTGGGAATCGGTGGAATGCTCGACGCTGCAGTTGCCGTTGAGCTGTTTCATTCGGGAACTCTGATACACGATGATATGCCGGAGGTTGACAACGCAACTATGCGCAGAGGAAAACCCGCAAACCACAAAGTATTTGGGCCAGGAATCGCACTACTCGCTGGAGATGGGCTGTTCTTCCTAGCCTTTCGATTGATCTCAAATTACCCCCCTCTTTTTCCGCACTTTTCGAGAGTAGCCTATGAGGTTCTCATAGGGGAGGCAATGGATGTGGAATTGGAGGAGAAAAAGGAATTCAGGGAGAAAGATATATATGACATGTACGAGAAAAAAACGGGGGCACTCTTCGGGTTTTCTATGAGTGCTCCGATGATCATGAATGGAGGAGAATGGAAAAATTTGGAAAAGATCGGGAGAAATTTTGGAGTAGCTTTTCAGGTATACGACGACATGAAGGATTTCATGATGAACTCGGAAGATATTGGAAAGGATGTAAGGCAGGATATCAGAAAAAAAACTTTGATCAAAATCTTGGGAGAGAAGAAGGCCAAAGAGTTGGCTAATAGCCTTATGAAAAAAACGATAGCTTCTTTAGAATCAATGGGCTTGAAAAGCACAGTATCTTTTCTTAGGGAGGCTTCCGATCTGATCGTGAGAGGATGATCCTATGGGATTTTTCAAGGGTATCATGGGTGCCTTCAAAGGAGCAGTTGTTGCTTTCTTGAAAAGGAGAATCCTTGTGATATCCGTTTTTGGAGCCCTGGGAATTCTCATATTGATATTCGCCTTATATCACAACCCGGAGAAAAGGAAAAAGGAGGTTTCTCCACACGAGGTTAAGCAGGTGGTGAATAACCTGTTCATATATGTTCCCAAGGGAGCCTACCCTTTTCCAAAAGAGTTCGACGTCAGAAGGCTCAGCTCCAGTGAGGTGAAGTCACTCGAGGCTGATATGCCAGGTCTGAAGATAATAAACGGAGAAGCTTATGAGGTCACCCCCAAAGATGGAAGAGATGAATTCTCCCTCAGGCCTATAAAGATTCGCATATACATACCATCCGAGTATTTCTACGGAGAGGATTTTACTGGAGTAGCTTTGGCGTATATCCCCCGTAACCAGTCGGATGTTTACTACATCTTCCCGGGTAGTACCATTGGGAGAGATGACAAAGGATACTATGTGGAGGCTGAAACTTTTCATACCTCAATCATAGCCGCAGTTCAGATCCCTGCAGAAAGACAAGTTCATTCGTTACGTCTCGTCAGAGAGGTTGCCTCTTCGGTGAAGTCCTCCATCATAGTTGTTCCAGGGGAGGACCCGAACTTCTCTGGAGGGCTGGGAATGGAGACGAATTTCTGGACGTCCGTGTTTCCCGACAGGAGCATATATGTTTTCGATTATCCTCTGTCGAAAGCCAGATCTATGAGGTATGAAAAAGATGCCGAGGAGTTCTTCAGCAAGTCCGGCGTGAGGAGCTATACGTTGTTTGAAGCTGAGACTCTTGCAAGCGTGTTGAAAGATCCGATGTTCTCGCATGGCACTTATGTGATCATTGCCCACGGGTTGGGAGGGCTCATAGCGAGACTCGCTCTCGAAAGACATCCGGAGATAAAGGATGTGAAGAAGCTGATCCTGATCAGTACACCAGGGAAGGGAACTTCACTGGCAAATCCAATGTTTTTCTCATCTTTCATGTATGAAAAAAGCAATTCGATAATCTCTCAGAATCTGGGGGTAAAGGAGGAAGAGATCCCTGTTATAAGGAGCCATATATACAATTACATAGAGAGGGTCAACGTCTTTTACAAGGATCTGATTCCCGGATCCGAAGTTCAGAAAATGCTCTTTCCCAGGAGTGATATAAGCTATCTGGTCATAGCCGGTACAGTTCCACCCATGAGAATAGATGTGGGTAAAACGGAACTGGAGAAGTTCTATCCCGAACTCGTGAAGGGGAACGGTGACGGAGTGGTTAGTGTTGACAGTGCGAGAATAAATGGCAAACCTTTTATAAAGTTTGATATAAGCTTTTATGGTTATTCCAGGGCGGATGTCCTCGACACGATCAGATCTTTTGTTGAAACGGAAAAGGTTCCAAAGCCTCCGAAGTTCGTCACAGATACGTACAAGGAATTTTTGACTCCGACCGCTACGAAGCAACTTGTTGAGACGCGAAAGGCCACCGAGATGGTGAAGCCAGAAAAAGAGGAATTAATAGGAGGGTTTACACAACCCAAGGGCTTTGTTCTGAAAGATATACTCAGAACGGTTGCGAAGAAGGGTATAGATTCCTATAATTCGGGAGCCTGTGTTGATGATCAGCCATATTTCGCAACTGAAGAGGGACTTGAAACCTGGGATTATGCTATAGAGAAAGGAACCTTCAGATTTCTGAAAAATGTAGGTGGAGAATTAACGATGATATGTGGGACTGGAAAATGCAGGGTGAACGCTATAGGATTCGGAAAGATGGAAGGGAAAGTCAAACTCGGCGATGTCGATGATGTTCTAGTGGAGAATGATGGTAGCGTGTATGTGGCTGTTCCAGGTGAAGGTGGAACTGAGAAATTGGCTGTATACACTCCGAATGGATACAGGGTTATATATGAAGCTCCGGGAACTTTTGGCAGAATTGTCCCGAGAGAGAATGGGATGATGTTCTTCACAGATTTCGCGATTGCCTTCCTAGACAAAAGAGGATCTCTGGAGAGGGTGATAACAACAGATTCCATAGCAGTTAAGGGACACAAAGCCGACATCACGTATGCTTTTGAAAAGGATGGGATCCTGTATGCTCTAACGTCCGATCACTATCTCTTAGTGTACGATGAGAAGAGGAAGAAGAGTTGGATTGTGGGTGAGGGAAACATAGCGGAGGGTTTTAAAATAGTGCCCCTGGATGAGAGATACCTGGTACTTCTCGGTAGAAGAGTGGCATTCTTCGTGGATACTAAAAGTAGATCAATAAAGGGATGCTATCAAGTTTTCAACTTTGATATAGTGGATGGGTTCTCGTGCGAAGGTAAACTCTACTTGATAGTGAAGGAGAATGCGAAATACGGAATACGAATTTACAAACCTGTGGGGTTGGATCTGCCATGTGGAAACTGGTGATAATTCTAGTGCTGATCGTGACCACGGGATTTGCGGTGAGTCCTAAGGCTTATTCTTATTACACAGCTGCTATGTCTGCCATGCAGATGCGTGATTGTACAGCAGCTCTTCGTTGGTTCAAGAAGGCGCTCCTCGAAGACCCCAGCATAGAGAGCATGGATCCTTATGTAAAGCTATGGATTGGTGTTTGCTCCTACGAGACGGGAGACTATGCCACAGCTAAAAGCTTCTTGAAACTCTTTCCAACCAACGAAATAGCTCAAACTATACTTTCTAGAATAGAAAAAGGTCTCTCCCCTGAAGAGAGGGAATGGGAGAGTATAAAGGGCTTGATAACGCGGGAGAAAAGGCCTTTGAGCAAAGAATCCACAGGGGTAATGCTTCCTGAAGCCGTTGCAACTCCCACTTCGACTGAGAAGGGTGGAAAATCTGGATTCTTGATTTTCGTGGGGCTGTTTATAGTCATATTTTCCGCTCTTATGGTGCTTGAACTGAAATTTGGGACAGTTTCCAACATGCTCGCAAGGGTACCTAAGATTAGGGTTGTTATAGGAAATGCTGAAGTAGTCAAGGGAGTCGTTCACAGACCCGCAGCGGAGGAAGCTCGTGCCGAGGAGGAGAAAGTGGAAGAAAAGGAGCTGGAAATGGATGTGGAAGAGCTGTTTAATTCCCCGCTCGATACCGTGGATAGGTTGATATACGGAGAGGATTTTGTGGCTGAGCCCGAGATGGAGAAAGAAGAAAGTGAGATATCAGAAGTGGCTGAAGAGTTGGGAACAATACCTTCCATGACTTCTGAGGAGGAAAAAGAAGAGGAGACTGAAGAAGAAATCCAGGAAGAGGAGAAAAGCATTGAAGAAGTGAAGGAGAACGCACCAGAAGAACTCATGGATGACGATGTGGAGGAGGTTAAAAAAAGGGCTAAAGAGATATTGGAATCCGAGGAGGAATTTGAAGAGCAGGGAATATCAATTGAAGTAGCTAACATGGATGTTGATGAGATATTGAGTCAACTCGATGGAAAAGAGGAATACGATGAGGAGGATGCGGAAAAGATGCTCATCGCCATGCAAAAGCTGGTGGAAAGTGACAAGAATGAAGAGGAGAAGGAAGAGGATGAAACATGAAATTCTTGATATCTTTTGCTATAACAGCTGTTTTTGTTCCTGTATTTTCAAGATTGGCGGTTAGAATGGGGATCGTTGATAGACCTGATGGAATTTTGAAAACTCATTCCCGAGTTACACCTTATCTCGGTGGGTTGGGGATGTTCCTTGGGGTTATCCCATTTCTCTGGGAAGATTCGTTCTCGTTGATCTTGGTGTCCATGGCGGTTTCGATAGGTCTCCTGGATGATGCAATTTCTCTGAGCCCAAAGCTGAGACTCCTAGTGGAGTTCACCATAGCCTCGGGCGTGGTTGTGCGTTTTCTAAGCTTTCACAATGTTCTGTATTCCGTGCTTTTTATCGTGGGAGTAGTGGCGCTGGTGAACGCCGTCAACATGATAGACGGTATGGATGGAATAGCGGGAGGGAGCGTTGCCGTGTCCGCCGTGTTCCTAGCTGTTGCAGCGGAGAATTCCCTATCAAAAGGTCTTTCTCTGTCGCTAATTGCTGTGTGTCTGGCTTTTTTGATATACAACTTTCCGCCAGCTAAGGTTTTCATGGGCGACGCCGGAAGTTACCTCTTGGGAACGATGCTGGCGTTGATCCTAGCGTCGTCCATGAGATATGGCTTTAGCACCCAATCTCTGAGATTTCTATTTCCCGTTTGGGTGTATCTTTTAGATCTGGGTGCGAGTGCTGTGAGGAGAATAAGAGCAGGAAAGTCTCCTTTTTGGGGGGATAGAGATCACTTCTATGACAAGATCTACAGGAGGGTGAGAAGAAAAACTCGCACTGTTTTGATCTCTTACATCATTGTTGGGGTATCATCCAGCTTCGTATTGATAAAGCCCTTCGAAATAGCGCTACTTCTGGAAACAACTCTATCTGTGATCCTGCTCTACCTTCTGAACATGCTTAGCTATGACAGCTGAAAATTCTTCAGCTGTTTTTCCACCATGCTCACAAAATTTCTCAGCTTTGAGACTAGCTTTCCAGCCCCGTCGAAGTCCTTTTGATTCATCAGCTTACTCATCTCTCTTCCCAGCTCGCTTACTTCGTCGAAGCCATACATTTCACCAGATCCCGTAAGGTCATGTGCTACCTTGCGAATTCCTATCTCACTTTTCTTTGCAAGGGCCTCGTTAAGAGCCCTGGTTTTCCTTTTCAGGAATCTGATGTAGTCTGATATCATTCCAACCGCCACTTCTTGATCCATACCCATCTCATCTTCCATTTTCTGGACGGCCTTTTCAATCAGCTCGCTTGAAATTGACTCTTCCTGGAGTTGATTTTCTTCTCTTGATTTTTCTTCTGAATTTGAATCACTTTTTGCTACTTCCTCCCTTAAGGTATCAATCTCGACTTCTTCCATACCGATGGATTCATTTATGAGACTGACTTCCGCTTTCTCCTTTTGTCTCCTTTTACTCATCACCGCTAGTGGAAAGTACTTCCAAATTTTCTTCTCGAGATCCTCTGTTCTAATGGGCTTTGGTATCATGTCATCACATCCAGAGCTTTGCATCTTTTTAAAAGTTTCATGTCCCGTGCTTCCTGTAGCTAGGATAATCTTTCCGTTGTACTCCATGTCTCTCAAGCTTCTACAAGCTTCGTAACCATCCATGTTTGGCATCTGAACGTCCATCAGTATTAGATCAAATCTCTCTCCACCTTCAACTGCTTTGACAATTTGAAGACCATCTTCAAACTCGGACTTTTTCGACACATTTGAGATCCCATCCAGCATTTTGGATATCAAAGTCCTGTTGACATCGTTGTCGTCCACTATGGCAATGGCTATCTCTTCTTTCATGGATATATCCAGAAACTCCACGATCTCCTCGATTATCTCCGAAACATCCTTGTCAGATGGTAAGAAGAGGACGTTCTTCAACTTCAATGCACTGGATGTTGTCAAAGCTACAGTTGGTATCTCCCTGAGTCTTCCCCCTATATCTGAGGTCTTCTCAGCTTCTGTAACGACTAGTCTGGGTTCAAGATACTGTACCTCTTCTTTCACCTCATCTAGGGAATTTTTGAGTTCTAATTCGAACCCCAATTCTCTGAGGAAAGACGCTATACCTTCTCTTATTGAGTCATCTTTGATGTGCAACAAAGCTAACCTTTCGTTTCTGATTATTCTGAGCCTCGATATTTCCTCTTCTTCCAAAACTTTCACCGGAATTTTCAGGAACACCTTTGTGCCTTTTCCTACCTCGCTCTCTATCCAAAGGTCTCCCTTCATCATCCTCGCAAGTCTTCTCGATATAGACAACCCAAGTCCTGTTCCCCCATACTTTTGTGCTACTTTCGTATCTGCTTGAGTAAAGGGTTCAAATATCTTGTCGACTCTTTCTTTCGGTATTCCTATTCCCGTGTCTTCAACCACGTATACCAGGTTGTCACCGTCCATATGAAGGCTCAGCTTTACGTACCCTTCCTCGGTGAACTTCACCGCATTTGACACCAAATTTATGAGAATTTGCTTAACTCTGAAGGGATCTGCTATGGCTTTCTCAGGGACTTCCTTCCCTATTTCCGCGGATATCTCTATCTCCTTCTTGATCGCCTGAGGTTGATACATTCGGACGACTTCCTCGACGAGCTTTTTCGGGTTGTAAACCTCGTAGACGAGTTCCATCTTACCCGCTTCGATCTTTGACAGATCCAAGATATCGTTTATAACATTCAATAAATGCTCGCCACTTTTGTATATGGTGAGAAGGTGCTCTCTCTTTTTGGGATTTTCTTCCTCTTTGAGCAGAAGTTCCGTGAATCCTAGGATCGAGTTCAGAGGATTTCTTATCTCGTGAGAGACAGATGCCAAGAACATACTCTTCGTCCTGTTTGCCTCCTCGGCCATCTCCTTGGCTATTTTCATCTTCTCCATGGCGTCTTTTAGAACAGCGACGGTGACGTTGAATTCACCCATTATCATTCCAAGTTCGTCATGAGATTGTATATCTAGAAACTCAAAGTTTCCCTCTCTCAGCTTTTCAAACCCGTCGAGTATCTTCCCTAGACTTTTGCTTAAATATCTGGCCACCAGTTGAGATATGTAAGCTATCACGGCCAAACCAACTAAAAAGGATAGAGTCAAAACCCACAGAAGATCGAATTTTATGCTGTCGAACACACTTGCGGAGAGAAATGTATAAAACGTTATCCCATCTTTTGTAAAAGAATGAAAGAAGTACCTCTGTCCTTTAACAAAAACCACGCTCTTCTCTAACTCTCTCTCCACTATGTTTTCAACTTCCGTTCCCTTTAGGAATCTGGGCAGTACCACTGCTCTGCCTACCTTTGCCACCACGAATCCGTTTCCCCTTATATCCCTTACCAACCTTCTGATGACTACCTCGTCTACTATCACACCGGCTGTTAAATCTCCCTCGTTGATGTTCCAGAAAGGTATTCCCGCAAGATCTCCAGATGGACCAGAAGAGGAAATCTCCAGCACGTATTTATCGGGAAGTTTGGTTTGGTTGTAAATCACCGTTCCGTCAACTACAACGTAGTCAAGAAGCATAGGGGAAATCTTCCCGCCGAGGAGATTCCTGGCCTCTTTCAACAGGTTTTTCTTGATAACATCGATGTCCCATTGAATCCCTTCTATGCTTATGTTCAGGAGATTCTCATAGTTTTTGTTTATAACTTTTGTGAGAGTATAGTCCGTGACAAAAAAGGTCGCTATCAGAACGACCGCCATGGACAATATGACACGAAATGCCACCACACTTCCGAAACTCTTGAATCCTTTGATCATGAAATACCTCCACGCTTTTTAAAAATTCTATCACACGGCATAGCAATATGTGCAATTAAACTTGCATGTTTTGTATCTTCCTATGTCAACGCTTTCAACACAACCACAGAGGCTTCTCTGCCCCCTGTCTTTTTTAAGTTTCTTCACCCCTTCAATTAGTTTAATATTACCACTGAAAGCATTCTTTATGTATTCTGGATCTATACACGCTCCCTTCCTAACACTTACGGATTCAAACAGTTTCCAAAACCTATCAGCGCACGTTTGTATTTCCATGCCACGGTTGCTTGCTATCTCTTTCAAATTCCTGCCAAGATCGATTATCTCCTTCTCCGACGGCTCTCTGGGAGGGAAACCGGCCTTTCTCATCCTGCGAACGACCTTTTTGTAGGGAGTCATCACACTCGTTATAACTCTCTCTGTGTATCCCTCCAGATCTCTTGAAATTCTCCTGAATTTCTCAACAACGTCTTTAACCGAAGTGTCGTTTAAAAAAATTATTGGGTCAAATCTCCAAATGACCTTTTCCCGCCCGATTTTCCTCGAGATCTCCCTGAAAAGTTCTGTTCTCTTTCCAAGGTTTGGGACATTCGGTTCGAGTTCTGGATAATCGTTGACGGTGTAGAGGAGGAGAAAATCGAAGTTTATCCTACTGAGGTTTTCAGCTACTCCTATGGGGTACTTGCTCCAAAAAACGACCAGCTGTGTATCCTCAAAAGAGACGATCTTTTTTTGCTTAGGGTTGAAAGGGTTGACCCACTCAGTCCAACCTTTCTCCCACTCTCTTAGAAACCATTCCATGTAAAACGCCGGAATATCAGTTCTCCTACTTGCGGATATTATCAGGGGTTTGACGGTTTTCACCGTATCACCGACTTTCTATGCTTGCCAAACTTCCACCGATCAAGATCAGGATGCCACCCAATATCTCCGAAATCCTTGGGTGGTACTTCAAAATCAGGATCGATAGGATGAAGGCAAAAAGTGGGTCTAGGTACGAGAGCACGGAGGCTGTTTTCACCCCAAGCTTTTTCAGAGCGTCCCACCATAGAGTCAGGGCCAAGCCGGTGTTGAGAACGCCAGAGATTATTAGAAGGAGAACCTTTTTGACATCCAGCGAGTAGCCATAGTAGAAGATAAATGGTGAAGTTATGATAGCAGTTGTCAACATTTGATAAAGGGTTATGTTATTTGGTGATGACTTGATGATCTTTCCAACAACTACGACCGATCCGTAGAAAGTGGCACCTAGGAATGAATAAACCATTCCAGGGAAGTTCGATGGTGAGAACGAAAAGATCATCCCAACGCCTGTAAAAGATATAGCAGCTGCTATCCACGAGGACATCGGGATCTTTTCCCCCACCATGTGTGAAATTGCAAGTGATATCATCGGAGCTGTGTAGTATATAAAGTCGGCTGTTGATGGGCCAACCAAGGAAACCCCCATGAAAAGGAAGATCCAGTTGAAAGCCAGTAAGATCCCACTGAAAATAAGGCTGAATTTCGGTTTCTCCGGCTTCTCCCTGATGGCAAGTGGCACTATGACTATGAGTGAAAACAAAGACCGGTAGAAAACGAAAACCGGTGAAGGAAGATTCACTTCCCTTGATATCAAGAGAACAGATGCCCAGAGGAATGTCACGAGGATAACTTGGGCTATCTTCATTTCAAATTCTCCTCAAAGCTTCCAGATGCTTTGAAGTTTATGAAAGATATTCCCGCAACTATCAAGAATATGATAACCGATATGGCGGAGGCGAATCCAAAGTCTTGGCCTCTCCCTCCCTCGAACGCCAGCTTGTAGGTGTACGAGATGAGGATATCGGTTGATCCAGCTGGTGTGTTCGTATTCGGAAGAGGAGGTCCTCCACCGGTGAGCAGGTATATGTTCACAAAATTGTTGAAGTTGAAGGCAAAGGATCCGACTAAGAGAGGGGCTATAGTTGTCATGAGAAGCGGGAATGTTATTCTCCAGAATCTGTTCCATTTTCCTGCTCCATCTATTTGTGCGGCTTCATAAAGCTCATCCGGTATCGATTGTAGCGCTCCTAGGGAAACCGTCATCATGTAGGGGAATCCCAGCCATGTATTTACTATCAGAACAGCTGCCTTTGCCCAGAATGGGTCGTTAAACCATTTCAAAGGATGGAGCCCGAGTTTTGGGAGCACGAATCGGTTTATTATTCCATATGTTTCGTTGAACATTCCGTTCTTCCAAACTAAAACCGATATGAACGCGGGGATCGCCCATGGAATTATCAGAAGGGTTCTATAGATGGTTCTTCCTCCCAGAGTTCTGTCGTTCAACACGAGGGCGAATAAAAGTCCCATAACAAAAGTAAACAGAACGCTCAAGGATGCCCATGTGAATGTCCACCAGAAGATCTTCATGAATGGCCTAGAGATATCAGGATCTTTGATGATCCTGAGAAAGTTTTTCCATCCAACGAAACTCACATATCCAGCGACGAATTTCTTGTCGCCGCTTTTCGTGATCTCGTAAAAAGTTCCACCTTCTTCCAGAAGGGGTTTCCCCGTGATCGTGTTTATAACTATCATTTTCCTAAGGGGTTTACCAGTCAGCGCTTCCTCTTGAAATGTTATCCTGTAGGTTCTCTTGAATCTGTAAAATCTCCACTTTCCATCAGGACCTATCCTAAGGGCGATCTTTTTACCATCTGGGGTTATAAATTCCGCTCTGTAAAGGTATTTCTGGACGATTTGTGCCCCAAAAGTTCCCAGATTGGGTTCTGTCACTTTATCATCGGGATCGTAAAACTTTCTGTAAGCTTTTCCGTCAACTATTATGTATCTGGGATCTTTCTCCGGTATCGCTTTGAAAGGAATTTTTTCGAGTTTTCCACGTCTTAGGAGCACCTCCGCCCCTCTTTTAACGACGGGTTTTGGAGGGAAACTGATGTATTCCCCCATTTTTCCCTTGAACATCACTAAAAAATCTCCATCTTTCGCCTTGAAAACGGAATAGCTCCACGAAGGAGTCGCCTCTGTAGTGTATATGTAGTTTGGATCGTATATGAGCCTCTCTATAGCTTCCTGCCTTGTCATGACATGACCTGTCCCGTAATTTGTGAAGGCGGTTTTGATAGTGAAATATATCGGATATAGAACCAATATGAAAAGCAATGCGATGGCTGGTATCATGTATCTGAAAGGATATCCCTTTGGGCTCAGTGTGAAGTAGTCGATCAGTATCATGAGTGATAGGATCGTTATTCCAAGCCCAACCAGTGTTCCGGATGATATGAGATATATCCCCATCCAGGTGACAAAGGCGTTGATAAGCGACAGAATTGTTATCTCGATAACTCTCGGCATCGTATCCCTCCGGATTTCGATTATATAGAACCTCTCGTGGCTTTGAAAG
This sequence comes from Thermotogaceae bacterium, assembly GCA_027077795.1. Taxonomy (GTDB): domain Bacteria; phylum Thermotogota; class Thermotogae; order Thermotogales; family Thermotogaceae; genus WGAO01. The sequence continues at coordinate 26,914 of JALWTT010000008.1, read as the reverse complement.
TCCAATGTGGAAAATCGAGGAGGTGTTCATCGGTGAAAAGGCTATCGCCGATCCTTCTCGCACTTTTGATACTTTTGCTCGTCTCCTGTGAGGGCAAGATGATTTAGAGATGATGACCTAAGCGTTATCCATCATGCAATGTACATGCCGTACACCTTGGAATACGGCGTTGACTCAAAAAATTGTGGACGCTTGCAAAATCTCAGGATGATGAAGGTCACGACAACAGCCCAGTAGTTGTCTTCGATAAGGGCGGGAATTTGATAGCGACATCCGGATCTTACACATCTGTGTACGGAGGGAAGATTTTCTTCGGGGTCTTTGAGGACAAGGGAGTTTTGATATACAAATCTTGGTATGATGGGAGGTACTATCTTGTTGCGTACTCGTTGAATAAGAGTTAAGAAATCGCCTCCATCTTGGGGCGATTTTCATCCCTATGCCAGGCAGAGTCAAGCTACTATTTTTTGTTTACTGCCATGTGGCAAGTATCTTTATGTTAGCTGCCTATTTTAATACCTGACTTTGAGACTTTCTCAACAAGATAATTGATAAAAGCAGGGCAAACAATCAGCATAAATTTCGCATCTTCGAAGTCAAGATTAGACTCTTCGAGCAAAGCGTGGCGTATACCATCAGCATCACTTGTATACCCATATAAACTGATGAAAGCTTTTTTTAAAGCTGGGTGCAGTTTAATTTTGCCCTCCATCTTCTCTAACGCTTTTCCTAATGTTGCACTCTTGTCTCCCGTTATTAGTTTACAAAGAGCTTCCACCGCGCTTATGGATTCTTTTATGGAGTTTCTGTAATCAGGAGATTTTCTATCAGCCAGCAGCTCTAAGGCTCTTTTCAAGTGTTCATGGACATTGCTTAAGGGTCCGGATTTCTTCAAAGCCTCTTCTATTTCTGAAATTTCCTCTTCCGAGGTTATCCGCACGATCTTATCGCCGACGAAGCGGTATGCAGATAATTCCTCTTTAAAAATAATATTACAGGCCTTTATGAATTCTTTGTTAATTCTGACATTCGGATAACTATTAGCTATGAACTCTATAAAATCGTAAACCTCGTACCATGGGCAATTGAAGAAGTACTCCTTTAGCTTCTTATAAGTATTAGGCCAATAATCATCTATAGTATCAATTGGTTTTTTGAAATAACCATCTCACAGTTTTTTAATTAAATTCTCACTGGCCGAGCATCTCGCTTGCGATAGAGTCAATCTCCTTATACGAGATTCCTGCGCTGAGCTTTCGGATCAAATATCCTTTCACTACCATTCTTATCTTCGCTCTTATGCTCTCCTTCTTATTCCAATCTGCAACCTTTACATAAGGTCCCAACTCACGGAGTATGTCCTTCACGAGTTCCTTTATCTTTATGGAAACTGACCCATAATAGCCCAATACTCGGGGTATTCGTAAAAAATGTGTAAAAGAGTAAACTCATATAGGGGGTGAATATAAAGCCAAGCAACCTGAACGATTCATGAATGAGGATGCCAATACCAACGATAAGGGGGAATTTATATAGGCTGAGGCAGATAATGCGTATGAAATTTGGAGACGAGGAGGAGGTACAATATGGCATAGTTTGTTTATACAATTTTTTGGTAAGTCGCTTTCACGCCGGTCACCTCTCATGTTTCAAGTATGCTTTCTTCCCGTGAAAAGCTATTCCGATCGGTATAACTTCAAAGCCGAGTCTTTCGTATCTATCGCTGTATCCCTTCTCTTCTATCTGACGGATCGCTTCATTCGCTGTCTCTTCAAGCTTGTCTCCAGAATTTGCTTTCTTCAGCTCCATCACTATCGCATATTCTCCATACCTTTTGTCTTTTGGATAGATGGCAACATCCACCCTACCGTATCCACTCTCAGTCTCTGTCTCTACAACATACCCATTCGTCGCAAGTGAGAGCATTCCCAACACAAACGCTTTGTATACACGCTCTGCATCATCGTATCCTATGTCGAAATAACTAAGCGAGCTCGTTAAATACCTCTCAAGAAGCCTCTCAAATCCTTCAACATTTCCATTCCTAACAGCTTCTCTCAGAGATTTAAACATGTTGTAAAGCGATACTTTCGTCTTCCTCTCAAGCCAGTTGGATACAACCTTCTTGTAGAATTTCTCTATCTCTTTGTTCGGAAGCTTCACACTGTATTCATCCACACTCAGCTGATACGCGTTCAGATACCCAGCACTTGCAAGGAGTGTCCATACTCCCGATGGGTTCTGATCTATTTCTCTCAGTGATAGGAACGGGTCTATCGAGACGATGAGTTCCTGCTTAGACAAGAGTTTGTCCAAATCTTCCTTGAGAAAAGGATTGGATTCTATCTGCTTTATTATCAAATCGTTGCTCGATGTGTTTATCCAGTAGGGCTGAAGTGATTCCTCAACGGAGTGTCCTGTTGTTCTGTAATGAATGTAGTAGATAACGCTCCATGGATTGTATATCCCCTCAACACCTCCGAATACATATCCGTTGTACCAATCCCTGACCGCAGAAATATCATTTTCCAAACCATAATGTCTCAGCATTTCGAACACTTCATCCTCTGTGAATCCATAATGAGTCTGCATGATCTTATCGAATATCGTGTATGTGGCTACGTTGTTAAGTCCTGAGAATATAGATTCCTTGGCGACTCTGTATACTCCTGTGAGGATCGCGAATTCAAGGTAGGGGTTGTCTTTCAAAGCTCCGGTCAGAAGGTCTCTCATGAACGCAACCATCATTTTGTAATATCGCGGATCCTCATATTGATATGTGTATGCTGCTTCTATCGGCACATCGTATTCGTCCATAAGCAAAACAACCTTCTTTTCATGCCTTTTGTACAGAATCTCCGTGATGTCGAACAATGCATCTTCGTAGGGCGCATTCTCTCTTTCGTACATATTCAGTATTCTCGAATCATCGGTGTGATCAATTATCAATCTATACAAAAGCTTTTTCAGGGCCTCTTCAGCTTTTTCCCAATTTGGTCGCTTGATATTTTTGAACGACACAAAAAGCACAGGATGTTTATGGTAATGATCTTTGACGAAATTTTTCTCACTCATTATCTCAAGCCCATCAAACAGGTCTTTTCCATCAAGTGAATAGAACTCTTTTATCATGTCCATGTTGAGAGTTTTACCAAATCTCCTTGGGCGAGTTATGAGCTTTATCTTTCCTGACAAACCGTACACTTCCTTAATCAGGAGTGTTTTATCGACATAATAATAATTACTATTTATCATCTCTTCAAAATTACTCACACCTATCGGGAGTCTTTTCATAGGGATCACATTCTTTCTCACACATTTGATTTAACTATTCATATTCTACATCCAATTGCTCTCTGGCATGGCGGGAAAATTTAGGGTAATTGCTCAAGATAATCCATCTCACACTATCATTTTCCTCATCTGAAAGTTTTTCACTCAGCTCTTGCGGGTTTTATCACTATGTCGTCTATGTAAATCCCTACAGAAAGTACCATAGCATACTTTGAGCCGCCATATTTTGCAAAAATATCACTGAGATTTGGAGAGGCGCCTTTTTCCTTGCCGCAAATAAGGCATTTGTGATTTTGTGCTTCCCACAGCCTTCTAATAAGTGCTTCTCGTTCACTTGGTTTCAACCGGCTTGGATATAAAGATCCCAGTTTCATTAACGGCGCCGTGAGGAGGGAATCACCATGGGAGAGAGGAGAAACTGCAGCGCCGAGTTCAAGGCAAAGGTAGCTATTGAGGCACTCAAGGAGAAAAAACATAGGCAAAATAGTTTTCCACTAAATGGATAGATTACTATAGCAGAAAGGACCAGCATCAAGCTTTAGGGTATAGGACATCAGACGAGGTATATTATGAACGGAAGCGGTTTGCTGTGGCTTGAATTAAAAATGAATGAACTTTAGGTGGTTCGAATCTTGGGTACCATTTCAGCTCTCCAGATGAAAGTGCCATTTTAGGTTCGTTCTCAATGAAGAAGCGTTCACGCAGCTGTGAAGATCCAACCATGGAAGGTAAGAAAGCGCAAATGACTTTTCGATTTTCCAGGATGATTCCTTTTTCTTTCAATAATTCTTCTGCAGCTTTATCACTTGAGGTTATGTGTGATAACTCCTGAAAAGTTTGTTCTTAGCAATCACCACCATTAAACTATGTTAAACTGAAATTGTACAGAGCAAAGATGGCTTTATATCCGTCCACTGAGCGATGCTTCTATCTTTTTATCTGATTTTAATCACGGGTAAAGTATCATTAAACTCACTATCAATTAGACTTATTTGCCTCTTGATGATTTTTCTCATCTCTACCGCTGGTTTTAAGCAAAATGTTTCAAACTCTTTTTTATTAATGTCATCTTTCTCATGTACATGGGGGAAAAGCAATTTCAGATACCCTGTACATATCTTTACTATTGCTCTGGTATCTCTTGTATCTGCGTTCCTAGGTATATCTAACAAAGAATCTACTACCTTAGCAAAATCTGGGGTTATCCTTAATTTGTGTAATATTTCGGAGAAATATTCAACATTCAGTGCGTATCCTCTAACCTTTAAATCTTCTCGCATTCTAGGTAATTTCCATCCTTCAATGAAACCATGAAATCTATCTAACAGGGCAGAATCCTGAAAGAATTTTGGCAAATTAACGAAATATTTGTTATGTAATGGTCTCTTATCCTTTGTTAATGGGATATTTCCCAGTAACATAAATCCAGCCGAAGAAACTCCTCTATAGTTTGCCACAGAGAAATTTCCCGATTCTAGATAATTTTTTAAGGCTCCTTGTAATTCGCTTGAGTCTGTAAATTTTATAGTCTCGATTTCGTCTAAAACCACAAAATCATAGCGGGTTATTATACCAGGAATTGAGCGGGCCACATCGTAAAGTAACCTTGCCCTCGAGACAACACCACCACTTATAACCCAACCGTATTTACTTAGATTATTAAATGTATAAGACTTGCCAGTTCCTTTAGGCGCAAGTTCTATCATATTCAAGTTTGGTTCAACGAAAACGAGAAGTCGGGCTAGAAATAGCAACTTCTGAGAAAGCGATTCGAATCCATCGGGGTTGTATTCCATAGAACGTATTAAAAGATCTATCCATTCTTCTAAAGTGAATTTCTTTCGTTTCTCCCTGAAGTATTCTATATCCACCTCATAAGGTTTAAATGGTTTATAGTCTACTATTTCTATTGTTCCTTTTTGTTTTCCCTCAGGTGGAATATAGACTAATTTAACGACGCCCCAAACTTCCCCTCCTTTTAATTCCGGATACTTCTTAGCAACATAAGTAGGAATTCGGCCTTCGTTAAGTTTTATGCCGATATCAGGTATAGAGAATCTCAATATTCCTGACTTTATATCTGGCTCTACTATAATTCTTGCAAGTAACGTAACCTCTTTTAAGTCATTTAAAAGAGTTCCTTTTATTTTGCTTTCTTTATGTGCAATATGAGTATTCAAAAAAAGTTTCAAAGCATCTATATTTAAGTTTCCAAATTCATCTGTAAACTTCCTTAATATCCAATCTTTAACAAAAGATGGAAGGTTATATCCAGAAAATATTCCATATTGTTTTGGACTTTTAAACACAGATTCTTCTAGAAATACTTTTTTTATCTTTTCATCTAATGCATTCATAGAAGATCCCTTTCTTTAAATCCTCCTCTAATGGTTACCTTTATTTGATAATTAGTATCTCCTATCTTCAACACTATCGTGTACGTACCGACTTTTAAGCCTTTTAGATCTATCGTGTAGATGTTATTCTCTGTTTCATATGATATACTCAGTGGCAGTTCATTGAGAAAGACTTCAGGAATATGCAGAGGTTGTGGGTATATTTTGAGTTGAATTACAGGGTTAGTTATCCAAACCTCAGAATTAGCAAGCTCGATTTCGTATTTAGTTTTATCTTTTTCAGTTTCTATTACAATACAAGGTACTAAAACTTCCTCGGGGGTGGCACCTCCATGAACTTCTCTGTAAGGTGTGTTATTTAAGGAAACGTGTTTCAATGCTACAAGGACTTTTTTACTCCTACAATTTCCTTCATCAACGTTCCACACAATAAAATATTCGTCATCTTTATAATCTACTTCATCAATCCACATACATCTTCCCTCATGTTCAGTATTTGGTAGGTCAAGTCTTTTGAAATTACCAAAATCTTTCAAGCACAAAAAACTAAATCCGTGATCTGAAACTATGCATACACTATCATTAGGTAAATCAACGATTTTCTTTATAATTTTTTCTATAAGTTCAATTTCGTTGATTAAATCATCTGGATACTTATATGGATTTTGATTATGAATATACTTATCTAAATCTTCAATTTTTTCAAATTCGTATCGATTGCATTCCGTAATGCTTGGCAAATTTACCCGAGTAAGCAACTTATTTTTTACGATTTTTCCTTTTTCTTTACCATATTTACTAAGCAGATGAACTATTAACGGAAACCACTCAGCTCCTAACCCATCTATCCACACATATTTAATATCTTCTTCTATTCTTGCTTTAAGCAAGGAATAATACCAATTTGAAAAAGTAGACTTATTCCTGTTTTTGCTATTAATTATTTCTTCTATTTTTGGTGATTTGACATGCTTTATTTTCGAATAATTGTAATCTTTAAAATATTCAAGTATCCATTCATCTACTTCATTGTCTGGCTTTATTAAATTCCAATCCAAGTAATAAGCCAACTCTGGATAAACTTTTTTTAGATCAGGAATAATTTCTTGAATATCATCAATATTTCTCAATTCAGAAATAATGTACTTCCTTTCAGTGAATGTTATATTGGTCAAATATTCGAGCTTTTTCTTTAATGAATAACTTTTTATATTATCAAGCTCATTAGCGAGTTTTCTTTCTACAAATTGAGCTGAGATGTTGAGGTTCCTATGTATGAGATTTAAAAATTCTCTTCTTTCGGAAAAAACGTCTTTAGTTAGTGTCTCCGAAGGTAGATGAAATATTTCCAACCATAACTTTTCTATCAAATTATCTTCTTTTAATTCTTCCAAGCTTTCGAAGCACTTGTATAAGTAGGAAGATTTAAACATATCTAAAGCTAAGAAAACGTTTCTGATTAACCATCTTTCATAACCCTCATTAGTTTGCAAATAGAGAGTGAGAAAGTCTTTGGGTTCTAATTTTTCTAAACTTCTAAAATTAAAATGTCTCAAAAATATGTTTTCTATGGTTAAGCCTTTTTCATTATATCTGTCTACATCCCTTACAAGTTTGTTCCAAAACTCTACTTCATCGTCTTTAAACCTTACCGGAACTTTGATTTCAAAAATTTCTTCAAGAAATTCCTTTTGATTTGAAATCTCCCTTAACTCAAATGCGTGATCTGGGAGAAAATTTTTATAAAAATATGACAAAGATTTAGACAGGGATAAAATACCTTTCACATTTTTCCTTTTCCAAACACTTAGCCATTCCTCAGTAGTAGATACTACTGCAAGGTTTTCTAAGAGGATATTCTTATAATCTAAGTCAAAATTTATTTGATATATAGTTATTTTTCGAGAAGAGGTTTCTAACTTCCAAACTGGTGCCCATTCTTCCTTTCTATAAAAGTTAGCCCAGAACTCTTGTTCAAATCTTTCCCACAAACCAACTAAGGGTATATAAATTCTTATATTATTTTGCTTTTCAATTTCGGTTAGGCTTTTTAAGGTTATATAGAAATCTTCTTTACCTTGGAATCTTAGAAATTCTGAGAGTAGCACCACAACAGTATTGTTAGATATTTCCTTTACCCAATTTATTATCTCATCTGTTGTTAGCCACCGATTTTTATCAGATAAAAGTTCCGTTGTTTCTCTACTTTCAACATTGCAATTTTTAATCAGATATTTAATAATTTCTTTTAATTCTTCGAAAGAATTGACAAAGATAAATCTTACTGGAAACCTTCTGTCAGAGACCCTTTCAGAGTGTTTATCCTGTTCTATCGTGACATATAACTCCTCAAGAGAATGGAATTTTATTACCCCATTGGACTCCCTCCAGATATTTTTCAATTATCTTTACAATATCTGGGTGTTTATCTTTTAATTCATCTATAAGTTTAATTAGGATTTCTTTGACGTTCTTTTCAGAACTTCTCCAAATTCGTTTTTTAACATTTTCAATCTTTTCCTTAGGTACGAAAGAGGTAGAGGTAGGAGGAGATTTAGTATATTGAGAAACAGTATCCTGTGCAATTATTTCATTAATTCCCTTGGTAATCCCCTTAGTTTGTTTCAATTCTTCAATTTGTTTTTCAAGTTGTGCTTGACTTTTCTTGAGTTTCTCTGTGTACCAATCTTTAACTTTCTCTCTAACTCTATATTCTGTCCAAGAAGCAACTTCTTCTTGCATATTTCTTTTAATATAATCTATAACTTCTTCTGTATCCCCAGGTGAAATTTCAACTCCTTCAATACTTTTCAACCACTTTTTAAACAATTCCTTCGGATTCTCTCGGTCTATTAAAATGTCGAGGTCGTACTTTACGCGCTCTATAGTATTTAGGTAATCCCTTATCCTTTCATATGTAAGCTCTCTATCGATTGATTGAACGAGTTCAAAAATAGCATCTATAGCGTTTTTAGTACTTTCATTTATATTTTCTACGAATTTGAATACCCATACTGGAAATCCTTGTTTTTTAACCCATTCCCTTATTTTCCATCTTGCATCATTCAAACTTCTAACATCCTCAAGTTTAAATAGATCTTTCAGGATCTCAATAAGTTTTTCTTCATCTTCTGTTCCAAAACGAACTTCCAATTTTCCCCTATCCTTATGCGTTCCTCTTTCCCAGTAATCAAACAAAGTTAATATTTTATCTCTCATCACCTCTTTTTGAATTGGTATTCCTGTTCCTGCCTCAAAAAGTTTACCGACATATTCCCTCATTAAAAAGCCAACTGCTGACATATTAACCATATTGGGGTACAATCCATAAGGTGGTCTGGCTAAGAATCTTAGAGTATCTCCCAAATTAAATACTCCGTGATCTCTTTCTTTTTCAAAGACTTTTCTTATTTCTAAATACATCTTTTTTAGAGGATGATCCTCGAAAACATCATCTTTTATCTTTAGATTTGTATCTACAATATATTCTCCATTGTTATCTTTGATAATTTCCCGTAAATATCTTTCTGGTCCTTTAGACGTCTTTTCTTCTATATCCGTTCTACTGTTGGCAAATAAGAATATTTCAGCAGAAGTTTTAGATCGTTTGTACGTCCAAATGTTTCTGTTCTTTTGAGTCCCATCTATATTTTCTAAACCGTAGATAAATATCTTTTTGGATAATTTTTCGTTTATCTTTCTGCTAAACTCACTCATTAATTCTTTACCAGTCTCATTCTGCAAGAACCACTCAATATATCCAGATTTTACTTGATTAACCCAGTCATCAATAATCTTTTCTGCGTACTCCTCGTTTATGTTTCTTTCTTCTGGATAATTATGTTTGTCTGCAACTATGGCCCTTGCTTTGTATTCTATGAATCTATTAAACTTCTTGTCGTCTAAGATTACTTCAGATACAACAAAGATTATATTTTTGAGGTCATCATCATTAGAGATCTCCTTTAAAATGTTTTTTATTTGTTGTAATTCTTGCTCACTTTTTCCTAAAAACAAGCATAAGTGGATAGTGTAATTCTTTTTAAAGGCTTTTTCTATTTTTTTTCTTATTAAATGTTCACTTAAACTAGCATCCATTATTGCGAATTCGATGGCTCTATTTACGGAAGCACTGATAGTATCTTGTAGTTCTTTTTTCTGTTTTTCATTGAGTATTCTGTCAATTGTGCTATACTCACTTTTCACCTTGTTCTTTTCGGTTTCAACTTCTCTTGGGGGCAGACCTGAGCTTGTAACTAGGTATAAGTTGTCTGGTGTTTTATTGATTATTTGCTTGTCATCGATGAATGAGAGAATACTGGTTAAATCCTTCTGGTCAATAGCACCAGCAAAAAGATTTATTATATTTTTCTCAGAAGGAATTACAAGAGAAGACTCCCCAACTTCCACAAATCTGTAAAGAAGATTTAGAAGAAGAAGACCTTTAAACACAGACAAATATTCGCTCCCTTCTCTTTCTAAAATATCCTTATGTAGTTTATATTTCTCCAACACAGCATGAACTTTTTCACTTTCCATTCTTTCAAATTCTTCATAAAAAAAGTCCCAGAGATTGTCCGCCGTTAAAAATATCTTACCATCCTCTCCCGGATTTTCTTTTATGAATTTCTTGAAACTTACTTCCACACCTGACTTTCCATAAAGAAATTCAAATATACTTCTTTCTGTAGAACCTATGTGCCTTGCTATAAAAGTTGCCAAATATGCAGTATAAGGATGAATTGGGAAAAGGTTCTCCAAGGATTTTTGAACTTGAGGCCCTTCAGTTCCAGCAATTTCCTTTATCAGAGATTTCACTGAGCTTATATATCTATCTCTAATCTCTATAAACTTATTCATATCCTTTTTCTTAATAGCGGCGTTGATAATATGGTAAGTAGTTATAGGTTCCATTGAATAATCCAATACTTTAAATCTTCCAAGAACTTTTTCTACATCATCTCTTGAAATATTTGTCCGGTAGGGTTTTCTATGAGCGACAACAAACAAATAAACACCTTTATTGACAGATAGTTCTGCTATATTCTGTAATTCTGTCAATAACAGTCCAGATTTAGGCAGTTCCAAAACTCCAGTGAATTCATCCCAATAAATTACTAAATAATCCGCAATTCCTCTATTTTTTAGTTCGTTTCTTACCTCTACCAGCCAGTTTGCAATATTTTCAGTAGAGAAGTGAATACCTTTTTGTGAAAGTACGCCTTCTATTTTGGTTAATATATTGATGTTCCCTTGTTGAAGCTTGGAAATTATATCTTCTTTGGTTCCATAAACCTCTAATTCTGTTCCTTTTAAAATTTTCTCCCAGTTTATTTCATCACTTTTTAATTTTGTAATCATTTTATCAAAGTCAGTTTTTGTAGTAAGAGTAAGTTCAATTTTTTCTTTCTTTAATGCACCTTTTACCGCTCTTTCAATCATCAAAGCAAAGGTTCTATTATCAACGATTGAGGATGTTCCCTTTAAAACGACCGGAAACACCCTCTTATTTTTACGGAAGTTTTTTATTTTAAACTTCACTTGCTCTTCAAGGTTTTCAATGAAGTCATTTATCTCATTAAGATTATCAAAAAGAAGATGTTTCACTACAGCGGTTGCATGACTTTTTCCAGTACCATAGGCTCCCTGAAGCCATATTGATTTTCTTTCCTCAGGTTTGCTACTTTCAAGTGAATTTATTGTTTCTGATAACACTTTGTAAAATCTTTCATTAGGAATAAATTGTTTCCAGTATGTTCCAATTTCGTTTTCTAAATCATAAACAGGTTGAAAGTAATCATTTAATCCTATAATTTCCTCATACCTCATTTTAACCTCTCCTCCGCAATTTTTACTATATCTAAAGATGAAAGGTCATCCCTTAAATAAATATTATCCAAGTCTGCAACTAAATCTACCCTTAGGATTTGCTCTTTATCTTCCTGAAGACCCCTTAAAACTCTTTCCAATTTATCTCTTGAAATCCCAAATAATTTATATGGTCCCCCTTTGAATTCCTTGCTGTACAATTCCGATACGGTGAAATCTCTTCTCTCAATATGTTCCGCTGCCTTATAAAGGCTGTATGCAACCACCAATGGATGAATACCGTCTGTGCCAATTTTTTTGACATATCTTTCTCTACCTCGTTTCTCAATGACTCCTATTTTTAATTCGTATCCAATAGGTGAACAATCAAATAGATTAAAGAGTGATGAAATTGCATTTTTTGCGGTTTTTTCTTTAGCGTTGTTATCATCTTCCAATAGTTTCGTTACTAAATCTCTTCCTGAGATATCTACACCCCAATCAAAAGTGTTCAGATACCATTTGATTAGGTTTTCACTATAATATAAGTTTATCCATATGATTTCCCATATCAGTAATTCACACTCGTTTATTATCTCTGAAAGCAATTTTGCAATTATGGTAGGTTTGTTATTTTTATCCAAGAGATGACTCTCTCGAAGCCAAGTTTTTAAAGATTCTACTTGGCGATTCCCAAGGTTTGTTTTTACAAACCAGTCATTTAGATTGCGCAGGAAAAAGATTAACCAATCTCTCCTCAGTCCAAAATTTTGAAATTTACTTGTAGCAATTCTATTTCCATTTCTTCTCATAGTTCTCTTACCTCCATATGTTATAAGAGATTTTGCAGCTAAGCAACCTTTTTCAGTAAAATTTAAGCAATTTCCACAATGAATGCATAAATCACTATTTATCTCAACAAAAGAATTTATCGTTAATGCTCCAGTTGGACATTCTTCGGCACAAGCCTCACAGTGAACGCAATAAGTAGATTTATATAGCACCTTTTTAATCAACTCACTAATAACCGTATTTTTTCCTGTATTCATCCAAAATTTCTCATTTTCCTTTTCCTTCCTTATAGTAAACGGTAATGTTTCATCCCCTATTCTTATTTCACCAACAACATTATTTTCCCTCTCGATATAATGTATGTTACCAATTGTCTTGAGCCATTCTAACGTATTCTCCCTCGGTCTCTTTAATACTGCCTCAATGTTATTTTTCTCAAAAGATAACAGAAGCGTTGTGCCATTATTATCTAGTCCCCTTCCTCCTGCTCTTTTTTTCCATTGCCCATCTGCTATAAATTCAGTAATCTCAACATCTGATAAGCCTAAAGATTTCCCACACTCATAAACTATATTCATAAATTTCGTTATGGTGTCTCTCTCTATTCTATATAAAATATGCTCATTCCACGATGATGCAAAAGGACATAAACTGCAACCAACTCTATCAAGCCCGTATCGGTAACCCTTGTTAATATTTAGTCTTCTTAGGAATAAATAAAGAAACACTTCTGTACTGTTCCAATTATAGATGACTTCCGCATTTACCTGATAAAAATGTTTAATGTTTCTTCTTATTCTTCCATATTTTGATCTTTTAACACTTTCATCGGCTCTAACACCTTCGAAAACTAATATTTTCACAGAAGAACCATTATCTCCTTTTTCTCTATTTAAAAAAATTTTTAGAACTTTATGAAACGGTGCCGTTTTTGTAACTGTACAACACCATCTTTGTTTTACACTAGGCGGACCAAATTCTTTCCAGAACTCTATTGCCGGTTTCGGTGGTTTTGCTACATAAAATTTTAATCCAGGATATCTTTCTTCATATTCTTCTTTAGTTTTTTCTACATTTTCATAAGTATAAGAAATTTCCATTGTGGTATCTGAAAAGATGACTACTAAATCATCAGGAGGGATAACTCTTGTTACAAGGTCTAATACGACCTGTGAATCTTTTCCTCCACTATAAGACACAGCAAATAAGCATTTTTTCTTTTTGTAAACTCTATATGTGTGCTCTATAAAGTCCAATGCTTCATTTTCCAACACAAATAAAGCTTCTTTATTTTTCTCAATCACTTCCATAATATCTATTGGTTTCAACCTGAGATTTTGTCCTTTCTCGGTGAGTACTATTTCAGGTGACTCAAATATGTTGCCTCCTTTAACCTCTGCTACAAGCTCCCCTTTATAGTAATATCTTCTTCCAATAGCCCAGAGTAACGGCTTATGGACTTTAGGATAGTCCCAAAACTTATTAAAACCTAAGAGGTCTAATTCTTCGAAGAAAACAGGACGTGGCGGAGTTATAATCTCAGAATTATTGTTATCAACTAACAGAATACCATTTGAGTCCCTATCCCAAGTTACTTTGAACATCTTCTCTTCACCTTCTATCGTCTAATGTACTTCAAGTACCTGAAATTCGAGGAAAACGAGAATTTGATAAAAGTGCAGCAGAACTGTAGATAAACTTGTTGTGTGTCATAACCATCAATCCTCATCTTCTTCTAAGTTTCTTGTTGTGTAAATTATACCAATCGCTTTTCCTTCGCGGTTGTCTTTCCACATCACCACTATTACGATCATCGCTATATTTTATGCTGATAAGAAAATCTTGCAAAATCTTTGATACTCCCTAAATCCAATTCCCAAAGTCTTTAGAAACCCTTCGTATCACTTTTCGTGTCGTGCTCGGATGCTCTTTTTATCCCAGTGATTTATTCTGATCTGCACATCATGAACCTTTAATACTTGCATATTCCCACACCGAGCTTCCAATCATTCCATCGTAGGTAGCTAATCGTGTTTTACCTCAAATCGGAATTGAACTTTTTTATAGGTTAAAAAAGCCTATAGATACTTTTCAGCACATTGCTGTGCATGAAAACACACTGCATCGAGCAGCGGATCGGGTTTGACACCGATCAAATACTTCGCAGCCCTTAGATCGTTTTCTGCCTTCTCTATTCATGCTTTAATCAGTTGAGTCTTGTCTTTCATAAAGCACCCTTCCCTTTCTTACAACAGATGTTATGAACGCCTGTGGAACATCTCTCCAGTCATCAATATCTTCTTTTGTGACCACGATTATGTCTTTTGGCACCAAAAACTCTCTTAAAGCTTTTCTGATTTTGAGTCTCAATTCCCTGCGGGTCGATTCAAGGCTGTCCACAACGACTAAGATGTCAAGATCACTGTCTTTGGAAGGGTTTCCGTAGGCGTAAGAGCCAAAGAGAATGATCTTAACAGGATTCACCACTTTCCGTATTCGCTGGGCGATTTTCTCAAGGAGTTCATCGTCTACTTTTTCAACTTCTATGTATTTCATCCTTTTACCTCCCTGCAAGTTTGACATCGAAGTAGCACTCGACCATTTCGATCCTCCATGTTTTTTTCAAGCCAAGGGGAGAATCTAAAGCTATTTGTACCCCCTGCTCTCCGTGTTCTTAAACTCTGTTTCCCGGCAGAACCTGACCATCTTCCTATCCTTTTTTAGTCAATTATTAGTCATTCATTGGTCAATTTAGTCAATTTGTAGACAACACCGGGACCTGATTTTCCTATCTTTGTAAATACCCCCTTCTCAACAAGCTGCTTCAGTTCTATGGTAGCCATCTGTCTTGATATTCCGTTCAATTCCTTATACTCTCTATTCGTTATCTTTCCCCTCTCCTTCACATACATCACAGCTTTTATCTGTCTTTCGTTCAACCCAAGCCCTCTCAAGTACCCTTCCGTGTAAATGTCTTTTCTAAAGTAAACTGAAAAACCTCCCATTTCTTCTTTGAACTCAGGTTCAGGCAATCCCTGCATCTCCATACTCTCAATTATCCTTCTGATACCTGTTCCCATCTCTTCTATGAGTCCTGCAAGGTAAAACACGCGGACTATAGCTGGGTTTCTCGGCACTGAAGAATGGGGTTGCTTGAGCTGTTCTAAAGTGATTCCTTCGGGCAGACCGCCAATGTTGTAAAACCATATATGATCGTCATAGATTTTTATCTGGGTCTGTACATTCCATCTAAAGTAATCCCTATGAATAAGAGCGTTTATCAGAGCTTCTCTTATAGCGGAAAGTGGATAGTCCCAGATTTCATCTCTCACGAGCCCTTTTATCTCATATCTTACATTGATGAAGCTTTTTATTGCTTCTTCTCCTTCCACGACCTGTTTGAAGAGATTTCCTTCTATTAGCCTATCTCCGATAGAAGTTATCTCGTTTTTTAGCCTTATCACTCTCAAAACTGCGTTTATGAAGAACTTTTGGGGATCTTTTCCAAAAAGCATTATCGCCCCGTTGGTGAGTTTGCCTTCTTTCGATAACCCGAGATGCTCAAAGAGAACTTTTACATCCACATTCTCTTCAAAAGACTCAAGCCTTCCTTTGGATCGTGCCATTCTTACGAACTTTCTCACTGTTTCGATGTCTATATCATCGAAATCCGCTTCTTCGTTTATGAGTGAATCCCATTTAACATCTTTGGTGAAGAACGACCTGAGCCTTTCGGGTTTCATTTCCCTCGTTGTGTTCCCAACCCTTTCATAGTACTTGCCATCCAGTGAAACGGGCACTTTTGATTTTTGAACTGATATTTTCAAAATCTTCTTTCCGTTTATCTCATCGATCTCGATATCCGGATGGATTCCCAATTTGCCCACGATCTTCTCTGTAATCTTTTCAAGCTCTTCGTTCGTTATGTCTATTCCCTTTACTTCTCCGTCATCCGAAACTCCTATTATCACCGTTCCGCCTTCGGTATTGGCGAAGGCGCACAAATCTCTCAAGACTCTGTCGCCGAATTTTTCTTTGTAGTCTATTTTCTTTTGCTCAAAACCGCCTTTCATTTCAATCCCCACCCCAAAGCTTTGAAGACTTCTTTCCTTTTCTCGTCAAACGCATACGAAATATACCTGAGAAATATGAGTCCCAATACCACATACTTGTACTCGTGAACTTCGACCTTTTTCCTAAGCTTATCCGCGGCTTTCCACAGCTTGTCCTCGAAGTTTATATCTTTTTCGCTCATGCCTTCTCACCCTCGTTTTTATAACTTCATTGTCTTCATACGCCCTTTGCAGGTTATTTTATCTTTTTTGCTCTTTTCCCATAGATAGTTTTGTACCTGGCTTGCCAATTTTTCAGGTGGGGATAAGGGGTATTTTTCAAGGATGACTTAGAAAAAAGCCCCCAAGATGGGGGCGATTTTCATATGATTGCTTTCTCGCTCTCTGGATCGAACACATGCATTGCATCCATATCGAACACTAGATCCATTTCTTGGTTCTCTTGAGCTTTCGTCTTTGGATCCACCTTCGCGGTTATCATATCGTCCCCCACTTTTACGTGAAGGATTGTTTCGCTACCGAGTGGTTCCACAACATCCACCATTCCCCTGACGGTGTTTTCCTCTTTTGGAGCGAATGCAAACATTTTGTCATAGACATTCTCAGGTCTTATCCCAAATATGACGTCCTTGTCTATCCACCCGGCAAGGCTGTCCTCAAAATCTTTTGGTACCTTGACTTTGAACCCGGATGCCTGAACCCAGAGACCTCCTTCTCCCCTGACTATCTTCGCGTTTATGAAGTTCATCGGAGGTGAGCCTATGAATCCAGCCACGAATATGTTCGCGGGCTTGTTGTATATGGTGTAAGGATCTCCTATCTGCTGGATTCTGCCATCCCTTATCACAACGATCTTGTTAGCCATCGTCATTGCTTCAACCTGGTCATGGGTAACGTAAATTATAGTCGCTTCTAACCTGTGGTGAAGTTTTTTGAGTTCCGACCTCATCTGGACCCTGAGTTTCGCATCCAAGTTCGACAAGGGTTCGTCAAACAAGAAAACCTTTGGATCCCTGACTATAGCTCTCCCAACTGCAACCCTCTGTCTCTGACCCCCTGACAACTGCCTGGGTTTCCTATCAAGAAGTTGCTCTATTCCTAAAATTCTCGCGGCTTCCTTAACTCTCCTATCTATTTCGTCCTTCGGAAACTTCCTGAGTTTCAAGCCAAAGGCCATGTTCTCGTAAACTGTCATGTGTGGATAGAGCGCATAGTTTTGGAAAACCATTGCTATGTCTCTGTCCTTTGGCTCGACATCGTTGACTACCCTTTCGTCTATGTAGATCTTTCCCCTCGTTATCTCTTCCAGCCCTGCTATCATTCTAAGAGTGGTAGTCTTGCCACATCCAGATGGTCCGAGCAAAACCACGAACTCTTTGTCCTCAACAGTCAGATTTGCGTCCTTAACTGCCTCGACCTTGTTGTCGTATATTTTCCAAACATTCTCCAATCTAACCTCCGCCATTCTCACACCTCCTCGTTTTCATCAAAATCGATCTCTACATTTTTCACGGAAGGGTCACCCAGGTCGAGAAGGTAAAGGTCCCTGACCTCGTCGACAAATTTCATTATCTTTACATATTTTTCATAGTCCATTATGACCACCACTGGGACACCGTTCTTGGTTATTATTATGTCCCATGTTTTGCTCTCCTCCACTACTTTTGAAAACTTCGCCTTGGCATCCGCAAGACTCCTGAAAGTTATGCTCTCTATGTTCATGCTATCACCTTGACCACAATTCTGGTCATTATGATACCACTTGGAGGCGAATTTTCCAAAAAGATGGGTGAAGATGTTGACAAAGGGAAATTTTGGGAGTAAATTTTCATGTTGTTGTATATTTGTACAAAAATACAAGTAAGGTGATGATGTGAAAAGTAGAGTCGCTGAGATTTTCAAAGCTCTATCTTGTGATAACAGGTTGAAAATCTTGAAAGTTCTCTCTGAAGGAGAGCGTTGTTTTTGCGAGCTTTCAAGAAATCTTGATGTGGATATAAGCACCATATCAAGACATGTTTCGGAACTCTCAAGAGTGGGTTTAATCCATGTGAGAAAGGAAGGGAATAGGAAGCTCCTTTCCATCACTGATAAGAGGGTTTTAAAAATGCTGGAAATAGCCGAATCGATAGGAGGTGAGACGCATGCTTCAAAAACTTCGGATGCATCTTGACAAGTTCTTGCCGGTTTATGTGGTTTTGGGAATGTTTCTTGGGTATCTGATCGGTATGCACATAAACATAGGACCTCACAAAGAAGCATTCAAACTGTTGAACCTAGTTGTCGTTATTTCCATGATCTATCCTATGATGATAAACCTGAGAGTGGACGAACTTAAGAATTCGGTGAGGTTGTGGAAGCCGATTTCGATAGCTCTGATAATGGGTTTGGTTGTTCCGCCACTTCTCATGTACATTCTAGCGAAGTTCACGGGTCTTTTCTTCACCATGAGTCCGCAGCTTTCGCTTGGTTTGATACTAGCAGTCGTCGTTCCATGCTCTTCAATGGCGATAGCGTACACGGGTTTTACAGATGGAAATTTGGAATTGGCAACGATACTGGTGGCGCTTAGCTTCACATTAGCTATAGGAGTGGTACCTCTTTGGCTAAAGGTATTTGCTTCCGCGTACCATCTGAATATCTCTGCATGGCTCTTGGTGAAGACCATTCTGATAGTTGTCTTTATACCACTTGGAGCCGGCATCTTAACGAGGTACTTGCTCTTGAAAAAACTCGGGACGGAAGGTTTTGCAAAACTTAAGCCACTCTTTTCATCCATATCGTTGCTCGGGATGTACGCCATAGTGACCTTGATATTCATGGAAAAAGCAAAGCTCATAGCCAGTAAACCAAGCGTCGTTTTGGTGGTCTTTCTACCACTTCTCCTTTACTACATCATAGGAATTGCCTTTCTCACATTTTTCAACAAGTTCATAAAGGTTCCATACAAGGATCACATGGCGATCACGTTCACATCCATTGGGAAAAATGAGGGAACAGCTATGGCCATAGCGATGGCTGCAGGGATGGGAGTGATGGCCATACCAGCCGCAGTGACCCCTATTTTCCAGATAGCGATGCTCGTAAGCTATGTCAAGATGGCAAAGATTATAAGACGATACTATGAATACAGAAAGCTGGAAAGGTTAGAAGAAGAGGAATTGGAAGAGGATTAGGTTTAAAAGAAGGATTTAGATTTGTTTTTAAGGTGCGGTGGGCTTTTGCCCACCGCGTTCATATGGGAGCTAACTTGCAGGTGTAAGGACCATGATGAAAATGGATCATGTGGTAACTGTGTGCGGCGACTTAAAAGAAAAATACCCATATTTTCGTGTCTTAGGCCTCTTGAAATTCACCTCGCCACAGCACTCTTCAGTATTGGATCGTCTATCGTGTAGATCTTCCTTTTGTCATAGACAATACTCAGGTATCCCATATCGACGAGTTTTTTCAGATCACGCGCCAAAGATCCGTCAGGGACTTTTTTCCCTTCCATTACTTGGAGTGCTTCTTTCAGGGATTTCCAGCTGTTACTTCCAAAAGCCACACTCTTGAGTATGTATCTGTACCTCTCGCTCAACGAGAAGAGTTTTTTCAGCTCTGACTTGACCATCTCGACTGCTTTCTCCTTCACCACATCTATAGTTTCCGATTCAATATTTCCTTCCAATACCGCTGTGTTTCCAAACATTACAAGCCATCCGACTATACCGTCAAGTTCATCTGTGGCCCTCTCGATTATATTCGCTCTAACTTCCATTTTAACTTGCTTGAATCCCTCACTGAGAAATGTGATGGATTGATCTCTCCTGAATTTCAAGACTCTGACCTGTTTTATAACTCTTCCAAAGAGTGGTGAATTTGGATTCTCAAGGTCAAGGAAATCCAGGAGTATTCCGGATTCAGATCCGGTCAGGACCATCCTGATTCTGCTGAAGTTATCGTACACGTACGCAAAGAGCTCCGGAAAATCTACTCCCCCTCTCCTTCTGAAGAACCTGAGATTCTGCGCTTCGTCAAAAGCAATGATGATATCTTTCCCTTCAGATTCTGCCCACTCTTGAAGCTTTTCCAATATCTCAAGTATCGTGGAATTTCCACCACTTGAGATAAGGTCAATACCTACTCCCATGATGTTTAAACTTTTCACTCTCTTGAGAAACCTCAAGATTCCCCTTTCTTTCTTCAAAAGCTTATTCACTTGGGATTGAAAAGTCATGTAAAGCGCCTTTTTCGAGGAGCCCTCTGATGTCATCCCCCTGCAGTCAAGGTATATGTGCGGAAGATCCGTATCTTCAAGGAAAACCTTCAATATGGATGTCTTCCCATATCTTCGAGGAGCAAGAAGGAGCGTTAGAGGTTGTAGTTTTGAGAGCTCTTCAAGCTCTCTTTCTCTATCGAACAAGTCTTCCCTTTTTGTCTTTGGTCGTGGATCGAACAGCAACATAACACCCCCGTGAGTTACTCTCGGTAGAGTAGTATACATCAGGAAAAAATTCTTTGTGCTAAAATCCATTTACACAACACATGGAGGAGGGATCGAGTTGGTTGACACGGTAACTATGAAGTGGAAGAGCTGGACACTCCATCTGATAGACCAAAGGAAGCTCCCCCTTGAGGAAATCTATGTTCCGTGCGAAAGCTACAAGGAAGTCGCGCAGGCTATAAAAGAGATGATCGTCAGGGGAGCACCTGCTATAGGAGCAACAGCTGCTTTTGGATACGTACTCGGAGCTAAGGAAATGGTTGGAAGTGCGAGCAGTTGGGATGATTTCGCGGATAAGATGGAAAGAGTCAGGGAAATCTTAGCAAACACTCGTCCAACCGCAGTGAACCTATTCTGGGCCCTCGAGAGAATGGAAAACACGATGAAGAATTTTGGGAGTCTTAATGGAGTTGTCGAGAGGCTAGAGAAAGAAGCCATCGAGATCGCGCAGGAGGACATAGAGATAAACAAGGCTATCGGAAAAAATGGTGCAAAGCTTATAAAGGACGGAACGACGATACTAACGCATTGCAACACGGGCTCTCTTGCCACGGTTGACTATGGAACGGCGCTTGGGGTGATAAGAACCGCTCACGAGCAGGGAAAGAGAATAAGGGTCTTTGCTGATGAGACAAGACCTTACCTTCAGGGTGCGAGATTAACCGCCTGGGAACTGATGAAGTACGGAATAGATTCTTACCTAATCTCCGATAACATGGCGGGTTGGATGATGAAAAGAGGAGAGATCGATGCGGTGATCGTTGGAGCAGACAGGGTTGTAGCGAATGGAGATGTTGCAAATAAGATAGGAACCTACTCGCTCGCGGTCCTTGCGAACAGACACAACATACCGTTCTATGTGGCTCTTCCAACGAGCACGATTGACATCTCACTCAAGAGTGGTGATGAGATACCAATAGAGGAGAGAAATCCGGACGAAGTGACACATTGTGGAGGTAGAAGGATCGCTCCGGAGGGAATCAAAGTCAAGAATCCAGCTTTCGATGTCACGGAGCACGAACTGGTAAGCGCGATAATAACTGAAAAAGGGGTCATATATCCACCTTATGAGGAGAACATAAGGAAGGTCCTTAAAAAATGAGCGTTTTAGTCGTGGATGTTGGAACTCAGAGGTTGAAAGTTTCCATAATAGACGAAAACGGGGAGGTCATTTCCAAGGTGAGCGAGGAGTATGACCCTCCTTATATTTCTCCAAAGCCCGGCTGGGCGGAAGTCGATGTTGAAGGGATCTTTGGCAGATTCGTCGAGATGGCATCAGTTTTGAAAGGTAAGGATACAGTGGAGGCCATCACGGTGACAACTCAAAGAGATTCTCTCGTATTCGTTGACAGAAGTGGAAAGCCCGTGAGGAGAACTATTTTGTGGCTTGATCACAGATTGGCGGATTACGATTTGAAGCTGCCATTTTTTCTGAATCTCGTCTACACTCTGGCTGGGGCTAAGGGTGTGATAAGGTCTGTTTACAGGCAAGCTAAGGTGAACTGGATCCGTCAGAATGAACCGGATGTCTGGAAAAATACCTACAAGGTCCTTCAAATGGGTGGGTATTTCGTCAGCAGGATGACTGGAAACTTTGTCGATTCCGTGGCTTCTCAAGTTGGTCACATTCCGTTTGATTACAAAAGAAGGGATTGGTGTAGCCCTAGGGATATAAAATCCTATCTTTTTCCAATACCAAGGGAAAAACTTCCGGATCTGATGCCTCCATCAAAGGTAGCCGGAAACCTGAGAAGAGAAATAGCAATGAAGATAGGAATAAAGAGCGTGCCTGTGGTTCTGTCTGGATCCGATAAAGCATGTGAGATCTTAGGGCTTGGTGTTGAAGATGATGCGACAGCAGCTTTGAGTCTATCGACAACCTCGATAGCCGCAACGACGACGAGAAAGTACTTCGAGCCTCTTCCCCATCTTCCTCCATACCCAGGGATAATCCCCGGGACATACAATCCGGAGGTGGAGATATTCCGTGGTTTTTGGCTGGTCAGATGGTTCAGAGATGAGTTCGCTTACCTTGAAAAGAGTCAAGCTAAGGAGAGAAACCTTCAGGCGGAGAAACTACTGGAGAAGCTTCTTAAAAGCACACCTGCGGGATCCCTAGGACTCATAACCCATCCTTACTGGACCCCAAGCTTGGACAAACCGCAGATCCGCGGATCCATCCTGGGATTTTCGTCGTTTCACAAGAGGGAGCACATATACCGATCATTGATAGAAGGGCTTTTCTTCGCTTTGAGAGAGGGGAAGGAGAGACTTGAAAGAAGGGGAAAGTTGAAATTCGGCAGGATTGCCGTTGGTGGAGGGGCGAGCAGAAGTGACGAAGTGGTCAAGATAGCCGCATCTGTTATGAACAGACCCATCTATAGATCTGTAAGTGAAGCCTCCATGATAGGCGCAGCTATGGTCGCTCTCGTTGGTGTTGGAAAGTTCTCAAACTATCATGAGGCTATTTTTAGTATGAAAAAACTCGAGGGTCCTTTCGAGCCTGACCCTCATCTTGTGGATCTCTATTCTGAAATTTACGAGAGAGTGTACAAGAAGATCTACAAAAAAGTAAAGAAACTCACAGCTGAGATAGAAGAGATCATCTCATCAACTTGAAGAATTTCCTCTTTCCCACCTTCAAGATTCCTTCTCTTGCCGTTGAGTTTATATCGGTTATCTTCTCACCGTCTATCTTCACCCCACCCTGAGTTATCAGCCTTTTCGCCTCACTCCTGCTTTTCGCAGCACCTATCCTGATCAGAAGATCCACAAGTTTTTCACCGTCGTTCATCTTCACCTTTGGGATCTCGCCTGGAAGTTCCTTCTTTGAAAAGACTCTTATAAATTCCTCCTTTTCCCTATCGGCGACGTCTTTCCCGTAGAAATGCTCGGTTATGAGATGGGCAAGCTCCATCTTGACATCACGCGGATTTATCCTTCCATCCTTCATTAGACGCTCGTATTCCTCTATTTTTTTTCTTGGAACATCTGTGAGGAGCCTCATGTATTTGATTATCAGATAATCTGGTATGGACATTACCTTTCCAAACATGTCTTTTGGCGTGTCGTTGAACGCTATGTAGTTTCCTAAAGATTTACTCATCTTCTGCTTTCCATCAGTTCCCTCGATTATAGGCATCGTCATAACTATCTGAGGTTTGAGTCCGTACTCTTCCATTATCTTTCTGCCAACCAGCAGGTTGAAAAGCTGGTCAGTTCCTCCAAGCTCTACATCCGCGTTTATCGCGACGGAATCCATCGCTTGTGCCAGTGGATACAGGAATTCAGATATGGATATCGGTATTCCCTCTTTGAACCTTTTTGAGAAGTCATCCCTTTCGAGCATTCTCGCGACAGTGTACTTAGCTGAGAGTCTTATCACATCTGCGAATTTCATCTTTCCAAGCCACTCACTGTTGTAGCGGAGCTCCGTTTTCTCAGGATCGAGGATTTTAAACGCCTGCTCCGCGTAGGATTTCGCGTTTTCCCTTACTTCCTTCTCTGTGAGCATAGGGCGCATATCATTTCTACCGGAAGGATCTCCTATCATTCCTGTGAAGTCCCCTATTATCAATATGACATGATGGCCCAAATCCTGAAACTGCCTAAGCTTTTTCAAAACCACCATATGCCCAAGGTGAAGATCTGGTCTTGATGGATCGACGCCGAGCTTCACTCTGAGAGGTCTTCCTTCTTTCAAACGCTCGTAGAGTTCTTCCTCTGAAACCAAATCAACGGCGTTTTCCCTCAAGATCCCAAGCTGCCTTTGAGCATCCATTGGATCACCCCTTGAAGAGCCAGGAGATCCAGATCGAGCTTACGAAGAAAGCAGCTCCGAGAAGAACCGTTATCTTTCCGTCTTTATCGAGCCCTTTTTGCCTTCCAAAGTGGGTGTACATCGCTCCTCCACCAAAGGAACCTCCAAGCTCGACGGTTTTGCTCATCTGCTTGAGAGCGTAATATATGAGGCCCGCGACGATCAGGGCATGGATCAAAACTGCTGTAATCTTCAACATCTATCCCTCCCCTGCACCGTTTTGCCGTATTTTACCTTATTTCTAAGACTTTTTAAACCTTTACACTTTTTATGTTTTCATCTAAAGTGTACAGAGAGCTGATAGCCTCTTCAGGGAGTTCTTCAGCTGTTCCCTTCTTTTCCAGGAGGAAAGAAATCCTCATGCTTATATCCTCTTCAAATATTTTCGGATATTCCTTTGCGTTTATTTCAAAACCTGGTATTTCCAGGATTTTTATACCCGGTATGAAGCCTTTAAACTCCGCTGATCCATCAACCACCATTTCAATCAAAGAAAGGGTCAGTTCTTTTGGGACTTTCTTTTCAAGAAAGAATCCCGTGTTTATAACATAAGATTGAACTCCTTTTTCAAACAGGTATTTGAATTTCTCGTAATCATCTGCAAGTGACCATGTTCTGAACGGATTGGCATAGGGTTCTATAACGGTCTTCGTTGTATCCACATTTGCCTCGGCTGATGTCCTTTTGGTGGCCAAGGTCGCTCCAAGCACCGAAGCCAGCACAGGATCTTCTATCTTCATTATCGGAGGGATGGCGGGATCCTTCATTATCCAGAATATCGCATTTATGGGATCTTCTATCTTGTCGACCCTGTTTGGGGACCACAACCTGGATTTTATAGCCCTTCCGTTTCCGTTTCTCAAATCTTCCATAACTGGGACTATCTTTCCATCCTTCGTCATGGTTGCCCCGCAATTTTGTATGGTTATGAGGTACTTGTTGTCCGGTGAATCTGCAGAATAATCCGCCGTTTTGTCGAAGTACTGAGGCTCTAGCGCTATCGAATAACCCTCCTCAAGGTTTATTATGAAGGCATCGTCATGAAGAATCGTTATGTTGTACTTTCCGTTGTGTTTGGCGTGAGTTAGCGTGCTCTTTCCAGATCCAGATAGTCCGAAAAAGGCCGCCACAAACTTTTTACCATTCCTTTCGAATTTTTTAAGACCTCCATGACACGATACAAAACCGTTTCTACTCGCGGTTCCCCATCCAAGTGTTAAGGTTCCTTTTTTAAACTCTCCGAAATATCTCATCCCTAAGATAGCACCAACGTTGTGCTTGGGATCGAATATGGCCAAGCCCATTGGAAAATCCGGATGCTTCCAATCCGGATCTGTGAACAAGAACACGTCTCCTTCTCTGTAGGGTTTGGATCTTGAGTACATGTTTTCATAAAAAGGTGTTGGATGCTGAAAGTTCAAGAGCCAGTTGTAGAGCAAATTCTCGTGGCCTTCCGGTATCAGCATGTGGTTCTTTAC
Organism: Thermotogaceae bacterium; assembly: GCA_027077795.1. Classification (GTDB taxonomy): domain Bacteria; phylum Thermotogota; class Thermotogae; order Thermotogales; family Thermotogaceae; genus WGAO01. Next base: position 806 of record JALWTT010000008.1, on the reverse strand, counting down.
CATGAAATCTTCATGCAAGCCTGTGTAGGAGATCGCGTGATACATCTTTCTGTACCTCGAGTTGTAAACAGCCTCCCTTATTATAGAGGCGTAGAATTCCTCATCTATCCCTGGCCAGCCTATAACTCTTCTACCAGCTGCATACCTTCCAGTAACCGCGCCATCGTTGAAGAGCAAAACCTTGGTTCCTTCGTCAAGGTCCAAATCAATGGGACAGCAGACCTCCCAATCAAGGGTGATCGTACCTGGAGATTTCTTGGCGAGTTTATAGGCTTCTCTTCTCGAATCTACTACTTCGACGTTGTTCCTGTAAAACGCCGTCTCTATGGTAGTCCTTACCTTTGAAAATATTTCGTTGCCTGGATTTATCTCCTCTAGATTGTACCTGCCGATTGATGACATTCTCTCACCTCCAGTAGCATTTTACTGCTGTAAGTTGGAGTGAAGTCAAGGGATTCGAAGTACTTTGGGAGGGCCTCCTTTGGTTGGAAAATCCCGGAAATGCTATGATAGATATCGAGTTTTTTCCGTTTTCACGATTCCTTGCGGGAGGAGGGATTGAAGGTGAAACTGGGTCTACTGGTGGGGCTTTTGACCATATTTACAGTGGCACTATCCGCGCCCTTTTTTCATGTGGAAAGTGTTTTTCCACTTGTCAAGGAGCACGTACATGCGCCTTCCATAATTCAACTTTCGAATGGGGACCTATTTGTAGTCTGGTTTCAAGGGACAGACGAGAGGAAAGGGGACGACGTCAGGATAATGGGTGCGAAGAAGATAAGTGGTAAATGGACGAAGCCATTTGT
>JALWTT010000007.1 GCA_027077795.1 Thermotogaceae bacterium | reverse complement strand
TATCTTCCCATCGTTTGAACCGAAGTATATGTTACCCTCATCATCGATAGCAGGACACATTCCCCACCATATACTGTTTCCCGTCGTGTAAAACCATTTGAGCGTTCCAGGCTGGTGCATGGTGGTGAACGTCAGGACACCTGTATCAATCTGACCACCCTTTCCATCCTTTGCAACGATTTTCCAGTAATACGTCTTGTTGTAATCTAAAACACCTGGATCGTATGAAGAGGATGAGGTGTCGGCTTGAACGATGGGTGGAGGATTCGTTTCACCGAAAAAAACGTCGAAAACCAGAGGATCTCCATCTGGATCCTGGGCGATCCAGGAGAGATCAATTTGAACATCGACATTTTCTGCGTTGTTTTCTGGTGAGTAGGACACGATTACGGGATTGCTGTTCGAGGGAGCGGCAGGAGGAGCACAGTTCGTTATAAAAAACAAAAAGACGAGAGACAACAGCACTACAGGAAAGAGCCTACCCTTCATTTTTCACACCTCCATATATGGAAAGTTATGTTCTTATTATACATTCTTTCTTTGTTACCTTATAGTTACATTGTTTTAAACAACAAACAAACGAACCTCTCGATTATCATTATGAAATAGCATGAAATAACGAGATTTTGCGAGATATATTAAGTATATGCCATATAATTGTCTATTATTCTGTATAATTGGAAATAATAGAAATTATTATCCAAAAATCGTTCTTTGGGCAGAAAGGAACTGGGTGTAAACTTTTTATTAGCAGTCTAGATATGAGAGTGCTAATATCTAAAGGAGGGGTGATGGTATGAAAGTTACACCGCTCGGAGAAAGACTCTTGATAAAGCCTATAAAAGAAGAGAAGAAAACGGAAGGCGGAATCGTTCTTCCAGATTCCGCTAAAGAAAAACCCATGAAAGCAGAGGTTATCGCCATCGGAAAAGTTGAGGATGTGGACTTGAAGGTCGGTGACAAGGTCATCTTCTCGAAATATGCTGGAACGGAAATCAAGATCGAGGATGAGGATTACATTATCATCGATGCCAGTGATATTCTGGCTAAAATCGAAGAGTGAAGGAGGTGTGAGATATGCCAAAACTGTTAAAGTTCAATGAAGAAGCCAGAAGGGCTATCGAGAGAGGAGCGGATAAAGTCGCTGGAGCGGTCAAGATAACTCTCGGTCCAAAGGGTAGAAACGTCGTTATAGAAAAATCCTGGGGTTCTCCAACCATAACCAACGATGGTGTTTCTATTGCCAAGGAGATAGAACTTGAGGATAAATTCGAAAATCTGGGAGCACAGCTCCTGAAAGAAGTAGCTTCGAAGACCAATGACATCGCTGGTGATGGTACGACGACCGCCACTCTACTTGCACAGACCATGATCAAAGAGGGTTTGAAGAACGTTGCAGCGGGTGCAAATCCAATACTCATAAAGAGGGGAATCGACAAAGCGGTTGAGGCTGCTGTTGAAGAGATAAAGAAGCTTTCCAAGAAACTTCAAGGAAGGGACGATATAGCTCATGTTGCAGCTATATCCGCAAACAGCCCTGAGATAGGAGAGCTCATAGCGGAAGCCATGGATA
>JALWTT010000006.1:585790-665518 GCA_027077795.1 Thermotogaceae bacterium | reverse complement strand
CTTAAAGTTTTGTACTATTCTACACCACCTTGAGGAAATCCACCACTTCTGCAAAGAATCTCTCGGAATACTCAGGATCCTCGAAGAGTTCGTGATATCCTCCTTCAAATTCCACGAGTTTTTTGTTGCTTACTCTCAGGTTCTTGTAAAATCTTTTAGCTCCCTCAGGAGGGGTAATTTCGTCTGCAGTTCCGACCATAAGAAGGACAGGAACTTTAATGTTCCCTGCTTCTTCAACTGCTTTCTCGGATTCGATAAAGAAATCCCTAGCAAGTGCTACTGAGATTTTCTTGTGAACCAGAGGATCGTTTATGTACTTCTCCACAGCCTCTTTATTTCGTGAGAGTTTCTTGGGATCTATCCTGTTATCCATGGGAAGAAACGGAAGAACAGACGCTAGAAATTTTGATAGATTTACAAGTGATTTGGAGACCCGGGATCGATCGTAGTCAAGGCCTGGCGACGACAGTATTAGCCCTTTCAGTCTCCCACCCTTTTCGGCATACCTGGCGGCTACAAGCCCTCCCAAGGAATGACCAAATATCACCGGTGGATTCATAGTATCGTGCGCGAGATCATCGACTATTTTTAGGACCTTTGATAGAGGTGCATGACCTCGAATGCCAGGACTTCTCCCATGCCCTGGAAGGTCGAATGTTATCACACCATATCCCAGCTTTAAAGCAGTTCTCACCAATTTTTTATGCCTTCCAGAGTGTTCACCTAGTCCGTGAATTATCATCAAAACATCGGAACTCATATCGCCTTCTTTCATCATGTACACAGAGTATCACCCCCAAAAAATTTTATCACCAATCGAGATCGGATAATTTGAAGACGGTGAAATAGGACTTCATATCCTCGAACATCTGATAGGATAGTTCTGAGATCCTAAAGGTAACCCTTTCTCCTCTTATCTCAGACGAGAAAGATCTTAAAAAGTCTATGATCCCTTTTACTTTGGATCTCGGAAACTCAACCGGTAGGAAATATCCCAACGTTACATGCGGTATAAACTTTTCCACGGTACGGATTTTATCAAACGAATGGTGAAGCTCCATGAGAATTCTGAAAGATTTTTCGTCTTCTGGGGCAAGTGATATTCCCACAGCAGTTGTATCGCCGATCGTTCCAACCATGGACATGTTGATGATTTCCTCCTTGAATGCCCTGAGCCCTCCGAAAATCTCTTTACACATCCTACTATTTTTCTCAAAGTTGATGTTCTTCGGTGTATCAAGCTGATTACTCAAATCATGAACGGTCATGTGAAATGTTTCGACAGGGAGCCTTTCTGCTAAGAGTTCCCCCAAATTTTCATACAAGTAATACTGGTATTTCTCGAAAATCTCCAGATATTTCCCCTCCACAGGTAAAACAACCGTGTCGCCTATGAACTCTTTAAAAGTCCCATCTTTTGAAAACTTCAAGCGCGCGTTTTCAGACACAACCCAATCAGATCTCCTCAGATTTTCTTGGGACTCCTTTTCAACGAGTAGGCAAAACGATTCAAAGTTCATCTTACACCCTCCTTTCCCCACCATAAAAATTTTGCTTTGCCTTTTGACATAGTATATAATGATTGGTGTTTGCGTTTTCTAATTTTCCAAGCGTTATCAGAAAGGGGGAGGGGTTATGGGTAAATTTGGGAAAGTGGCAATTCTTATTTTGGTTATCGTCATGGCTTTTTCTTCCATAGCCGTTGCGAAGCAAAAGGTAGTTTTGAGGGTTGTAACCAGGACTTGGGCAAAAGAACTCATAGCCTATGCTACAAAGAAGCTTCAGGAGAACCATCCGGATCTTGACATAGTTGTGGACGCCAAGTATTACGAATATCAGGATACTAGGACGCAACTTGCGATGAGATTAGCGAGGAGAGAGCCCATAGATGTCATGACCGTTGATCACATATGGCTAGGACAATTCAAAGACCTCATGATGCCCATACCAACAAGTAAAGTACCGCACTACGAAGATTGGATTCCAGCCTTCAGGAAGCTCATGGAAAAATACGCTCCTAAAGGATATACTTTGGGGCTCTATGGGTCAACGGACGTCAGAATGATCTTTTGGAACAAGGAATATATGAGAAAAGTGGGAATTGACAAGGTATACATAAAGACTTGGGAAGATGTTAAAGCGTATGCTCAGATCATCAAGGCAAATCTCGATAAGCTTCCCAAAGATGTCGATCCTGTTGGATTCATGGCTGGTAACACGGAGCACACTAACTCCAGGTGGTACGACTACTTGTGGGCAGCTGGAGGGGATATCCTCACCCCGGATGAGAAAAAGGCTATGTTCAACAAGGAAGCAGGGATTAGAGCATTGGAATTTTACGGATGGTTTTTAAAGAATGGGATGACCAAGCCTGAGGATGTTTTGAGCCCGAAGAACGGTGAGGTTTACGACCAAGCTTTCTTGAATGGTAAATTCGTCATATCGCTTGGAAATGGACATTGGCTAGGAGATACAACTGCGAGGAATGTTGGGATGACCCACGAGGAGTTCTCAAAGAAATTCGGAGCAGCTTTGATTCCAGCACCCGCGAGTGGTGGAGAGAGAGGAGCCACAGTTGCTGGTGGATACGTGTGGGGAGTAAGCAAGTTCTCCAAGCATCCAGATCTTGCGATCGAGTTCATATACTACATAACGGGACCTGATGACTGGAACGTCGAAGGTACTGGGAAGTACGGCATACCAACCGTCAAGAGCGCCCTTGACACCATAAGCAAGCTTCCATATGCAGATATCATAAAGCAAGCTCTCGAGCATGCGAAATTCAGGCCTACTATACCAGATTACCCAAAGATAGCTGAGGTAATTAGGGACGCTATTCAGAAATATGTCATGAATTACAAGACAAAGAGTGCCAAGGAGATACTCGATGAAGCCGCGAGTGAAGTGAACGATATTCTTTCTAACAAGTAATTCCTCTGGGGGGATTCTCCCCCAGTTTTCCGCTCAATTAATCAGAAAGAGGAGCGATGTTGTGAAGAAAAGGAAATGGATACCAATATTGCTGATAGTACCGGCTCTTGCTCTACTGATATTTGTGATGATGTTCCCTTTAGGTTGGGCCTTTGTAACGGGCCTGAAGAGTATGACATTACTTGATCTGATGACTGGTGGAGGAAGATTTACAGGCCTCAAAAATTACTTTAAAATTTTTCGAGATAGGTTGTTCTACAACTCTCTGAGGAACTCTCTGATATTCGTGAGCATATCCGTGATTGGGCAGGTTTTCTTTGGTTTCCTTATCGCTCTAGCGTTGAAAAACAAGTTCGTGAGGTTCAAAAGCTTCTTTAGAGGGATTTTCCTTCTGCCTTGGATAGCTAGTAGTGTTATAGTTGGATATTCTTGGATATATATCCTAGACGCAAATCTTGGTTTCTTACCAACTTTAGCGTCGGTGAGCCCTTTTCTGCAGATGCTGGGATTAAACAGAAAGGATTGGTTGACGAATCCCTCCATTGTCATATACGTCATGTCTGTTATAAACATATGGAAAGGAATGCCGTTTTCAATGCTGATGCAGTCAGCAGGGCTTCAGAGTATTCCAGATACCCTCTACGAGGCAGCGAGGGTTGATGGAGCAGGAGCTTGGCAGAGATTAACTAAGATAACCATTCCTCTTATGACACCCTTCATATTGATAAATCTGATCATGACAACTATGATCACTTTCAATGTATATGATGTGATTTTGGTTATGACATCTGGAGGGCCTAATCACGCTAGTGAAGTACTCAGTCTCTATGTGTACAACACCGGTTTTACCATGGGTGAACTAGGATACGCTTCTGCACTGTCGATAATCCTACTCTTGGTGAATTTGTTGGTGACGATTCTGTACTTCATGATACTCAGGTACAGGGAGAGGCGGTTAGCATGAAGAGATGGATTCCAGTTGTCTTAGTGTACATAGCGTTGATAGCTTGGCTACTGTTCAGTGTGTTTCCCTTCAGTACGACTTTGCTGATAGCTTTGAAGCCGAAGAATGCTTTCATGAAGTTCCCTCCAGATTACTTTTCCATGAAGTTAACTTTCGAGAATTTCAAGATAGTTTTGTCGGATAAGAATTGGATAAAGTACTATACAGATACTATAATCATCGCCACTCTTTCTGCGGCTCTTTCCGTACTGGTTGGTTCGCTTGCAGCCTATTCATTTGCGCGGTATGAGTTCAGGTCCAAAGAGTTCCTGATGGTGTTCATACTAGCACTTCAGATGATCCCAGCAGCTTCTGTGATCATACCCATATACAGCATGTTTGCCACTATGAACCTGCTTGACACATTTCTGATCCTCATACTCGTGGATTCTGTGAGCTCTATACCGCTAATAATATGGCTCATGAGAGGGTATTTTTCCACAATCCCGAAGGAACTTGAAGAGGCAGCCTTCATCGACGGATGCTCAGGAATGAAAGCTTTCTGGGCGGTAACGTTTCCACTGGCAGCACCAGGAATCGCGGCCTCTGCAATATATGCCTTCGTTAGAGCTTTTAATGATTACATAATGGCTAGAACTTTAGCTGGAGATAGGGTCGTCACATACACCGTTGGGTTAACTATGTTCACAAATCAATATGAGGGTGTTGACTTAACACTTGTCTCCGCTGCTGCATTCACCGCGCTCATACCTATTCTCATAATGTTTGCCATATTTCACAAACACTTTATAATAGGTCTAACGGGAGGAGCGCTCAAAGACTGACTTTAGTTGGTTTTTCTCTCTTTCCAGAGAAGGACTCCCTTTACTTGGCATTCCTCGTTGCTTTCCTGTAAAATACTCTCCGAAAAATTTCAGGGAGGTGAACAAATTTGATTTCCTACGGTGGAAGCTCCGATCCTTTCTTCAAGGGCAGACATCTTATAACACTTCAGGATTTCACAAAAGAGGAGATAGACGTAATGTTGGATTTAGCCCGTGAATTGAAGCTCAAGTTCTACAGAGGAGAACCAACTCCACTTCTCCTTTACAAGGTTCTCTTTCTCATATTCTTCGATGAGTCCACCAGGACGAGGAACAGTATGCAAGCTGGTATAGCACAGCTTGGAGGCCAGGGAATATTCCTAACACCCGACAAGATGCAAATAGCGCATGGAGAGAGTGCAAGGGACACGGCGATAATACTCTCACGCTTCGGTGATGGTATAGGTATAAGGCACTGCACTTTTGGAGTTGGAAACAGGTACATGAGAGCTATAGCCGCGAACTCAAGAGCACCTGTCATGAATCTTCAAGATGACTATTACCATCCTTTCCAGGTTCTTGCAGATCTGATGACGATTCAGGAGAGATTTGGAAGGGATCTTAAAGGGCTCAAGGTGACAATAAGCTGGGCTTACGCAAAAAGTCACCTTAAACCGCTCTCTGTCCCTCAATCTCAGATACTCCTCTTCACAAGGTACGGGATGGAAGTCACGCTCGCATACCCAGAAAAGTTTGATCTCATGCCAGAAATAGTCGAACAAGCTAGAAAGAACGCGGAAGATCACGGGGGAAAACTCAACATAGTCCATGACATGGATGAAGCATTCAAAGATGCCGATGTCGTCATACCAAAGAACTGGGGTGGATTTTTCGTCCTTGGGAACGCGAAAGAATTAATGGAAATGGATCCAGCCGAGGCGATGAAAATTCTCAAGGAAAATGAGAAAGTCATCTGGGAAGAGACAGAGAGGTACAAAAACTGGATAGCTGATGAAAGGAGAATGAACCTGACGAAGAAACATTCGATTTACATGCACGCTCTTCCAGCGGACAGGGGAAGGGAAGTGGTAGACAGCGTTATAGATGGTCCGCATTCCGTCGTCTTTGACGAGGCAGAAAACAGGATTCACACCGCTAAAGCTGTTATGGCTCTTCTCATGGGAGGAAGATCATAAAGGGGGCGGATCATTCGCCCCTCACCTCTCTTTTCCTGAAGTTGAAGTAAACCCCAAATATCATCAATATCATAAGAGTTGCTAAGAACACGATGAGAGAACTTTGAGATATATTTGCCAATGCGTAAGGATTGGGAAATGCTTTTTTCCAGGAGTTGGGGTTTCCAGTGTATACGTTTAAAACCCCCATTGCAGCGAGATAGCTTCCTGAAAATATGCCTATTAGGGCGGTGAGTTGCTTTGTGAGTTTGAGTGTGATTAGTCCTATAAACACACCCATTGCGAGAGAAATCCAATTGAGAATTCCAAAGCCTGTTCTGATTTCAGTTGGGACGTTGTTCGGAATCTCAATGAATCCAAGAGCCGCATTTGTGAACACATATCCGGCTACTAGTCCAACCGCGAAGAGTGCTACTTTGTAGATGTACTTCATTATGAAGTAAAGTAGAGCTAGTATTATCAAACTAACGATCCCTAGCGTCAGGTTTTTACTCTCGAACGCTTGAAACATCACCGGTAATACTACAAATATCCCCACGACTATGGTTAGCGCAATTATCAGGATGCTTTCAAGGTATTTCGCGATGACTATGATGGCCACACCGGTAAGCACAGCTAAATACCACTGACCCATCAAAATGTTCAGGATCATTATCACATATGCATAAAGCTGCGAGAGATATTGCTGCAATGCTTCCACACTTGTCACCCCCTCAGTGAGAAATTATATCAATGTGACGGTTTCATCATCATCATTTTATTTTTTTGACGTACTCGATTAAACCATAAACTGATTGAAGACCCGATTGAACCTTTGTGTATGGAAACACGAGATTTGAGGAGAAAGCCTCTACTATTTCGGGAACAAATAGAGGAATGTAGGGAAGATCTTCTGTTATCATTTCCTGCATTTTGAAAGCTATTTTCCGGGCTTCATTGAGATTAGAGCAGGACAGAAGCTTTTCCACGAGACTGTCAAACTTTGGATTGGAATAATGTGTGACGTTGAACATACTCTTGCTGTACAGGTAATTAATTAGATGGTCTGGGGTTTTCACAGGTCCCCAACCCAGTATGAACATGTCAAAATCCCTGTCGTAGTAAGCTCTTCTTATGATCACCTTGAAGTCCATAAAGTATGTCTTGATGGGGATGCCAAGATCGTTTGCCCACTTTTCAAGGTAAAGGGCAATTATAGACCTCATGGGATCATAGGACTCCGTTGGAGCCAGAAGTTTCATCTCTTTTACAGGTGTACCCTGGGGATCTATGAGACCTTTTCCTTTCCTCACGAGCTTGTTTCCAAGGAACTTCGGCTCGACAATCCAATGGAAACCTGAATCTTTAAGAATCTGATAAGCCTTTTTCATTCTCTGATCGTGGCTTAATCTGTGATTGACTATTTCTACAGGTGCATGCCAAAACTTGTTACCCCTAGGTACCAGCGAATCTATGGGGGAGATTCCGCCTGCGAAGACCCTTTTGGTTAGAAAATCTATATCTAGGATGTATGATATTGCCTTTCTGAACGATCTGTATTTCTGAGGTGATCTATCAAGGTTAAAAGCGAGGTATCTGGGATTTATTGACTCATTCTCTATTATTTTCACATTACTTCCACGAAGACTGGCTACATCCCCTTCTTGGATCCCGCTTGGATTCAATACGAAATCCACTTCTCCTGCCTTCAGCGCTTGAACAGCTGATGAAACATTCTGATATACTCTGTAGATAACTTCATCAACGAACGGTCCGGTTTCCACCCTCAAAACTTCTTTTCCACCCTCTGGCTTACTGTTCCACCTGTATCCATTGGGACATGTCAGAACAATTGCTCCGTTTTCATAATGTTTTTCTAAACAACCTTTGTCAAAATAGTTCTTGATGGCTTTCAGTTGTATGAAGGCTCCCTTTTCCCATCTCTCCAAAATGAAAGGTCCAGAAGCGGGATCAGGATTTTTACTCGTATCTATGGAATAGAGATAGTCTATCTTCTTCTCAGCGTTTAGAACCTCCATCACATACTTCTCCCAGAACTTTTTTTGAATTATGGGAGCCATTAGTATTCCGTACTCAACCCTTAAAAACCCAGTTTTCTTGAGGTATATTTTTACAGTTCTGCTGCCAACGGCTTCGGCCCTGGCGAAAAAGTGAGGGTCCACCATGTTCACCCAGTTTCCTGAAAGGCCCGCCCTTTCTATCAGCTTTGCAGCACTGTTGAGTGTGAATACCACGTCCCTAGACGTTATTGAAGTCCCATCACTCCACTTCAAATCTTTTCTCAATTTTATCGTGTACACAGTGAGGCTACCCTCCCTTGATACCTTCGGGAGATCTTCAGCTAAGTCTGGTATAAAATCCATCGTCACATGAGAGAATCTATAAAGCGATCGATATTTGCTGGCGAAGACGTATTTTGACCATGTATTCGCGTGAGGACCGTAATCCACCCAAACGTTGAGAGCTTTCGGTTCCACAAGAATTGCAAGTTTCAACACGCTGGAGAACGTCAAAGTGAAAATCAGAGCGACCATCACAAAGAAAAATCTTCTCAAAGTCTTCCCCTCCCTTCGTTCAAAAATTGAGGAGTGAAAGTGTATCCACCTGAATATCAATTCTGTGTTCTCTGCCCACGTAGTACATCTCTTCCAGACCTTAAACATTCAATGAGATTTTTGTATCACTTAAAGGGCTTTCTTTGAACTTCCGAGAAATCTCAATGTCCAAATTTCAGAGGGAGTTGCTATATCTCTTAAAGTTTATGGTATCCAGTCACAGTGATTATGTCATGCGGTAGCATCGAAGGTCAACAGTGGCATCTCTGAGGGTGTGAAATAAAATCTATCGAATGAAACTTGCCTTTGCAGTATCAAGAGAGTTTTTCTTGAAACATCACTATGATCAGGAATCTTATACTGGAAGAGAATAGATGGTAGAATTCGAGACAGAAAAGTGATCGCTATAGGAGGTGTGAATCTCATGAGAGTCGTGGTGGCATCCAGTGGAAAAGACTTGTCCTCAAAGCTGGCGGACAGATTTGCAAGAGCGGAGTTTTTCATAATATATGACACAGACTCGGGAGAGTATGAGGTGCTGGAAAACTCAGTTGCTATCTCCCAAGCTCACGGGGCAGGTCCACGAGTGGTTCAGATGATAGTTTCCCAGGGTGTGGATGCGATAATCGTACCCGGTATGGGAGCAAACGCTTTTGATGCTTTATCGGCAGCTGGGATAAAAGCTTATTTTGGAAGGCCAACAAGTGTTGAGGAAAACTTGGAGCTTTTCAAAGAGGGAAAATTAGAGGAAATGAAAACTCCAACCAGTTTTTAAGGAGGGTGATGAAGATGAAGAAGTTCTTCTTTTTACTAGTCATACCGGCAATTCTAACAGCTGCTGTTAGTTTTAAAGACCTGAATTCTAAGCATTGGGCTTATGAGGCTGTTATTAAGTTGACAGATATGGGCATACTGAATGGATACCCCGATGGAACATTCAAGGGGAACAATCCCGTGACCAGGTACCAGCTTGCAGTGGCCCTGTACAGGTTGGTCAAGTATGTGGACGAGAAGACATCTGGAGCTACGATCAGTTCTGGAACTACAGCTTCATCGGAGGAGAGCAAGAGAGTCGAGGTAAAGATATTGAACCTGGAGAAAATTGTTTCAGATCTTAGAAGAAGGGTTGCGATTCTTGAAAAGAAAGCTTCTACAAGTCCTATTCCTAGTAGCTATTCTGCGGATCTCGAAAACCTTAAAAAAATGGTGGAAAAAGCCTACGAAATGATTTCAAATAACACTAAGAACTACAGAGATCTTTCGACGAGGCTTTCAGAAGTAGAAGATAAGACTGGTACGATAGACGGTTTGATCGGGAATTTACTCGAGTTCAAAAAGTCCGTTGAAAACTTGACTGAGGAGATTGCCACCATGAAGAGAAACTATTCCACCAAAGATTATGTGAACACGGCGATAAGACCATTCGAAATGAAGCTGGAGAGTTTGGAAAATCGTGTAGAGGAGCTGGAAAAATCTGGAGTGAGTTCCAAAACCTCGCTGCTTTCGGAGAAGAATGCCAAGTCTATAGAAAGCGTCTCCAAAAATCTGAATGATTTTGAAAAGGCTATTCAGGAGGAAATATCGAAGCTCTCTCTTCAAGTGATGAAGATAGACGCTGTGAGCTCTGAAGTGGAAAAACTCAAGTCGTTAAGCTCCGATGTTGCATCGTTGAAAAAGGCCATCACGGATATCTCTGGAAAAGTGGATGTTCTCAACGGAAAGGTAACAGATTATGGAATTAAGATGGAAAGTGTTTCAAAAGTGGAAAATTCGATCTCGGATCTAGATTACAGGGTGTCAGGTCTCGAGGATAGGACGCAATCCTTATCTGACGATGTGAAAGGAATAAAGGAAAGTCTGAAGAAATTAAGCAGCGTTATAACGGAATCCAATGCGAGTTCTGAAAATCTCAAGAAAAGGGTGGAAAAACTGGAAAATCGTGTATCCGGAATTCCAGGCTGGGGAATATTCGTTATACTGATCAGCCTGGTGAATTTGGGGTTCGTTGGATACTTACTTTACAGAGCAGGGAGTTGAGGAAAGTGAATAATTTCTCAAAAGCTGTATCAAATGTTTTAAAAAGGTATGCTGAAAGAGGAGTGGACACGATTGATGTGAAGGAAATTTGGATTGACACATCCTTGCCAGAGGATTTTTTAATCGAAATGATCAGGAAGGGAGAAGTGGAGATACCAGAGGAGATAGTGGAGATAAAGAGGGGTTCTCACGCCGTCTGGAGGAGGAAAAAACCATGAGGAAGTTGCAGGTTCTCGCTTTTATACTGCCAATAACGATATTTTCGGTGTCATTTAAAGATGTCCCTGTGAACCATTGGGCGTATGATGCAGTGAATGAAGTCTCCGAACTAGGTATAATCTCCGGTTATCCCGATGGAACATTTAGAGGGGTTGATTTCGTAAACAGGTACCAATTGGCTGTTGCTATATATAGGACCATAGAGTACATTAAGTCCCAGATGAAAAATGTCTCTCCGTCTGGGCAAGTAGTAAAAGTCCAGCCACAAGTGGTATCTGAGATAAAGGCAAGTTTGAGCGATCTTGAGGAGAAGTACAAAATGCTTGGGAGCTATGTAGATGACAAGTATAAAAGCATATATGATTCTCTATCCACGCTGGAGAAGGATATAAGGGAAAATTCCCTAGCAGTTTCGAGGTTCAAAGAAAGGATGGGAAACCTGGAAAATTCTCTGGAATATGAGGACTCGCGGATAACCAAACTCGCCACCTCTCTTGTAAGTGTGTCGAAGATGGTAAACAACCATTCAAAGCATTTGAAATCCATTGACGATTACATAGATAAGCTGGAGAAAGCTTACTCGATATTCACCGATTACATCAACGATGTCAAGGAAAGCATGTCAATAGTCAAAGAAACGCTGAATTCCAGTGTATCAAGCTTAGACGAGAAAGTGGCGCAAATAGAAGAATCCGTTGAAGAGGTATCTAGAAGTTTGAAGAATCTCGAAGATGATACAGAAACGGCTAGTTCCAGAGTTGAAAAGCTCACCTTTGAACTTGAAAAGGTGTCGAAATCTGTTAGTGTGCTTGAAAAGGGGGTCTCCGACCTTCAATCCAATCTGGAGAAGTTGAAGACCAATCTCAAAGCAGTTGACGCAAGGGAAAAAGAGGATTTTCAAGACGTGAACTCGAGATTGCAGGATGCGGAAAAGAGGTTGGGGGAACTCGAATCAAATTTTTCAGATCTCAACGATAGGTTGGTGACGATCATAAGTCCGTCTCTATCCAAAATGAGATCAGATTTGTCAGAGATGGAGAGACGTTTGAGCAAACTTGAAGGGAATTCAGAAGATTTTGTTAAAAAAGAAGACTATCAGAAAAAGCTTAACGAGATAGAAGACAAGCTTGACGAAATTTCAAGAGAAGTGAAGAGGTCTTCAGATACGAATCTTGTGCAATGGATAATTATGTTGATAACTGTTGCGGGACTTGGAACGGTCATATATCTGCAGATGAGTGGTGGTGCATGATGAAGAAGCTAGCATTGTTTCTCGTGCTACTTTCTATCCTATCCTTTGGAGTGATAAAGGACGTTCCCAAGAGCCATTGGGCATATGACGCCGTTGTGAGTTTGGTGAAACTGGGAATAATATCTGGTTACCCCGACAAGACCTTTAGAGGGAGTGAAACTGTTACGAGGTATCAACTGGCGGTTTCTCTCTACAGAACCATCATTTATTTGAAGAGGTACATCTCCAATTCCATTCCAAAGACCTCCATACTTGAAAAAAAAGTTTCCGAGATGTCTGATATGGTTTCAAAGGCATATAAGTGGTCATCGGAAAATTATGCTGATATCTCGGATATAAACAAGAAACTGTCAAGCATCTCGGAGAAAATTCGTGCGGCTGAAGAGGCTGGAAATCTGTATGATGAAATAGCGTCTCTGAAATCTGAAACTCTTGAGAAGCTGATGAAGCTCGACAAGGATTACAGAGCCCACATGAATAACTTGAACGGTAAGGTCAATTTTCTGGAAAATTCTATCAAGGATCTCAACACTCGACTGAATCTCGTGGAAGCAAAATTGTCCGATCTCTCGGAGAGTTCTCAAACTGTGACAGAAGATGAGGTGGAGCAATTCGAAAAGAACGTGAATGACAGGATAAATGAAATAGCTTCTGAAGTGACTTTATTGGAAATAAGGTTTCAGGAGAATATAGACTCTTTAGGAAAAATTTCTAAGGAGAATTCCCATGTTGTCAATGGTTTAGACAGTAGGTTGAGGGCTGTTGAGGATGAGCTGGAAAATCTGAAGAAATCTGAGAAAGATTTGAAAGCAGAAGTCAATTACCTTAAGAAAAACTTTGAGGATGCGGCAAGCAAGGTGCTCAAAGAGGAAGTGGAAAACCTGAAAGAAAAACTTCAGAATGAATGTGCTACGGTTAACGCAAGTTTGTCTGCTAACGAAGAGGAATTGAAAGGATTTCAAGAGAAGCTTTCCCTGAAGATAGAGAAATTGGGATCCGATGTCTCGGATCTAAAGAATTCTGTTTCCTCTGTTAAAACCTCTTTGAAATCTTTTGCCAAGCTCTCTGAGAAGGTCGAGAATAACTCCAAGCTATTACTGGGTCTTGAGGGAAATGTGAAAAATCTACAGAAAGAAACGTCTAGATTGAACAGGGAGCTGTCTCGTTTACCAACTGGGGAGATCTTCTATGTGTTTTTAAGCTTTTCAGTTTTGTCGTTCCTGATTTCTGTGGTTGTAATCATGATCGGGATCAGGTAAAAAACCGCGGGCTCTTTGAGGCCCGCGGTTCAGCTCGCATAAACTTTGTAGTCTACATCCTTGAATATCGAATCCACCCATTCGTAATATCTTAGCTTATTTTCGTCCACATTCTTGGTTTTAAACATCTTGTACAGTTCCAGGAATCTCTTTACGTGTACTTTTATTCTGTTTACAGCGTAATTGACACTAGTTCCTGTTGTTATTATAAAGGCCCAGTCACTGGACTGGAGAAGGAGTAGTTCCCTTAACATTTGTTTGGCAAGTCTGACTTGAATTTCATCAGACTCATTGATGCCTTTTGCAACTTCCCTCATTTTCTCTTCCAGCTCATGCTGGTGTGGATATATCCAGTCTGTTTTTCCGTTCAGCCAAACTTCGTTGTATCCGTTGGCACCCCAACTTGAGGCTGCCGGTGTGACTATTTGAACGGTATCAAGCCTGTCTACTATCTCTCCAGCTGTCGCGACTCTCAGATGCCTACTCTTGGCAGCTTTTCTGAAGAATTCCTCTAGGAAGAAAATTCCCTCATACCACCAATGACCAAAGAGTTCCGCGTCGAACGGAGCAACTATAACAGGTTCAACTCCGCCAAATAAAGTGTTCAAATTTTTAGCCTGGGATTCCTTCTTACTCAGAAAATCTTTGGCGTGTTCTTTAACCGCTTCAAGCGCTTCGTCTATATCGTAAAGCTCTTTGTCTGATAAAGGTGTGCCCTTTGATGTTATCTTGTGATACTTTATGCCGGTGTTCACCCTAACACCGGATTTATCTATATAAGGCTTGATGTAATCATACTCTCGATCGAACCCTATATCCCTGTAAAATTCCCTGTATCTTCCATCTCCGGGATATCCGACATCCGCACTCCATACTTGTTCACTGGACTCAGGATCTCTTGCGAATACAAAGACTCCGTTGGATGTCATCACTGGCCTGTATACGTCACATTTAGGCCTCTCATCGGCATACCAGAAACCATGTGAATCCACGAAAAAGTATTCCAAACCGTAATCCGCGAGAATTTTATCGAGTCCCGGATAATATGCGCATTCTGCGAGCCATATTCCGCGCGGATTCTTCCCCATGTACCTTTTATAGGTATCTATACCAACTTTTATCTGGGCTTTAACCGAGTAAGGATGTATCTCCATCAAGGGAAGATACCCATGTGTAGCGTTGCACGTCAAGACATCGATTTTGCCTTTATCCATGTACTCCTTGAATCCTTCTAGGAGATTCTCTCCATAGGATTCGAATACCTCGAGGATCTCTGTGAAATCTTCCAAGTAATATTGAGCCATCTTATGCTTCTTCGAGTTCTCATACTTTGTTCTCTCGACTTCCTTTTGAGCAAGTTCCATCAGTTTATTCATATGCCTTTTGAACTTTTCCATCAGATCCTTGGAATTGAGCATCTCCATGAGAGGAGGGGTTATCGACATCGTAAGTCGAAAATTCACATTATCTCTTTCTAACCTTTTGAACATCCTTAAAAGTGGTATGTAAGTTTCCGTCATAGCTTCAAAGAGCCATCTCTCTTCTAGAAACTCCTCGTACTCTGGATGCCTTACATATGGGAGGTGAGCATGAAGTATCAAAACAATGTTGCCACTTTTCATCACCTATCCTCCTTTCCCATACCGCTCCTCACCCTTTCCCATGTGAACGCTCCACCCCCTGAAGGTGAGACATTTTGGAGTATTCCAACACCCGAAGATCCGACCATCTTCTCTACTGGCCTTACATATGGCTCTCCACCGGGTTTTACCCTCTTTTCCTTCGTTCTGAGATCAAGCCACCGTTCCCTTTTAGAGTCAGAAGGGTAATTTCTCGGAGCGTTGCACACATTTGATCTAAGCAGAGAAATGAAGTTCCCCTCAGGATCCTTATAGCCTAGCTCCAGAAGGTACGAGGCTCCTGGTACCGGAACGTTAAAATAGTAATTTTTTGTGAATCTGACGTCCACACCGAATTCGAAAGTTCTATGAGCGTTTGTACCATCGAATATTATGTAGGTAACATCATAAAGCCTGAGAACCACCTCGTATCCTAAACCCAGAGACTCTATTTTCCGAACGGTTTGGGGAGAGAAATCCCAGTATGCGTGTAGCCAATTTGGATTTACAGGCATCAAAACAAGCTTATCTTTTCCATAGCTTTTTGGTAGTTCTTCCTCACTCACTTCAGCTTTTTCCATGGTTTGCAATTTCGTCACACTCGACGGCCTTTCAGAAGATTGTGACAACCTTTCCTCAATCTCCGATTTTATCGCTTTGAGTATGTCCCTCTTCTTCATTCGTTTTTTTAGCCGTATGCCTAGTTCCTTCGCTTTCTTTCTCAGTTGTTGTATGGTTGGGTTTTCTTCCAGCCAATCCAATATCTCCTCGTAAACGAGCATGGTTCCCCCTCCTCACTAGAGTACTCCCTATTTTTCATGAAGATTATATCATGTTATTTTTAGGTGTAAACAGTTATAAAAAGAAGTATTTTTATGATTTTGTCAAATATTTCTCGGTAATATTGGTATATCAATTGTAATTGCCAAAATTAGTACCTAATCAGAACATACATGGACGAAATCACCACAGATATCACGACTACAGAAAAACCCACCACGGCGAATTTCCAAAATTTGATCTTTCTACCAGTTTGGGAGAGCACTTGGAGGGCAACGACGTTTGCAGACGCCCCCACGGGAGTACCATTTCCACCAAGGCAGGCTCCCAATGCGAGAGACCACCACAATGGAGTGAGGTTGTGAAAAGTTTTCGGATCTATGTCCTTCAAATGGCCTATCACGTGGACCATGGTCGCAGTATAGGGTATATTGTCAACAAAAGCGGATAAGCTCGCTGAAAACGATATCAGGATCATCTCAAACTTCTTGAGGCTGTCCCCAGCGAGATATACCATGAAATAAGCTATCTTCTCCAACACCCCTGTCTCTTCAAGAGCACCAGTTATTATGAAGAGTGCTATGAAGAAAAATATCGTTTCCCAATCCACCTCTCTCAGAAACTCTTCAAGTTGTTCTCTCTCTATCGCTAGTACCGATAGAAAACCCATCATCAGTGCTATAGAAGAACCCGGTATGTTGAGCTTATGCTGAAACAGAAATAAAACGACGGTGGTTCCAAGGAGTACCTCACCCATTAAAAGCTTTGGGCTCTTTTCCTCTAGAAACATGTCTTCCCTCAATGTTCCTTCTAGATTTACTGAAAGTTCTTTTCCGTATACGAATATCAAGAACAGATCCACGGTTATGAAGATTATCATGGATACCGGCGCTAGGTTCATGAGGAAGTCTGAGAAAGTCAGGTGAGCGTTGGTCCCTATGATTATGTTTGGAGGGTCCCCTATCAGGGTTGCGGTACCGCCTATGTTCGAGGCGAATATCTCGCCCAAAATGAAAGGGCTGGGATCCATGCCTATGACATCAGTCACTGCCAGTGTCATCGGGACAAATATGAGCACCGTCGTAACGTTATCTATAAATGCCGAGACGGTGGCCACTATTGAGGTTAATATTAAAAACAGAAGTTTCGGGCTTCCTCTAGATATTTTCAATCCTTTAACACCTATATATTGGAAGAAGCCCGTTCTTTTCATAGCTGCGACGAACAACATCATACCTATAAGCAAGAAAACGGTGTTAAAGTCCACATACCTGATGTATACTTCATGTGGATTCTCGAAGATTTGAAGAAATATCAGAGCTGCTGCACCTATCATTGAGGCTATTGTCCTGTGAATTTTCTCTGAAATTATGAAGACGTAAACGATGGAGAACACAGCAACAGAAACGAAGATATCATACACTTTTTCACCTCCAACTTCGTTTGGAGAAGATTTTTTCTTTTAGAAAAGAATGGATGGATTCAACGGATTTAGTTGGAACTACTTGTGGTTCATCAGTTTGGAACCACCCGTTTAGGCCAAGGCTCTCTGCGTACTCAACAACTTCCGCATATTCATCTTCATTGACTTTTCTGGATATCTCTGGATAATCCTTTGCCTTGAACACAGGTATGTATTGCCTCATTATTGAAACGGGAACATTCCTGGACAACTCTCTAGCTACAAATTCAAGGGCCTTTTTATGATCAGTGATCTTATTCGGGAAAACCAGGATTCTTATGATCATCCCCCGGTCCTCATCAAACGGTCCAACTTGCCTGAACATTTCCAATAGCGCTTGTTTCGCCACTGACCAGTAGTTGGGCACTTTCGAATACTTCCTTCCTACTTCATCTTCAACATACCTTATGTCCGCAAGGTATATGTCGACCACCCCTTCGAGGGCTTTCAAGATGTCTAAGTTCTCGTAGCTAGAAGTGTTCCAGACTATTGGAAGCTTGAAACCGTTTCTCACCGATATCTCTAGGGCCTTCAGGACTTGGGGTACATACTGAGAAGCGGTTATCAGGTTCACGTTCTCAGCACCCGCCCTTTGAAGCTCCATGATTATGAATGCTAGCTCCTCTTCGGTGATTTCCACACCGATATTTCCCTGTGAAAATCCCATGTTTTGGCAGTACACACACCTCATTGGGCAACCTGAAAAGAAAATTGCTCCCGATCCTCTACTTCCGGATATAGGAGGCTCTTCTCCAAAGTGGAGCAGAGCGTTGGATATTTTGAGATTCCAACCTGCTCCGCACACACCCTGGATCTTGCTCCTATCTATTCCACACTTCCTTGGGCATATATCACATGAGTGAAGCCTCTGATAGATGGGTCTGTACCTATCTGCTAGTGTATTGGGGTCAATCTTCGTACTCGTTCACCTCGGTGTATCTGATAGACCCACCCAGTTTTCCGAATTTCTCTATGACACTTTCGTATCCTCTGAATATGTGTTCTACGTGGTGTATCTCACTTTTCCCTTCCGCCATGAACGCGGCTATAACTAGTGCTGCTGTTGCTCTTAGATCCGTACCATTCACCGGAGCTCCGGAGAGCTTCTGAACTCCTTCGATTATGGCAGTGGAATCCGAGAGTTCGATTTTGGCCCCCATTCTTCTAAGTTCATCTACATGCAGAAAACGGGCGTGAAAAACATTCTCCCTAATATGAGAGGTTCCCTTCGCAACACTCAAAAATGCCATCATCTGCGGTTGAAGGTCTGTTGGAAAACCGGGATATGGCGTTACATCTATGCTCAAGGGTTTCGGCCTTTCGCTCATGGAAACTTTTACCAGATCTCTTCCTATCTCTAAGTTTACTCCAGACTTCTCCAGGAATTCCCAGAGGGAGTTGAGGTGCTCTGGTAGCATGTTTCGAATCGTACCCTTTCCTCGAGTTGCAGCTATTGCTATGGCATATGTTCCAGCTTCTATTCTATCCGGTATAACTTTGTGATAAGCCTCCGATGATTTAACTCCTCCCTGTACCCTTACTATACTGGTTCCAGCACCTTCCACATCGGCTCCCAGCTTTCTGAGAAATTCTTGAAGGTCTACTACCTCGGGTTCCATAGCGGCGTTTTCAATAACAACCTCTACCCCATCCAGAACAGCTGCAGTTGTCATCAAGTGCTCAGTTGCACCTACACTTGATTTTGGCAGTGTTATCCTGGCGTCTCGAACCTTTCTCCTTTTAGCGACAACGAAACCGTGCTCTATTTCTATATCAAACCCCATCTTTTTAAGCCCTTCTATGTGAAAATCTACAGGACGTACTCCGATGGAGCAGCCTCCTGGAAGGGCGACCTTTGCCTTTCCATACTTCGCAACGAGCGGGCCAAGAACGTTGAAAGAGGCTCTCATTTTCCTGACAAGCTCGTAGGGAACATCGGTGTTCGGAGAAACAGGAGGAGATATTTCTACTTTTCCACTGCTAAAAGACACTTTCATTCCAACCGATCTCAATATATCCATCATGGTTCTGACATCCAGGAGATCTGGGATATTCTCCAAGCGAATTTTTGAATCCGATATTATAGATGCCGCTAATATCGGAAGAGAGGCATTTTTAGCCCCTGAGACTTCCACATCTCCTTCAAGACGAACGGGTCCTTCTATTTCGAAGTATCCCAACTCACTTCACCTCATTCAGAGCTTCTTCTATGAGTTTATCCATATCCTCTCCATCCTCGGGATAAGATTTCAAAGAAAGCTTTATGCTTATATCATCACCCATCTGAACATTTATCATGTCTTTCACCCTTTCCTTCACTCTCTCCGAGTTCTGTTTACTGACATCTGTGAGGAGTATTATAAAAGTATCTTCGGAAAATCTTCCTATACTATCTAGGGGCACTCTGACAGAATCTCGCAGGATTTTCCCAAGGAGAACTAAATTGCTCTCCCTTTCCAGTGGCATGAGTTCTTCTAAGTTTGTGATTCGCACCACCAATATTCCGTAGTTCAGATCTTCCTCAAAGGCCTTTTCATGGTAGTAGGAAATGAGCTTCATGATGTGATCTTTTGAGTAAACCCTGGTGAGGGGATCAATAATCCTTTTAGTACCTATATCTCTCACAAAGTTATCGAACACTTCGAATTGTTTTTTGATGAGTTCGTTGTATTCTTGAAGCATTTTTTCCATTTCCTTTTCTCTCTGTCTGCAACTTTCAAGAAGGCTTTCAAGTTCTCTGATCTTTTGCAAGAGTTCGTTTTCATTCATATCCTCACCTCCCGCTGCTATGTTAACATAAGATCGGGTGAGATGAATTGAAGATCTTGAGTCCAAGGGATATTATAATAGCGATCGTTATCACCGCAATTGCGATAGTTCCATTGGTGATCAGACATGATCATTCTTTAAATACAGTTGTCGTAAGAGTTGACGGTAAAGTTGTTATGAGAATCAAGAAACCGGGAAGTTACAACGTATATCGGAACGGGAAAAGAATAACAACTGTGGTATTCAATGGAAAGGAAGTCAGGGTGGTGAATTCCACATGCCGTCTGAAGATTTGCGAAAAAATGGGATGGGTGAAACCGGGAGAAGAGATAGTCTGCGTGCCGAATCACCTGGTGGTGAGATTCGAAAAGAGCAGAATAGACGCGGTGACTTGGTGAACATC
The DNA here is from genome assembly GCA_027077795.1 of Thermotogaceae bacterium. Classification (GTDB taxonomy): domain Bacteria; phylum Thermotogota; class Thermotogae; order Thermotogales; family Thermotogaceae; genus WGAO01. Next base: position 645,269 of record JALWTT010000006.1, on the reverse strand, counting down.
TCCCTTTTAGGAATCCTGATATCTCTATCAAGCGCGATTTATGTGTTGGAAACGTTCATCCCTTTTCCACTTCCAGTAGGTAGATGGGGGTTCTCGAATTCTCTGGTACTTTTTTCAGCTACGCTCTCCATGAAATCTGCTCTTGTTGTATCTGCGGGGAAGAGCATCCTAGGTAGTCTTCTGTCTGGTAGAATAATGTCACCGCCCTTTTGGATGGGGTTTCTTGGATCAATAGGAGCCGCCATTGTTGAAAGGCTTCTATACGAGACAAGATTCGGATACATAGGTATGAGCCTGGCTGGTTCTGCCGTCAATAACGTCATTCAGATGGCAGTGGGTGCCTTGATAATCAAGAGTTATGGGATATTCTCGCTTTTGCCGCTTTTCCTAGCTATTGGAAGTGTGTCGGCGGTGGCAAACGTGTATATGGCCAAAGCTTATGAGAAATTTTGGGAGGTGAAGAAAATTTGCGAATAATCCTTGCGTCATCTTCTCCAAGACGAGCTGAGCTCATGAGAAAGCTTGGAATGAATTTTGATGTTGTTCCATCCAAGGTTGAGGAAAAACTCGAAGGAGAGGATTTCAAAGATATGGTGGAAAAGGTCGCTCTTGAAAAAGCCAAAGAAGTTTTTGAGAGAACTTTTGAGGAGAGGATAGTCATAGGTGCAGATACAATAGTAGTAATAGACAGGGAAGTTTTGGGGAAACCCCGTGATTTTGACGAGGCGAAAAGATTTTTGAAAAAGCTCTCTGGCAGAGTCCATGAAGTATACACAGGAGTGGCTTTCGTGTGGAGTAATGGGGAGCATTCTTTTCATGAAAAAACTGTAGTGAGATTTCGCGAGATTCCGGAATCTCTTATAGAAATGTATGTTTCGTCTGGTAGCCCTCTAGATAAAGCCGGTGGATATGGCATACAGGATTTTGGAGCGATTTTCGTTGAAAGAATAGAAGGCGATTTCTACAATGTGATGGGGTTCCCCATTGGAAAAGTTTGGGAATTCCTGTTCAACAAGGGTTGGTGGAAATGAAACCTCGCGAGAAGATGAGAAGCATAGGAGTTAACTCCCTAAGCAACGAAGAGCTTTTAGCAATCCTCCTGAGGACAGGTGGGGGTGGAAAGAGCGTTTTGGCCCTCTCTCGAGAAATTCTGGAGGAGTTTCCAAGGTTGTCTGAACTAGTCTCAGCGTCTTTGGATGAACTGCTCTCGGTAAAAGGGATTGGTATGGCAAAAGCAACTTCACTCAAAGCTGCTCTTGAATTGGGAAAGAGATTGTACCTCGAAATGCTGAGAAAACCAAAGAAAATAAGATCCCCCGAGGATGTATACTCCATGTGTGAAGACATGTGGTTTCATCAAAGAGAGCTTCTCAGAGTTATAGCGGTGGATGAATCTCTTTCTTACATATCTCACAAGGATTTTCCAGGGATCTCCTCCGCTGTTTCTGTGGAGATAAGAGATTTGATGAAATTTCTCCTGAGGGTGAACGCTTCTGCCTTCTTTCTTGCTCACAATCACCGGTCCAACATATCTCCAAGTGAAGATGACAAGTTGTTCACCCTGAAAGCTCTAGAAGCAGGTGATATACTTGGAATCAGATTGATGGATCACATAATAGTAGGGCCTAGAGAATTCTACAGCTTCGCGAAAAAGGGGTTGATTTGATGGATTTTGAGGATCCCAAGCTTAGAAACATCTTAAAACTCAAAGAGGCGTTCGAAAAAGAACTCATTAAGATGGGAAAGATGAAGCCGAGACGGAAATCTTCTATCGCGAAGCCCAGTACCAGGCTCAATATAGATATTGCACCTCCCGCAACTGTTAACGCTGCTGATACATGGACCGTGCTGGATCTAAATCGCCAAGACTACGATGCTTCAGATGCATCAATAGTAAAGGCTCTCAGACAGACTATGGGAAAGGTCAAGGATATCAAGCAAAGGACTATACTGGATGGAATATTGAAGTTTCTCCAGAGAGACTATCAAGCTGCTAAGGAAGTCTTCTCCAGATTTGATGATGACGAGTACAGGTACATGCTCGGCCTTACAAAGTTTTACTCCAGGGATCCAGACTCTCTGAACTACGCTGTGAACTTTCTGAAGGAGAGATCTACGGTTTTCTACCCGTATATTCTTATAAGTGAGATAATGCTGGGGCTCGGAAGATACTCTGATGCAGAGAGATTCTTCGAAGCTGCTGCGAAAGTCTCGAGGAACGTTTATCTTCATCTTACCCTTGGAATATACAGAGAAGAGCAATCCTACAAGAAACTTTTCCCAATAGCAGTTAACAAAGGGGGTTATAAATCACTTCTAGCTATCATGTCTATATTCATGGAAAACAACTTTGAAAAAGCGAAGAAAATCGCGGATTCGCTCTCCAAAAGAGAAAACTCTTGCTGTAGGTACATCTCATCATTCTGGGGAGGGATTTTCAAAAACGAAGACTTCAAGAGATTCTCTTTCTGTCCTAGGATAACCCTAGTGAAATGGGCGAGGGAATTTGAGGAAGATAAATTAGAAGTGAATCCAGAAGAATCTGGTAAGTGGAATGATCCCCTATACTATCTTTTCCTAGCCTTCTATTTCCTAAACATAGATGATGACAAATCAGCTGACAGATATTTTGAGAAGTTCGAGTCTTCCGTAAGGGTAAAGAGAAGTTTCGTGTTCAGAAGTGGAGAAGCAGTTGGAAAAGTTGGCATGGCCATATTTTACAAACCGATCGATCCTGAACCCTTGCTGGATATTCCCGCTCTTAAATCGGACGTTGTAAAGGAGATGCTAAAAGAAGCTTCTGAAGGCAACAACATTAACGAAAAACATTTGGATGTGTTTGTACGGTTCCGAGATCCAGAAATCTTAAGATTGTTTTTCGGACAGCGCCATTGCAAAAACATCTATGAATTGTAAAGCTCTTTCACACTTCGCTTTGGCACCAGTCTCAGAACCCTCGTATCACTTGTAGTCAGTATCACCTGGCGGTTTTTTGATATATCTTTCAGCAAAGCTACTGTGGTTTCCAACCTGGAGTCATCATATCTCGTGAGAGCGTTGTCTATCACAAACGGATAAGGATCGTCTGGGGATAAGACGTCGTACAGCGCAAGTTTGTAAGCTAATTCGATCTGATCCTTGGTTGCTCTACTCAAAGACTCTATTCCGCTGATTTTCACTCTGACTGACAAATCGTCTTCTACCGCTGTTTCGAAATCCCTACCTATGATTTTCTCCGAGTACTCTCGGAATCTCTTTTCAAAGATCTCTTTGTACTTCTCGACGAATTCATCCCTTATACCGGAGAACAACCTTATGACTTCCGGAAAAGCTCTGAGTTCCTCCTCAGCCATTATGTGATGAAGCCTTGTTCTCTCCAATTCACCCTGAATCATGTGTATTTCGGAGATTTCTACCCGTGCATTCTCCATCTCCTTGGAAAGCTGTTCAACCCTGCTCTTCACATCTAATATCTCCATTTTTGTGTTTTCGATTCTCGCGTTAAGGATTTCTATGGATTCCAGGTTTTCTTCGGTATCGACCCCTTGGGGAACTCTCGTATCATAGTAGACTCTAAACTCTTTCCAGAGTTCTCCGAGCTCCTTCAATCTACTTTCAAGTCTTTCCTTCTCTGCCGCTAACTTCTCGTACCTCTCCCTCTTCTCCTGCAAGCTTAAGCAGTCTTCATAATCGTCGCATTCCAATTCTTCAAAAAGAGCTTCTCTTTCGCCTAGAAGTGTCTCTTTCTTTTTTCTAAGATCCTCCAGGACAGTCTGTAACCCATCTATGGAAAGCTTGAGACTTGCTATTTTATCTCTGAGAATAGCGTATTCCGATGCTTTTTCTCTGACCTCTTCCACCAGTCTGGAATAATCCCCTTTCACCTCATCAAAGAATTCTCTTAAGCCTTTCACTATTTCTCTCTCAAGGATTCTCATGCTCTCATTTTCAACGCGTGACTCCATCGTTTTCTTCCAGTTTTGATATCTTCTATACTCATCGATCATCTCTTGAGGGCTTCTGAACCCACTCCCACTAGTCCTAGAGGATATCTCGTTTCTAAGACCATCTATCTTTTTCCCCAGAACTCTGTAGTTCATGCCTAATCTTTCTTTCTCCCCTTCAAGGTTTATTCTTCCCCTTCTCAATTCTCCTGTTGAAAGAAAGAGAGCCAAGGAAAGTCCTGTGGAAACGGCAGCAGCGATAGAGAAGAAAAAGAGAAGGTTTGATAGATATCCGGCTCCTATCAACCCACCGGCGAGTGCTAAGAACACTATGGTCAAGGTGTTTCTCAAACTGATCCTTGTCTTGATAGTTGCCAACTCTTTGTCAATCGCCTCAAGCTCTCTCTCTATTTCGGAGAGATCTTTCTCCAGCTTTTCCAATCTCTCCATCATCGACAGTATCTCAGACATTCTCGACTCTATATCCACCGTTTTGTCGAAGAATTCCCACCTTTCATCGTAGCCCTTTGGTTTTCTCTTTTCTTCGAGCATTTTCATCGAAAGCTCTATGTTCTTCACCTTCAAAATAACTTTATCCACATCCTCGCTCTCCGATATCCGAAGAAGTTCTTCCAACACCTTTTTCCTCTCCTTCAAAATCCTTTCTTCTTCCCTCCTATAGGCGAGTTCAGCGGATATCTTGCTCGCCTTTCCCTCGATCTCTTCCAGCTCCTTCTTCAGTGACCAGACCCTACCTATTTTCTCCTGTGGGTATCTGATGAACTTTTCCAAGTTGGACAACTCGATTCCCATACTGGATATTTTCACTCTCAGGGTATCCATTTCCCTCCATATATCATGAGCTTTTTTAATCCTAGCTGCTAACAACCTCTTCTCCAGATTCTCCATCTCTCTTTCCAGAGAATTCAATCTTTTTTTAGAATCAACATATCTTTTTCTTATCTCCTTCTCCTCGGAGAGTTTCTCCGTTAAATCTGAGAGTTTCTGCTTCAGATCTTCAACCTTTTCACCTAGGTCTCTCTCAACACGGGATAGCTCTTCATAAACGTTCTGCTCATTCTTCAGAAGGTCTATGACACGCTCCATCCTTTCTATTTCCTCCATCTTTTTCCTGAGCTTGGCTATGACTATTCCACTTACTCCTCTCGATAGAGTTAATCCACCTTCTTCTGGTATAAAGGATGAAGCCTCGTACTCCTCTCTCCTCAGTACCCTGTTGTGGGAAGGATCTCTAGGGTTGAGTTTCAATCTCAATTCACCTGATTTCGTTTCAAGAATAAGCTCTCCGTCAAACTCTCCCCTTATCCATGGAGTGTACTTTCTCACTTCTTCCGAAGTGAAACCAGAGAGCGTGTAAAGTATGAAATTAGCAAGAGTAGTTTTGCCGGACTCATTTTGTCCATACACGACGTTGAGCCCCTTTTGAAATGAAAACTCTGTATCTCGAAATTTCCCAAACCCCATTATCTTAATCCTGGAGATCTTCACACTATTTCCCCCCGGAGAGCTTTCATACCTAAATATTTCCCCACTCTATTTTTCGCCCGTCTTACAAACTCAGTTTCCACAGTGTCTTTTGGCTCTGGAAGTTGTTTTGAGAGATTGATAACAAATCCTCCCGTCTCTTCAACAAAGGAGTTTATAGCCTCCTCTTCGGTTTTCAGGAGATACGTGTAAAGGACTGCCACCAAGATCCCGGTTCTCATATTTTTCACAAAATCTTCAATGGTTGAAACTGGTGCCGGATCTTCTGGAGAGATCTCTATTATCCAAACAGGTGATACGTCCAGCTCTAATATCCCCTTCTCCTCAAGATAAACCTTGGGGACATTGTTCACCGGGCATGAGGAAAATTCCCATGAGTCTTCAAACTCATTCAGTATATTTACATTCTCTGGTAAAATGACCGACTCATAAACGTCTATCCACGGGAAAATTCTAATCTCCGGAACGGGTTTCAAGAAATCGAGGATTCTTTCAACATCTTCAGGAGATACGCTACTGTCAAAGGGGTTCATTAAGATTAGCTCATCTGGCTTGAATTCCTTAACGGCGTTATCCAGTACACTCTCTTTCCTCCGGATTATCAGATCTCTTACCTCGTTGAGTAGCTGTACCCCTTTCTCACCATTTATAAGTAGATCTTTCAACAGAACCTTTGCCATCTTCATCCCCCCGGCGATTATACAACAAAAAAGGCGGCGGTGGGATTCGAACCCACGAATAGGGATTTTGCAGACCCCCGCCTTTGACCACTTGGCCACGCCGCCTTATAAAAACAAATGGCGGCGGTGGGACTCGAACCCACGACACGGTGATTATGAATCACCCGCTCTTGCCACTGAGCTACGCCGCCGATGAGAAAATTTACAAAAAAAAAGCAGATGTGTCAACAGTGGAAAAATCCGAAATTGCGGAGAACCGTGGTTCTTTGGAGAAGCACTCGACGTAATAGAAGCATCTTGGATTCCACGAAATCTTCCATAATAGAAAAATTTAGGTACAACCGGGGATTGGCTGGAAAAGTAGCAACTAGAACAATAACTTAGCACTTGAATCGATCAAATTTATGAGGGATAATTGCTGAGTTGTGAGGATCACTTTGATCATTCTGGCAACCTTGACTTTTATTGTGGCTTTTGCCACTTCCAACGTGGATATAGGCATAGAAGCCGTAGTAGGATCCGGTGCAGATGAGCTTTTCTCGAAAGTGTGGAAAACACTAGAGGATCTTGCACCGGATTATGTTGTGTTACACACGGGGACATCCACCGATTATGATCTAAACTTTGAATCTGTTTTTTTGGTAGATGAGAAGGGAAACTATGGGATCATATGGAAGGAAAATGGAAAAAAGATAGAATCTCTCTCACGGTCCCCAGATTCCCCGTTCCCGCTGAATTTTTTCTTGATAGATGCAGCCTCAGTTCCGCTGGAGAAGGCGGCTCTACTGAAATTGAAGCAAGGTGACTGGGGAAGATCACTTAGGCTTACGTACAGATCTTCCGTTGAGGAATATGCCTCCTTTTCTCCCGACGGAAGATATCTTGTGTTCTCAAGTGATAGAATCGGTGGAAATAGAGATATATTCATGATAGACATGGCAAATGGAACCATGAAACCGATCAAACTCTCTGGGAGTAGTGAGTACTTCCCATCCATATCTCCAGACGGGAGCTCCATCCTCTTCCAGGGATCTTTCACCGGAAACTGGGCTATCTACACTATACCTATAAACGGTAACCCGAGGAAAATAAGGAGATTAGCGGGATCCTGGAAAGAAGCCGCGTATATGCCACACTGGATAGATGAGAATAACATCACCTATCTTCAGGACAAAGGAGATGGGAATGAGCTCTGTATAGAGGATGTAAGAACTAAGAAAGCAACAAAAGTGTCTTTGCCCTTTAGGTATGTTTTCTCTCCGAGGATGTGTGGTGGAAACTTGTACTTTGTGGGTCTTAAAGGAGCAGATTTCGGAATATACAGACTCACCAAGGATGGAACTGTGGAGACAGTAGAAAACAGTGAGTACAACGAGCATGATCTTGATATCTCATCGGATTGCAGCTCAATGGTTTTTGTCTCTAACAGGGATGGGGTGTACAGACTGTGGTACAAGAACCTGAAAAACGGTTCTGTCAAGCTGGTAACAGACTTCATAGACTACGATGTGTTTTATCCAGAATTTTCCCCAGACGGGAAAATCGTTGCACTGTCTGTCTACGAGCCGGGAATAGAACCGGATATATGGTTGGTGAGAATCAATGTTCCTGAAAAAACTGGAGGGCTTCATAAAGAGGGAAAGGCTACTGAAGAAGGGACAGAAACTGGTCTTAGCAGTCTCGGGCGGCATTGACTCCATGGTACTTCTCCACTCCCTCTTGAGTATGTCTAAAAAATGGGAAATAAAGATCCACATCGCTCATCTCGACCATGGAATTAGAAGTAGTTCAATTCGCGATGCAGAATTTGTAAGGTCAACCGCGAAGAGATTAGGAATACCGTTCACCATAGAGCGTATAGAAGTGAAGAAAAAAAAAGGTGAAAGTCTTGAGGAAGCAGCGAGGCGTATTAGATATGACTTTCTAAGAAAAGTGAAGAGGGAATCTGGATCAGATCTCATAGCAACTGCTCATCACAAAAATGACCTAGCTGAAACGGTTCTTTACAGGATGATTCGCGGAACAGGTATTAGAGGATTGGCTGGAATTAAACCCAGGGAGAATGATATTATAAGGCCTCTTCTGGCTTTTTCCAAAGACGAGATAGAGGAATATGCTAAGAAGAACAGTTTAGAGTACGTAGTAGATGAAACGAATTTCGATATCAAGTATGCGAGAAACTTCATCAGGCACGAAGTGATTCCCGTTTTGAGGAGATTGAACCCTTCCCTAGTGGATTCGTTGTCTCGCCTGTCTGAGAACTCCAGAATGGTTTCGGATTTTTTAGAGGACATCATAGAGGACAAGATAAAGGTGGAGGTGAGAAAGCTCCACTACGGATACGATTTCTCCTTTCAGGAACATCCTCTACTGAACGCAGAACTTATAAGAAGGCTAACCGAGCTTAGAACCGGGAGGATTCCCAGTTGGCTTGATATAGATAGATGCTTAGATATAGTTGAAAAGGGGCGAGGCAAAATCACATTTTGGGGAAATTTCGGTGCTTGGGTCTCCCTGGGGAAAATATTCGTGGGAAATCTAGAAAGAGAAAACATCGAGTTTGCTTTGTCTGAGGGAGAGTATGACTTTCTTGATTTCAAAGTGACCGTGAGGAACGGTTACGGTCTGAAAAATTCAAGTGGTATGATATTAAGGAACAGAAGGAAAGGTGATAGAATCGGTAAAAAGAAGCTAAAGGATTACCTGGCGGAAAGGAGAATACCCGCTTATCTAAGAGATGAGGTGCCTCTTATTGCTGTTGGTGATGAGATAGTTTGGATAAGCGGAGAAATTGTTAACAAGAGATTCAGAGGAGAAGGGTTCGATGTGAGGATTCTTCAGGAGGGGATATGAGTTGAACCGGGTAAACTTTGTCAACATAGTGATAGCCATTTTGATAATACTGTCTTTCTTTTGGTTTGCAAAAGCGATGTACTCGACAGAGCCACCTATGGTAAAGGTCGATTACACAAAGTTTTTGAGATACGTGGATCAAGGTATGCTCTCTGACGTTGTCGTGAGTGACGACGGCTCTGTGAGGTTTCACTTGAAGGGAGACAAACGTCTCTATGAAGTCTATGCACCTTGGATCGAAAAGGATGGTAATTTGATCAAAAAGTTGGCCGAAAAAGGTGTTAAAGTTTCGGGCGAAAAAAGCATATCAAGTTCTGTCTGGGTAAACGTTCTTGGAACCCTCATCCCAACACTTCTCCTGATATTTGTGTGGATATTCGTCATGCGTGCAATTGCAAGCCGAGGGAACAGTGCTATGACGTTCACGAGAAGCCGGGCAAGGATGTTCAAACCTGGTGAGAGAAAGGTGACTTTCAAAGACGTTGCAGGAGTAGATGAAGCGGTAGAGGAACTTCAGGAGGTGGTGGATTTTCTCAGGAATCCGGCGAAATACAATAGAATAGGTGCTAGGATGCCAAAAGGCATACTCCTTGTTGGACCTCCTGGAACAGGTAAAACCCTCCTTGCGCGTGCAGTAGCGGGTGAGGCAAATGTTCCGTTTTTTCACATCTCCGGTTCGGATTTCGTAGAACTCTTTGTTGGTGTAGGTGCAGCCAGGGTCAGAGATCTCTTCAATCAGGCAAAGGCGAACGCTCCGTGCATCGTGTTCATAGATGAAATAGACGCAGTTGGCAGACACAGAGGGGCAGGACTTGGCGGAGGTCACGATGAAAGAGAGCAAACACTGAATCAACTTCTCGTGGAAATGGATGGTTTCGATTCAAAAGAGGGAATAATAGTCATGGCGGCCACAAACAGACCGGATATACTTGACCCCGCACTTTTAAGGCCCGGCAGATTTGATAAGAAAGTGATTGTAGATCCGCCAGATCTGAGAGGGAGAGAGGCTATCCTCAAGATACACCTGAGAGGTAAACCTATTTCAGAAGATGTAGATGTTAGAATACTGGCTAAGAGAACAACAGGCTTTGTTGGTGCAGATCTTGAAAACCTGATCAACGAAGCAGCTCTGCTCGCCGCAAGAGAGAGTAGAACTGTTATAAGCATGAAGGACTTTGAAGAAGCCATAGATAGGGTAATAGCTGGACCAGCCAGAAAGAGCAGGGTCATAAGCGCTCGTGAGAAAAAAGTGATAGCCTATCATGAGGTAGGTCATGCGATAGTCTCAACAGTCCTGCCAAATGCTGATCCCGTTCACAGGATTTCTATCATTCCAAGAGGTTACAAAGCACTTGGATATACTCTGCAACTACCTCATGAGGATAAATATTTGGTTTCAAAGAGAGAAATGCTCGATAGGATAACTGCTATACTTGGAGGTAGAGCTGCTGAAGAGATTATTTTCGGTGATATAACTTCGGGCGCGGCGAATGACATCGAAAGAGCTACTGAAATGGCCAGGGCCATGGTTTGCGAGCTCGGCATGAGCGATAGGTTGGGACCACTTTCATGGGGAAAAACGGAAAAAGAAGTCTTCCTTGGAAAAGATTTGGCAAGGATAAGGAACTTCTCAGAAGAAGTAGCTAGTGAGATCGATGAAGAGGTGAAGAGTATCGTAATGGATTGCTATGAAAGGGCAAAAAAGATCCTCCTCGATCACCGTCAACAGATGGATAGGATAGTGGAGTTGTTGCTCAGTAAGGAAACCATCGAAGGGGATGAGCTCAGAAAAATTTTGAAGAGCGAGCTGGCGGAAAAGGGAGAAGATCTCGTTGAGGAAGAAAAGCATTCAGAAGTCGATCAGGAGGTCGACAATTGAGAAGGCCTAGAAGGCCGGAGGACTTCAGAGATTATAGCGTAGTTGAGAACTTCTCCAAACGAGAAAAGGATTATAATCCATCTCGCGGTGATGATTTAGCCCTGTTTTTCCCCTCAAACTATCGAGTAGCTGCTTCTTCTCTTTCGTTCAGTTGGGTGAGAGATCTGTTTTCCCTTTATGGTGTAGGGGTCGAACGTTTCTTCTATGGCGAATCCTTCAGACGCTTCTATTCGCTTGAGTCGTTGAGACCTATTGATGAATTCAGGGTGATCGCTTTCTCCTATAACTTCGAATTAGACCTGTTAAATATCATGGATATACTGAAAAAACTGCAGATTCCACTGAAATGGAAGGAACGTGATGAACACCATCCATTGATTCTTGTTGGGGGAGCTATGACCTACTTCAATCCTTCATCAGTCTACCCAATAGCCGATATTATCTATAGGGGGGATTTGGAAACCGGGATCAAGGATATCTCAGATGCGGTTCTGTTGAAAGTGAAGAGAGAAATTTTAGATGCGATGAGAATGATACCGTTCGTTGAAATACCGAGATTTGAGAAGAGAGGAAAAGTCGCAAAGTTTTCTGATTTGAATTCACTCCCTCCAGTTGGAAGTGTTATAACACCAGATGGGGAATTTAGAAACAGCTTTCTCATAGAAATAGGAAGAGGTTGCATAAGACGATGTGCATTTTGCATGATAGGACATCTTCAAAAACCCGCTAGATTTCTGAGAACATCTGTTCTCGATAGCGTTGTTAAAAATATCCCCAGAAGCGTGAAAATAGGGTTGATAAGTGCGACTGTAACCGACTATCCATGGATGGATGAACTTCTCGATTTGCTAGAGGGTAGGAGCTTTTCCGTCTCCTCAATGAGAATGGATGGGCTGAATCTACGTCTCATGAGAATGCTGAGGGAATCCGGCCAAAGAAGTTTTACAGTTGCACCCGAGGGAGGAAGTCAAAGGGTGAGAGACATACTGAAGAAGGATATCAACGAGGAGCATATAGAAAGAGCTCTCATACTGGGAAGAAAAGCTGGGTTCGATTCAGTGAAGATGTACTTCATATATGGCGTTTCAAGGGAATCTGAAAGGGATCTCGCCGGTATATCAGATATTACTAGAGTAGCTCTAAAGATGGGGTACAGAAATGTCAAGCTGAGTTTGAATCCTCTCATACCAAAACCTGGGACTCCTCTTGTGAACGATAGAATGGAAGATGTGAAAGTTCTGGAAAGTAAAAAAAAGTTTCTACAGGGTACTCTTAAAATTAGAGGAGTGAAAGCGCATTTTGAAAGTTTAAAAGGAAGCGTGGTTCAATATGAGATCGCCAACGCAACTTCTGAAATAGCGGAAGAGTACGTGGAAATCTTCAACAGATTTGGAAAAAAATCTCTAAAGGACTTCATATACAGAGAGCATGTGAATGTAAAGAGGGGTGAAAAGAGTGGCCATATTCCCTTCACAACTGCTTCAAGGAAGTAATAAGTGCCTGTTGCTTATCCACGGATTTACAGGTTCCCCATACGAAATGATGTATATAGCGGAAAATGTTCATGAAAGGCTCGGGTGGACGGTGAGAGTTCCCAGGCTTCCAGGTCATGCCACCACATCTGAAGATTTCATGAGAACTGGAAGAAGAGATTGGAAAAGGAGAGTTATAGACGAGTATTATGATATGAAAAATTACTGTTCTGAGATAGTAGTTGGCGGTCTATCTATGGGTGGAGTGTTGACAGTTATCTTGGCCGTTGAATTTGAAGTGAGAAGAATCCTCCTATACGCCCCCGCATTTTTAACGGTGTTTCAAAAATACTTACCCGTAATTTTTTTCACATCACTTTTCGTGAACAGAGTGAGAAAGAAAGAGCCGCTGCAGGTAATAGAAGACGACCCTGTAAGAGAGAGGTTGCGTCAAGAATACTGGAGTTATAATTATTACAGGCAAAGCAGGGAATTCTTCAGGTTGCAGTTTGAAGGAAGGAAGTCGTTGGAAAACTTCTCTGGGAAAGCTCTTGTGGTCGTTTCGAGATCTGATAGCACGGTTCCCATAGAGGTAAAAGACTATTTGGAGAAGAAATTGGGCGGAGAAAAAGAATTCCTCGTTTTGGAGAGAAGTCCACATGTGGTTGTAACTAGTGAAGAAAAAGAGATAGTGCTTGAAAGAACTCTGGAATTTCTGAAAAGGTGATTGAAAATGGAATTGAGGAGGATAGAAAGCAATCTAGAGGTTCTGAAAAGCTACAGAGAAAATGCCGAGATATTCGAGTGGGACTTTCCCAAGTCGGAGGCTCCACCCAATAGGGTGATTTTCGTCGATGGGAAACTTCGACACCTTTTGAGGTACGAACCATCTCCATCCAGCAAACTCTTGATATCTCAGGTTGTTGTTGGAGCAATTCTTTATTGTTGTAGAAGAGTCGAGATAATCGACGAGCCCAAAAGTGTATTTGTTGCAGCTTTTACATCTCCGCTGAGAAATATGAATGTTCGCATCTGGGGGAGAGAAGCAACCAAGGGTATTGTGGAAAATGGGGATCTCTCGCAGTTTTCAAACAAACTCATGGCTGAGATGGAAATGGAGCTTTCCAGAAAGCTCGTTCAAGATGCTATGGGAGCTGTGATAAAAGATGGGAGCCTTAAACCGATATTTCAGCTTAGAACGGAGCGTCCTTTCACCCCGGGATATGGTCCCGTGGGATTGGTCAAAAATGTGGAATCCTCTTTATCTCCTGAAGTCGAAAAGAAGCTTTTAAATAACCTGGAAATTGGCGATAGATCTAAAGCGTTTGCAACGATTTATTCAAATGAAGGCAATGAGATAAGACTTGTGAGTAGCTATGTGAGAATCGGTAGAAACACCTTTGTCAGACTCGACGCGGTGGCCGCTAGAAAGTCCGACATTGAAAGGATAACAAAGTTTTTCAACTCCGTTGCTTCGGTTGTAGCGGAGATATCACTGGACATATCGTTTGGGAGATATCCAAACGACATTCCACCAGTCCAAGGACTTGAGCAAATTTTAGGAGCCTATTTGTATGACCCAGCAACTGTGGAAAGTCTGGTAAAAATAGAGGAGGGAGAAAGCGAATGAAACTCCTTTGGATTTTCATCACCGTAGTAGTAGCTCTGATAATCGTAGGGTACATTTACATCTCTAGTGAAAGAAATTGGGGAGGTGGGAAGATGACTGTGAGTAGCGTTTTCAAAAACGGCGGTGAAATCCCCAAAGAGTTCACTTGTGATGGTGCAAACGTGAGCCCTCAGCTCGTGATAAATGGAATCCCCAGAAACGCTAGATTTCTTGCAATAATAGTGGACGATCCAGATGCACCGATTGGAACGTTCACACACTGGACTGCTTGGAACATAAAAGTTTCCTCCGATTCCGCATCTATACCGAAGGCTGTCCCGCGAAAAACTTCTTTGATGATTCAAGGATTGAATGACTTCAAAAGAGTGGGATACGATGGACCGTGCCCACCAAGGGGGCACGGAAAACATCATTATCACTTCAGGGTGTTTGCACTCGATAAAGAACTCACTTTAAAGGATGGTTCAAGCAGAAAAGAGCTGGAGAAGGCGATGAGAGGACACATAATTGCTCAAGCGGAAGTGGTAGGGATTTACGGGAGGTAGAACCATGGGTGAGCTTATGAGGGTTGTTAATCTTCGTGGAAACGAAGCTGTTTTAGAGCCACTTGAGCTTGAAGGATGTGCCAATTGCATTTTCAACTCGGTATGCAACATGGATCCTGATAAACAAAAAGTCAGAGCACTGGTGGAAGGTCTTGATCTGAAAATAGGAGATATAGTCGAGGTGAGAACACCAAAGGCCGTTGCGACCAGACTCTCTTTTGTGGTTTACACCATGCCTCTTTTGATATTCATATCCCTTCTGGTGATGTTCAAGTACTTCCGATACTCGGATGAAATCTCTTTCATCCTATCAATCGTACCCGTTGCTTTGTACTACATGTTCTTGAGGAAACTGGACCAAAGAATAGCAGCTAGGTACAAACCGAAGGTTGTGGCTGTTAGGAATAGTGGTGGACTTTTTAACATGAAGTGAAAGAAAAGGGAGTGATGGATGATATGCTGTGGCTTGTAACCGGTGTCAACAGGGGAATAGGAAGGGCGTTGACTCTGAGGATCTTGAACGATGGTGATGAGGTCATAGGAGTTTCCAGAAGGGAATACGAATCTGTCAGGGAGATCTCCAAGAAACACAGGGAGAGGTTCAGCTTGATAGTGGCAGATCTCAGCTTTGAAGAGGATATAGAGAGAATAGCATATGAGGTCAAAGCCCCTGTGGATTTTCTGATGAACAACGCGGGAGTCATGAATAGAGAGAGCTATCCCAATTTCTCCCAGAAAGAGTTCCTTGAGACGATAAAGGTGAATACATTTGCTCCTCTAAAACTAACGGCAGTCTTGGACAGAGCAGGGAAATTGAAAAAGGGAGCCAAGGTTGTGAACACCTCGTCGGTGCTCGGATCCATATCTGGAGCTTCTTCAACTTCTAGCTATTCCTACTCGGTTTCGAAAGCTGCTCTCAACATGGTAACCAGGTTGCTCGCTAATCAACTCAAGCCGAAAGAAATAGTAGTCATATCCGTTCACCCCGGATGGGTTAGGACGGATATGGGTGGAAGTGCTGCGCCTATCCTTCCCGAAGAATCGGCTTCTGGAATAGTGAATTTGGCCAGACGTATTTCTCTGAGAGATAGTGGCAAATTCTTTGACTATACTGGAAGACAGATGAAATGGTAGGAATCTTCGACCTAGGATCGAATTCTTTCATAGCCCTCGTTGTGGATGGAAAAGATGAAATTCATGAGGAGGTAAAGGTTACCTCCGCTTTTTCTTACATGAAAGGAAATAAATTCTTCAGCTGTGAAACTCTTAGAAGGGATTTCTTGAAGATGAAGTCAAACGCGATGAAATTTACCACGAATTTATACGCCTTCGGGACAGCTGTTTTTCGAGAAGCGAGAAACGGAGAGTGGTGCTTTAACCGGATAAAGGGAAGCACTCAGGGGAGGATTTTATCAGCCAAGGAAGAGGCAAGGTATTCCTATCTATCAGTTCTTTGGGACGATGACATAAAGATAGCAGATCCTCTGGTCTTCGACTTGGGTGGAGGAAGTCTTGAGATAATTCGGGAGGATAAATGGATCAGCTTGCCTTTTGGGACAAAAAAAGTAATGAATGTGACAAAGGATAACTTCAGAAAGCTGGTAGATGAAATTGAGAAAAAACTTCCGGATTTTTCTGGAAAACCCGTTGGGATAGGTGGAACGTTCGTCACAATCGCTTCATATCGCCATAAAAGATGGGACTTAAAGCGTGTCCATGGATCTCTAATAGACCTCTCGCTTGTAAACGAAATTTTCAGTTTGATCATTGATATGACTCCAGATGAAGTAGATTCCCTCCCGTTTGTTCCCAAAGGTAGAGGAAAGACGTTAAAAAGTGGCTTGGTTGTTGTAACATCCATCTTGGAGAAGTTTGGACCTGTGTTGATTAGTAGAAGGGGATATAGATACGCAATAGCCTGGGAAATAGATAGCGATTGAAATCTCCCTTGGAAAGTGGCTTTCTCCGAATGCGAGATGATACCATCTCTATAAGAATGAGGTGATCATATTTTTGGGATGCATCCTTCAACCCAGAGGATGAGAGGAGGATCGAGTTTTGACATTCATTCTTTCACACACACATTGGGATAGAGAGTGGTTCGCAACTGCCGAATACACGAGAAAGTGGCTGCCAAAACTCTTTGAAAATCTCTTGAAGCTAGTGGCAAAGGATAACTCTTTTGAATATGTATTAGACGGTCAAACTCTGATAATGGAGGATCTCAGAGAAGAGAACCCAGAACTTTACGAAAAAGCTTTGAATTTCATCAGAAGCGGAAACCTGAAAATTGGGCCAGTTTACGCCCAAATAGACTGGAGAATGTCTATACCTCAAGCAATCTGGAAAAATTTCGAGTTGGGGGAAAAAGATTGTAAATCTCAAGGTGCTTGTATGAAAGTAGGGTGGTTTATGGATAACTTTGGTCAGATATCACAACTTCCACAAATCATGAAGAAATTTGGCGTGAATTTTTCAATTGTTTGGAGAGGTATTAGGGAAATTTTCCCGTTTTTTGTATGGAGATCTCCAGATGGATCAGAAGTGGAGGCAATTGGCTTGATAGGAGGATATAGGACTCTCTACAACCTCTCTGATACTGAGGGCATAGCGAAGAAGAGATTCGATCACGAAGTGAGAAAACTTGAGCGATTTGGAAAACCGGTGGTTCTAATGGATGGATATGATCTGGATCTCCATCCAGAAAACCCTAAGAACTTTTTGAACGGAAGAGTATTTTCCACCTCTATTGAAAAGCTCTTGCGTGTGGTGAAAAAATTGAGAAAACCTGTAGTAATTGGTGAGCTCATCTCGGGAAAAATAGCATCGGTTTTTCCAGGGACTTTGAGCACGAGAACCTATCTAAAACTCGGTTCAGACTTCATTGGGAAACTCTTAACAACCCTTGAATTCCTAGCATCTGGAATTGGTGAGAATTTGAAAACAGATGTTCTTTGGAGAGAGTATTTGAAAACCCTCATACATGACAACATATGCGGTGTTGGTATCGATCAAGTTCATGAAAAGATGGAAAAAAGCTATGAAATGCTCTACAAGGATGTAAAAGATAGGATTTCTGAGGTCTTAAGGAAGTACCCCCTAGATGGAAATTTCATTTTCACTCCGTCGAGCTATTCCGGATATTTCCCGAAAGGTGATGAGATTCTCGAAGTTAAATCAGATGGACTAGGGTTGTGGAAATACAAGTCGTATCGCTATGTCCCCTCAGATCCCAGTAATTTTCAACCCTTTGAAATCGTCCTTGAAAAAGACGAAGGAGATGCATACTCATCGGATTGTAAAAAAGAAAGGTTTACCATTATAACAAAGTTAACCGGATCGTACAAATCTCCCAAATCTGTAAGGTACGCATTTGAAAGGATTGTGAAAAGTGACAAAGTAGAGATAAAACTTGAAGAGATTTATGACATATTTGAAGACATGGTGTGGTTGCAATCAAGGATAATTCCAAGAGGATGCTGCTATAGACTTTATTATTCCTTTGAAGGTTCGGGAAAAATCTATGCTGGCATGCCATTTGATATCGTGCAAAGACCCTGCACAGACAGGGACCTCTATCCAAGAGAGGAGACGTTAGGTGGAATTCTATTGGCAGCCAGGGAGGTCGGAAGGATCGAGGAATTTCCGATGCAGGATTTCGTCATCGCTACGAGGGAAAATGAATCTATAGCGATCATAACGAAAGGTCTCAGGTCTTACCTGTGCAAGGATGGAAAACTCATGATTCCGTTGGTGAGATCTGTGGAGTGGATCACGAAAAAGGTTTCCAGCAGATCTGGGAATGCCGGTCCTAGTATGTATGTACCTGGAGCAAGATCCGAAAGGTGGATCAACATAGACTTAGTGGTTATGAGGGGAAAAATTGCCCCCTTTTCTGAGGAATTTCTCTCTAGAGTGAGATTCCTATCCTGGCCAAAAATCTTGGTGAGCGCTAAAGGAGCGAGAAGAGGAAATATACTACTCTCAAGGGATGGAGCTATCCTTCCGGGCATGGGCATTTCTGGAAAAGTCATCATGAAAAATCTTCCCGTAAGGAAGGTTGAAAAAGGAAAATCTGAGATTTACCTATTATTGGAAAATCTTCCATACGGACCTGATAAAAAGATCCCGGATGTTCGAGTTATAGAAAAGCTTGAGGATCTTGCAAAGAGAAGCAGAAAGGATGCTGAAAAGGCTAGGGAATCTGCTATGAGATCCGTTGGAATAGACAGAATTAGATATGAGCATAGATACTGGGCAATGCTAAGAACTTCACTTGAAATGAAGCTTTCAGCACTTTTGAACAGAGAAAGATTAGGTGAGAAAGTTAAAGATGAAATAGAAAAGCTCACCTGGAAACTCAACGAAGTTAGGGGAAAGAAGAGAACATATGATTACATACTGGAGTTCTGGAAAGCTGAAACATGGAAATAGCATAGGCTAATTACTGGGGTAGAAATGATGGGTTTTACAGGAGAAAAAGTTGAGAAACCTGTAAATACGAATTTAAAAAGGGATCTGGAGGTGATGCAAATGATAGTTGTGGGAATCCCTAGCTACAACAATGCCGACACCATAAGAAAGGTGGCAGAGGTGGCTGCCGAAGGGCTCAGAAAATACTTCAGTGGCAAGGGCATATTGGTAAACTCAGATGGAGGATCAAGTGATGGGACAAGAGAAACTTTTATGAACTCCGAAACTGAAAACATCGAAAAGGTGAGTTTTGAGTATAGAGGAATTCCTGGGAAAGGAAGCGCCATGAGAGCAATCTTCGAATACGCTGAAAATGCTGGTGCAGATGCGATTGTATTCTTAGACTCGGACCTCAGGAGCGTTGAACCCTGGTGGATTGACAGACTCGCTGGGCCCATAGTTTCTGGTGATGCAGATTACATCGCTCCCTACTACTTGAGACATAAGTACGATGGAACTATAACAAACCACATATGCTATCCGATGACATCTGCACTGTACGGCAAAAAAATCCGCCAGCCCATAGGGGGAGATTTTGGGGTGGGGAGAAAGGCATATACGCTTTATTTGAAAAAGCCAAAGGATGTTTGGAAAACGAACGTAGCGAGATTCGGTATAGACATATGGATGACGACAACAGCAATTGCTAGTGGCCTTGAAGTTGTTCAAGCTGCACTTGGTGTTAAGATACACGACGTAAAGGACCCGGGGAAACATCTGTCCCCCATGTTTGTTCAGGTGGTTTCCACACTTTTCTCTCTAATGATTGAGCATGAAGATATGTGGAAAAGTTCCAACGGAATTGAGAGGGTTCCAGTGGTGGGAGAATCTCCCAATGTGGAACCTGAGGAAATAGCTGTAGATCTGGAGAACCTCAAAAACAAAGCAAGAGAAGAGGTTGAGAATCTAGACTTTATATCGGGGGAAATATTGAATCATGTTAGATCTGAAGGCGTGGTAAATACCGAAGAGTGGGTAGAGACGGTGCAGTCTTTCGCTTTGACCTTCAGGAAGGAAGAAATAAGCGTTGAAAAAATGATTCCATTTTATTTTGCAAGGGTTGCATCTTTTGTGGAGGAAACCCAGGGCATGAGTACAGAGGAGGCGGAAGAAATCATAGAAGAACAGCTAAACATGTTTATGGAAAAGAAGGAAGAACTCATTGAAAGGTGGTAAAGAAGCGATTTTTGGAAAAAAGAGAAGGTAAGTTGAAAATACCCACCATGATGGCAAAGGCTATTACAACTATAACCTAGGAGTAACGGTTTCACACTTTTTCGAATACATATCTTTCATACACCATTAACGTTTTGTCACCTTTCCTGATGAACTGAACGGGAATCTTTGACCCTGAAGACAAGGTGTAAAACAGAGTATGATCCCTTTCAAGCCTTTCTGGAACTAAAACCATTTCGACTGGTGAAACGTCCTCAAAAAGCTCTAATATGAGAAAATCTCCACTCCTCTTTATATTTGAAGATATCGTGCCATGATACGTTCTGTACACTCCTGTTAAGGAAGACAGGATATCATCAGTTCTAACGAACGACAGCTTTTCAGGATCTTCTCCCAGAAATGTGGCTAACAAGTACAGTGCAAAGTTCTTCATGGGATATCCCGAAGAATTTGATAAAACGGCAATCGAAATGTCTTCTTCCCTGGAATACAGGAGATGAGCAGTGTAAACCAAGACTGATCCCCCGTGACCTATCACCTTTCTCCCAAGGAAATCATCCATTATCATGAGCCCATATCCATAGTGATAATTCCCATACGGAATCTCGTATGGAATTCTCATCCTGGGTTTTTCCATCTCCTCTATTAGTCGTGGAGACACCACTCCATTTTTTGAGACATACGTGTAGCCATACTTGGCCAGATCAGATGCCGAGCATGTGATTCCACCTGCTCCGTTCATTGGGCCTCCGAGAGTCCTGGACTTAACCAGTATCCCATCTTTCAAGTAGTAAGGTGAGGCTAGCTTCTCATCTTGATCTTCTATGAACGAGCAGTTGATGCCAAGAGGACTGAAGATTTCCGATTTGATGAATTCCTTGTATTCCATGCCGCTGACGATTTCAACGATCCTTTCCAAAAGTTCATATCCTTCGTTCAGGTAGAACCATTTTTCACCGGGTTTGAACAGATGCCATGCTTTAACATCCGACATAAAAGTAAGCAGATCATCTGTGTCTGCTACCGGTAGCCATTTTTGTGAAGCAGAAACTTGTTGTCTTATTAGAGCTTCGGCATATCCCAGTCCAGGTATCCCAGATGAATGAGACATGAGATGATATATCATCACGTTGCTTAGATCTAAAGGGACATACTTTGAAACGGAATCACTAAGGGACATCAGACCCCTTTCTACGAGTTTCATTATGGCAAGGCATGTGAACGACTTGCTTATAGAACCAATGCCGTAGAGTGTATCCAAAGTTGCTGGCTTGTTTTCTTCAATGTCCGAATATCCCCACGTTTTTGCATACACAATACCTCCCTTGTGAAAAACAGCAACGGATAAACTGGGAAGCTTGGTCTCCTCAATCTTTCTGAATAGAAACTCTTCCAGTTTTTTTAGATTCATCGTCCCCCCTCCTGGTTTCTAATCCAATTTAAAACCTCCCTTTTTTTAATTTTAGCAAGTGCGATGTGATTATCCGCAGCTCCATAGTACACATAGTATTCGCCGTGGAATTCCACCATCGCATCCGAAAAAACCACATTTGGAACGCCACCGAACTTTTCCAAAGGGAGTTCTGGCTCAAGAATAGGCTCATTGGATCTCTTCAAAACCCTTGTTGGATCTTCAAGATCGAGGAGCATGAATCCGAGTCTGTAAATGGGTCTACGCGCTTTTTTAACGCCATGGTATAGAAGAAGCCACCCATACTCGGTTTTTATCGGAGGGGCTCCAGCTCCTATTTTCAAATCGTCCCACATACCAACTCGAGGTGACGCTATCTTCACGAAGTTTTCCCAATGAATCAGATCCTCTGAAAATGCGAGCCATATATCTGGGTGAATTCTGTGAAGCATCGCATATTTTCCGCCGATCTTCTCCGGAAAAAGCGCAGCATCTTTGTTGTCGACATCCGGGATCACAACTCCAAACCTCTCCCAAGTTATGAAATTCTTCGTTCTGGACATGCTAATCCTGGTACCGTAAGGAGAATAAGCCGTATAGAGCATATAATACCAACCGTCTATGAAAGTTATCCTGGGATCCTCTACCCCGTAAAGTTCATCATCGCCAGCTGGTTCAAAGACCGGATTTTCCATTCTGTTAAAATGAATGCCATCTACGCTTACTGCATACCCCATTCTGGAAACCATGTCATCACCCTGCGCCCTGTATATCATGTGAAAGAGTTCTCCATCATGTACCACCGCTGGATTGAATACAAATCTACTTTCCCAAATGTGCATAGGATTTGGGGAAATCAGGGGATTGAATTGGTACCTTTCCAGCTTCATTCCTTTCCACCTCCTATTTGAACGACATGGATATTCCCTGCAAAAAGTGCTTTCTGAATATAACGAATATGAGTATCATGGGTATGGTTTGAAGAACCGAACCAGCCAGAAGAGGCCCAACATAGCTGGCATATTCATGATTGAAAGTCGCCAGTAAGACTGCGAGCGGCATTTTGTTGTAATCTTTGACCACTATGAGAGGCCACATGAAGTTATCCCAAATTCCGTTGAACGTGAAGAGCCCAACTATGGCCAGTGTCCCCCTGGCCAGTGGAACCATGACCTTAAATATGATCCACAGGATGCCAGCTCCGTCGATTTTTGCAGCTTCTATATAGTCTATGGGAATGGATTTGTAGGACTGAATCGTCATGAACAGTGCCCATGCACTCATAAGGTATGGCAATATCATGGCACTGTATGTGTTTAGAAGCCCCAGATTTTTTATCAAAACGAAGAGTGGAATGATGAACATGAAGCCGGGAAATAGCATCTGGAATATTATAAAGTTGAAAACAGCGCTTCCACCACGAATTCTCAATTTGGACAGGGGATATGCTGCGATGGCTGCCGTAACTATAACGGAAAAAGTCACAATTGTGGATATAAACACACTGTTAAAGAACGCTCTTATGAAAGGCCTTTGCAACTTCTTTGACATGTTGAATATAAAGTTGTAATGTTCTAGCGTAAGGCGAGTTGGCCAAAACCCTGAAAATATCTCCTGTGGAATCTTGAAGGATGAGAGAAACATCCAAAGATACGGGTATATCCAGATCAAAGCCAAGCTAACCATCACAACGTGAAATATTATCTCTCCTATTCTTATCCTTTTCACACTATGCTCACCTCTCTTTCCACGACCTTTCTGACTGCGATTATCAGTCCGTAATTTATCAGAGCAGTTATGATCGCGAAAGCCGTGGCATAACTTGGTCTGATCCTCAGAAATGCTGTTTCATACATATACATCATGAAGGTCATAGTCTTGTTCATAGGCCCACCTCCGGTTATCATGTACGGTTCTGTGAATATTCCAAAAGATAGGTTTATCGCTAACACGAATATCGTTACAATTGCTGGGTTTATAAGGGGCACAGTTATTTTCCAGAACTTTATCCAGCCAGTTGCTCCATCCAGTTCTGCGGCTTCGTATAGAGATCTAGGTATCGCTTGGATCCCAGAGTACAGGATCAGACCATAATATCCTATGAACTTCCAGGTCACCATTATAGCTATGGTGAGCATTGCAAGTTGAGGACTTGTGAACCACGGAATGGTTACCCCAAAATGCTTGTACAGGAATTGATTTATCGGTCCGATATCGGAGAAGATATTCATGAAGACTATTGAGTAAGCAACGCCAGAAGATATGTACGCCACCAGAAAACTCAGTGTGACGAAGGTTTTGAAGTATTTCATCCTGTTCACGGCCAAGGCGAAGAGCATAGCTCCGACAAAGACCATTGGGAGAAAATACATCATAAAATTGAGGGTGTTGACAAACACTGTCCAGAACATTGGATCTCGAAAAACACGGGTAAAGTTCCTCATACCATAGAAGTGTGGGGGTCCAAAGAACCGCCATCTTGTGAAGGCTAGTATGAACATCCAGATGAAAGGATAGCCCCAAAAAATGGCCATGTATCCCAAGTAGGTGGAAGTTATGCCCCAACCCATCAAACTTTCTCTCTTCTTGAGAGTCATCGTATCCCCACCTTGAAGTTTTTGTTAAGAAAAGCGGGGGATTACCCCCCGCCTTTTCACCAGAGTATCTCGCTTATCTTCTTCACAGCGGTTTCAAGAGCCTTTTCAGGGGTGGCTTTTAGATACATCAAAGGTTCTATCAGGTAGTTAGTCATGGCGTTCTGCACATCTATTGTGTTCGTTATGAGAGCTGGTGGAACGGCATAAGCGACATAACTTGCTGTTTGTGCAAAGTAGGGATCTCCCTCAACATATTTCTTGAACACAGGGTTGGTGGCGATATCTCCTCTTGCAGGTGGCATCTTTGTGAGCTCAATCCATTTAGCATCGTTTTCCGGATTCGAGAACACCCATTTTATGAATTTCCACGCTTCCTCCTTGTACTTGCACGATGAGAAGACCACAAGCCCTTTGGTATCCGCGAACGTGTATATGGGTTTGCCAGTGGGGTAATCATCGGGAACCGGTGGAGGAGCTATGAGTATATTCTTGTAGACATCCGGATAGTGCTCCTTTGTGTAGTTGAAGTGCCACGGCCCCATGATACTCCCAATAATTGTCCCTTTTTCGAACGGGTCTCTCCCGAGATCCACTGCTGTCCAACCGTTCTTGAACATCGTGAATATGAAAGTTGCGACTTTCTTTCCGTACTCGTTGTTGAACACAGCTTTTTCACCAACTATATATGGTTTTCCTTCACTGGCTGCGTAGTAGTAGGTTATGAAATCAAACCATCTATCCCACCAGTTTCTCCCAGCAATAACTTTTACAGCGTATTTCTCTTTCGGGACGGTGTATTTCTCGGCGAGCTCGTAGACATCAGAATATGTCCTCGGTGCCTTGTCGTAACCGAGCTTGGCGAGTATGTCCTTTCTCCACCAGAACAGCATCGGGTTGGAATATATCGGGAAGACATAGTAGTGGCCACTGTAAACCCATCCTTTTATGACATTTTCCATGTGCCTAGCTTTGATGAGGTTCCAGAAGTCGTCCTTAAACACCTTATCAAGTGGGACTATAGCTCCCATTCCCGCTAGTTGTGCTGCAAATCCGCTGAATATATTTGTGGAGATGTCCGGCCCTTTTCCAGCCGCAACTGCTGTTAATATAGCCTCTTCAGAACTCCCAGCTGCGGGTATAACTGACCACTCGATTTGGACATCCGGATGCTCCTTGTTCCACTGGGCCACTATAGGTTTCCAAAACTCCTCTTGCTGAGTGTTTGGTGCTGTCCAGAATACTATTTTCTTGACACCGAACCCAGCTACGAACAAGGCTAAAATCAGAATGATCACACCGAGTTTCTTCATGAACTATCCCCCCTCCCGTTTTTTAACCGATCCCCTGATGACGAGTTCTGTGAAAAGAGATATCTTAGCCGGGTGCGTGTCTTGTCCTGTCATCAGGGTTATCAGTCTCCTCATCCCAAACGATCCCAGCTCTTCTTTGAACACTCTGACAGAAGATATCCCAAGCTTTTCCGAATCTGGAGAATCATCGAAACCTATTAAAGAAACATCGTCTGGTATTTCTATGCCTCTTTTCATCAGTTCCTCGTGAACCCTGACAGCTGCAAAATCGTTCGATGTGAATATCGCATCAGGCACTCCATATGTGTTCAACATGAGCTCGATTACAGCTTCCATGTTGTCCCCCAGATCATCAAACTCATAAACCTTTGGGAAAAATCCATATTTCTCCATAGCTCTGAAGTATCCGTCATATCTCTCCCTAAAGCTATAAGCACTTAGTGGGTTGTGTATGTGAACTATCCTCTTGTGCCCTATTTCAGCCAAAGTGGAAATAGCCTCGAAGGCTCCTCCATATCCGTCGCTCACAACGGCGTCTATATTCATACCCGGTATGTAATGATCGATCATGACAACAGGTTTTCCACGGGATTTGTATTCCTCTACAGTTGCCTTATCAAAATCCGCTCCTATAAGAAGGTACCCATCGGACAACGGGAAATCTCCGATGTCGGTAGCCTGGATACGAACGCCACTCTGTCTAGCAACTCCCTCTATACCCTCAAACACATACTTGTAGAAAGACCCTTCTTCCATATGGCTTGTGATTCTCTTCGTTGCTACTATGGTGACAGAAAATTTCCTCCTTGGAGTTGCCAAATATCTTGCCCACGGTCTTGGTGAGTAACCAAGCTCCTTCATAGCTATGAGAACTCTCTCTTTGGTTCTCAAAGATACTTTCCCCGTGTTGTTTATTACCCTGGATACCGTTGCAACTGAGACTCCTGCTCGTTTTGCGACATCTCTTATGGTAATCATGTAACCGCTTTCCCCCTCATAAATATTAAATAAAAAACAAATAACTAATTCAAAATTCTGATATATGCGATTAATCCCGATTATGATCATTTATAATCAGATATCTTTTCATTACTTATCGTTTTGTATAAATCATGTAACCGCTTTCCCAAGTTTAGAAGAAAAAAATTCCGCCAACTGGCGGAAACTAGGCGTGGCTCTATTCAGAAAGGATTTCATCGATCTTCCTCATGATATCATCTGAAAGTCTTTTCTTCACATCCGCAGCTTTCAAGTTCTCTTCGAGCTGTTCTATGCTTGAAACGCCCAGTATCACTGAAGACACGTGTTTGTTCTTCAAAATCCAAGCTATAGCGAGCTGACTCATACTAGCACCAAGCTCATTCGCTAAGCTTTGTATTCCTTCAAGCTTCTCGAAAATCTTCTCACTTAGAATCCCTGTTTCCTCGAGATGCTTTCTAAGTTCTGGAAACCGATCTAGTCTCGAACCTTTTGGGATCCCATGGTTGTACTTCCCTGTTAATATTCCAGAAGCGAGCGGGCTGAAAGTCGTCAAGCCTATTCCGGGATCTTCATAAAGCTGTTGATATTCCTTTTCCACCCTATCTCGAACTAACATGTTATACTGAGGCTGCTCGACTATCGGTGGAAGTATTCCCACTTCTCTTGACATCTCTGCCGCTTTTGATATTAGATCAGCAGGCCATTCAGACGTTCCCCAATAAAGTGCCATGCCGTTTCTCAGAATGTATTCCATGGCGGAAACCACCTCTTCGATAGGAGTCTCCGGATCCGGCCTGTGGCAGTAAACTATGTCAACATAGTCTAGCTGCAATCTCTTCAAAGAGTTGTAAAGCCCTTCTATCAAGTGCTTTTTCGAGAGGCCCCGTTGATTTCTGTCTCGATCTCCCCACCAAAATATCTTAGTTGATACCACATAGTCTATTCTGTTGAAGTCCTTCAAAACCTGTCCCATGATGTACTCGGCCACGCCACTGTTGTACCCTTCAGCGGTGTCAAAAAATGTAATTCCATTATCAAAAGCTTTGTGCATCACCCCTCTAACATCTGAAAGGTCCATCTGATTCCCAAATGTTAACCAACTCCCAAGTGAAAGCTCACTCATCCTCAGACCCCATTTTCCCACTTTTCTGTACTCCAAAGTGAACCACCTCCTGAGGATCGTTATCCACCTCTTAAGGATACTCTTTTCCAGAAGGTCTATCAACTCTTACGAAGGTTTCAAAAACCGTTACGAGTGGCGTATAATGTGACCGTATCCGAAGCAAAGGGGGCTCCTAAATACGAGAATAGCGATAATATTTTTTGTTGTGATCGCTCTTTTGGTGTTACGTTCCGATGTTTCTAGGGCGTGTATAACCAGTTGGGCGATCCAACTTCAAGACACTCATCCCTCGGAAGTGGCCAAAACCGGCTTCGATCTCATGATCATGGATTACTCTAGAGATGGCTCAAAAGAGGGAAAGTACACAGAAGGAGATATCTCGAAGATTCGATCCTCAGGTAAATTGGTACTGTCCTACATGAGTATAGGTGAAGCTGAGGACTATCGGTTCTATTGGAGAAGAGAATGGTATGAGAACCCTCCAGATTGGCTCGGTCCTGAGAATCCGGAGTGGAAGGGTAACTATGCCACTAGGTACTGGCAGAGGGAGTGGAAGAAAATAGTTTTTCAGTATCTCGAAGAAGTTAAAAGAGAAGGTTTTGATGGTGTTTACCTCGATAAGGTTGATGAATTTGAGTACTGGGCCGATGTCGGAGTGGCATCAGAAGAAACCCTAGCCTCATCGATGGTCAGTTTCATAGAAGACATATCCGAGAGAGCTGGAACGATGTTGATAATCATCCAAAATGGCGAAAGGCTATTGGAATTTAGGAAATATCTACTTAGATTTGTTAATGGAATAGGAGTAGAAGATCTGTGGTATAACGGAACGAGGGAGAAAAAATCCTCTGAGATCGCCACGAGGTTGAAGTACATCAGAAAATTCGATAAGGCCGGTAAAATAGTCTTGGTAATCGACTACGTAGACGATGGAAGAGGATACTCTGGAGAAAACCTCAAGAGAATAGAGAGCTTTATATCCAAATCTAGAAGAGAGGGATTCATCCCTTATGTAGCGAAATCCGATAGAAAACTCGATGAAATAGTCATAATTCCCGGGATTCAACCGCCTGAAGGAGGGAAAGTTCATTGATCTGGATAGCGATCACGCTGGGGATATTGCTGCTGATCTTTGGGAGGTTTTCCGCAGGTGGACCCTTCGGATTATCGGTGGATATACTTGGGCTTTTGTCGGGCATATATCTTCTAATAAAGGGAGCAGATTACCTTGTAGATGGAGCAGTTGCAATAGCCGAAAGAATGGGAGTTTCAAAGCTTTTCATAGGTTTATCACTTGTTGCATTCGGAACGAGCGCGCCAGAGTTAGCTGTTTCTATAACCGCCGCCGTGAAGGGGCATGGTGGTATCGCCATATCGAATGTGGTAGGAAGCAACATAGCCAACATCCTACTCTGCTTGGGTTTAACCGCTCTCTCTGTGAGGTTATCGGTCGGGGAGAGTACGCTCAAAATGGAAATGCCGTTTTTGCTGATAATCTCGGCTTCGTTCGTATTCATGTTGTTAAGAACAACTCCTCCTTCTATTTCTTGGAATGACGGTGCTGTGCTTTTCGGATTCCTCATGATATTCGTGTATTATCTGTACAGAATGGCCCAATCTGATATGAAGTTGATGGAAAAAGAGAAGAGCATAAATATCTATAAGGCGTTTCTCATGACTGGAGTGGGGCTTTTCGGAGTTTCAGTGGGCGGGGATATAACGGTAAGATCAGTGATTGGAATATCCGAAAACCTGGGGGCAAGTGAGTCTCTCTTTGCTCTCACCATCGTGGCGGTTGGAACTTCCCTCCCGGAAATGGTTACATCCCTAGCAGCAGCAAAGAAAGGGCATCATGATATGTCCGTTGGAAACATCGTCGGATCCAATCTCATGAACATACTCGTTATAATGGGGATCTCATCAATAGTAGGAAGAAAGTTGGTAGTAGATGTACCCATGTACTACGTGGATGTGTCTTTCATGCTCGGATCGGTGATTCTCCTCTGGGTTATGTCTCTGAAAAGGAGCTTGGGAAAATTACAAGGTGCTATTTTCTTATCTGTATATGTCCCGTTCATTCTATTCGTGATAGGAAGGAGGTAATGTTACATGGAGGGAACCACGATAATAGCCGTCAAGAAAGACGGAGAGACTGTGATGGCTGGAGATGGGCAAGTTACCTTGGGAAACACTATTCTCAAGAGTGGTGCTGTGAAGATAAGGGAGCTCATGGATGGAAAAGTGCTTGCAGGTTTTGCAGGTTCCGTTGCTGATGCTATGACACTCTTTGAGAGATTTGAGGGGAAGATAAAAGAGTGGGGTGGAAGTATACTCAAAGCTGTTGTGGAACTGGCAAAAGAGTGGAGGACAGACAAGGTTCTAAGAAGATTGGAAGCTTTCTTGCTTGTTGCGGATAAAGAGAGCATATTTTTGGTCTCCGGATCTGGTGAGGTTATTCAACCTGATGATGGAGTTATAGCTATAGGATCTGGCGGTCCATATGCTTTAGCTGCGGCTAGAGCCCTCCTGAGAAACACCAATATGTCCGCTGAAGAGATAGCCATGGAAGCAATGAAAATTGCCAGTGAGATTTGTGTTTACACCAACGATAAAATTGTTTTGAAGAAGGTGAGATGATGAAATTTGAGGAGCTAACTCCAAAGGAGATAGTTAAGGAGCTTGACAAGTATATCATAGGCCAAGAAGCTGCGAAAAAAGCTGTTGCAATTGCCATGAGAAATCGTTACAGAAGGCAGATGCTTCCTGAGGAATGGAGAAAAGAAGTTCTTCCTAAAAATATTCTCATGATAGGGCCAACTGGTGTGGGAAAAACTGAAATAGCCAGGAGATTGGCATCTTTATCCAAGTCTCCCTTTGTGAAAGTCGAAGCCACGAAATTCACGGAAGTTGGTTATGTTGGGAAGAACGTTGATTCAATGATAAGAGATTTGGTTGAGATAAGTGTAAACATGGTAAAAGCTGAAGAAATGAAAAAAGTTAAAGAGAGAGCTGAAGAATTGGCTGAGGAGCGGATAATAGATTACATGACGGGTGCCTACAAAAGAAGAGGGCCTGTAAACATAATGGAAGTCCTCATGGGAGCGTCTCAGCAGCCTCATCAAGAGATACCTCATCCAAATGATGGGAAAAGAGAGGAACTCAGGAAGAAACTCAAAAGTGGAGAATTAGATGACGTAGAGATAGAAATAGAGGTTGAAGAGAATATGATGCCCTTGATGATGATGGGTGGTGGAGAGTTGGAGGATCTAGGAATAGATCTGTCGGGATTCTTTGGAAATCTACTCCCTAAAAGAAAGAAGAGAAGAAAGGTGAAAGTGAAGGAAGCGAAGAACATACTGTCTCAGATCGAAGCTGAAAAGCTCATAGATATGGACAAGGTTACCCAAGAAGCGCTGGATAGGGCTCAGAACAGAGGAATAGTATTCATAGATGAACTAGATAAAATCGCTTATAAAGGTAGTAGCGGTTCCGGACCGGATGTTTCAAGGCAGGGAGTTCAAAGGGATCTCTTACCAATAGTTGAGGGAACCACTATAATGACCAAGTACGGAGCGGTGAAAACAGATTTCATACTCTTCATAGCTGCGGGTGCATTTCACATGAGTAGGCCATCCGATCTCATACCGGAACTTCAAGGAAGATTCCCCATAAGAGTGGAACTTGACTCTCTGACACGCGAGGATTTTGCCAGAATTCTCAAAGAACCTGAGAACGCTGTAACGAAGCAATACCAGGCGTTATTGAAGACGGAAGATGTGGAGGTAATATTCACAGATGATGGGATAGAAGAGATAGCTTCAATAGCCTATGAATTGAATCAAAAGCTTGAAAATATAGGTGCTAGAAGACTTTACACGGTACTCGAAAAGGTTTTGGAGGATGTCTCTTTCTACGCTCCAGATATACCTGATAAGAAGGTGGTGATAGACGCCAAGTACGTGAAGGCTAAGGTAGAAAAAGTCGCCGAAGATGAGAACCTCAGCTCTTATATCTTGTAAAGGGGTGAGTCATCGTGTGTGGAATAGTCGGGTTTGTTGGAAAAAACTTCAAAGTCAAAGATGTGGTGGATTCTTTAAAAAGGTTGGAATACAGGGGATACGATTCAGCTGGCATCGCTTACATCAGAAACGGAGAACTCCACGTCTTCAAGAGCGTTGGAAAGATTGACGAACTGAGAAATCTATTAGGTGAAAACTTGGAAAGTGATTTGAATTCAGGCATAGCTCACACGAGATGGGCAACACATGGAGCCCCAAATGACATGAACGCTCATCCTCACACAGATTGTACCGGAAAGGTTGCAATTGTTCACAACGGAATCATAGAGAATTTCAGGGAGCTCAAGGCACTCCTCGAAGGATTGGGACATGTGTTTAAATCCGATACGGATACTGAAGTCATAGCCCATCTTATAGAGGAGGAGTACAGAGGGAACCTCCTTGAGGCAGTTCTCAAGGCAGTTCGAAGACTTGATGGAGCATATGCCATAGGCGTTGTTCATTCAGATCATCCTGATGTTGTAGTAGCAGCCCGGAGAGGGAGTCCACTTGTCATAGGAATTGGAAGCGATTTCTCACTCCTAGCGTCTGACATAACGCCAATGCTCAGGTACACCAAAAAATTCATATTCCTGGAGGATGGGGACATAGCTCTCCTCAAAGGAGATGAGGTGCAGATTTTTAGGACAGATGGTGAAAGTGTAAGGCGAGCGACACGTGAAATTGATTGGAGCGAATCAGCGGCCGAAAAGGGTGGATACAAGCACTTTATGATCAAAGAGATCATGGAAGGTCCACAAACCTTGGTTTCAGCTATGACAGGAAGAATGAAAGATGGAATAGTTAGCATACCAGAGCTCGAGGAATTGAAGCTATCCAATGTGAGTAGAATAAACGTTGTAGCTTGTGGAACTTCTTACCATGCGGCTGTGTTTTTCAAGTACTTCGTTGAACAGCACACTGACATCGATATCAGTGTAGAAGTCGCTTCTGAATTCAGATACAGAAGGCCTCACGTTGACAATAAGACCCTAACTCTTGCCATTTCTCAATCTGGTGAGACAGCAGATACTCTGGAATCGATTCGACTCGCGAAAAGACTTGGATCTGAGATAATGTCTATAACGAATGTCGTCGGATCCACTATAACCAGAGAATCCGATATATCCATAATGATGAATTCAGGTCCGGAAATCGGGGTCGCTGCAACTAAAACCTATGTGGCTCAGCTCGCCATACTCACTCTACTAGGTCTTCAGCTGGTGAAGGAAAAGGGATCTTGGAGTGGAAGGCACAAAAGGATACTGGACAACTTAATCAGAATGCCAGAACTCTTTGAAAATGTTCTCTCTCTCAACGACCAGATCAGAGATCTAGCCACCAAATACAAGGATTTCAACCATTTCATGTATATAGGTAGGAGTTACGGATATGTTACCGCCCTCGAAGGAGCTCTCAAACTTAAGGAGATCAGCTATATCCATGCGGAATCTTATCCAGCTGGTGAACTGAAGCATGGTCCCATAGCACTCCTAGATCCACAATTTCCAGTATTCGCGGTGGTTCCTTCAGATTCACTTTACCTGAAGATGAAGTCGAACTTAATAGAATGCAAAGCCAGAAACGCCAGAATTGTAGCCTTGGGGACTGGTGATAACGAGGAGCTGAAGAACCTCACAGATGATTTTATAAGTGTTCCGAGAGTGGTAGATGAACTCTACCCTCTCATAATGGCACCAGTTATACAGCTTTTCGCCTACCATGTGGCTGACTTAAAAGGGTATGATCCCGATAAACCGCGGAATTTGGCGAAAAGTGTTACCGTTGAGTAAGATTGAATGAGGGGGTGAAGTTATGGAGTATAGAGTCATAGGAAGAGGAGTGGATGTATCCGATGCTATGAGGAACTACATAGACAGAAGGCTTGAAAAGGTTGATAGGGTGCTATCAGACGGAGATGTAACGTCCATGGAAATAAGACTTGAGAAAGACGCAGAAAATTACATAGTTAAGATGGTGGTAAACCTCCGTGGCGATATAATAAAAGTTGAGGAAAGAAACCCAGATCTGTATGCAGCTGTAGATTTTGCCTCAGATTCTCTTGAAAAGCAGGTTAAAAAGCTCAGGGGAAAAATGAGAACGCGGCACAAGGTTGGAAGCAGGGGACTAGTTGAATCCATGCCAAAGGTAGATTACTCCGATGTGGATCAAAAACCAGAGGACAAGATAAGTTCTGCAAGAAGAGTCCCTCTGATGCCCATGAGTGTTGAAGAAGCAGTCTTGCAAATGGATGCGATGGATCACATGTTTATAGTTTTCAGAAACTCAGAAACCAATGAAATAAACGTGATATATAGGAAAAAAGAAGGAGAATACGGTTTGCTGGAACTCTACGAGTGAGGTGGTTGTTTGAAAGAACTCGTCATATCCAGAACAAGTGATAAAGTCATGGGAGCAGTTGTTGAGGATGGAAAGCTCGTAGAGGTGTTTTCAGAAGATTACGAATCAATAGCGGGAAATATATACCTGGGAAAGATTGAGAAAATCATTTCAAACTTGGATGGGGCTTTCGTGAATATAGGCGCGGGAAAAAACGCGTTTCTCCGACTTCGAGAGGTAACAAAAGGATACCTAAGAAATGTTTTGAAGGCAGATAAGCTAAAGGAAGGAATGAAGATTCTCGTTCAGGTTAAAAAGGACTCCACAAGGATGAAGGGGCCTCAGGTGACTACGAGGATAAGCTTAGCGGGTAGATATGTCGTTTATTTTCCTGTGAGCTATGCCAAAGGTATCTCCAGAAGGATTTCCAGCGGGGAACGTGAGAAACTCCTCCTTTTCCTCTCAAGGATTAGAAAAAAAGGTGAGGGAATTGTTATAAGAACTGCCGCGGAAGGAGTTGAAGAAGATCATCTAGAAGAGGAGCTCAACGGATTACGGCAGGAATGGCATGGGATACTGAAAAAGTTCAGAAGGTCGAGAAAACCAAAAGTCCTCAGGACAGAACCCAGTATCGAGGGCATGGTGTTGAGAGATAGGTTGGAGAAGGATACGAAAAGATTGTACACCAATGACGAAGAGCTGGCCAAGGAAGCCAGGGAGCTTTCAAAGGTCTATAAGGAACCAATGGAAATTCTCGTTATGGACATGGATCCCTTTGAGAAACTTGGGCTCTATAGACAGATGGAAGAGATAACTAAAAGAATCGTTCATTTGAAGAGTGGTGGATTCATAGTCATAGACACAACCGAGGCGATGACCGTTATAGATGTCAACTCCGCCTCCAGTACGAAGGGGAGATCTCATAGAGATCTCATATTGAGGACAAACATCGAAGCTGCTAGAGAAATAGCCAGACAACTCAGGCTCAGAAACATAGGTGGAATAGTGGTGATCGATTTCATATCGATGAAAGACGAAACAGATAGAAAAAAAGTAATAGAAATCCTAAAAGAAGAGGTGAGAAAAGACAGATCAAAGGTGGATATACTGGGCTTCACTCGTTTAGAACTCTTGGAAATGACGAGAAAAAGAACTACGAGATCTGTGGAATCGTTTTTGCTAGCGACGTGTCCAGTTTGTGGTGGAAGGGGTAAAGTGATAGCACCTTCGGTGATTTTCTCAAAACTAGAACTAGACATAGGCAAGGTCTCAGAAGCGAAGGAGGTCAGATTGAGAGTTCATCCTGTTATGTCAGGATACCTGAACACGGATGGTATCAAAAAACTCGAGAGGAAATACAGGCGGAAGATAGATGTAAATTTCGATTGGTGTGACCCTGAAAGCTACGACATATCGTATTTGGTGAAGGGAGGGGAGAAGAAATGATCGTTAGACCCTTCAAAGGTCTTCGACCAAGAAAAGATGTGGTGGAGAAGATAGTGGTCAAACCCTACGACGTTGTGACGGAGGAAGAAGTTAGGGAAGAGGTTAGAAGGAACCCTCACAGTTTTTTCCATGTGACCAGGCCTGAAGTGAACTTCGACCACAGGGTAGATACCCAGTCGAAGGAAGTTTTACTTTCTGCAAAAAAGGCTTTGGAGGAACTCATAGATGAGAAACTGATGATACAAGATCAACAGGATTGCTTTTACATATATAAACTTCAGTATAAGGATCACGTCCAAACAGGGTTGGTTGCGACGTTCTCAGTCGATGAGTATGTGCTGGGGAAGATAAAGAAACACGAACTCACGAGGAAGAGTAAAGAAGATGAGAGGGCAAAACACGTGTATCATGTGAAGGCTCATACAGGTCCTGTATATCTAACATACAGATCGGATCCTAAGGTGAACGAAGCTTTTGAGAGCCTCGTCAACGAGATAAAGCCAGAGTATGACTTCACGTCCGATAATGTGCGACATTCATTTTACGTTTTAAGGGATGAGAAAAAGATAGAGGATATAATCAGTGCATTCAAAAGCGTGGATTCGTTTTACATAGCTGATGGTCATCACAGAGCTGCTGCTGCTGCCAGGGCTAGGGAGTGGTTTAAAAAGGAGAACCCAAATCACAGAGGTGATGAGGAATACAACTTCTTCCTGGCGGTTGTTTTCCCTCACGACAAGCTGAAAGTCTACGAATATAACAGGGTCGTCAAGGACTTGAACGGCTTGTCAGAAAGGGAATTTCTAGAAAGGCTATCTGAAAAGTTCTTTGTGGAGAAAGCTCCCGAGCAACCTTATCGGCCAAAAAAGATACATGAATTCGGCGTGTATCTCGGAAATGGAAGATGGTATGTTATGAGACCAAAAAGTGAAGTTGCCGGTGAAAATGACTTAGTCAAAGGTTTTGATGTTTCCATACTTCAGGATGATGTCCTTTCACCTATTCTCGGAGTGGAAAACCCAAGGACAGACCCAAGGATCGACTTCGTTCCGGCGGTGACAGGCTTGGGTGAACTTGTGAGATATGTGGATGAAAAAGGATGGAAAGTAGGGTTTTCTCTTTATCCTACCCCTGTTGAAGCGATCATGAAGGTAGCGGACAAAGGATTAGTCGTCCCTCCAAAGTCCACATGGTTTCATCCAAAGCTTTATAGCGGTTTGGTTGTTCATCTCATGTAAGTTCACAAAAGAGCGGGGATTCCCCTGCTCTTGTTAACATTTCATGCCATACTTGGAGCCTATGTTTCAATTTCCCACCTTCTCCTCCGCCTCAAACTTTTGCATCTCTAGGTGGTAAAATAGCGACTTGAGATAGACAGGGGAGATGGTGGAATTCAAGGAGACTGCAAGTGGATTACTCAATGAAGCTCTAGACTTTTTATCCGATCTGAGGCTCAGAATGAGTGTAGAGGGTTTCATGAAGAAACTCCTCCAAGCTGCGTTAGTCCTAGTCCCTGGGTTTGATATGGGAAGTGTCATCATGGAGGACAAGGACGGAAGTTATAGGTATGTCGCGTGGACGGGATTCAAGGAAGATCTCAGTCAGGTAAAGATCCCCCCCGATAGGGTTCTGATCCCCAAAGGAAGAAATCCTGTTGTGATAGAGAGAATCTACGAGTGGGATAACGAGTTCCTCTCTGGGGAAGAGCTCAAGGTTCTCAAATCAGCTGGAACAAATAGAATAAGAAAGACGATAGCAGTGGGAATAAATGTGGAAGGGAGAATAGTGGGAGGTTTCTTCCTAGATTCCTCTCTAGACATCGAGCCCACGGAAGGTGACTTAAAGATAGTCAAAGTCTTCGCTAGAATTGCCTCGATTTTCGCTACCATGAAGCTCTATCAGGAAAGAGAAAGAGGTTATCAGAGGGAAATAATTCTGGCGATGGTGAAGGCTATGGAGGCTAGAGATCCCTACACAGTTGGGCATTCCGAAAGAGTAGCGAAATATGCTGTGACCTTGGCAAAGGAGATAGGCTTCAGTGAGAAGGACATCGATAGGATCTTCTGGGGATCCATGGTCCACGACATCGGGAAACTCGCTGTTCCAGAGCATATATTACTGAAACCGTCAAGATTGTCCCCTTCAGAATTCGAGATTATCAGAAGGCATCCAGTAGTTGGAGAAGAGATGATAAAGGAGTATCCCTGGCTAGAAGGCATCAGGTCTATCGTGAGGAACCATCACGAGAGATGGGATGGAAAAGGATATCCCGATAAATTGAAGGGGGATCAGATTCCGCCAGAAGTGAGAGTGGTGAGTATGGCGGATGCTTTTGACGCTATGACATCCGATAGGGCATATAGAAAAGGCATTTCCCTTCCAGAAGCTCTTAGAGAAATCAAAAAGCAGGAAGGAAAGCAGTTTGATCCAGATGTTGTAAAGGAAGCTTTGAACGTTCTACCTGAAGTTTACAAGGAAATCTACATTTTCCAGATATCCTCGTAATTTATGTGGTACTTATCCAAGATCTGCCGGTACTCTTTTGTGAGCTTGAACTTCTCAAACCTCTTTGAGAAATCTTCCAGGATTTCCTTGTGCCAGCTGTCAACTTTTGAAAGAGCCAAGTAGTAGTATCTCTTCCCAAAAGCTGGGAAAAAGCCCACTTCATTGAGAGCGTTGAGCTCTCTGAGGTAGTACATCCCCACGAACTTGTTTACCGCGTAAAGATCTAACCTTCCCGCAACGACTGCTCTCACACCTATTTCATCGTTTGGCATGGGAATCAAATGAAGCAGAGTTTCACTATTTAGGACCTCACTGTAAACATGACCTGGAACATACCCACATGTGAATCCCATAGGAACGTATAGATTGCTAGGCTTGAGCCTATCTTTTCTATAAAGGAATCCATCTATACCAACGCTCAAAGGAGCTGGGGAGAAATACAAGTATTTTCTCCTCTCCTCGGTAGCTGAGATAGAAAACGTTCCATCAAGCACTCCCAGTTCCAAGGATTTCAAAGTTCTCATCCAACTCATTTTATCTATGAAAACTTCGAACCCCATGTCCTTGAATATCTTCTGAACAACCTCGGCATCTATCCCGAA
Source organism: Thermotogaceae bacterium (assembly GCA_027077795.1). Taxonomy (GTDB): domain Bacteria; phylum Thermotogota; class Thermotogae; order Thermotogales; family Thermotogaceae; genus WGAO01. Next base: position 606,738 of record JALWTT010000006.1, on the reverse strand, counting down.
CCATTTTCCGTTGCTTGTGAACTCGTATGGTGGTTGGTCTATGCTGGCAAAGGTTAAGTAATTCCCTGGCTTAACATAATCCCAAATCCCGTATCTCGCTATTGCCCTTTCAACGAGACCTGCTTTTAGCACCTTCATCAGAGCTTTATCAACCATCTGAATAATCCCTCTCGGGACGCATTTTGAGAATACGATGAACTGGTAGTACTTCCCAGAACCCTGACCGATGCTATACGCATTTCGATTCCTCGTATAAAAATAGCCAAGCGACATGGAATTGTAGAACACGGAATCGACTTTTCCCGACCTCAAATATTCGAGAGCCTCCTCCACGTTCTTCACTTGAAGTACTCTGACGCTTTTTTCAAGAACCACCTTTCCTAAAAGCTTTTCCGTTTTTGTTCCACTCACAACCGCTACTTTGGTCGGCCTTTTCTCGCCTTTTCTGGTTAGCATAGTGTACCCTAACGAGTAAACCGGGTAAGAGGAAAAACGGTATTCACTCATCCTTTGTTTGGTCCTGGCCATACCTATGAAGAAGTCCATGCTACAGCTGGATAGCATCTTCTGTATCTCCCTCATATTTCGAAAATTTCCATCCCAAACGAGGTTTACACCCTGACCTTTCAGAACATTTTGAAGACTTCTGAACACTTCATACCCGATTCCAGCAGGTTTTCCATTCTCTTCCATGTATTTAGGGGGAGCAAGTTGGAATGTGGTTTTCAAAGTTATGGAGAAAAGAAAGCTTGTGGCTAAAATCAACAGAGTTAAAACTCTGCATGAAGATCTCAATCCAACCCCTCCCAATTGGATTATACATCATAAGTTGAAAACACTGCTGGGTTTCATATGGTATCATTCAATTACGTTAGGAGGTGATGAAATGAAGATTCCCCTCAAATACGGAGAACTTGAAGTTGGGATGCACGCTATAAAGAAGCTTGTGTATTTAGCCGTCAGTGAAAGTTACGGGCCTGTTAACATAGAGTCAAACTCTCCTATAAGCTTGGGGAAAATCTTGGGGAAAGAAGAAGAGAAGATTCACATAGAAGAGACAGGTGACAAATCGGTATTCGTAGAGGTGTATCTTGAGGTTGAATACGGTGTGAAGATCCCGGAAGTCGCGAAAAACACCATCGACAACATAAAGTACAAGTTAAAAGAACTCGCCGGTGCAGAGGAGGTAACCGTGAATATTTACATCATCGGAGTGAGGTGATCCCCAATGTTGAAAGAAGTGGATGGGAAAATGTTCAAGATCATGTTCAAGAAAGCCACCGAAAACCTCCTCAAACACAAAGGTGAGATAAATGCCCTCAATGTTTTCCCTGTTCCTGACGGAGATACGGGATCGAACATGGTAGCGACAATGCTCGAAGGTTGTAACTACATAGACAAAGCAGATGAAAACAATTTAGCAGATATTTTAAAGGCTGCAAAAGACGGTACGTTGATGGGAGCCAGAGGAAACTCTGGAGTCATACTTTCACAGATAGTCAGAGGATTCGTCGAGGGATTTCCGAGTGGAAATGTCATAACACCCAAAATGTTTGTTGAAATGCTCAGAAAATCTAAAGATATCGCTTACAGTGCCGTTATGAAACCGGTTGAAGGAACCATATTAACAGCTATGAGGCTCATATATGAGAGGTCTCCGGAGATAATGGAGGTGGACAACTTCGAAGAACTCATGGACTGGATACTAGAGGTAACGAACGATGCGGTTAGGATAACACCGAAGTTGCTCAAAAAGTTAAGAGATGCCGGGGTTGTCGATGCAGGTGCAAAGGGATTGTATTACCTGTTTGAAGGGATGAAGAAGGCTGTTGATGGGGATACCCAGGTATCCCTCGATGAAGTATCCCAGTCCTATGTTGAAGAAGCCCCTGAAATAGCGTTTGAAGATATTCCGTATCAGTACTGTACTGAGTACATAATCAAGGTGAAAGATGGAAACGCCATTAAGCATTACCCGGATATCAAAGAATTTTTGGAAAATATGGGGGATTCTGTTGTAGTTGTAGCACAAGATGACGTTTTAAAGATTCATGTTCACACTAACAACCCTGGAATGGTCTTGGAAGAGCTTCTCAAAAGGGGAGAGCTTCTGAAGTCCAAAATAGATAACATGAAGATCCAGCATGAGCATATCATCATGGGATCAAAGGACAGGAAGAGGATAGCCATAGTGGCTGTATCCGCTGGGGAAGGACTATCGAAGATCATGAGAAGTCTAGGTGTTGACGAGATCGTCAAGGGTGGGCAAACGATGAATCCGTCAACAGCGGATATAGGAAAAGCTATAAAGACCGTTAATGCTGATCACGTGTTTGTTTTTCCAAACAATCCAAACATAATACTAGCTGCTCAGCAGGCTGCGCAAGATTCCGAAAGTGATGTTCATGTTGTTCCGACCGTTACATTTCAGGAGTGCATAGCCGCTCTGATTAACTACGACCCGGAGATGGAATTGAAGGAGATTGAAAAAAACTTTGAAGAAGCCATAGGTTATGTTGTACCGTTATCCATAACGGTGGCTGTGAGAAACGCGAGAATTGGAAAGAGAAAGATAAAAGTCGGGGAATACTTGGTATTCGAGAGAAAAAAATTGATAGCTCATTCGTTCGATATAACCAAGGCCCTGGACGAAGCTCTGAGAAAGATAGGTATGGAGGATAAAGAGGTAATTTCGATATTCACCGGGTCTGATTACAAAGAAGAAGACCTCAAGAAAATCGAAAAACTGATATCTGAGAGATTTTCAGACTTAGAAGTGGAGGTTTACGAGGGCGGGCAACCTCACTATCCGTTCCTCATAAGTGTAGAATGAAGGTAATAGTTTATCTTCCAATAAAACCCGAAGTAGCAAAGATGAACAACCTTCCTTTGAAGCTCCCTATCCTCGCTGAGGATATCTCTTCTATAGCGGAAGAGGACAGGATACCACTCGATGTGATAATAAGAGGCTTGGAGGCACAAGTTTTCTTGAATAGGGACGATAAAGAATACTATTCAACTTACCTTCAGTATTTCTACTACGAAAAGTTCAAGGAGCTGCTAAGCGAAAAGAAATATGTAGAAGCGGAAAAGGTTCTTGAGAAGGCGAAAACGCTCGGTGAAGATTACAGATATCACTTTTACAGGGGAATACTTTTAAGAGAAACAAGTGATGAGAAGGAGGCGGAAATAGAGTTCAAGATAGCTTCCTCCATGAATCAAAGATTTTCTTTGGCTCATTATGAGCTTGGAAGGATGTACATGAGAGATGGGGAATACGATGACGCCGAAACAGAGTTTCTGAAAGCTGCAGAAAAAGATCCTGATTTCCCGCTACCTTATGTGAAACTGGGAGACGTTTATCTGAGCAAGGGAGATTTGGCAAGTGCCATAAAGATGTATGAAACCGCCCTGAGGAAGGATAAAAGACTTCCAGATGTGTACAACAGATTGGGGGTTATAGAGAACTCCTTGCAAAATTTCAAAAAAGCTGAGGAATTTTTCAAGGAAGCCCTTGAGATTTCCCCAGATTATCACGACGCGAAGTTCAACCTTGCATTTACATTCACAAAGCTTGGCAAGCACTTTGAGGCGCTAGAGTTGTTACTAGATATGGAAAAAACCTTACCAGATGATCCTATGATCCTCAACGAGCTTGGAATCGTCATGAGAGAGCTTGGCCTTTTCGAGGAATCAGTTGAAAGACTCGAGAGGGCACTTGAATTGTCAAAAGATGACGTGGTGAAACACAACCTCGCAAGAAGTATGGCCTTCGTGGATAGGAAAAAAACTGAGGAAATTCTCAAAGATCTTCTGGAAAGCGATTTGAAAGATGAGGCTAGTTTTCTTCTTGAGTATGTGAGATCCGTTTCAAGGTTCGATCTGAGAAACTTGGGAGAGATAGGTGAGCTGGCTATCGGTATCTCCGAATGTGAGGATCTCATATGTGTCTTAGATAGCCTCGAGATCGAAGGAAAGCTTGGAGAGAGGGTTAAAGCTATCTTAAAGGGATATGTTCCAAAGGGTAGTGATGTAGACACTGTTCAGCTTCTGGACCTAGCAGCTGCTTATATCCTTGGAAAGGAAAGCTTCGTTGACATGGAAAAAAGGGCTATCGAGTTTTCCGTAGCGATTTATGGAAGTGGGGTTATGATGGGAGTGACTCGAGCTATTCTAAGGGCCATTCAAATGTCATCCAAGAAAGGACAGGTCGATCCGGACGAGCTTATTGAGAATATCGTTCCAGAGATCCAGGACCTTGATTGGGAATTATCCCTAAGGATCTCTAGGGCTTTCGAAAAAATACCATCAAGTTTACCCAAAAGGGGTAGCGATTTCCTGATATCACTTCTAAACTTCCTGAAGTACGGTGATCCACCTGAGTTTTATAAACCCTGGATAAGACTCCTAAATTACACCCAGAAATAGCGCTGCTTTTCCCACTCACTGACAAATGTGGAATATTCTTTCCATTCTCTCTCCTTCGATTCTATGAACTTTTCAAAGATGTGCTCTCCCAAGACCTCCCTTACGAGTTCACTACTTTTAGCTTCCTCCAATGCCTCTTTCAAACTCGAAGGAAGGGAAATTATTCCGTGTTTTTCTCTATCTTCGTTGCTCATCTTGTATATGTTCTCGTCTATCGGCAATGGAGGTGTGAGATTACTCTCTATTCCATCCAAACCAGCTGCAAGCATAACGGCAAATGCCAGGTATATGTTGGAAGACGGATCAGGAGCTCTGTATTCTATTCTCGTCCCCTTTCCTCTGGACTTCGGGACCCTTATAAGAGTACTCCTGTTTCCAAGGGACCAGGCAACGTTGACCGGTGCCTCGTATCCTGGCACTAACCTTTTGTAAGAATTCACAGTCGGATTGGTAATCGCGGTGATCTCCCTAGCATGTTTTAAAAGCCCTGCAACGAACATCTTAAGTGTTTTAGAAAGTCCATTTGGATCGTTTGAATCGTAGAATGCGTTCTCTCCGTCTCTGAACAGACTCATGTGGGTGTGCATTCCAGAGCCGTTCACACCTAGAAAAGGTTTTGGCATGAATGTGGCGTACAATCCATGAAATATTGCCATGGTCTTTATAACCAACTTGACGGTTTGAGCGTTGTCAGCGGTTTTCACCACCTCGTCGTATCGAAAATCTATCTCGTGTTGAGAAGGGGCAACTTCATGATGTGCGGCCTCTATGTTTATCCCCATGTGGAAGAGAGCAACTGCAACGTCTCGTCTGACCCTCTCCGCAACACTCAGTGGAAGCTGGTCAAAATAGCTCCCAGAGTCCAGATACTTGAAGATAGGCTTGCTATCCTCCATCGGAACTATGAAAAATTCCATTTCCGGCCCGGCGAAAGCCTTGAATCCCATTTCCTCAGCTTTTTTTGCAACAAGCTTTAGCCTGTACCTCGGGTCTCCTTCAAACTGGTTTCCATCAGGCGTGTAAACATCACATATAACCCTGGCGCTTTTAACTCCGTCACTGGTCCACGGAAGAATCACAAATGTTGAAAGGTCTGGAACCAAGTACATATCGGATTCTTCAATCCTGACGAATCCCTCTATCGAAGATCCATCGAACATCATCCCAACTTTTGCCACTTCCAGAAGCTCAGCTGCAGGTATTTCGACATTCTTGACAACCCCATTTATGTCGGTGAACTGTAACCTAACGAACTGAACATTTTCCTTTTTCATGATTTCCTTTATCTCGTCTATACCAAAATTCATGGAAGATCACCTCACTTCAAGAGATCTAATATCAAACCGTTTATTTCCCCCACCCTAGCGGCTATGTTTAAAGTGGGCTTCTCCGATGAAAATAGAGCATCGGCTATTTCTTCGAGTTTTTCATTTACCTTCTCCACAACCACGTGAATTTTCGGGCTACCGCTTTCAAGGTCCATTTTCCCCGAAATCCTGTAGAGTTTCCTCCCTATCAATTTTAAAAACCTCTTGATTTTTTCCTTATAAATATCCAAATTTCTGGGAGTCGGAGATCTAGAGAGCTCGTTCCCAGCTTTTATTATCCCTTCTACTATCTCTTGAAGATTCTTCTCAAGCTCCTCGATTTCTGTGTCGTCCAGCACTTCAAAAAAACTCTTTTCTTCCACAGCTTTGCGATACTTTCTTCTCTTTTTTGAAGATTTTTTCTTTTCCTCAACTTTCCTGCTACCCTCTATGTCCTTATCCCCAAGCGGGTTTATCCTCAATCAAAACGCCTCCTTGTGAAAATCCTCGCCGTAGGCGGGGTCAAACTTTTGCACCCTCCTTTTCTGTTTGCTTGCTCTTTTCACTCCCGCTTTCAGAGCTTTTCCTGTGATCCGTGGAATAAAATCCAGTCCCCTTGAAGATAACTCCCACTCTCCCAATCGCTCTCTTCATGATGGACCCACATTTGTCACACACAACAACCGGGGTCTCATTCATGCCATGAAAGACAACTTTCTCATTTCCGCAATTCTCGCATACGTACCTATACATTGGCATGCTAACACCTCCTTTACTTTATTTCATCCTTCATACCTATTTCATTGAGTATTATGAAATCTTTTTCTCTCCATTTCTCCTTGACCTTGACGAACAAGTCTAAGAAAATCTTTCTTCCAGTGATAAACTCTACTTCTTTTCTTGCCAACATACCTATCTTTTTTATCATCTGACCACCTTTGCCTATTAATATACCCTTTTGAGATTTTCTTTCAACATATATTGTGGCTCTCACATAAATCATACCGTTTTCTCTCTCCTTGACCTCTTCCACTATGACAGCTGTGGAATGTGGTACCTCCTCCCTCATTAAATGAAATATTTTCTCCCTTATGAGTTCAGCCACCATGAAAGAGAATGGCCTGTCCGTTATCATATCATCTGGATAGAACTTCTGACCTTCCTCCAAGTTCTCTTTTATGAGGTTCAGGAGCTCTGCGATGCCTTCACCTGTCTTAACAGATGTTAAAACCATTCCAATTACGTTTTTCACTTCCTTCGAAACCCTTTCTAGAACTCTGTCTGCTCTTTCTCTATCCACGAGATCAATCTTGTTCACATCCAATATGGTTTTCGAGTGAGATCTGTTCACCATGTCAACCACGTTCCTCTCAGGTTCCCCAAACCCTCTCTCGGCATCCAGCACAAAGAGAACTATATCCACACCTTTGAGAGCAACTGTAGCGGCTTTAAGCATGAACTCTCCAAACCTGTGAAGAGGCTTGTGTACACCTGGAGTGTCCACAAAGATTATTTGACTATCACTATCGCTGTATATGACATTTATCCTGTTTCGCGTAGTTTGAGGCTTGTCTGTGACTATGACCACCTTTCTTCCAAATATGGCGTTTATCAAACTGGACTTTCCAACATTTGGTCTTCCAGCGAGTCCCACAAAGCCCACTTTCACAGTTTTTCACCTCCAAACTATTTATGCAGCAAACCTGCACCTCTGTCAATTCGAAGCACTAAGTGGGCAAGAAGTTCAAATGGAAAACTTTCAACCCTTATGATAGGATTGTAGGGAAATGAAAGGATCTCAGAGGTTTCCATTGCTGATTACAGCTACTCTACAGTTTACAAGCAGGTTAGGTATGGGGCTCCTCCTGCAGTTTAGAATGAGGGAACTGGGAGCTCCTCTTTTCCTTGTCAGCTTGATATCTTCTGTTAGAGGTGGAACCTCGGCTGTAATGTCCTCCGTTTGGGGATCAATGTCTGATAGGAAAAAGAACAGAAAGAAGATTCTCATAGTAACTTCAATAGGTGCGGCCATTTTTACAGCATTTTATCCTTTTTCTCGTTCACCAATTGGTTTGATATCAATAGCAGCTGCGGTTGCTGTCTTTTCAAGTGGGTTCAATCCAGTCGCAATGGCTTTAAGCACGGAGTACTCTTCACGAAAATCATCTCAAGCTAGGGAACTCTCTTTCTTGAACTCGTCGAATTCTCTGGGAATGCTTTTCGGAAGACTGATGGTGGGAACTCTTCTCCTGTTCTTCAATGTCAAAAGTAGCATGCTTTTCCTCGTCACCCTGGCATGGATTAGCGTTATTCCCGTGTTCCTGATTAAAGAGGCAGCGAGAAACTCGGAGGAATCAGGAAAGGAGAAAAAGAAAAAAGCTTTGAGGAGCATAATGGCTAGGAACGGACTATGGTCTGTCTATACAGCGGCTTTCATGAGGCAATTTGGAATATCAGGGACTGCGTCTTTAGTGGCTATCTACCTTACGGAAAAGCTCGGACTTGAGAAATCCACGGTGGGGTTTGTGAGTGCCATAAATCCTGTAATCCAAACACCTTCGCATATCTTTTTTGGAAAAGTTGCAGAGAAGATAGGGCCAAAAACTCTGGCAATCTTAGGAGTAATTCTGTCAGCTGCGGTGGCTTTTACACTCCTAATCGGAAAAAGTTTACTAGATGTATCCATCGCCTATGGACTTTTGGGATTGGCTTTCGGGGCGTTCATAAATGGGACAGCCCTTTTCGTATCCAAATCCACGAATAGGTGGGAAAGAGCCCAAGCTTTGGGAATTCTCAACTCATCCAGACAAATTGGTTTCATGCTTGGACCAATCGTCGCTGGAATCTTAGCCAGCATTTCCTATGATGTCCTCTTCCTGACTATGGGTGTGGTGATGATGCTCGGGGCAATCCTGCTGACACTTTTCAGCAGAGGCCCGGACCAATTCATACAAGGAGATGCAGATTGTGAGAGGAAAATTCGTGGAAAGAGCTCTTAAAGAGTGGCTGTTCTGGGGATCGGCTTTTGCCCTTGGCATAACCAGTTTGATTTCAGAGCGTTTGCCTCACTATGATTTAAAGGATTTCAAGATTTTGTACATATTGCTTGTCTTTTTAGTTTCAGTAAAGGGACTCGAAAGAGGTGGATTTTTCACAGGTGTATCCTCTGTGATTTCACATAGTAAGTTTCTGCCCCAAAAGCTCCTTATTCTAACAGCTGTGTTATCCATGCTTGTGACAAACGATGTGGCTCTTTTCATAATGGTCCCTCTGACGCTGGCGATTGACATCCGGGAAGTTGAAACGCTGGTGATACTCGAAACCCTGGTGGCAAATGGGGCTTCATCTCTAACGCCCTTCGGAAACCCTCAGAATATATTCATATACTTTCACTACAATCTCCATCCAATGGAATTCATGATGGCCATTGCACCTGTTAGTCTTTTCTCTACAGCTTTGGCCCTTGCCTTGAGTTTCAGGGTGAGTTCAAATTCCCCTGTATCTATAGGACTGAAAAGACCGCATGGAAAAACTCTAATATACTTGTTTTTTTTCACCCTTTTCGTTTTATCAACTTTGCGAGTTCTTCCACTCTGGATTGGTGCCGTTCCTTTGGCATACGCCGCTGTTTTTGACAGAAAAAGTTTGATAGTGGATTACTTTCTGATAGGTACGTTTTTCCTGTTCTTCGGGATCACAGATAACCTCATGAATATCATGAAGATAACCCTTATCAATGCAAGAGAGGTTTTCCTCTATTCCGCTCTCAGCAGTCAGGTGATGAGCAATGTTCCAAGCGCCCTGTTCTTCGCTGATTTCACAGGAGATTGGAGAGCCTTGTTGTGTGGAGTGAACGTTGGAGGATTTGGGAGCATCGTAAGCTCCTTGGCAAACTTGATCTCATACAAGTTTTACAGATCGCGTTATCCAAACGCCAAAGGCTTTCTACTGAGATTCTTCATGTATGGGCTCCTGTTCCTCACCCTTGGAATGCTCCTCTGCATGTTCATGATCCTTTGACTAAACCGTGACAGTATTTTAAGATTGAGGAGAGGTGATAATATGGATCTGAGGCCACTGATCGTTCAAGCTCATTCTCTTCGTGCTACCGACATCCATCTATCTCACGGTATAGTACCACACTTCAGAATTGATGGAGAGCTTGTTCCACAAGAAGAGTACGGCGAAGTGAAAGGAGAGGATATAGAGAGAGCGGTCAGGGATCTCTTTGAAGAAATAGGGATGGAATTTGATCCAAAGAAGAGGGAAATAGATTTCTCTTTCACGGTGGCGGGCCAGATAAGGATAAGGGGAAACTTTTTTTACGAAAGAAGTAAGCCAGCACTTGCACTGAGGCTGATCCCGAGGAAGATAAGGTCGATAGATGAACTTGGACTTCCAGGTATAATAAAGGACATAGCTGATCAAGACTATGGACTGATAATTGTAACCGGTCCCACTGGAAGCGGAAAGTCCACGACCATTGCAGCGATGATAGATTACCTGAACGAAAATTATCCATATCACATAATAACCATAGAGGATCCAATAGAATACATATTCGATAACAAGAAATCCATAATTCACCAGAGAGAACTTGGGAAAGACACAATGTCCTTCACAGATGGATTGAAATATGCCTTAAGGCAGGATCCCGATGTGATACTGGTCGGAGAGATGAGAGATCTCGAAACCATGTCATTGGCTCTCACTTCCGCGGAAACAGGGCATATAGTTTTTGCAACCGTTCATACTAACTCCGCTGCAACAGCCCCTGAAAGGATCATAGACGTCTTTCCAGCTCATCAACAAAGACAGATCTCACTTCAGCTCGCGAACACTCTCAGAGCTGTTATATATCAACGTCTTTTACCAAAGGTTGGAGGAGGAATGGTGGCAGTTCAGGAGATAATGATAGGGACTCCAGCAGTTGCAAATCTCATAAGGGAGGGGAAATTGCACCAGCTCGATGGGATAATTCAGGCAGGGGCAAGGTATGGAATGATTCTTTTTGATGATGCTCTCGTGAACCTTTACAAAAAGGGGATCATAGACAGACAAGCAGTTCTAGATTATGCCAGGGCCCCTGAGGAGGTGATGAGAAAACTTTGATAGATATTATAGAGGAGATTATGCCAAAGATCAGAAAAAAACTCATTGAGGTTGAGGAGAGGCTGTCCTCAGCGACTGATTCTAGAGAAATAGCAGAGCTTTCTAAAAGGTATTCGAGATTGAAGGAAGCGGTCAATTTAAAAGAAGATATAGATTTTCTAATGGAGGACCTCGAACTTTGGAAAGAGATAGCCAAAGAGGAACCAGCCGCAGTTGAAGAAATCGAGAAGACAGAACTGAAGATAGAGGAGAAGATATCCGAAATTATCTCGCTTCTGACACCTTCAGAACATCCAGTTGGTGTGATTATGGAAATAAGAGCAGCTGCTGGAGGAGAAGAGGCCGCGCTTTTTGCAGCCGATCTTTTCAGAATGTACAGTAGGTATGCAGATAGAAAAGGATGGAAAGTGGAAATTGTAGATTCTCACAGGACAGATCTAGGCGGATACAAGGAAATCATTTTCTTTGTAAAGGGAAAAGATGCCCATAAGTTTTTGAAATATGAGAGAGGAGTCCATAGGGTTCAGAGAATCCCACAAACGGAATCTGGGGGGAGGATTCATACATCAACGGCCACAGTAGCCGTTCTTCCAGAGGTTGAAGATGTAGAAGTGATCATCGATCCAAAGGACCTTAGGATAGAGACATTCAAAGCTTCTGGACACGGAGGACAATATGTCAACAAAACCGAGTCTGCGGTCAGGATAACGCATATCCCAACTGGGATAGTGGTTTCAATTCAAACAGAAAGATCTCAACATCAGAACAAAGAGATGGCTATGCGGATTCTCAGAGCCAAGCTTTATGAGCTTGAACACATCAAGAAGAAGTCGGAGATAGACGACCTTCGGAAGAGTCAAATAGGGAGTGGAGATAGGAGTGAGAAGATCAGAACGTACAACTTTCCACAGAACAGGGTAACAGATCACAGGATAAATTACACCAGTCATAGGTTGGAGGAAATCCTAGAGGGAAGCCTCGATGAGATAATCTTGAAACTCCAAGAAGCAGAGTTTAGAGAAAAAATATCGAGGGGTGATTTCTTTGAAGATCGAGCGTGAGGATATAAAAGTTCTCTACAGTCTCGACGAGATACGAGAAGCTGCAAGGAAATTGGGAAAGGAGATAACAAATTTTTACAAAGACAAGACCGATATTATACATACCGTATGTATACTCAAAGGAGCTATCCACTTTTTTACAGAACTTGTCCTAAACATAGATCTCGATGTCGTTTATTCGTTTGTGCATGTTACAAGCTATTCTGGAACGGATTCAACAGGCAGAATAAGGGTTAAATCTTGGTTAGATGAAGATCTCGAAGATAAGTACCTCTTGATAGTTGAAGATGTTATTGACACAGGGCTAACTCTGAGATACCTCATGAAGTATCTGAAGAAATACAGACCAAGAGATATCAGAATAGCGGCCTTGGCTGAAAAGACCGCTCATGATCACGGAATAGATGCGGATTTTGTGGCTTTTGAACTCCAAGATCAATTCCTCCTTGGGTACGGGTTGGATTACGACGAACGGTTCAGGAACCTACCGTTCCTGGGATATCTGGACAAATGATCAGAAAGGCAAGAATGCTAGTACTGTCGCTGGTGATGCTCTTGATCGTTATCACCCTGGGAAGCGTTGTGATGAAACTTATCTCGGCCTTTGGTGGTAGATAGCGTGGAAGAAATTAAAAGATTAAGCCAATTTTTCATGACATACCTACCGTTGCTCATACCAAGCATAGGGTTAAAGGTATTCGCAGCACCCGCGTGTGAAGAAGTGAGTGATTGGATAACAGGGCTCTGGCTATTGTTTCCAGTTCTCGCATTTGTTCAGATAGTTGGGAACCTCTCGTTCACCAATCTCATAGGTTATATAATCCTCGCCAAAGCTGCATCGATACTGTCAAGGAAGGGAAATACTTTGGGCATCTCTGTTCCCAGTCTGTTGGTCGGGATAGGATCCGCATCACTTTATCTCTATGTAAAGGGGCTCAGCTTGTACGGAGATCCTTATCCTTTTGATATCGTAGGAGTTTCCATTCTTGTATCGTTTACATCTTCCACAAGTGGGGTAGCTGAGATCATCTTAGCTCTCTCCGCCTTGACGATGTTTCTCCCTGAAAGTGTTTTCATAACGGTCTATCCAATCCTCTTATTTTCTTCTGTGGTGGTATCGGTTCGAAGGCATTTTCTGCGGATCCTTGGAAACGAAAAGATACTTTTTGCGAGAAAAGTGAGGATCATCACATCGATTTTAACCGTCATCATAGCTGGATTGATACTCATGATCTTTGCATCGAGCACTATTGGCAACCTCATCAAGGCCGTTGATAAAGACATGAGAACGCACCTGAAAATGTACAAATCGGAGATAATGGCAGTCATCGATGAGAGGAGCCTAAGAGATATCCTAAAAGATGAGCATTTCAAGAGCCTGGCTTTTGGAAAAGGGAGACCCTCGTTTGTTGATGGGATTTACATATTCAGCAAAGGAAAGGTACTTTCCTTTGGAAAACCCAAAAAGCTTTCTGATTTAGAAAAAGAGAGAAATACACTGAAAGTCATAGGGAATGGGTACGAAATCGTGGTTTTGTATAAAAACGCCATAGTGAAATACCAGTGGTATTTCATATATAGAATCCTGTTGATGCTGATGCTGATATCCGGAACATTGATTTTCGGTTTCTGGGTGAACAACACCACGTGGGCATCTACTATGGAGAGGGAAATCATCAGCAAGACTGAGAATCTGAATGCTGCGAATGAAGAGCTATCAGCGATGAATGAAGAGCTCTTGACACTGAATGAAAAGTTGTCTGAAGTCTACGGAGATATATCCAGACTAGACAGAAGCATCCTAAACTTCTTGAACTTCATAAGAAGTGCTGACATAAGGGAGAATTCAGATAGGATTCTGGATGATATATATAGCGTCATATCGAGCACTTTGAGAACTGCTCCTATAGGATACGAAATCATAGAGCCCAGCGGCATGGTGAGAAGGAAAGGAAAAACAGGGGAATTCTCTCTGAGCATTTATATGGGAGGATTCATCATGAAACTCTTTTACCCTCACGAAGAAGTTTTCTCTGAGGATGAGAAGAGATTCTTTGAGATCATATCCACAATCGGCGATATACTGATCCGCTCCCATGAAAATTACAAATCTCTGGAGAAAAACAACATATCCATGTCGAAGGTCTTAGACCTGCTTGATATGATTCTTCTCGTAAATGGTAGAGAAAAAGTGGAAGAAGTTCTTCTTTGGCATATGTTTGATCTGTTCGATGACACGACCACGGTGGCGCTGGGATGGAGGGAGGATTTTTCAGAGCACTCTTTCCCTGTGAAATACATAAACAAAGGTAGCAATGAGATCGAAGTGGAGTATCTTGGAGAAAGGGGAATAATGAGGTATGTCCTGGAGAAGGGAGAGGAATACATATTGGGAAACGTCTTTGAAGATGACATATACGTTTGGAGCAACGAGAATTCCAGATCTGCTGTTGCGCTTCCCCTTAGGACTGAGAGTGGCGTTATGGGAGTCATAGAGATCGATAGAGCTAAAATCAACGCCTTCTCGCAAAACGATCTCAAGATCCTGAGGATTTTCACAAGGATAGTAGCGATGGCCCTCCAGAGGATAAAATACTATGAGGATTTAAAAAACACACTCCTTGATACCATAGAGGCTCTAAGCTATGCAATAGAACTAAAGGATCCATATACCAAAGGGCATTCAAGACGGGTAGCAAATTACTCAATGGCCATAGCTAGAACCATGGGGCTTTCAAGGGATAGGCTGGAGACGATAGAAATAGCCGCCCTTCTACACGATATAGGCAAAATAGGTATCCGAGGATCTATCTTGAACAAACCATCCAGGTTAACCAAGGATGAATATGAGGAAATAACGAAGCACCCTATTCTTGGAGAGGAATTGGTCAAGAGGATTAAAAATTTCAAGCACATAGCAAAAATCATCAGATACCATCATGAATTCTACGGTGGAGGAGGATATCCAGATGGATTGAAAGGGGAGGAAATTCCTCTGGAATCGCGGATAATATCCGTAGCTGATGCGTTCGATGCTATGACATCGGATAGGCCATACAGAAAAGCCTTGAGTATAAAAACGGCGCTTGAAATCCTGGAAAAGAACGAAAAGTTTCAATGGGATCCGAAGATAGTTAAAGTGGCTGTTGGGGTATTTCGGAAACTCTTCTCGGAGGAGTTGGAGGATGAAAGTAATACTGGTTAAAAACGATCGACTCGCAAAGTCTATATCATCGGAGCTGTCTTTGCCACTCTTTCCAGACTTCGACGGCCTTCCATTTTCTGAAAACAGTTCAGCTGTTAGAGCAGAGAGAATAAAGGTTCTCATATCCATAGCGGAAGGAAAAATTGAGGGATTTGTCACCACTTTAACGGCGATATCGAGATTCTTACCAAATCCTGAGAAAATCAGATCGAAGGTCAGGAAATTCCGAAGATCTGACAGTTTCTCACTATCTCCCTCTGACCTGATCGAGATGGGCTACACCAGAGTCGACAAAGTGACATTCGTTGGTGAATTCTCGATCAGAGGAGATATACTGGATATATTTACACCATTTGGAAAATATCCCGTGAGGTTTGAGCTATTCGATGAGGATATAGAAGATATAAGAGAATTCGACCCCGTTACCCAGAGATCTATCGAAGTACTGGAGTCTGTGACTATAACGCCGGCTTCGGAAAACTTCTCTTCGGATCCCAACCTCGATACACTTCCATTTGACAGGGGAGACACCTCGACAATCTTCGATTATCTGAAAGATCCGGAGTTTTTCTCACCAAATATAGAGGAAGTGACAAATGAACACGAAAAGAAGCTGAGGGAATTGAGGGAAATCTCGAAGGACGGATGGAAAATCTATAAAAGATCTTTAATCCCCATTGAAGAGATTTTGAAGATTGTGGGAAAGGTTAAGAAAATAGATGTCAAAGGTAGGGCAATCGAGGTCACAAGTGAAAGGATAGAGAGTACTCCTATTGTGGATGTCGAGGATCTTCAACTGGGGGATCTGGTCGTTCACAAGGATTATGGTATAGGAAAATTCGAGGGACTTGAGAGGGTCAAAAGTGCTCTTGGAGAGAAAGATTTCGTAAAGCTTCAATATTCTGACGCGTCTCTATACGTTCCCGTGGATAGGCTCTCTAGAATCCACAAATACATAGGAACTGAGAGAAGAGAGGTCGACAGCCTCAAATCAAGTAAGTGGCGAAGACGTGTTAAAAGAGTTAGGAAGGACATAGAGTCAAAGGTTAAAGAATTGGTGAAACTGTATGCAGAACGATCAGCTGTAAAGGGAATATCATTGCCGGGGGATCCAGACCTTGAAGAGAGATTTTTTAAGACATTTCCCCATATAGAGACTAGAGATCAGCTCAAAGCCATAGAGGAGGTACTTGAGGATCTTGCCTCGGATAAGCCAATGGACAGGCTGATTAGTGGAGATTCAGGGTACGGGAAAACAGAGGTCGCATTGAGGGCAACTTTCAGAACGGTGGTCTCTGGAAAACAAGTGGCTGTTCTAGCACCAACGGTCGTTCTGGCAAACCAGCACTACAGGGTTTTCAAGAATAGGTTGGAGGATTTCGGAATCAGTGTCGAGCTGCTTGATTCTACTAAAAAGGGAGGAGAGAGAAAAGAGATACTGGAAAATTTAAAAAGAGGAAAGACAGATGTTATCATAGGAACCCATGCGCTTCTTTCCAAAGATGTATCATTCGCAGACCTGGGTTTGATCATAGTCGATGAGGAACAAAAATTTGGAGTGGAACAAAAGGAAAAATTGAAGAAACTTCGACTCTCGGTAAATGTCCTCTCAATGAGTGCAACCCCTATACCCAGAACCCTTCATATGGCTTTGTCAGGCATGAAAGACATATCCGTGATAAGAACACCTCCCATGGGTAGAAAACCCGTTGTGGTCAATGTGGCTCCATACAGTGATTCAATCGTCCGAGCGGCAACTCTAAGGGAGCTCGCAAGGGGTGGCCAGGTGATATATGTTCATAACAGGGTGGAGGAGCTCGAGAAGATTCAAGAGCGCTTAGAGAGAATTCTTCCTGAAATTTCAATTTCAGTAGCCCACGGAAGGATGGACAAAAAGAAGCTGGAGAGAGCTGTTGAGAGTTTTCTCGCCGGTGAAATTGACCTACTGTTGTGTACAACGGTGATTGAAAGTGGGATGGATATCGGCACGGCCAATACGATCATAGTTGATGACGCTCACAGGTATGGACTCTCCCAACTCTATCAACTCCGTGGAAGGGTGGGGAGAAGGCAGATCAAAGGATACGCATACCTGTTGTACCCACCCGGTACGTCAAGGGAAGCTCTAAAACGTCTGGAAATAATCAAGAATCTGACAGATGCTGGAAGTGGAATAGAGGTGGCATTAAAGGATATGGAAATTCGAGGCTATGGGGACGTGTTAGGGCTGGAGCAATCTGGCCACGTAGAATCCATAGGCTACAAGTACTACGTCGAGATGATCAGGGAAACTCTCGGGAAGTTCAGAGGAGAGAAAATTGGGGAAGTTGATGTGGAGATTCTAGGTTACCCCGGGGATGTTCACATACCGGAGAGCTACATATCGAACCCCTTTGAAAGGTTAAGAATATACAGACGGCTTTCACTCGTGGGCAGTCTAAACGATGTGGATGACATCAAAGAGGAGCTTCGGGATCGATTTGGAAAACTGCCCACTCCCGTTCTAAATCTTCTGGAACTCTCGAAAACGAGGGTGGCTTTGCTGAGGATCAAAGTGAAAAAGCTCGAAATAGGTAAAGGATCAATTACCCTTAAATTTCACGCTCGTGTTCCTGATATTTTAAGTGACCTACCACATGTTGTCGTGAATGAAAGTACAGTGGTTGTCATGACTGACCTCAGGAACTTTCAGAGATGGTTACAAGGCTATATGAAGCTCAACGCCGGAGTTTGAAAGTGATCTGGCAAAGCTCTCGGGAATTCCAGGATCGGTTATCAAAAGATCTAGCTCGCTTATATCCAAAGCCTTGTAAGGTTTTATCACCCCAAACTTGCTCGAATCTGAGACTACCATCATTGTTTTTGCCCTTCTCTTTATCCTTCTGGCGAGGAGACTCTCACTGTAATTCGAAACGGTTATTCCTTCCTTCGGGTCTATCCCATCGGTTCCCACAATAGCAAGGTCGAACTTGATGTGATCGATTGCATCTGCTACTTGCTCTCCCACGCATTCAAAGG
This sequence comes from Thermotogaceae bacterium, assembly GCA_027077795.1. GTDB lineage: Bacteria > Thermotogota > Thermotogae > Thermotogales > Thermotogaceae > WGAO01. Next base: position 588,607 of record JALWTT010000006.1, on the reverse strand, counting down.
ATCCCCTTCTCACAGCTCCACCCGTGTGTATCAGATTAAATTCTTTCTTCAAATTTATAACCGCCCATGCGGTGGTTATGGAATTGGTTATCACAGTGAGGCTTTGTATATGAGAATCATCAAGCGCTTGTATAAGGTAGTATATCGTTGTTCCACCCATTGTAAAGATCGTCCACCCGTTCTGAATCAGTTTTACCGCCTTCTCCGCTATTTTGATTTTTTCCTCCCTTTGTCTCTCAAGCCTGGAGAAGAATGACAACTCGTAATGCAAACTTCTTAGAAACACTCCTCCTCGTTTTCTATAAACCAGTCCTTGCTTCTTCAGCTCTTCGAGATCTCTTCTCACCGTTACTTCCGAAACACCGAGATCACCTGCCAGCTCTTTCACAGTAGCGTACCCCTTATTTCTGAGAAACTTTAAGATTCTTTCAAGCCTGAGCGCTTTCACCAGATCACCCCTCGAAGGAGCATGGAAGAACGCTTCGTTATGGCTTAAACTTTCCCTAAATTCTATCACACGCTTTATCCTCGACCAAGGAACACAGGCGGGTTATAATTTGAAACGGTTAGAAAAAAACGAGGAGGGATCAGATCTTGAAGAAGTTTTACATAACAACACCGATATATTATGTAAATGCGGAGCCTCATATAGGAAGCGCTTACACCACGATCATGGCGGACATAATAGCCCGATACAAGAGAATGATGGGACATGATGTCTTCTTCTTGACCGGAACCGATGAACATGGGTTAAAAATACTTCAATCCGCCAGAAGAAAGGGTAAGGATGTCAAAGAGTTCTGTGACGAGCTCGCATTGAAATTCGAGAAGCTGTGGGAAGATCTGAAGATAACCAATGATTATTTTGTGAGAACAACCAATCCGGAACATGAGCAGACCGTGAATTTCTTCGTCAGGAAAATGATGGAAAATGGAGATATCTACAAGGGTAAATACTCTGGATGGTACTGCGTTCACTGTGAATCCTATTACGATGAGGACGAGGTGGAGGAAATAGATGGAAAAAAGGTGTGCCCTGTTTGTAAAAGAGAGGTAAAGTGGGTTGAAGAGGAAAACTATTTCTTCAGGTTATCAAGGTATAATGAAGCTCTTAAGAAGCAATTCAAGGAGAATCCCGACTTCGTGGAACCCGAGTTCAGAAGAAACGAGATGCTCAAAATACTGGAGAAAGGTCTCAAGGACATATCGATAACACGGACCACTTTCAAGTGGGGGATACCATTTCCAGGGGATGAAGAGCATGTTATATATGTGTGGGTGGACGCACTTATAAACTATGTCTCCGCCCTAGGATATGGGAGAGAGAGCGATGATAGGATGAGAAAATACTGGCCAGCAGATGTTCACCTCATAGGAAAGGAGATAAACAGGTTTCACTCACTGATATGGCCGGCCATGTTGATGTCAGTTGGCCTCGATTTGCCCAAAAGAGTTTTCGCACACGGTTGGCTGACGGTCAATGGACGGAAGATATCTAAATCCCTGGGAAATGCCGTTGATCCAAGGGAATTTGTCAGAAAGTATGGAAATGATGTGGTGAGGTATTACCTGGTCAGGGACATTGTTTTTGGAAAAGATGGGGATTTCTCTGAGGAAAAGTTGGTGAGAAGACTCAATGCAGATCTAGCAAACGACTACGGAAATCTAGTTCATAGAACTCTAGCTATGGTGAAGAAGCATTTTGACTCTCATGTTCCAAAGCCATCTAAGTCAGGTGGGATGGATGAAAAGCTTTTGGAAAAAACGAAAAAGACTGTGAATTCCTACATAAACTTAATGGATTCTCTTAGGCTTACAGATGCGATGGAGGCAGTTTGGGGCTACGTGGCTTTCTTGAACACCTATTTTGATAGAGAAAGACCCTGGGTGCTCGCAAAAAGAGGAGAGAAAGAAAGATTAGCGACGGTTCTTTACAACACTCTGGAAGGCATCTTGAAAGTAGCCATGATGACAATGCCGGTTATGCCGGATACATCAAGAGAAGTCTTCAAGAGACTTGGCTTCCCCGAAGAGGTCAAGCCAGGGCATTTGGAATTTTGGGGAAGCTTGAAATCAGGAGTGCATGCGATTCATGGTAAACCCTTGTTCAGGAAGATCGAAATGGAAAAGTTTGAAAAAATAGCGGAGGTGAAAGAAGTGGAAGAGAAAGGGGAAAATATCATAACCACGGATGAGTTCGCAAAAGTAGACCTGAGGGTGGCAAAGATTTTAAGCGCGAGAAGAATAGAAGGGTCTGAAAAACTCATAGAGATGGAGATAGATGTTGGAGAACTTGGCAAGAGGACCTTGGTGGGTGGCCTCGCCAAGTATTACACCCCAGAGGAGCTCGTGGGAAAACTTGTAATCATCGTTGCAAATCTCAAGCCAAGGAAGCTCTTCGGTGTGGAATCCCAAGGTATGCTTTTGGCAGCTAAGAAAGGCAGCGAGCTCAAACTTCTAACTGTTGAAGGAGAAATAGCACCTGGAGCAAGGATCTCTTGAAGGTGAAAATATGCGGAGAATGGGAAGAGGGGGAGGATTCGGTGGTATGGGGTGGTGGCTCACAGCTTTCTCCCTCCTTCTTATAGCGGAGAAACCTCGGCATGGATACGAGATAGCATCGGAATTGAGGGAAATGGGATTCCCAATCTTGGGAGTCGGTCATATGGGTACAGTCTACAGAACACTTGCTTCCCTCGAATCGTCTGGATTTGTGATACCAGAATGGGATACCAGTACAAGCCCTCCGAGAAAGGTTTACAGGATAACTCCTATTGGGAGGGAGTACTTGAGCAATTTGAATCTCGAGCTTAAAAG
>JALWTT010000006.1:0-585780 GCA_027077795.1 Thermotogaceae bacterium | reverse complement strand
AGACGGGTTTGTGGAGAGATCTGAAAGGCTAGGTGATAAAGGTGAAAGATAGACTTGAAAGGGTCTTAAAAAGGATAGAAAGTGCTGCAAGAAAAGTTGGAAGAGACCCAAAAGAGATAACATTGGTAGCGGTTTCAAAAACTTTTCCAGCCTCAGCGGTTAGAGAAGGGTTCTCACTCGGTTTGAGAAACTTCGGTGAAAACAGAGCTCAGGAACTTCGTGAGAAGGCCCAACATCTTCAAGACTTGGACATAACATGGCATTTCATAGGAAGGATTCAAACCAACAAGGTGAAATATTTCTTACCGATAGTTGAGTACGTTCATTCAGTTTGGAGAGAAGAGGAACTCCAGGAGATCGAAAAAAGAGCATCAAAGATCAAAAAAACACTGAAGGTTTTCATAGAAATGAACATATCTGGAGAGGAGAGCAAAGCTGGAATAAGAGAAAACGAGATAAGAATTTTTCTTGAGAAAGCATTGCAATACGAGCACATAGAGGTTGTAGGTCTCATGACAATGGCCCCATTGGTGGGAAATCCCGAGGATGTGAGATGGGTTTTCAGAAGGCTGAGAGAAATAAGGGACAAGTTGTCCAAGGAATATCCATCTCTTAAAGAGCTTTCAATGGGAATGAGCAACGACTTTGAAGTTGCCGTGGAGGAAGGAGCAACTTTCGTTAGAATAGGAACAGCCATATTTGGTCCAAGAAAATGATCAGTACATGGAAAGTTCTCCCCTTTTTAGAGTAATCCTTGAGAATAGAGAGAATATCAAAGCTCCAAAAGTTATGTACAAAATTGTTCCAATGGTTGTTATGAAGAAATACTCCCAAGAAGGTGCCAACTTTTGAGAGGCTATTGTCATCGCTTTGAAATAAGGTGTGATGGGAATGAGTACCTCTATCCATTTGTTGGTGTCGATGAATAGGAGACCTATAACAGCAAACTGTGCGAGATTTAAAAGGGCTTGTGTTCTCTTGTACCTAAGTGTTAACCCTGCTAAGATGTATCCTAAACCGAGTGATTGGAGCATAGCCAGTATCAAGAAATAGAAAAATGAAGGATGAACTGCAACACTCATTCCGGCCATGGAGAATATGAGAAGCATCATCAGATAAGCTATGGGAAGCTCTATCAGGAGTGCCAGGAGTTCGTATGTGGTGTAAACAATGAGTGGCCCAAAGGGAGATATGAAAACCTGTTCAACGATTCCCCTTTGCATGTCGCTCATTATCGTCCAAGACAGGTCTGTCAAATTTATCATTATCGCCATCCAAACGAAATATCCAACAGCGGTGTTTTTGAAGGTTAAGCTTTGCCCCTGTCCAAAGCTTTTAAATCCAAAAGCTATGAGAAGGAATATTATCAGGAATATAACTATAGAGGAAAGGAGATTCAAAAGGTATCTTTTCATCTCACCGAGAACACGGGTAAAAGTTCCACGCACGAGATGTATCAACTTTTATCCCCCCTCACTATCTTCATGAATATTTCCTCGAAATCTATATCCTCGTTCTCTATGGATGAAATGGTAGGTTTCTCTCCTTTCAACATGTCGAAGAGATCGTATATCCTGTCAGCAGATTTAAGTTCAACATTCAAAGTTACCTTTCCTCCATCTTCTGAGAATTTTCCAAAGGTTGATAATTTCTCCTTTAGCTCATTGGAAATGCCGTTCTCAAATACAATTCTGTATGCCCTTCGTTTGAACATTTCCATTATCTCGTTTATCCCACTCAATGTAATTACTCTCCCATGGTTTATTATCATAACCCTGTCAGCTGTCTGCTCCACGAGCTTCATGTCATGCGTGGATAGGAGAACAAGTTTCTCCTCGTTCGCAAGCTCCCTAATAACTTTTCTTATCTCCATAGAGCTCTCTATATCCAGACCAAGTGTTGGCTCATCCAAAAGGACAACAGGCGTATCTGGCAAAAGTGCGATCGCTATAGCAAGGCGTTGTTGATATCCCCGCGACAATTTTCCAGCGAGTTGATCCATCCTATCGGATATCCCGAGAAGTTCCGCTACCTCCTCCATTCGCCTTTTCAATCTCTTTCCACCGAGCCCTCTCATGCCACCGAAATAGATCATGTTCTCCCTAACGCTCAGCCTCCAATGAACATTTCTATTGCCCTCAAGAACGGCTGCCATGAGTCTCAAGGCCTTTTTCCTATTCTTCAGTACATCTATGTCGTTGACCTTTATCTCACCGCTGTCGGGTATGACAAGGCCAAGTATAGATTTTATAGTGGTGCTCTTTCCCGCCCCGTTTGGACCAAGCATGGCAAAAACCTCTCCAGGATTCGCGGAGAACGATATCCCCTTTACAGCTTCAACAACCTTTTCTCCTGATCTGTAAGTTTTCTTCAAATCTTTCACCTGGAGCATTACAACCCCTCCTGTGATACTTCTCCTTGTCCAGTTATCTTTTCACAGTCCAGGCTCTCTGTCAGGACTTTTCCGTTGTTCTGAAGCTTTTCACACTTAATACTTTTAGCCTTGATTCTTCCGTTCACCACTACCTTCTTGGATTGTATTTCTTCGGATTCGAGTTCACCATTAACTTCTAGGTACTCCACCTGAACTTTTCTCGACTTCAGATGAGCGTTGACAATTAGCTTTTTTAAAACAATCACGTTGACTTCTTGATCTTCTTCTATTACGAGAGTATCTCCCTTCCTAAATTTCCTTCCTAGTGAACTTATTCCGAGAGCTCTCAAAACAGGTGAGATGGCCATCAAAATGCCATTAGCTAAAAAATTCATCACCTTTACTTTTTCCCCATAAACCTCTTCTGGCTCTCCTTCGGCTTTTGATCCAATCAGAACGAGATCTTCTCCCACAACTCCACCTTCAAACTTCACTCTTCCACCGATAACCACGAAATCTCCCCCTACCTTTCCTGAAAAGATAGTGTCACAGTACATCAACACAGCATCTTCTGTGATTTCTCCCTCAATTAACACTTTTTTTCCAGACAAAACCAAATCTCCTTCAATCACTTCATCCTTATTCAAAAGAAACTCTGCTTCCTTTTCCTTCTTCTCGCTTTTTTCCCCCTTTTCCTCCTTTTCCATGAGAGCTGCTATGAGCCTTTCTCCTTCCTCTGGAGCTATTAACCCGTTTGATACTGCTTCGAGGATCTTCTTTATGTCATTCATCATAGCTTTTTTCCTCCCTTCGCAAACTTACAGGTTTTATACATTTCAAAAAAGATCGCGATGAATTTTTTCACCGCTCTTCTCCCTCCCCTTTTAAAATATTGAGCGCTTCGTCAACACTGATTTTTCCTCTCTTGACGAGATCAAAGATCTCTTCCTTGCCCACATCTTGTTCCTTAACTAGAGGCTCCAGATTCATCTTCTTGAGTATCTTTTCGAGCTTTCCACGAAGCGCGAAATACCCCTCACCTGTATACCTTTCAAGTTCTTTGAGATTTCCACGGGCCCTAAGAAAAAGAATCACGAACTCATGGTCTTCTTCACTCAGGAATTCCAAAGGACTGGGTTTGAATTTACCACTTATCCGCATCCCATTTTCACACTCTATCTCTCTTATCCATGCACTTTTACAACCTTCACATCTTGGGAGCAAAATCCCACCTCCAAATATTTTTATCATATTTCCAAAATATTTGTCAATATATTCAAAACTTTTGTATCAAGAAAAATTCCGCTTCATGTTGTATCATTCCCTTGGAGGTGATGGTGTGAGAAAGCTAAAAGTTATGGTAGGAACTGACGACGGTGTGAATATACTCTTTGGACATCCCGGAGATTCCAAGAAATTCCACATTTATGAGCTCCGTGACGATGGAAAACATGAACTTTTGAAGGAAGTGGTTAACGAAGCAAAGGACATGGAAGAAGGACATGGGGGATCCGGAAAGATGAAAAAGGTTCTGAAACTCATAGGAAACGTTGATGTAATACTCACGAGGAGAAACAGTCCTAATCTCATTAAAATAGCTTCTGAAACAGAGATACAGCCTGTTATGGTGAATACCGAAAACATAGAGGATGGTCTTAAAAGACTCTATGAACATTTTGATGAAGTATACAGCATCGTTCAGAAACGGAAAAACGGCGAGAGGTTTAAAGTTCACAAATTACAAAGGGGGTGATATCCGTGAAGATTCTCGCGCTATCGGTGCTCTTTCTTCCTCTGTTGATCCTCGCTGATTTCTACGCCTTTGAAGATGGCATCTTATTTTCACAGGATGTCAGCGATGGTTGGATTATCCCAAATGGGGTAAAGGTCATCTCGGTCGATGCCAACTGGTGGAGAACAGAGAGTTTTGGAAAGAGTTGGTGGGATGTAATAGAAAATGCAAAGCTGGAGTATGTCGGAAAGGATCTGAGATCAGGGAAGTACACCCTTTTGTCGAAATCACCCGTTGTTTTTAAAAGTGCCCTTATAAACGAATGTTTCACCCAAATAGATGGACTATGGTTTTCGTTCCAGTGCAAAGCTCCTGGTAAGAGGATTCTTAAGATTCCTGAGGAAACCACGGCAACTTTGTTTTCAGATGGCGGATGGAACGCTGTTTACAAATTTGATGATGGCATACTCACGTTCTATGCCCTGATAAAAACTTCGATTTCCATGAATGGGAATCTTCACCTGGTGAGTGGCAAGTATTTCGAGGCTGAAAGATCCGAAAGATCTCCCTTCAAAGCTTTGACATCCACAGAGAACGTCAAGCCAACTCAGAAAACTTTGGAAAGAAGTGTGTACGACATCGGTGATGTCCAGCTACTGGAGGGCGAAAACTCCATCAAAGTTTTTGAGGGGAGAGCCATAGATCAGAGGAGGGTGTACTTTGCCTCGTTTTCCGTTGGGTCCAGTAGCGACTGGATTTATCCCAGGTTCACGGTGGAGATAGAAAACACCAGGGATAATGGCTTAGGATATCCTATGCCGAATGGAATGGTTCATGTTTTCAAAGATGGCATACCCGTTGGAAGCTTTGAACTTGAAGGATCACCTGCTGGTGGCACCATTAGAATCCTGGAAAATGAGGTGTTCGACCTGAGGGTGAAACAGACTGTTCTCTCATCCAAAAAGGAAGAAAATGGGTATCTCAAGAAGCTGAAAATTGATTATGAAAACCGAGGAAGTGAAAGAACGGTAGTTATAAAGATATACGGACGCAACCTCAAATTCATGGAGGGAAATTTGACCCCTTTAGAAGAAGCAGATGATTTCCTGACATTCAAATTCGACGCACAGAGTGGAAAGAGTTCCTTCACCTTGATTGTCGAAAGCTCCTGGTGATGAACATGGTGACAAGTTCGTTGGCTCTCTCCAATTATTCAAGTTCCCTATGCTTTGCTAATCCACAATCGGAAGAAACGCCTCTCAGAAGGGATCATAATCGCTGGGGATCCTGACAACAGGTTTAACCCTGACAGTCTTGCCGCCCAGCCCCATACTCAAATAGCTCAAATTTGATTTCAACCTGTTTGCAACCATTTTCGATATTCCTTCATTTGAGCTCCCCATGAGAACCACGAATTCGTACTCCCCAGTCCTTATCACCATATCCATGGGAATTCTAACGGAGTGCTTTATAACGGAAGCTACTTTGCTTATGGCTATGTTTCTATAAGATTCATCCAGATTCTCCAAAGTCACGGTGATCTCTATAACATCGAATTTGCCTTTGGAGCTTTTCAACAGCTCTTCCAAGAATTTTTTGTTTGGCAACCTGGTCACAGGATCTACAAGGTCACCTCGAAGCATCCTGGCTATCATATCGCACACTGAGCTCACCTCTAAACGACTCTATAAAAGAGTGCAAATGAACCTCGGGAGATTCCCCAGATTTTACCACTCTGTCCAATGTGTATATACGCTTTAATATAGATACAAGATCCTCTTTAGAATAAACGCTTAGATGATTAAAAGGTTTGTTCCTCCAACCCTTGAATTTGAATCCAAGAAATCTGGCTACTTTTGGAAGGGGTATACCCAGTTCCTTCGAATATCTGGAGACATCCGGCCAGGAATACTTCTCCTTCAGTTTGGCCACAAGTTTCAGTTTGAAAAGATCTTCAAAATGCCTTGCAATCGAGGCGACTAGCATGGCTGTTTCTGTACTTCTCAAAACGTCGGGAAGGATTCTATGGGCTTCACCTACTCTCCCCTCAGAGATTGCAAAACACAAGTCATCTATCGCTGCATGTGTTGATCTGTATGTAACCTCATTTATATCCTCTATCTTCACTTCCTCTCTACAATACAAAGCTAGCTTCTTGACCTCGGATTCTATTCTATATTCATCCTGGCCAACCACATCCAAGAAATAATTTGCAGTTTCTTCAGAAATCCTCAATCCCTTTTCTTCAAAGTTTCTTTTTACTATGTCAAGCCACTTCTCTCTTTCCCAAGGTTTCGGAAGGGGAAAATTCTCAGCGTTTAAACCCTTGATAGCTTTTTTCGATCTTATAATCACGAATATATCATCTGGAACGTGCTTCAACTCTGAGAGTAGTTCCTTCTTATCCTTAGATTTCCAGGAATCGAAATCTAATATGTCCAAAACCACTTTTTGGCTGAACATCCCTAGATTTTTTGTGTACGAAAGGATCAAGGGAATCTTATCGGAATCCTCTGGATGAATCCTCACGTAGTTCCCCTTGAAATCTTCCTTTATGCTTTCAACTCTTTTATCCTTGGAAAGCTCGGAATTGCCCGATAGAACCAAAATGGGCATATGTCAACCTCCAGATAGGTTAGATTATATCAAAATTCCTTGAGAATATCACTCAAGGGTTTCCGATCTGAGGTTGCGGGAACCTCCTCAGAATATCCAATCGGGATTATCACAACTGGTCTCTCTTCGCTTGGAGCTCCTATAACTTCCCTTACCTTCTCTTCATCAAATTCTCCTACCCAACATGTATCGAGGTTATATGCTTTGGCTGCGAGCATTATATACGTAGCAAATGCAGCCGTGTCTTGAATCGCATACGGCCTTTTTCCTCTCTTTCCACGTTTTTCCACGCTTCTCCCTGGAACAGTAGTTATAACTATCACCCATGGAGCCTGAGAAACGTTTCCTTGTCCATGAGAATACCTGGACAAAAGTTTTTTCTTCTCCGGATCTTCTGTTATGTAAACTTTCCACGGTTGGGCATTTCCACTGCTTGGTGCAAACCTAGCAAACTCTAGGATCTTAACCACCAGATCTTTCGACACGGGAACGTTCGAAAAACTTCGAACATTTCTCCTCTCTCTCAGCACCCAAAGAGGATCGTCCCTTATCACCAAGAGCCTGCTTTTCGATCGAGCGTTTATATAGACCCGCTGATCTGGGAGGATAGACACAAGGCATCCTTTTTCAAAAACATCTTGAATGTTGTTCGAGATCATCTCCACCTTTCCAGAAAGAACTGTGATATGTGTGCTGAAATTCGCTTCCTCTATTTCAAAGCTCTCACCCTCGCTGAGGTTCACGAGGGATATGTTAGAGCTTTTACTGTGAACAGACCTCACATCGACATCAAAGCCGGAGATCTTCTCCAAGCTTTCAAAGACCAATCTCTTCATCTTATCACCCCCAAGTTAATTATCTCACATTTGGTATAATTTCGTTGCAAAAATCCAGAGGAGGTGCTTATTCTATGAGGAAAATAGCTTTTGTGGGCATGCTAATCATTGTTACCTTGTGCCTGGGAATCACAGCAGCTGACCCTTCAAACCCTCCGATAAAACTTGTAATAATTTGGCACCATCATCAACCACTTTATAAGATTCCGGGATCTCTGGAGTACATAATGCCCTGGGTCAGAGCACACGGTGTGAACGATTATCCATACATGGCCGATCTTGTGAAAAATTACCTTAAAAAAGGAGAAGTAACTTTTAATATAGTCCCATCACTTCTCATACAAATACGAGATTATCTGAAGGGAGCCACGGATATATACCAGAGATTGTCATTCAAACCCGCAAATAAGCTTTCAGACTCTGAAAGAAGATTCATATTGAACCACTTTTTTGATATAAATCCACAGTTTGTGAACTCCCACAAAAGGTATAGAGAACTGATGGAAAAGAAAGTTAAGGGGGAGAGATTTGGTGATCAGGATATACTAGATCTCAAGGTCTGTTGGAATCTCTATTGGATCAACATAGACTATATAAAATCCGACCCAAAGCTTTCTATGCTCCTTAATAAAGAGCACTACACTAGGAAAGATCTTCTCTACATCTTGGAAAAGCATGAGAAACTTCTCAGGTCGATAATAGATAAGTATAACTCTCTGTGGAAGGATGAAAAGATAGAGCTCATAACTTCTCCTGAATATCATCCAATTCTTCCTCTACTTATACAAATGGGATGGAAGGAAGATGCACTGGGGCAGATAGAATCTGGATTGAATTACTTTCAAAGTGTCTTCGGACAAAGGCCAAGTGGAATGTGGCCTTCAGAGGAGGCAGTTTCGATGGAAACCGCAGCTCTTATGGCAAAAGCCGGTGTGAAGTGGTTTGTAACGGACGAAACAATTCTCAACAAATCCGGTATCTCTACGGCCGACAAGAGGAACCTGTTTATTCCATACAAAATTCACACTGAATATGGTGATATAGTTGCGTTCTTTAGAGATACGGATCTCTCCAACAGAATCTCCTTTAAGTACTCACAGATGAAGGCAGAAGATGCTGTAAATGACTTCATATCCGTTCTACATAGATATCAAAGGATGAACAAATCCGGGGACCTTGTGGTGACGGTCGCGCTCGACGGAGAAAACGCATGGGAAAACTATCCAAACGATGGAAACGATTTTAGAAAGATGTTTTACGAGAGGTTATCAGAAGATCCCTATATAGATCTTGTAACCCCAAGCGAGTACTTAAAAAAATACAAAGTTAAAAGAGAGCTCAAAAACCTGGCAACTGGTTCATGGGCTGGGGGAACTCTCGATACATGGATAGGAGAAAAGGAGGAAAACGAGGCTTGGAACAGACTCAGAAAAGCCAGAGAAGCGGTACTCAGATCATGGAACAAACTCACAGAAGATCAGAAGAAGCTAGCGAGAGAGGTCCTATACGCAGCCGAGGGGAGCGATTGGTTCTGGTGGTATGGAGCAGATCAGGATGCAGGTAACAATGAGGTACTGTTTGACATGCAATTTAAAGGGCTTCTCGTGAAGCTTTACGAGCTTGCCGGCTACAAGAAGAGCGATATACCGTCTTATCTGTTTGTTCCGAATAAAAAACCTGCACCGCCGACAAGTGGCATGGTTCGAAAAATCAGCTTCAAGTTGGATGGAATTCTCGGCGAGAACGAGAAAAAAGGAGCTTTGTTCTCCGACGAATCAGATGGTGGAATTATAAGAAAAGTGTATGTCGGAAGAGGAGATTCCTCGATTTATGTTGGAATAGTTCTTAACAAACCGGCGAGAGAATACATAGGGGAAAATGTCAAATTGGAGGTGTACATGAGTAGCCCGCATGCTAAGTCGTTCAACGCTAAGACAAAATACAGTGGAGAAGAGCCAACACCTCTTGGCTTTGCATTATCTCACATGGAAAGCATCAATTTCAGGCTTTGGAAGAAGAGAAAAAGGGTTTCCACGTTTGTTGCAAGCGGCAAAGATAAATGGATTCTCATAGGTGGGAACATGAATGGCGCAGTCGGGGATATAGTGGAATTCGCGATTCCCTACGATCTCCTAGGAGTAAAAAGTGGGGAAGAATTCCAACTGGCAGTTGTTGCAGCTGTTGGAACGTCCGACTCAGATTTCGCACCCAACACAGGACCTGTCGATGTGAAAATACCTGCAGTAGTTCATGGAAAAGTAATAGCCACTTTTATGGATCCCAAAGGAGATGAAAATGGTCCTGGAAGTTATACATACCCGAAGGATCCCGCTTTCAAGCCTTATCATGGACTATTCGATCTTCTGAAAATGAAAGTTCTCGAAAACCCAGACGCTTTCGTATTTCAGTTTTACTTTGCTGAAATGACCAACCCTTGGAATGCACCCAAAGGATTCTCTCACCAGCTTATAAACATATACCTCGATGTCAAGAGTGGAGGTTCTACCAAGACGTACGGAAAGGGAGCAAGAGTTCAATTTGATCCAAACCACCCGTGGGATTATTTCGTGAAAATCGCTGGTTGGCCAAGCTATGGGCAGCTTCTAGCGACAGCAGATGGTGAAGAGAATCCGGAGTGCGTCAGAATCGAAGCAGATCCTGGAGAAAAGATCATAAATGTCATTATTTTCAGGAGATGTTTGGATATCGAGTATGATAAGATGTATGCCTACATAATAGTTGGATCGCAGGATGGATACGGCCCGGATAACTTCAGGCCCGTTACTGTAAAAGCTGGTCAGTGGACACTAGGAGGTTATCCGAAAGATGCAGGAGAGTATGCACCCTATGCGGTTGACATACTCGTTCCAAAAGGTCATACCCAGAAGGAAATACTCTCCAGCTATGACCCAACTTCCAAAAAATACGCAACACTTTTACCGGTGGAAATTCCTCTGAAATAGGGAAGATAATCAGGAGGTGAACAGCTTGATAAGGTTATACAACACTTTGAGTAGAATGAAAGAGGACCTCATTCCTCTAAAAGAGGGATGGGTTCGTATGTATGTTTGCGGTCCAACTGTTTACGGTCTGATACACATAGGAAACGCCAGACCTGCTATCGTTTTTGACGTTTTCAGAAGGTACCTAGAGTACAGGGGGTATAAGGTTGTTATGGTTCAGAATTTTACCGATATAGATGACAAGATCATCAATAAGGCAAATGAAATAGGAGTTGATCCACAGGAATTGGCCGACACGTTTATCACTGAATACTTCAGAGATGCTCATGGATTGGGCATAAGGCCAGCGAATTTTCATCCAAAAACAACTGAATATATAGGAGAGATAATAGATATGGTTCGTGGATTGATCGATAAAGGTTACGCCTACGTCACGAAAAGAGGCGATGTCTACTTTGAGGTTAGGAAATTTGATAAATATGGGGAACTCTCTGGAAAGAAACTGGATGATCTTTTAGCAGGTGCAAGAGTGGAACCTGGTGAAGGGAAGAAAGATCCATTGGATTTTGCCCTGTGGAAGAGCTCGAAACCTGGCGAACCAAACTGGGATTCTCCATGGGGTAAAGGGAGACCAGGATGGCACATAGAGTGCTCTGCTATGTCAACCACTCTTTTGGGGGAGAGCTTCGACATCCACGCGGGCGGAGAAGACCTGATATTCCCACATCACGAAAACGAAAAAGCGCAATCTGAGGCTCTTTATGGCAAGTGCTTCGCAAAATATTGGATGCATAACGGCATGATAAGGATGACAGGCGAAAAGATGAGCAAATCTCTGGGGAATATATTCCTCGTGAGGAATGCTCTCAAAGCTTTTGGAAGAGATGCTATAAGGCTTTTCATACTTTCCAAACATTACAGATCCCCGATGGATTTCTCAGAGAACATTTTGCTTAACAACAAAAGAGCCGCTGATAGAGTTTGGGAATCCTTGGAAAGATTTGAGGAAAAATTTGAGGAAGTCCCAGTTCCCAAATACGATTCCTGGATGGATGAAAAAGTAGAGAACTTCAAAGAGATACTCGACGATGATTTTAACACGCCAGAAGCGGTGGCTTTGATATTCGATCTCGTCAAAGAGCTTAACAGATCCTTGGATGAAGATGATGAAGGGAAAGCCCTTAAGGCCTATCAGTTGATAAAGAGGGAGTTTGGGCCAGTATTAGGGCTCTTCGATCTATCACGGGAGAAAAAAGAGTTGGGAAAAGAGGAAGAAATTCTGAAGATACTCGTAGATGTGAGAAACAGGCTTCGTTTAGAGAAGAGGTTCGACCTGTCCGATGAGATTAGGAATCGGCTGAAAGAGATAGGGGTTACCTTGAAAGACACAAAAGATGGGACCGAATGGAGTGTGCAGCAATGAGAGAAGCAAGACTTTCTCACAATGAGAATCCTTTTGGATTTCCAAAGGATATTCTCATGAAAGTGGCGCGAGAAATTGAAGGAGATTATGTGGCAAGATACACAAAAGCTCCGACCCATGAGCTGAAAGAATCTCTGGTTAGATATGTAAAGGAGACCTCCAGAGCAGATTTTATAAACGAGGATTGGATAACGGTGACACCAGGAGCCGATGGAGGGATCAGTCTTCTCATGATGTTAAGACCACAAAGAGTGGTGATTTTTCCTCCTACTTATTACTTTTACTATACGCTTTCAAAAGCTCATGAACTCAATGTGCACGATCCTCCTTTGATAGGCGATCTGAGGGTTCCCAATGTTGAGCTCAAAGAGGGAGACATGGTGTTTCTGCCGAATCCGAACAATCCAACGGGACACCATTTTAGCTTCGATGAAATTGAAAGGCTTTTAAGTAGCCCTGCCACGGTTGTGATAGACGAAGCTTACTTTGAGTTTTCATGGGTGACATCCGTGAATCTTCTGAGAGATTTTTCCAATTTGGTTGTGATTAGAACTTTTTCTAAAGCTTTTGCCTTCGCAGGGCAAAGGTTTGGATACATAATAGCCAATCCCGAAATGATCAGAAAAGTGAATTCTAAGAGAAACCCATACAACATTCCATCTCTCGTTATGAAACTGGCACAGGAAATCTTGAGGAGAAGAGATGTATTCCTTGGAAAAATAAAAGAAATCGAAATGGAAAGGAAGAAGCTGGAGGAAGAACTCAAAGCCATGGGGTTGAAACCTTTCCCATCTCAGACAAACTTTCTGTACTTTAAGGTTGGGAACGCCGATGAGATCAAAAATGAACTGGAAAAGAGGCATGTTTTTGTTAGGGTGCTATGGGGGGGAATAAGGGTATCTGTGGGAAAGAGAGAAGAGAATGAGATGTTCTTGCAAGCTCTCAAGGAGGTACTAAAAATTTGAGAAGTTGGAACGATAATTTAAAAAAGCTAGCTTACGTTCTGGTGGTTATTGCACTCATCCCGGTGGTTTGGCTTTTGATCGTCGGATCCACGAGTAAAAGAAGAATTGACTCAAGATGGCTTGAAAGGGATTTCAGAAGTGTGAAGGCGATGGTCTATGAACATGTGGATCCTTTTTGGAAGAATCCAAGAGAGAAGTTTGAAAAAGCAATTGAACATGCTGAGAAATCAATCAAAAGGATGCATCGAATGGATTTCTTTTTACTAATACAGCCTATATTTGCTCTTCTTGAAGATCATGAAAGTCGTGTCCATTTCGGAATGCCAGATTATATGCCAGTCTTGCCATTCAAAGTTGCCATAAGGGAGGGAAAATTGCTTGCTTATGATTCAGTATCTCCATATGTCAAAAATGGATCAGAAATAGAGACGTTCGATAAAATGACCTCTACGGAATTCTTAGAATGGTTGAAGAACTATGTTGGTGCAGAAAGTGAAGCTCAGTGGGAAGAATCGGCGGAACAATTTGTTTTTAGACTCCCAAGTATTCAAAGGAAAGAATGGTACCCTTTAAAGATAGGCGGAAAGCGCAGGAAGATTTATAGCTTACCCATATCCAAGTACAGGGAATTGAGAAACAAGTACTATGGTTATGAAGAACCATTCGAGCTCACTGAAAAAGAAGGGATAAATATATTGAAAATTCAGAGCTTTTCCATGTGGGGTCAGGACATCCAGAATTTTGAAGATGATGTCGAAAAACTGGCAAAAGAGGGAAGACCTTTGATAGTAGATCTTCGAGACAACGCCGGAGGGAGCTGGAAAATGGTTGAAGTCTTAATAAAGCACCTCGTGAATAAGACAGTTTCCTTCAGAAGAGAAGTGACATTCGCGAAAAATCAGGTATGTACTGGAAAGAGTCAGGTGGAAAGCGTTAAAATAAACCCCGAGAAACCTTTTTTCAATGGAAGGATCCTTGTTTTGGTAAATCGAAGAACACTTGATGAGGCTTATGATGCCGCTCTTCTCTTGTCAAAAGTGGCGACAATTGCTGGAGAGAAACCGGATATTGGGAATTTTAGATTCTTCAATGTTCACTACAAGAGTCTCCCTTCCGTTGGAATGTACTTCACCATCTCCTGCGCAAAAATGAAATATTTAGATAGACTTAGAATAGATGTACCTTTGAATGAAAACTTCGGAGAGTATTCGAAGAGAATATCCGGAAAAGCTGATTCCATTTTGAAGAAAGCCATTGAGGTGATCAAATGAGGCTTAAGAGAATTTTCATTCAGGGCTTTAAATCGTTTGCAAATCCAACTGTTTTGGAAGTCTCCAACGGAATAACGGCTATCGTCGGACCAAATGGCTCTGGAAAATCGAACATATTGGATGCGATCAGATGGGTTACTGGGGGGCACTCTTTGAAAAATCTGAGAGCGGATGATAAATACGATCTGATATTCTCGGGCTCTGAAAGCATACCTCCGGCGAGGAAAGCATACGTCGAAATGGTTTTCGAAAAAAACGGAGAAGAGATAAGTATTGCTAGAGAGATAACCAGCGAGGGTAAGAGCAGTTTTTACATAAACGGTAATTCAGTCAGGCTTAAAGATATCAGAGATCTGTTTTCTGGAACTGGGATCGGGAAAGATTTTTACTCCCTTATCGAACAAGGCCAGGTTGATAAACTCGTGATGGCCTCTTCTAAAGAGCTCAGGGATCTCTTTGAGGAGGCTGCAGGAACGGCTTTTTACAGGGAAAAGAAAAAGGAGACCCTTCAAAAACTCGAATCCGTTGAGAGCAACCTCGCAGCTATATCGAACATACTTTATGAGCGTGAAAAGATGATCAAGTCTCTGTATTTAAAAGCCAAGAGGGCTGAGAGGTATCTGGAATATTCGGAAAGACTGGATGAAGTTAAAAAAGAATACTATGGAAATCTCTTGATGAGGGAAAAGGAGAGGAAGAGTGTATTGGAAAGAGAGCTCGAGAAAGCTGAGGGTAAGTTAAAAAGCACCAGAAAAGAGCTTATAGAAGTTGAAAGCAATTGGACCACCTTGAGGCAGAAAGCCGAGGAGATGGATGAGAAGATCAGATCCTTCACAAAGATGCTCGAAGAATACGACAAGAGGCGAAGGCATCTATCCGAATTGAAAGGAATATATCAAAGAAGGCTTTCAGAACTTGAAGGAAAATACATAGAAGAATCCACAAAACTAAACGCTTTAAAGGAGGAAAAAGAGAAACTTAAAAAGAGGAAAGAGGAAATATCGGTCATACTCTCTAGTTTGAAGGAAGAGTTCAACATCAGGAAAGAAAGAGTTGAAAAATTAGAAGTGAAAAAGAACGAGATAGCATCTAGGTTTTCTGAGAGTGAGAGAAAGGCATTGAGAATCAGAGAAGAGATAGCTAGAGCTGAAAAAGATATAGTTCATCTCGATGGGGAGAAGCAGAGATTATCTGAGAGTGTAGAGGATTTCAAGAACAAGCTCACCCTTATAGATAGACAGATTTCTCAAAAGAGAGAAAGGATAGAGGGTCTACGAATGGAAATAGAAGAAATGATGAAAAGCATGGAGGAAAGCTCAGAGAGGGAGAAGGAGCTTAGGGAAGAACTGGAAATTGTGAGATCGAAAAAGGCTGAAATATCTCAGGAAAAGGAAGAGCTTCTGAGTGAAATGAACGCAATCCTCAGGAGAAAGAACGAACTGCTCGGCGAGCTCAGATCTGTTGAAAGACAGCTAGAAAATTATGAAGGTTATTCCAGGGCTGTTAGAGAAATCTTTTCCAAAAAGGGAGATTTCAAGGGGCTTTACGATGTCGTAGCAAATGTGGTAGAAGTAGACGAGGAGTACGAGTTTGCGATAGGAGCATTGCTCGGTGGAAGTTCTCAAAACATCGTCGTGAAGGATGCGGATACCGCAAAAAACATAATAAATTTTCTGAAGAAGAGCAGATCAGGTAGAGCCACCTTCCTTCCTTTGGATCTCATAGAAGGGCGCTTTTCGTCCATTCCGGAAGTGGAATCACACCCGGGCTTCGTTGGATACGCCATCGATCTCGTCAGAGTTCCAACAGGATTTGAAAAACTCCCTGCACACCTATTTGGTAGTGACATAGTGGTCAAAACAATGGATGACGCAATAGATGTCAAGAAGAGGTTTAGGATAAGGTCTAGGATAGCTACACTCGATGGTGAACTCATAAGTGGAAAAGGTGCGATAAGCGGAGGGACTTCTAGAAGAGAAGAACCACTACTTGGAAGAAAGATAAGGCTTAGAAAGATAAGAGAAGAACTAGCCTATATAAATCAGCAGATGAAGGAGGTATCCAGAAGGATTGAAGATATCGATGATGAGTTGAAAGATCTCAGGGTTCAGGAAGAAACAGTGGAAATGGAAATCTCCGAATTGATTTCAAAGAGCAGGAGTACCAAAAGAGTCCTTGAGGAGCTTCTAAAATCTTCAAAAGAACTGGAAAAAGAGCAGGAGAATCTTGAGAAACTGCAACAGGATTATCAGGCAAAGATATCTGGGATGAGTGCAAGATTGGAGAGAATATCAGAGGAAATCGTTGAGAAACGAAAGGTTATAAAGAATCTTGAAAAACAAGCAGGAGATTTCTCAAGAGAAGTAGAGAAGTATAGAAAGAGACTTGAAGAGCTCAACTCACGGATCATAGAAGAAACGGTGAAACTTGGAGAAACCGGAGAGAAGCTGAGAAACTATGATAAAGAGATGGTGGATACCAAGGAAAGATTGGATGACGTGGAAAGATCTTCCTTGAACTTGGAAGGAGAAATGAGAAAACTGGACGAAGAGATATCAAGTGTCAAAGACATGGTTGAAGAAACGGACAGAGAGCTGAGGACACTTTCCAAGGAATATGAAGAGCTTTTTGGAAATGTCTCTGGACATCATGAGGACAAGGGAAAAATTTTGGAAGAGATGCAAAATGTGGAAAGCCGAATGGAGAAATTAAAGGAAGAAAGGGAAAAAGTGAAAGAACTCATCCATTCTTTAGAGATGGATCTTCAGACAAGTGCAATGAGGATATCAAGATACCTGGAAGAAATCCCAGAAGATGTCAAAGTTGAGAGGATATCCGATGAGGAGTTGGAATCTCTAGAGGATGAGATGAAAGATCTTCAAAACAAGATCAAGTACCTTGGGCCAGTAGATCTAGAGGCAATAAACGAGTACGAAAAGCTCCAAGAGGAATATAGAGATCTCCAGGAGAGAAAAGAAGACCTTGAAAATGCGAAGAAAAAACTGGAGGAGATAATGAAAGAAACTGAGGGAGAGGCTAAGAAAAGATTCATGGAGGTTTTCAAAAAAGTGAATATGAACTTTTTCAGATACATAAAAGAACTTTTCTTCGGCGGTGAAGGTGCTATCAGACTAGTGGGAGATGATGTGTTCGAAGCGGAGTTAGATATATTCATAAGAAAACCTGGCAGAAAGGCTCAGAAATTGCAATTGCTGTCTGGCGGTGAAAAAGCCCTAGTTGCTATAGCACTTTTGTTCTCATTCCTTCAGGTTAACCCCAGCCCATTCTACGTTCTCGATGAGGTCGATGGCCCACTCGACGATTACAACGCTGAAAGGTTTGCTTTGTTCTTGAAAAACGCTTCGAAGAATACCCAATTTCTCGTGATAACTCACAACAAGATAGTCATGGAAAGTGCCGATGTGCTTCACGGCATAACCATGGCTAACGGTACTTCTGTTGTCATTCCTGTGGAATTGTCAAAATCCACTGGGGTTGTGGAAGTCTAATTCAGACCTCCTGTGGACCTTTCACAAATCCTCTCGAGTAAGACCTGAGGTAAAGCCTTCTGAGCCTCTTTATATCATCTCCCGGCAACTTTTTTCCCTTTCCTTCAACTATAGCCGCTATCTGAGCGCTCTTCTCTATGATCTGTGCTGCTATAATTGCCTCTTTCATGTTCCTTCCAACGGCCACTGCACCATGATTGGCCAGCAGGGCTCCAAACTTATCTTTTAAAGTTTCAGAAACGTTCTTTGCGAGTTCCCAGCTACCTGGAGGTGCGTACTCCGCGGCTTCTATGTCTCCCCCAATTATCTGAGCCTGATCTTCGACATAACAAGGTATGGGCAATCTCATAGACGCAAACACCGAGGCATAAACAGAATGAAAGTGGACTATTGCTCTCACTTCTGGATGATCCCTGTATATCTGAATGTGCATCGGGAGTTCCGACGAAGCTTTCTCGAGACCGGCTATTTGTTCTCCGCTCTCGAGATCCACTACGGCTATTTCCTCTTCTTTGAGGGTATCGTATGGAACTCCTGAAGGGGTTATGAATATCTCACTTTCATTCCTTGCACTGACGTTTCCCCATGTGCCTGCCACTAGGTTGGTTCTACTTATAAACTTCGCCGCGTTCAGGACATCTCGTTTCAAATCCATTCAAATCCCTCCTCATACTTTTCAATATCCCCAAGGCTAGGCATGGCAGAAGCTGCCCCCACTCTAGTTGCAACTATCCCAGCTGAGACTGTTCCAAAAGTCTGAGCTCTTTTCACCGATTCCCAATTGATACCATCCCTGTTTATCACATGGAGGAATCCCGCTATGAAAGCATCCCCACATCCAGTGGTATCCACTACTTCTGAAGGAGCCCAAGCCTTTTGTTGGCGAACCTTTCCATTGAAGTGGACCACAGATCCCTTTTCTCCCATCGTCATGATGGTGACCTTATCAAACCTCCTGTATTTTCTAACGAACTTTTCAATGTCATCATAACCTGAGATGAAACTCATGTCCTCATCGCTGAGTTTCACTATATGGGCTCTTTCCAAAACTCCTCTTATCTTGTCAAGATAAGTTTTTCTGTCCTTTATGAGGCTTTTTCTGATGTTTGGATCGAACGATGTTATGGAGAATTCCCTCAGTTCTTCGAACAAGGACAAAAATGTTTCAGAGGAAGGACCTTCTATTAGGGATATGGATCCAAAATGATACACGGAGACTTCAGAAGGATCTATCCTGAGCTCCTCTCGTCTGAGGTTCATATCTGCAGCTTGTTCCCTGTAGAAAGTGAAATCCGGCTTTCCACTTTCGTCTACTGCGACGAAGGCCAAAGTGGTTTTCAATCCCTTGGACAGCTTGATAAGGTCTGTCTCCACTCCCTCCTTTTTCATGAACTCTTTCAGTGCTTCTCCAAACTGATCGGACGAGAGTTTGCTCAAAAACTTCACGCGATTTCCGAGTCTCGAGAGCCCAACAGCGGTATTCATCGGCGCTCCCCCGGGTCTCCTCCTGAAAAGTTCGGAATCTCTCAAGCTTTTTCCGGAATCTTGTGAGATAAAATCGAAAAGGGCTTCACCTGCACACAATATGTATTTCATGTTTCTCACCTCGATGAATCATAAATGCCTTTAACAGCTTGCTTGAAATCCTCCGGAATGGGGGCCACGAAATCCATCCACCTTCCCGTTCTAGGATGGAAGAAGCCAAGTCTCAAGGCATGGAGCATCTGGCGATTTATCCCATATACTCTATCTAAACCCGCTTTACCATAAACTTCATCCCCCATTACGGGATTCCCAACGTGTTTCAAATGCAACCTTATTTGATGAGTTCTTCCAGTCCTTGGGAATGCTAAAACCAGTGTCGCCAGCTCTCCAAAGCGTTTCAAAACTTTAAAGTGGGTATACGATTCCCTCCCATCGGCTCTAACCGTCATTTTAACCCTTATCACGGGGTGCCTTCCAATCGGAGCGTTTACATCAAACTCGTCTCTTTCTATTCTCCCTCTGGCGAGGGCTATGTAAACTTTCCTCGTTTTCCTATCCCTAAACTGTCTTGAAAGACTCAGATGTGAAAAATCGTTTTTTGCAACAACCATGACGCCAGACGTGTCCTTATCGAGCCGATGAACAATTCCTGGCCTGAGTTCACCGCTGATACCCTGAAAATCTCTGACAGCATGGAGTAAGGCGTTTACCAAAGTTCCAGATACCCTCGACGGAATGGGATGAGCCATCATCCCAGGAGGCTTGTTCACAACCACTATATCACTATCTTGGTAGATTATTTCTATTGGGATGTCCTCAGGTAGAACTTCAATCTCCTGGGGTTTTTCAGGGGTCTCAATTTCCACTATTTCTCCAGTCTTGACCTTGTAACTTGGCTTCTTGCTCAAGCCATCCACCAACACCTTGCCATCCCTTATAGCTCTCTGGATCATCGATCTCGATATCCAGCTTGGAAGCTTTTCTTGGAGAAATCTGTCCAATCTCCATCCTTTCTCCCTCTCTGTAACTTTCAGAGTCAAATCTATCACCCCAGAGATATGTAATGGCTATTAGAATACCCCCTATGACTATAAATGTATCAGCGATGTTGAATATAGCTGGATAATACCTCATTCTTATGAAGTCAACCACTCTTCCGAATCTGATCCTATCCACGAGATTCCCCAGAGCGCCTCCTATTATCATTCCAATCGCCACTTTTTGTGTGGTGGAGAAGCGCCTGTAAAAGATAGCTAAAAACACTATGACTACGACATCTATGATGGTCACTTGATTAGAATAAGAGGAAAGCATTCCAAAGGCTATTCCCGAATTCGAGGCCTTTTCAAGCCAGAGAAAGCCTGGAATGAGAGTCAACCTGAATATCCTCGCTTCTACGATAATAGCCTTCGTGAGTTGATCTAAGAGGAGAACGATCACCAAGGCGAGGATCAATCACTTCACCTTCCTGTAAAAGAATGGAGAGACCACCTCTAACCCTATCTGCCGGTAGTTAAATATCCTTTCTGTGGAACCGACAAATATTATCCCACCTGGTCTTAGAGATTCTGCAAACTTTCTATACAATTCCTCTTTCGCCTTCATTTCAAAATAGATAACGACGTTTCTACACGAAATCAGATCAAACCCGTTTTCAAAACTATCCTGAAGAAGATTATGCCTCCTGAAGTTAACTCTAGCTTTCACGTTTGGCTTAACATAATAGAGTCCATTTCTGTAATCGAAATACTTCTGGAGGTAATTCTTTGGAATGTTTGTTAAAGACCTCTCTTCATATTCTCCTTTCCTTGCCCTGGCAAGTATGTTTACATCCAGATCCGTTGCCAGAATCTTCGCCGTTGAGGGGGCTCTGAGCTCTTCGAGTAATATCGCCAAGGAGTAAGGCTCTTCACCGCTCGAACACCCCGCACTCCATGCTCTGAAGTGCCCCCCACTTTTCTTCAAAAGAGCAGGGAGGTATTTATCACGGAGTTCCCACCATTTTTCAGGATTCCTGAAAAACTCCGTCACATTTATCGTGAGCCTATCCAGAAACTCCTTCTGAGCCTTTTCATTCTGGGTTATCAAACTGAAATATTCTCGATAAGACTTCTTCCCCCATTTTCTTATTAGTATCTCTATTCTCCTTTTCACCCTCTGGGGTTTATACCCCGTCAGATCAAGATTGAACTTTCTTTTAACCTCTTGAATGAACCACTGAAAGTCCTCGAAAGGGAGCTCTTTCCAAGTACTCTCAGAACTGAAAGCCGATCCCGAGTTCTTTTTCTCGCCTTGAGAATCTCCCAATGACATAGATTAATCCCACCCTTTCTATGAACTTCGTACCGTCCTCATTTATCTGAACGTACCCATTCTTGTTCCAAAAGAAGGCACTTGTTCTACCGTCTTTAAATGATACAACAACCTTTGGAGTATTCAAAGAAACGCTCACACCCTTCTCTGAAAAACCGAGAAACAGCTTCCCTATATTTAGGATAATCTCGCCTTTGCCTTTTCTCATAAGGTATCCCCCACCAATTTCTCCAAACTTTGGAACGATTCCCACAGCTCTTTCTCTCATCCCAGCCTCGACAAAAATCGGGCACAGGTTCACCCACATTTTTGGGTTGCTTGAAATATCTATGTACGCCTTTCCAATCCTCAAGAGCCAGTTCCCTGGAGGAACCGTATCCGGAACCTCGAGATCAGGCCTGAGCCATCCATAGGAAAGCTGAACAGTGTCCATATCCAATTGAAAAGATTTTATGGAGTCCAGTAAGCTCCCCGAATTGAAAAAGAGGTTTCCTCCAAGACTTACTATCTGCAAGTTGAAGTCTGCGAGCGATTTTACCTGTGGATAATCCGTGCTGAAAATAGCTTTGATAGATATAAAAGGACCTTTCCCCAAGCTCGACCCGGTGACGATCAAAAACCTGGGGAAAGCCAAGATTGGGATGAGAAGCAAGGCCAGAGTTCTCATCCCAGCGTTGCGATTATTTTCTCCATCTCTGCATCATCCATCTCAAAGTTACTTATGACTTCTTGGACGTCATCGAGATCCTCAAGAACGTTCAAGAGTTTCAAGAGTTTTTCCGCGTCTGTGCCGGTTACATGAACGGTGTTCTTTGGAATGTAGCTGATGTTAGCCTCAACCTCATACCCTGCTTCTTCCAAAGCTTTTCTGACATCTGAAAGACTTTCAGGGGCAGTTACTATTTCTATCGGGTCTTCATCATCCTTTATATCTTCAGCACCGGCATCTATTGCTATCATGGCAAGCTCTTCAACATCTGACACTCTTTCTCTCGGGATGTTTATTATTCCCCTTCTTTCGAATATCCAACTGACTGATCCACTTTCTGCCATCGAGCCTCCGTATCTCGACAAGGCGTGCCTTACTTCCTGAGCTGTCCTGTTCTTGTTGTCCGTGACAGCTTTTATCAAAAGAGCAACTCCCCCTGGGGCATAAGCTTCATAGGCTGTTTCGTAGTATTGTTCCCCCTCAAGTTCTCCTGTCCCCTTCTTTATAGCCCTCTCGATGTTATCTTTTGGCATGTTCGCAGCCTTTGCCCTTTCAATGGCAGCTCTGAGTCTCGGGTTTTTCTCGGGATCCCCTCCTCCTTCTCTTGCAGCGACTATAAGCTCCCTTATGATTTTAGTGAACATCTTCGATCTTTTCGCATCTTGTGCCATCTTTCTGTGTTTTATGTTCGCCCACTTGTTGTGACCAGACACACTTACACCTCCTCTTATAAATACCTTATCACCATTATGGTAGTGTCATCATGCTGCGGAGCTCCCCTTGAGAACTCAAACACGGCTTCTTTTATCTTCAACATGGCTTTCTCTGGATCATCTGTACTCAGAGATCTGAGTACGTTCTCAAACCTCTCAAATCCAAACTCCTCACCTTCTGTGTTCCTAGCCTCAGGCACCCCATCGGTGTAGGCTACCACAAAAGCCCCAGAAGGTATATCCACAACCTTATCCTCATAACTGTAGTTTGGTATTATACCCAAAGGGATCCCGTCAGCTTCTATGTTAAACACTTCGTTTTCTTTTACTATGTAAATTGGATCGTGACCAGCGTTCACCAAAGTGAGCTTTCCTAAGTCGTTTATGAGCATGGCTACCATGGTTATAAACCTGTCTTCAGATAGGTCCTCACACAGCATGTTGTTCAGCTCATAAATGAGAGTCTTGAGATCTTTCGTCGTCTTACTCATGGACCTCAGCGCTGACCTTGTGGAGCTCATCAGAAGGGCTGCGGGGACACCCTTACCAGATACATCAGCAACCACAGCTAAGATTCCATCAGCATATGGAAAGGAATCGTAGTAATCCCCTCCAACGTGGATTGCAGGGGTGCTGGAGGCGGAGACGACTATTTTCTCCGTCCTGGGAAGAACCTTTGGGAAAAGTCCTATTTGAATGTTTTTGGCTATCTCAAGTTGCTCTTTCATCCT
Source organism: Thermotogaceae bacterium (assembly GCA_027077795.1). GTDB lineage: Bacteria > Thermotogota > Thermotogae > Thermotogales > Thermotogaceae > WGAO01. Next base: position 562,140 of record JALWTT010000006.1, on the reverse strand, counting down.
CTGCCTCTCGATTTCATCCTTCATGAACGCTATTCTATCTAGCGCGGAAGATATCTGCTGAGAAACGGATTCTATCATCTTTCTATCCGCTGCTGTAAAAATACCCTCTTTCTTCTCCACAAGGGCTATGTAACCCCAGTAAGAGCTTGGACTCCTCACAGGAACTACCAACAAATTCATCCTACCAAACTCGCTGTCCTTAAAGGAATCCACGAGTATGACAGACTCTATCTCTTCCTTCTCTTTAAGCTTTTCTACAACTGATTGAAGAATTTCAGTATCTCCATCTATGTAATCTATATCATCATCAGGCGTTTTCAGTTTGATTATGACTCCCTTAAAAGGAATTGCGTTTTTCAGCACTCCTAATATCTGTCTTATCCTGTCAACCGTTTTATACGGGAATTCAAACTCTCCAAGGATCTTATTCACCTCAAAAAGTGTGGCTAGCTCTTCATAGGTTCTTGTAAGCTCCTCAAGATGCGCTTCCATCATTATGGAGTATTCTTCAAGCTGTTGGGAATATTCCTTTATCTCTTTTTCCACAATTTCTAAGCATTCCTCGGCTCTGGGGATCAAATCCTCGTCTGTTACTTCTTCCACATCTTTCTCGACTATGGAGCAGACTCTCTCAAGGAGCCTTCTTAGCTCCTTATGCATCCCCTATCACCCTCTTGACCTCTTGAATCAGTTGAACTGGGCTGAACGGTTTCGTCATAACCATTGTTGCCCCTAGCAGCATCGCTGTCCTTTCGTCTTCTTCTCCTCCCTTAGCTGTCAGCACGATCACTGGTATTTCTTTCCAACCTTCGTTTTCTTTGAGCTTTTTCAGTACAGTAAATCCATCCATCTTCGGCATCATTATGTCCAACAGCATCAAATCTGGCTTCACTCCTCCACTGAGTTTCTGAATAGCCTCTTCCCCATTGGTAGCCTCGACAACATCATAGCCATGTTTTCTCAAGTTAAACACCGTTATCTTTCTCAAAACGTTCGAATCATCGACGAGCATAACCAACTTCGCCATTTTCATCCCTCCAAAACTATTCTCAAGGGGATTCCATTGCACATTACCTCTTCAAGTATGGGAAGGAATATTCCCTCTCGCGCTTTTACCAGCTTTATTATCTCCCATGGAGAGAACACCTTCTCCCTTTTTGAAGTATACTTCACCAAGTAATATCTTTTCAAATTCACAACTTTCAAATCTTCCGTTAACTCTCTGAGTTTGTACTTGGTTTCCTTTTTTCCCTTTCTCACCAAACTCTCCTTCGAGAGCCTCGAGATATCTACAGCGGCCTTCTCAAGAAATACCTCATATCTGTAGGAATCTGCCAGAGAATTTATGTTCGCTTCAGACACCCAAAACTTCATAGGCTCTAATCCCTCAACTGAGGTGGATTTAAGCTCTTTGAACATCTCCTCATCCCAGCTTTCAACTTCCACGGAGAAGTACAAAGCCCGATTTACCACACCAACTGGCATCGAGTCTAGGAAGGATAAGATCGGATGAGGGTGGAAACCTTCTGTAAATATCATGGGAATCTTGGCTCTTCTGAAGTTTCTCTCTATGGCTCTCACCGTGTCCCTTGAGGAAATGAACCTCGCCATGCCATACTTGGAATACAAGAAGATCACTCTCATAGTTTGGAGAGAAACCTCAAAGCCCCCTTTATGATATCTTCAACATTCATTCCAGGTTTAGCCACACTTTTGATGGCACTTATGGCCTCTTTTGTGGAGTAGCCTAGTGCAACAAGTGCATCCAAAGCGTCGGAGAAATCGTGGATCTCCTCGACCTCAAAATCTGAGAACTCTTTTCTGAGTTCTGCCACAATTCTTTCCGCTGTTTTCAAGCCTATACCCGGAATTCTCGAAAGAGCCCGATGATCACCTGATTTTATCATGGATACAAGCGTTTCGGTATCTGAAGATGACAAGATTCTCAAAGCGGTTTTTGGGCCAACTTTTGGAACCCTCATGAGTCTTTCAAAAACCCTTTGCTCTTCTTCACTGAGAAAACCGTATATCCGAGGCTCATCCCCAAATGTCATCGTTGTCAACATCGTGACTTCCTCACCGATTCTCAAGTTCTCTATCACATCTGCTGGGCAAAGGACCTCCAATCCGAAGCCACACACATCTATGACCACTCGGTCTCTCCCTATTCCCACAACTTTCCCTGTTATCCTTCTTATCAATCCTCCCACCTCGGGCAAAATTGTACTACAATCCCTCAAGGAGGTGATGATTTTGAAACTCGAACTTGCAAAAAAACCCACTCCTCTTGAGAAGTACATTTTCGATGGAAAAGAAGTATGGATAAAGAGAGATGATATGACAGATTTCGTAGCCAGTGGTAACAAGATAAGGAAGCTTGAGTATCTACTCGGTGAGGCACTTGAGAGAAAATCGGATGTGGTAATTACCTGTGGTGCAATCCAATCGAACCACGCCAGAGCGACTAATTACCTTGCCAAAAGGCTTGGGATGGACGTGATCCTATTCTTGAAAGAGTGGTATCCCGGTAGGAGCAGTGGAAACTTCCTGCTGAATCATCTAATGGGGGCAAAGATAGAAATCGTCACTCCAAATGAATATGAGGATATAGATGAGATAATGAGAAATCGGGCGGAAGAACTCGAATCCATGGGGAAAAGGGTCTATGTAATTCCAGAAGGAGGATCCAATTTCATCGGATCCAAGGGATATGAAGATGCAGTGTTCGAGCTTAACAAGCAAGCGGATTTGGAAGAGTTCAGCGCGATATACGTAGCTACAAGCAGTGCGGGAACATATGCGGGGATACTGAGTGGCGTGAAGAAGCTTGGTTTGAAAGTGGATGTCAGGGGTGTAGTGGTTCACAAAAAGCCCACGGATGTCGTTGTCGAAAAGATAAAAAGGATATTATCCCAACTTGGAATAGAAGATTTTTCAGGTATAAATCTTCTAAGGGGCTTTGAAGGAAAAGATTACGCATATCCAGAGGAAGAAGATCTAAAAATGATAAAATACGTTGCAAGCGAAAGTGGCGTAATCCTGGATCCAGTGTATACGGCAAAGGCCTTTAGGGGTATGATGGAAACCATGGGAGAAAGAGAAAAGGTTATATTTGTTCACACCGGAGGAGTTTTTGGATTGTTCGCTCAAATTCAAGCCTTGGAGGGGATTTTATGAAAAGCACTCTTCTATACACCCTTATATTGGTTGTAGTAGTGATGCTCGTAGTGGACATAGTGATCATGTTCATGAGCAAGAGACCCTACGAGGTGGCTCACTATGAAGCTACCTACGAGTATGGTTTTACAGATTCCGCTACCTTCACGACTACAACCAGGGTGGTTTTCAGAAAGGATACGTATTTGAACAAATACTTGGATACCCTGAAGAGTGGGGCAACCGATGTTATAGACAAATATTTCAAGGATCTTGGAGAAAAACTCAAGAGGGATCTGAAGGTTATTTCATATTCCTACAGGACGAAAAAAGTCGATTCTCAGACTCTTGAGATAAGTGAGATACTCTCTCTCAAAGGAGCCGCTCTTGTAAGGCATGAAGATGGAAAGACTGTTTATGAAGCGTCCTTGGGTGACGTGAAGATAAATGCGGTTGGAGATTCCACAGTGGAGGTTATTCTCCCTGGAAATGCCAAAGTTGACTCAGTCGATCCGAAGGAAACAGAAAGGGTGGAAAAAGATGGAAGCATAATACTCGTCTGGAGGAACGGCGCTCTCAAGGCTTTCCCAAAGGTGGTGTACGAGAGGGGTGAATGAACCCAAGGAATTCCTGAACATAGTGAAGTCCTCTAGAAGTGCGTATGTTTTCACCGGAGCTGGAGTGTCAACTCCAAGTGGTATACCGGATTTCAGGGGGAAAAACGGCCTTTACACAAAGATACCATCCGACATATTCGACATAGAAAAATTCCATGAGAATCCACGAGAGTACTACAAAATACACTCAGAGAGAATTCTCAACATGAGGAGCGCCGAGCCAAACATCGCCCACAAGGTTATAGCTGAGATGGAGAGACAGAATATGATTGGTTGGGTGATAACACAAAACATAGACGGACTTCACCAGAAAGCTGGAACGAGAAGAGTCATAGAACTTCATGGATCACTTGACAGATATGTTTGTACAAAATGCGGAGAGATATACGATCACACAGCGGTGGAAGAAAAAATAGCTCATGGAGAAATTCCCAGATGTCCGAAATGCGGTGGAATTCTCAAACCAGATGTTGTTTTCTTCGGTGAATCTCTTCCTGAAAAGGCACTCATCAAGGCGTACCGAATAGCCGAGGAATCCGACCTTGCAATTGTCGTGGGATCATCGCTCGTGGTTTATCCAGCAGCTATGATTCCCAGATTGACAGTTGAAAATGGTGGAAAATTGTTGATAATAAACCTGGGCGAGACAGGGCTTGACGGTATAGCATACAGAAAATACGAGACAGATGTTGAGGAGTTCTTCAAAAGGGTCGCCGAGGAGCTGGGGGTGAAGTAAATGGATGTCTCGAGTTTCCTGATAGTGATATCAACAGTTGGAGCTTTAGCTTTTAGTTGGGCAAGCTTTCTCATGAACAAAAAGAAGGTTGAAGACGAGGAATTTGAAATGATGGAGCAAAGGATTCTAGAACTTATGGGAAGGTTCAAACATGTTTCTTCCATGAGAATCGAGATGCTGGATAAAAAGATAAACGAGATAAAGAAAGTCATGAGGGAAGCAAATGATATATATTCATCACTTGTGGTCAAGATGACTGACATCATGAAGTTGAAAGAAGAAGTTTTCGTGGAGGAAAAACAGGAGGAGATAGAACCCAGTGGAGAAAAAAACCCAGAGTCGGAAGAAGAGATGGAAGAAGCTGAAGAAGATATAGGGATAGAAAAGAAGATAGTCTCGATGTATGACGAAGGTATAAGTGATATAGAAATAGCTAGAAGGTTGGGAATAGGCGTCGGAGAGGTTAGGCTCATGATATCTCTGTTCAGGAAGAAAGATGAATGAAAGAGGCGCCCGAAAAGGCGCCTTCTTAGCTGTAAGCGGAGAGGTCGAAAAGACCATGACCACTTAGATTGAAAACGATCACCTTTTCTATTCCCTCTTCTCTTGCCATTAAGGCGTGATGGACTGCAGACGCTATTGCATGTGCGGATTCGGGAGCTGGAACTATTCCCTCTAACCTTGAAAAAATCTTTGCCCATTTGAAAACCTCGTTTTGTTCGTACGCCTCAGCTCTGACCAAACCCTCTTTCACCATTCTCGCTATTATGGGAGAAGATCCGTGATACCTAAGGCCACCTGCATGTATCTTTGGAGGCATGAAATCTTTTCCAAGCGTGTACATCTTAAAAAGAGGGGTCAAACCAGCTGTATCACCGTGATCATATCGGAACTCACCCTCTGTTAGAGAGGGGCAAGCTTTCGGCTCCGCAGCCACGAATTCAAGATTATCCCTTGAGAGTTTATCTGGAACGAATGGTAGAATTGTCCCCCCAAAGTTAGATCCTCCACCATGACAACCGATTATCACATTTGGCTTCTCTCCGAGGATTTCAAGTTGCCTTTTTATCTCGAGCCCTATAACGGTTTGATGGAGAAGAACATGGTTTAGAACGCTCCCAAGAGCATACTTTGTATCTTCGCTCCTTATAGCTATCTCAAGTGCTTCACTTATCGCTATTCCCAAACTACCAGGATTGCTTGGATCTTCCTCAAGGAGTTTCTTTCCAAAGCTCGTCTTATCGCTCGGACTTGGAGTCACGTCCCCTCCAAAGAGTTTCATCAAGTTCTTCCTCATCGGCTTTTGTTCATAGCTAACCTTCACCATGAAAACTTTCGTTTCAAGGCCAAATTTACTCCCGGCGTAAGAAAGCGCACTTCCCCATTGCCCTGCTCCTGTTTCGGTAACAAGTCTTTTTACACCGTCTATTTTGTTGAAGTACGCCTGAGCGATGGCAGTATTCGTCTTGTGACTACCTGTAGGACTGACTCCTTCGTACTTGTAGTAGATCCTCGCCGGAGTTTGAAGGTACTCTTCCAAAAAGTTTGCCCTGAACAGAGGAGTTGGTCTATAAACCGAATACTCTTTGAGAACTTCCTCAGGTATTTCCACGAACCTCCCCTCCGGTAACTCTTGTTCAACAATCGGTCGTGGAAAAATCGCCAGAAGCTTTTCAGGGTTCACCGGTTTCGATGTTTCCGGATCAAGTGGTGGATCGAGTTTGAACGGAAGATCTGCTAAAGCGTTGTACCAACTTCTTGGGAGCTCTGAAGGTTTTAAATCTACCCTAATTCTCACAACGCATCCCCCCTAATTAAAAAATAAAGGGGCTATTAAAAAATAAAGGGGCTCTCGATGTTGAGAGCCCCCGATCTAGCACAAAAAGCAGAATTTCTCCCTCAGATCGGGGGAGAAATCCACCACCAGTTGTTGCTAAGAGAAAAATAAAGGCTTTCCAGCAACACTACCATACTTTCCCTCCTATCTCTTGAGATTTTACCACTTTTTGAAAAATTTTTAACTAGTTTTAAAATATTTGTGGGGCTTACTTCTGGAAGGGGGAAGTGCTGTGAGAGTTGAGTGGCTCAGATTTTTGCTCATTTCATTTATGATTCTCACCTTCATTTCATCCTGTTCTTACAGTCCAAACGCAAGCGAGGAGGATGAAAGCTCTTTGCTCATAACACTCGAGTTCCCGGAGAATCATTTGGAGGATGTCTCGGTTACCCCGCGATTTTCATGGCACACAGATGGTGGAGAACTTGACAGAGTTGTATATAACTTATATCTCTCAAAAAACAAAGAAGATGTAGAAAGAGAAGCTTCAGATGCTTTGATAGCAAAAGGAATTCGAGAAAACCATTTTGAAAATGGAACTCCTCTGGATTTTTCTACAAAGTATTTCTGGAAAGTCGTAGCATACAAAGATGATGTTAAAGCGGAAAGTGATGTGTGGGATTTCACAACGGTATCGTCTAGCTCTGGAACCCCCAAGCTTTCTTTGTCGGAAGTCGCAACGATAATGGTTGGAGAATCTAACACGTACGATGTGTCTTACGCAAGTGATTTATTGTATGTCGGAACAGATAAAGGCATCTATATAATGAATGGTAAATCAGTTATCAAGAGATTTTCTACAGACGCTTTGATTGAGCAAATAGAAGTCGCTGGAAATAGCTTATATGTGATATTGAATCGCTACGGGATAAACTACTTGATAACCCTTGACATATCCGATCCTTTAAATCCCCATCCTCTGAATGTAATCAGCATTGATGACTTAGAACCATTCTTCAGGGTTGATGACTATAGAATATTTTTAAAAGACTCAGACAAGGTAAAAATATATGAGTATGACCCTAAATCCAGCGAACTTTCTCTGAAAGCCTCCTTGAATGAAGATGTGAGGGACATAGCAGTCTTAAGTGATGTTATGTATATAGCAACCGGAGATAGTGTGAAGGTTTTCGACATCTCTGACTTGGAAAATCCAATCAAGGTAAACGAGATTACCCGCCCCTACTGTGACATAGAAAAAATAGCAGTCCATTCAAACAAACTTTTCATAAAGACTTCTTCAGAACTAATAGTCATGGATATAAGCGATCCAAAGGATCCTGCATTGCTTGGAAAAGCTTCGGATTTGAATATGTCGACCAATTCTATGATAGCCTTAGACAACCGGTTATATATGGCGGGACCTTCCTGGATAGACGTATTCGATTTATCCGATATCACCTCTCCAAGGTTGGTAAAGAGCAAGCATGTGATATACATATCAAGATTGAGATCCATAAATGGTAATTTGTATGTAACTGGTTTGAATAACGGTGTGACAATACTCAATAAAGATTTAGAGGAGTTAGACCGCGTCTTCCCCTATGCTAATGTCAGAACAGCGATTCTGGATCATAACACTCTGTACGCATACAGTAGCTCTAAACTAAATACAGTAGATCTAACACCGGATTTAAGCGCCTCGAAAGTTTGTGAATTCTTCCTTCCGGATTACATGTATTATATAAACAAGCTTCTGCTACATGGCACTGTACTTTATTTGGGTGATTTTTACAGTCCGCTAGCCGCGGTGGATGTCTCAAAGAAGTGCCAACCAAACTTGTTGTTTCAATCGAATATCGAGGGGAGATTCGACGTAGAGAACGGCTACGTATACGTCATCTCGTCTGATGGAGATCTATACATAGCGAAATTGAATGGTGATTCAACACCGATAGTTGTTGGACACACGAACATAAGTTTTGGTCAAGTAACCGATATAACAGCGGCTAGTGAAACTGTTTATCTTTCAACGCTCAAGGGTATTCTAATTGTAGACGTCAGCGATCCGTCATCACCACAGGTGGTGCATAAGGAAGAGATATACGGCATCTGGAGAATCCAAAAGCGCGATGATTACATATATGCCACGGCAAGCGATGGAGACATTAAACTCATAGTTTTTAAGTTGCTTTCCAACCATACCCTTTTGAAGGTGAACGAACTCGATGTTAAAACGTTATCCGACTTCGTGGATATGGAGTCAGAAAAAGGGTACATCTTCATCTTGGAAAGGAATTCTCTACACATCATAGATCTGTCAAACCCGGAAAATCCGGTGGAAGTTCTTCAGTATAACGATATCCCGCAGCTGAGCAATGATCTATCCTTGGACGGTGACATGATAATAATCTCAGGTTGGGAAAACGGAATCCACATTCTGAGAATCGAAAAGAGGTGACTGCAAAGTGAAAAGGCTTATCATAGCACTAGGCTTACTAATCGTGATCCTCTCATCGTGTACAACATCGGGGCCAGAAAGTCTTGTGAAAATAGAGTACATAAGCCCAAAAAATGGTCAAACTTCCGTATCGTTGAAGCCTTCTTTTGTATGGAGTGTGAAAAACGCTGATATAAACAGCATGACATTCGATTTGTACCTGTCACAGGATTCAGAATCAGTGAAGAGCGGTCAAGATGATTCACTTGTAGCAAGCGCAATAGAAGGATCATCATATTCTCTGAAAAATGAGTTAAGTCCTGGGCAATATTTCTGGAAAGTGGTAGCACATGGCGGGAGAGGTAACACAGTAGAAGGGCCAGTTTGGAACTTTACGACTGTATCTAACGAAGCGTCCGGCGATAATGTATTGAATCCAAAAATTCTCAACACAATATTTACAGAAGGTGGGCCGTTTTACGGTGCATTCATGCTAAATAAAAGTGCCGTGGTAGCGCTCACACAGGATGAACTAGATATCTACAACATTGATGATGATGGAAACTTAGAGAAAATCTCATCATTTTCTAAAGAGGGTTACACTTTTAACAAGATGGTGATAGAAGGTAATTTTGCATATATCTTTGGGTACGACAACGACTCCAACCATTGTTTCTGCGTTGTGGACTTATCCGATGTTTCCAGCCCTTCACTTGTTTCGAAGATCACTTTAAACCCCATATATGATCCTAAAGAGATAGAAGTGGAGAATTCTTACGTTTACATGAACGCTGGTGAAGAGATTACAATAATAAATGTGGAAAACCCGAGGGATCCTGAAATTGTTGGAAAGTTCAAACCTGAAGATTTGAAAATATCAACCGACTTTTTCGAAAATATGAAGGTATATGAGAATAAGTTGTACCTTAGAAGCAATCCCTATGATGTACTTGGTGGTATATTAGTATTCGATGTCACCAATCCAGCATCTCCAAAATACGTCGAAAAGATTTTAAGTGATCAAGATGTGTATCACTTTGATCTCAACCAAGACTACTTATTTGTAATATCCTACGACACTTTCATAATATATGACAGGAAGGATTACACGAAGCTATCCGAAATCAATTTGGAAGATCTTGGAGTCAATCTTGAGGATTCCTCGATTAAAGAAATCAAAAGTTATGGCGATCATGTCTTTCTCATGGCGTACAACAATCTTCAAAGCAACTGTGAGATTGAAATAGTTAGAGTGGATATATCAGATCTATCGAGCCTTCATTTAGACGGAGAAATAGCATTACCCATTTATAATTGTTTAAATGCAGATTTCTCCTGCTCAGAGAATTTCATACTCGTATCAGCCGGGTATAATGGACTGATAGTTTTATCAGACTCAGATGACCTGAGAATTAAGAATGTGTTCAAAGATAAAGGTAACATAATTACGTCCGAGGTGTACGGAGATGCACTAATCGCCTCAGATGATGCAAACGGATTGTTGATATTCAATCTGAAATCATCACCTGCTTCTCCAAAAATTTTGGGTCAGCTTCCAGAGAGCAACATAGAAAAAATGGTGATAAAAGACCATACCATATACTCTGTAACGGAATGGAACTTCTTAACAATAGATGTCAAGGATTTATCGAAACCGAGACTCATGGGTTCTATGAACAGCACAACTGGATACAACACAGATCTGGTGGTAAAAGATAAATACGCATATATTGCAGATGGTGAAAGTGGACTTTTGATTGTCGATGTAACTTTTCCAGAGTTTCCCACAACGGTTGACAAAATCCCACTGGGTAAAGTTGTAGGTCTAGCCCTAGAAGGGACCTCTTTGTATGCATCAGTTCAAGACGAAGATGAAATAGTGGAGTTAGATATAACCAATCCATCAAATCCAAAAGTAACGAGAAGAAAGTTTCTTCCTTCGAGTCCTGGAAAACTGATAGTTACAGGAGACAAGATATATGTGGCAACCAGCGGAATGGTATCAGCAGAGGTAATGTCAATAAACAGGAAGAACTTCAAAGAAAATAATGTATTAAAAGCTTGTGTGAACGGCCTCAGAATATTCGGAGATCATCTTTACATATTGGGAGATACGATTTACGTAGTCGATACGTCCAACGATAAGCTGATTCAAACAATAGACACAGGCGTGTCGAACATAAACGATATAATCTTCTATGGGGATTACGCTTACATTTCGACTTCTTCTAAAGGGATTCTTGTGGTGCAAAACGACTTTGAAAGTTGGAGGTGATTCCCATGAAAAGGTTTCTCATACCCATGCTTTTAATCCTGTACGGCTTCACATTTGCCATCTCAAAAGCCCTTGTCATATACGTGTCCAAATTCGACGATCCGACGATCAGCCCTCTGAAATACGCAGAGAACGATGCTTTGGCCTTTGCAAAAACTCTCGAGGTGTTTGAGATAGTTCCCAAGGACAAGATCACCGTTCTTGTGAATCCAACTCTTGGATGGATGAAGGCGAAAATAAGGGATTTCTTCTCGAAAGCAAAAAAAGGAGATGTGCTTTATTTCTACTACTCTGGACATGGATATCATGATCCAAAGACTGGAAAGACTTATTTCATACCGAAGGACACTGTAGCCGACTACTTATCTGAAACTGCATATCCGGTTGACGATCATTTGAAGAAACTGGCTGAACAAACACCTGCTGAGGTCTTCATGTTCATAGACGCCTGTTATTCAGGGAGCATAGGAAGAGACAAACCGCTCAGAGTAACACACTTTTCGAAGAAATCTTTGCCGCCGGAAAAGGCCGCTATGATCTTGTCGTCTGGTCCCAACGAAACCTCGAAAGAGGACGACAAGCTGAAGCATGGGATATTCACATACTATTTGATAGAGGGGCTAGAAGGTAAAGCTGACCTCAACAATGACGGTCTCGTATCCTTCAAAGAACTTGGGGAATATGTGAAAGGGGAAGTATCGAAGGTCACGGGAAAGCTTCAAAATCCACAGGTTATATTTCCAAGGCAACTTGAAGATGAGAGAGTATCCCTTGGTTTTCCGGTACTTGAAGAGAAGGCGTTCAACATGGTGAAAAGCTCTAACCTTCCAGATTACATAAAATCAGCGGTTGGGAAAGTCATAGCCCAGAGCCCTTTCAAAGACAGCGAAGATGAGAGGTATATAAGGATATATATATGGAAACTCGCACTCGGCAAGATTGACTTAAACGATTTCAGGCGTCTGGTTGACAGCAAAGCAAAAGAAGTGTCCTCAAATCTCAAAATAGTTAAGGGCTCTGGAATATCGATAACCTCCGTTCTTCTTTCACAGCCTTTTTCAATCGGAGCTGGATTTGCCTATGACGCTATTGGAGGGGAAGGAGGAGCTCTTGTAAGGGTCGAGTATTCTTATTTGTATTTCGAAAACATAAACTTCCGACGTGGCATACAGATCTTGGGTGCATTCTTGAGATTCCCGGTGTTGAACAAGTTCTTAACTCTCAAAACCAGTCTGGGAGCATCATGGAATGATATCTACGGATTCAGCCTCGCGAGCAAATTGAGTTTTGAGGTGTTTGGATTTCTATCTTTGAATGTGGAAAGCATTTCTTTAATGGATCTTAATTATATAAAAAACGGTGTGATTCCCTCTTTCCTCATTTTGTCAGTTGAAGCTTTCTTCACTCTCTGATATCTGGAGGGATAGAATGAAAAGATTTCACATTCTTACCGCAGTGATTATTCTAATTATGCTGAGTCAATGCGAATATGTACCTTTTGGTAGTTTGGGTTTAGATCTATATCTATCATCTCCCCAAAATGGTTCTGAAGGTGTTAGCACTTCTCCTACTTTGGAATGGCTGGACCCATTTTACGGAGGTAAACCTAGAAAGTTTTTGTTGTACTTATCGGAAGACTTAAATGAGGTTCTTGAAAATTCCAAGAATGCCTTGATAGGAGAAACGAACGATTCCAGATTCGAGGTTAAGGGGTTGAAGAAGGGAAAGACCTATTACTGGAAGGTCATTGGAGAGAAGGGTAACACAAAAATATCTAGCCCAGTTTGGAAATTTAAAACAAACAACTTTAAAGTTGCGAAGAATAAGAACCTTGGCAGTCCTTATGAGGATGGAGCCTTTTCAGTGAAAGCACTTAAAGATGGCTATATCTTAGGTGGCTATATTGGATACCTCCTTAATGAATACCACGACTCCACCGGAGCACCAGCTGTATTCAGGATAAACGAAGATGGAGATTTGATATGGATGTCGAGATTAGGAGACAACGGAACCATTTATGATATCGAAGTTACGGATGGCGATAAGAACATAATAGCAGTTGGTGTGGATAACAGCGGTGTATCACCAGCGGTGAGTGGTGTGGTATCGAAACTATCCGTGAATGATGGGAAAGTACTGTTCAAAAAAGACTTAGCGCCAAATTCCACTCTGTTTGGTATAGCACCAGGTAATTCGCACTTTGTAGCTGTGGGAACCTACATGTTCGGTTCTCCTGATTCTGATATAGTAATGTTGAAGTTTGACAGTAGCGGGAACTGTATAAAGAAAAATGTGCTGGACTACGGTTCCAAGGACTATGCTCATGATGTCATAGCTACTAAGAGCGGCTATATCGTGGTGGGATCATCCGATGAAAACGGCCTGATAATCTTCTTGGATAAAGACCTTGAAGTCAAAAGTTACAAACTAATAAATGACTGTACGAGTTTTTATAAAGTCATAGCATTAAATGGAAAATATATAGCCATAGGATACTCTGATAAAGCAAAAACATTTTACTGCCCAGATGGAGGAGAAATAAATGACTCTCGAATTTCTCCGTGCATTACTACGATAGATGAATCTGGTGATATCCTAAGCACAAAAAGATTTTTCAGTGGATGTTCAAGCTATCACTTTGTTCCATACTCGGCTACAGTCGTTGGAAGCGACATTCTGTTATTAGTAGGAGTGAGAACACTCACTTTCAGTAACAACACTTTCTATGAGTACCCTTTTCACTTTGAAAACGCAGTGAGCGATCCAGATGACAATCAAGATCTCATGATAATGAAGCTCACGTCGTCTGGAAGTGTCACTGGATACGAGCATTTCGGTGGTTCATATGAAGATGGAGGTTTTGATATCACGGAAAAAGACGGTGATTTAGCCATAATTGGAAGGACATGGTCTAACGACGGGGATATAGCTCAGAACTTGGGAAAATCTGATGTGTGGTTTTTAAAAATCACTGAGAGGTGAAACCATGAAGAAAATCTCCTTTCTTTTCACCGCAACAGCAATATTATTCATTCTCTGGGGATGCGTTTACACGAGCACTGAGAAAATCCCTCCGAGGGAAATCTATCTAATTTATCCATCGAATGGTGCATCTGGTGTGGAAACGATGTTGACTCTCTCCTGGAGAATCCCTCCACATAGAGAACTTCAACCGGAAAGTTTCAAGGTTTTTATATCTGATAAGAAAGACGATGTTTTAAAAATGGCATCGGAATATTACAGCAATTCGAAGCAATCTGAGGATTCAGATGTCTATCTGATGAAAATTCCATTCAGGCTTGGAAAAGGAACAGAGTATTACTGGAGAGTCGTAGCACACGATAGAAGCTATGGAGATTTTCCAGGTCCGATTTGGAAGTTCAAAACGAGCAATTTGGACATAATTTTCAGCAAGGTTTTGCCGTATGATCATCCGAGCTCAGTCATTGGTGATTCAGACGGTTTTGTAGTCGGTCTCATAAGGGAATACGAGCCAGGTGTCATAGAAAAGTTAGACTATTCGGGGAACGTCATTTGGAAAATCTCTTTGGAGGACTGGGTAACGGATATTAAACTTGAGAAATCCCCGGATGGTGGGTACATAGCGTGCTTTGAAGGAAATCTTGTGAAAATTGGTCACTCTGGCGGCATCTTAGAAAAAAAAGATCTTTCGGGAGACTGCGAGAACATAGCGATGAAAGAAGGAAATCTGTACGCGGTATACAGGGATCTCTCAGGATCGGTCAAAATCGATGAGTTTGACGAAAATCTCAACAGAAATGAAATCTACAACATGCCGTCAGACGTGAACAATGTTGAAAAACTTTTCGTCAGTTCCGATGGAAACTTTGTGATCTTTGGTAGCAGTTTTACCCCAACTGGGGAGAGAAGCAGTTACGTGGTGAAAGTGGACAGGTCAGGAGGAGTCGTCTGGAAACTTCCAATAGGTGAAGACATAATCGCCACGGATATAGCAAAGGTAAGTGATGGATACGTATTAGTAGGAAGTCATGGAAATGATATGCTCATCATGAAGATATCGGAAAGTGGAGGAAAAATTTGGAATAAGGTCTATTCGAGACACTCTGACTTCGGTTCCTTGTCCTCTGTACTGATTCCCATATCCGTTGTTTCATTTGGGAGCGGTTCCGTGGTGACGGGATTTTCAACCGATGAAGATGCGTATTCTTATTTGGGAACATATCCATTTGACTATTCAGATCTTGGCAAGGATTTCGATGCTTTCGTGGTAAAACTCGATGAGAATGGAAAGATCATCAGCCTGGAAAAATTCGGTGGAAGTAAAGGAGATATGGGGATCCTTCTGAGCGCTATCGATGAAAACACGGTGATAGTTGCTGGAAAGACTAGGTCTGAGGATGGAGATGTCAATGCCGATATCGATGAATCGAAATTTCCAAGTGGAGTCACATGGGTATTCAAAGTGGATATAAATGAATAAAGGCGCCCTTTCAGGGCGCCTTTATTCACTTGTTGCTGAGGTACATGTCTATTCCCTTCGCCGCTGCGTGACCATCTGCTACACCATGCACTATATCAGGTCCGTGAACGATATCTCCTCCTGCAAATAGCCATTCTATAGCTGTTTGATTGTACTCGTTCGTCTTTATCCTCCCCCTGAAGAATTCGAGCTTCTCCTGGATCTCCTGTGGCAGATATGAGTAATCTGGAGCTTGACCTATGGCCTCTATGACCATGTCCGCTTCTATGAATATTTGATTGCCCTCGTCAAACTGTGGATTAAATCTGTGGTTCTCGTCAAAAACCCTCAAACACTTCTTGAACCTCGCTCCCTTGACCTCATCGTTCTCTATAACGATCTCTATTGGACCCCAACCAGGATGAAACTCAATACCTTCTTCGAGCGCCTCTTCTATTTCATCCATATCAGCCGGCATCTCCTCATAGGATCTCTCAAGAGATAGCGTATGAACGTTAACTTCTCCATATTCCATCGTCTGGAGTCTTGCCATCGACCTTGAGATATCCATAGCGACGTTTCCTCCACCTATGACTATGAGTTTTTTTGGAACCGGTGGTTTCGGCCCATCTCCTCTGAGGTAATCTCTTATCATCTTCAGCATTGGAAGTGCTTGCTTAACATTTGAGTGATCTGTACCTGGAACTCTAGTGGATCTTCCAAGGCCGAATCCCGTTGAGAGGAATACAGCATCGTGCTTTTTCGCTATCTCATCGAATGTTATATCTTGACCAACCTTCATATTGACGAGTATCTTCACGCCAAGGGCTTCTATGAGTGCTATATCCTTGTCGAGAGCCTCGTCTGGGAGCCTGTAGCGAGGAATGCCGTACCTCATGACACCACCAGGTCTTCCATTAGCTTCGTATATCGTTACATCGTATCCCATAGTTGCCAGGAAGTAAGCTGCTGAAAGTCCTGCAGGCCCTGAGCCTATTATTCCAACACTCTTGTCTTTCTTCTCTGGCCTTATGTTCAGAATTCTATCGTAATCTTCAATTGGTATGCTATCGATTATGTAGCGTTTAAGCCACCTTATAGCAACTGGTTCCCCTCTGATACCAACAGAACACACCGATTCACATCTGTGAGTACAAACCCTTCCACAGACCATCGAAAGAGGGTTGGTTCTATAGAGCCACTGAAGTCCTTCCTCAAGATTTCCCTTGTATATCGATTCTATGTACTGTGGGATATCCATATGAGCAGGACACGTGTACGTGCAGATTCCACATCCTACACACCTTGAAGCCTCCTTCATCGCTTGCTCTTTACTGTATCCTTTGACGATTTCCATGAATGACTTAACGCGGACCTCAGGTTCCTCCACCGGCATTTCTACTCTCTCCAGGTCGAGCAGGTCGGAATCTTTGTCCTTCACCCAACCAATGGGAGCTTTTCCATGTTCGTAAATCCCTCTCTTCGCATTCAGACCCTTTTCCGTTGGCATGTATATGTAATCTTCCGCGTTGTCGGAAACGTGGATATATTCCCTGGTCATCTGAAGAGACCCAGTTGTGCATATATCGACACAGAGCCCGCAAAAAGAGCATCTCCCATAATCTATCACTGGTCGTTGAGGAAGCTTTCCATCCTCCTGGACAAGACCTGGAACTTCCACCATCGTTATCGCATCCGTTGGACATATCTTGGAACAGGTTCCACATCCGATGCACTTGCTCCAGTCGTTTATGTGAAAGCCCCTGTACCTGTCAGACGCTTCTCTCTTGACCTTGTTTGGGACCTCTATGGTAACCGGCTTCTTTCCCAAAAACTTCCAAGCCTTGAGAGGAGCGAAGAAATCTTTTTTTGGTAGCTCCTGCATCGCCATTCTTCTCACCCCTCACCTGTCTATTTCCGGTGCACAGACGTCCATCGTCGCAAGCCAGATCGGTACGTCTTCTATCCTCGTGCCGGGGAGGTATTTCTCTATTCCGTAAAGCCCCTGCGGATAGGACGCACCCCTGACAGCTACTCTGTACGGCTTGTTCTTCCCATCGGAGACTACGAAGAATCCGTACTCTCCTCTGGTGGATTCTATGTGCACATATGCCATTCCTTCTGGAACAATCCTTCTAAGAGCACTTCCTTTGCTAACTGGCACGTTAACTTTATCGCTTTGTGGCATCCTTTCAAGTGCTTGTCTTATTATCCTTATACTCTGTGGGATCTCCTTGAACTTCAAGTAGACCCTACTAAAAGCATCTCCCTCTGTTGCTGTTGGGATTTCAAAATCAACTTTGTCGTAGAAAAGGTAAGGATCGACTTTTCTAACATCGTATTCGACACCCGTGGCCCTCAGTCCAACACCTGTAACACCCATCTCAAGGGCCTGCTCCCTCGTTAATATGAGCCTTCCCTTGAGCCTTGAGTGGAGAATTCTGTTTTTGAATATAAGGTTCTCGTAGTCCGGGAGTCTGGATTCTATATAGTCCAAAGTCTTCCAGATCATGTCCTCTATCTTGGGAGTCATGTTCTTTCTGACCCCACCTATCACTATGTACATGTGGTAAACCCTCGCACCAGTGAGAGCCTCGAATATATCCAGGATTCTATCCCTGTCTGCCGTTCCCCACTGCGGAGCTGTGTAAAGTCCGATGGGTCCTCCTATCCCTCCAACCGCCATGAGGTGGTTCGCTATCCTTGTAAGCTCGAGAACTATCATCCTTATCCACTGAGCTCTTTCTGGAACATCCAATTTGGCTATCTTCTCCACACCCATCGCGTAGCAGGCTTCGTTTATATCAGGTTCTGGAACACATATCCTTGGAATGAGTGCTATGTTTGAATACCAGTATCTTCTCTCCATGAGCTTCTCAAATCCCCTGTGGAGGAACCCAGGAAGTGGACGAGCTTTTTTCACTATGTCCCCTTCTACGTACATGTGAACCGAGAAGTTTCCATTCATACCGGGGTGGTTCGGACCGAAAAACAGCTTCACTTCACCCATTTATCTCACCCCTGAATATCTTCGCTTCTTTTATCACATCTTTCTCATATTTACGATCAGGAAATTTCTTTCTGGAGTAATCCCTCGGATCGAAATCCTTCCTGAGAGGTGGTTTTTCATCCCAAAGTTCCAAAAAGAGAGGTTTCATGTCGTCATTTCCTTCGAACTCCACTCCGAAGAACTCGTGGATTTCCCTCTCATAGAACCTCGCAACCGGCCAAAGCTCTTTGACGGTTACGAACTTCGGATCGTTCCTATCTATCCTTGTTGAAACCAAGAACTTCCCCCCATTTTTCCAGGAAAAAAGAATGTAAACAAGCTCTAATTGATTGTCGTCTATCCAATCGATGCAAGTCATCAGCGAAAGGTGTGAGTATCCATTGGATTTGAGAGTTTCAAGAACTGCGACGACCTTGTCTGAAGATATGGTTATCTTTACTTCTTTCTCATCTATCTCTTCAACGAACGGATTGAACCCCTCAAGTATCTTCACCAGATTACTCATGGAACTCGTCATGTACATACACCTCCCCGAGGGAGCGGATTTGGTTCTGCTTGTACCAATCGTAGTTTTCTTTGTATCTCTTCCAACCATCCGCTTCTCCTTTTCTTATCTTCTCCATTAAATAGTTAAACGCCTCCAGTATGGCCTCGGGCCTCGGCATGCATCCAGCTATGTAAACGTCGACCGGTATGTAGTAGTCGAGCCTGTTTATGGTGGAGTAGGAATCAAAGTAGATTCCACCGTTTATCGTGCAGCTTCCAAATCCAACCACATATTTTGGATCGGCCATCTGCTCGTATGTATATATAACTCTTCTGAGTGTCTTGGTGTTAAGATATCCGGTTATGAGCATTATATCCGCCTGTCTCGGAGTTGCCATGGGAGTTATTCCAAACCTCTCCATGTCAAACCTAGCCGTCATGGTTGGAGGGAGCTCCATAGCTCCACATCCCGTACAGTAATGAAGCATCCAGATTGACCTTGATCTGAAGCTATCCGCTATCTGTTCCCAGATCGTTCTCTCCTTCATCGAATCACCTCCTCAGAGCGTCCAACCCAGCAGAACGAATAGGGCGTTCAAAAATGCCAAACCTAGTGGAACACCCCAGTAGAATTTAAGCATCTGCTCTATTCTGAACCTCGGAAGGACAGAGGATATGAGAACTGCGAGCACCCAGACTACTATGAATTTAACCAGGTACCATCCTAGATTTCCTCCACCAAGAAACACATCCACGAAAAGCGAAACTTCCACAAACATGGCAAAAACATGCATTATGTGAAGAAGCCCAAGATATTTTCCAGAAAGTTCTGTCATGGGACCTGACGCGATCTCAGCCGGAGCCGTTGAAATATCAAATGGCTTTTTACCAAGCATTCCCATCAGTGATATGAATGCTATTATTCCCCCGAGTGGCATAACAAGGAGATTCCATCCATTCTTTTGCAGCTCTACAAGTTTGTGGATCGATGCGGTTTTGTAGTAGAAGATCGTCGAGGATATAACGATGAGATATGGGAGTTCGTATCCAAGCATCTGGGTCAAGGCCCTACTCACACCTATAGAAGCCCATGGGTTCCCGCTTCCGACCATTCCCATTGCCATTCCCAGGGCTCCGACGGCGAAAAGGTACATTATAACGAAAAAGTTATCGCTGTTTGGAAATGGTGTCCACGTTGTTGATCCCATGGGAACTATCATAGCTGTTGCCATGGCTCCTCCAAGAGCCATCAAGACCCCGAAGTCGAAAACCCATCCGTTGCTGAAAGGATGCTTTGAAAGTGCCTTGAAAACATCTATGAAATTCTGGTACCAGGGCGGACCAATTCTCCTCTGAACCCTGGCCGTTATCTTCCTCCCAACACCTTCTAGTGAAAGAACTAGGAAAAATCCCAAAACCAAGTTGAAAAGGGCTTTGTACGCAGCCACCATATCACCACCTCACCCAGAATACGATTAGTATGGTTAATGTCACCCAGAATGTGTAGGCAGATGGAGAAGGTCTGAAAAACCAACCGTGTACCCATTCTCCAAGATCGTAGAAGAACTTCGCAAGCATTTCAAGTAGTTTCTCCCAAGATGGATGCTTTTCGTACATTCTTTCAAACCCCGCATAAAACTTCGTGTTGTACTGGTAAAGGTCCGGATTGTATATGAACTCGCCTCCCGTGTAGATGTTGATCGGAGCTCCCTCTTTCTTATGGGGAGCGAGCAAATCCACTTTTTTGGGGCGCGGGAAAAGCGTGTAGAGTATATAAGCGATGACAAAACCTATTAAGAACAAATTGAAGACCAAAACAGGGTTCCAGTTTCCAGCGAACCCTTTTATGAGCCAATGGCTCGAATCAGCTATCTTCATTGTGGGTGCAATCCCAAAATCCATTCTCATACCTTCTATAGGTTTGAGGATCGGGAATGGCCAAATTCCTATGATCAAACTAATGGTTACAAGTATCACCATGGGAAGCCACATGATTGGCGAAACTTCCTTGACATCCTTATACTTCTTGGGGAGCTGACCTAGAAATACTCCTGCAAGTGGCCTGAAAACGTACAGGAAAGAGCCTATCGATCCGAAAAATGCGATGAACGCTGTTATGAACATCCCCTTTCTGACGAGAGCCTGATATATCATCCACTTGGAAATGAAGCCGCTCATTGGAGGTATCCCCGCTAATGATATTATGGCGAAAAGATATGCGAGGAAAGTTATCGGCATCTTGTGTATGAGTCCGCCAAGCTCACTTATTTTCTTAGTGTGTGTTCTATAAACAACCGAAGCAAATGCCATGAATATAACTGCAGCTGCCAATGCGTGGTTGAAAACATGAAGAACTCCTCCCTCAAAGCCTATCGGATCCATCGTCCCTATGCCTATGAGTATGTACCCTCCATTTGCAACGGAGGAGAATGCTATGAGCATCTTCATATCATCTTGCTTTATGGCCATAAGGGTTCCGATTATTATCGACGTCGCACCGAGAGCTATGAGGAAATAGTTAGTTGCAGGTATACCCGAGTAGAAGGGAATATTCGAGAAAATCTTTAGCGATGGAAGAGCGGCAACTGAAACCATGAGGACATAGCTACCTAACTTAACAAGCTGCCCTGAGAGAACTGCTGAGAACGCATCTGGGGCGTTTCCGTGCGCAATTCTCAGCCACGTGTGGAGTGGGAATATACCACTCTTGGCTATTCCAGCAGATGCCAGAAGAAGGAATATCGTCGCTTTAATACCTGTTGACGGATCAGAGACCATATGCTTAGCTATCTCGGATATGTTCAAAGTTCCATATCTTTGAAAAGCTAGGAAAGCTCCGTAAAGGTACATGTAAGTTCCAGAAGCGCTCATCACAGCATATACAACAGCGGCTTTCCTCGATTCCTTCTTCCCCATCGGAACTATGAGCATAGACGACAAGACGGCTATTTCCCAAAAGATGTAAAGCGTTATCAAATCAGCAGCCATGAAGACTCCGAGGGATCCAGCCGTCATCATGAGAAGGAACATGTTGAAAGCCGCTGGGTATTTTTGGGAATCAAGCCATTTTATGGCGAAAAGCATGACAGAAACTATAACAAGCAAACTCACCAAGGAGAAGTAATAAGATGCGTTTGTCCAAATCAATTGGAGTTTCTGTCCAAACAGTGTACCAAGCTCACTTGTGGTTCCTGTGCTCAAAGCGAATACATAGGATATCAAGAAGATTCCTATCAGAAAGTTCAATATAGCTCCGATTTTCCAGCTGGCTTTGGAGATGAAATACATGACCACAGATGTGGCTACTAAAGATACCAAGAGAGTGCTCATCGCCACATCACATCCCTCCCTTCACGACGGAGAGAACACCCTGAATATAGTCCTTTGTATCGGCTAAAGCATTTCCCATTTTCATAGCACCACCAAGGAATATATCTGGTTTGATGAAGACGGTGATCAAAACAAGGGCGAGTATTAGAGCAAGCGTGCTGGCTATAACTGGGGTCTCAGCCTTCTCCTGGGTCTCTTCTTCGAACCATAACTTTACATTCCACCTAACAACGTAGCCCACTTCTATGAGAGTTGCCAGAAGCATGACAGATGGGAAGAGGTAATCCTTCATCGAAAAGGCCTCCATGATGATTCTCAACTTACTTTGAAAACCCGCAAAAAGTGGGAAACCCACTAGTGAGAAACTGGCTATACTGAAGGAGGCACCCAAAACTTTGTGCTTTTTGAACACACCATTGAGATTTTTGTAGTTATAGACTAAAAATCCCGCAACTAGGAATATCACGAACTTTGCCACTGCATCGTTTGTGAGGTGAAAATATGCAAGTCCCATCGCCGTTCCCGTTCCCTTCGAAAGCATGGCGACTACTACGCCGGCTTGCGCAACGCTGGAATACGCAAATGTTTTTAGAAGATTTCTCTGTCTCAGAGCGGCGACTTCTCCTATGACTATTGTTATCAATGCTAAGGTGTAGAGAACCTCTGCACCATTTCCATGAAAGACTGTTCCGAACAACCTTCCAACCATGTAAAGGGCTGCAAAAGAGACTGAAGTTCCGAGAATGACAGGAGCAAGGTCATTTCCTCCATAAACCCCTGAAACCCAGCCGTTCAGTGGGAATAACTTAGCTTCAACACCAAGTCCGATAGCATAGAGTGTAGTTATGGCAACCAGCGAAGAGGATGATATTCCCGCCATGGAGACATGAGCCATGTTCAAACTGCCGGTTGAGGCATAAGCGAAGATAGTAGCTAGAAGATAAATTGATCCGGCTATTCCACCAAGTATCAAGTATTTGAAAGCGTTGTAAAAATTCTCTTTCTTTGAAGCTATGGTCACAGCGGTTATCGTTATTATTTCCATGAACACGAACGAATTGAAAAGGTCCCCAGTGAGAACAAAACCATTTGCCGCAGCCATGAGAAGCATGAGTGGGATTCCATAATTCCCAACTAAGCCTGGTAGCAGAGAAGTTAAGAGGAAGAATGCGTTCACCACAAGAGCTGCGTAAAAGCTCGCGTTATCGAAAACGAGGTTTATTCCAAAAGGAGGTTTCCAATTCCCCATAGCGTGAATTTCTACGCCGTTTGGAAACCATGATGTAATAAGTATTACGATATTCGTGAACGATGCAAGAAAGAACAGGGGCTTTGATAAGCTTCTCCAAATGATGGAAATGAACGCCAGTAGAAGCGGGATCGCAATAAGTAGACTGATCATTCTCCCACTCCCTTCATGTTCTCAACATTGATTGAGGAGTGCTTCTCTTTGACGCGTACGAGCAAAGAGGCTCCAAGGGCTAATGTTCCAACACCTATAACGATTGCCGTCAGAACGAGTGCCTGCGGAAGTGGATCGACAAAAGAGTTTGGGGAAAAGCCCGGAAGAGCCCTTGTATATATGGGAGCTTTTCCATTGCTCACATAACCTGTAGCAACGATGAATATGTTCACCGCAGTGTCTATTATCGAGAGGGAAACGATATGCTTAAAGAGATTCTTCTGGGTCATGAGGCCGTATATTCCTATCCCTATTAAAATTATCGATATACCGTATACCATCTTCATCCCTCCCTCTCTTCGTGTATCTCTGCAACGACACCTGAGAGTTCTGATCCGACTTTAAGACCTATCGTCATATAAACTAGAGGCACAACACCTGCACTGAAAAGTGATCCTACAACACCGTTTGGTAGAAAGTTGAACAGGAACGCTCCACCGGTTGCCAACCCTGCAAGACCGAATATCACATAAAGAGATCCCATAGAACCTTCGAGAGATTTCGAGGTTTTCATGTTTGCGACGAACTCTTCATTTGACAGGTAGAGTAGGAGCACAGCCGCGGCTATAACAGTTCCTCCTGGAAATCCCCCACCTGGTGTGAGATGACCGTGAACGAATATATATATCCCAAACATTATTATCAAAGGGAGAAGTATCCCTGTACTAACCCTGAGGATGAAATTCGGTTTTCTTCCATATCCCATTCTTTTCATTCCGCCAAGGACCAAGCCTATTCCAACAGCTGATGCGAAAAGAACTGTGACTTCTCCCAAAGTATCGAAAGACCTGTAATTCACGACAATTGATGTAACAACATTAGCACTCTCATCTTCAAATCCCTTTCTTCCATAAATCTTTTCCCTCGACGGAACCTGCTTATCTCCTTCAACCCATTTTTTTACATCTACGGAATTTACATCCTTTGCCAGAAAATGCGCTGAAACTCTATTGGAAAGATCCACTTTCCCGTAAAGTGGCAGAGTACCAAGAAACACAAAAAGCATGTATATCAAACCTGCTGCAACCAGTATAGCGTAGAGTCTCCTCATTCATCACCACCTCCCTTCATCCTGAAGAGGGTAACAAGAAGGACCGCCGTTACGAGACCTGCTCCAACCGCTGCCTCGGTTATGGCAACATCCGGTGCCCTCATGGCTATAAACAGGAAAACCGAGATGAGGCTGAGAGCTGACATCGCTATAACACTATCTAGAATTCTCTTGGCTTCAACCGCGAATACAGCAGCAACTACCATCATTCCTCCCGCTATCCAGATAAGGGCGCTCATTCCTCACCACCACCTTTGTACTCGTCAACCTTTGTACAATCACAAGGTTTGATTCCCGAAAGGTAGGAAGCCCTGGCCAGGACTGAACTCCCAACAGGGTTGGTCAAAGCCACAAAGGCTATTATTATCAACGTTTTGAGAAGAAATTCTGGCTTTGCTATTCCAACTCCTAGGACCGTTGAAAAGGTGCCAAGAGTGGTAGCTTTGGTGCCAGCCTGAAGCCTGTTGTAAACGTCTGGCATCCTTAAGATTCCCAGGCCTCCCAGGAAATAAAAAAAAGCCCCAATTGCCAAAAGTATATCCCCTATGACCACGTTCGCACTCATTTTCTCCCCTCCAGATACCTCGATATAACGATCGTTTCCAAGAACGAAAGAAGTGCATAGACAAGTGCTATATCGAGGTATATAGATCTGTTAAAAACATAAGCCAAGACCACTATGAGGCCTGTTAGCATCACATTCATAGTGTCGAGCGCCGCCACTCTATCTGGAGACGTCGGACCTATTATGACTCTTATAAAAGCCAAAATCACCCCTATACCTATCAAAGTGAAAAATAGTACTATCATTCGAACACCCCCTTGAGGATCCGCTCGAATCTCTTTGAGATGTACTTCTCTTTGTCTTCAATGGTCTTGACATCTATCCAGTGTATGAACAGCTTCTCTCCTTTGGCATCCATACTGAGAGTGCCGGGAGTAAGTGTTATGGAATTAGCAAGAAAGAGCTTTGCCGCGTCTCCCTTGAGCTGTGTTTTGACCTGTACAAAACCAGGATTTAAAGGAAGCTTTGGGTTCAGAACCCTAGCTGCAACATCCAGATTTGCCTTCACCATCTCAACTATGAAAACGGGAAGATAGACTACGGTGTAATAAGCGAACCTCACAAGGAACTTCCAATCGAACCTAATGGCGTGGTATTTTCGGAAGATCAATGCCACAAAGATAGAAACAATGACTCCGGCGAGGAGCTCAGAATACGAAAAGTTCGTGAGAAGTAACCATATCACCAGACTTGTTATGAATACACTCACGTCTAACACCTCCTCGAACCTGAAGCATATCACATTCACCTTTAAAATTCACCTTTGGCTTTTGTGATGAAAATTCTTTTTGCCTTTCACAGATCAGCGTTCACGTTAGATCTGTGAATTTAGTTATCTTGTTTTTCCCAGAGTTCTTTGATATGTAGAGAGCTCTGTCGGCGTCTTCTATCATTTCGACAACCGTTCTATAGCTTCTAACACTTGTAGACGTTATTCCCCCACTAATGGTGACCTTCAAGTCAAGGTTAACTTTTTTCCAATCATGGTTCTCCACGTTTTTCCTAAACCTTTCCATAGCCTTGTATGCCTCCTCAATGCCCGATGCCAGAATGCCCACGGAAAACTCTTCACCTCCATATCTCCCCAGTATATCTATATCTCTGAAGGAATTCTTCATAACAGAAGCTAGCTCCTTGAGGACGTTGTTCCCCGTGGTATGTCCAAATGTGTCATTAACCTTTTTGAAGTCGTCTATATCGATCATCCCGATTGAGAACAAAGTACCATTCCTCTTAGCAATCGTGAAATTCTCAGATAACTTCTCCATAAGAGCCCTGTAATTTAGGAGCTTTGTGAGCTCATCCACCTTAGCTTGCATAACCGCAGAAGAATACATCAACGATATTTCAAACAACGATGAAAGGTTGGTAACTATATCCACCATTATCTCAAGGTCCTCCATCTGGAGATTATCAGCTTCCACACCTATTACCCCTATCTCTTCGGTGTTCTTCACTACAAATGGGAGTAGGTTCGGGACAAATTCACCCCTTTTAGTATTTCCGCCGAATTTCCAACTCATTGGGATAACTGGTCTGGACAACACGGCAAATAGGGTATCTCTAACTTCATCGAAGTCAACGCTTGTACCATCTTCTTTCGAAGCTATAAACAACCTACCTTGGAGTGGATCTAGAACCATAACTGCTACGAGTCTGACAGGAAGGAGTTGGAAGATCAGATCGGATAGCTTCCACATTATATGCTCTTCATCTGTCACGTATTTGAAGAGGGAATATATCTCACTTTTTATCGTCTCTTTCAGTAATAGCTTTTCAAGGAGCAAATTTATCTCATATATGGGCTTAGGACTTGAATTTTTGAGAAAAGATCTGTCAGCCCTGAAAGAATCCCTTTCAAGAAATGCGATTACATTCTTTCTGATATCCTCTGATCCGCCTTCCTTACTCAAAAATCCACTCGCTCCGGACTTCTCCGCCCAAAATCTGTTCAAAGTTTCGCTCAGAGAAGTCATTATGATGACACCACTGCTTTTGAAAGCAGGCTCATTTCGAAGAATTCTACACAGCGTATAACCTCTCAACATCGGCATCTCGATATCTGTAAATATTATGTCTGGCACAAACTCAAAAGCTTTGTTATATGCTTCAAGACCATCTGATGCAGTTTCAACTGTATCGCCATGTTCTTTCACAATGTTAGAAATAAAACTTCTCCAAACAGGGCTATCATCGGCGACCAGGACTCTCCTCACCAAATCACCTCACTAATGTTTCCAATATGAGGATTATCTCTTCCAAACTTCTTCTAGCAACCTTTTCAGTGTTCTTAAAAACCATCTCGGGAAGATATCCAAACTCTGGATCACTTTGAACTATCACCTTGCCCCCCGATTCAACTATTTTCCTAGCACCTCTGACACCATCTGTTCCAAGTCCACCTAGAACTATTGCGAATGCATCTTCTTTCAAGCACCTGGCAGCACTTTCAAAGAGTCTGTCTATACTTGGAGCTATTGCCCCATTTGACTTTTCTACGGTCACCATATTTTTCCCCTTTATCAGTATGTCATTACCTTTACTCGGAAAGTATACTCTACCATCCCTTATAATCTCCTTATCATTCACAAGGACTATCTTTCTCTTCGTTTCGAATGCTATCCATTTCGCAAAATTTTCCACCTCAGAGGCGAGATTATGTTGAGCTACAACAACAGGGAACCGGAGATCGCTTATCCCCAACAAAAGTTTTTTCAAGGTATTCGGTCCCCCGGCAGAAGAGCCTATGACAACTGGTAGCATCAGACGTCTCCTTTCATGAACGAGAGTATCTTATCTATATCGCTGCTCTTTGAGAGGAAGGCATCTGCCCCGGCTTTTTCAGCAGCGACTCTGTTATCCTCGGTATCCGCCGTTGTAAGAATAGCCAAATGCAAGCTGGGTTTGATTCTCTTCAACTCCCTTACCAGATCTATACCATTCCCGTCTGGTAGTTCTAGATCTACTATGGCATAATCAAAGTCATCACTTGTGACAGCTTTAACAGCTCTTTCAAATGATGGAACTCCAATCACATCATACCCAGCTCTCTCCAGTATTCTCATTATGACCAGTCTGGTGAGAGGCGAATCATCGACAACCAAAACTTTTCTTCTTCCCTCAGCAGGTGTGACTCTCTTCTCAAGTTTCGAGGGATCTATCACGGGAACCGGGAACATTCCTAGTCCGAGTGCAAACCCGATGACAAAGGGTACAGAAATGTCTGACATTTTCAAAGGAGTGTCTCTGACTTCAAGTATTTCATCGGCAACAACTGCGAATCCTCTCGATATCACCGCAAACTGCGCTTCTCCGCTTGATAGATCCACTACTTCGTATATCTTATTCTCATGGGATATATATGTTTTACGATCCTTAGTGAAAATCTTTTCAACCTTGATTACCTCATCAACGTCATCCGCTTTGACCGCGAAAATCGATTCACCTCTTCTCAATATCAAGCACCTCTTCAAATATCTTCTCAGGGGAATCCGAAGAATGAATTTTGTCCCTTTTCCAGGATGAGTCTCTATATCCACGGTTCCCTTCCTGGATCCGATGAAATCCTTCACAGCGCTCAATCCGACCCCTCTTCCACTCCTCTCATCCACGGAATCACTTGTGGAAAACTCCGGGAGGAATATAGCATCGATGGGGTTTGACACACTCAAGCCGAGTTTCTTCACCTTTCTTTCCACAGCCTTCAGATCTATGCCCCTACCATCATCTTCTATTTTCACCGTGAGTTCTCCACCGTCTATAAAAGCTGTTATTGTTATCTGACCGTACTCACTTTTTCCCAATTCTTTCCTAAAATCTGGCTTTTCTATCCCATGAACGATAGCGTTTCTGACCACGTGAATGAGAGAATCCCTCAACACTGATGCATCTTCTTTCTCTACCATTGCCCCTTCCACGTTCAAATTCAAGCGGACTTTTTTACCAGTATCGAGCGCATCTTTTAAAACTAAATCTTCGAACCCCGTTAGTACCTCCGACAGCCTCACGTATTTCGTCCTCTCGTAAATCTTCAGGAGCTTCTTCTTCAGCATTCCTATCAAGGCTTCTGATAGCTCGATGTCTCCGGATTTGAGATATGTTTCAAGTTCCACGACACTGTCAAGAATATCCTCCAGCATTTCCTTTATTTCTTTATCGATTGCCAGATCTCTAGAACCTTCATCCGTGAATCTTCCCTCTCCATTCAATATCCTCTCAACTTCCTCCAGATCTCCTTCAGAGAGACTTTTCTTTCTAGATGACAAAAATTCCAAGGTGTTTATCATATTCACAACACTTTTTTGATCCACCATCGAAGGATTTTCTCTCCATTCCTTTAAAATATCCTCAAGGTTGTGAAAAACCTTTTGAAAATTCTTCATTCCGACCAAGCTTGCAGATCCTTTCATCGTGTGAAAATCTCTGAAAATCGTTTCTAGGAGAGAATAATCCTCAGGATTCTCCAAAAGCCTTCGAAGAGCTTCCTTCGATTCATTTATTCTGGATCCCATTTCTTCGAAAAACATACTCACTAGATCCACTCTATCAGTTCCTCCTTTTCAAGAACCTCTATGTGGTCATCTTTGAACTCTAAAAATTTTCTCTTTTCTGACCCTTTAAGAGGCGCGGTGAAATGCTCGAAAGTCTCACACGGAACAGCTACCTCTCCGACTACTATGATCCATCTCGGACAAACCTTCCATTTGGAAACTACCGGTACCACTCTGCCCCCTGCCTGAACAAAACCATATAAATTTCCATGTTTCATGATGTTCACCTTATCAGCTTCCAATATTTCTGTCACATCTTCCAACCTGATTCCATAAAAGCTGGATGCGATCTTTAAAACTAAGAACTCCTCTCCAGCACCCCCAGGAGTTTGCTCGTTTTCCTCGAAAAGCTGTTTATTTTCAGACTCTGTTGGGAATTCCGCTGGAGGAAGGTTATCAAGTTTTTCCAAATCGATCAGGTAGACAATCCCATTTTCATATTTGAAAGCCCCTTTAAAATATTTTGAAAGCTCGTCAGGAAGCTCCAGCTCGCTATTCAGATTTTCATATCCAACAACTGATTTCACTCCCAAAGCATAACCTGATTTCAAGATCACGAATATCCTGATTTCGCCTTCTCCGAAAACCCCATTTACGCTTGCTGCCACATGCAACTTACCAGAACTGGCTACGACCTTAGAAGGCCCAGCAGTTCTCCAGGGAACCACATAAGCTTTTGATTCAATCAATTCTCTAACTTCAGAATCCTCTACACCTATATATGTATCTTCCACACCTATGCTACAAACCAATACCTTCAAGTTAACACCTTCTCCAGTCGCTTTATATCTTCATCAAATGGGAATTTTTTCCTAGCCTCCCTGAGGACCTCAATTGCCTCTTCAGACAACCCCATATATGTCAAAGCCAGTATTTCATATTTCCAAGCTTTAGCCTCTTCTCCCTTCACCTTTTTAGCTTCCTTGGCCCATCTCAGAGCTTCCTCATACAGTCCTATATTTATCATATCTTTTATTAAGTCAATTTTCTCCCACACCGCATGATGGGGGAAGGTCATTTCCACCATTCTCTCCTCCATTTCATCGGGAATAAATTGCCTTTTCTTTCTCCAGAACACTGCTTCTCCCACTGGAAACGGTTCGAACCTCTCCATAACTTGCCAGTAGACCTCTCCCTTTCCCAAGACCAACACCCCTTCTTCTTTCATGGCCTTGAGGAGTTTTTCCAGCATTTTCGAAATGCCACTTTCATTCAGATATATCAAAACACGTCTTGCAAGGATCACATCATATGTCCCAGAGATAGGCTCATCTAGAACATTCGAGACTTTGAAATAAACTCCAGACCTATACTCATCTTTCACCCTAAAGCCATCATTCACTGAATTAAAATACTTTTCTATTTCACGCTTTGTCATTTCCCTGAGCTTCCAGCTGTCGTAGACACCTTCAACCGCCCGTCTAATCCTCTCCTCATTTAAATCCAGTCCAAGGATGCTAAAGCTCACCTTCCCACTCATGGTGAATGAAAATGTGTACACCTCTTCCCCCTCGGAACAACCTACACTCAAGGCTTTTACTTCTCTCTCGCTCGGCACCACTTTTGATATCTCTTCCCACGTTTCCCTGTCTCTGAAAAAGTAGCTTTCGCCAACTGCGAGGTATGAAAGCGCAACAACCCTTAGGGAATCCGGTGAAAGATTGAATGACATCAAGTGCCTGATTGCCCTTTCCCTGTGATCCTTTTTTACATTCAATTTATACTTTCTTGTGATTTCCTCGATGACCCTCTCAGCAGTAATCCGATCAACCATACCAACGCTAATGATATCACGAAGGAAATCAGAGTGGGGAACTTGACAAGAGGGACTTTCGCGAATATCGACAGGATTTTTCCAACCAATAAATCAACGGGCTTAAGGCTTGATATCAACAGCCCGGAAACTCCCCAAAGATTTAAAATAGCCGAGAAAACGGCTATTTCCGCTATGAAAACCTGAAGCATAGCAATCGGTGAAAGAATCAAGGAAACCACTAAAGAAAGCACATTCAGTTCCTTGAAAAATATAAGAACAGCGGGAATAGAGAAAAGATGGGCATATACCGGCACCTTCCACCATCTCCCTTCCATCTCAAGGGCAAATAGAACGCCAAGAGTTGCAGAATAGGATAGGATGAACGATGGTGAAAGAACCACGTAGGGATCTAAAAAGAGAGCAAAGAGCGCGCTCATGCCAAGGATGTTCAGTTTCTCCACAGGATAATCCACAAGTCTTGAAACAGCCCAGATCGAAAGCATCATGAAGGCCCTAACAGCGGAAGGAGACGGGCCGGTTATGAGAATCAGAAGAAAAGTTCCCAGAAGCGAAATAGGGTAAGTAATGAAAAGTGAGGGTGCAAACGATGAGACAAGAATTGTCACCATGTAAAAGATCAGCCCTGTGTGAAATCCTGAAAAGGCAAATAGATGGGACACTCCTGCCTTTCTCGCGATTTTTCTGGGGTTGGAAATGGCCATATCCACCGAAAAACTGTTCACCTTCAAGAGCCTTTCTCTGACAGTCCACATGTACTCTTTCAACTCGTTGAGAACTGATCGGTCCAGTGGGAAGCTCCAGCATTCCTTTAGCAGATATTCTGGATATGCCTTTACGAGTTTTACTCCCTTGCAATAAACGCGTTCTCCCACGGTCACCTCCCTTGCCGATGCCTTCCCTGGCAGTTTTTCCCAGACACTTCCATTCCAAACTGATAGATCCGAGACCACGAATCTCTTCCCACTGAAGGAACTGACCTTCCCTAGAAGTTCCTCACCCTGGGGAATAGGCCGAATGGCCAGAAGAAACCCTATTACAGAGAAAGAAAACAAGATAGCGACCTTCGGATTCCAAAAATATATCGGAAAAATGGCGATTATCAGCACCCAAAGGGGACCCCCAAAAATCTGGAAGAGGGTCCCCAACGAGAAAAACAGAGAAGCTAGAAGGAAAGGGGCTGTCATGCTCCGTACTTTTCCAACCTTCCAGCGTGCGCTAGCATTAGGGACATGGCATCTAAAGCGTAGAAAGTTCCAAGGGTTCCTCGAGCACATTCAAATTCATTGAATACCTTAGACAGGCCTTTCCTTGCAAATTTGGAATGTATCAGGAATGGAACGGGATGCCAACTGTGAGATCTCATGAGACAGGGAGTGGAGTGATCTCCTGTCACGACCAACACATCTGGCTTCAATTCGAGAATCCCTGGAATTATGGAATCCGTTTCCTCAATTACGTGGACTTTTTCGTCAAACTTACCATCTTCTCCGTAAGAGTCTGTTTTTTTCACATGAAAATAGAAGAAGTCATAATCGTTCCAGTTTTCTTCAAGGGCCTTCAACTCATCCTCTATGGTTTCCCCACTTTCGAGAACATTCATTCCCACCAGTTTTGCTATGCCTCGGTACATCGGATATGTAGCTATGGCAGCAGCTTTCACTTTGTAAACTTCGGAAAACTGAGGAAGCTTCGGATATTTCGAGAACCCCCTTAGAAGTGCCCAATTCATCTTTGGACGATCTTTTAAAACCTCGCCTATTCTTTCGATGAGTTTGTTCACTACTTGCGCCGTTCTTTCAGCCTCTGGTTTCAAAGGTTTCGACCATTCCATTGGGTTGCCCTCTTTCTGAGGATCTGCATCAGTGAGGGAATCATCTAGCCACTCGGCTGTGAACTTAACGACGAACCTATGCTCTCTACCGGGGTAGAATTCCACCCGCACCCCATCAACTTCCTCGATGTTTTCCTTCAAAACCTGTACAACCTTTGCGCTTTCCTCCGTTGGTGGTCTTCCGGCCCGCCTATCCACTATCACACCATCACTGATAGTTGCAAAATTTCCCCTGGCAACCATGTCGTTCTTCTCAACTTCCACGTCTATTCCAAGTGCCTCTAATATCCCTCTTCCTATCTTGTACTCGACCGGGTCATATCCGAAAAGCGAAAGATGTCCCGGACCACTTCCAGGGGTGATTCCATAGAGAACGGGAATTGTTTGACCCAGCTCGCTTTCCTTGGCAAGAGAATCCAAGTTAGGAGTGCTAGCTTTCATCAAAGGAGTCATACCGTTTATGGGTAGATCTCCCAATCCATCCATGACCAGAAGAACTATCTTTCCACCAGAGCTTGTAACAATCTCCTTCAGAATTTCATGCCTGTTCACCATGCACACCTCCTCTTATTCCAGTTCACTTATTATCCTCTCGAGCTTTTCTATTTGCTCTTCTATATCTTTAAGTTTTTCTTCGGCTTCCTCAACCACCCGTTCGGGGGCATTCTTAACGAATTTATCGTTTGCGAGCTTTTTTTCAAAAATCTCTTTGTCTTTGTACGCCTTCGCCAATTTTTTCTTGAGTCTTTCTACCTCCCTAGATAGATCGACCATCCCACCAAGCCTCACATAAACCTCATTACTCTCATCAACAAAGGCTGTTGCAGAAGCCTTTGGCCTTTCAGGAACGTATTCAATGGAATCCACGTTGCCCAGATTCTTCAGATAACTTTCAACTTCCCCCGAGAGATTTTTTCCCTTGACTGCTACGGAAACTTTTCTAGCTTGTGGTATGTTAACCTCAGCCCGAACATTCCTTACACCTCTCACAATCTCCATGACCTTCTCAAATTTTCGCTCTTCATCTTCAAACAGCCATTCTTCTTTGTACTCAGGCCACTTTGAAATGGTTATGGATTCCCCACTGATTGGAAGCTTTTGCCAAAGCTCTTCCGTCAAGAAAGGCATCATCGGATGAAGGAGCTTCAGGCTCTGATCTAGGACCTTCACAAGGACGTTTTGAACTACTTTTCTATCTCCAGATTGCAATCTAGGTTTCACGGCTTCTATGTACCAATCGCAGAATTCTTTCCAAAAGAAATCATATATCGCATGAGCAGCTATGTTGAAATCGTAGCTCTCAAGTGCATCTGTGACGGTTTTCACTGTTTTTTCAAGCCGGGAAAGTATCCATCTGTCAACAAGTTTCAGATCATCTACCAATATCCTCATTTCTTCAAAATCCTCCAGATTGAGAAGCACAAATCTTGTGGCATTCCATATCTTGTTTGCAAACCTCTTGTACGACTCGAAATATCTCTCATCCAACTTTATGTCTCTACCCTGAGCTGCCAGCATTGAAAGGGTGAACCTCAACGGATCTGCTCCATACTTATCTATCATATCTAAGGGATCTATTCCATTACCCAAAGATTTACTCATTTTCCTTCCGTATTTATCTCTGACAAGTTGATGGATGTAAACATGACTGAATGGTCTTTCACCCATGAATTCGTAACCCATCATTATCATGCGCGCCACCCAGAAGAAGATTATGTCAAATCCCGTGACAAGCAAGTCAGTTGGGTAGTACCTCTTGAGATCCTCGGTTTCATTGGGCCAACCAAGAGTGGAAAATGGCCAAAGAGCTGATGAAAACCACGTGTCAAGCACATCTTCATCCTGCTTTAAATTTGTAGAGCCGCACTTCTCACATCTCTGCGGGGCTTTTTCCGAAGCCATAACATGACCACAATCCTCACAGTACCATACCGGTATTCTGTGGCCCCACCAAAGTTGCCTGGAAATGCACCAATCCCTTATTTCGTTCATCCAATTCAGGTAAACCTTTGTCCACCTTTTCGGGAAGAACTGAATTTCTCCATCCTCGGCAGCTTTTATTCCTCTTTCAGCCAAAGGCTTTGTTCTCACAAACCACTGATCCATAATTCTGGGTTCCACCACCGTATCACATCTGTAGCAGTGCCCAACGGAATGCTTGTAATCTTCCACCTTTATCAAATATCCCTCTCTTTCAAGGTCCTCCACTATTTTTTCTCTCGCTTCATACCTATCGAGACCCGCGTATTTTCCTCCATTATCGTTTATTCTCGCATCATCATCCATGACATCTATGACCTCGAGATTGTGATCCTGGCCTATCAAAAAGTCCGTTGGATCATGAGCCGGAGTGACTTTCAAAGCACCTGTCCCGAATTTTGGGTCCACCCTTCTATCAGCTATTATCGGGAGCTCTCTTCCAACAAGAGGTAGAATCGCAGTCTTCCCCACAAGATCTTTATATCTCTCATCTTTTGGATGGACCGCGATGGCGGTGTCGCCAAGCATGGTCTCAGGCCTTGTCGTAGCTATAACAACGTACTTTCCAGAATCTTTTATAGGGTATCTTATGTAGTAG
Organism: Thermotogaceae bacterium; assembly: GCA_027077795.1. Lineage (GTDB taxonomy): Bacteria > Thermotogota > Thermotogae > Thermotogales > Thermotogaceae > WGAO01. The sequence continues at coordinate 526,058 of JALWTT010000006.1, read as the reverse complement.
AGCTTGCCGTCCTCCTCTCTATGCTCAACTTCCTCATCCGATAGGACCGTCTTACACCTAGGACACCAATTGACGATATAGCTTCCCTTGTATATCAAGCCCTTTTTATACAGATCGACGAAGACTTTCCTAACCGCCTTGTTCAATCCTTCATCCAGTGTGAAGCGTTCTCTCGTCCAATCAACAGAAGCACCGAGCGCCATTATCTGTTCTCTTATGACTCCTCTGTATTTGTTCGCCCATTCCCAAGTTTTCCTTATGAATTCTTCTCTGCCGATTTCAGATCGCTTCTTTTCTTCGGTCTTAGAAAGGTACTTCTCAACAGCGTTCTGCGTGGCTATACCGGCGTGATCTTCACCCGGTACCCACAGAACATCGTAACCTCTCATTCTCTTGTATCTAACAACTATATCCTGAAGAGTTATGTTTAAAGCGTGCCCCATATGTATCCTCCCCGTTATATTCGGAGGAGGAATAACTATTGAAAATTTCTCTCCCACTCCTTTCGGCCTGAAGTACCCTTTCTCCACCCAACGCTTGTACCACTTTTTCTCTATGCTCTTCGGGTCGTATCTTGTAGACAGCACCAAATCACCTCCCCAAACACTTGGGATGATTATATCATTTAGGTATCTCGTTATGACGAGAAAAAATCAGAGAGCCCACATATCCTCTTTGGTATGCTTGTAAAGGCTCAGATACACCTTGTAAAGCCTCTCGTAAACCTCTTTTTTCTCCGGGCTAACGGATTCCTCATAACTGATCCAATCCTTTATCTCGTGCTTATCCTTAAACACCCCTATTCCCAGCCCTGCTAAGAATGCGTCACCGAGTGGAGCCTCAACGTTACCCCTTATCCTAACCATATCGAATCCCGTCACATCTGATAGAATTTTCGTCCACAGGTTACTTCTAGCTCCTCCCCCGACCAGATAGCACTTCTCCGTAAAGCTCATTCCTATCTTCCTAGCTTCCTCAATGTTGTGTCGAAGTGAGTAAGCGACTCCCTCCAAGAAGGCCCTGTACACATGCGCTTTGGTATGCTTCAAAGTGAGGCCAAACACCATCCCTTTGGCCTTCGGGTCCCATATTGGAGACCTCTCACCCATGAAATACGGTAAAACTACAAGTCCTTCACTTCCCTCTGGAATTTGTCCTGCTTTAGAGTTTAACTCTTCGTAGCTTCCTCCAAAATTGTCTCTGAACCACTTCACAATAGCTCCAGATGTTGCTCCTCCTCCGAATGTGTAAATCATCTCACTTTCATCAACCACATACGGAAAGTTAACTAGAGAAGAGGAGATATACTCTCCTCTGTGAAGAGTTCCCCAGCACATGGATGTTCCCAACATGACCACATGTTCCCCTGGTTCGACAACACCTGCACTTAGCTGGGCAACAGGGGCATCGATTCCACCGGCAATCACTGGGAGACCTTCCGGCAAACCTGTTTCCACGGCTATTTCCCTCTTCAGAGTACCTGCGACATCTGTGGAACTGATTATTTCACCTGGAAGCATCTCAAGTGGAATTCCCAGGATCTTTGCCATCTCCTCAGACCAGCTTCTTTTAGATATGTCGTAGAGCCCTCCCAAATTCCCAGCGGAAGAGTGATCTATTATTAGGTTTCCAGTGAGCTTGTATATGACGAAATCTTTTGGAGTGACAAACTTGTATATCCTATTCCACACATCCGGTTCGTTGTTTTTAATCCACAAGATTTTCGTAAATCCATAGTAACTGTCCACATAATTTCCCGTTATCGATACTATCTTCTCCTTTGGGACGTTTCTTTTTATCCATTCCGTTTCCTTCTGTGCTCTTCTATCCATCCAAATTATGCATGGTCTCAGTGGATTCATGTTCTTATCAACTGGAATTCCAGAACCCCCGTAGAGCCCACTGAACGCCAAAGCTTTTATGTCAGAGCTCTTCACTCCGGACATCTCCAAAGAAGCTTTAATGACTTTCAAGGCAGCCTTGGTCCAGATATCAGGCCACTGCTCAGCCCAAGTTGGGTGAGGTGTGAGAACACCATACTCTGAATGGGCTTCCGAAACGATCTTCCCGCTTTCATCGACGATGACAGACTTGGTAGAAGTCGTTCCAATATCTATTCCCATCAAATAGACCACTCTCTCACGCTCCCCAAGAACTCTTCTATCTCGGCTTTCTCGCTTTCGCTCAAGCCACGAAAGGCAGACCTAGGAAGCCCCAGGTTGTATCCAAGCACGCTCAAAGCATATTTGTTAGCACTCACAAATGCTTCATGTCCCGAAACCTTTTCCACTATCAGATTCAGCTTCTTTTGAAGCTCGAAGGCCTTCTCAAAATTTCCCCTTTCAAAACTATCTAGCAGTTCGCGTAGGATTTTTGGAAAAACATTTGAAGTTCCCGAAACCTGTCCATCTGATCCCATGGCTAGATAGTCCACAACAAGGGTATCAAATCCTCCAAACACAAGGAAACTTTTCCCCAAACTTTCTTTCAGCTTTGGCACTATTCCAGGGCGTGCATCCGAATCTTTCACACCGACAACATTACTGGCTCTGTTTTTGATCTCAACTATGTGGGAAAGCTCCAGCCTGTTCCCGGAAAAAACTGGTATGTTGTAAAGAAGTATCTCAGCCTCTGGAAGCCCCCTTGCAACATTCACAAAGTAATCCACCAGAGATCTGTTATCGTATTTAAAATAGTACGGGTTGACAACTGCCAGTTTTTTCACCCCTGTTCTGAGAGCGTGCTCGCCAAGTTCCAAAGTATCATGCAAATTTGTCGTACCAACATGAGCGATTATCTCAACCGATTCTTTGAAGTTCTCCGCGACAAATTCCAAGAGCTTCTTCCTGTCCTCTAAACTCATGACATGAAATTCACCATTAGTTCCAGCGACCATGAAGGTGTCAACACCGCTTTTCACAAGGGATTCTAAGAATTCCCTGTATTCTTCATCAAGGACTAGTTTTCCTCTGTCATCGAACTTAGTCATCACAGCTGATATCAATCTTTTCAAAAATTACACCTCCCTCATCCATGGTATCCAAATATCCTTGGCACGAACAAGACAAAATCCGGCCAATACGTAACTACTATCAGAGCAGCAATCTCTATCGGTATCCAGTATATGATCATCTCTTTGAAAACATCCTTCAAGGGAGTGCCACTTATTGCACTCGTGATAAATCCAGTCTGTCCATATGGAGGGGTGTCAAGGGCCATCATCAAATTCATCGTTGTTATAACTCCAAAGTGCACTGGATCTATGCCAACGGATTTCGCTATTGGAAAGAGTATCGGTATGACCATCAATTGGATTATGGAGACATCTATGAACATTCCCAGTAGGAAGTACAGTATATTAGCACTGAACAGGAATATCCATTTGTTGGAAAGAAGCCCCGCGGTCACGAAAGCTTTGGTCACTAATTCAGGCACTCTCTCCAGAGAAACTATGTAGGTCACTATGTATGCCGCTGCAACTATACTGCTGATGTATCCCATCATTATCAGAGATTTAACTATGATCCTGTAGAGTTTTTTCCAACCAAGGGTTTTGTATATCAAAAAGCTGATTACTATCGTGTAAGCCGCAACTACAGCGGCAGACTCGGTTGCGGTGAAAACCCCTCCGTATATTCCCCACAGAAGGATAATCGGTGCGAGAAGAGCTGCAAAGGATTGGATAAAAAGCCTCCAGAGTGCTCGAAATGGCGTTTTTTCACCTGCTGGATAGTTTCTAACCTTTGAGAGTATGTAAACCATGAACATTTCCACAGCTGCTAGGAGAAATCCTGGCAGGAATCCAGCTAGGAACAAGTATCCCAAAGACACACCAGTGAGCATTGAATATATCACCATAGGAATACTCGGGGGGATTATAGGCCCGATCGTCGCTGAGGCCGCTGTCACAGCACACGAGAACGCTCCGTCATATCCCGCATCCATCATGGCTTTTATCTCTATAGCACCTATACCAGAAACATCTGCGAGCTCCGATCCACTCATTCCGGCAAAGATTACGCTCGCTATGATGTTAGCATATCCAAGCCCCCCCTTGATTCCTCCCATCGCTTTCTCTATGAATTCAAATAGCTTTCTGGTTATATCGCAGTCATTCATTATGTTGGCGGTAAAAACAAACAACGGTACCGCTATCAGAACAACCTGAGAAGTGAAGTGCACAGCCAGGAGATCAAGAAGACCTCCCAAACTGTGTCCAGTGAGCATGAGGTATATTACTCCTCCACCTATCATGGCGAAGACCAAAGGGTATCCAAGAGCGAACATTAAACCAAATATCACTGTTGCCCATATCAATCCCATAGTTCCTCCTCCTTTGGTGGAGCTTTACCCACGAACAGCTCCAATATCTCCCAATAGATGTATATGATGTTGTGAACTATGATGAGTATGATGAACACCGGGAAGACCATGTAAAGATACGTCCAAGAGATCTCTAAAATAGTGGACTCTATGAAACTATAGGATATGAGCTCTTTAATAACCGGTGGCAACGAAATCAAAAACAGAATGGTCATAAAAACATTGAAAGATAGGTCTATAACCAGCCTGACTTTTCTCGGGAACATGTCATATATTATGTTGAACCTTATGTGCTTGTTGTACCTGTGAGCCAAGGTGGCACTCAGATATACAGTCCAAACAAAGGTGTACATGGTTATCTCATGAAGGACAGGAGAAGGTTTATCGAGAACATATCTCATGAACACCTGTGTCACCATAGCGAGAAACATAGTCGTGAATATAACAGCGTTTATGTGAACCTCTATGACGTTGATCAAGCCTTTGAGAAATTTCTTCATGTCCGGGTCCCCCCTCTATTAAATGGGGGGGGACAAGCCCCCCCACGTTTGGGTCCGTCTCACATCAGATATCAATAGCTTTGAATCTCCTTATACATTCCCTTACCCCACATCTTATCAAATTGTGGCTGGCTGTAGAACTGCTTTGCATTTTCCATGAACGCTTTTTTATCAGGTACTATTATCTCCATACCAGCCTGCTGGAATGTCTTCAAGAGCTTCGCTTCCTGTTCAAGAACCGTGTAGTTCATGTAGTATCTGGCGACTTCCATACCCTTCTTGACGTAGTATTTGTACTTGTCAGGTAATTTTTCCCAAAATTTCTCGTTTATGACCGGCTGAAGCACCGAGATGAGATGGTCTGTAAGGACTATACAGTGGGTAACCTCGTAGAACTTCATAGCATAGTCAGTTGGAAGAGGATTGTCCTGTCCATCTATTACTCCTGTTTTGAGACCGAGATAGACTTCTGTGAAATCCATAGGTGTTGGATTAGCACCCAGCGCTCTTCCAACATCAAGCCATGCTTTGGAGTTCGGCATTCTCAGCTTTACACCCTTGAGGTCCTCCGGTTTGTAGACCGGGCACGCCTTTTTAGTCAGATCCAGTTCTCTAGTTCCAAGGTACCAGGTATCCAGGACCCTCAATCCGGTTTTCTTTAAGAGCTTGTCATAGAGCTTCTGAGCAATCGGCCCTGACATAACTCTGTACATATGATCGAGATCCCTGAATATGTAAGCAGCGTTGAAAACTCCGAACTCCGGGATTCCGAGATCAGCAAACCAAGCAGGACCAGTGTCCAAAACTATCTGGACATCACCCCTCATGACTGCTGTGAGCTCTGTCTTCTGATCGCCAAGTTGTCCTGAGTGGAATATCTGCACCTCTATATCGCCGTTGCTGAGAGTCTCAACAACCTCCTTGAACTTTTCTGCCGCCTTAACTTGAGGCTGAGTTGGTCCACCAACCGTAGCCACCCTTATCACATAACTCGCGCTGAAAGCCATAATGAATATTCCCAAAATGAGAGCTATAAGAACTTTCTTCAGCATTCCACCACCTCCTCTCATTGATGTTGAACTATCTCAATCGTTTGCGTGGAAATTGTACCACAGCGAGTCCACAAAAAGACAAATCCGAAATTGCTTGTTTTCAACAGATAATATGGATTATTCTGGATTATTATCCGAGAGGTCATCCATTCTAAACAAAACGTACATCTGACTTTGAAAGGGGAAGTGGTAAAATCTGCATGCAAACGATTGCTATAACTTTTTTCAAAAGGGGGTTGATGACATGAAAAGGTACAAAGTAGGGATAATAACCTTCTCAGATGGTAGGAGATTTGTGCATGAAGACCTTCTGAAGATGAACAAGAGGTTCCAGAATACCCTTGTAAAAGCTTTAGAAAGCACAGGTGAAGTAGAAGTGGTCGCGTTCTCAGAGATAGTTTGGAAACCTTCCTTAGCTAAAAAAGCTGGTAGGTATTTACGGAATGAGGATGTAGAGGTAACCATTTTCAATTATTCCATATGGTGCTGGCCACATCTAACGGTCATAGCATCACTTTACGCTCCAGGTCCCTACCTACTCTTCGCTCACATAAATCCGAAATATCCAGGAATGGTAGGGCTTCTGGCCGCATCTGGTGCCCTGGAACAGGTAGGTGTGAAGCATAAGAAGCTTTGGGGAAATCCCGAAAATAGTGAGACTATTGAAAGGATCCTTAGGTTTGTAAGAGCGGCATCCACAGTAAACACATTGAAAGGGGAGAGATACGGAAACTTTGGGGGAAGGCCCATGGGAATGTACACAGCTGCAGCAAACGGTGATCAGTGGATGAAGGAATTTGGAATAGATGTAGAACACATAGATCAATATGAGTTGGTGTTGAGGGCTGAGAATATAGACAGAGGCAAGCTGGAGAAAGCCAGAAAATGGTTGGAAAGCGTGTCAAATGTCCTTTACGATGGAAAGGCCCTGACTCCGGAAAAATTGGAGAAGCAGATCGCACTTTACTACGCCACACGCGAGATCATAGACGAATACGAACTGGACTTCGTTGGATTCAAAGGTCAGCCAGAAATGACAAACAACTATGCCACCATGGATGTAACTGAGGCGTTCCTGAACGATCCATACGATTTTGATGGGGAAAAGGATCCGATAGTTGCCGCTACCGAAACCGATATGGACGGAGCGCTAAGCATGGAGATACTGAAACACATCTCAAAAAAACCCGTACTTTTTGCGGATGTCAGACACATATTCGATGATGGAATAGTGGATCTGTGCAATTCTGGTGCTCATGCAACATTCTTCGCTGGGAAGTCTTGGAAAGCCGAAGAGAACCTAAAGAAGGTGAAGTTCTATCCTGAGACATTTTACTTTCCAGCTGGAGGAGCTGCGGTGAGACACTTTGCGGCTCCTGGGGAAATGACATTCGCGAGGCTAACAAGGAAAAATGGGAAGTACCACATGATAATCCTAAAAGGAGAGGTAGTGCAGATGAGCGAAGAGGAGATGGAAAAAAGAGCAAAAGAAGTTCAGGTGGAGTGGCCACACGCCTATGTGAGGTTCAACTTTCCGATGGACGAGTTCTTGGAGAACTATCCGTGCAACCATACACACGGAGTTTATGGAAATTACGTAGAAGAGCTGGTAACATTCTGCAAGCTAAAAGATATCGATTACACAGTCTTAATTTGACAAGGGGGGAACTGGAATAAAAAGGGTTACCATAAAAGACATAGCGAAAGCTCTTGGGGTAAATCCATCTACGGTCTCGCGGGCCTTGAACGATCAACCAGGAATAAGTGAGGAGACGAAGATCAGAGTCAGAGAAAAGGCTGCAGAGCTTGGATACGTGGTATTCCATCATGCAAGGGTCTTGAGAACGCAAAAGACTTCAACTGTTGGGATCATCGTTCCAGATATAAGAAATCCCTTCTTCCTTGACTTTCTGTATGGTGTGGAAAGGATACTGTTTCCACGAGAGTACAAGATACTTTTGAGTATGTCCGATGAGAATGTGGAAAAGGAAAAGCAGTACCTGAGATGGTTGGTGGAACATGGAATCGATGGGATACTGGTATCACCCTCTTTCGATAAAAACGGAAAAGGGAATTTGCGTTTCCTTATGAAAATAAGGGCATTGGGAATACCCGTGGTTCTATACGACAGGGTGTACGAAGAGAAATCCAGGGGTTTCGACAGTGTAACCATAGATAACTTTGGAGCAGTCTTTGACATCATGAAATACCTATCCCTTAAAGGGCATAGAGATGTGGGAATGATATTGGCAAACGGGAAGATATACACTATGAGGAAACGGTATGAAGGGTATCTGGAAGGATGTAGAAGTTTGAAAATAAACTGCAAAGATGTGATGGACTTAAGTGATATTTTTGATCACCAAGAATTCAAGAGAGTTTGTAGCTATTTGTCAAATGAAAAGATGAGTGCGGTGATAGCCACAAGCCATTTTGTAACAAAAGAGGTCTACAAATGCGTGAAATTCCTAGGGTGGAAAATACCTGAGGATATATCAGTGGTGGGTTTCGATGATATAGATGAAAATGAACTCTTCGATCCTCCAGTGACCGTTATTAAACAACCCGTATCTTTGATAGGAAAGGCTGCAGCAACCCTTCTACTTGAGAGAATAGATAAAAGCAATTCCCCACCCCAGTCGGTCGTTTTTAAAGCAGAACTAGTGAAGAGAAAGTCGGTTAAAGACATTTCGAAATAACGGGGGATAGCCCCCCCGTTATTTCACGCAACACCCCTTGCTTTCAAAGCTTCCACTATTCTCCTCAAAGCTACTATATAAGATGCCTTTCTGGAATTCACCCCATACTCTTCCATCACGTCATATATCTCCTTGAAGGCCTTCGACATTTTTTTATCGAGCTTTTCTACGACCTCGCTCTCCTCCCAGTAATACCCCATCCTGTTTTGAACCCATTCGAAATACGAAACCGTGACGCCACCAGCGTTTGCCAATATATCGGGAAGTATGAACACTCCCTTTTTGTACAAAATTTCATCGGCCTCCGGCGTAACAGGTCCATTGGCAAGCTCGACTATGTACTTTGCTCTGACCTGATCAGCGTTTTTACCTGTCACAACCCCTTCAAGTGCTGCGGGTGCGAGTATATCTACATCCATCGTTAAAAGCTCTTCGTTGGTTATATTCTCAGCATTTGGAAAATTCACAACAGATCCCGTTCTTCTCTTGTGATCTATAACCTCCAATATGGGTAAACCATTTGGATTGTATATGCCACCTTTTGAATCAGAGACAGCTATCACTTTGGTGGAATTCTCGTACAAGAATTTTCCCATGAATGATCCAGCATTTCCAAATCCCTGAATAGCAGCAGTTTTTCCCTCAAAACTCGTGCTGTTCATTTTAAGTGCTTCTCTGAGAACAAAAAAGCCCCCTATTGCTGTAGCGTACCCCCTACCTTTAGATCCTCCAAGTATAAGAGGCTTCCCAGTTATCACACCAGGCGCTTTCTTTCCGACGAGCTTCTCATACTCGTCCATCATCCAGGCCATTATTTTCGGATTGGTGTAGACATCCGGAGCTGGTATATCCTGATCCGGGCCTATGTATTTATAAACTCTATCTACGAAACCGCGGGATAACCTTTCAAGTTCCCCATCGGAGAGTTCCTTCGGATTTACCCTCACTCCCCCCTTTCCCCCACCGTAGGGAAGATCCAGCAGAGCGTTTTTCATGCTCATCCAAGCTGACAAAGCCACCACCTCATCTCTTGTAACATCCCAATGATACCTTATCCCACCCTTTGCAGGACCAAGAGCGGTGTTATGTTCGGATCTCCATCCTTTGAAAACCTGCACAGTCCCATCATCCATCCTAACAGGAATGGAAACCTCTATGACTCTCTCTGGCTCTCTAAGAACTCTTGTTACGTGCTTTGATAAATTCAGCACCTGCGCTGCTCCATCAAGTTGGGTGAGAAAAACTTCATAAGGATTCACACCGAGCACCCCCCTCTTTTTGTTGAAATTTTCACTTATCCCAGCAGGTAAATTGTATCATCAGGGGTTTGGAAAAAGAAAACGAGCATACAGAAGGAAGAGTGAATTTCATGAAAATATCCGCTTATAATTTCTGCCATCTTCGGATTTCACATGGGGAGTTCTTCGCTATGTACGGTATCTAGATCGTAGAAAGCCACTGCAGAAGGATCGAATATAAGGTGAACAGCTCCTATAGGACCATTTCTCTGCTTCCCTATGATTATCTCCGCATCATGTGGTTGGTGGATCCTCTCAGTTTTCTTGTAGTATTCTTCCCTGTATATAAATACGACTGTGTCGGCATCTTGCTCTATAGCTCCGGATTCTCTGAGATCACTTAATCTTGGCCTTTTATCCTCTCTTTGCTCAACAGCTCTCGAAAGTTGAGAAAGGGCCACAATCACCACGTCGAGTTCCCTCGCGAGGAGCTTCAGAGATCTTGAAATCTCTGAAATCTCTTGTTGCCTGCTATCTTTAGATCTCCGAAGATGCATGAGCTGCAAGTAGTCGACGAATATCACCTCTATTCCAAACTCCTTCTTCATCCTCCTCGCTTTTGCTCTCATAGTTCTGGGATCGAGAGATGGTTCATCATCAACGATTATGGACGATTTGTATACCTTCTCTGTCGCTACTGTTAGCCTATCCCATTCATCAGACGTGAACATGCCGGTTCTAAGTTTGTGGAGGTCAACCCTTGCTTCCATAGCCAAAAGTCTCTGTGCGAGCTGCTCCGCTGACATTTCCAAGCTGAAAATTCCCACCGGGACAGAATACTTAACCGCCATGTTCCTCGCTATGCTCAAGGCGAGAGCAGTTTTACCAACAGATGGGCGAGCCGCTATGATCACCAGATCGGATGTGTGAAATCCTGTGGTAAGCTTGTCGAGCTCTGAAAATCCCGTCGGTATTCCTGTGACAAGAGCGGTGGTTACATCCAAGTCATCTGCCTTTTCTTGAATCTCCTCCAATTTCTCGAAAACAACGTGCATTATGTCTTTTATATGCATATAAGTTTTAGTGGTCCTGGATTCGGCTATCTCGAAGATCAGCCTTTCTGCACCGTCTAGTATCTCATCTACATCTCCTTCCTCTGAAGCAACTTCGACTATCTTCGATGCAGCTTCTATCAAGCTCCGGAGTATAGCCTTATCCCTAACTATCCTCGCGTAATGTTCAGCGTGGGCAGAGGTTGGAACTATATCAGCATATTTGGCTATTTCGAGCTCACCGCCAATTTTATCGAGCATTCCTTCAGATCTGAGCTTTTCTGAGACAGATATGACATCTATGGGTTCTCCCTCATCAAACAGCTTTTCCATGGCTGAAAAGATCATTCCATTCTTCGGGAAATAGAAGTCATGCGAGGAAACTATCTCCACAACATCAGCGATTATCGATGGGTCTATAAGAATGCTACCTATTAGAGCTTCCTCAGCCTCCTTGCTGTGTGGAGGGGTTTTCATATCCATCACCTCACATCAATCCAAGATTATACTCCCCGCTAATCAGGTCATAGTTAAAGCCCTTTCCGCTTAAATCATTTATCGAGAAGCTCAGAAACAGCTTTGAAAATTCTATCCCGTCTTCGGACATTCTACCTTCCAGGTCTATCCCCATAGTCCAGCAATGGAGTTTTTTCTTAAGGGACAGCGAAAAACTGTAAGCGGAAAGTGACATATCTTTCAAACTCATTCCGAACCCCATTTTGACAACGGGGTCCACTTTATAAGTAGACAGGGAATAATTCAAGCTCAGGTCAGATCTGTCAAAACCCACTGGACTTCTGTACCTCAGCAAAAGAGAATGCTTTGCGGAGTTGAAATTACTGATAAACTTGGTGGAAAAGTAAGTCAATTTAGAGCCATCTTCTTTAAAGTTGTATTTGGCTATTCCACTCATTTCCGATATTTCGAGTCCGAATATGGGTAGAGACTTCGCAGAAAACTTGTCTGTTATCTCCTTGACCGGTACATCGTCACCAAAAAAGTAACTGAACGATAGCGAATTTTTAAATCTGTTCTTCCTGTAAGCCTGACTTGAGGAGAAGTCAATTCTATCGAAAATTCTTTCCATATCATACCTGTATTTGGTGGATGCAGAGAAAGAAAGCGAAAAGTCCCCTATTGAGAATGAACTCTTTGCAGAAAGGTCCGGGTAGGAAAATCTGGGATTTTCAGATAGGAAATCATATCCGGTACTCGCTGAGATCACCAGCGGTATGAACGGGAAAGAGAGCGAACTGGAGAGACCTAACTTGTTTGCAACGCTACTTCTCTCGAATTTTTCTTTCCCAGAATAGCTATCCGATTTTTCATAATTCAGGCTGCCTGAAATGAACGGCATTTTCAAAGCTAAGGAGTACTTTTCCGAATTGCACAAGCTCTTCGACATTTCATCCCAACCTTTTTTAAAACTGGTTGATATCGACAGGGACTTCTGAGCACTCAACGATATCCAATTCAAATCAAATTTCTTGTTGTACACAGATATCGCCGTTGTTTGATCAAGTTCATAGTCTCTAAACCCCCCTGGAGTCGCATCGTAAGTAACCTTCAAGGAATTTCCTAGACTTGATCCGGTGAATTTCACGAGGCTTCTCGAGTAACTCGCCACTATCTTTCCTTTTCCAGATATCTTTCCTAAGTTCTCGAAGATTGATCCCTCACTGTACGACAAGGTACCTGTATGGGTCCAGCTTTTTACATACATACTCCCACCGATAATCGGGACACCTACTTTGAGTTTGCCCAGGTAAACATTGGGAAGTAACCAGCTAACCCTTCCATTGGAGTAGTATCTCTTTAAAAGGAACCCCAATGTGCTGGACTTCAAAAGCTTTTTCTTGAACGAATATTGGTACACAACGGTTTTTCCAGCGGAAGATATTCCGAGTGATCCATCGAAAAGAAGCTTTTTCACTGTTATACCTGTGCGACCATTCTTCCAACTCAGAGAAACGGGAAAAGATAAGAAAGCCCCTGAAAGGGAAAATTCCGATCTTCCGCCACTCTTCTTATAGATCGATTTCCAACCACTCTCCTCGGTGTAGAAAGCAAATGAGACCCCTTTACTCTTGCTTCCAATTCCAAAACTCATGGAAACCGGTTTAGGAGTTCTGAAGAATTGGAAGAAGTACGGAAAATAAACCATCGGGAAATCGTTTATGAAAACCATGGTGTTCCTAGCAGCAACATAGTCTTCCGTAACATAAGCTTTTTCAAAAGCAATGTAATAATGAGGAGGGGTCATAGAACATGTGGTTATGTAAGCACCTGAAAGTTGAAGGTTATCCTTCAAAATGAGAAGGGAATTCCCCGCAAAGTACATATTTTTCAGATTCTTTCCAAGTTTTACCTTCATCATTCCTATAACACCCTTCATGTCTTTGGAACCACTGATTCTGGCGACTTCAACTTCAAAATTTCTCTCCGCCTTTTCTCCCTTGGCTAGCCCCATTCCGTTTTTTATGCCATTTTTGTCAGAGATCAGAAACACCGCTTTGACACTAGATTTGAGCTTTTCCCTCTGATCCGTAACGTCGAGGTCTGCATCCTTTATGATCCTGATGTCACCACTGCTCACGACAACACTCGCACTTCTTATGGTCAGATTTCCACCCTTTGATGATATTTCACCACTGACACCTCTATCATAGGACACACCATTTAACGTCATATGGGCCATGGCTTTCAAAGAATAATTCTTTCCAACACTCGTTGCATCAAACAATATCATCTGATCCTCACTGATGTAGTAAATAGCCTTCTCCGCAGTGGCCTTTAGATCACCCTTGTCGTATATCTTGACATCACCTATCATTGTCACAACATCACCACTCAGAATTGCTAATCTCGATTCAACCGTGTATCCCAAACCTATCACTGGGAAAATCAAAAGTACACCGAGTCCCGCCCTCACGAGAATTTCTCTGACCTTCTGAACCGCCACAGTATCTACAAACAGGAGCAAAACCAAGCCAACCCCACCAAACAGGATGTTTGGAAGCCAAACCGCTAAAACCGGGTCTATGATCATCTCCTTGCCCATGGCACTCAGCCAGGCTTCTGAACCTTGGTATAGCACGATGAGAACAAATGTGAGAATCACTCCCCAAGATTTGCTCGTAAGGTTGAAAAGAAGCGATAGCGAAAGGCCAGCCAAGACTATTATCACTGGTGCAAGTGCTGTTGCATATCTTCTTTGAAGCTCAACAATCCACTTAGCTGCTCTCTTCCTATCCCTAGTTTCCCCTATGGCTTTGATGAGTTCTGAATGGCTCATCTTCCTAGCAGAAGGATATGCCAGAAGTATGCCCAAATCCTCACCGAAATTCAGCTTCAAATTCTTGTACACAGAATCCAACCTCATCATTCCCCGGTCGTCCACTATGTACAATCTTCCATCCTCTAGGTACCAATATCTACCGCTCCTGTAAACCTTCTTTGCAGTCATAACCCTTTCATCGCCACCGGAGTAGTCTATTATCATCACATCTTTCATTACTTCGTGCTTCTTGTCGTATTCCCCGACATATATGAATTTATCCTTGTACCTTATGACGGACTCAGAGACTATGTAATCTTCCACCTTGGGCTTCTTGAATATCTTTTCGCTCATATATTGTTCAGCCTTTACGTAATAATTCGGAACAACAAAATCATTTAGAAGGTACACAGCGCCACTTAGAAGCAGTGAGAGCACCAAAAATGGGAAGAACAGGTTCTTCAAGGAAATGCCATGTACCTGAAAAGCCATGAGCTCCCGTCTATGCGAGAGTGTGGATATTATCCAAAATATAGCCAGAAGAACCCCAACGGGTATACCGTCAGATGTGAAACTGGGAAGATTGTAGTATATTAGAACGAAAAGCTTGTCTATCCCAACTCTGTTTCTCACAATAATGTTAGAAAGCTGATAAAGCAGCTCAACGCTTACGAAAACTATGAAACCTCCTAAGCCTATCAAAAACGGTCCGAAGAACAACTTACTTATGTATTTGAAAAGTATCTTCATATCAATCTCCTACCGAAGCCTATTCTCTCCTTGACTATTTTGAAGAAATCCGATCTTGGGGATCTGATGATCTTCACAAATCTGTTAGACTTTCTCACCCTAACTTCTTTATGCTTTCCCACGTTCCTTCCATCAATCAGTATGTTTGATGGGAAATCCACGGATACAAATATCTCCTTTGAAGACGGAACCACCACCCCTCTGTTGAACAGAAAGTGAGGCAAAATTGGCGTTATTTGAGTAGTATCACTGAAGGGATAAACAACCGGGCCACCTGCTGAAAGGTTGTATGCTGTGGATCCAGTCGGAGTGGAAACTATGAGACCGTCCGCAAAGAACCACATGGGGGATTCCCCACCAACAACAACCTCTATCTCCAGCATTCTCCCATCGACATCTTTTTGGATGACTACGTCGTTCAGTACGAGGTGAATCTCTTTCCCGACAAAAGCTTCTATCATCGCACGTTCTTCCTCTCTGAAGTTCCCAGTCCTAAGGTCCTCCACGAACTCTTCCAGGTTATCAAGTGTGTAAGAACTCAGAAACCCTAACCTTCCTGCTTTTATCCCAACTATTGGGGAGGAATCCTGCACGGCTTTCGCACATTTTATAACTGTTCCATCTCCCCCAATTGCAACGGAAAGATCCGCCTCAGGTTTTTGGAAACCCCACACATCGACGAATTGCGTGACTTCGCCAAATTCCTCTAGCATTCTTCTAACCTTCCTAGCACTCTCCTCTCTACTTTTTCTAAAACATATCGCGAATTTCATCTCAGCACCTCCGAGAGGTCAAAGAGCGTCCTCACCAAAAAAGCATCTGTGAATATGAGTAAAAGAATGGAAACGAGTGGAGCTATATCAATGGGGCCCATTGGAGGGATAAACCTCCTAATCGGTCTATTTATGAGCTCAGCCATCGAGTAACAGAAATACGAGAACATCCCGTGGAATGGAAACCAACTGAGAATCGCTGAGATTATCACACAGAAGATTTCCAGTGATATGAGTATCCTTAAAACAAGTGCTGTTGCATAAACAAGATTTGCGACAACAAACACTTCTTCACCTCCTCGGATGGGTATTTTACACCTCAATTTACATCAGTTTCCGCTGCTTAAAACGCTTGAAAAGTTTCTTGAGGACAGCTTTATATCTCTCAGTACTTATATAACCATGCTTCTTCCAATCTGAGATCATCGATTCGTCTAGAACCTCAATCACGCTGGAGAAAGTTAACCTGTGAAACGGTGTCGCTCCCAGTTTCTCGACAGCTCTCTTGTGCTCCGGCGTTGGATAACCAAAATTATGTTCAAAACCGTATCCAGGATAACTTTTAGCATACGCTTTCATGATCCTATCCCGAATTACTTTGGATATTATTGAAGCTGCTGCTATACTCAAACTTTTCGTATCCCCTTTTACAATACATTCTCCCGGCTTCGACAGTTCCAAATACTTTCCGTCTATTAAAACGTAATCTAAGTTCTCTCCGAGAGCCTTCAATGCTCTTTCCATGGCAAGTTTCGTGGCATTAAATATGTTCAGAACATCTATTTCCGTGGGAGTGGCTAGCCCCACACCTACTTTCCCCCACCTGTGGATGCTCCTGAAAAGCTCCTCTCTCTCCTTGGCGGGAACCTGCTTTGAATCGAACACCCCATCGATCGGCGTTTCCAAGATAACGGCTGACGCAACAACGGGCCCCGCGATGGGGCCCCTACCTGCTTCATCCAAACCCGCTACTCTACCATACTTCAGGCGATATGCTTCATCGAATTCAAACAAATTCACTTCTTACTTTTCACACTTCCTCTGTAAAATGGCAATTTCACCACCTCTGCTTTCACCATCTTATTCCTTATCTGTATCTCAAGCTCTGTTTCTCTCTTGTTGTAAGGCTTGTTTACATAGCCGAGCGCGATCGACTTCTCCAAGGTGGGTGAATATCCACCACTCGTTATGAAGCCCACTTCTTCACCTTCTTTGAATATCTTGTAACCATGTCTGGCAATGTTTCTCCCCTCAAGGATCATTCCAACCAGCTTCCTCTTCGGTTTCTCTTCCTTAACTTTTAAGAGAGCTTCCCTACCAACAAAATCACCTTTGTTAAACTTGACAGCCCAAGATATCCCTGCCTCTATGGGATTTGCAGACTCATCCATATCGTTCCCATAGAGGAGATACGAGGCTTCCAACCTCAAAAGGTCTCTGGCACCTAATCCTGCAGGCTTTATCTCAAATTCGCTTCCGTACTCCAAAAGACTTCTCCAAAGGGGAACAGCTGCCTCCGCTTCAACCATTATTTCAAAACCATCTTCTCCTGTGTATCCCGTTCTAGATATCTGAGCTTTTATTCCTCTAACTCTTCCCTCTGTAAACTGATAAAAGCCTATCTCGCCGAGCTTCACATTTGCCAGTTTTTGAAGAAGTTCCTCAGCTTTTGGACCTTGCAAAGCGAGGAGAGCAAGTTCATCGGACCTATCTATTACATCAACATCGAAATTCTCCGACTGTTTCCTGACCCACTCATAATCCTTATCTTTGTTAGATGCATTCACAACGAGAAGCGCTTTGTCTTTACTTATCTTATAAGAAATTAGATCGTCTATTATCCCTCCATCCTCTTTGCACATGGGTGAGTAGACCGCGTCTCCGAACTTCACAGACTGAAAATCGTTGGTTATTATGTAGTTCACAAAGCCAACTGCATCAGGTCCTTCTATGTATATCTCCCCCATATGAGAGACATCGAATAACCCCACACCGCTTCTGACCGTTCTGGTCTCCTCGATTATAGAGCTGTATTGAATTGGCATATCCCAACCTGCGAAATCAACCATTCTTGCTTTGAGTCTCAAGTGCTCCCCGTAAAGTGGTGTTCTCTTTCCCATTCTTTATCCCTCCTCAAATTCAGATATGATTTCTTTTGCATTTTCAGCCTCCTCTTTAGGCACCAGTATTTCAACCATTCCACCAGATCCAAATATGGCCGGTATGGCAAAGTCTACAGGTCTAATTAAAACCGGTATCCCTTCTCTGTCCAGCATGCTTTTTATAGATTCCGCCTCGTATTCTCTAACCTCAGCCACTTTCTCCCACTTCTTCTCCACACGAATCCCTCCCAGAAGGAAATTGTATCACTTCATCATCAATCCCTGAATTATTCAAGAATTGCCGTGTTGGGAAATTCTCAGGGTAAGTTGTAAAATTCTCAGGGGCATGAGCGCCACAAAGGACATTTGAGGGGAGGGATAACAAATGACGGATTTCGAGTACACTGTGATAAAACCCTTCAGGAACTTCCCAATCATAGATTTTTCCAGTCCAGAAGACGAAAAAAGGATGAGGGAGGCCATATCCAGAGTCGATTCGAAACTAGGGGAAGAGTACCCAATAGTGATAGGAGGAAAAGAGTTCCATACAGATAGAAAAATAACTTCCATCAATCCTGCAAAATATGATGAAAGCGTGGGTGTAGTTTCGAAGGCTGACAGAGAGCTCGCAGAAAAAGCTCTAGAAACTGCCTGGGAAGCTTTTAAAGAGTGGAAAAAATGGCCTGCATGGAGAAGAGCAGAAGTGCTCTTAAAAGCCTCGGAGATCATGAAAGATCGAGCCTATGACCTCTCCGCTTGGATGGTAAAAGAGGTTGGAAAGAATTGGGTAGAAGCCTGGGCTGATGTAGCCGAAACTGTGGACTACTTGGAGTATTATTCCAGGCAGATGCTAAAATATGCAGAAGGTCAACCTGTTCATCAGATCCCCGGCGAGAAGAACGAGTACAGATACATACCCCTCGGTGTTGGAGTTGTGATACCTCCGTGGAATTTTCCCCTTGCCATTCTCAGTGGCATGACACTAGCCTCCATAGTCACAGGCAACACGGTTGTTCTGAAACCCGCTTCGGATTCACCAGTTATAGGTTATAGATTCTACGAAATAATGATGGAAGCAGGACTTCCTGATGGAGTTATCAACTTCCTTCCAGGGAGCGGAGCAGAGATAGGAGATTATCTGGTATCACACCCCAAAACTCGTTTTATAGCCTTCACAGGTTCAAAAGATGTCGGCTTGAGAATAAATCAAATCGCGGCTAAACATCAGAAGGGACAAATCTGGATAAAAAGGATAATCCTGGAAATGGGTGGAAAGGATGCTGTTGTGGTTGATGAAACAGCTGATCTCGAAGCTGCCGCTGAAGGCATCGTGGTCTCCGCGTACGGTTTCCAAGGTCAGAAATGCTCTGCTGGAAGTAGGGCAATAGTAGTAGAAGATGTGTATAACGAGGTTCTGGAACTCGTGCTGGAAAAGATCAAATCTATAAAGATGGGTGATCCGATTGAAAAAGAAAACTGGTTTGGGCCCGTTATAAACAACGCAGCTGTTCAGAAGATCATGGGATACATTGAAA
The DNA here is from genome assembly GCA_027077795.1 of Thermotogaceae bacterium. Lineage (GTDB taxonomy): Bacteria > Thermotogota > Thermotogae > Thermotogales > Thermotogaceae > WGAO01. Next base: position 506,757 of record JALWTT010000006.1, on the reverse strand, counting down.
TTGGTAAGAAGGAAGGAAGATTAGTCACTGGTGGGAAATACCTTGGGGAAGAGCTAAAAGGGTTTTACATAGAGCCCACCATATTCTCTAATGTCGATCCAAAGGCCAGGATAGCCCAAGAGGAGATTTTCGGGCCAGTGCTTTCCTTTATAAAAGCTAAGGACTTCAACGAAGCTCTTGAAATCGCAAACGGTACTGAATACGGTCTGACAGGATCACTCTACTCAAAAGATAGGAACAGGATAGAGAGAGCAAAAGAAGAGTTCCACGTTGGGAATCTGTATTTCAACAGGAAGTGTACAGGAGCACTCGTCGGTGTTCAACCTTTTGGCGGTTTCAACATGTCCGGAACGGACTCGAAAGCTGGAGGGCCAGATTACCTGCTGCTATTCATGCAGGCGAAATCGATCTCCGAGAGAGTCATATGAGCGGGGAATCCCCCGCTCTTTTACTGGAGGTGAAATGGTGATAGTTTTCTTCGCCACGAAAAATCCTCATAAGATCAGGGAGGTTGAATCCATTAAACCCCATTGGATAGAGTTGGAAAAGCTTCCTGATAGCATTCCCGATGCTCCTGAATACGGGGATACATTTCTCGAAAACGCCTTGTCAAAAGCTCTATTCTACTCGAAACAGCTGAAAGCACCTGTTATAGCTGATGATTCTGGTCTCGTCATAGAATCTTTGAAAGGCTTCCCGGGAATCTTCTCATCCAGATTCATGGAAGGTGAAAGTTACAAGAGAAAGATGGAGAAAATCTTAAAAATGCTTGAAGGTGAGAAAAACAGATCAGCTAAGTTTATCTGCAACGCAGTTTTCTCAGATGTTGAAAGAGGCTTTGTGATATCGTCAAAGGGAGAAGTAACAGGAAATATAGCAGAGGGCATAAGAGGTAGTGAAGGCTTCGGATACGATCCAATATTCATTCCAAGAGGCTTCAGCGAGACTTTTGGAGAATTAAAAGAAGAGATAAAAAACAGTATCAGCCACAGGAAGAAGGCTTTCGAAAAACTGTTCAGCATGTTGAGAGGATTGATATAATTCAGCGGAGGTGATTCAGTTGATCGAGGAAATAATGAAGGAAGCAGAGGAAAAGATAAAGAGGGCCAAGAATTTAGACGAGTTGAACCATGTAAGAGTGGAGTTCTTGGGGAAAAAAGGAAAGATATCGATGCTCATGAAGAGGATAAAGGAGATACCTTCAGAAGAGAGAAGAAAATACGGTAAAGCTGTTAACGAATTGAAAAACAACGTGGAAGATCTCATCAGAGAGAAGTTGGAAACACTTAAGAATCTGGAAAAATTGAGGATGTACGAAAGCATGTGGGTTGACGTCAGTCTACCTGGAGCTAAAAGAAAAACTGGGCACGAACATCCTGTTATGAGGATCTGGAGGGAGATGGAAGAGATATTCGTGTCAATGGGATACGAAGTTGTTGAAGGACCTGAAATAGAGGATACTTGGCATAACTTTGATGCTTTGAACACCCCAGAATGGCATCCAGCTCGAGACGAACATGATTCTTTCTATTTTTCAGACACCTCACTCCTTAGAACTCACACTTCTCCTGTTCAGATAAGGATCATGCTTTCCCGAAAACCTCCGATCGCTATCATATCACCCGGAAAAGTATACAGGAGGGATTATGACGCGACGCACCTCCCGGTTTTCCACCAACTTGAAGGGTTATATGTCGACAAGAGGGTTACCGTGGGTCACTTGAAATTCACACTTGGTGAATTTGCCAGAAGGATGTTCGGCGAGGGCTCAAGGGTAAGGCTCAGACCAAGCTTCTTCCCATTCACTGAACCATCATTTGAAGTAGATGTTTACCTAAAGGGGTACGGATGGCTGGAAATCCTTGGAGCTGGCATGGTCGATCCAGAGGTTTTCAAAAATGTTGGATACGATCCAGAGGAGTGGACTGGGTTTGCGTTTGGAATGGGAGTCGACAGAGTCGCGATGCTAAAGTATGGGATAACGGATATAAGAGAGCTGGTGAAAAACGATGCAAGATTCCTATCAAGCTACTAGGACTTTCGCTTCTCATTATAAAAAGGGATACTACAAGGTAATCAAAGAAATCAGCGGGGAAGTTTTCTTAGAAAGCCCCTATCCCACTGAGTACAGAGAATCCTCTAAAATAGTTCTTCACACGTTTGAAGGGGGAACTAGGGGTAGCCTTTTGTTCATACATGGACTTGGAAAGAGAAACATAAAGTTCCTGACATATTTTCCAAAGTGGTTTGCAAGCAAGGGATTCTCCTCCGCTCTCATGATACTGCCATACCATTTTGAAAGAACACCAGTTGGAAAAAGCAGTGGGGAACTTTTCCTGGATACCACGGATAACACCATACTTAGATCCAGATTTGAACATTCTGTTGTCGATGCCTTAACATCCCTGGATTATCTGAGGGACAGATTTGGTTATCCACTCTATCTCATGGGTTATTCTTTCGGTGGGATGATCTCAACCATATCTGCCGCGTTTAGAAAAGATTTGTCTGGGCTGTCACTAGTTGTGTCTGGCGGAAACTTCTTTCACATAACTTGGAACAGCGTGGTGACAAAAGTCTTCAGAGTCCAATATGAACAAAATCAAGAGTGCGATGCTAAGAAATGCAAATATTGGCACTCAGAGGACAACTTTTATAGATATATAAGAGAAGTTAAAGATCCCAGGATAAAGCTGGGAACAGCTCCCATGCAGTGCTACGAATACGATCCATTGGTTTTCGCGAAGTTTGTCAAAGCACCAACCGTTATTTTCACAGCCTTGTTTGACATATTCATACCTTACAAATCCTCCGAGGAGCTCTACGAATTTTTGGGAAGCACCAGAAAAAAAAGATATGTCCTTCCATCAGGTCACCTAACATCTTACGCTGTATTCAGGAGCTTTATAGCTTCAAAAACTCTGAAATTTTTTCTGGAGGATCAGACGTGAGAACGCTTCTTTTAGTTCTGATTGTTGCCACTGTGTCTCTAGTTCTTGGGATGCCTCACGATAAGCTTCTCCACATGGGTATCAGCTCGATGCTCTCCTCAGTTATCGGGAGCTTTGGCGATGCACATACAGGTTTTATTGGAGCTGTCCTCATAGGTGTATCCAAGGAAATATACGACTTATTCGGTCCTGGAACCCCGGAATTGGGAGATGTAGTAGCCGACGTTCTTGGAGCCACGTTCGGAGAATCTTTTCTGTCAGATAAAAAGATAGGTATACTCATAGTCTGGGAATTTTGAGTGAAGCACTCCTCAAAATTACCTCGACAAGCTCATCAAACGAGTATCCTCCAGCTCTAGCAGAGGCGGGAAGATCGCTGGTTTCAGTCATACCTGGAATCGAATTCGCTTCGAGAACGTAGAATATTCCATCTTTGAGTATGCCGTCGATCCTTGCAAATGACTGACACCCCAAGCTTCTGTAAGCTGTTAAGGTGGTTTCGATCACGATCTTCTCCAACGATTTATCCAAAGGTGCTGGTAAGATGAACTCTGTCATTCCAGCCGTGTACTTGGCCTCGTAGTCGTAGAATTCCTTCGAGGGCCTCAGTTCTAATATCGGGAGAACAACAATTCGCCCATCTACGTCTACAACTGAAATCGTCAGCTCTCTGCCTTTTAAATATTCCATGAGAAGGAGCTCGCTGTAGCTCTGCAATTCTCTCTCAGAGTACCTCAAAAGCTCATCGGGATCATGACATATGTGGGCTCCTATGCTCGAGCCCTCCCGGCGAGGCTTTATAAAGCAAGGAAATCCGAAGGGAGATTCACTTGTCGGTTTATGAATAACTCGATACTTTGGAATGCTAACAGTGCCAGACAATATCTGATAGGATCGAAGCTTGTCAAAACAAATAGCGCTTTCCTGAACCCCTGATCCAACGTATGGAACGCCGAGATACTCCAAAATACCTTGAACTGTTCCGTCTTCACCAAAGGCCCCATGAAGCATGGGGAATATGACGTCAAAACCTTTCAATTTCCAAGCATTTTTCAAGAAATCCCAATTCACATCGATTAGAGTTGCTTCATATCCCAGTTTTTTCAGAGCTTCGAAAACTCTCTTTCCTCCTCTTAGAGATACCTCTCTCTCCCTTGATACACCTCCGTACAAAACCGCTACCTTCAAACTAATCCCTCCAGCTTCTCCGCGAAACTCTCTTTTATGCTTTCGAAATCCGCGACATCTCTGGAGCTTATGGGATCCACGTAAATCTTCTTCAATTTCTTGCCAGCCAGAATCTTCCTTGCAAACGCTATAGAACGAACCTCAGCGGATTGAGAGAGAATCTCATCCGCTTTCTCAAAGTCACATTTTGAAGGATCCCTGAAATTCACCAAAATCATGTCTCCATCTGTTGCTGTGTAAACTGGAATTTGAGTGAGATGAGTCGTTGAAAACCTACCTTTGAACGGTGGAAATATTTCCATCATTGCAAGGGAAGTTTTTGCAACATCTAGACCATTTCCCCACTCAACACCTATTTTCCCGTTGATATCGACATATTCCGCCCCAACACTCACATCTTTGTCGAGTCCATCAAGTAAGTCCTCTATATCTCCCCAACTTTTGAAGGATTCCTCCGTAGCCAACCTTACGCAGTGTTCAATCGCAATCTTCTTCCATCCTTTTGGCCTTCTATCCTCACATATCCATCTGCGCTCTGTCATGTAAAGTTCACGGTTGATTCTCTTCATGAGTTCAAGCGTTCGATTTAAAGCCTCGTCATTTCCAAAGAGTTCCTCAACGACAGCGTAAAATCCTCCTATTCCGTTGGATACAACCTCACCGGCTATTCCTTTTTCCCTAACGGTCCTGATAAACGCAGCGGCTACTACACCTTGTATTCCGTAGCCTCCAGCATATATATTCAAAACCACTTCACCTCCTGCTTTCAACCATGCAGAAACATTATCATAGAAGTGCTGGAAATTTCAACTTTACCGCTTCAAGGTTGCATATCAAGTACATTTGACACGAGATGTACCGTGATGGTATATTGAGATTGGAAGAAGATCGAGAAGGGGAGTGATATCAGAAGTGGAAAGTGCTAGTAGTATTGGTTTTGAAATAGCTGTTCTCGCGTTCCTCCTTTACCTATCGAGTTTCTTTTCCTCCTCGGAAACCGCTCTTACTTCTGTAAGCAAGCACAAGTTGAAGGAGCATATATCAGATGTGAAAGATTACCTCAAGTGGTCCAATCGGATGTTAACCACTATACTGATTTCGAACAACGTTGTTAACATCCTAGCCTCGTCAATAGCCACCATTTTGATCCTTGATATCTTAGGCCCGAACAGCGCTGGTCTATCTGCGGTGATAGCAACAGCAGTCATGACGATCTTGATCCTGATTTTCGGCGAGATCACTCCCAAGATCTACGCTAGAGAAAACACAGATAGAGTTTTCAAAACAACAATTCCCATTATAAAGGCTCTGGCGGCTATCTATTCTCCAGCCGTAAGGGTATTGATGTTTACATCAAATCTAATGATAAAGCTCCTGGGAGGCAAAGCACTTCCTGATGCGCCTTTCATAACTGAGGAAGACATAGTCGGAGTCGTGGAAGTTGGCCAGGAAGCTGGTATTGTGAAGAAAGAAGAAAGTTTCATAGTCAAGAGAACCTTTGACCTCAGGAAAACCTCGGTGAGAGAGATAATGACCCCAAGGGTTGAGATAGTAGCCGTTGAAGAAAACGACACCGTAGAAGCTCTTATGGAGTTAGTTGAAGAAGAAGAGTACAGTAGAATACCTGTCTTTCGAGAAACGATAGACGATGTTGTCGGAGTGTGTTACGCAAAAGACGTTCTTTCACTCATGACTAGGAGAAATTGTGAGGATGTTAAAAAGGTAAGGGTTAAGGATATAATGAGAGAGCCACTTTTCGTACCAGAAACTATGAGGATCGCCGATCTACTATCGGAGCTCAGGAACAAAAAGGTCCACATAGCAATAGTGGTGGATGAATTTGGGGGAACTGCCGGAATTGTGACATTTGAGGATATAATAGAGGAGCTTATAGGAGAAATATATGATGAATACGATCAGGGGGAAGCTGTCGGAATCAAAAGGTTGGAGGATGGCTCTTATCTGATAGACGCTATGACACCGCTGAACGATATTGAAAGAGAGCTTGGAATAGAGTTTCCAGACACCGAATATGAGACCCTAGCTGGATATCTCCTGGAGATGTTCCAAAGGATACCCTCTACGGGAGAGGACATAACGGTTGGGAGGTTCTACTTTAAGGTAATAGCATCCGGGAAGAATAGAATAGAAAAAGTGTTGATGAAGGTGATAGAAGGTGAAAGTGACGGAAAAGGAACTCCTGGAGATAGCAAAGAAGGTTCGTGAAAATGCATACGCACCTTACTCGAATTTCAAAGTTGGCGCTGCGATTCTAACAGAAGAGGGGAAAATTTTCACCGGTGTGAATGTGGAAAACGCATCATATGGTCTTTCAATATGCGCTGAGAGAGTAGCCCTTTTCAAAGCGATTTCAGAGGGGTACAGAAGATTCAAAGCCATAGCAGTGGTCGCTGACACCAATGAACCTGTTCCCCCTTGCGGAGCTTGTAGGCAAGTGCTTGCAGAATTTGGCAGTTTGAAGGTAATAATGGGAAATCTAAAAGGAGATATGAAGGTTAAGGATCTCTCAGAACTCTTACCAGAATCTTTCACTCCACAGAATCTCAGGAGGTGAATCTTGTGATAGATATAAGACTCCTCAGAAAAGAACCGGATCTATTCAAAAAATCAATGAAGAACAGGGGATATGATGAGGGAATAATAGATGAAGTCTTGACTCTAGATGAAGAGTGGAGAAAACTCACAGCGGATGTAAACAACCTCAGAGCTGAAAGAAACAAAATCTCCAAGGAAGTTGCTGAAGCAAAGAAAGAAGAAGACAGAGCCAAGGTAGAGAAACTCATAGAAAAGGGAAAAGAAATCGGACAGAAAATAAAGGAACTCGAGGAAAAACAAAGGAAAGTTGAGGAAGAACAGCGGCAACTCCTCCTAAGGGTTCCAAACCTTCCACACGAATCTGTCCCCATAGGTGAGGATGAAACGTATAACGTTGAAGTGAGAAGATGGGGGACACCATCGAAGTTCAGTTTTGACCCCAAAGCCCATTGGGACCTAGGACCGGACATGAACCTTCTGGATATAGAAAGGGCTGGCAAATTATCGGGATCAAGGTTCGTCATCCTCTATGGAAAGCTTGCCAGACTTGAAAGGGCGTTGATAGATTTCATGCTCGATCTTCACACAAAAGAACATGGCTATAAAGAAGTTTGGGTACCACATCTGGTTAAAAGGGAAACTATGACCTGGTCAGGACAGCTCCCAAAATTCGAAGAGGAGGCCTACAACACGAAGAAAGATGACCTTTTTCTCATACCGACTGCCGAGGTCCCTCTCGTCAACCTTCACGCCGGTGAGATATTGAAGGAGGATGAGCTTCCCCTGAAATATGTGGCATATTCACCGTGCTACAGAAGAGAAGCGGGAAGTTATGGAAAAGATGTCAGAGGGATGGTAAGAAACCATCAATTTGACAAGGTAGAACTAGTCTGGTACACGACTCCAGAGAGGTCTTATGATGATCTAGAAGCCCTCGTGTCCCACGCAGAAGAAGTGTTGAAAAGGCTTAATCTTCCATACAGGGTGATTCTCCTCAGCACAGGTGACATGGGCTTCACAGCTGCGAAAACCTATGATATAGAAGTTTGGTTGCCATCTTACGATTTTTACAAGGAGATCTCATCGTGCTCAAACACGGAAGCATTCCAAGCCAGGAGATCAAAAACCAGATTCAGAAGAAGAGATGGGAAAGTAGAGCATGTTCATCTGCTCAACGGATCTGGACTCGCGGTTGGTAGAACCCTAGTGGCGATAATGGAAAATTATCAGCAACCCGATGGATCGATAAAAGTTCCGGAGGTTTTAATCCCGTATGTAGGTTTTGAGGTGATTCCCTGATGCCAAACATATTCTTCGGTAGGACCAAAGGAGGGATGATGGAGTTTGACGAACATGAGAGTGAGCATCTAAAGGTTGTCAGAGCAAAAGAAGGGCAAAGTATCGAAGTCACAGATGGAAATGGGATAATGTACAAAGTGATCCTCAGGAGCATTGGAAAAAGGAAGTCCTATGGGGATATAATAGAAGCTCACAGAGTAGAATTCCCCTCAAAGAGTCTTTTGAAGCTTTATATAGGATCTTCAAGCTGGGATAGACTCAGATTCGTGGTGGAAAAGGCCGTTGAAATAGGAGCAGATGAGATAGTCATTTACAAAGGTGATAGGAGTAGAAGAGACCACACAAGGAAGAGGAGAAAACTCGAGATCATAATTAGAGATGCCTCAAAGCAGTGCAAAAGGATGCTGTTCCCGAGGCTCCATTTGTTCTCATCTTTGAAAAATGCGTTGGACGGAGAATCTTCGAATATCCTGATCCTCGAGCAAAGCGGAATGAAAATCGAGGAGTTGCAAGTTGACTTTGAAAGTAGCTACACGCTTGTCGTGGGTCCAGAAACAGGATTCTCTGAATCTGAGCGAGACTTTCTGAAAAGAATAGGGATTTTCCTGAGTCTCGGCAGAAGGATCCTCAGGTTCGAAACAGCGGCATTGGTGGCTCTCTCACTTTTCGCATTCAACATGAAAAAGCTCTAAAGGAGTGATATATATGATACCACTCTTCGATATGAAAAGGCAGTACATGAAGCTTCGTGGAGAAGTCCTTGATGCTGTTGATAGGGTTTTCTCCTCCGGCAAGGTTATCCTTGGACAGAATGTGAAAGAATTTGAAAGAGAATTGGCTGAGTACATAGGAGTTAAATGCGCTGTGGGAGTTTCAAATGGAACAGACGCTTTGATACTTTCCATGATGGCCCTAAATATAGGCTTTGAGGATCTTGTAATAACCACCCCTTACACATTTATAGCTTCTGCTTCGGCTGCAAGTTGGGTCAAAGCTCTTCCAGCGTTCGTCGATGTGGAGAAATCGACTATGAATATGAACCTAGAGCTATTGGAAAGGGAACTCAACGGGGAAGGAAATGCGAACCCCAATAGAATCAAGGCAGTTGTTGCCGTTCATCTTTTCGGAAGAAGCTTAGATCTCGAAAGATTAGAAAAGCTCCAGAAGAAATACGGGATCCCATTCGTAGAGGACGTTGCGCAGGCTTTTGGAGCCGAATGGAACCTTTCAGATGGAAGAACTAGAAAAGCTGGGAGTGTTGGGAGAATATCGGTTTTCTCGTTTTTCCCAACTAAGAATCTCGGTGCTTATGGCGACGGAGGAGCAGTTTTAACAGATGATGAAGATCTCTGTGAGAAACTCAGAATGCTCAGAGCGCACGGGTCGAAGATCAAGTATGATCACGAGATTCTTGGAAAGAATGCGAGACTCGACGAAGTCCATGCAGCTATCCTGAGGGTTAAACTCAAATACATAGATGAATGGAACAGGAGAAGGATGGAGATAGCGACGATGTACGGGAAGCTCTTTGAATCCGAGAAACTAACGGAATTTCTAGAGTATCCAAAAACAAAAGGAAATCTCAGGAGCCATGTTTTTCACCAGTATGTCGTAAAGTTCAGGAAACCCGAGTACCGTGAGAAGGTAATCGATGATTTTCAGAGAAGGAAAATAGGATACGCTGTGTACTATCCAAAACCTCTTCATCTTCAGAAGGTTTTCGAGAATTTGGGTTATAGGGAGGGGGATTTCCCAAACGCCGAGGAGCTCTCGAAAACCACGTTGGCTCTTCCCATCTTTCCCGAGCTGAGAGATGATGAGGTGGAAGAAGTCGTAAGGGTTATCAAAAATTCACTGAAGGGGTGATTGAAATTGGTCAAGGTATCCCCATCTATTTTGGCAGCGGATTTTGCAAACCTTGAACACGAGATCAGGAAGGTCGAGAAGTGCGCAGATTACATTCACCTGGATGTCATGGATGGGCACTTTGTTCCAAACCTCAGTTTCGGATATCCCGTAGTTGAAGCTATTAAGAGAATATCTAAGATCCCCTTGGATGTACACTTAATGGTGGAGAATCCCCCACAATATGTTGAAGGGTTTTCAGAATATCATCCTGAAATACTCACAATTCATTATGAGGTTTGTAACAACCTTTACCGAACACTTCAGAGGATCAAAGAATTGGGATCTAAAGCTTTCGTGGCAATAAATCCTCACACACCTGTTATAATCCTCGACGATATTTTAGATTACCTAGATGGAGTTCTGATAATGAGTGTAAATCCAGGGTTTTCAGGCCAAGAGTTCATAGGCAGATCCATAAGACGCATTCGCGTGCTGAGTGAGATGAGAAAGGCCAGAGACTTGACCTTTAAGATCATGGTGGATGGAGGTGTTTCCCCATCGAACGCTTCAGAATTAGTAGAAGCCGGCGCAGATATACTGGTCATGGGTTCAGCGGTTTTCAGAAGCGACGACCCCGAGTCAGTTTGCACGGCGGTGAAGGAGTCCTGGAGAATACCATAAAGTTGATGCTTCTGATAAACTCCTTGTTGATAGCACTGATCGGGTTTGCAGGATCAGCAGTGTTTCTAGCGCTGAGCAAAATGCCTGAAGATATCCTGAATGTTCTTGGAAGGAAATTTCAGATGTCACCGTGGTTCACTCTAACGTTCATGTTCATGGCTCTTGGAGGAGTGTTAGCTATAATTACTTTGATACTTGAGGGAAAAATCTGGAGGCTATCTGCAATGAGTATACAAGTGATCACCATAGTCATGCTCGTGAAAATTTCTCTGCACCTTTATTACATTCCAAAATCATCCTTGATTCTTATCACATTGATCTTATCTAACACTGTGGAAATGTTTCTAACAGCTTATCGAGGTTTCTCAGAATGATGTTAAAATTGTTATGGAGGGGATAGGGTGTCTGATTACGTTCTCATGCAAGGCGATGAAGCCGCTGCTTTAGGAGCGATACGAGCTGGGTGTAGATTCTACGCGGGATATCCAATAACCCCCGCCTCTGAGATAGCGGAAGTCATGGCCCGTGAACTTCCAAAAGTTGGAGGAGTTTTCATCCAGATGGAAGACGAGATAGCATCAGCAACTTCTATAATAGGGGCTTCCCTCGCAGGGGTCAAGTCCATGACAGCAACATCAGGACCTGGTTTTTCACTCATGCAAGAAGCTATTGGATACGCGATTATGACGGAAACTCCCACTGTCTTCGTGGACGTTATGAGAGGGGGGCCGTCGACTGGAATGCCGACAAAACCTTCTCAGGGGGACATAATGCAAGCCAGATGGGGTACTCATGGAGATCATGCGATAATAGTTATCTATCCCTCTACAGTTCAAGAAGTTTACAAGTACATGATAACGGCGTTTAACCTAGCGGAGAAATACCGCACTCCTGTCGTATTCCTGATGGACGAGCTTCTCGGTCACATGAGGGAGAACTTCAAGTTTCCGGAGGATAAGGAAATATTCGTGTTTTCAAGGCTCAAGGAAGAACAACTGAAAGAGGAGGAAGTGTTCCTGCCGTACGAAACGGAAGAATATGCGGAACCTACGCCGCAACCGTTGGTGGAGATGGGAAAAGCGAAGTTTCATGTTTCAGGCCTTATACACGACGAATCAGGTTTTCCGATGGCAAATCCTGAGATAGCAGGAGGACTTATTAGAAGGCTCGTGGAGAAGATCAGATTACATGCAGATGAAATTGCCATGTACGATGAGTATATGACGGAGGATGCCGAAATACTCATAGTTGCTTACGGTATAACGGCAAGAAGTGCTATGAGAGCCATCAGGATAGCTAGGAACGATAGAATAAAGGTGGGGCTTTTTAGACCCATAACAATTTGGCCTGTGTCTAGGACAAGGCTCAAGCAGCTTCTATCGAGGATTGACGCGTTGATAATAGCTGAAATGAACCTAGGTCAGTACGCTCACGAAATCCTGGAAATGGCCAGAAGTTCAACCAAGGTAAAGCTCGTTAACAAGGTCAGTGGAGAGCTCATAACACCTCAGGAAATTCTAGATGCCATAACGGAAGTCCAAAGTGGGATAATGGGGTACTACTGAGGGAGGGGGAAAGAATCATGAAAAAAATCTTGATATTTTTCATGCTCGGTGCAGTTGCATTTGCGTTCAAGATAAATATAAACCCGTGGACTATGAGAATGGGCGAGGTTTCTATGTCACTCGGTTATCCAACCATAGGGATCAGGTATGGAATAATAGACAACGCTGAGGTGGGCTTCTCGATGAAGGAGCTCGGAGGGTACTTCAAGCTGGGTTTTAGCAGCGATCATTACGCCATAAGTGCTGGGTTATCCTCCTTTTCATTCGTGAACGCCATGTTTTTTGGGAGTGCTGGAATCCATTTTGAAAACATCTGGACATCTGTAGAGGCCGATTACAGAGAACAGGAGAGCTTCTCATCTGATACGGTTAAACCGAATTTTTCGGTCTCTGGAGAAATCTTTATTCAAACCATGGAAAAGGGGAACATGAGCGGAGGATTAGGGGCATTTCTACAATACAAAAAAATGGATGCCGAGTATTTTGGAGGAGCTTACGCTTCAAGTACCTTTGAAAAAGTTTGGTTTATAGATCGTGTTGACATGTTAGGAGGTGTCGCCATCAGGTACAATTCAGATGAGCAATTTCGGCTTATGAAAAATTTATCAGTGGTATTTGATATCTCAGTGAATTTCTACCTCTTCAGGAGGTGATCTCTTGAAGTTCACGGTCAAATATACGATATGGATATCCATAATATTCGCAGGGGTTTTCTTAGGGGGATTCTATTTGATAACCATGAAGATGGATACAGTGATGCTGAACTCCACCTCGAACATCCTTCGTCACAACGTGAGAGAGATCAAGAATCTAGTTGAGAACACCTTCAAATTTCTCCCATACATGGTTGTCAACCAGACAACTGAGTCATCTCAGACCTGGTTAAAGTCAAAAGCACTGTATTTCGGCTCCAGCTCTAGCGAAGTTATGTTGAATTTCGAATACGAATGGATAAACAATGATGGTTTTGTTAATTTCAATGGATTCTTTGGAATGTTCGAGATATACAAGGCCCAAGTAGACCTCCGAAAGCTTTTCGAAGATCTGATAAAGGACGATCTAGGAAAATACAAAGGATACTTCTATGTGATCGATTCCACAGGAAACACCATATACCACAGTATAAAAGATAGAATTGGAAAGAACATGATAGACATAGGTCTCGGAGATGTGTTCAGACAGTTCAAGATGAAAGAAAAAGGGTTCGTCGACTACAAATACAAGGGAGACAAAATAAGGGTGTTCTTTGACAGGGTGAAATTCCCATGGAAAGTGTACTACTACGACAGAAACGGGAATCAAAAAGAGTTGACCCTTTATGTAGTGAACACCCTAACCATGAAAGACATTAGAGGTATGTTCTCTCCTTTCTTGAAGTTCATTCACCTGGTTTTATTTCCAATAATGCTGGTAGTTGTTATTGTGGCTTCCTATTTCATCTCGCTGCTGGCCTCAAAAAGGTTACGAGACCAAAACGAAGCCATCAAGACTTTCGCTGAGAATGTCTCGAGCACGGCCATGAATATAAGCACATCATCCGCCGAGATAGAGAAGATCTCAGAGAACAACGAAAACATCACGATAAAGCTCAATGAAATAACACAGAACTTCGCAACATCTGCAGAGGAGGGAAGATACGAAGTCGACAACTCGGTGAAATCCATCATATCATTTTTAGATCTTCTGGAAAAAGTAAATGAAGAGACGGCAAAAGCGGTGAATCTTATAGGATCTCTGAATGATTTGAATGACAGAGTAGCCTACCTTTCTGACACGGTATCCGTGCTAGCCATAAACGCCTCCATAGAAAGTGCGAAGGAGAAGATAGACCGTGAAGGAATAGCTAAAATAGTCGAGCATATAACCAGAATATCCAAGGAATCAAGAGAAACCTCAAAAGAAACGAAGAAAATCATAGATAGTGTTCAGAAGAGTTTGTCTCAACTTGCATTGTACTCGGAGAAGGTGGAAAAAGAAGGACGCACCATAAGGATGGCGATCGAAAATGTCTCCCAGGTTATGGAGAATTTTGTGAAAGGAGTGAGCCAGATAAGGGATATATCTGAAAGTCTGACTAGATCTTCGAGTGAAATTAACGCCGGTGTAGAAGAAATAGTTCAATCTTTAAGTGAACTTCAATCCTCTTTAGACAAGCTCTCCGGAATGATAAGAGAAGTGGAAATATGAATCACGAGCTTCTCAATTTCGCCCCTAATGGGGCGATTTTTTCGGTGGGAGGTGAACCGCATGCTCAAGGAAAAAATTCAAAGTGATCTGAAAAACGCCATGAAAGCAAGAAACGCAGTCAAGGTTAGAACCCTGCGAATGGTTATAGCTGCCGTCAAGAATTTTGAAGTTGATAAAATGGGTGATGCTACTGACGAGGAAGTTGTAGAAGTAATTCAAAAGGAAGCCAAAAAGAGGAGAGAAGCAATGGAAGAATATGAAAAAGCAGGGAGAAGAGATCTCGTGGAGTCCGAACGAGAAGAATTGGAAGTTCTCATGGGGTATCTTCCAAAGCAAATGAGTGAAGAGGAAATAAGGTCTTTGGCCCTTGAGATTATCAGAGAATTGGGTGCTTCCTCGCCAAACGATTTCGGAAAAGTTATGAAGGTGATAATGCCTAGGGTGAAAGGAAGAGCAAATGGAAAGATCGTCAACAGAATCGTTAGAGAGCTTCTAGAATCCTGATTGGAGGGATAAAAGTGAAAGGTGTAGTTCTTATAATAGGCGAAAAGGGCGTGGATGTGGATAGCCTGATAAAAGACGCAGAAGAAAACGGAATGGAGATCGAAACTGTGGAGAGGATGAAAAGGAAGGAAAGCGAGATAGCTGAGAGACTCTATGAACTAACATGTCAGGATTATGACGCGATTTTCACAATAGGAGGAACAGGTATAGGCGATGATGATATAGCACCAGAGGCCACTCTCAGAATCGTGGATAAAAGGATTCCCGGCTTGGAATATTTCATATTCTCAGAAACGGTCAAATCTGCTCTTACAGGAATGTTCGCCAGAATAGTTGCCGGAATCAGGAGAGATACTTTCGTTATAAACCTCCCCAGTTGTGGGTATGATGAGGTTCTCACAAAAATAATAGAGGCGATAAAGCTACTCAAAGAGGGAGTTGAACCAGCTTGAGAAGGGAGATATATCTAAGGAGAACTGATCTTGAAAATGGTCTAGATGCATATTTCAGAGAGCTTAAAAAGGCGGGATTTTTCAGTGACGATGTTGAAAACGTTCTAACTGTTGAATCTCTTGGAAGAGTAACCGCTATGCCTATATACGCAAAGAGAAATGTTCCTCATTATACGAGTGCAGCTATGGATGGGATAGCTTTAAGGAGCTCTTCAACCTTTGGTGCTTCTGAAGCTAGTCCGATTGTTTTGGAAAAAGGAAAGGATTTCACATTTGTCAACACGGGAGATCCCATACCCGATGGATTTGATGCAGTCTTGATGATAGAAAAAGTCAGGGTAATAGATAGGGATAAGGTGATGATCTTCGAACCTGTTTTCCCGACAAACGACATTCGTCCAATAGGAGAAGATGTAACAGTTGGTGAAATGATAGTAACGAGGTACCACAAGATAGAGCACTATGACATTCCATTGTTCCTGGCAGCCGGTGTGTTCGAAATTCCTGTGATAAGGAAGATGAAGGCTCTGGTGATACCAACGGGTGATGAGATAGTGCCGCCAAATGACGTGATATCCGGTGGAAAAATCCCAGAAACCAACGGTTCTATGGTGAAAGCCTTTTTGGTTGAAAATGATGTTGAGGCTGATGTGCATAGCGTAGTAGCTGACAACCCTGAGAGACTGGAAAAAATCTTGAAAAGATCCGTTGAAACGTACGATATGGTTTTCACAATAGCTGGATCTTCAGCTGGATCGAAAGATTACACATATAGGGTTATAGGAAAACTGGGAAAGCTGGTAGTTCACGGCATGAACATAAAACCAGGAAAGCCTGTGATTCTCTCCGTGATGGGAAGGAAACCTGTGATAGGGTTGCCAGGATTTCCCGTATCCTTGGACATAGTTTTGCAAAAAGTAGTTAAATCGTTGATACTGAGAAAATACAAGACCTTTGAAAAGATCGAATTGAGAACATCCGCCGTCTCTTCTGTGAGGATGAGCTCCTCCATCAGTGAAAAAGAATATGTGAGGGGAGCACTGGCTCAAGTGGACGGAAAGGTGATATTCTCACCTTTGAAGAGGGGCGCGGCAAACCTCATATCACTTACAAGGCATGACGCTCTACTCACAATTGAAAAAGGCAAGGCGGTCGTGGATGAAGGAGAAAAAGTGATAGTGGATTACAATGGCACAGACCTGGAAAAGAAAATCCTGGTTGTAGGGAGTCACGATATCCTCATAGACGTTTTAGCCGATCTCGTGAAAACAAGGGATCACGAGATTGTTCTTTCATCGTCAAGTGTCGGAAGCATGGGAGGAATAATAGCAATAAGCAAGGGATATGCACATCTGGCCGGGACACATCTGTTCGATCCGGAAACCGGGGAATATAACATCCCCTATGTGAAAAAATTCATGACAAGCTACATTCTAGTGAACATGTCCTACAGAATCCAAGGTCTCATGTTGAGAAAAGGGAATCCTAAGAACATCAGGGGGCTAGAGGATTTGACGAGAGATGACGTAATTTTTGTGAACAGGCAAAAAGCCTCTGGAACAAGGGTACTCTTGGATTATCTACTCAGAAAGGAAGGAATAAATCCTTCAGAGATAAAGGGTTACTGTACGGAAGAGATTTCCCACATGAACGTCGCGGTTAAGGTGAAGGAAGGTTTAGCCGATGCCGGCATGGGGATCGAATCAGCCGCGAGAGTAATGGACCTAGATTTCATCCCAATGGTCAAGGAGAGATACGACCTCCTGGTTGAAAAAAGCTTCTTTGAAAGCAAAATTTTCAAAGAAATAATGGAGATCCTGAAATCTGAGGAATTCAAAAGAGTTGCGGAAAGAATAGGAGGTTACGACTTATCAAAAAGCGGGACGGTGATTAAAAGTTGAAGTTCGCAGTGATAACCATAAGTGATAGAGCTTCCCACAACATTTACGATGATGAAAGCGGCAAAAGGATCACAGAGATGGTGAGAGCGCGCGGCTGGACCATTTTGGAGTATTCGATCATACCAGATGATTATGACAAGATAAGGGAAGAGATTACGAGAATGTGCGATGATTTAAAAGCCGACGTTGTTTTGACTACTGGTGGAACCGGATTGACCAAGAGAGATGTGACGCCCGAAGCCACTCTCTCTGTCGTTGATAAAAGGGTTTATGGATTTGAGATCGCCATGATGATGACCTCTCTCAAGTACACTCCAAAGGCAGTGCTCTCAAGAGCTGTTGTTGGTGTTAGAGGGAAAAGTCTCGTTGTGAATCTTCCAGGAAGCCCAAGAGCTGTTGAAGAGATTCTCCCGTTCGTCCTGGATGTAATTCCCCACGCTGTAGAAAACATCAAGGAGTGATTTCTTTGAAGAATTTGAAGACTTTGTCTTTTTCCAGAAGTTCGGAGGTGTAAAATGAAATTCTACATAGGTTCACAGGTAGGCCTTGAAGAGTTCGAAGGAGTGGATTTTTCCATATCTTGGGCAGAACCTCCCCTTTTTCTATCTGAGGCTACCGTTGTGGGAAACGATAGGATAGCCGTGGTATACTCGAGGGAGGAAGAGATATTCAGGATCGAGGAGTTCGCCGTCGTTGAGTACGGAGTGCCATTTTTAGTCGCGATAGGGAATGATGCAACGTATCCAGAAGTTTTTCATCATGGTAGATCTCGAGGAGCTAGATTTGCCATTACATTTGAAAGAACTTCCGGAATGGCGGGGTTGATGATGTTCAAATACAGAACGTGGGCCCATGCTCAAGAAAGTGGTTTGGTGATCTTTGCATTAGCTGATGTTATGGAGAAAATCCACTATGGTATTTACGCACCGATTGATATGACGGAGAACGGTACAGGGATAATAGCCGAAGGGAGTTCCACAATAGTCTTGGAGGTAAAAATATGAGGGGATTCCTCTGGAACTACCTTGAGAGAATCCTAGTTAGATTGGATAAGCTTCTGGATAGAATAAAGGTTTCTCCTCTAGAGAAACCTGAGGGGTTTCGTGTAATGGCTTATCAAATGCCATTTGAGCCTGTGTATACGGTGGAAGGAGCCCTTGACTTTGTAGATCAGAAGATAAAGGAAATATCCAAATACAATCCCCATGTTGTTGCTTTCCCAAGATTCAGTGGAAATTTCCTAATGGGTTTAGTTCCTCTATCTGGAAAGAGGATCTCCCAGGAGAAGGGGAAAAAAATCTTGAACAACTACGGGGTAATTTTCAGATCCGCTTACATCTCGATACTGAGGAAAATTGCGATTTCGACAAGCAGTGTAGTTGTTGGAGGGACCATAATGATCTCTGAAAACAAAGAGGAGTACTACGTGGTTTCCGACAGGGGGGAAATCGTAGCTTCAGGTAGTTCGAAATCCATTTACAAGCTCTTTAAGGTGAAAGGTATAACATGTTCTTACATGTTTCCAAAAGAGCTCGAAGACTATCGATCCGTGAGAAGATTCATGGAAGATGACGGAAGATTGGTTTTCACGAGTGAAATTTTTGATGGTATGTTCAACGAATGGATTCTAAGAAAAGGTATGTGGGCTAGATCACAGAGTTTGGGGATATTTGGAGTGAATTCGGTCACCTTTGGAACGTTTCTCGGAAGAGACTACAAGGGGTTATCCTTCGTGTCAGCTCCAGCAGCTCTCACAAAAAAGCTTGATGGGTTTGTAGTCAAACTCACCGATTCACAAAACAAGGGAATAGCGATAGCAGACTTGGATTTCAACACCCTTGAGAACTATCTCCAGGCTCTTCCAAAGACATACAAACGCTGGACACTCGGTGTGAGGTGAACGGATGAGAATACTGATAACAAATGATGATGGAGTCACATCGAACGGAATCTTAACACTTGCAAAGAGGCTTTCAAGGAACCACGAAGTAGCAATAGTAGCGCCTGAGTCCGAGCGAAGTGCTGTTGGTCATGCGATAACAATTCATTTCCCAATATGGGTAAAAGAGCTAAGCATATGTGACTACGCTAAGGTGTACTCGACTACAGGAACACCTGCTGACTGTGTGAAGCTCGGAATAGACGAGCTGTTCAAAGCCCCCGATTTAGTGATAAGTGGTGTAAACCGTGGTCCGAATTTGGGAACAGATATAATATACTCCGGCACAGTATCAGGTGCTATGGAGGGAGCCATGAGTGGTTACCCAGCTATAGCCGTGTCCAGTGCAGACTACGCGAACCCGAACTATGACTCAGCAGCTGAGTTTACAGCTAGGTTCATTGAGAGGTTCGATTTTTCAACGCTACCTCCTTTTACCTCTCTCAATATAAACGTGCCAGCTTTAAGTTACGAAAAAATAAAAGGATGGAAGTTCACAAAACAGAGCAAAAGAAGATGGAAGGATTTCTTCGAACCTAGGAAAGATCCCTTCGGCCGGACGTATTATTGGATGATGGGAGATGTGATTGAGGACGACGATGACCCAGATGTAGACTACAAAGCTGTGAAGTCAGGGTACGTCTCGATTACACCTATAACAGTCTTTCTAACAAATGAGAAATACCTCGATGAACTCAGATCCAATCTGAAACCACAGGATTTCCTTTTTCCACTCTCATGATTCCACTTTCCAGATGCACAGCATCATTGATAAATGGAAACTTGTGAGGTTCATGAGTGGCGATTAAGATGCCTCTTTCCTTGGACAGCCTCTTTATCAGGTCTACCACCTCTTTTGCACCTTCTGGATCTAGCATGGACAAAGGCTCATCCAGTAGTAAGAATGGTGGATCGAGAGCTATTATAGATGCAATTGCAAGGCGCTGAAGCTGACCTCCAGAGAGCAAGGAAGGATCAAACTCCTTGTACCGCCACAGGTTCACAGCTTTGAGAACCTCCTCAACTCTCTCTTGCATCTTTTTCCTCTCCATCCCCATGTTTTCGAGTCCAAAGGCGACATCTTCCTCAACTGTGGCACCAACAACTTGTGTTTGCGGATTTTGAAAAACATATCCTGTTATCTCAAGAAGCTCTCCGCGATCTCTCACTGGATTTTCATCGATGAAGATCCTACCCTCCGATGGCTCTATTATCCCAGAGATGAGCTTCAAAAGTGTTGTCTTCCCACTTCCATTTCTTCCTAGAACTAGAAAGCTGTCCCCAATACCCAAAGTGAAGTTTATGTTCCTCAGGACCCATTCTCCTTCTATTTTGTATCCGACATCTTCAAGACGGATCTGTATATCCTGATACCTCCTTCTTTCCAAACATCCTCGACATTTTCGAAAACTTCATCCATGAATTTCTTTATCCTCGATCCACCTTTGTTGTGAAAAGCCACCACTTGAAGAGATCCCCCTGTGTTCAAGTGATCTTTTGCCTCTCTTATGAGCCTCATCCAAACTTCTTTTCCCGCGGCTATTGGAGGATTCATAACTATCATGTCAAACTTCATACCTTTCCAAGGTTCGTAACCATCTCCTTGCCTTATATCCACACTCACGTTGTTGTCTTTAGCGTTGATCTTTGCAAACTTGACCGCTCTTTTGTTCACATCACTCATATAAACTTCAAGATCTGGATTCTCTTTCTTCAACACTATTCCGATAACACCGTATCCGCATCCAAGATCCAAGACACTTCTTCCATCAACAATCAGATGCTCTATCAAAATCCTGGTGGCCTTGTCTATGCGTTTGTACGCGTAAACACCGCTCGCCGATTTGAACCTGTATTCATGGGCATTCTTGAGTTTTAACACAAGCTCACGAACCTTCAACGGAGAGGTGGGATTTTCCGTGTAGTAATGTTCAAACACGTTATCATCTCCTGTATTCGTCTTTCAAACCTTTCAGAGCGGAGAAAGATATGGGGATCTCCGGAAAACCCGCCGCGTATGGAGTGTATTCATACGGTGCAAAGAATACAACTATCCCCCAAGTGCCGATATAAAAGCTCTGATCATCGCTAATACTCTCAAATTTGTTCAACGTTGGAACGTGTTTGAAATATTCTCTGACGAATCTGTTTATCTGTGATTTCCAGTCCACCCCTTTTTTGAATAGGTCGCTGAGCCTCAGGAGCTTTTTCTCTTTCAGATCATAGTTCACAACCTTTCTTGATGGTATTCCGTGTGCTCCGCCAGTGTAGGCGTAGTCTTCAAAAACTATGCTGACTATTTTGTCATCAAACCGCTCTATGGAGAATTCGAGGTAATAAGAAGTCTTGAAACCAGCTTTTATGTTCTTAACGAGATCGTCCTTCCACTCGTTCCACATCGAATCCACCGTGCTTTCCAGAACCTTGTTGAGATCTTTAAACTTCTCGTTGAGAAATTGAGGATACTTGATCTCCATGATCTTTGACTTGTAGAAAATCACCCTGTAATCCTTCCTTTTCACTTCTCCAAATTCCTTTGGAATTTCCAGACCGAAGGCGACCACAGATAAGGCCAGAAGAAAAACGTAGAACCTTTTCATCCTTCCCACCTCCTAATATTCACTGGAAAATGATGGTAAACAGCCGCATCAGAATAACCCTTCTGAGAATCTTCTGGAACCACCTGGTTGACATTCCAATTCGCTATGGATTTCCAGAAAGCTTTGTAGGATATGACTAACCCCTCTGGAACATCTGAATCCACTCTCAATTTGACAACTACCTTCCCCGCTTTGCTACTCAAAACCACATCTTCTCCATCCCTCAATCCCAATCTTTCTGCATCAGAGGTTGATATATGGACAGATGGATCATCTATCTTATAAGTGTTGTGATACTGACTGCTCACCGTCATGTTATAAGTTGGTGTGATCATCAAAAGATCACCTTCTGGAACCTCTCCTATTCTACCAAAAGCCTTTCTCACTTTCTCCCCAAAGAGAATCACCTTCCCTGGATCACAACTTTCCCTTCTTTTTCCTTTCAGTATCTTCTTCTTCAAAAGCTCCTCGTATTTTAGATCTGAATCTTCTAAAACCTTTCTTATAATACTCTCTTCAGACTCGTAAAGATACGGGTCATCATACCCCAAAGCTTCCGCAAGCATAACCGAAACCTCTCTGTTACTCTTCCCAGAAATTTTCAAGACAGGCTCATTTATGGAAACATAAGAATGGTAGTAAGAATCCGCTATATCGAATCTCTCAAAGAATGTGTTTGCTGGCAGAACCACATCCGCGATTCTTGCAGTGTCGGTCATGAATATATCATGAACTACGGTGAATATGCCTCTTTCTCTCACTAAATCCCCGAATCTGTCTGGATTTGGAAGAGTTGAAGCGGGATTTGAGTTGTATATGTACAGCATCTTTATAGCACCATTATCCATGTAGTCGTAGATCTTCATCTGGGGAATCAAATTAAGCCCTTTCTCTCTGAGAAATCTCCCCTCTGCATAGCTCTTATCAAGAACTTTCATATCATATATAAAGGAGCATCTTCCCTGAGAAACTATTGGGATGAGCCCAACAAGGCTGACGCTCTCCCCACCTCTTCTTCCCCT
This sequence comes from Thermotogaceae bacterium, assembly GCA_027077795.1. GTDB lineage: Bacteria > Thermotogota > Thermotogae > Thermotogales > Thermotogaceae > WGAO01. The sequence continues at coordinate 484,064 of JALWTT010000006.1, read as the reverse complement.
CTGAAATCCGTAACCTATGTGGATTACACCACGCTTTTCGTGGAATTTCCTTGCAAAGAATTCTAAGTCCTCGTAAGAGACTCCGGACAAATTTAAAAGATGTTCGATATCGAGTTCTGAAAGCTTCTCCAGTAGCCCCTTGAAACCCTTCAAATTTTCAACGCTTTTCTCATACAGATCATTCTCCACCATGAACTTCAAAATAGCGGCTGCAAATTCTGGATCACTTCCTGGCTTTATCAAAAAACTTTTGTCGCTTCGCTTTGCAGTCTGAGTTTTGTAAACATCCACGCTCCATACCTCAAGTCCAAGGTTTTTAATCATTTGAAATCCATGGAGATTGGTCCAAAAAGGATTCATCCCCCAGTAAACCACCAGCTTCTCGCTTTTAAGATCTTCTGGATCCATCCCAACAGCTGTTCCATATATCCCTTTGAGCGCCTCCTGACCGGCTCTATCGCATATCGCGTGATCCAAGAACGACGCTCCCATCCTGTGAAATAGCCTCATCGGAAAATGGTAATTCACAACTCCTCTGTCCCCAGCGTATTGGTAGAGAAGGATCTTCTTCTCCTGGCCTCCTTCAATGAGATCCTTTAAGACCCTGGCAACTGTTTCTATAGCTTTTTCCCAGGAAACCTCAACAAACTTTCCATCTCTTTTCACGAGCGGACTTTTCAACCTCTCTTGGCTGTGAACCCATTTTGGAAACATCTGACCTTTGGGACACAAAAAACCATGTGTAATCGGATTTTTAAAGCTACCCTTAACTCGGATTTTCCCATTGACAACGTTCGTCTCTATCAAACATGTGTCGTAGCAATCCCTCATACAGGTGTTGTACAAAAACATCACCCCAAAGTGATGGACTTTGAAAACAAAGTTGATATAATCTTTTTCAGGTAGAGTTATACCACAAAATCGCTATAGTTATTTGTTAAAAGGGTCTCAATTATGGGAGGGGTTCAGTGGACACAGTTTTATTTATAATGCCGGTGCTGGACTTCCTGATAACCGCATATTTCCTTCATGTGCTCGGCGCTGATTTGGGAAGAGCACTGCTGGTCTCTTTGTTTTACCTCCTAGGCATGCTAGCTTTCCGAGCTTATGACTTCCAACACTTGAAAAATCTCCTCAGCCAAGTCTCTAGAGTTCTCGTCGGTACCTTTTTAGCTTTCTTGATGATCAGCATTCTTCACATCCCAACTCCTTGGTACTCCTTCATAGTAGTAGCCCTCATAACCGCCTCTGCCAACTTTCTTACCTTCTCGATCCTTCTAAAGATCATCCCGCAGAAAACCTACGTGGTTGACCCCGATGACTTTGAAGACCTGAAAGAGATATTCCGCGAGATAGAGAGAGAGACTTTGAACAAAATTCACTTCAAACCTGCGAATCCTCACGTCTTAGAGTATCCACCCGAAAACGTTGTTATTACATCGCCACATCAACTTGAAATCCTCAAAGATTCACCGTTGATATATAAATTCACCGAAAAGTATTTGAAAAGAATACCCGTTGAAATGCTGGGAAGGTTTGAAGATTACTACAAAGATGTTTTTTCGAAACCCAGGTGTGAAAGCAAAATAATAAAGGTGTTGGACATAGCTCTTTCAATTATCGGTCTTATCTTGTTTTCACCAGTGATAATGTTGATATCCATCGCTATATTCATCGAAGACGGTTTACCCATAGTCTTCAAACAGACCAGGGTGGGAAAAGATGAGAAGAAATTCATAATGTACAAATTCAGAACCCTTGACAAAAGAGAGAAAAGGCCAGGATTCGATGCTCAGGATCGAATGTTAAAGGTTGGGAAAATCATGAGAAGATTTAGAGTGGACGAAGTACTACAATTTATTAACGTTTTGAAAGGCGACATGAGTGTTGTAGGACCAAGACCCGAGATGGAGATTTTTCATGATGAGATGAAGTCGAAAATTCCCTTTTATATAAATAGAACAACAGTAAAACCTGGTATAACAGGATGGGCTCAGATACGTTACAAGCACACGATATATGAAGAGGACTATAGAATAAAGACATCATATGATCTGTGGTACGTGAAGAATTACAGTGTTCTCACATACATCATCATAGTTCTTCAAACCGCTGAAACGATGCTGTTTGGTAGAGGTGTAAAATGAAGAAGGTCCTGGAGATTATAACCAGATCTGACTTCACAGGGGCCCAGAAAGTTGTGTACACGATTGTGCAGGGTCTAAAAGACAAATTCAAAATAGAAGTGGCTTACGGTCAAGGAGACGGAAGATTGATTAAAAAACTAGAAGAGCTAGGAGTAGAGCACCATTTCATAGAGCACCTTAAAAGGGAAATCTCTTTTTTGGACGATCTTAAAGCTCTGCACGAAATATACTCTCTTATAAAGAAAAGAAAATACGATGTTGTTCACCTTCACTCCTCGAAAGCTGGGATTTTAGGGAGAATCGCCGCCAAATTGGCCAGAGTGAGCAAAGTGATATACACAATCCACGGATTTTGGGGAATTGAGCAGTATGCCGGTTTGAAAAGGAAAATCCTAATTATGGCTGAAAGGCTTGCAGCGAAATTTACCGACAAGATAGTGCTGCCATGCGAGAAGGAAAAAGAAAGAGCCAAAATTTACAAGATAGGTAAAGAAAGCCAATATGTAATCATACCAAACGCTGTTATACCAGAAAAGCCTTATCCGAAAGGAACCTTGAGAAAGGAGCTTGGTATTCCTGATGACGTTAAGATAGTCGGAAATGTCGCAAGACTTGACAGACCGAAAAACCCCATGAGATTTCTGAAAGTAGCTACGGAAGTTCTCAAAAAAAGAGATGATGTTGCGTTCGTATGGATAGGAGGCTCTTTGGTAGAAGATTACTATTCAAAAGCGGTTAATGAGTACGTCAGAACGCATTCAGAGATAAAAAGAAAAGTTTTCCTCCTGGGGTTTCGAGAAGATGCGGCCAAACTTATGGCGGATTTCGACGTTTTCCTGCTGACATCGGATTACGAATCCTTTGGATTAGTTGTGCTTGAAGCACTTTATGCAGGTGTTCCAGTTGTGTCAACCAAATGTGGTGGACCAGAAGATATAATCGAAGATGGAAAGACAGGATTTTTGGTGAATAAAAACATAGAAGAAATTAGGGATGTGCTTGAATATACCCTTGACAATTTAAACAATCTGAGATTTTCTGTTAAGCGATCTTCTGAGAAAATTCTCGAAAGATTCTCCATAAAAAGTTTTTTAGAAGGATATTCAAGAATTTACGAGGAGTGAATCTGATTGGTAGTGGTACAAATCATCGACAAATTTCGATTCGGAGGAGGAGAAAATGTTGCACGCAATTATTCTAAGATCCTGAATCTCCTCGGTATTGAAAACTATATCGCGGCTTCTAAAATTGAAAATGAAGAATTCATCAATACTTTAAAAACTGAAAATATACACTACGTTTTTCTAAAAGACATTTTCGAAATTGTTAGGGATTTCGATAAAAACGACATTAGAATCATAATCCACACGAATCGTGGTTTGATGTTCTTCATACGTCATCTATCGGATTTTATTGAAAAAGAGCATTCGTATTATATACAACATCTAAATTACAATTCTATAAAATTCTGGCTACTTTCAAAGATATTGAACAAAAAATTAGGAAACTTCATTCAAATATCCCCACGCCTTGATCGTTTAGTCAGACATTTCATAAAAATTAAGGTTTGGACAGTGCCAAACTTTCATGTCCGTAAGTACAGTAAAAGTGAATACTCCGCGATAAGAAGGAATGTCAGAGAGATTCTCAGCTGCAACAGTGATGATTACTTGATAACTTTTATATCAATCTTTAGAAGAGGGAAAGGACTAGAAGATTTCTTATCACTTATGAGAGATTTTCGAGATCCAAAGGCAAAATTTCTGATAGTTGGAGATGGGCCACTGAGAAAATTGTTGAAAGATCTTTCATCGGAAAACGCAAAATGGATAGGTTTGCAAAGAGATACCGAGAAATTTTTAATAGCATCAGATCTCTACATTTTCCCTTCACACCTTCCCGAAATGCTTCCTTTAAGCGTAGTTGAAGCTATGACTGTTGACAGACCAGTGATAGCTTACGAGAACGTCTCCACCAGATTCTTGCTCCCAGAAGAACTCTTAGTTAGAAATTTGAGTGATCTCAGAAAAAGAGCTCATCAATTCGCTAAAAATGAAGTAAGAGCCTGGAAATATAAGAGAGTGTTCGATGAGGAATACGGTGTAAAAGCTCTTAAAACAATTTTAAGAGTCCAGGAGATGCGAAAAGGAGTATTGAGAAAATGATAGTGTATTTTGCGATATTTCTCGTTGTAGTCACATTCTGGTTGATTAGTACTTCAAAAAACATGCCAGTAACCATTTTGAAGATAACTCTTTTCATTGTATTACTCACCTTCATAGGATTTAGGTATGAAGTTGGGGGTGACTGGAATACATACCTTAAGTGGTTTCACACTATAGAAAGTGGCATTATGCCTCTGAATTTTTCATCAATATTATACTCAGACTCTGGTTATAATGTAGTCAATTGGATATCCAGCAAGATGGGATGGGGCATTTTTGGAGTGAATACAATTTGCGCTTTTTTATTTCTCATAGGGGTGTTTTACTTCCTAGATTACATTTCAGATAGGAACAAATCAGATTGCTTCCTTGGAATGAGCGTTCTTTATCCTTACATGATCGTTGTGGTTGGAATGGGTTATACAAGGCAATCTGTGGCACTGGGTCTTGGAATGCTGGCATTAACTTTAAAGCTTAAAAACAGATCAAAGTCATCTTTTCTGCTCGCGTTAATTTCGATATTTTTTCACAAAACCGGCATTATGAACTTTCTATGGATAGTGCTTGCTGAGAGAAGGAGAAAGGTCAGGAGGTTTTACATCGTGATCACGGTAATCATAGGGCTTACAATCTCAGGGGTATTGTACAAATATTTTATCCATTACATACTAAATCGCACGGTATCACACGGGGGAATGTTTAGAGCATTGATATTAAGCCTGTTCTCATTGGGGTATATTGTATTCGATCATTTCAATTGGTTTGATGAATACATAGATAACATATTCTGGAAAGAAATAAGCTATATATCTTTACTAGTATCAGCTATGGCCTTTCTGAATCTCACAGTAGGAGATCGACTGTTGCTGTATTTCTATGTAATTATGCCTGTATTTACGATAAGGTTTAAAGGGAAATTAAAGCTTTATTCAAAGCCGATATTATCATTCTCCACATTTGGGATTTTCCTATTGGTGATGACCATCTGGATATTGTTTTCAATTCACTCGAAAGAATGGATCCCATACAGAATCATCTTCTTAGAATAGAGGGAGAGATCAGTTCATGAAAATTATAGCTAAAAAGGTGTTAAGCTTTTTCCCTACCGTCAAAAAAGGCAGAGTTGGATTCATAGTAAACGGATTCTCCGGTTCTAACTCATATGCTCTCTATAAGTTTTCTAAATTGTCGAGAAAAGAGGTTGAGATCGAAAAAATCGATTATTTTCAGAAGCTTGAGAAGAAGCGTAATGTACTAAAAATTCTTAAAAGTCAGATCGTGATATCCACCCATGGATTCGTGGCCAAGTCTAGGGGATCTATATACATAGAGCTCTGGCATGGATTTCCTTTGAAGACTTTAGGATTGCTACATAAGAATATCTCCAGTGAAATGAAAAGAAAATTCCATGAAGAGTTCAACATGATAGATATCATAACCTCATATTCAGCCTTTTACACAACTCTGTTGAATGCTTGTGTTGGCGTGGATGAGAGTAAATATATAATAACAGGAATGCCCAGAAATGATCTTCTAATAAAATCCAACGGTAAAGAGAATTTAAAGTCATTGCTGGACATCAAAGTAGAAGATTCTAAGATAATATTTTACCTACCAACTTTCAGAAAAGGCTTTTTCAACCTGATTGAAGGAAGCTTTCTTAGAAATGGTATCTTTGGAATAGATGAAGATCTCAACGAACTCAACAGATTCTTGGAACAAAATGATATTTTGCTGATATTCAAACCTCATCCCATGGAAGAGAAATTTTTCGAAAAATTTCCAAAAACAGATAGAATAATATTCATAAGAAATTCCGACTTGGAAAAGCATCAAATAGACCTATATGAAATTCTAAACGCTGCTGACCTTTTGATAACCGACTACTCCTCAGTTTACTTCGATTTTCTGCTTCTAAACAGGCCTATAATATTCATACCAAGGGATCTGGATGTGTACAGAGAAACAAGAGGTCTTCTTCTTGAGCCGTATGATCTCTGGACACCAGGGCCGAAAGTGCTCGACCAAAAAGCTCTCTTCGATGAAATACTAAAATCTCTCTCCGATCCAGATTATTACGCAGATGAAAGAGAGAGGCTGAAGAATATCGTCCACTATTATCAAGATGCGAATTCAAGCAAAAGAGTCTGGGAGATAGTAAAGTATCATCTTGAAAAATAGTGAAATTGCACTCTCTTTCTCTTGAAAATGTTCAAAAGCTATATTAGAATATTGAATACTCGAATGTATGGCTCAATGGAAGAAAACTTCTCTTGTGGGGAAGAAGCTGTAGATTCAAGTCCTGTCCCACCGCTGGGTAGATGTGTCTTCTTAAAACACCCAAATGGAGATGAGGGTGGTTAAAATGAAAGCAGTTGTGATATTAGCTGCTGGAATGGGGACGAGGTTGTACCCACTTACTGAAGAAAAACCCAAAACAATGGTTGAAGTTGGAGGAAAGCCAATTTTAGAGTGGCAGATAGAGGCATATATATCATCTGGAATAAGCTCAAATAATATTCACGTGGTACTAGGCTATAAACATGAAATGGTGGAAGAATTCATAAAAAGCAAGTGGCCGAATATAAATGTAGTACTGAATTTCGAATATGAAAAAACAAATAACATGTATTCTCTGCTATTGGCTTTAAAGAAACTAGAGAAAACTGATGTAATAGTGAGCAATGGTGATTGCATATATGACCCAGAAATTGTGAGGGAATTTGTCCTGGGAGACAACAGAAATGCAATTGCATGTGACGTGGGAAAATACAATGAGGAAAGCATGAAAGTAGTTGTTAAAAGCGAAAGAATCATTCACATTTCAAAAGAAATCCCCGAGAAAGATGCCTTTGGCTTATCTATAGATCTCTATAGAATTGCCTCGAAAGATTTGAACGCATTCAAAGAGATTGTCAAAGAGATCGTGGAGGAAAATCCTAAATTATGGGCTGAGGTTGCGTTAGATAAGTTACTGAAACTCACAGAGTTTTACCCTTTTGATATAAAAAACAGAAAATGGATTGAAATAGATGATATGAGAGATCTTGAGCTCGCTCGAAATTTATTCTGAAATCTGAAAGTCATTGTCACCTAATAAAAGGGAGTATACTCGGGCAATGATAAAAACAATTCTATCTTCAGCCGCGAGTGTAAAGGAAGTGGAATATGCTGTCCGCTAAAGAGAGTGCAAAGACTTTCTTGTGGACAACGACTGGAGCTGCAATTGAATTCATCGTTCAGATGATCGCCGCGAGAATTCTTGGGGCTGCAGAGTATGGAAAAGCAAGCTTGGTTTTAGGTTATGCAACTATCCTTGCGGTGATCTTGGGGTTAGGCCTTCCACCGATCGTCACAAGAGAAGCGTCCAAAAATCTCAGATTTTCTCGGGGAATTTTTTCTTATTTCGCCGCTGTATCTGTATCCGTCGATGGGATCTTCACTATCTTAGTGTTGCTATTTACAAAGTGGTATTTCAAAAAACTGAACCTTCCTCCTCAAGATGTTCCCTTTGTGATAGTTTTTTTGTTCGCATTTCACATATCGTCTATATTTTACTCATATTTCGTTGGGATAAGGAAACAATCGTTTGCGAGTTTTTTGAGATATTTTCTCGTATCTTCAATTAAAACCCTCGTTTTTCTTGCGCTGATCTTTCTGTATCCAAAAACTGATCATGAAACGTTTCTGATAGCTTCTATCTCCTCTCTCCTCATCTTTTCCCTGCTTTCAATAAAGTTCCTCGAAAGGCCCTTCAAAGTTCCAGGGATATTTAAAGACGCATTTCAGTTTTACGTTATATCGGTCATATATTCAACTTTCGATAACCTAGCTAAAATTCTTCAGGGAAGCTTTTCAAGTGCGAAGTACGTTGGATATCTCTCTGTTGGTCAGACCCTTGGAAAGGCCGGAATGATGGTTGGAATGGTGCTTGCGACCATGGCTATGCCGGAGTTTGCCTACTACTGGCACAAAGGGGAAAGGACAAAAGTTGAAAGAGTATTCAAACAGGCGACTCGCTGGAGTGTCTACGTAACCCTTCCACTGGTTTTTATCATTATATTCAACATCGAAGATATTCTCAAAATTTTGGGAAAGGGTTATAGAAGCGGAACTGGAATGATACTCCTCATTCTCTTTGCACAGTTTTTCAACAACTTTGTTGGTCCTAACGGTACATTGCTAAACATGTCTGGAAATCAGAAGTTCGAGGTCCTCAATGGGACTCTATCGCTCTCAATTTTCGTTTTTATGAGTTTCCTAATAGGCAGAAAATTTCCCTGGGGTGTGGCGTTATCGCTTTCAACGGGAATAGTGATAGTCAACATTTTGAAAATGCTTGAAGTTGGAATAATCTACAAAATTTGGCCCTATACAAGGGAAAACCTGATATTTCTCACTCTCATTTCCATTTTACAAGCACCTGTTTTCAAACTCACCGGAATGTTGAAAATCAGTAGCTATGAGAAGCTTGTGGTGTCTGGAGTACTGTTCATCATTGCTCTGATGATTACATTCGCTCTTTCCCCTGAAAAGGAGGATAGAAAGATACTCCATCATATTTTTAGACACATAAAACGATGATCCAGAAGGAGGTGAGGATTTGATTCTCAAACGGATTCTTCTCGCTATATCAGTAGCTCTGATTTTGACATCGTGTTCAAAGTTTTCTGATGAATCTTTGAAGCCACCTGAACTCCTCTTTCCAGGGAATGGTTCAAAATCAGTCCCCATAAACACAACTTTTCGTTGGAGATCATCAGATGAAGATGTGATGTTTGAAATCTATCTAGGTAGCAGCAAAGAAAGTTTAAGAAAAATTGAAGAGAATATTACCAAAACATTTCACAAGCCTGAGAAGCTTGAATACGAGAAAACTTATTACTGGAAAGTGGTAGCAAGGAGAAAATCATTGGATCTGAGTGCTCATGCGCTCACTATCTCAAAGAAGGTAAAGAGCGAAAGTGAGATTTGGACATTCACGACAGAAGAGATGCCCCCATCCACTCCATCGAACCCAAACCCAAGTGATGGGGAAGAAAATGTCCCGATAAATACCACCCTATCTTGGAGCTCTACCGATACTGATGAACTAGCCTTTAAAGTACTTCTCAGCGAAAGCAGCCCACCAAGTCTAGCCGCGACAACTGATTCTAACAAATACCTCGCAAAAAGTTTGAAATACGAAACCACATACTATTGGCAAATCGTGGCAGATGACAGAAGAGGCAAAGTCACAAAGAGCCCTATATGGATGTTCACGACAGAGGAAATGCCACCATCAACTCCGTCAAATCCAAATCCGAGTGATGGATCAACCGATGTTTCCGTGAACCAGATCTTATCTTGGGACTCCACAGATACAGACACTCTATATTTCACAATTCTCTTGGATGAATCCTCACCACCGAGAGAAGTAGCAGCAAGTGAAACTACAGGCAAATCGGCAAAAGCAAATCTTGAATATGAAACCAAATATTATTGGCAAGTCATAGCGGATGACAAAAGAGGAAAGGTTACGAAAGGCCCTTTGTGGACATTCACAACGGAAGAAATGCCACCATCAACACCATCAAATCCAAACCCAGCTGATGGATCAGTCGACATACCGACAAGTCTTATACTGAGCTGGAACTCAACTGATACGGATCCCATCTTTTTCACCGTATTTCTATCTGAAAGTAGTCCTCCAGATATATTGGGAACAACAACCTTGAGTGAATACGATGTCAAAAGTCTGAAATACGAAACAACCTATTACTGGCAAATCGTAGTTGATGACAGAAGAGGAAAAATAACAAAAGGACCTGTGTGGAAGTTCAAAACCATGCAGAAACCGAACACTCCACCAGAAAAGCCCATCGCACTGTTTCCAAAGGATAGCAGCTTCGGTGTGCCCATAAACATAGCCTTGCTCTGGAGCTCGACAGATGTTGATAATGACAAGATAACATACGATCTCTACTTTGGGAGGGAAAATGACCCACCGATTTTGGAAAGGGGTATCACCAAGGGGAGCTACAGAATGAAAAGATTACACTATAGCACAAGGTACTACTGGAAAGTGGTAGCGAAAGACGGTAGAGGTGGAACAGCAGAAAGTGATGTGTGGAGTTTTAGAACAAGGCCAAGACCGAATAGAGCGCCTTCCTGTCCATACAATCCAACCCCAGAAGATGGAGAGAGTGAGGTATCGACAGGTGTTGTGCTCAGATGGAACGCGTACGATCCGGATGGAGACATTCTGAGATATGACATATACTTCGGAGAAAATGAGAACCCAGATCTTGTAGCATCTAACCATTGGGGTAACTCTTACACCATTTCAAATCTCGAGAATTGCTATCTGTACTACTGGAAAGTAATCGCTAAGGACTCAAGAGGAGCTTCGAGCTATGGACCCGTCTGGAAATTCAGAACCATTGAGAGCAGTTCGCCAACCTTAATTTGGGAGAAAAACTACGGAGGATCTCTAGATGATTCTGCAAACGGTGTCTCACTAGCCAAGGGTGGATACGTTGTGGTTGGAAGCACCGAAAATTCTTCTGATCTGGATGGTCAAATTCTTTTAGTCTCGAAAGACGGGCAGATTCAAGAAGAGAATATCCTTGGTGGGAGCTCTGACGATATCCTCACGGACATTGGGCAAGTCGAGAACGGATACATAGTGGTTGGCTACACAAAAAGTGAGGAGATTCCTGGGTACCATGGGGGATATGACATCTGGGTTGCAAGAGTTGATTCAGACCTCAACTTGATCTGGCAGAAAGCCTTTGGAGGAAGTGGGAATGATATAGCACACAGTGTTCTGGTGCTGGATGATGGAATCATCGTAGCTGGCGAGACGAATTCTGGTGATGGAGATGTCGAAGAGAACCTGGGAGGTTATGATGGATGGATAATAAAGATAGATTTCGAGGGAAATCTGATATGGCAAAAGATCTTCGGTGGAAACGCTGATGATTCCATCCAGGAAGTTTCCCCAACCTCTGATAGTGGGTACATCGCCGCTGGGTATACATACTCTGACATAGATTCAAACAAAGGAATAAACGATTTCTGGATATTGAAAATACATGAAAATGGAGACCTCCAGTGGCAGAGAACTTTCGGTGGAAGTAGTGATGACAAGGCCTATAGTGTGATAGAGAACCAAAATGGTGATTACATTGCCGCCGGATACACGCATTCAAATGATGGGGACATCAGCAACAACTATGGTGGGAACGATGTGTGGGTGATAAAGGTGAGCGAAGAGGGAGATCTGCTGAGCGAAAAGAGCTTCGGTGGAAGTAATGATGACAGAGCGTTAGGGTTGTCAAGGTCCTGTAGTGGGAAACTCATCGTGGTTGGAAAGACTTTTTCCAGTGACGGAAATGTCTCGGAAAGAAAGGGCGGATACGATGTCTGGATTTTGAGAATAGACGAGGATTTCAATCTGGAATACGAGAAGACTTTCGGTGGTACCGACGATGATGAGGCAAAAGCGGTTTTGATAGGTAACGGATACGTTGTTGTGGGATACACAAAGTCCAAAGACGGGGATGTTTCGGGAAACAACGGAGGAAAGGATTTCTGGATGATAAATCTGAGATGACGAACACTCGTGAATTTCTCACAACATGGGACATCTATAGTGGTAAAATTCTTCGTTGGAGAGTACAGGGGAGGTGAAAGAACGTGTGGGAGCACGTGAGGCAAACCGATCCGGAGCTTTATGACGTCCTAATCGGAGAACTTAGAAGGCAAGAATTCGGCATAGAGCTCATCGCATCAGAAAATTTCGCATCTTTAGCCGTCATAGAGGCCATGGGATCAGTTTTAACGAACAAGTACGCTGAAGGATATCCGAAGAAGAGGTACTACGGTGGATGTGAGTGGGTGGACAAGGCAGAAGATCTGGCTAGAGAAAGGGCAAAAGAACTCTTTGGTGCCAAATATGCGAACGTTCAACCTCACTCTGGATCCCAGGCTAACATGGGGGTATACATGGCCCTCATGAAACCATGTGATACGCTGATGGGAATGGCTCTCTCCCATGGGGGTCATCTGACACACGGTGCATCGGTGAATTTCTCGGGAAAGATATTTAAAGTAGCTCAGTACGGTGTCAATGAGGATGGATGGATAGACTACGACCAAGTTGAGGTGATAGCAAAGCAGTTCAAACCAGCCGTCATAGTTGCCGGTGGAAGTGCCTACGCAAGGATAATAGATTTTGGGAGGTTCAGGGAAATCGCCGACGAAGTGGGAGCATACTTAATGGTGGATATGGCACATTTCGCAGGATTAGTCGCAGCAGGACTCTATCCCAATCCGCTTAATTACGCACATATTGTAACTACGACCACACACAAGACTCTCAGAGGTCCAAGGGGTGGAATGATTCTCACGAATTACGATGAAATAGCTGAGAAGATAGATAAGACCATATTCCCAGGTATCCAAGGAGGCCCGTTGATGCATGTCATAGCGGCAAAAGCTGTGTCTTTCAAAGAAGCCCTTACAGATGATTTCAAGGAGTACCAAAAGCAGATTGTAAAGAATGCCAAGGCTCTTGCAGAAGCGATGTCCAAAAAGGGGTATCATGTGGTATCCGGTGGAACTGACACGCACCTCTTCTTGGTTGATCTGTCAAAGTCTAAAGATGAGGTCAAGAACGTTACAGGGAAGGCAGCGGAAAAGGCCCTCGAGAGATCTGGCATAACGGTTAATAAGAACACCGTACCTGGAGAGAAGAGATCACCGTTTGTTACCTCTGGCATAAGGATTGGAACACCAGCCGTTACAACGAGGGGAATGGGAGAATCCGAGATGGAAGAAATAGCTGAGCTCATAGATAGAGTTCTGACGAATGTCCAGGATAAGAAAGGAAATCTCCCGGAAGAGGTAAAAGTAGAGGTGAGGAAGAAGGTTGAGGACCTTTGCTCAAGGTTCCCACTTTATGCGAAATACCTGGATTTCTCTGAACTTTAATTCAAGGAGGCCGCAAGGCCTCCATTTTTTACAACGGAGGTGCGAGAATGGGTAAATTGGTGGTTGTGGATCATCCTCTCATAAAGCACAAACTCACGATAATGAGGGATAAGAAAACGGGCCCGAAAGAGTTCAGAGAGTTGTTGAGAGAGATCACCTTGTTGATAGCCTACGAAGCTACAAGAAAAGTCCCTGTTTATAAAAAGGAAGTCGAAACTCCCATTTCAAAGACTATTGGGTATTGCTTTGATGACAACAGTATTGTCGTGGTTCCAATACTTCGAGCTGGCCTTGGAATGGCTGATGGTATCTTACAACTCCTTCCAAACGCCTCCGTGGGGCACATAGGGATATACAGGGATCCTGAAACACTCCAGGCGATTGAGTACTACGCAAAGCTTCCATCACTTGATGAAAGCAGTGTGATATTCGTGACAGATCCCATGCTCGCCACCGGCGTGAGCGCCGTAAAGGCTATCGAAATAATAAAGGAAAAAGGTGGGAGAGAAATCACTCTAATTTCCCTCATAGCAGCTCCGGAGGGAGTGAGAGCAGTTCAAGAAGCTCATCCGGATGTCGAGATATATGTGGCAGCTCTAGATGACCATTTGAACGATCATGGATACATAATCCCAGGCCTTGGAGACGCCGGAGACAGATTGTACAGGACCAAATGAATCACTTAAACTTGGAGTAAATACGCTCGACATCCTCTCTCGTGCCAGACTTTGGCTTGAAGAAAAAGGGAACGTATTCAAGATCAGACAACGGTTCGTTGGAAAACATGTGATTCCACGTGTTGACGTAAACAACTATATTTCCATTCTTCTTCTGAAAATCGCTTGTGGGGATCTCCGCGTGCGTGTGGAGATCCTTCGTTTGATAGAACGACGTAACAGACGCATAGTCATCTGGAAATATTACCAAATTACCTTTTATGTAGAACGTTTCGATATCTTCAAATCTTCCCCACTTAATGAACCTGTAGATATCGTACAAAGGATCCAAAAATCTGTTTGGATAATCCTCATCCTTGAAAACAACGGTTATCTCTTCTGCGTCTCCATATTTGAAAGTGTAGAAATCTATTGGGGCGTTTTCCATATCAACTTTCGGAAACATCAGAACTATTCCCATGCCAAATGCCATGGAAAACAGTAAAAATATCGCGAATTTTCTCAAAAATATCACCCCCCGAGGATATATATCCAAAGGCTCAAAGTGATTGCAGATAAAGCTGTTGTCACAGCAACAACGGAACTCATTAAATCGGGCTTTTTGTCAAGGGCCGATGATATGACAACGACATTCATGGCGGTTGGCATTGAGGATTCCACTATGAAAGTTTTCCTCGCAAGACCATGAAGCCCCAAAAACCCGGATATAGTCAGCGCTATGACAGGAATGACCAGGAGTCTGTGTAGAGAAGCCATTGCCATGACTTTGAAATTCTCCTTACTCAATCGGACTTTCGACAGGCTGTATCCCATGAACACCATTATCACTGGAATGGCCGCTTTCTTGAGATCACCTATCGCAGCGCTAAGAGGATGAGGAAGCTTTTGCCAGTGAACCCCCATGTATCCAAGTGCCATTCCGAGCACTATCGAGTATATAAAAGGAAGCTTTAAGAGGTTTCGGATGCTACTCTTGAGATCTCTCATGAGGAATGCTATTCCAAGTGTGTTCACAAGAGTGACGGATACAAAAGAATACACAACCCCATAAGCTATTCCTGCATTACCAAAAGCGGACCCGAGAACCGGGTAGCCCAGATATCCGGTGTTACCAAAAAGTGACGTTAGGAAAAAAACGTCCGAGCTTTCCTTCTTTCTGAACATCCACCTGAATACAATCAGATTGTATGCAAATATCACAAGAAATCCACCGAGGTACTTCACTAGATCTCCTGTACTTGGAGGATTCTCGTTCATGAAAGAAAAAGTCACAACGCCCGAAAATACCCAAAGGGTGACTTTCGAAAATATTTCGCCATCACCTTCGAAGAGCTTTCCGACTAGAAAACCACTTCCCATAACTATAAACACGGGTACTATAACATTGAGGAATATTGCCAATTCTCATCACCCAGCTGATTCTATCACATGGTACAATGCTGGTTGGAGGTGGTTCACATGACGATTGAAGTCTTTCTCGACGTTATGAGAGAGGGCATAGCCCTGCTCATACAGGTTATAACGCCACCACTTCTAGTCAGCTTGATAGTTGGGTTGATAATAGGTATATTCCAAGCCGTGACACAGATACACGAACAAACTTTGATGTTCGCCCCCAGGATATTGGTCATATTCATCACCCTAATGTTGATGGGTGGATGGATTTTCCAGAAGCTCATGGATTTCGCGAGAGACATACTTGTCAAGTACTTCCAAATGATTTAATGGGGGTGAGAGTATGAAAAAGACCAAAATAGTGTGTACCATAGGACCTGCGAGCGAGGGTGAAGAAACGATAAGAGCTCTGGCTGAAGCTGGTATGAACGTTGCTAGACTGAACACGTCACATGGAAATTTTGAAGAGCATAGGAGAAAAATTCTGCGGATAAAAAAGGTTAGAGAGGACATGAACATCCCACTGGCGATATTACTCGATCTGGCAGGTCCGAAGATGAGAACGGGTTACCTGGAAAAAGATCAAATAACCCTCAAAAAGGGGCAAGAGCTGATTCTAACAACGGAGGATGTACTTGGAAACGAGGAGAAGATATCGATAAACTACAAAGCCCTTCCTGCAGAGGTTAAACCGGGGGATGAGATACTCCTGTCCGATGGAGCCATATCCCTGAAAGTTCTAGAAACTGATGGATTCAGAGAAATCAAAACCCGAGTTGAGAACGGTGGAACTATAACCCACAAAAGAGGGGTTAATGTCCCACACGTGGAATTAAAGGGAATTTCTTCCATAACGGAAAGAGACAAGCAGTTCATAGAGTTTGGGGTGAGAGAAGGGGTTGACATGTTTGCGTTGTCCTTTGTGAGAAAAGCTGAAGATGTGGTTCTTGCGAAAAAATTGATCAAGGATCTTGGAGGAGACCAGCCAGTTATAGCGAAGATAGAAACGTTTCAGGCACTTTTAAATCTCGAAGATATAATGGAAAAGGCCGATGGAGTCATGGTGGCAAGAGGAGATCTCGGAGTGGAAATTCCGCTCGAGCGGGTCCCCATGGAGCAAAAAAGAATAATATCAACTGCTAACAGACTCGCCAAACCTGTGATAACCGCCACACAGATGCTCGAATCCATGGTGAACAGTCCGAGACCCACCAGAGCAGAGGTTACAGATGTGGCTAATGCCATACTTGATGGTACTGATGCGATTATGCTCTCAGAGGAAACCGCCGTTGGAAAGTATCCCGTGGAGGCCGTTGTCTACATGAGCAAGATAGCGGAAGAGGCTGAAAAGGTCTTCGAGAACTACAAGAATTACGGTTTCGATTGGTACAGATCATTTTCCTTCTCTTTCGAGGTCTCGGATGCCATATCTCATGCATGCTGGCAACTCTCGGAGGATTTGGGAGCTGATACGATAATCACATTTACAAGCACTGGTTCAACCGCGAGAAGAGTCGCCAGATTTAGGCCAAGGTCAAAGATAATAGCATCAACCCCTTTGAAGAGTGTGTATCATAGGCTATCACTTGTTTGGGGTGTTATCCCAATTTTGGTGGAGCAAGCTGATTCAACAGACGATATGATCAAGAAAGCAATTGCTCATGCCAAGAAAAACAACCTGGTCAAGAACGGAGAAAAGGTGATAATAACAGCTGGAATTCCCATAGGAGTTCCCGGAACAACTAACATGCTCAAGGTTCACGAGGTGCACTGATGGAGAAAGTAGTCCTAGTCAAATACTCTGAAATAGGTCTAAAGGGAAAAAATAGGAGGGAATTTGAAGACATCCTCATCTCCAACATCAAGCGATCGACTGGATGGCTTGTGCTGTGGAGATGGGGAAGAATTTTGATAAATGTTGACTGGGAAAACGAGGATATATCAAAACTTTCGAAAATTTTCGGCGTTCAGAACTACAGTGCTGCGTACATGACAAGAGCTGACCTATCCGAGATAGAAGAAGCTTCACTGGTCATGTCGAGCATGGAAGTTGAGAAGGGAATGAAAACCTTCAAAGTTCATGCAAAAAGAGCACAAACTGATTTCCCATATGGAACATACGATGTAAATAAACTAATCGGTGCGGAGATTTTAAGGTCTTTTCCAACTTTGTCTGTGGATGTACACGATCCAGATTTCGTTTTGAACATTGAGATAAAAGAAAACGAGGCATACGTTTATTCGAGGAAGATAAAGGGGCCAGGAGGATTACCAGTTGGGACAGGTGGAAAAGCAATCCTGCTTTTGTCCGGGGGAATAGACAGCCCTGTCTCCGGGTGGTACGCGATGAAAAGAGGGGTGTCAATCACCGCCCTATCTTTTACATCTCCCCCTTACACCGGCAAAGAATCAGAAGACAAGCTAATCGATTTGATGAAAAAACTCAAGGAATATTCCGGAGGAAGAGATCTGCCACTTTACCTATGTCCTCTCACACCAGTTCTTGAGTTCCTCAAAGACAGTGCTCCTAAAAAGCTACTGCTGGTTCTTCAAAGAAGATCAATGATGAGAATAGCGGAGAAACTTGCGAAAAAAGTTAAAGCTTCCGCTGTATACACGGGGGAGTGTGTGGGACAAGTAGCGAGTCAGACCTTGGAGAATATCAGTGTAATAGAGAGCGCTGTGAGCCTTCCTGTGATCAGGCCACTTGCCGGATTTGACAAGATTGAGATAGTGGATAAAGCTAGGGAGATAGGAACCTACGAGATTTCCATAAGGCCACAAGTTGACGTGTGTTCACTCTTCGTCCCAAAAAGACCTGCTACTAAGGCAAACTTGGAGACGGTTGTTGATGTTGAGAGAGAATTCTCTGATAAACTTCTCAAGGCAGAGGAGGAATCTTATGCAATGATAAAAAAGGTGGTATTTTAATGGCAAAAGTTCTGATAGTTGAGGATGATAGGGGAATAGCGAGATTTCTGGAAATTGAGATGACAAAAAGAGGGCACGATGTAGAAAAAGCCGAAACGGGGATCGAAGCGCTTGAAGTGTTTGAAGAATTCAAACCAGATATTGTACTCTTGGATGTGATGCTTCCAGAGATCGACGGTATAGAAGTAGCACAACAGATGAGAAGCAAAGATCCCAAGGTGGGAATAATAATGATAACAGCTCTGGGAGAAACCAGGGATAAAGTGACAGGTCTCAAAGCGGGTGCAGATGACTACGTGGTGAAGCCTTTCAACACGGAGGAGCTCGTGGCGAGAATGGAATCACTCCTGAGGAGAAAAAACATATCCGAGGAAACGCCAATAGAATGCTGTGGCGTGAGGATGTACACTGCATCGAGAAGGGTGATAGTCAATGGAAAAGAAGTCGAGCTTTCAAAAAAAGAGTTCGAACTTTTAGAATACCTGATGAGGAACAAAGGAAAAGCACTTTCAAAAGAAAGAATACTCGAAGCAGTTTGGGGATATGATTACGGCGTGAACACGGTAGAAGTTTACATAAATTATTTGAGGAAAAAGCTTGGACCGAATATCATTAAAACCGTTTGGGGAGTAGGATACATCATGAAGGAGGGATAAGTGTGGATTTAACCGCATTCATTAGAGATATACCGGATTTTCCAAAGAAGGGAATCATCTTTAAAGATATAACGCCTCTTTTGAGGGACCCAGCGGCGTTTATGATAGCGGTGGATAGAATGGCAGAGCTCGTAAACGATGTGGATTTCGACCTTTTCGTGGCACCGGAAGCGAGGGGATTCATACTCGGAGCAGCACTCGCTTACAAAATGGCCAAGGGATTCGTTCCAGTCAGAAAACCTGGAAAGCTTCCTTACAAAACTGTATCCCAGGAATTTCAACTGGAATATGGAAAAGATGAACTCCAAATACACGTTGATGCAATAAGAGAAGGACAAAAAATCGTGATAATAGATGACGTTCTAGCGACAGGTGGAACAGCAGAGGCTCTGGGAAAATTGGTCAAGAAGCTTGGAGGCGAGGTTGCATCTATGCTGTTTCTGGTCGAGCTTTCATTCCTAAATGCCAGAGAAAGGCTGAAAGGTTACAGGGTGGAGAGTTTGGTCATCTACTAGAAAAGATGGAGAGATTCGTTTTCCATTGGAAACTCCTTTTCATACCGCTTTTTAACAATCCTATTTTTAGGGCTCCTCGAATGAGGAGCTAGAAGTGTTTTTATTAATTTTTCTATTCTTCCTCTAGAATTGTGGGGTCGAAAAGTGAGACTTCCTTGTCCCTTTTAAGATATGCCAAGGTGATTTCCCTTAGTGACGGGTACCTCCCTTTATCCTCATCCGTTCTCACGAGCCAGCCACTCTCAACAACCTGTATAACCTCATCGTATTGCCCTATCTCACTCTGCGAAACCACCCTGTGCTTTTCTTTAGCCACATCTATCTCATCCTGGTACAGAACTCTCCCTTTGTTTATTATCACAAACCTATCCGCGAAACTCTCCACCTCTTCCATATGGTGCGACGCTATCACAACGACCCGATCCTGCCCGAGCTCTTTCAGTATTTCTTGAACATCACTCACCCTCATAGGATCCAAATGTTGCGTCGGCTCATCAAGGATTAAGACCTTCGCACCACTCGAAGCTACCACTGAGAATAAAAACAAAGTTTTAATGCCAGCGGACAGCTTTTCGACTCGCCTTTCTCCCCCTATTGAAAAGTGAGCTAACAGCTTTTTAAAGAGTCTTTCATCCCAATTTTCATAAAGAAGCGGAAGCATCTGCTCGTAATCTCTCACCTTGAACTTTCTGAAAACCCTTCTATTTTCATCCAAGAAAGCTATTTCCTTTTTAACTTTCCATACACTTTTTCCAAATATCTCAATAATTCCTGAATCAGGATTCATCACCCCTGCCAGGCATTTCAAGGTGGTCGTTTTTCCCGCTCCGTTTGGCCCAACAATCACATTCACACCTCTATTCATAACGAATGAAACATCAGCAAGGGCAACAACGTCGGGGAAGCTCTTGGAAATATTTGATACTTTTATCATGCTTTTACCTCCTTGAAATATCTATCACCCGAATATAGTAAGGCTGCAAGGGCAAAGGCCCCTAGTGAAATGATTCCAGATATGAAAGAACCCTGACATGACGGACTGACATAACGCCATGGGGTTTTGCAAAACGCCGAATCCAAAATTAGGAATATCAGGGGAAGTATGAAATGACTCCGAAGATACCTGGCACTGAATACGCACAGCGCGTAGATATACGGCATGGAGAAAAAGCTCCTCAACATCTCTTTGAACTCAAACCATCTGATATCTTCATTCGCACTCAGTGCTAAAGCAAACATCCCGGATATTAAAAGCGGAAAAGCTCCGGAAAGAAATTCGTATAAGAAAAGCTGCCATCTAGCAATAGGGAGGTATAGTGAGAGCTCATCGTCTCCCCTTTCTATGTCACGAGGAAGCAATCCCGAAAACACGAGGAGCTCCACAAAAACCTTCCAGAAGTGTGTTGGAAGCATAAAGGCAAAGAACATCAAGAATATCCTGATTCCATTTTGACGGTATACTTTTTTCAAGACAAACTCAAATTCTTTCATTACTCCACACCTCCTGGATTATCATCACGGCGAGACTTATCTCAACCTTGCATTCTTTGAGCATTTTGGCTACCTCTTTTAAAAGTCTCACGGCCTCTTCTGACACTCCCATATTCTCCTTAATGAAAAAGCCCTTTCCCTGTTCTGATGCTACAATACCTTCAGCACTTAACCTCTCGTACGCTTTCAAAACCGTGTTGACGTTTACCCCAAGTATTCTCGACAAATCCCTGATGGATGGAAGCTTGTCCCCTTTTTTCAATCCACCCAAAATTATCTCTTTCTTCACCTGAAGAATTATCTGCTTGTAAACGGGTATGGGAGAAACTCTGTCTATCCTTATCATCTCAGCTACCTCCTGATTACTTTCACCTCGTTCATAAATGCGGGGTTCACATTTTTCTCAATCTTTACATTTCCATTTTCCGGAATGTAAATCTCTACATGGTTGTCAACTCCATTGACCTCAAGCCACATAGCACCAAAACTTGCCTCAGCCAAATCAACTTCAATTCTATTTCCCAAGCCAGAAATTTTTACTTGTCCAGGGATGCTGGATTTAAAGTCTAGCGAGTTGTCCATCCCAGCAACTCTCACATCAAGCTTTTTCTCAGTCTCCAATTCGACCGTATTCCCCATCCCATCCAGCTGCATTTTCATGGAATCTCCAAAACCTTTTACATCAATGTTCATTCCATCTATTTCAATGCTATCCACAGGAGGTCCTATTATCTTTCCACCATCCTTCGAAAAAACACCGAGCTTTTCAGAGTCACTTTTATAGTAAAGCCCCTTTTCCAGATGCATCATCTTGGCTTTCCTTGACAGGAGAACCCTTATCCCGTTTCCAAGAAGCCTGAGATCCCTTATTTCAGAAAAATACGTATCCTCCTTTAGACGTTTAAAGCCACGCGGAACCTTCTCGACCAATTTCATATCTTCTACCATCCATTCGCGCGATCTCATGAATCCTTCCCATGGGATATGAACGACTGCGTATTCAACCACCATGGAGGTGAGAACTATCATTCCCGAGACAACTGTTCCGATAACGATCATAGCTTTTCCCATGGATGCGAAGAACAAAATAATCGCCACGAAAGCTAAGGCAAGAGAATAGGGGTAGGAAACAATCAAGATCAAAGTAGAAACGATCAGTGCAAGAAGTACAAGCTGAACTTTCCCCGCTCTTTTCAAAAATCATCACCCCTTTATACTGTTATATATAAGCATAACACATATCCGAATCGTGTCAAGAATTGAGCACTTATTGCCCCACCTCGCGGAATTTTTAGGGTTCTAATGGTGAAGGGTCAAGGTCTCAAAATCGATTGCTCCCGATGCGAACATTCATTGAAAAGTTAAAGGCTAGAGGAATATTATCAACCATACTTTTAGTACAAGCAACTTTTGTATTTTAAAAACATCCCATTCTATTATCTGAAAAACCGCTAATGCTGGTGGGTGAACAAGATCATGCCACATCCGAACAAACCGCTTTCAGAACTCATCAACTTTGATACCCGCTTGCTTAAGCGCCTCCAGAATTTTATCCTCATAATCAGCCTCACTGATTTTCCCATCACTCGCTTGAATCGTAACTTTCACGCTGCATTGTTCAAACTTATTTCTAAGGTAATTGACAACTCTCACGATCGTGGAAATTTGTCCAACTGGTACCTCGAGGTTCATTCTGATGCTCTCTTTCACAGCGCCCATGGATTCGCCAGATGAGGAACTTCCGTATTCTGAACCACCTTCTCTGATGGGTGTTGGGGGTTTCTCTCCCGGCGTGTATTGATCCTCTCCAACTTCCTCAGATTCTTTCTCTTTCCTTCGACACAGCTCCGGCTTGACTATGATTACCCCTTCATCGAAGTTCACAGACACCGTTTCACCGATCACATCACACAATGGCTCGCCGTTTTCAAGATGGCCAAGTCCAAATACTCTTTTTTCAACACCTTCTTTGATCCCTTCTACGAAACCTTCCCTGGATACGATCCTGAGCTCTCCTGGCGTTTTAAGTAGCGACTCGTACAGCGTCTTAATTTCTATATATTCCTTATCGCCAAGATATTTATCTTTGATCACCCTGGAGGATATCCTCTCGAGGATCTCACCTTGATTTCTCAAATAGCTGTATATTTCCTTGTCAATTTCGTTTTCCCCGTATACAGGCAATCCCAGATCGATGCGTTTAAATTCTCCCCTACTTGGAATAAATAAATTTCTGTAGAATTTTCTCATTTCCTCGTACTCCCTACGCTCATGGTTCTCGAGTTTGCTTTTCAAAGCCTCTCTTTGAGCATCTGACAAGTTCAATCTTTTATCTGCATCAATGCTCCTCAACGCTATGAGTTTTCTCACATAACTGTAAAAAGCTTCTCTTTGCGTTTCATCAACACACAGAAATACAAGCGTATTCCTATATACCCTTGGAACCTCACCGTGCTTTTCCAGAAAGTCCTGATCGGGTTGGGTTCTGTTGAAAATTATGAGTTTTAGCTCCTCATCATCTGCTACATCTTTAGGAAACCTCGGATGGATGTATATTTTGAACCTCGACTCCCGTGATATGTGTCTCCTTATAATGCTTTTCTCTTCTTCATAGATCTCGCCTTCTGAAACATTCTCCTCTTTTGCAACTATCATCCTGTTGAGATTCGGCTGATTGGTGAAGTAAAGTCCTTCATCCGACAAGTAGAATAACTTTTCTTTCAGATTACTTATGACAGTGTCTATCACCGTGCTTGAAAATTCTGGCTGTACAGCGCCCAGCTTGATATCCCTAATGCTGGGCTCCCTAACTCCTGCCCCTGAAAAAGACATCATGAAAATAGTTGTGCTCACAACAGTTCCAAGCTTGTATGGCAAATAAGAACTGCCAAGTGCCTCATCGACTTTCTTTGCCCCGGAAGCTATCGATGTTATGTCTTGGGCTATTATGCTGTCCCATTCCGGCCCTATGTGCTTTATGAGTTCTCGCCTGAGCTCTTCATTTTCAAGATTGATGTCTCCCAAACGGATAAACGGCAGATTTTTATCCAAAAGATCGTGCACTACGATGGATAGAAGCCTCAACACACCCCTCGTTCTCTGGAATGTTGGAAAAGATCCCCATCTCTTGTACAGGACATCTATTACCTCTAGCTTAAAAGGGTAGCTTCTCAAAAACCTTTTTCTGTACTCCGAGGCCTCTTCTTTTGACAATAGCCCTTCGCTTTTCGCATATTCAACGAATTCATCGACTGTATCTTTTGCCAATTTTTCATCGATATTGCTAAAAAGCCTTTTTCTTATGACATGCTCTATCTCCTCATCCTTCACAGGAGTGTATATTCTTTCCACTCTCCCTGTTATCTTCTGCAACTGCTGAAACATCTTCTCTGCGTTCTCGTCATA
The DNA here is from genome assembly GCA_027077795.1 of Thermotogaceae bacterium. Classification (GTDB taxonomy): domain Bacteria; phylum Thermotogota; class Thermotogae; order Thermotogales; family Thermotogaceae; genus WGAO01. The sequence goes on along the minus strand of JALWTT010000006.1, from coordinate 459,706 downwards.
GTGTTCCAAAAGGCTGGAAGGCAGTGTCAATACAAGAAGGGCGTTACCAACGGCTGAAACAACGCCCGTGAGCTCCTGTATGAAAGCAAAAGTCTGCGCTGCGAGGTTTGAATCCCCCACTTTCACGCCTGCAGCTTTTGTGGTGTATTCAAGCAATTCATCCACAAGTATGAGAACAGGGGAGTTCTCTGAAAGGAGATTTATCAACGCTTCCTTTCCCGGTGCTGTATCTCCCTTGGTCAGCTTCACGACTCTCGTCAGCTGCCTTTCCAATTCCTCCCACAATTTGCTTTCTTCTGGCTTCAACGCTGTTCCATCAATCACCACAGCCCTTGCATTCCATTCTCTTGCCTTGTGATAAAGGGCAATAAGTGTATGGGTTTTTCCGCCACCAAAGGGCGTTTGAAGTTGAATTATGGAATCTCCGCTTCTCCCTTCAAGCCTTGCTCGGGCTATATCCAATATGTTTCTCAAACCTTCGGTCATATATGTCTTTTTGAAGAAAAGATCTGGATCTTGATAATCTAAAGGTGCCTTTTGGTTTGCAACCTGCCACAGATCTGCAGCGAATACATCCAAAGTAAAGCGACCTTCAATTATGTCTTCATGAGGCTTAGCTACCTGGGTGAAAGGTTTCATTCTTCTCCCTCCTTTAAATCCTTTAGCACTTCTTCTATTTTTCGCTTCAGGCTTGGAAGCACTTCTTTTATGGTATTCCACACGATATCGTATTCAATGCCAAAATAAAAATGTATGAGCTTGTCCCTAAATCCCGCCATTTCTTTCCAAGGAATGTCGGGATACTTTCGTCTCACTTCATTCGGAATGTGTTTTGCCGCTTCTCCTATGATTTCAAATTTTCTCATTACAGCACTCGATGTTTTATCATCCCTTTCAAATTCCTCCAAGTTCATTCCTTCAACAAATCTTTCGATAGCATCTATAGCATCGAGAATATCTCTAAGGTACAAGGTTATATCTCTCATATTCTTACCACCTCTTGATATATCCTCTCCTTGAGCTCATCTTTCACTGCATTCTGCGAAACCACATCCACAGGAATGCCAAGCTTCTCTTCAAGAAAAATGGAGAGTCCCACAAGATCGAAGAGAGTTGCTCCTTTGTGAAACTTGACGAGAATATCAACATCACTACCTTCTCTCTGCTCACCCCTTGCATATGAGCCGAATATCCCGATTATTTCGGCGTTATATCTACGCTCGATTTCTTTTTTTAAATTCCTCACCAATTCGATAATTTCTTCCATGGTTTTCATCAAAAAAGCCTCCCCTGTGTGGCCGTGTTCTTTATCTCATCCTTCAACCTCTCCTTGCCGCTCAAAAAGCCATCCAAGAGCTTTTTCTCTTTGCTATCGTTCGGCAAGGTCTCGGAGATCGCCTGTGCTACTCTGTAAAAGGCTTCCTTAGTTCCGTAACCCGTCTCTTTTAAAACCTCCTTCATTTCCTCTTTCCTTCCCGCCTTCCACAAGAGCAGCACCTTGTGAAGAACATCCATCATCTCCTGCGCGCTCTCCAACTCATCCAATTTCCTATCCTGAGGCCCCAAAACCTTTATGAACTCCCTGTCCTTTTCGATGAAGCCCTTGTTCCATTCCTTTTCAAGATCCACACCTGCTGACTGAGCGAGTTTTCTCGCGTCGTCAAAGTGAACCTTCACCTCTCCATAAGTCCAGCGCCAGAGTAGATAAAATCTCGTCAGTGATGAGAGCTCCCCTGCGATTCCGTTGTGGAGAATTTGCCTAACCGCGTAGTCCGTTACCACCTCTCTCACATACTCCAGAAGCTTCCTTGTGCTTATCTCGTTTCCCTCGTAATCCATTATCTTTTTGTACCTGCCGAATATCTCTATTGCCGAGCCAATGCCCGCCACGAAGAAATCCGCACCGCTCACTCCTTCCTTCCAAAGGGTTTCGAGCTTTTTGGTGATGTGATTTTTAATCTCCTCTTTAACCTCATTGAGCCAGCCAGTTTCTTTTCTTTCCATTTTTCTGCAAACGAAGTATATGGATGAAGCGAGTGCCGCAGACTCTTTAGCTCTAAGTCTTGCTTTCATCTCTGTGTCAATAGGCCATGAGGCGGTTGGAACGAGTCCTGCTTCGAGCAAGGAATTTATCAAGGTTTCCCAGCCGGAGGTTGATTTGTGAGTATATACAATCGTTGCTATACCATCTGGCTTTAGAACTCTTGCTATTTCTTTAAATGCTTTTTTGAGCATGTCTTCAAAACGTCTTTTTCCGGCTTCAAATCCACCCTCTTGGTGCGAATATGCAACTATTTCCTTAGACTTTGGAGTGAGAGGAGTCATGAAAAGTTCTGGATATAAATCACCGGTGCTTCTTTTGAGCCAGACATAGAAAAAATCTGAAAGATAGGAATAAGGTACGTTATCGTAATAAGGCGGATCGGTGAACACCGCATCGAAATAGTTATCCGGATATGGAAGCTGTGTGGCGGAGGTTTGCTTTACCGTTGGGATGATTCGTTTACCATCGCTTTCCACTGGTGAGATCTGAGAGAGATGGGAGAGGACATTACAATTATATTCTATTGAATTAAGCCAATCGCCAGTGGAACCACTGAAAACATTTGCTTCAAAATAGTCCCAAACCATAGGTAATGCTTGTCTGCTGAAGGAACCTGCAATGGTTTCTTTTGTGTTTGCCCATCTACTAATACTATTATTTTTTTCCACCAAGTTATTGACGCTGATTCCCAAATACGCCACCACAGCCTTTGCATATTCTTCATCGTATCCCTCTTCGATCATCTTTTCATAAGCCATTCTCACTTTTTCCGTGAATGTGATGAGCGCCAGCTTCTGGCGGGAGTTGAAAAGGTCGCCCCACTTGAGCATTCCATATCTTTGGACGCGAAAACCTAATGTTTCCTTTGGTGGAAGAGGCTCATCCGGCACAGGATCGATCCCCCATTCCTCCATGAGCTTTCGTCTTTTCTCCTCAAGATACTTTTCCGCCTCTTTGAAAACTTCCAAATCTCTCTTAGTAGCGAGTCTGTATCTCTTTCCCTTAGTTCCGGGTTTGTGCAGAACTACCGCGATCATCCTTTCTCCAGCTTTTCCTTTCTGGAAAAGTTCTCTCGTCGTTTTTGCTTCAACGGTGGATCCGCAGACCGGACACACCGCTATTGCTCTTGAGATCGTCCCTTTGGAAGGGTCGAATCCCTCAGGCATTTCTTCATAACCATCACCGACTATTTTGAACTTCACCTCTTTGCCTTCAACATAGGGGTAGAGCGCGACCTTCTTGTTGTTTTTCTTTGCAAGCCAGAATTGCCTCATCAAAGGAATTTCGGCGCCGCAGGAAGGATTTTGGCATGGAATCGTCCTTGCCCATATATAGCCAACGGGAATTGAACCGTCTTCATCTGGCGGATAAAACCTGCCTATCTCTTTTTTCGTTTCGTTTAAAACCCACTCTCCCCACTTTTTGACATCTTCGAGCAGTGGATTCACTTCTTTTTCGGTTTCAAGGCCAAAATCTCTTTTTATCTTTCTTCTAACAGGCTTTCCAAACTTCTGGGGATATTCGAGTGTGCATTTCAAAATCAAAACAGCCACAGGATTGTATTCAACTGCATGCGTCTCACATCCGAGTCTTAAAGCTTCCAGCGGAATCGAGCCGCCTCCCGCAAAGCAGTCCAAAACTCTCGGGGCTTTTCCATCGTTTGCTTTCAGAATATCTTCCCTTGCTTTCTCTATAACATGACGGTTCAGAGAGTTCTCCCATTTGGAAAGCTCCACTATAAACTGCCTCGTCTTTTCCCATTCTTCTGGCTCTTCAGAGGCTGGTATCAACGCGGCGTAGCTCGTGGCTCTTGAAGAGGCAAGGGGTCGACGAGCCCACCATATATGCAGCGTGGAGATATGCCCGTGTCTTATGTTCTTTTCTTTAGACGATATTTCGCTCACTTCTTTTACTGGAAAACTCACTTCAATGTAGCGTTTATCTTTCATTTTTTATCCCCCTTCTCACCTATTCTTTGGCTCTTTTTTTGGCTCATTCGCATCATTTTTGGTTCTTTTTTGGTTCAGTATGTAATGGAGATTCCTTTTTCCTGTTCCAGAAACAATTAACAGTCCTCTATCTACAAGGTCCATTATGTCCCTTGTTGCAGTTGCTTTTGAACATTCATTAACCTTCTGGTATTCTTTATTAGTGATCTTGCCTTTTTCTTTAACATACAAAACAGCCTTTATCTGCCTCTCGTTCAAGCCCAGATTTCTCAGGTATTCCTCGTTATATATATCCTTGTAAAAAACAACGGAAAATCCATTCCCAAATTCTTCAAACTCAGGCTCCGGAAGTCCCCGCTCTTTGAAGAGCTCGACCATTCTCTTGGTACCCGTTCCCCACCTCTCTATCAGACCGGCGTGGTAGAACACCGCAGCGATCAATCTGTTCCTCGGCTTTGAAAAGTGATCTCTTTTAAGCATATCCACGGTGATACCCTCTGGAAGTTTTCCGGGGTTCCAAAACCATATCTTGTCATCGTACACCTTTATCTGAATCTCAGCCATGTCCAAATAATCCCTGTGAATCAGTGCGTTGATACATGCCTCCCTTACGGCTGGAATCGGATAGTCCCATATATCCTCCCGAACAATCTCTTTTATCTCAAACCTGACATTTATGTATTTTTTAATCGCTGAGACCATCTCCTCGACCTGTTTGAAGAGATTCCCTTTTATCTCAACGGTATCGATGATCTCCGTGGATGCTTTGAACCTTCCCACACGCGATGTTGAATTCAGAAAGTACCTTTGCGGATTTTTGCCAAAAAGCAGAATGGCCGCGTTTGTGAGTTTTCTGTCTTTTGTAAGCTCGAGATTTTCCAAGATTTTTTTAGCGTTGTCTTTTTCGCTTATGGCAAGTCTGTCTTTTGCCAGTTCTTTGAACAAATCGACGGTTTCTTTATCCACTTCGTCTATTTCAGCGTCAGACACCAGAGTATCCCAGGAAGTGCTTTGCTTTTTCAAAATAACCTTTATAAGCTCATTTCCTTTCACTTCCTGTGTGGTGGAGCCAGATCTTATGTAGAATTTCCCATCGCAAAATATTGGATCATCCGATGGCGGTATTTCGATTCTTATTATCTCCTTTCCATCCGCGACTTCTCTTTTCACAAGTGGGATGATTCCCAGACGGTTTCTGATCTTGTTTGGGAGATCCTCTAAAAGTCGTTCTGTGTTTTCCAATCCAACTGGGATCCCTTCATCAGACATTCCAAGGTATAATGTGCCACCGTCGGTGTTGGCGAAACCGCAAAGGATTTTCATATACTCATCACGCCACACTCTTTTAAACTCGATATTTTGGTCTTCCTTCACCTCTTCCACACTTCCTCCTTTTTAATTTTCCACTCATCTACGGGAACAACAAACCTCACTATCTCAACTTTTTCTTCTGGCGTGAGATTCTCTGCGGGATTTCTGATGATGTAAAGGGTTGGATCTGCCATAGCATTTGCGATCACATAAAGGAAGTACTGATCCTTGAACCTCTTTGCTTTGAACCACTCGTTCGGAGTCAGAGCTATCTCTCCTTCTCCTGCTCTCGCTTTGACTTCAATGTATCTGATCTCACCGCTACCTTTCGATCGAATGTCAAACCCGAGATTTTCCTTAGACACATCTTCAGGAGTTCTTCCGTGCTGTCTTTCATATTCCATCGCTATCTCCATTCCGATCCTTTCGATTTCTTCGCTCTCAACCATTTCATTTCTATCCGGAATTACCCTGATAACGGTCAAAAGCTCTGGCATGGAGATAGAAAGAGTTTGCTCTTGTTTTATCTCTCTTTCCAGATCCCCCCTCGCTTGCTCGTATCTTCTCTTTCGTTCTTCCTTCTTCCTGATGGGCAAGTCAACTTTCTCTCCCCTTTCTTGTCTTTCATAAAGCTCTGCGAGTTCTTCATCTAGTTTCCCAATAAGATAATCGAGGGACTTCAAGCCGTACTTTCTCTTTATCTCTGCCTGCCTTCTCCTTTCTTCTGAAATTTCCTCCTTGTACTTCTCGACCAACTTTATGACAAAAGGCAATAATTTTTCTTCACCAGGTACTTGATCAACATCTGAGCACTCGTGAGGAGACAAATCCCACAAAATAGCAGGACTGATTTCCCTCGCACTGATTCCGTCATCGTATATCGCCAGGATCTTTTTCCCCGCTACTTCTCCTTTTCCATCTTTGACCTCTCCAACATAGAACCAGATGTATCCATCCAATTTTCCCGAAGGATCTTTGAACACGGTCCCTCTTTTTGCTTCCTCCTCAAAGTTATCTCGTATCCATTCTAAAAGTGCCTCGAAAAGAGGATGACCGAAAGAAATGAATTCCGCATCAGGGTTCTTGAACGCAATATCCTTGTTGAATGTTACTTTGGGGTATTTTTTCATCACCAAGCCATATCTGTTTTTAAATCCAACACTTTCTGCAATCTTTCTTATGTCGTAGGGAACAAAGTCTATTGCAATAAATCCACTTTTAAGTTCTCTTATCTTTCCACCAGCTTTTTGAAAAGTCTTTTTGAAAAACTCCTCCACATATTCTGGGATTAAACGATACTCCTTTGCCTTTTCCGCCATTTCTCTTATTCTCGTGTAGTCTATAAACCTTGTTGCAAGGCTCTCTCCCAAAACTTCTTTTATCTTAGAGATATACTCCCCATAAGACTTATCCAGCTTTTTTAGAATTTCATATCTGTTTTTTGGATTAGTTATGGCTTCAATTATGAGCTGATACAAATTTTCTCCTTCAAACACATCACCAATAACATCAAATACTCTGTCGCTTCCAAGTTTATTCTTTATCTCTTCCAATTTATCAAAGAGCCTAGCAAAAACCTCTCCTTCCCTTGTATCTTCCGCTACGAGGTTGAAAATGTAAACATCTCTCTGCTGACCGTATCTGTGAATTCTCCCCATCCTCTGCTCAAGCCTATTCGGGTTCCATGGAATATCATAATTTATCATGATGTGACAAAACTGAAGGTTTATTCCTTCTCCAGCCGCTTCCGTTGCAACCATCACCTCCGTTTCATCCCTGAAGATCTTTTCAGCTTTAATTCTTTCATCTATACTCATCCCACCATGAATGTAGTTAACTTTGTAACCCCAGGATTTGATCTTACCTACGAGGTACTCAAGCGTGTCCTTTGATTCCGTAAAGATTAGAATCTTTGACTTCCCTCTCATCTCCTTGATCTTTTCGAAACCCTTTTCGATGGCCTTTCTGAGCTCTTTAAGCTTCACTTCCTTTTCTTTTGAGATAACTTTCCTTGCTTTCTTTATGAGCTTTTGTATCGTCTCAATTTCACGCTTCAATTCTTCCGGATCCTTAGCCATAGTTACTGATTCCCATTCCTCTTCTCTCTTCCATCTGTCTTTTTCCTCAAACTCTTCAAATTCTTCATAATCAATGGAAACAGGAATATCCTTTGGCTTTTCCTCTCCCTTGAGAATTTTCTCCAACTTTTCCTTTCTTCTTTCAAGCGATTTCAAAAGGGCGTAGGTACTTGATGCCAGTCTTCTTTGTAGAATTACAAGAGCAAATGCAACATTTCTCTTTTTATCATCTGACTGCAATGCCTTATTGTATTGGTCAACTACGTAGCGGGAAACCTCATTGTAGAGCTCTTTCTCTTCATCGGATAGACGGAACTTTACAGTTGTTGGAAACCTTCTTGTGAATATGGGCTTGCCTTCAAAGTCTTTGAGATCCTCCTTCAAACGCCTTATGAACAAAGGATTGTCCCTGTTTTTCAAGGATTCTTCCACCATTTTATCGGTCGCAAAGAACCCTGGCATAAGTAGATCTAAAAACAGTCTGAAATTCTCCGGGTCGCCCCTGTGGGGAGTAGCGGTTAAAAACAAGAGGTGGTTGGAATTTCTCGAGAGGACTTCTCCCAACTTGTAACGCTGAGTCCTTTGGGTTTTCTCCCCATACTTATAAGCCGCCATCTTGTGAGCCTCATCGACGATCACAAGATCCCAGTAGGCTGAACTCAAACTTGCGAGTATCTCATCCTGCTTTGCAAAATCTATGGAAGTTATCACCTGATCATTCTTCTCCCAAGGATTCTCCCCATAATGAGCATTAAATGTGTTTCTATCGAGCACTACGAATGTCTCATCAAATTTCTCCTTTAACTCTCTCCTCCATTGATCCTTTAGATGCCCTGGCACCACTATCAATACCCTGCTTGCTAGCCTTCTCAGTTTTAACTCTTTCAAGATAAGCCCTGCCATTATGGTTTTCCCGGCGCCAGGGTCATCGGCAATTAGAAATCTTATCCGAGGCTGCTTTAGAACATAGCCGTAAACAGCCTCTATTTGAAATGGAAGTGGGTCTATTTTTGAAACATTCATGGCAAGCAGAGGATCAAATAAGGAAGCATACTTGAACCGTGTTGCTTCAATTACAAAAAAGGTTGTTTGAGGATCGGATGAGAAGTCAAACGCTGTTTCCACAATTTCCAATGTATTTATATCTTTCCCCAACAACAATCGATCCACGTATTCCCTAGAGTGAATTGTTGAACCTACAATGCGAATATGATCACCCAATTCTTCGACCTTTTCGACCCTAATTGGTTCTTTCCAGAATGGACCTTTGATTATATTCCCCTCTCTGATCATCTTGCTCCCTCCTGATCATAATCTTGCTCTGTGAAATAACATTACCTTTTCATTTTAGCATTTTCTATCACATACCTTGCCAACTACTTTAACTCGCTGAAAAACTAGTCCCTTTCAGATGAGAAATAAGGCTTACATCTAAAGAATCAACTGTTATAATCGTGAAAATTGAGGAATATATTTGTGAAATTTATCGATGTTCTAAAACCGGTCTACGTGTGCTCGTTACAGGGTTGTTTAGCGAAGCTCACCTTGCATCCCCTGCATTCGGTGTACGGGTTGTAGCAGCTCCTTTCATAATTGCCGAATTCTCCTTTATTCTTGGGAATTTTTTCCCTATATTTCTCACAAACTTTACAACTTTCAAGTAATTTATGCTATAATCTCTTTGAAGATATAGGAAATATAACGAGGGATAATCCATAATTCTTTAGGAGGTGATGCGTATGAGAAAATTCATAGTGGTTATTTATTTCACCATAATGGTGACTGCTTTCACTATAACCTTACTAAATCCCTTTGGACCAACTATATTGCCCATAGCCCATATACTGAATGAATACACCGGAAAGGATATACAGGTGTCGTTCTGGAGAAGCCCAGAGCAGGCAGTTGCAGCCATAAAGGCAGGGAAGGCAGATTTTTATGTTCTCCCCGTGACTCTTGGCGCGAATCTATACAACAAAGGCTTTGACCTTGTGCTCCTGGGTGTTCACGAATGGAAGGTCTTTTACCTCGTTTCAAGAGAAGATGTGAAGAGCCTAAAGGATTTGAGAGGCAAGACTATTTACTCTTCTCATTCAAAAGGAACGGTTGTGGATGTTCTACTCAGGTATTACCTTGAAAACGAGGGTTTGAAACCAGATATAGATGTTAAGATTGCATATGCGCAGCCAAATGAGATAGTGGCGCTTTTCAAAGCCGGTAAGGTTGATCTTGCGGCGCTGCCCGAGCCTTTCGTGACAATGGTGATTTCTTCGACAAAAGCCCATGTAGTACTGGACTTTCAAAAAAAGTGGAAAGAACTCACCGGTCTTGATGAGAGAATACCTATAGCTGGTCTTTTCACCACGAGAAAAGTACTTGGAAACTATTGCGGCAAGATCACTGCTGAATATGTTGCAAATGCTCTGGGTTTTTCAACAGAGCTAATGGAAAGATATCCTGAAGCAGCTGCTGAAGTTACATCACAGGTAACCAAGATACCAGTTAAGATACTTCTCAAGTCCATGAAGAGGATGATCTTTTACTATGTTCCGATCGAGAAGTGCAAGAAAGATGTGAAAAAGTTCTTAGAAGTTCTTCATGATAGATTTCCAAAAGGACTTTCAAAGATTCCCGACGAGGGCTTTTACTGGTGAGAAGGTATCTTTTTGGTGCTGCAGCGGGAGTAGCGGTCTGGTGGATTCTGTCTCTGCTGATAAATTCTGAGATCATCTTGCCATCGCCGATGGCGGTTTTGGGGTCTTTGAATGAGGTAATCAAAAGCAAGGAGTTTTATACGGCACTTGTTTCAACCGTTCTGAAAGGCCTCCTTTCCACCTCGCTCGTGATTTTCATAGGTACGAGTGTGGGTATGCTCATGGGCTTGAAAAAGGGTTTATCCGAAGCTCTGAAGCCTTTTGTAACACTGCTCCAATCGGTGCCAGTTGTTTCCTGGCTTGCTCTTGCCATCTTCCTTTGGGGCATAGGGTGGAAGGGACCTGTGCTTCTAACCACTCTATCACTCCTACCTGTGGTGATAATAAACACCTACTCCGGCGTTTTGAATGTGGATACCAGGCTGATTGAAATGGCGAAAGTTTATGGTGTGGAAAAGAAGAAGGTCTTTAAGTACATATATCTGGGGTCGCTGCTTCCCTTCATGCTCGCATCACTTCGCATAACGCTGGGAAATGTGTGGAAAACGGTGCTCGTGACGGAATTTTTGTGTGGAGACAGAGGGATAGGCGTGATGATAGCCTGGGCAAGGAGCTATGTTGATACTCCGAAGATTTTCGCCTTAACTCTTATAGGAGTCACTCTCGCTGTTTCTTTTGAAAGAGCGGGAGAAGGATTTTTCGAGAGGGTTCTGAAAAGATGGAAATTGTCCTGAAGGTTGAGAACCTGAAGAAAAGCTATGGTGATCTTTTGGTGATAGACAGGTTAACTCTGGAGCTGAAGAAAGGGGAAAGTCTGTTTCTTTTCGGGCCATCTGGATGCGGCAAAACAACATTCTTGAAGGTAGTGGCCGGGCTCATTGACAACTTCGAGGGAAAGGTCGAGAGAAATTTCGAGAAAATTGGCTTTGTTTTTCAGGAGCCGCGGCTCATCCCTTGGCTCACCGTAAAGGAAAATCTCATGTTCGTATATGAAGATGAGAAAAGAGTGCAAGAAGTGATTGATATTACAGGATTAAGGGGTTTTGAGGATTCTTTTCCACGCCAGCTCAGTGGGGGAATGAAACAGAGGGTGAATCTCGCAAGGGCGATACTTTCAAAACCAGATCTTTTGATCCTTGATGAGCCGTTCAGTTCCTTGGATATTCATATAAAGTACCGTTTGATGAAAGACATACTGAGAATAAAGCAAAGATGCAAAGTGTCCTTTCTTGGCGTCACGCATGACCCAAAAGAAGCCTCGATAATGGCCAATAAGGTTGTGGTCCTTTCCAAAAGACCTACTAGGATCCTCACAGTTGTGAATGTTTCTGATACTAGCGAAGCAGAGAAAAAGCTGATCGAAATCGCTTTGGAGAATTTCTGACGCTTTTATATATACAGATGCTTTAAAGGAGGTGGAATTGGCTGGTATTATTTGTGAAAGTTTTATTTTTCTCTAAATGATGTGAATTTTTTAATAAAAAGGAGGTGAAAGGATGGTTGAAGAGAAGGTGAGAAATGCATTGGAGAAAGCAAAAGAGAAAGCTCTGGAAGAGAAAGATTACATCATGGAAGTGGTGCGTTGTCTTCATGAGCAGTTCGGTGGCTATGCACCACCTGAAGCTCTTGAACTCGCGGCGCAGTTTCTTGAAGTTTCACCTTCAAAGCTCTACGAGATAGCCACTTTCTACTCACTCTACACGCTCAGAAAGGAAGCAAAACATGTGATAAGGGTTTGCACATCTCTTCCCTGCCATGTCGCAGGAGGGAGAGAAATTATAGAAACTCTGAAGAAAGAGCTCAATATAGACTTCGGTCAGGTAACCCCCGATGGAATGTTCAAACTAGAAGAGGTAGGCTGCCTTGGAAGGTGTGATACATCACCCAATATGATGGTAGATGGGACTCTTTACAAAGACTTAACATCTGAAAAAGTCACTGCAATACTTGAAGCTTACAGAAAGGGGGTAATAGAATGAAGATCAAAGTTGCTGCCGACCCAAAAAGCGTTTTAGAAGGTTCTCTTGAGATAGCCAACTATTTTGGTTACCTCTCTGGGGTACATCATGTTCAGGTTGATGTTGAGAGAGACGCAAATCTCGGAAATTGTGTAGGCGGGATTTTGGTGGACATTAATGGAGAGAAATATAAGGTTAGAGATAAAAAGGAAGCGGCAATGCTTTTCGTTCAAGGTGTGATACTCAGAAAGAAAGTGAAGGACCTGGCTGTGAAAAAAGTTCTTCCTCCGGAAGAATCTCGCATAACCCCTGAAGTGCTTATAGTCAAGAGGAACTTCGGCAAGTACAGGGATATAGATGGATACATTTTCCTTGGCGGGTACGAAGCTTTGAAAAAAGCACTCAAGATGAAGCCAGAAGAGATTGTTGAAGAGGTGAAGAATTCCGGATTGAGGGGAAGAGGCGGTGCGGGCTTTCCGACGGGCCTGAAATGGGAATCCGCCCTCAAAGAAAAAGCTTCGGAGAAATTCGTCGTCTGCAACGCAGATGAAGGAGAGCCAGGGACTTTCAAGGACAGGATGATCATAGAGGAGGACCCTCACGCCCTTATAGAAGGAATAGCCATATCTGCGTACACTGTCGGAGCCAATAAAGGTTACATCTACATAAGGGGAGAGTACAGCGATGTGGCCGAAAATCTAAAGAGGGCGATGGAAGAGGCCTACGATAGGGGATTTTTGGGCGAAGATATCCTCGGCAGCGGGTTTGACTTCGAGCTCGTTTTGAGATTTGGAGGAGGTTCTTATATCGCTGGTGAAGAGACAGCTCTCCTTGAATCGATAGAGGGAAGGGCAGCCAGATCAAGATTCAAGCCGCCTTATCCGACCCAAAAAGGGCTTTTTGGAAAACCGACGGTCGTCAACAATGTCGAAACTCTTGTTAAAGTCCCGTGGATAATTCTCAACGGGGCTGAGGAGTACAGGAAATACGGAACGGAGAGCTCTCCCGGTACGAAGCTCTTCAGTATATGTGGAAAAGCGAATAAAAAAGTGGTTGTTGAGCTTCCTCTAGGTGTGACTCTCAGGGAGATAGTTTACGCTTATGGTGAAGGGATTTACGGAGAAGGAGAGCTCGCAATGGTTCAGACGGGTGGAAAAGCGGGAACATTTGTGTCAAAAGAGAAGTTAGATGTGAAACTCGATTTCGATGCGATCAAAGAGGGTGTATCCCTAGGGTCCGGAGCGATCACGCTTATAGATGACAAGAGCAGGTTCCTTGACATCGCGCTAAATGTAATAGAATTCTTCGAGCACGAATCATGCGGAAAATGCGTGCCATGCAGAGAAGGAACATTCCTTGTGAGAAAGATCATATCGAAGATGGTGGAAGAAGGTAAAGTGGACTGCGATGCGCTTCAAGAAATAGAGAGGATCGTGCTAATAATGAAGGACTCCTCGCTTTGTGGTCTTGGACAAAGTGTTCACAACCCGATAATAAGCCTCATCAGGATGTTGGAGAGAGGTGAGGTAGCATGAGGGTGACTATAAATGGAAGAGAATATGAATTTGGTGAACCAATGACTGTCTTGGATGCGGCGAGAAAGGTCGGAATTTATATACCCACGTTGTGTTACCATCCCCGTATAACCCAAAGCGGCAGCTGCCGTATGTGTCTGGTAGAGGTAGAAGGGCAAAGGCTCCTGCAGACATCTTGTACCACCTACATAAGAGATGGGATGAAAATCTGGACACATTCAGAAAGAGTAAAGGCAGCGGTGAAGCACAACTTGGAGCTTCTCAGGATGATACATCCGGATGATTGCCAAACATGTGAGGCCAACGGCCGGTGTGAGCTCCAGGATCTTTTACAGAGATTCGGTGTGGAAAGGACCATGGATTATTACGGCAACTCGGTCAAAATATTGGATGAATCTTCTCCTGCGATAAGAAGAGATCTTGGGAAATGCATAAAGTGCTTCAGATGTGTAAAGGCGTGTGAGGAGATACAGGATCTTTCAGTCTATGCCATGGTAAAAAGAGGCCATTACGAATATCCCGCCACGGCATTCGACGCTCCCGTGTACAGCACCGTGTGCGTTGGATGTGGTCAGTGCTCCTTTGTATGCCCGGTTGGGGCGATAACAGAGAAGCCAGATTGGAGAAAAGTGCTTGAGCTCCTTGAAAATGAAGACAAGGTCGTCATAGTTCAGACTGCGCCCGCAACGAGAGTCGCCATAGCGGAGGAATTTGGTGCAGAGCCCGGTACGATATCAACGGGAAAGATGGTAGCTGCTCTGAGAAAGCTTGGCTTCGATTATGTGTTTGACACGAACTTCGGAGCTGACCTGACGATAGTCGAGGAGGGTAACGAGTTTGTCAGAAGAGTTAACAAGGGCGGTCCATTCCCCATGTTCACTTCTTGTTGCCCCGCTTGGATTAACTACGCGGAGAAAGTTTTCCCGTGGGTGACCAAGCATCTTTCCAGTGCCAGATCCCCCCACATGATGCTGGGAGCAGTAATAAAAACCTACTTTGCTGAAAAGATTGGAAAAAATCCCAAGGATATAATGGTCGTATCTATAATGCCGTGCACTGCCAAAAAGGATGAGATATCAAGGGATCAGCTCATCATAGATGATTGGAAACCAGTCGATTATGTCCTGACCACGAGAGAGCTCGGAAAGCTCATAAGGCTTAAAGGAATTCCTTTTATGAGTCTTCCAGAGGAAGATTACGATCATCCGCTGGGAGTCTCTACAGGTGCTGCGGCGATATTTGGGGTAACTGGTGGAGTGATGGAGGCAGCTTTGAGAACGGCTTACGAGGTTATAACAGGCGAGACACTCCCGAAAGTCGAATTCGACGAAGTCAGGGGCCTCGATGGAGTCAGAGATGCGACCATAAAGATTGGAGATAAGGAAGTCAAAATCGCGGTGGTTCATGGCTTGAAAAACACCGAGATGCTTCTAAAGAAGATGGAAAAAGGAGAAGCCTTCTATCACTTCGTTGAAGTTATGGCATGCCCAGGAGGATGCATTGGAGGAGGAGGTCAGCCAAAGAGCCTTGATCCGGATGTGATAAAGAAGAGAGCAGGTGCGATATACGAAATAGACGAGATGATGAAGATAAGGAAGTCCCATGAAAACCCGGCCATAAAGCAGCTTTACAAGGAATTTCTCAAGGAGCCTTTGGGAGAGCTCAGTGAAAAGCTTCTCCACACCCACTACAAGGACAGATCGAAAGAATATGCCAATTTGTGGAAGTACTACGAGGAAGGGAAAGTTTCATGAACCAAAGGGGGGACATGCCCCCCTTAAATTTCGAAACATCATTCGAGCTTCTCAATTGCATCCTGCCTAAATCTGTACAGAAGATTCAGAACAAGAGATTTCAAGCTTATGAGATCCCTCACATCACAGACTTCGATGGTCGAATGGGTGTACCTTGAAGGGAACCCGAGATCAACGCTCAGCATGCCTTTCAACTCAAGTTGGGCAAACGAAACATCCGTTAGACCTCCAAAAAACACGTTCCTCTGAAGTGGTATCCCATTACTTTCAGCTGTACTTTCTATCCACTTCACAAATTCCCTGGAGGGTATTAATCCTGCTAATGTGCCACGACCATGGAAAGTATAGAGATTAACGACGGCGCCTGCCCCGAGTTTTAGATCCGTATAGTTCTTGAGGTCAGGAGTGTCGCAGCTTGGAGCGACATCCAGGCATATAAGGATATCCGGTTTGACAGAACGGATAGCTGGTAATATTCCCCTTAATGAGAATTCTTCCTGGGTTGATCCTATCAAATAAACTTCAGAGTGTAGCTTAAGCGGATCTATATCATCTATAACCTCGAGTAGCACCGAGCATCCCCCTCTGTTATCTATGGCGTTGGCCATCACTCGATATCCTCGTACTGAGAACTCCCTTGAAAAAACAATTGGATTCCCCACTTTTATGCCCATTTGAACGGCATCTTCCGCACTTTCTGCACCAATGTCTATGTATAAATCTTCAACCTTCGTCACCACATATTTCTCATCCGGTTTGGTTAAGTGGTGAGACTTTACCCCGATAGCTCCTTCAATCCATTTCCCACCTTCTGTCATGACGAGAACCTTCTTTCCCGGAAGAACCTTCTCCTCTATTCCTCCAAGTCTGACCATCCTGATAAAACCATCCTCCTCTATTTTCCTAACTACCAGGCCTATTTCGTCCATGTGGGCGAACACCGCTACTTTTGGACCAGATGGGAAAGAATTCAAACGACATATTAGGTTTCCCAACCTGTCTTTCGTGATTTCCTCACATTTTGTTTCCATCCTCGATTTCATATATTCAGCTACCCTCTGCTCATACCCACTTGGACCTTCTATACTCACTAGATCCTTCAAGGTGTTCAGCATCTTTTCCATCTCGTGGTTCATTTTCACCTCACCTCCTCTATATTTACAAGGGAATGAACCAATGAGCAAATGAGCGGCCAAGCTTGTTCATAAATTTTGTAATATTTCTCATACACTTTGGATAAATCAGGATCTGGAGACACACTTTCATATCTACCCTCGTATATTTTTGTTATTCCATTCCAATCGATTGCATGTTGGGATATAGCTCCCATTAAGGCATCCCCGAAACTCGCCCCTATCCTTACTGGTGGAATCAAGAGTTTTTCCTCTATAACACTGGATATTATCCTAAGCCAAAGTTTGTTTTTGATCCCCCCTCCAACTACGATCGTTCTCGTTGTTTTACCATGCCTTTTGATCTTCTCAATGTTGTGCCTTATTCCAAATGCCACTCCTTCCAAGAGAGATCTGTATAAGGAATACTTGTCATGCGATAAGGTCAGCCCAAAGATCACACCTCTGGCTTTTGGATCGTTTATTGGGGTTCTTTCCCCACTGAAATAAGGCAAGGAGAGCAAACCATGACTACCAGGTGGGACCTTTTCTGCCCGCTTCCAAAGTAATTCGTAAGCGTTGACTCCTCTCTGGTTTTCTTCTTCTAGCTCTTTTTCTGCGAAGTTATCTCTAAACCATTTGGTTATAGCACCCCCAGTTGCCATACCCCCAGCTGTACAATAAGTTCCCGGCTTGAGAAAAACGGAATTCCAAAGCTCTTTGGAAAATGCAGGAGACTCGATTGGCTTTATGAAGAATACAGAGCTTCCTACCATGATCATGACATCGGACACTCCCGCTCCGGTGCTTAAAAATTCCGCCGCTGCATCCGCAGTTCCAACGGTGACAGGAGTGCCTTCAGGTATTCCAGTTATGAGGGATGCCTCCTTGGTGACATACCCTGCTATGTCAGCACTCCACTTCAGATCCGGAAGCTTATTCGGGGAAATGATCAGATCAGATAATTCATCCAACCAATTCAGGTTGTTCATGTCTATCAAAGGTGTGAATGCACTTGCTGTGTAGTAATCGATGACGACATTTCCCGTTAGCTTGTAAACAAGATAAGTTGTCGCGGTCATAATTTTCCAAGTTCTTTTGAAAATGTGTGGTTCATTTTTCTTGATCCAAAGAATCTTAGGACCAGCGGCCTGCGATGACAGCTCATTCCAACCTTTTTTCCTTATCCAATCCTTACCCAATATTCCCTCGAGTTCCTCTATCTCAGAAGATGCTCGTGTATCTATACCGTAGAGAATAGCGGGACGCAAGGGTTTGCCATCAGCATCAACTGGGAGTACCGCAGGAGCGATAGCGCTGCAGGCTACAGCCGCTATATCATTAGGATCTATCTCTCTCAACAGAGTTTTCGATATGTGAACAAAATCGCTCCACCATACGTCATCGGCGTCGTGTTCTGCCCACCCAGGCCTGGGAACTCTCAATTCATGTCGAACAGATGTACTCGCTACAACTTTGAAATCTTCGTTCACAATACATCCTTTGCTTTCGTATGTCCCAACGTCTATTCCAAGAAAGTACATTGAACTCCCCCTCTTTCAGTCTTTCACAGCTCCCATGGTTAGCCCTTTCACAAGATAACGGAGGAAGAAAGAACTTAAAACAATGCTTGGGAGCATCCCAAGAACGGACGCAGCTGCCATTTTCCCCCAGTGCACTTCCTCATAAGACATGAATCCAAGTGCAGCAACAGTTGCAGGTTGGGTTTTCTCACCGCTCAATATCAGTCCGAACATGAAGTTGTTCCAAGCAAAAACAAAGCTCAATATCGTGCTAGCAGCCACTCCACCCATCACCATGGGCGTGTCTATCTTCCAAAATATTTTCCACCATGATGCTCCATCTAGGAGGGCCGACTCTTCCACTTCAGGAGGAATTTCGATGTAGTGGCTCATCATCATCCAGACAAACATGGGCAATGTAACCAATTGGTAGACCCATATCAGTCCCACATAAGTGTCATACAAATTCAGTTTGCGGAATAGCACATACAGCGGTAATATCACCGCAAGCTCGGGAGCAAACCGGAAAGACAATATTGTGAAAGCCAGACTTTCCCCATGCTTGATTCTCAGCCTACTCAGGGCAAAAGACGCTGGTAAACCAGCAAGGAGAGTTATGACAACGGCACCACTGCATATTATGATGCTGTTTTCAAGGTTCTTGATTATGCTGAAACCGGTTGATGTGAAAATATCCCGGTAATTCTGGAAAGTGGGTCTAAAGAAGAATTTGGGCACATGTGATATTACATCTGCTGGTGTTTTGAAAGACATTAAAATGATCCAATAGATTGGGAAGAGAGCAAATAAGAGCACTATGGAATAAAGAAATATCAAGATTAAGCGCTTTGTCCACATCATGAAGATGCCCCCTTCCCAAAGAAGCTTTTGAATGCCACCTGGCTGAATAGGTAGATCATGAGCCATAAAAGCATAATCTCCGATAAGGCATAACCCATGTTGTTCCACTTAAGGCCCTCTTCATAAATAGCGAGTTGTAAGACCCTCGTTGAATCTATAGGCCCTCCTTTGGTGGTTGAAAAAATTATGTCAAAGGTTTTCATAGAATCTATGGTCCTGAAAAGAATCACAAGTATTATGAAGGGCTTTAGCAGTGGTAAAGTTATGTATGAGAAAATCTGCATGGAGTTAGCTCCGTCCACCTTGGCTGCTTCAAAAGGCTCCTGAGGTAAAGATTCAAGTCCGCTTAGAAGTATGAGGGTTGTAAACGGAAGATATATCCACACGTTTATGAGGGCCACGGAAAAGAGAGCAATGTCACTTGACGACAGCCATTGAATTTTTGGCGCTCCAAGGAAGGAAAGCAGATAATTCAAGACTCCATCTGGTGCCATCATAGTTTTCCAAATCATAGAGGATATAACGGGAGGAATCATCATTGGGGTGAAAACAAGAAGGCGTATGATTCCAATTCCCTTGAATTTCCTGGATAGAAGGTGCGCTATTCCAATGCCTGCCATCAGCTCAATTGCCAGAGACATTGCGGTAAAAAAGACCGTTATTTTCAAAGAGTACCAAAAATCCTGAGAGAGGATTGCGTCTATGTAGTTTCTAAAGCCGATGAATCTAATTACAGGAAATATGAGTCTGTAATTAGTAAAGCTGTAGTATACTCCTACCCCAAAGGGATAAAGAATCATCGCCAGTATCATGAACGCTGGAAGGACGAAGATCCACTTTCCTTTTCTATACAAAGATTAATCCCTCCTTGAGAAAAGCGGAGGGAGAGTTCCCTCCGCTCATTTAAGCCCTGCTCTTTCCATGATCTTGTCTATGTCTTTTGCTGCTTTGTCAAGAGCCTCTTTTGCTGTTGCCTTACCTTCATATATCTCATGCAGGGCTTCAATCCATCTTGTCCACATAGCAATGAGCTCTGTCTGAGGCGTTGGTCTCCATGCAGCGTATTTTTCAAGCATCTGCGTGACGACCTTTCTCCAAGTTCCTCCTCCCCATTTTTCCGTCATTTCCACAACTTTTGGATTTTCCCAAACAGATTTTCTGACGGGATCCAGGTTACCGTAAAGTGCGGATCTTAGTAGCATTTCCTTACTGGTTACCCATTGGATGAAGTACCACGCAGCTTCCTTGTGTTTCGACCTCGCGTTCATACTCAGGGCCCAAGTCCATATGTTAGATCTTATAGCACCGTCTGGCCCTTTAGGTGGAAGAGCGTATGCAACTTTCCCAGCCACCTTCGATTTCTTGGGATTTTCGTATGTCCCAGCGAAGAAATCACAGTCTACAACCATTCCATATCTTCCCGAGGCGAAACGTTCCATGAGATCAAACCAAGTCACATTTGTCCAATCTGGTGGCCCATATTTCTTTATGGTATCCACCCAAATTTCAGTGATTTTCACACCTTGTGGTGAATTGATGGTGCAATTCATGTTCTCATCAAAATCTTTCGCACCGTAAGTTGAGAACGCCGTGTAGTATCCGGCTTGTATGGAAGTTATGTCTCTGGCACCACGTTGAATAACAGGATAAATGTTTTCACTCTTTGCCTTTTCAGCCAATTCAGCTGCGACTTTTCTCCATTCTTCGTATGTTTCAGGAACTTTTACGCCGTATTTGTCAAATATGTCCTTTCTATAGGCCAAAATTGATGTTTCTACCATAACTGGAATAGCCCAGAGATGTCCCTCACCCAATCCGCCACCTATTTTCTTATTCCACCTGTTCGCTGCAGTAAAAGCGGGATAAAAGTCTTCAAAGTCATAGTCAGGTGATGTGAGCTCCGAGCTTTTAACATAACTGTCCAGAGGTTCTATCCAACCAGCGTATGCATGCTGCCATTCAATTGAAGGACCTGTCATAAAGACATCGTACGACCCTTGGCCAGATGAGAGATCGATGTTCAGTTTATCCCAATACTCCGTTTCAGGGAGAACCAGAAAGCTAACGGAGATTCCTGTCTTTTGCGTGAATTCTGAGATGTATGGAAGTATCGCTTCAGTAAAGGGATGTTTCACGAATAGCACTGTTATGGTTTGCCCTGCAAATTTGCGCCAATTGAATGTGGCGAAGGTCATTGTGGCAAGCAGTAGCACTATCATGAATATGAACAAACCTTTCCTCATAACAACCCCTCCCTCCGATTAGGTTTGGCCATTCTTCCTGATTTTATTCACCTTTTCCATGAACCTTTTAACTCGAGTGACATCGACGGGGTTCCAGGTCACACCATCTTTTTTCAGGCTCGTCCCAACTATTGCTCCATCTGCTACCCCAAGGAGTTCTTCTACATTCTCGATATTCATCCCAGTGTTGACCAAAACTGGGACCTTGTCTCCTACGGCCTCTTTCACTCTTCTTATGGCTTCTTTATCAGGAGGCGATCCAGTCATAGGACCGGAGATGAGGATTGCATCTGCCAAGGACGAAAAAACCACACTTTTTGCGATCACATCGACAGGCCTTTTATCCATAGGGCTGGCGAATTCTGCCGATATGTTGAAGAATACCTTCACATCATCTGCATCTATTAGCTTTCTATATCTATACAATTCTCCCACTGAAGTGTTCCAGAATCCCATGTCTGATATGTAAGCTCCCGTTATAATTTCTCTGATGAACATGGCTCCTGTCGCTTTAGCTATGGCGATGGCGGCTTTTGGATCCCAGAGTACGTCAACGCCGAATGGAACTTTTATGTAGTTTTTTATCTCACCTATCACTTCTGCCATGACAGCCACTGTAGCGAAATCCGCGTGAAATGTGTAAGGCCGGTTGTTTTCATTGCAAAACATGACAGCGTCGATTCCGCCTTCTTGCAGCGCTATAAGGTCCTCTTTAACTCTTGTAACAATCCAGTCCACTCCTTTGTCATCGTCGTACAAGGTGAAACCAGGTAAAGCTGGGAAATGAACCATTCCTATTATCACCTTCGTTGTTCCCAGACCTATATCTTCAAACACGACTTTTCACCTCCAGTCAAACTTCAAGTATCCTTGGAATAAAGACGGAAAGATCTTCGATGAATTTCCTGTCAGCACCTTTGGATGTTATGAAAACATCTATATCTGAGAGATCGCATACTTTCACGAATCCTTTTTTTCCTATCTTTGAGTGATCAGCTATCAAAATCACCATTTTTCCTGCTTCCACTATTCTCTTCTTTGCTCCAACCTCAAACATGGAAAAATTTGTAACTCCCATTTCAGGATCGATAGCATCAGCTGTGAGAAAAGCCTTCTCTACCTTAAACATGGAAATCATCTCTTCTGCCAAGTTACCTCCTATGCTGTAGTATCCCGGCCTTATCCTTCCAGCGATTATGTAGGTCTCAACACCTGGAAAATTGGCAAGCATTTCCGCTATTTTCACATCAGTTGTGACCACCTTTAGACCTTGCTTGTTATGGAGAAGCCTAGCTAGATAAAAAGAGGTTGTTCCAGAATCCAGAAGAACACTGTCACCATCATCTATAAATTCCAATGCTGCAGATGCTATCCTGCGCTTCTCTTCTATCATCAAGGAAAGCTTGGCTTCGAACATCGGTTCTATGGATCCCTTATCTACATCTAGGATTAATCCACCATGCACTCTTTTAACAGGAAACTTTGTCATTTCAAGGAGTTCTTGGATATCTCGTCGTATAGTAGATTCAGACACATCAAAAGCCTGAGCTAGGTATTTAACAGACGCACTACCTTCTTGCCGAAGAAGATCTATGATTCGTGACAATCTCTCAACCTTTTTCATATCATCAACCTCCAAAAGCATTATATTATTAAACGAGCGATTGTCAACTAAAAACACGCATAATTATGAGCGATTATATATAGAAATTGAGCAAAATTGGTTATTTAATCGGAAAATATGCGTGTTTTTGACCAAAGTTAGTCATCGAATTCGCCTAATTGGATCAAATCAGAAGCCATCACATAACACATTTTCCATCATAAGTTGACAATGCAGAATATGGGAAAAGAAAGAGGTACTGGATGGAGGCACCGTACAGATCGAAGAAAAAGGAATGCTTTATCGCCAACTGATTGAAAAAGTGGTTGTCTATCCTGAAGGCTACATCGAAATCATTTTGAAGAAATGAAAAAAAAACAAAAAGGGGCTCTCATCCGGAGCCCCCTTCTCAGATCGAATGTGGTACAGTTCTGGCAGCCCCACGGGGAATCGAACCCCGACCTCCGGACTGAGAATCCGGTGGACTAGCCGTTATCCTATGGGGCCTTACTAAACTATTATTATACCACTGACAGGAAAATCTATCAATTAACCTTTCAAGGATAAATTCCATTTAGTTAGTATGTAAATAACACTGGTGGCCAGGGGCGGAATCGAACCGCCGACACCTGGATTTTCAGTCCAGTGCTCTACCAACTGAGCTACCTGGCCACACTGATTGCCCTCCATTTTCTTCACCTGGTGGGAGCGGCAGGACTTGAACCTACGACCTCCTGCTTGTAAGGCAGGCGCTCTCCCTCTGAGCTACGCTCCCACCTCTTGGCGCCCCCAAGGGGATTCGAACCCCTGCCTCTGGCTTGAAAGGCCAGTGTCCTAGACCGCTAGACGATGGGGGCTTCGAAACCTAAGCCGCGCCATATTGTATCAGACTATTTTCGGCAGATCAAGACTATCTACAACCTCAACGTAGATGGATATGAACATAACATGATTAGAATGTGTATGTTCCACTCTTGAGAGTCCACGTTTTACTCCAAAGCGTGTAGCTCTTCGAACCTATGTTTCCACATAGACTTCTGAGCCAACCCGCCATGTGAACCCCACCGGTGAGCTTCAAACCTCCATTTACGGAATATCCAACTTGATTTTGAGATGTCCCAGCCGAGGCGTTCGCTTGTCCTTTGATCCAAGGCGTAAGCTGTACATAAGGACCCGATATGTTATATATGTATCCACTGAATGTTACGGGGAGTTCTCCCTTAGCCCAAGCGTTGACCTTTGCGTTTGCCGAGAAGTTCACCCCAGAATAACTATAGGACTTGCTAAATGATTTGCTCCATCCACCTTGGTATTTGAATGTAACGTTTGTGTAAACATCGAATCTCGTGGAGACACTTTCAGTTATCGATCCGGAAACTCCAACACTCGCTTTCGCTTCGACAGTTCCTTCTAAAACTATGAGAACAGGCGTACCAGACACCCAGAATGTGAACCACCTATCTTTGCTTATCAGAGTTTTTGACCAGCTTTTACTCTTGGACGAACCTGCACTGAGTTTGACAGATATCTTGGTGTATGGGTTTATCGTTATCTTCCCTTCGAATTTTTTAAACTTGTAGCTGAAGTGCCAGCCATGTCTTTCCCATTTGTGCTCCCACTTTATGTGGACATTTAAATTCGTTCCAGCGGTTATCCCAGGAGTGAGACAGACGTTCCCATCACAGAACTTATAGCTTTTACCAACCGAGATATTGTAGCTCCACCCCTTTGAAAAATCCCACTTTGGGTTGTACTCGATGGATTTCGTAAGACGCTTAGGATCGATCTTCGGATTGATGAATTCTAGATCGAAAGCCCCTATATCCCTGAGAAAATCGAAAAACCACTCGTTTTTCCCGGTGACTATGGCATCTGGTGCTTCCAAAGATGTTATCTCCCGCTCTTCTACCACTATCTCGGATCCCTTCACGACGATTTCTCCTGCAAGCGCGTTTCCGTTCCCACAATCCTTTTTCCAATCGAAGAGAACTTTCTTCGAGAAGATCGGCTTCAAGGATATAATTTTGCTTCCTCTTGGAAGGTATATGTGGGTGATCTTGAGCGTATCTAAGTTCTTTCCCGAAGCACTCGAGACAAACGTACTCTCAAAAAATTTGCCATCCATGAACAATTCAAAGTAGTTCTGAAGATCCCTCGTGGAACGGTAATGTTTTCTCGAGAGGACGAAAAATTCGTTGCGGTCTGAAAATTTGTATATTCCTGGCACCTTAAAAGTTACGACTCTCTTAAAACCCCTTTCTGTCTTAGCCTTTGACACACGCATCTTATTTGGCACCTCAGTGGTTCCGTAAATGAGATAGAACTGCTCAGAAATATCCTTGAGAAATTCCTTTTTCACATCCGAATATTTTCTCAGTTCCTCATCGTGGAGTATGTAAATCTTTGAAAGATCGCCGTTGTAAACCTCCTCTTCGATTTTCACATCAGCTCCACCTGTGTAGTTGAGATATATGTACGTGTTTATGACCCTGTCATATGAAAAAATCAGTGAAACCAAAATAAGCATCAGGAGGATAAACACCTTAAATCGCATACCCCCACCCCTCTCTGAAATTCTTTAGCCAATGATTCTCAAAGGCAGGTTGAAAACATCTAGAGATCAACAAACTCGCGTGATCATCAGGAAACCTCTGAGCGGAAAAATGAAGGGGGAGGCAAAAGCCTCCCCTTTGACTTACTTAACCACTGTGTACCTTGGACTATCGTCATAGCTCTTTATCACGCCACCTAGAGCTTCTTTTATATATTGGGCCATCGCATCAGACATAGTGAATCCGGTATCGTATCCCTGAGACTTCCATTCCTTCAGCATGTAGTAGCCATCTCCCCCATCAGCCATGTAGTTGTTGGTCGCTAAGACATAGATTTTGTTCGGGTCAAGAGGCTTGCCATGAACCTTAATCTCAACCACCTTGCCGCCTTTCACCTTAACCGTCATTCCGGATATCTGCGGCCATGCACCTTTACCCGGTGGCAAGGTGGCTGTGTATTCGAATATCTTCTCTATCTGAGAACCTTTGAGCTTCATAACATAGATTGTGTCTCCAAATGGTTCAACTGTGAGAATCTCCCTCATCGTTATGGATCCCGGTTGAATGTTAGCTCTTATTCCTCCACTATTTGTTATTGCCACATCGGCATTAACCTTCCAACGAATAGAATCTGCAACGAAGTTTCCAAGATTAGTGCTCTGACCTCTCGAAATTTTAAGAAGTATTTTAGAAACCCCAATAACCTTATCAAGCTCTCTACCTCCTAGTGCTTTAAATCCTGCTAACGCCATCTCTATCATCGGATCCGGCTTTATTTCCTTCCACACATATGAGTATTTCTTGGTCTTTTTGTCATACTTCTTCAGATTTATCGGGTAGGCTTTCCAGCTCTTAACTGTGACTTTTCCATTCTCCACATCCAAGTCAAGCCTTCCAAGCCACTTCGTGTAATACCCTGCCTGCACTATCGTTATTCCGTTTATAACTTTCATTCCTAAATCGTGAGAATGACCGTCTATTATCACAGCCTTCTTGCAATGTATCTTTCTGGCCAGTGAAAAGCTCGTGTTGTAATCACTGGACGTCGGCTCACCAAATCCTAAGTGGACTAGCAGCACTATCACATCCACTTTGTCCTTGAGCTGATCTATGTACTTCTGTGCCACTTTGGCTGCGTCGAGGAATTTCAACCCTTTCAGGTATAGCGGCTCTAAAATCCTTGTTTCCTCTGTGGTCAGTCCTATGACGGCCACTTTGAGGTCCCCAAAGTCCTTTATAATGTAGGGTTTTGCGAATAGCTTTCCCGTCTTTTCCCAAACTATGTTAGCACTGAGGAATGGAAACTTAGCGAGCTTCATCTGCATCTCCAAAACATCCCTAGGCTTGTCAAATTCATGGTTGCCTATCGTCATCGCATCTATACCCATCATGTTGAGTGCTGTGATGTCCGGCACCGCATTCAGGAGATCTGATTCTGGTATTCCCGTGTTCACATCTCCAGCGTGCAGAAGCAGAACATGTCCTCCTTCACTCTCCACCTCCTGTTTGAACTCATTGACCAGTGTTGCTATTGCGGCGAATCCCCCTATACCTGGATTGTGCCACTCGTTGAACGGCCAAGCGTGACCATGTGTGTCGTTCATGTGCAAGATCGTCAACTGAACCGAGAACACCATCAAAGCTGCCAAAACCAATACTGAAATCAGCAGAAGTTTCCTCATAATTCCCCCCCTTTCAATAAAGTTCTTCTACTTCGTAACCCATTTTTTCCAGTTCTTCTTTCGTCCTGTCAGTAGCCACGAATATCTTACCGTCGTCTACAATTCCAACTCCAATCTCGGAGATCTTCTCCAATTTCTTCGTGTGCCTAATTACATAAAACCGTAGATTCTCCTCAGGGATGTTATACCTTTTTGCTTTCTCTCTTAAAAATCTGAACTTGATCTCATCAACCCCAAGGATCTTCTCACTTGGAACGAGAAGATACAAATCTTTGAGAATAGCAACTGCTTCCTCTGCCAAGACCTTCAGAACAGCTCTGTCGAATTCCGAGAACCCTTTTAATTTGTAGAAAGTTATCTCTCCCCCATCCTCAGAAACCACCACGAGCTTTTCTCCTACTTCTTTCCCTGAGGTCGTCGATATCCCCCTAATGACAGCCTTCATACCATCCACTTGAGCGTTTTCAGAGGCATATTTATAGATCAACTCATACACCTCACCAGGGTCACTTAGCCTCCTGAGTCTTTTGGAAAAATTCTCTATGGCGATCATCGACTCATAAAGACGTCTTATCTTCTCCTCTCTTCTTTTCAACTCTGATTCATATTCGATGCTTCCAAAGCTCTCCCTTATCATTTTGAAAATGATTTCAACATAAAGATCCATGATGTCTGGGTTCAGGAAATCCTTCGTAATCGGTGATCCTACGAGCACGACTAGCCTTTTGCTTTCACCAACCACTATCGGAACAGCGAGCCAAACCTCCTCAGATATCCCTTCAACCCTTTTTGGTTTCCACACCATGTCTTCAACTCTTATCTTTAAAATCAGAGGAAGTTCTACCTTTCTAACTGAGGATTTCCATTTGAAAAGAAGCTCTTCATCTTCCACCTCGTAGATCGCGGCCCAAGATGCTTGGAGCATTTCCCTCATCATATCCACGGTCATTTCGGCAAGTTCTTCCTCATCATGAATTGACAGGGATCTCATGGCGAACTCCCCTAAGGACTCCATCACGAATCTCATCTGGCTGATCAATTTATCCATAGCCAATTCTTTCTCTCTACTTCTAATCGATTCTCTAGATTTGATCAATATCTTCATTATCGCAGTTAGTAGTGCCCTTTCCTCCGGTGCGAAATCCTCTTCTCTTCTAACGAATATCAAGTATTTGTTGGTCAAATCCTCACTTATGGGAATTATCAAGCCATCATAGCCAGTGATATTCCCAGCATCCAGAATTGTGGAAACCCTTGTGGCATTTCTCACCTGAGAAGCATCGAAACTCTCTGGAAAATCTTTGGAACCTATGTTCATCACCAAGGAGTATTCCTCTTCCTTGAGCTCGTACAAAGCTGACGAGGTGACGAAGAGTTCGCTAATCGCATCGAGAACCATGGAAAGAAGAATATCCATTGGAAAAGGTTCCAACAAAGATGAAATTATGGCATCCATACCTTCAAGTTGATATATGTGCTTCTCTATCCTACTCTCCAGCTTTTCGATCGATCTGAATCTCTCAGATAGTTCTTCAACACGGACTATCTCGTTGAAACCATCCGGCATTTTTCTCAAGAGGTAATATATCTCATCTGTCACTCTTACAAGGTTATAGCTCGGAAATTCCTCTTTTATCTCATCTTCAGAAGAGTAAATCGCCCTTTTTGGCATAACACCTGTGGATTCTATGACTATGAATTCCTCACCACTCCTTTGAAAAACTACCACATCTCCTATTTCCTCAGCAATAAGGGTCTCTATAACCGGCGTGCCTAGGTTCAACAAGAGTTCCTTCCAATTCATGTCCACTCCCCCTCAACCCAGATTATTATACAAAATCTTGACCTAGGTGCCTAACCGTAATAATTCTGCAAAAAGTATCCAACGCCATTTTGATATTGTGATATCATAAAC
The DNA here is from genome assembly GCA_027077795.1 of Thermotogaceae bacterium. GTDB lineage: Bacteria > Thermotogota > Thermotogae > Thermotogales > Thermotogaceae > WGAO01. Next base: position 430,932 of record JALWTT010000006.1, on the reverse strand, counting down.
CCTGAATGGAAAAATCATGAGAGGGGGTGCCATTCTGTGAAGCACAAGCTCATAAAAGATGCCAAGGAAAAGATGGGAAAAACCCTAAAGGCTATAGAAAACGAATTGAAAAGGATGAGAACGGGTAGACCTTCCCCTGCCGTTCTAGAGGAAATAAAGGTTGATTACTATGGAACACCTACTCCCATAAATCAATTGGCAACCGTGAGTGTGTCGGAGGAAAGAACACTTTTGGTGAAACCATGGGATAGATCCATCATAAAATCCATAGAGAAATCAATCATGATGTCTGATCTTGGTATCAACCCACAGAGTGATGGGAATGTGATAAGGCTCGTATTCCCAACACCAACTACTGAGCAAAGGCAAAAATGGGTGAAAAAGGCCAAGGAAATAGTTGAAGATGGGAAGATAGCAGTTAGGAACATCAGACGGGAGATAAGAGAAGCGATAAAGAAAGAAAAAAATGATGGGGAGTTACCTGAAGACGATGCAAAGAGGTTGGAAGAAGAACTGCAAAAGCTCACTGATGAATATGTGGAGAAATTAGAAGAAGTGCTCCAAAAAAAAGAAGAAGAAATAATGGAGTTCTGAGATGCATGTCGCGATAATCATGGATGGAAACGGTCGATGGGCAAGAGAGAGGGGCCTACCTAGAATTGAAGGTCATCGCAGAGGTGCGATGAAAGTAGAAAGCGTGACAGAATGGGCGGCAGATCTAGGTATAGACTATCTCACGCTGTACGCCTTCTCAACGGAAAATTGGAAGAGGCCTTGGGAAGAAGTCTCCTTCCTCTTTGAGCTTTTTGTCGAATTCATGAAGTCAAAGATCGAAAAGATGAAAAGCGAGGGGGTTAGATTACGCATAATCGGTAGAAGGGATAAACTCCCCCAGAAGGTTTTAGATGTTTGGGATATGGTAGAGAGAGAGACTTCGGATGGGAAGAGGATAACTCTGGCCGTAGCTCTGAACTATGGGGGACGTTCTGAAATAACAGATGCGGTTAAAAAGATCATTTCATCGGGTGTAAAGGACATAGACGAGCAAACTTTCAGAAACTACCTGTACCTTCCAGATATGCCCGATCCGGATATGGTTATCCGAACTTCTGGGGAGATGAGGATCAGCAACTTCTTACTCTGGCAGATAGCTTACTCTGAACTCTTCTTCATAAAAAAGTATTGGCCGGATTTTGAGAAAGAAGATCTCGTAGGGATCATAGAAGAGTTCAAGAGGCGTAATAGGAGGTTTGGGGGACTATGAAGGATCTGAAAACGCGCTTTATCACAGCTATAGTTGTTGCACCTGCAGTTGTGGCGTGCTTCATCTCATACGAGAGTTTGATCGGGCTAGTTGCATCCATAATAATGCTGTCGAGTTTCGAGCTCATGAATTTCTCAATGAAAGATGAAAGGAAGTCCTATATAGCTTATTTAACTGCCCTAGCAACACTTCATCCTATAATTTACGGCTTGTGGTTGAAAGGCTATCCCCAAGTATCGCTTTCCGTACTGTTTATGACAGGTGCCATATCGATAATGATATCTAAGAAGAACTATTCCAAAGCTTTTGTGGACTACTCAGCATTTTTCACGGTGCTTCTGTACATATCCGCAGGGCTTTCGTTCTTCCTTCCAATTTACAAGGAGAAGGGAGGAGCCATAGCACTTCTAACCCTAACGTCAACTTGGGCTTTCGATTCATTCGCGTATTTCATTGGCATGTCTTTTGGAAAGCATAGGATATTCAAAGAGTACACCAACAAGAGTTGGGAAGGTGTAGCTGGAGGATTTCTAGGAACGATGTTGTACTCGGGTGTGTACTCACTCATATCACATCTGATGGGAAAGAATTATTTGAATATCCAGCAGTTCGTGATTTTCTCTTTCATAGTGGCGGTGATGGACACACTAGGTGACGTATTCGAATCGTCGTTGAAACGCTACTTCGGAGTGAAGGATGCTGGGGTCATAATGCCCGGCCATGGAGGGATGCTTGACAGAATAGATGGGCTCCTCTTTGTTACTCCCGTTGTGTACATTTACTTGCACTTCATGGGGTGAGGTGAAATGAGAGCTTTGACGGTTCTTTTTCTCGTCCCATCGGTTACATTCTTCTCCATCGGAGTCCTGATTCAGACGAGTTTTTCCCTCCCATTTAAAAACAGAATTGACATGGAAGCGGAGGAAACCTCTGAGAATTTCGATGTCTTTGCGCATTTAACCCTCTCCAACGATGGTAAATACTACGATCCCCTTCATTCAAAATACTACTTTGGATACTACTTCAACGGTTATGGAGGACTTTCAATAACTGGGAAAAATTTATCGTTTTCAGCTGGCAAACTCATACAGAAAGATGAAATTCATTCTCCTTATTCTTTGTTCCTCAGCTCGGAGAAAAAACCCTATGTGTCCATGAAGCTGTCTTATGAAAACACCTGGTTTTTCTTCAAAACGATTTGGATCGAACTCACAAAGAAAATTTCTGTGGAAAGTCCAACCTTTTCATACAGTTTTCCCGATCGTGGAATGAATTACAGAGTAATTGGACTGAAATTCGGAAAGCTCCGTATCGGGTATCAGGAGTCAATCGTCTATACGAAAAGAACATTCGATTTCGAGTACTTTTTCAATCCCCTACCGAATTTTTTCACACAGTATATAAACGTTGTGGGAAGGCCTTTTAAACAGGGAACAAACGATAACTCGATCTTGGGATTTTTCACCGATTATCGCTCCACCGATTTCCACTGGTACGCTCAAGTTTTGGTAGACGATCTCAACATGGATAGGTTCTACGGAGGGTATCAGAACCCCGATAAAATCGCTTGGTCGCTTGGGTTGAGCATGCACTTCCCCATAGGAGAACTTTATGTGTATCATGCGGGATCGACGAAATACACATTCGAACCCTCGGCAGCTGATATATCTGATGAATATTTCCGCTATCCATCAGTAATTGCCCCTCTTGGAGAATCAACTAGAGTCGTCTCCCCCGAAGAGGGATATATAGGGTACAAATATGGTGAGAATGCGCTTTCTTTCATGATCGGCTTTGAGCCAAATACAAAGGGAATTGACACAGATTTACACCTGGAGATGGTTCTCTCCGGGGCTAAGTCCCCTATAAATCCATGGCATGAGTTGAAAATCGTCCCGAGTGGAACGCATCTACTGGATGATAAAAAGATTGAGAAAATCTTTAGAGCTACTGGAAACGTTCAAAAAAGTTTTGGGAGCTTTTCCACGTCTTTTACATTCTCATTTGAGCATATTGAAAATCCTCTGAGAGTTGTCAATGGAACAGATGGTGATGGAGCTTTGTACAGACCTTCAAATGGAGTGGAAAATTCCCTGAACATCTCGGTGAAATTCTCATACCGCTTTTGACGGGCAAAAGAAAAACCTTTCTTTTCCGTCCAAATCCCTCAGGAACACGACGTCCTTACATATCCCCTTCAAGGTACTTCGAGCGGAAGTTTCCCCGGAGAACTCCATGAAGGTCTCCCATCGCCTTCCGTATCTTCTGAAATACTCCCGTATAAAGGCCATCCCGTCCTTTCCAGAGAATATCGCTTCTCTTGGCTCTCTTTTTACATCTTCTGGGAGTTCATACCCTTCCTCAACATAGGGTGGGTTGGAAACAACCAGCTGTATTTCATCGAAGATTTCCGTGAACGGTTCCAGAAACTCCCCCACTTTGAAATCAACTAGCTTGCTAACCCCCAGCCTCCTGGCATTCTCGTAAGAAAGCTCCACCGCTCTTTCGTTGATATCACTTCCAAAGACTTTCACCCTTGACATCTTCGCCAACGAGATGGCTATGACACCACTTCCTATTCCAATCTCCGCTACGACCCCTACCCTTTTTCTACGTATATGATCGAGAACTATCTCAACCAGGGTTTCAGTCTCAGGCCTCGGTATAAAAATCCCTTCTTCTACGAGAAATTCCATACCCATGAATTCTCTGTGTCCAATTATATAATGAAGAGGGTAGCCAGACTTCCTGAGATTTATCTCCCTCTGAACTCTTGAAAGCTCTTCCTGCGGAATATCGTAATCCAAATGAGACAAAACCCACGCTTTGTCCTTGTTCAATGCGTGGGCTATTATCAATATCTCATCTGCTAGATATTCACCATCAAGAAGATCTCCTATTTTCATATTCCCATAGCTTTTCTGATCTCCGGATCCATCATCTCTGGGGACCAAGGTGGATCAAACGTGAGTTCCACTTCAACCTCGTTGACTCCAAGCTCTTTTACCTTTCTCTCCACATCGGATATTATCATAGGGCCGAGTGGACATGCGGGAGTGGTGAGCGTCATGAGAACTTTGACATTGTTGTTCTCATCAACATCTATTTTGTAAATGAGCCCCAGGGATACCACATCAAGTCCAACCTCATAATCTATGACATCCCTGAGTGCCTCTTTGACATCCTGCTCAGTTAACCTATTTTCCGCCATTTTTTCACCTCCGGAGCGGATTTTACTACACCATATCCTAGGTTTCCACTTTCATATCAAACGGCTTCACTTTCATAGAAACTCTGTCCTCTTCGAAATTCAAGTCGAATATCACCATTTTTTTGAACAGCGAAAATGCCCTATCTGGGTGCACCCGTAGCTCATCTCTATCGTACTCAAACATCTTCCCTGAATGCTCCTGAATGATCTTTTTCACCATTGACATGGTATCAATCGAGAAAACCAAAGGATCACTTGGAAAGCTCTGAGCTCTTTTGAGCTTGAACTTTATCGATACGGGTATCTTCACAAATCCCATAACTTTACTCGTGAGAATGAGGTTTAAAATATCATTCTTTCTCTCAATTCTGACCTCCTGGAACCCCCCTGTCTTTTCTATGAGCTCCTTGATCAAATCGTATCCGATTTCCAGGTTCACGTAGTTCAATAAGATCCCTCCTATTACACTTTAAATACATCTGAAGCTGCCCTTATGAACTCATCACTCATTTCGTCAAAAAGATTCACTATTCTGATCCTTCTAATGGAGGTATGTGGATGATCCTCAAGAAACTTTTCAACAGCTTTAAGCATAACTCTTGTTCCTTTATCCTTTGGAAAACCAAATATTCCCATACTTATAGCCGGCATGGAAACACTCTCAAGATTCAACTCATGTGCCTTCAGTAGAGCATTGTAAACAGCACTGAATAAAAGTTCCTCTTCCTTGCTCTTTCCTCCCCTCCAAATGGGGCCAACTGCATGGATAACGTACATTGCCTTGAGGCTTCCTGCACCTGTCACAGCAGCTTGTCCAGTTGGAACGGGCCCATTTTTTCTAACGTACTCGCTTGATTCCCTTTGAATTTCATACCCACCCGCTCTCACTATCGCGGCAGCAACTCCTCCTCCGTGCTGAAGGTGCGAATTTGCAGCGTTCACTATAGCGTCAGTGTTTTCATCCGTTATATCACCATTGACTATCTCGATTTCCCTGTCGTGTATCATTATCACCTTCTTGATCTTGTTCATCTAAATCACCCCCGAGTATGGATTATAACCCTTTTCCATATCCGAAATTCTCTGAAAGTGAGTGGTATAATCAAGACAAATGAAAATATCAGAAAGAAGGTTGAAGGACGGTGAAGTGGGTATACGAAGATGTAGACCGTAGTGAGGTTGTGAGAATCTCACATGAGTTTGGGATATCAAAACTCGCTGCTGAAATAATTTTAAGAAGAGAAATAGAGGACATAGAAGACTACCTAAACCCCAGTATGAGGTCTGTTCATGATCCCTTCTTGATGACAGACATGGATAAGGCAGTGGATCTCCTCGTGAAAGCTTGGAGGGAGAAGAAGCGAATTCTCATACACGGGGACTATGACGTCGACGGGATAACCGGGGCTTCCCTACTCTATTCTTTCATGAAGAGAAGAGGGTGGAATGTAGAGGTATACATACCCGATAGGATGAGCGAAGGCTACGGCGTCAGTGTTCAAACAGTAGAGGATTTCGCAAAAAGAGGTGGGGATCTACTTCTAACTGTGGATTGCGGAACAACCGCTGTAGAAGAACTGAAAAGGGCAAAAGAGCTTGGACTCATCGTCATCGTCACGGATCATCACGAAGTGAAGGACGAGCTTCCACCGGCGGATGCCATAGTCAATCCTCACAGACCTGGGGACAAATATCCCTTCAAAGAACTGGCAGGGGTAGGTGTGGCATTCAAGCTCATCCAAGCGCTGGCGGATAGATTCGGAATGGCATTCGAAGACATAGAAAGCTGCCTGGATCTCGTTGCATTGGGGACTGTAGCGGATATGGTGAAACTGGCTGGAGAAAATAGGTTTTACGTGAAAAAAGGCTTGAAAGTTCTGGGCAGGTCCAGAGAAAGGCCTGGACTAAGAGAGCTTGTAGGTAAACTGGGCCTATCTCAAGTTAGATCGAAGGATATAAGCTATAAAATCGCCCCAAGACTCAATGCTGCGGGGAGAATGGGAACCGCCATGGATGCTTTCAAACTCGTTGTATCTGGGAGTGAAAGGGAAGCGGAGGAAATGGTTGAAAAGTTACTCAATCACAACTTACTCAGACAAGAAATAGAAACCAGCATATTCAGAGAAGCTGTAGAAATGGTTGAAAGAGATGGTCTAGATCGCGGTTCTGTTATAGTTGTTGGTGGTGAGAATTGGCACGTTGGGGTCATAGGGATAGTCGCGAGTAGGCTTGCAAACAAGTATGGAAAGCCAACTTTGGTGATATCCTTCACCAATGGTGTAGGAAAGGGATCGGCCAGGAGTGTGAATGGAACGAATATCTACGAGATCTTTCAGAGATTCAGTGAATCGTTTGAAGAGTTCGGTGGGCACGCAATGGCAGTGGGGTTCACGATAAAACGAACCGAATACGAGAAGCTGAAGGAGCTGATGAAGGAAGTAAAGCTCGAGATAGAGGAAAAAGCCGTGAGAATAGACGCTGAGATAACTCCACATGATATCAATCCTGAACTATTCGAAGTTATAGATTTGTTTGAACCGTTCGGCCTAGGTAATCCCCCTCTTGTGTTCTTGATTCGAAACCTGGACATAAGGAGAGCTTCGTTCTTCAACGGAGGAAATTCCGTGAACCTGGTCTTTAAAAGAGAGGGTAGGAGAGTGAACGCCACTTGGATGGGGATCGATAAGGATTTTGCAACTATGATAAAGCAGGGTGCTGTGAAGCTAGATGTTCTGTGCGAAATAGAGCCGAATTTCCTGTCACCTAAGATAAAGATCATAGATGCGAGGTTCAAGAGTGGCATAGACGAGATAGACTCCATGGTGGACCTAAAGGTGAGGAGCAAGCTTGACAAGGAGGAGATGATTGTAAAGAAAAGAGGAGCTGCTGCCGAGGATTTAAAAAATGGGAGTGCTATCTTTGTGGACATAAGAACGAGGAACTCTATGATCTTGAATCTCCTTGGAAATGCCAAATTCGTATCGTGTTGCAACATAGTGAGAGAGCACATAGTAAACAGTCTGCTGAGGCACAGAGAAGTAAACCGCTCAGATTTTCTAACGATAGAGGAGTTTTTATCGAATGGTGCTGAGGGGAAGATTGTTTTACTTGAACCGCAGATCTTGTTGAGTATGAGAGGGGAACCCATAGTTGAAGATTTCATAAAAGAGATATCCAAGTTGGAGAAGTGTGCCATCGGAACCAGGATACCCGATGGTATGAGAAAGCTCTTGAGAGATATGAGATTTAAAAGGTTAAAAGTTAAGCTGAAGAAACTCAAAGTCAGAATCCAAAGTCAAACCGATATAAAACCAACATCTAGATCCTTTGCAATTGTCTCTAGAACACCTGAGAATTTCAAAGATCTCACTTCTGGACAATACTACTCAAACGTTTTGAACAAGTTTCAAAGAGCATCCGTTGTGAACCTGATAAAGCGTGGGGTGTTGAGAAAGTTTGCCACAACGCCATCAACTGATGGGCTTCCAACCTTCATTCCAGGTAATGAGGTGTTCTTTGTATCAAAACCTTTGACACTTTATGAGCTTCTCGATGCAGCTCATCCAATCCTTGATGAAAAAACCTTTGTTCTCGTACTAGTCTACGAAAGCACACCTGTGGAATTAAAAGGGCTAGATGAGGTTTACTACGAAAATATCACAAAAGGTGTGTTGGAAAAGGGAGCCAGGAGCATCTTGAGGCATCTTCAAGATCCCGGTGAGATAATATGATTCTCGCTGTGGATTTTGGAAGAAAACGATGTGGATATGCCTACGGTGAGATTTCTCCCAGAAACTTCGGTGTAACCTCTCAAGGTGGTATAAAAAAGCTTCTCATTGATATAAACCCTTCCACAGTTGTGATGGGGCTACCACTTTCCATGAGTGGAAGGTACTCTTGCCAGACATTCGAAGTGATAAAGTTTGCAGAGGGTATTAAAAGTATGGGGTTTATGGTCAGACTGGTTGATGAGAGACTATCCACAAAGATAGCACATGAGATATTGAAAAGATCGGGAAGTAGTACACCTGTTGATGCTATAAGTGCCTCCTTGATTTTCGAATCTTTTGTGAGAAACCCCAACTCTTCCTATTCAATACCGGACGAGATACCGAGAATCGATTTAGATCCACTGAGCGCAGACAGAATCCTCATCCACAACATACCAGATGCATCTGTCCTGGATAAAATTGATGCTACCGAGTTGGATGTTCTGCAGAAGGATCCGTACATCGCTTATCTTTTTAAAAAGAAGGTTAGATTTGTGGAAAGATTTGAAGAGTTTTTGAAGGGTGATTACGATATAATCATCACTGAAAGTCCTGAGCGCGTTGAAAATCTCCTGTCTCCGAGGGGAAAAATAGTGTGCCCGTAGCTCAGTTGGATAGAGCACCGGACTCCGGATCCGGGGGCCGCGGGTTCAAATCCCGCCGGGCACGCCACACAAGCTCATGAGGAGGTGAACAACATTGGGGAGAAAAAGAGTAGTGATAATGGGAGCAGCGGGAAGAGATTTTCACAATTTCAACGTCTTCTTCAGGGATAATGAAGAGTATGAGGTAGTGGCCTTCACGGCAACTCAGATACCAGATATAGAAGGGAGGGTCTATCCACCTGAACTCGCAGGGAAGCTGTACCCCAAAGGTATACCTATTCTCCCCGAAGAAGATCTCTCTAAGATAATAAGAGAGAAGAAGATTGATGAAGTCGTTTTGGCATACTCAGATCTGCCGTTCGAATACGTTATGACAAGGGCGTCAATCGTTTTAGCCGCTGGAGCTGATTTCAAACTCATGGGTCCGGAAAGCACGATGATAAAAGCGAAGAAGCCTCTAATAGCCGTTGGAGCTGTCAGAACCGGTTGCGGGAAGAGCCAAACCACAAGGAGGGTCCTTGACATACTCAGGATCATGGGAAAGAAAGTGGTCTCCATCAGACATCCCATGCCTTATGGAGATCTGGTTAAGCAAAAAGTCCAGAGGTTTGAGACATACGAAGATTTGGATAGATACGAGTGCACGATAGAGGAAAGGGAGGAATACGAACCCCACATAGACAGAGGGTCGATAATATACGCTGGAGTGGATTATGAAGCGATACTGGAGGAAGTCTATAAGGACGATCCCGATGTAATTCTGTGGGATGGTGGAAACAACGACTTTCCGTTTTACAAGCCAGATCTCTTCATAGTAGTTGTGGATCCGCACAGACCAGGGCACGAGGTTTCTTACTACCCCGGCATGAGTAACCTTTTGATGGCGGATGTTGTGGTAATAAACAAGGAAGAAACGGCGGACTTTGAGGGGATTGAAACCGTCAGGAGAAACATAGAGAAGTGGAATCCAAATGCAGTAGTGATCGATGCCACCAGTCCTATATTTGTGGATGAACCGAACGCAATTAAAGGCAAGAGAGTCCTAGTAGTAGAAGACGGTCCAACCCTAACACACGGAGAAATGAAATACGGAGCGGGATACATAGCGGCTAAGAAATTTGGGGCATCCGAGGTAATTGATCCAAGGCCATATGCAGTTGGATCTATCGTTAAGACATATGAGAAGTATTCTCACCTCGATAGAATATTACCAGCCATGGGCTACGGCGAAAAGCAGATGAAGGAACTGGAGGAAACGATAAACAGGTCTGATGCGGATTTGGTCATTATTGGAACTCCGATAGATCTCAGAAGGGTTGTGAAGCTCAACAAACCAGCAGTCAGAGTCAGATATGAACTGCAAGAGGTAGGAAAGCCAAATCTCGAAGATGTGATAAAAAAGTTCTTTGACAAACTAGGCAAATAAAATTCTTCTCAAACTCTGGGCGGCGTTCCGCCGCCTATAATATTCACAATATCCTCTCCGAGTATTTAGCCACCTTTAAAATTGAAGAAAGTCTAGCTTTATCTTGAAGAAACGCTTAAGGCGAAGATAGGCTATCTATCTAGAAGGAACGAAGTCGATCATCGAGGAGGTGATTTCATGAAAAAGGGAACGATAGTTCTTTTAGCGGCAGTTCTCACCGTGCTCATGACTTCGTGCGGTGTGAATCCCAAGCAAGCTATCCAAAATTTTCAGCATCCAAAGATAGGTTTAAAGACCACCGTGAGAATACCCGTAATTGCCACAAGTGTTAACACAGGTGAATTCATTATGAGCAGTCTCAAAAATTTGGAAAAAGATGTAGAAGGATTGCACTTTAAAGAGGGGAACCCGGTTTTAGCGACATACAGCAACACTTTTTTGCAGATAAATCCCGACGACCTGAAAGAACAAATCCCAGAACTTTCAGAAGAGATTCCCATTAACCTCGGGGTGACTCTTCCAACAATTGGGAAAATCAACAGCAATGTGGATGCAGAGCTGCCAACTTTCAGCTCTGTGAACATGAGCATTCACCTGCCTGGAGTACTTGCCGGAGAATCCACGACGGATTCAACTGATGTACTTTTAAACATGGGCGTTGATTCTTCAAAGCTCATATCTTTTAAAATCAGTGGTGGAATAGAGATGTCAGTGGACCTTCCATGGAGTGATGTCAGCTTGATTGATGTGAATGCCACGGTAACAGATGGAAAGGGCAATATCGTATCGCACGGCACATATTCATCCAGTGGTAACAAGGTATATATAGATCTAAGCGGGAAAAGTATCGAAGTTGGTAATGGCAACTTGAAAATTTCCTTCTCGCTAACCTTGTATTCCAAATCTCCTCACGGTGAAGGAGATATCATACTTTCTGTGAAGCCCGAAGTTGAGATAGATTTTGTAAAAGGTTTAAAAATAGATTTCTCGCAAAGAGTCGATAAGCCCTCCGGGGTGGAAGAACTTGACATAGAAAGTGGAAAACTGGTGATAAGGAGTTCACAACTTGAATTTGCCTCAGTTTCTGGGAGCATAGGAGGAAATCCCATGAGCGTTGATAGCGGAAGAATCATTACTAACCTTGAGAGCATCAACTTACCTGTCGATATAAACATCGACACAGTTGATGCTACCGTGAAATCCCTAGAATCCCCTATAGATATAAACGGTGACTTGGAAGACTTGAATGTAGCTACCCTCGTGTACTTAAACAGCGATCTCGATGTGTCTAGCACAAAAAGTGTTTCCTTGAGCAGCCTGGCTCAGCTCTTGAGGAGTATCAAATTCTCTGCGGGGGAAGTTACCTTAGAATATGAATCATCCCTTCCAATGGATGTAAACGTGGTTCTAAACTCAAGCGACTTTGATCCAATCCTTAACAAATCCTTCGTCATAGAGAAGGAAAGCTCCTCAAAACTAACTCTTCTTGATTTGTCCAGCGAGAGGCTCTTGGTTAACAACAGCTTTGACATATCTTACAACGCTTCTCCAGAAAACTACGATGGTGAGAGGCTTGTTTTGAACAACGTTACTCTTGGAAGCAACCTCGGGATAAGTGCAACGATAGTGATTGATGGGATCAAAGTAAGCCAGGTTACTTTAAACTCCACAACTGTAAAATACAACGGGAAAATTCCAGTTGATGATCTTTCAGTTGTAAGAGATCTCCTCCCCTACTTGGATATATCGGGGACACTTGTGTCCAACATAGATATAAGTGGAACGATCGATGCCACTTTTAACGATCAAGGTGCTTCCGTGACCATATCATCCGGTGAAACCTCGATGAATGATCTGATAGACGCGCTGAAGAGTGCCGTCTCAGAATCAGAATCGAACGCCATTATCTATGATGTCGATCTGAACATCGAAAGTGCTGTCTTGGATGTCGATAAACCCATGTATGCGAGGGTAGAAGCTGAGATGCCCCTTGAATTAAACCTTGGGAGTGATGAGATAAGTGTTCCGCTGAGCGATTTACTAGGTGGACCGGTGGATATCTCTAGTCTTCACACATCAGGTTCAGAAGTCCATTCGGCCACACTTCTAATAGAGGGAACTAATACCACAGGCATGAGCCCCAGAATAGTTTTAGATGTCGGCTCGGCAGAAAGTTCTCTGATGATCGGTGAAGGTAGCTTCAGCGGTGAGATAACGGTCTCCGGAAGCGATCTGGAAGGAAACTCCCTTCCCATATCCGCCACAGCGGTTCTAACGGGAGATCAAAAGATCTCCAGTGAAGGCTTTATAGACCTGATAGTTAAGCTCATCGCCGATGTTACAGTGAGTACTGAAGGGGGTGATGAAGAATGAAAAAGCTAATACTCCTAGTGCTAATTCCAGCTGTTTACTTTGGATTCGCAAATTTCCTATGGCCCAGCAATCCCGTTATGGTTTTCGACAACCCCAGGGCAACTCTAGATATTTCAGAATTTCAAGTGTCTCTTGATCTGAACCAAAACCTGTTTTCAGTGGAAGACATGATGAAAATGGCGAAAGGTGAGAAAGTGGTTTTGGACAAATCTAGATTGAATCTTCTCAAAGGAGGTCTTTATCTTTCCCCAGCACTCTCTATCAGCGAATACCTAGGGATCGGCGTTGGATCAGCGAGGTTTGGAATAGGCGCAAGTGCTGAGAGCAATATATCTCTTATGCTTCCTCACGAACTTATGGAAGTCATTTTTGGAAACGCTGAAATTGGCGAGACGAAAGAGAGCACATTCAACATACTGAGTGGAGGACTCTTTGCAAAGGTTGGAGGAGTGTTTGGGATAGGGATAAAAGACAAGTATTTCATAGCCCTGTCAGGAGGTACGTACCTACCTCTTTTGTGGTTTGACAAAGAATCAAAGGCTCATTTTTACTACAGCTCCGATGAGGAAAAAGCCAGCGTTGAGGTTAAGGTGAACGGAAATGTTAGACTTCTAAGTGTTCTTCCAAGCTTTGAGAACTTCGAAGAGCTGGATCTCAACGGCTTAACTGGAAACTTCGGATATTACTTAGACATAGGTGCGATGGCCAAATTTGGTGACGTAAAGGTTGCTGGAGGAGTGAGCAACATATCCGTTGTTCCGGCAAATCTCGGATACGAGGGATATGCTTCTGTGAGCTTCGAAGCAAGTTTGGTGAATTTGGAAATGAGCGAAACGGAGCCGAAAGAAAGCTTACCTGAAAAGCTCTCGAAACTTCCAGAACCCATCCCGGTGAAAATGCCAATGGAGATATCCGTTGCTGCGCTGTACGACTTTCCAATCGCGGAGATTGGTGCACATTATAAAGGCATTCCAGACCTGGGAACAAGCGAGTTTGGTGTGTATCTGAGCCTTTTGAACACAATTTGGATGGATATAACGAGTGCCGGGCCCGCCTGGAAAAAGACAGTTGGACTGAATCTGGACCTTCATTTAATGAGATTAACAGCAACGGCTGGGATTATAGATTACGGGGGACTGTTCAACCTTGATCCGTCCAAGATGACAGGTGTTACTGTATCAGCTGGATTCGGTCTAGGTTTCTGAATCACAACGAGCGGGGCTTTTCCGCCCCGCCCATTTGATAAACGGAGGTGGTAGGTTGTACACGGCGAGCTTTCAGGTGGTTCCCATAAAGGCTTCCAACCTCACTGAGGTTATGGACAAAGTGATCGATGTGATAGAAAATTCCGGATTGAGATATGAAGTGAATGCACATTCAACGGTTGTTGAAGGCGAAGTCAACGAACTTCTAAAAATTCAAAAAGAGGTTATCGAGATCTGTGAAGGCCTGTGCGAAAGATGCGTTTTCACGTTCCAAATAGACATAAAGAGGGGTGGAGTGAGTATAGATGAAAAGGTTCGAAGATATAGAATGGGATCCTGAGGAGTACGAAAAGTGGTATGAGAAAGAACCAGGGAAGACCATAGATCTCATAGAAACCGAATGCGCTCTCTCACTGATCCTACCGATAAAGGGAAAGAAGGTTTTGGATGTAGGTTGCGGAACCGGAAACTTCACGAGAAAGCTCCAGGTCTTAGGTTACGAAGTAGTCGGAGTGGAACCAAGCGAACCTATGAGGAGAAAAGCTGTTCAAAAGGGAGTGAGGTGTACTAGCGGGTTAGCAGAGGATTTGCCTTTTGAGAAAAATTCCTTCGATGCGGTTATCTCCATAGCAGCTGTAGAATTCTTCAAGGATAGATTAAAAGCCGTGAGAGAAATGTTGAGGGTGGTTAAAAGAAGAGGAAAGGTCGTGGTGTGCTTCATAACGGGACCATGGGCAGAGTTCTACAAACGTAAAGCTAGGGAAGGCCATAAAGTTTTCTCACACGCAAATTTTCCAAAGCTGGATGAGTTTTCGAAATTTGCCAGTGCAATGAAATTCTGTTTAAGAACGCCACCTGGAGAGAAGGTGAGCATATTTGATGAAAACACAAAGAAACCGGCTGGATTTGTATGCGTCCTCATAGAGAAATAATCCTTATCGTAACACCCACTGCTATCCCAGCAGCGAGAAATGGCCCAAAAGGTATCGTGTTTTTCATGTTAAAGCCTTTGTGGTAAAACAGGGAATAGATGATTCCACTCACAGCAGCAACAAGGATTGCTATATCCATGGTGAAGAGATCCAGAGCCACACCACCAGCTCCCATCATGAAAACATCTCCCATACCCATGCCTTTTTTCACAAACATGAGTATAAGGAAAACTCCCGCACCTATCGCTCCACTTATCAAACCAGTTGCCAAGCTTCCCAGTCTCCAAGCGAAAAGGAAGGAAAAGATGAAAAGCGATATGTTCAAACCATCGTGGATTCCCATAACCTCCAAATCCATGAAAGAGATGGCTATAAGGGTGGATGTAATGCCAAACAGTGAAATCAAGAGAAGCAAATCCCTTGCGAGGGTGGAAGCAGCTACGTATGCAACGGTATTCAGAATCTCGACAACAAGATAGCGAAGAGGTATCTTAGCACCACAGTACCTGCACTTTCCTCTTAAAAATATATAACTCAGGATCGGAATGTTATCTCTCCAAGACAATCTATGACCGCAGACTGGGCAGAATGAATAAGGAGGGTCCCATAGCTTGAGACCCTCCCTTGGTAACCTGTAGATCACGACGTTTAGGAAGCTACCTATGACCGCTCCTAAAACCCCACTTAGGATATACCACACTCAGCCATTTCCTCCTCGCTCAAGAATTCCCCAAAGAGTTCCTTCTTCCCGTAGTAATACCACATGTTGTTATCTTTTATCTCCTCTATTATCTCCTTGGCTTTGTCCTTCATCCCAAGCTTTATGTAGGGAACTATCAAAAGCAATTTTATGTGAGTGTTTAGTTTCGTGCTGCTTAACTTTTCCTCGAGAACTTTCAACACCTTCTCATACTCACCTCTCCTCAGCATGACTTTTGCCCAGACTTCTATGTCACTACTGTACTTGGGTTCTATAGAAGCTATTCTATCTTCCATCTCTTCGGCTCTCTTTTTATCTCCCATCTCTTCGTAAATCTCTTTCATTTCGTACAAAGCCAGAACACTGTCGGGATCTCTATGAAGGAGCCTGGACAACGTGTTAATCGCTCTCTGATGATTTCCCAATTTCTCATAAGCTTCCGCCAACATGAAATAAGTAAGCTTGTTTTCGGGAGCTTTCTCTATCTCCTTTTCCCAATAGTAGGTTGCCTTCTCGTATTCACCAAGGTTGTAGTAACCCTCACCAAGCGAAGAATAAGCTTCTATGAGCCACGGATCTATATCTATAGCCTTATCGAGATAGACCAGCCCTTCTTCAACTCTTCCCTGCTCTATGAGCAAAGATCCTTTAAGCTCATAAGCCGGTGCGTAATGTGGATCGAAGTCCAACATGAAGCTTATTATCTCATGCGCGGTGTCATATAGACCTCTGTCTGCATAATCTAAAGCCAGGTCATACAGGCCGTTTAAGGAAATATGGTTCATATCCGAGGTTTTGATACCCACTTCGTTTAGCCACTCTTTCAACTCCGGAAACGAAACAGGCTCATATACTTCCTCACCTAATTGAACGAGATATTCTTCAATCTTCCTACAGGTTTCCATTTCACTTTTCAAGGTTTTGTTTCTCCCTAAATCCTCTTCCATCGCTTCCCAATCACCTTCATAAAACAAATCTCGTATGATAACCACCAAAGGTGTGTTGAGAGTTATCACCACATCGAAAGATCCATCTTTGATCCTAATAAGTTCTTTCACCTTATCCCCTCCTCAAAGGACGTATATGCTGCATCCATAAACATCGGGTCCAGTGTGAGATGCAACGGTCGGTGAAACCCTTATCTCTCCAAATTTTACAATTTTGTCCCCAATAACCTCAAAAATTTTCTCTTTTATCTCTTCCGCCCTTTCCTTCATGGCAGCTGTTCCCCAACCAATCACGAGCTCTATCTTCCTATTCTCAGCCAACCTAACCATGTTTTTCACCATCATATCTATCACCCTTTTGCGTCCTCTAGCCTTCCCGAGCGGTGAAACCTCTCCATCCTCATCGACGGTGAGAACAGGGAGTATATTCATAATGGTTCCCATGAGGCCTTTGGCCTTTCCTATCCTTCCATTTTTTATGAGAAACTTCAGTGAGGACACACTGAATTGCAACAGAACTCTTTTCCTTATATCCCAGAATTTTTTCTCAAGATCCTCAAAAGTAACCCCGTTCTCGAAGAGTTCTATCATCTTCGCGTCAACCATGCCTGCTCCCGCAGATACCGTTCTCACATCGAAGACCTTAACCTTGGCTTTCACTTTATCCAACACCTCGTTGAGAGAAGAAAGGAAACCGCTCATCCTCTTTGGAAGGTGAAGCGCAAGTATCTCCTCCACACCCTCCTCCTCGAGCTCTCTGTAGACCTGTAGAGTTTCCTGCGGAGGGGGGTAAGAGGTCCTGAGATCCATGGTCTTAGAAGCTATCTCATAATATTCTTCCTTAGTTATACTCTTTCCATCAGCGTATTCTTTGCCATCCACATAAACTTTGAAATGAACGGTCTTCACTGGAAGAGAAGTTTTGAAGAAAGGTGGAAAATCTGCCAAGCTATCTACAACTACTCCTCTCTTCATAGAATCACCTCTCAGCTGCATCGACGGTCAGAACTACCACTCGCTCTCCATCACAATACAGGAATCCACCCGCCACACCAATTCTTTCTCTTTTTCCATCATTTACCACCTCGACTTCGCTCACTGCAAGGTGCGTGATTATATGAGCCCTCCTTGGAAGAACTCCCATAGCACCCTCAACCGTCCTGAAATTCACCAGGTCTCCTTCCCTTTCAAAAATCCTTCCACTCGGTGTAAAAACTTGGAGCTTTATCTTCATTTAGAACACCTTCCCAGTTCTTTTGAGCTTTTCCGCCTTCTCTAGAGCCTCGTCTATGGTTCCAACCATGTAAAAGGCCTGCTCCGGAAGATCATCATGTTTACCATCCAAGATCTCTCTAAACCCCCTGACCGTTTCACTTATGGGAACATAGACACCCGGCTGACCTGTGAATCTCTCCGCTATATACGTGGGCTGAGTTAGAAACCTCTCAATTTTTCTGGCTCTCTGAACTGTTATCCTATCTTCCTCTGAAAGTTCTTCCATCCCGAGAATCGCTATTATATCTTGAAGGTCTCTGTACCTTTGAAGGACTTCTTGAACTCCTCTGGCGACCCTGTAATGCTCTTCTCCAACGACCGTTGGGTCAAGAACTTTGGAGGAGGAGTCGAGAGGATCAACAGCTGGATAAAGTCCCAGCTCCGCCCTTCTTCTGGCGAGGACCACAAAGGCGTCTAGATGCGCAAACGTGGTAGCCGGTGCTGGGTCCGTGATGTCGTCAGCTGGAACGTATATTGCCTGAACAGATGTAATTGATCCGTTTTTAGTCGATGTGATTCTCTCCTGAAGCTCTCCCATGTCCGTTGAAAGGGTGGGCTGGTATCCAACTGCTGATGGCATTCTTCCAAGGAGTGCAGAGACTTCAGAGCCTGCCTGGACAAACCTAAAAATGTTATCTATAAACAGAAGAACATCTCTTCTCTCAACATCTCTGAAATATTCAGCGATTGTCAGAGCAGTCAATGCAACCCTGAACCTAGCTCCAGGTGGTTCGTTCATCTGCCCAAACACAAGAACGGTGTTTTCAAGAACCCCAGCTTCTTGCATCTCAAGCCAAAGGTCATTCCCTTCTCTTGTTCTCTCACCGACTCCCGCAAACATGGAAAAACCTTTGTGTTCTATCGCTATGTTCCTTATAAGCTCCATGACGAGAACTGTTTTGCCAACTCCTGCACCTCCGAAGAACCCTATCTTTCCTCCCTTTGGAAAAGGTGCGAGTAGATCTATGACTTTCAAACCGGTCTCCAGAATTTCAACCTCAACCTTTTGATCTGTTATCTTTGGAGCAGGGCGGTGTATAGGCCACCAATCGTCAGCTGGAACTTCCCCTTTCTCATCTATCGGTTCGCCCATGACGTTGAACATTCTTCCCAATATATTCCTACCAACTGGTGCCTTTATCGGAGCCCCGGTGTCAACAACTTCGAGGCCTCTCACAAGACCGTCAGTGGTATCCATAGCAACGGTTCTGACAACATTATCTCCAAGAAGCTGCTCCACTTCCAAAACCAGCTTTTGTCCAGATTGAGGATTTACAAGCTCCAGGGCATTGAAGATATCCGGAAGTTTTCCCTCTGGAAACCTGATGTCAACGACGGGTCCTATCACTCTGACTACCTTCCCCTTGGTTCCTTTGGCCACCTAAATCACCCCTCATCCAGCCTCTTCTATTTCTTTAAGAGCCTCTGCTCCGTTCACTATCTCGATTATTTCCTGTGTGATAGATGCCTGCCTAGCTTTGTTGTACTCCAGCGTCAGAGTCCTTATCATCTCATTCGCATTATCAGTTGCATTCTTCATTGCATTTTGTCTTGCATAATACTCACTTACCTTGGTTTCAAACATGTACCCCAATATCTTTGACGATATGTAGAAAAAGAGGAAAGGATTGACCATTTTATCAACATCTGGCTCGAATTCCACGCTTTCATCTCCACTTGATACCTCAACAGGTACAAGTGTATCCAACTCAGGGCGCTGTATGAGAGCATTCAAAAACTTTCCATAAACAACCTCAATTTTCCCAACCTCTCCACTTTTCACCATGGAGATCAGATAATCGGCAATCTCAGAAGCAACCTTCATATTGGGTACATCATAGAGCTTTTCGTACCCCTTTAACAGGTTCATTTTCCTGAAGTGAGAAACCCCCCTAGTTCCCAAAACTATGTATCCTGCAAAATCCGTGATGTTATTCGCCCTCTCTTCGGCTGCTCTGTGAATCTCAGAGTTGAATGCCCCACAAAGTCCCATATCCGAGCTCACAACCATCAGAAGTTTCTTCCCAGTACCCGAAATTAGGGGATTTTCCATGCCCTTTAGTGGAAGCTTTTGTCTTATCCTCTCAAGTTCAGCAAGATAATCCTTGAACTTCCTGTATTCCCTCTCGAGTTTTCTGACTTTAGCCCTCGCCACCATCTCCATGGCACGGGTTATCTTCATCAAGCTCTTTGTTGCTTCAACTTTCTTCTTTATCGCTCTGAGTCTACCTCTACTCATCAGGCTTCAACCCCTATCTCCTTCTTGAAATCCTCTTTGAACTCCTCTATGGCTTTCTTCAATTTCTCTTCCGTCTCTTCCGTGAGATCCTTTGATTCCCTTATGTCGCTCAGGATATCTTTATGCTCATCTTTCATGAATCTTAAAAATTCCTTCTCGAACTTCTTCACAGAATCCACAGGAAGGTCATCCAGATATCCGTTTATTCCCGCATAAATTACAACAACCTGATCTTCAACAGTCATAGGTTGGTACTGCTCCTGCTTCAGAAGTTCCATGAGATGTTGCCCTCTAATTATCTGAGCTCTCGTTGTCGGATCAAGTTCGGTTGCAAATTGAGCGAACGTTTCCAGTTCTCTGTACTGAGCCAAGTCCAACCTGAGCATCCCGGCGACCTTTTTCATAGCTTTTATCTGCGCCGCTCCTCCGACTCTTGAAACCGAGAGTCCGACGTTTATTGCAGGTCTAAAGCCAGCATAAAATAGACCTGGTTCCAAATAGATCTGCCCATCCGTTATGGATATGACGTTGGTGGGTATGTACGCGGAAACGTCATTCGCCTGGGTTTCAATTATCGGCAAGGCGGTCATGGATCCTCCACCGTACCTTTCATCGAGTCTAGCTGCCCTCTCTAGCAACCTGGAATGCAGATAGAAGATATCCCCAGGATATGCCTCTCTTCCGGGAGGTCTCCTCAAAAGGAGTGAGAGTTGCCTGTAAGCCACAGCGTGTTTCGACAGATCATCGTACACAACCAGGGCATCCTTTCCGCTAAACATGAAATACTCTCCCATAGCCGCTCCAGCATAAGGTGCTAGATACTGTAAGGATGCGGGATCAGATGCGGATGCAACGACGATTGTTGTGTATTCCATCGCACCGTGCTGCTCCAGTTTGTCTATGATTCTCGCAACAGTTGCCGACTTTTGACCTATCGCGACGTACACGCAGTAAACCCCTTGCCCTTTTTGATTTATTATAGTGTCGACAGCAATGGCGGTTTTTCCAGTTCCTCTATCCCCTATTATGAGTTCCCTTTGTCCTCTTCCAATGGGGATCATCGAGTCTATCGCTTTTATGCCAGTCTGAAGAGGTGTATCCACAGGCCTTCTGTAAATAACCCCAGGGGCCTTGACATCAACGTTCCTAAAATTTTTAGTATCTATCGGCCCCTTACCGTCGATGGGTTCTCCCAGTGGATTAACAACTCTTCCGAGAAGTTCCTCACCAACTGGGACCTGTATGATCCTTTTCAATCTTCTAACCGTGTATCCTTCTTTTATGTTCTCATATTTTCCTAATATTATTATTCCCACGTTGTCTTCTTCCAAGTTGAAAGCCAAGCCCTTGACACCTGTTTCAACGAATTCCACAAGCTCATTGGCCATGACGTTGTTCAGTCCGTAGACCCTTGCTATCCCATCCCCAACTTGTATAACCTTTCCCGTGTCTTCGAGACCTATTTCTTCCTTAAACTCACTTATTCTCTGCTCGAGTATTTTGGTGAGTTCTCCAGGCGAAAGTCTCAAGGAGTATCACCCCTTTCCGAATATCCCTTTGACCATCTTAAGGAGCCTCCCTTTGACGCTTATGTCGTAGGTCATACCTTGAAATTCCAACCTCACGCCAGCTATAAGACCATCCGATATGTGCTCCCTAAAGACTGGCTCTCTCAAAGAATGCTTCTTAACAAATTTAGCGAGAATCTCCTTCTCCTCTTCAGAAAGTTCTTGAGGGGTATAAACCTCCACCGGGATTTTGCCCTCGGACTCTATTCTCATATCCCTGTAAAGAGCCACCATCAACGGGAAATACCTCTGTCTTTTCCTTTCAAAAGCGATTCTCAGGAAGTTCTCAAAAGGCTTGTCAACACTGACAACACCTTTCAACAGAGAGAGGATCTTCTCGTGCTTTTTCAAAGGATTTATCGTCGGATCATCGAAGAAATCCTTCAGAGAATCATATGCCCTTGCAACTATTTCAAGGAGCAAGCCATACTCTTCTTCCTTTTCCAGACCTATGGCGACATCGAGTAGAGCTTTGGCATATCTCCCCGCAACAGCGGAGTACTTCATTTTTTCAGCTCCTTATCGATCATCCTAATTAAATATTCCCTTTTAGCCTTCTCATCCAGAACGCCGGACAATATTTTCATTGCCAGTGCCACTGCAAGTTCCCCAGCTTTCGACCTCACTTCCTCTAGAACCTTTCCCTTTTCCACTTCAGCCTGTTTCTTGGCCGATTCTATTATCCTGCCCGCTTCCTCCTTAGCTCTATCCTTCGCCTCGTTTACGATTTCTTCCGCCTCTTTTCTGGCCCTGCTCACGATCTCTTCTGCCGTCTTTCTAGCCTCTCTGAGTTCATCCTCCATCTGAGCTCTGAGATCTTCCGCTTCTTTCCTTGCCCTTTCAGCTGAAGATATATCCTCTTCCACCTTTCTTCTTCTCTCGTCTGCTATGTGGAAAAAAGGCTTGTACAAGAGCTTATACAGGATATACATGAGCATAAGTAGCATCAACAGCATCACAACAGAAGTCCAATTGAAATTTATCAACTGAGGCTTCATGGCATTCATATACCTCTCCCCCTCAGAGGGCAAAGATTATCAGAAAGGCTATCAAAAGGGAGTATATTCCTGTACTCTCAGCGACCGCGTCAGCTAAGAGCATTCTCGTCGTTATGGCACCCATCATCTCAGGCTGCCTCGCCATGGCGTCCATAGCATGAGCTCCAATGTTACCTTCTCCTACGCCAGGACCTATAGCACCAATTCCCATAGCTAGCCCAGCACCGATAGCTTTCCCTAACAGATATATAGCCTGCGCGAGATCCATCTTATCCATGAAGATCCCTCCCTCAAGTTAATTGTGCACTTATATAAGCGATCACCAATATGGAAAAGACCAAAGCCTGAATTGTTCCTACAAATATCCCAAAGAATCCCCATAAAAAGACCGGTAACAGGAAGTACTTGATCATGTACGTAAATATATACGTCAAAATTGCTCCACCAGCTATGTTTCCAAAAAGCCTCAAAGAGTGAGAAATGGGCTTTGCCAGCTCTCCTATCAGATTCATCGGCATCATTATAGCGTTGGGTTCAAACCAACTCTTCAGCCATGCTTTAAATCCTTTGGCTTTTATCGCAAATGCATGGCTGATCACGAAAACCATCAAGGCATACGTCAAATTCGTGTTTAAATCCGCTGTTGGTGCTTGCCAAGTGTCGGTGAAAAGTCCTATTTCCGTTAACTTTCCATTTTCCCAACCAACAAACACCACACCTGGAAAACTCGCGAGCATGTTTGAAGTCCAAACAAAGATGAAGACTGTCATCGCTATCACAAAAGTGGGGCGAACGAACTTTGGGTCCGGTACGGTGTCTTCAACCATTTCGTAAAACGTGTTGAAAAGCCACTCGAGAATTGACTGCTTTCTGTCTGGAATGAGCTTTAGATCTCTCACGGAGAGTGCAAACCACAGTATTACCAGGAAGACTATTGAGGCATTTATGATGGTAACAGGGTTAAAAGAAAAACTTCCTAGACTGACAACCCACCTATGCCCCAAGGTTTTGAAGGCCTCGCCAACTGGAGGGATATACTTCAAATTTATGATCCAAGCCATCGTGTAAGCCCCAAAAACTACAGCGAGAAATATCTTGTCCTTTCTACTCACATTCTTCCCCTCCAGCCCAGAAGGTAAGCAGAAATTTTCAGATTAACGAGCCCAACAAAAACCCCTAGAAGAGCACTTAAAGAAATCAACCCCCCTAATAGCATCAAAACTGCATTAAAAACGTATCTTCCAATGAATCCTTTGGGGGTTTTTCTTCTCTCAACGGCTCGATTTATATCATACCATAAGGAGAATAGATTTACTAAAGCTCCACCACCTCCCATCAACACACCCAGAGAGAACTTCGGATAAAAAAATACAGCTATCAAACATTCAGCTGCTATCAGAATCATCATTATCGTTATCATCTTTCCTATCAAGTTTTTCATACCTTTCAGCTTCTTTCAAAAGCTCCCTGATGCCGTTGTACACACCTGAAACTGTTCCAAGGAACAGCGATATTATGAATATAACCTTGTTGTTGAAAGTGTACCTATCTATCAGCCATCCGATAAAACCTACTACCGCGATATTCGCCACGACTGTAGCTCCAAAAGCCGTTATCAAATTAAATTTCACAAAGTCTCTGAAGCCCTTCATTTTTTCACAACTAGGTTGAGCTCTACATCATCTGGACTGAAAAGCTGGACGGGAAGACGCAATATGACACCCTCAACTGAAACCTTTATCTCCTTACCGGTTACAACCGTTGGAGGAGTTATATCAGTCTTGTAACCTATCTTTTCGAGATTCATCGCAAGCGCACCAGTTGTCATGTTTCCAAGCTCTCCAAGTGCCGATAGAGCCAGCTCATCAAGCTGGCCATATTCCATACCCATCATTTTGGAGACGATTCTGATCGCCGTCTTCTCGTTGAACGAATATATCATGTTTCCCTCTATATCCCCTACAAATCCTAGAACCGTTACTATCGAATATCTGGGTTCGATTTCTCTTGAAACTTGTGGTCTCCCAAGCTTCGGCTCAAGCTGCAACACCTGGGTGAATATGTTGGCAACAGAGGTGATAAGCGCATTAACCATTCTTGCATCCATTTATTCCACCCCTAACTTTGGATTAGTCATGTAGTGTATTCTAAAACATTTTCCCACAATTTGGAAATCTCACTCCAACTTCTGTAGAATCTTCGAGGGAGGTGAGGTAATGAGAAAGATGACAAAGAGGTTTTTAGAGGAAGCCTTCGCCGGAGAATCCATGGCGCACATGAGATACACCATATTCGCTGAAGAGGCGGAAAAGCGGGGAAGGAAAAATCTCGCCAGGTTGTTCAGGGCCATAGCCTACGCGGAGTATGTTCATGCGAGGAACCACCTCAGGGAACTTGGTGGAATTGGAGAAGATGTGAAAAATGTCCGAACAGCCATAGATGGTGAAACGTTCGAGGTGGAAGAAATGTACCCGATTTACAACGAAGCGGCGAAAATTCAGGGGGAAAGGGGTGCTCAGATAAGTACAAGATTTGCACTTGAAGCTGAAAAGATTCATGTTGAGATGTACAAGAGGGCAGAAGAGAAGCTGGAAAAAGGAGAGGACTATGAAAATAAGAAGATATACATATGTCCAATATGTGGATACACCGTTGAAGGTGAAGCTCCAGATAAATGTCCAATATGCGGTGCTAAAGGAGAGACGTTCAAAGAGTTTTGAAAAGGATTCTTTTAGTGGATGTTGAGAAAAGATCCTTCTACATCGAAAATTTGAACTTGGATTCCATAGGTGGAAGCTCCTTGACAAGGGAGCTTTTTTCGATCTATCCGGAGTCCTTCATCATATCTCCTGGACTTCTAACTGGTACCCCGGCTCCTACAGGCGGGCGGTATTCCATCGGAACGGAGACCAGACATGGGGTTCATATATCCTCCATAGGGGGATTCATAGGGGCTTATATAAAGGGATACAGAATAGATGCCGTGTCGATCGTTGGGAAATCTAGAGAAAAATTCATCCTGGCGTTCAGAAAAACGCAGGTGCTTTTTGAAAAAGCTGATGGTTTTATCGGAGAAAAAGTGTCAGATGTTTCGAAGAAGCTCGAAAGACGTGGAAGAAAATCCATAGTAGTTGGCCCAGCAGGGGAAAAAAGAGTGGGAATATCATCTGTGATTTCCGAGAACTTCAGGTCATTCGGGAAAGGTGCAGGGGAAAAGCTCTATGAAATGGGAATAAAAGCTCTGGTGTTTTATCCTGAGCAGCTGAAATGTGAGAATAAATCCTTCTTGAAATTTGCATCTGGGATTCGTGAGAAACTCAAGGCCGAAATTTTCAGGACAGAAAAAGTAGGACATCCATGTTATGGCTGCCCAATAAGTTGCGTGGCGATGGTTGGAAAACTGAAGAAAGGAATTTCTGGAATACTAAAAGGTGTTGATAACCCTGAAAGAATCGTGAGGATCGCCAACGATTTTGGTGTAGACCTTTTCGGCGCGCATCTTGCCTCTAAGAAATTTGATCTCCCTATTGAGAAGGTCATAGAGCTAGCTGGAAATGGCATGGATTTCGATGTGAATTATCCAATAAGGAGATTAGATCCGTGGTCAGACTATCTGGACTCCTTGGGAATCTGTAAAGATGCGGCAAAGCTTCTAGAAAGATCAGACATCGAGAAACTCCATGAACTCTACGAAAGAGGGTTTGTTAGAAACCGCCTCAAGTGATAAAAATACCAGGGAGAAATTCACAAAGCATTTGGAGGTGATGAAAATGAAATTCATCGCAGTGTTTTTTGCACTGCTTTCTGTGATTTCTCTGGCTGTTATAAAAATCGGAGTTGTGTTACCGATGACAGGAGGTCTTCTGGACGCCGGTGAAGCAGCTTGGAACAGCCTTAATCTGGCGTACGAGGAAAAGCACGATGTTCTAGGGAAAGAGATACAACTCATACTTGTTGATAACAAGAGTGAAAAATCCAAGTCCGCTGAAGCCTTTCGAAAGCTCATATACGAGAAAGGAGTTGTTGCAATAATAGGAGCGATGAGTTCCGGAAACACTCTAGCTGGGGCACCTATAGCAGAGGAAAAACACATACCTGTGATCTCACCTTCATCTACCAATCCACTGGTGACCCAAAGTTGGAAATATATAAACAGGGTCTGTTTCACGGATTCATTTCAAGGAGCTGCCGCTGCGAGATTCGCCTATGAGGAGATGGGATCTCGAAGAATTGTGGTGTTCGCCAACGTTGATCAGGATTACAGCGTAGGACTTGCGAACTTCTTCTCCAGAAAGTTTCAAAAGCTTGGAGGAAAAGGGGTGAAAATACTGAGAGTGTTTTACAGAAGCGTGGATAAAGACTTTTCGACTCAAATCGCCGCAGCCATGCAATTTGATGCCGACACCATATACATCTCCGGATACTGCAAGGAGGCGGCATTGATAGTACGGCAAGCCAGGGAGATGGGATTCAATGGGAAATTTCTCGCAGGGGACGGTGTGGAATGTCCGGATTTGATCAAAATCGGAGGCAAGGCAGCTGAAGGGATGTATTTCACAACTCATTACCACCCTAGTGTTGCTACAAATGAGATCTCAAGGAGGTTCACCACGGAGTATGAGAAAAAGTACAAGGAGACCCCCTCAGCAATTGCCGCACTTACCTATGATGCTTACATGGTACTTCTAAAAGCTATGGAGATGGCGAGAAGCTCTAATCCGGAAGAAATAGCCAAGAACATCAGAAAGATCAGAAACTTTCAAGGCGTTACTGGAAGAATAACGATAGACGAGAATGGTAACGTCGTCAAGCCAGTGGTGGTGGATATCGTGAGGAACGGAAGGTTTGAATTCGTGGAAACAATTTACCCTAAAAGCACCAGATGAGACTTCTCCCGATTGATTGAGAAGTCCTCATGGTTTAATATGTGTTGGAGGGGTTAGATGAGTTGGAAAGTGGATTTATCCAGCATAAAAAAGAGGAGAATACTAGAGGGTATTTTCAAACTGGATTGCCTAGATCTGGAAGCAGGATGTATGCCATTTTTGGAGGATATCAAGGTGAAGGTGGTCGTAGCCAAAGCGAGAGAAGGGTTTGTGATTGGAGGGTATGTGAGGACTGCTATTCAGCATCCGTGTACGCGATGTTTGACACCTGTAAGAGTGGAGATAAACGGAACTATAGAAGCTATATACGTTAAGAGGATCCATGAGAATGTGGAGAGGGAAATTCACCTTGAAAATCTCAGAAACGTGATATACTATACAAGCCCGGTGGTGGATCTATCCGACAGGATAATAGAGGCTATGGTGGTAGAAGTCCCACAAAAAGTTTTGTGCAAACCAGATTGTAAGGGATTATGCCCATATTGTGGCGTGAATTTAAACGAGCATCCAGATCACGTTTGTGACAGAGAGAAGGAATTCCTCGTCGGAAGTAACAAATTTGCCGCATTGGCACAGATCAAGAAAAAGCTTGAGGAGGGGTGAACCATGGCCGTTCCAAAGCAGAAGAGATCCAGAAGTAGGACACACAAAAAGAGAGCGAAAATATACAGAGCCGCAAGTGTGGCCTACGAAATTTGCCCGAATTGTGGCGCACCAAAGCTACCTCACAGAGTCTGCCTAAATTGTGGGTATTACAAAGGAAGGCAGGTTTTCGAGGTAGCGGAGTGATAGCATGAAGCCGAGGATAGGGCTGGACATAATGGGCGGCGATAGGGCGCCTTCTGAAATAATCGAAGGCGCCCTTTTGGCATCAAAGGATCTCGATGTGGACATAGTAGCATTTGGAAACGAATCGATGTTGAAACAGAGATTACCAGGATTTGAAGTCGTCCCGTCCGGCGATGACTTGAGAATGGATTCAAAGCCATTGGAAGTCCTCAGGAAGAGAAGTTCCTCTATGCACCTAGGGTTAGAATATCTAAAGGTTGGAAAGATAGATGCATTTGTTAGTGCTGGTGGAACTGGACCACTTTTCTTAGGATCAACCAGCATATTGGGGAAATTGGAGGGTATAGAGAGGCCAGCTTTGGCTGTACCAGTTCCCTCCATAAACGGCTTCACAATTTTAATAGATAACGGAGCAAATGTCGCGGTAAGGCCAGAGCACCTAGTGGATTTTGCGATCATGGGAATTGCGTACGCTAAGATCCTTGGAAAGAGAGATCCAAAAGTCGGACTCTTGAATGTAGGGGAGGAAGAGATCAAGGGAACTGATACTGTGAAAGAAGCCTACAGGCTTTTGAAGGATAGGATTGGTCAGGCTTTTTATGGAAATGTCGAGGGAAGGGACATAAACACCGGTGTAGTTGACGTCGTGGTTACGGATGGATTCGTCGGAAATGTGGCTATGAAAACAATGGAAGGTGTTGGAAAACTCGTTGCAGCTGTTTTAAAGCGATCGGTGAAGGAGACGGGATTTCTCTCGATGCTAGGCGCTCTGATGATGAAGAAAGCTTTTGACAGATTCAAGAGGCTACTTGATGCCAGAGAGTACGGTGGAGCATTCATACTCGGTGTAAACGGCATCGTTGTGAAAGCCCATGGAAACTCCGATAGGCTAGCCATAAAGAACGCTGTGAGAGTCGCTGCGGAAGGAGTGAAGATGAAGCTTCTCGACATGATAAGGGGTGAAATAAAGTGAAGAAAGTCATCGTAGCAGGGAAGCTAAACGTGGACATATTCTACTACCTTGACTCTTTAGAGGTTTTTTCAAACAACATCGCTAAAGAATCGATGATGGAGCTCGGGGGAAAGGCTTCAAACGTGGCGGTTGCTTTGAAAAAACTCGGAGTTGACGTGATGATAACCGGATGTGTAGGAACCGACATCTTTGGAGAGTTCATTGTGAAAAAACTCGGAGAATTTGGAGTGGACACGTCGCATCTCAAGAGGTGCGAGGGAGACAGTGGAAGAACCGCAATAGCCGTGACGAAAGACGGTCAGAACACTATGCTCAACTATCCGGGAGTGAATGAGGCCTTCTCGCCTGAGATGATCGATTGGACACTGGCTGAAGAAGGAGACGCGCTGTTCATACAATTTGGAATACCAGCAGACACTATTTTTGAACTCTCCTCCATGGCAAAACGAGCCGGTATGATGGTTTACGTGGACCCTTCATACCCTTCGGACATTCCTTGGGATGCCTTTTACTATTTCGATTATATATCTCCGAACGAGCGGGAGCTCCTCCAGATCACAGGGAAAAGCAGCTCAGAGAAGGCTGTAAAACATCTTTTTAAGAAGGGTGTGGAAAGTGTCATCGCAAAGATGGGTGAAAAGGGGGCCAAAGTGTACTTGGAAAAGAGAATCCTGGACATTCCAGCTTTCAAATCAAGCACCGTTGACACCACAGGTGCGGGGGATTCTTTCAACGCCGCTTTCATCTATGGAAGACTGAAAGGAATGGATGATGAAGAAAGCGCCAGACTAGCTGCACTTGCCGCTTCCATAACCGTATCGAGAAAAGGAACCACATCATCCTTTCCCAGCATTGAGGAAATTAAATCTGAGATCGCGAATAGAGGCTTGAAGATCAGGTTGTAGACGATGGAGGACGTTTGTTGTAATATACCGAAGGATCAAAAAGGCTTAGGGGGGATGAATCGTGAAAAGAACTTACCAACCTTCACGCAGGAAGAGAAAGAGAACGCATGGATTTCTCGTGAGAAGTAAAAACAAGTCCGGTAGAGAGATTCTCAGACGTAGGAGGAGAAAGGGTAGGTGGAGACTCGCCGTTTAACTCGTGAAGAGCGCCTGAAGCTCAAGCGTGACTTCAGAAGGGTCTTCTCAGAGGGGAAATCCGTCTTTAACGAATATTTAAGGTTGGTTTACTTGGAGAATGGACTTGATCACCCTAGGATAGCCATTATTGTTAGAAAGAAAGTTGGCAAGGCTGTTTTCAGGAACAGATTGAAAAGACTGATGAGAGAAGTTTACAGGTTGAACAAAGAAAAGTTTCCGAATATAGATGCGGTATTTCTGTTCAGAGAAAAAGCGAAGGAGCTGAAGGGTGCGAAATATCCAAACATCTTGGAAATCACCATGGACCTTTTGGAGAAAATAAGATGAAGAAGATAATAATCCTTTTGATAAAGTTTTACCAAAAATTCATATCTCCGTTGTTTCCACCCTCATGCAGGTTCTATCCAACCTGCTCAAATTATACTTTGCAAGCTGTTGAAAGGTTTGGGGTGATCAAGGGGCTGTACTTGGGCTTCAGGCGTGTTCTTCGATGTAACCCTTTGAATAAGGGTGGATATGATCCCGTTCCAGAAGAGTTCCACTTCTTCACAGTAAGGAGGGATAAGAGTTGAGGAAAATCACGCTGCTCTTGATGATCGTGCCTATCGTTGCACTGCCTCTGAACTACACGGTTCAAGGTAACCTCATAACCGTTGAAAGTAGGTTCATAAAATATGAGTTTTCCACCTCTGGCCACTTGGAGAGTGTGTATCATCAGAAAAGGCTCATATACTCCTATGATTCCGACGGATTTGATACCCCATCCACTCCAACTGATTACAAGGCTTGGAAGGAAGATCAAGATGTTTATCTTCAGTTCAAGTACAGAGGGTACACCAAGACTTTTCACTTCATAGACGGACCTTATTACGAATTTACGGTTGCGCTTAGTGAAGCAACAGAGATAAAGCTACCTCGGGTTTGGTACCCCAGCAATGACAGATATGCAAGCAACATATTCATGTCCTTCTCCCCCAAAAAATACGTATCTATATCGGAATTCGACGGAAAGATGCTAGAACCTGGAATAGCAATCTCGAAGAATGTGAAAGTTTTTCTGGGACCGGGGAAACAAGATCTTATAAAAGGTGCCTTCCCAGAATATTATGAGAACATAATGAAAGAATTAAAGGATATGTACAACGCCTACGATGTGGTCTTCTACTGGATGGTGTGGTTCTTTGAGTATTTGTACAAGATCACCGGAAATTTCGGCTGGGCGATAATCTTGTTCACCTTTATTATAAGACTTATATTGTACCCCCTCTATCACGCTCAAACGAAATCTATGATAAATATGAGGAAGATCCAGAAGGATGTGGAATGGATAAGGAAGAAGTACAAAGATCCTAGAAAGCAACAAGAGGAGCTCATGAAACTTTACAGAGAAAAGGGCGTTAATCCGATGGGTGGCTGCCTGATGCTACTCATACAACTTCCAATATTCTTCATGCTCTGGGGGGTTCTCAGACATTTCCAAGAGGAGTTCGCCTATGGAAAGGGGTTCCTCGTATGGAAAGATCTATCAGCTGGCGGTTTCAAAGCTAACATATTGCTCGTTCTCATAACAGTTATCGCCAGTTTCTACTCAACCCTGATAACCAGTCAAGATACTAGAAGTGCCTGGCAGGGGATAATGATGTCCATCATATTCCCGTTTCTTTTCATATCACTTCCCTCAGGACTGTTCTTGTATTACGCCACCAACACCATTATTCAGTTGGTGATAACTTACTACATTTACAGGAAATACAAGATAAAAGGACTAACGGTTAGGGAACTGCTCGGTCTCACCAAGAAATCTTGAGGAGGTGAACTGATGAAGACAGTTATAACGAGCGGTAAAACAGTGGAAGAAGCAGTTCAAAAGGTTGTCAACGAATATTCCCTCCTAGATGACGAGTATGAAATCGATGTTGTGGAAAAAGGGTCGAAGGGATTTCTGGGTATGTTCTCCAAGATGGCGGAAGTGAAAGTGATTTTCAAAAAAAAATACTTCGAAAGGAAACTCTCGAAATTTTTAGAAGTAATCTTAGAGAAAACTGGCGGAGTAGATCTGATCTCCATAGACTCGGATGGAAAAACATATTTCGTTACTTTGGGGGGCACCGGTGTGGGGAAACTCATAGGAAAGCACGGGAAAACCTTGGGAGCTCTTCAGCATATTTCATCGATATTTTTAAATAGACTCAGCGATGTTAAACTGAACGTTGTGATAGACGCCGGAAATTACAGAGAACGGAGGAAAAAACAGCTCGAAATCATAGCCAAAGACGCTATAAGGCAGGTTCTGAGGAGCAAGAGGAAGGTCACGCTGGACCCAATGTTCCCTTTTGAAAGGCGAATAGTCCATGAGATCGTCAAAAAGTACAAAAGGGTGGCCAGCTACTCAGTTGGTGTTGAGCCGTACAGACGTGTAGTTATAGAATACGTTCCTGGAAAAACCAGAAAGGGGGTTAAAAGATGAGTGAAAAGGCTGTTGTTAAAAAGCCATCGAAAGATGAGTTGGAAAAGTTGGGAGTGTTCAACTGGCCAATTTGGGAGAAAGAGGCGAGCGAATTCGATTGGTACTACGATGAAGATGAAACCTTCTATGTAATTGAAGGTGAAGTGGAGGTTACACTAGACGACGGAGGAAAGGTGAAATTCGGGACAGGAGACCTCGTTACCTTTAAGAAAGGAACGAAGTGCACCTGGAAAGTTATCAAGCCCATAAGAAAGCATTACCATTTTGGAGAGATTTAGAGATCTCTCCCTATAGCTGGGCTCATGTGGGAAAGAATTTTTCGAACGTAACTTTCCATAAGTGGATTCCTACTGATTTTCTCGGAGGTTTTTCTAACAGTTGAAGAAATCACAGATGGAGAGCGATTAAATGTCTTTGAAACGACACTCGCTGAGAGTTTAAGGTATTTTCTTGCAAAGTATATGCCGATCTGCCTCGCCAAGATTGCCGAGACTTTTTTACTCCTTCCCTTTATTTCAGAGGGAGAAACGTCGAATACAACTGCCAAGGTTGCAAGGAGCTTCTCAGAGAAATCAACTTTTGAAGAACCTTTCAGCAAATTCCCAACTATTCCTATAGCACCATAAAGATTCAGCTCTTTTCTCTCAATCTCTTGATAGGCTATTAACTTTATTATTGCCCCTCTGAGCTCTCTTAGAGATCCATCCACATTCTCCGCGAGAAAATCCAGAATCTCCCCCTTCAGAGATCCCCCTTCTACTTCGACTATCTTCCTAGCTATCTTCTTTCTGGTATCAACATCGGGGATTTCCATTTCAGTCACTATCCCCATTCTGAACCTGGAAATCAACCTATCCTGAAAATCCTGAAGCCTATCGGGAGACCTATCGGAGCAAAAAACCATCTGCTTCTTCTTGTCCATTAGCTCGTTAAACGTGTTGAAAAGCTCAAACTGAACCCCATTTTTCCCCATCAAAAACTGCACATCATCCATCAAAAGCACATCCACATTTCTGTACTTCTCCTTGAATTTCTGGATGCGATTTTCCTTTAAGGCTCTTATCATTTCATTCATGAATCTCTCACTCGTGGTGTATATGATCTTCAGCCTGGAGTTTCTGAAATATATCTCATTTCCTATGGCATGGAGTAAATGCGTTTTCCCAACTCCAACACCGCCATAGATAAACAGTGGGGAAAATCTTCCCGGCTCTTTAGAAATCTTCTCGGCAAACCTGTAAGCTTCTTTATTTCCTCCGCCTACGACAAAATTGTCGAATTTGAGATTCGGGTTAACATTCGTATCTTCAGGAGGTGGCAAACTAGGCTTTCTATGCTCTTTCAGATTCACGGTAGAAGAAGCGCAGTACTCTATTTTAAAAGGGATCCTCTCGCCTACAACATCCTTTATGGCGTTCTCTATGACTCGTTTGTACTTCTTTTCAAGCCAGTCTTTCATGAAGAGGTTTGATACAACAAAGACCACCTCATTGTCCGAGATGGTTTGAACATCAAAAGATGAAAACCATTTCCTCCATACTTTATCATCAACCCGATTCCTTATAGCGTTTAGAATTCCCTCTTTCACAGCATTTCCTCCCGAGATGGAATAGGTGGAAGGCCTGAATTTCATTTTACCACTCGCGTGAAGGAGGTGTTGTTAAGGAAGTTTGAAGAAATTACGAAGGCAATCTGAAGCACATTTCAATCTGCTCGAAAACAGTCTTAAAGCCGACTTTTATGGCGTTGTCATATAACGGATCATCCTCAGGAACAGATGACATGGTTATAATTCCCTTTCCAGTTGTGGAGAAAACCCAGTTGACAGAAGAAGCCAGGATGGCTTGAAAGAGCTCGGGATTTTCCACAGGTGAAGCGTCAACTATGAAAGAGCTATCAGAAGTTTCTCCCCAAACAACATAACCTTCCTCATTGGAAGTTATCACTCTTTCCATGTTATATCTACCATCAGACAGGAGAAGTGTTATGGGTTCTCGCTGCCAGTTTGGCTTCCTTGGAATGTTCACTTGCGCCTCCACAGCCGACCGGTAAATCCATTTCACCTCTGTTTTGAAGAATTTTCCATCGCTCTGTTTCACGAAATCCTCAGGTCGTATGGCAACCGTGTAAAGCTTCCTGATTTGACGAAAGCCACTTTTTTCATAAAACCGAACCGCCCTTGCATCATTCGCCGCTACTTCCAGCAGGATCCTTTTAACACCAACCCACTCGAGATTCTCTATGGCGTACTGAAGAACTTTTTGTGCTAAACCTGTTCCCCTTTTCTCCCTGATAACTCCCATAGCATCTATTCTTCCAACGTCTCTCCTCACACCCGTCACGACAAATCCGACCGGGGAATCGTTCTCTAAAAAGACGAAAGAGTTCCCAAAAGAGAGGGAATTCTCTCGTGCGTCCAACCGAAAATCTAGAACATTCCAGTTTATTGGAATTGCGTAATCTGAGAAGATTAGATTGACAAGATTCACGAAATCCACGAGTGGATACTCACTCAGGGTAACTACCTTCTCCATAGTATCACCACCTTACAGGCTGACATCGAGCCCTCCCTGCTTTTTCTTGGAGGAGGTTTCCACTGTATTACCCACTTTTTTCATCACTTCCCTCCAAGTTTGAAGAAGTTCATTCAGAAAGCTTTTCACCTCTTCAACAGCCTTAACATCCTTTTTCACATTGCCATCTATTAACCTCTGGAACATGTAATTGTAAAGTGCTCTGAGATTTTGAGCGATTTGCCCTCCCCTCTCAACATCCAGGGACAAATTGAGCTCTATGATTATATCTTGGGCTCTCTTAATCTTTTCGTTGGCGTTAACGTAATCTCTCTTCTCTATGAACTCTTCAGCCTCTTTCAGGACATCTATAGCTTTCATGTAGAGAAGCTCTATGAGCTTAGCAGGGCTCGCCGTTTTCACCATATTCTCGATGTATGTGCTTTGCCAATTTTGCTGCAAGTGGATCACCTCTCAGTCAGTTGGCTTTCGATTTGAGAATCTCCAAGACTTTGGAAAAGTACTCTT
This sequence comes from Thermotogaceae bacterium, assembly GCA_027077795.1. Lineage (GTDB taxonomy): Bacteria > Thermotogota > Thermotogae > Thermotogales > Thermotogaceae > WGAO01. The sequence continues at coordinate 395,160 of JALWTT010000006.1, read as the reverse complement.
TATAGTAATTCAAAACCACAGGCAATTGCTGCTCTATCATGTCCGACAGATCGATTATGTCACTTTTTTCAAGTCCTCCCACAAACTTCTTCAGGATCCCGACAACTTCGCCTTCCCGGTCTTTCATCCCAACATCGCTCGGTGTTATCTTGGAAACTTTCATCGTGTTCTCCCTGAGGTTTTCAACCGCCGTTAATCCATCTGTTAAATCCTTTATAGCCCTGTAACCTTTCTGAGTATCAACGATCATATCTTCTGAAACTTTTGGAAGGAGTCTTATGACGTTATCAACGTACTTAACAACCTCCTCGAGGGTATCTATGAGAAATTCCCGTATGGATCGAAATTCTATCTCTATCGTCAAGCCTTCTTCATCCATAGTCGCCCCAAGGAGTTCATCTACTCGGGCTAAAGGAATCTCACTTCCATTGACTGTTAACTTGGAAACGACCATGTTTTTGTGCTCTTTTTTAAGTTCTTCTACAAGTTCGCCAAAGTTTTTGTAGTTTTTCGCGTCTATCTCCCTCTCCTCACCGTTCACTATCAATTTAACCACTTAAAACCCCTCCTCTAGAAACCTCTTGGCTCTCGTAATAGCCACTATGGTTTTGGAATCGACTATTTCCCCGTTCAAGCACATTTCCAGTGCCCGATCGAAGTCCATTTCGACTACTTCTAGGAATTCGTCCTCGTCTGCTTTATCCTTGGCATTCTTAAAATCCGATGCGAAGTAAATATGTATCCTCTCGGTTGCAAATCCTGGTGACGTATATATGTAGCCTAAATTCACCATCCTTGATGGCTCCTTCCCGATCTCCTCGCGGAGTTCCTTGATCATTCTCCATTCTGGATCTTCGTCATCACTGTCCAGCTTACCTGCGGGAACTTCAAGGAGATGCCTTTTCGCAGCATATCTGTACTGCCTGACCAAGTAGACTTTCCCACCTTCATATGGAACCGCTGCGACAGCTCCACGATGATACACTATCTCCCTGTAACCGTTCTTTCCATTTGGAAGGAGGACCTCATCGGTTCTAACCTCTATTACTTTCCCCCTGAAAACCACCTTACTTGATATGGTCTTCTCTGCGAAATCCCTCATAGCATCCTCCCCATCATGCTTCCAATGGTGGCCATGATTAAAAGAGTGTCGAATACCACAACATAGTCATCATGGATGAACTTCAGCACCCTTCCATTTAATCTCTCGACCCCCGGAATCATTTCTAAAGCATCCGCAAATTCCGTCCTGGAAGTCTCCACCTTGAGCTCCACCGGCGGCTCGAACCTGTATATTCTCAGGTCCTCCCTCTTCCTTCTCATGGCCTCGCTTGTTCCACTTCTTATGTCCATCTCAAGTTTTTTCTTCGAAACAAACCTAGCTGAAAACCTTCCAAGCCCTTCTTTTGTGGTCACGAAAACCACTCTGTCGAGAAATTCTTTCATTTCCTCCCTAAGAGCTGCATCACCAACGATCATAGCAACAGGTACATCCAAGTATCCCGCATAAGCGGCGTTTATCAGAGCCTCGTTCATTCTTATGCCGTTTATCCAGACCCCATGAAAAGTTGTGCTTGAATATGTGTGATCCATCAGAGCACCAAGCGCTCCTACACCAGCATGATACCCAAAGAATATCACTCTATCGTAGCTCTCATCCAAACCAGCCATCATATATCTCTTCCTTGGGAAACCAGATATCAGCTCTATTCTCTCATCTATGTCCGTTATAGAATAAGGAATGTTATCTCCAACTGAATGAGAATCAGCAACGGTGATGAGTTCCACATCCTCGTACTTCACAATCTCCTCCAGCACCCACCTGAGCTGTTCCTCAAGTTCCTTTTGCTTATAATGAGGGCCCCCAAAAGTGACATCCTTCCAGGTGTGGATCGCAGCGAGCCCTTCCATATCAACGGATATGTATATCTTCATGCTTCTACACCTTCCTTCTGAACAGCTTCTCTAATCCTTTTGACCACAAGAGATAATGGTGTTCCAGGCCCAAACACGTCATATATCCCCATTTCCTTGAGCTTCCTTGAATCATCTTGGGGAACTATCCCCCCGACGAACACAGGAATGCTGAGTCCTATCTCCTTCATCTTCTTGAGGATCTTCTCACAGATCCTCATATGAGCTCCCGAAAGTATGGAAAGTCCAATTATATCCACATCCTCTTGCACTGCCGTTCTCACTATTTGATCGACGGTTTGGCGCAAACCTGTGTATATCACCTCCATTCCTGCATCTCTCAGAGCTCTCGCAACAACTTTTGCTCCTCTGTCGTGACCATCCAGTCCCGGCTTCGCTATGAGAACCCTCATTTTTCTGCCCATATCAATCCCCCCCGAGAACTTTCTCTAGTTCTTTCATCGCGTCCTCTATCTTTTTTTGATCTTTACCACCAGCTTGGGCGAAATCTTCTCTTCCTCCTCCACCTCCGCCCAAAACCTTGGCCATCCGTCTTGCCAAGTCGGCCGCTTTAAATCTATCCGTCAAATCTTTCGAAACCTTTACAACGAACGAAACTTTATTCTCAGAAACGTTGAAGACAACCGCGATACCACTCTTGAGTTTTGAAAGCAGGCTGTCTGCGGTGTTTCTGAGAACATCTCCAGGGACATTCTCAAGCTTTACAACTGCGTAGCTTACGCCGTTTATGTCTTTTCTCACTATTCCGACACTCTTTGAAAGTTGCTTCGTCTGAAGCTCCTTTATCTTTTTCTCGTAGTCTTTTATCTGCCTCAGGAGCTTTTCCAAACGCTCGACGATTTTCTCTTTAGGTACGTCCAAAATCGATCTGATATCACAGACGATTTTCTCGTTCTCTCTTGAGTAATCCAGAGCACCGAATCCCGTCACCGCAACAATCCTCCTGATTCCAGCGGATATCGCCTCTTCCGAAACGATCCTGAACATCCCTATCTCTCCCGTGTTCGATACGTGTGTGCCTCCACACAGCTCTTCTGAGAAGTCTCCTATTTTCACCACCCTGACTGTATCACCATACTTCTCTTCAAAAAGAGCCATTGCACCCTCTCTCACAGCTTCATCATAGCTCTTGATTTCCGTCACCACAGGGATTGCCTCCATTATCTTTTCGTTCACCAGGTTCTCTATCTCGGCTATCTCCTCATCCGAGAGCGCCTTGTAATGGGTGAAATCAAAACGAAGCCTTTCGGGAGACACCAAAGATCCAGCCTGCCTGACATGACTTCCAAGAACTTTCCTAAGAGCCGCATGGAGAAGATGCGTCGCAGTATGGTTTCTCATGGTGGATTTTCTTCTGCTCTTGTCAACGATTAGCCTCATCTTGTTTCCTCTTCTCAGGTTCCCCTTTTTTATCTTCAAGAAGTGAACGATTAACCCTTCAGCTGGAGATCTCACGTCCACGACCTCTGCAGATCCACCGTCCCACACCATCTTCCCGGTATCCGCAACTTGCCCTCCTTTTTCCGCGTAAAAAGGTGTTTTTTCAACCACAACTATTCCTTCTTCCCCTTCAGACAACCTCTCAACTTCTCTTCCATCTCTAACCAGAGCGACTATTTCTGACTCATCTTCCATCTTCTCATATCCAGTAAACTCGACCCTCACCCTTTTTAAAATTTCATCGAACACATGCTCTTTTCTCGAATATTCAACCTCTCCCAAAGCTTTTCTCGCTCTCTCTCTCTGAGTCTCCATCTCTTTTCTAAAGCCTTCTACGTCAACCTCAACTCCTCTGTCCCTTGCTATCTCAATCGTCAAATCTATTGGAAATCCGTACGTGTCGTAGAGTTTAAAAGCATCACTTCCACTGATCTTTCCCCTTCCAAGGAGTTCCTCTAGCATCCCCATTCCTTGGTCTAGCGTTTTCAAGAAACGCTCTTCTTCTGCTTTCAAGATTTCTTCTACAAGGGCTTGCTTTTCCACTATCTCTGGATAAACTTTTCCCATCTTCCGCACGACTGCATCGACAATTTTATAAAGAACTGGCTCACTCTTCCTCAGAAGTGTAACATAGCGCTGTGCTCTCCTTATTATTCTTCTCAGAACATAGCCTCTTCCTTCGTTCGATGGGAACACGCCATCGGCTATCAAAAAGGTTATTGCCCTTATGTGATCTGCTACAACTTTAATGGATGTATCTGACTTCTCATTCTTTCCATATTCAACATCTAAAACTTCCTGTATCCTTTCTATTATCGGCTTAAATATATCCGTATCGAAGTTTGTAGGGGTATTCTGAAGAACCGCTGCTAATCTTTCAAGGCCTGCTCCCGTATCTATGTTCTTCCTCTCAAGTGGGTGATAGTCCCCATTCTCATCCATGTAAAGTTCTGTGAAAACTAAATTCCATATCTCGAGAAATTTGTCCTCATGAGTCTTCGGGGAACATCCTTCACATGATGGATCCAAAAGATAATGGATCTCCGAATCCGGGCCACATGGACCTGTGGGGCCTGCCGGTCCCCAAAAATTGTCTTTCTCTCCCATACGAACGATTCTCCATTCCGGAAGGCCAACTACCTCGTTCCATATCTTGAAGGATTCATCGTCCTCCTCATATATGGTTACCCACAATCTATCCTCAGGTATCTCCAGAACGTCTGTTACAAACTCCCAAGCCCATTCTATGGCTTCTCTTTTGAAATAATCACCAAACGAGAAATTCCCCAGCATTTCAAAAAAAGTGTGGTGTCTTGGTGTTCTCCCAACGTTCTCTATATCCGTGGTTCGCAAGCACTTCTGGCAAGTTGTAACTCTTTTGTAAACTGGATCAACTTTTCCCCAAAATATGGGTTTAAAGGGTACCATTCCCGCAACTGTGAACATAAGCTGAGGATCGTCTGGTACGAGTGATGCACTCGGAAGGATCTCATGACCTTTTTTTTCAAAGAATTTCAAGAACTCCGATCTTATCTCATCACCGCTGAGCTTCCTCATAAGCTCCCTCCTCTTAGAGATTCTATCACTTCTGTTTTTCCGATTTTACCATTCATATTTGTAAAAGGGGCTTCCGGGAAGCCACGTTGAGAATTAGAATTGCCATGATATGGAAAGAGAAAAATACTTCATATTAGAGGGAATCTCTTCTGTACTCTACGTGCTGATATCGCAGGGAGCAATTTTCACAGGCCTTGCAGTTATGTTCAAATTAGATGAGCTCATGCTAGGTGTTGCAGCCTCTTTTCCCTTGATAGCACAGGTACTCCAGATAGTAACTCCTTATCTCATCGAGAAATTTGGAAATAGGAAGCTTCTCACAAATGTGTTCAACCTATCTGGAAGGGTTCTTTGGGCGAGCTTTATAATCGTATCCCTGAGTCTTGGCTGGCATAGATCTTCCCAATTCATCCTGGCCTTTGCTATATCCCAATTACTCACATCCATGGCTGCGAACATATGGCTGTCCTGGATAAGAGACCTCATACCTCAAGAAAAAAGAGGGAGGACCTTTGGCAGGAGAAACCTCTATACTTCACTCACCACATTGCTAGTATTCTACGGGTATTCGGAACTCGTTGACAATTTCAAAAAGAATGGATATCTCTTGGTAACCATATCGGGATTGATAGGATCGATACTATCCTTCCATTACATGAAAAAGCTCAAGGACATTCCAATAAAAAGAGTGGGAGCTTTGGCTGCCGTTACCAAAGTGATTCAGGATAGGAATTTCATGAAACTATCGATATTCTTCATGTTTTGGAACTTCGCGATCACCTTTACTTCACCCTTTTTCACATATCATTTGATTAAAAACCTCCACGTGTCTTTCAGGTTCATAGGAATTTGCACCGTGATTTCAAGTCTCATCGCCATGGTGTTTTACAGGGCCTTCGGGAACCTATCTGACGAAATAGGGCACAAAAGTATAGCGGAATTTGGCATCTCATTCGCGTCTATAACCCCCGCTCTATGGCTCTTCATGAACACAAAGACGTATCATTACCTCTTGTTGGTAGACGCGATGATAACGGGTGTAGGCTGGTCGGCCATAAACTTATCCATGGTGACGCTTCCCATGGAGGTTGCACAGGGAATTCAAAGCGCCTACTTCTCTGTATACACCACGTTCGGTGGGATAGGCGGGCTGGTAGGATCGCTCCTAGGCGGGGTTATTGGCAAGATGCTCTCAGCTTATCACTGGCAATACTTCGGAATGGATTTCTACGGCCTTCAACTCATTTTTGTGGTAGGGTCTATTCTGAGGGCAAACAGCTTGATTTTCCTGGATAGGGTCAGAGTCAGAAAACATGTGCCATTCAGAAGGTATTTCTTCAACTCTTTAACGGTTGTCATCAGAAGAATCCCTTTCAGACTTCATGAGCATGTCTACACATTCAGAAGAACCTTTCTCAGAAGAGGAAGCAAAAGGGGCCCCAGTCGATAACCGGGGCCCAAAGGTCTCAGATGTCACTTCTCAATCTGGCTCTTGATCTTCTCCACTGCGTTTTTCATGGCCTCTTCTGGTGTGGCTTTACCGTTGACAATAAGGTTCAGAGCGTCACCCATGGCTCCCCAGACGGCGGCCATTTCGGGAACATTTGGCATAGGTATACCACTTGAAGCACTCTCTGTAAATCCAACGATGTCCGGGTTATCCTTAACCATGGACAGAACATCTTTCCTGGATGGAAGGCGTGGATCGGCGAGATAGAGTTTGTAGAAAATATCTTTCTTAGCCATAAAGTTGAGGAGAAAATCAAGAGCTGCTATCTTGTTGTGAGACTTCGCATTCACCATGAATCCTTGAACTCCAACAAACGGTTTTGCTCTCTTTCCAGGTTCCAAATCTGGTATCGGTGCCACTCCATAGTCAATTCCCGCTTCCTTATAAGCCTTCACAGCCCAAGGCCCGTTTATTATCATGGCGGCTGAACCTTCCTTGAACAAGCTGTCCATTATGTTGTAGTTATCACCAGGTTGAAGTATTCCTTCATCGAAAAATCTCTTTATGAGCTTCGCGCCCTTTATAGCTCCTTCGTTGTCCAACCCTATGTCATGAACATCCAGTCCATTTGGGGTCCTCTTGAACACGTATCCGCCATACCCAAATATGAAAGGAGCTGAAAAGTAAAAATTCGTGACATCGTAGATGAATCCCCTGACTTCTCCTTCGTACTCCTTATCTATATCTTTAGCCATCTTTATGAGATCTTCCATGCTCTTCGGTAAGTTTTCAACATAATCTTTGTTGTATATCAAAGCCACGGCTTCCATAGCGTACGGAACGCCATAGAGTTTTCCGTTAAACGTGAATGCGTCAAGAGCTGTTTTGTAATACTCATCCTTCTCAGGAAGGACGCTTATGGGCTCAAGGAGACCGTTAACAACGAGTTCTCCAACCCAGTCATGCGGACCGACAATTATATCAGGACCATTTCCAGCCTGAGCAGCGTTGAGAAACTTAGGTTTTATGGATCCAAAGTCCATCTGTTGAACTTCCACATCTATCCCCGTTTTTGCCTTGTACTCCTCGCCAAGCCTCTGAAGTATGTCAACCTGTTTCTCAGAGCACCAAATGACGATCTTAGAGGAAAAAGCAAAGATCGTCAAAACAACCAAACCTAAAATCAGTAACCTTTTCAAAGCTACATCACCTCCTCAAAAATTTTCTGACGCTTTTATTCTACCAAACTCAGGTATCTATCTGAAAATATTCGGATCGCAAAATCGTTTTCATAACCAAGGTCAACGCTACTGTAGAAAAGCTTTCTGAACTTTCCAGGTTCTGATTACAACCCCCATGATGAGATCCGTCAGAAACTATCACTTCGCTGAAAATGGCCAAAGAAGTTCAATATGAGCTTTATAGCCGATTCATAGTCATCTATCTTCATGAAAGCCGCCCGGAATTCTCTGGCGTTCGGTAAGGATTTCGTGTAGCCAGGCACAATCTTTCTGAACTCAACCACACCTCTTTTTTCCCCAAGGAATTCCACATTTTTTCCGAGGTGACTCATCATTACTTTCATCCTCTCCTCTAATGAAGGCTTTGAATACACATTCCCGTCTATAAGAGCTCTGATCTGATGAAATATCCATGGATTACCGATTGCGCCCCTAGCCACCAGAATCCCACTTGCTCCTGACATTTCGAGAGCCCTGATGGCATCCTTGGGAGAAAAAATATCGCCGCTCAGAAAGAGTGGCACAGGCTTTTCTCCAATCCTCGATAACGCTTTCCAATCTGCCTTTCCCTTGAAAGCTTGTTTCACAGTTCTAGCATGAATCGCCACCATGTCCACACCGGCGTTCACCAATCTGTAGTATATCGTCTTGGATTCATCTTTGTCCCATCCCAAACGTGTTTTCACGGTGATAGGAATCCCCAGGTTTTTCTTCAGCGCTCTCACAACTCTCTCCAACTTTAAGATATCCTTTAAAAGCGCTCCTCCTGCTCCCTTCCTAACAACTTTTTTAACAGGACATCCTGCATTTATATCCAGAAATTTTCCGTAGCCTTGAAGCTTCATCGAGGCTTTTAACACTTGTTTCTCATCAGATCCGTATATCTGGATTCCAGTGAAGGGCTCATCCAAGGACGGCAGCATCTTCGCAACTGAACGGAAGGTAAAAAGAACACTCTCAGCTGAAATCATCTCGGAGTATGCAAAACATGCACCGTGTTCATATGACACTTCCCTGAAAGGAGAGTTCGTGTATCCAGCAAGAGGGGCAAGGCCAACCTTGCAGGGCAGGCTCAGCACCTCTCCATCACGAAGCTTTTGAATGCTTCTTTAATAACACCGGTGAGCTTTCCCGGAACCTTGAATTTGAAGCCTTGAACACTCTGAACGGGAACGATCCCTCGACTAGTGTGGGTGAGGAAAACCTCGTCTGCTTCCAAAACTTCCCAAGGATGGACTAGTCGCTCCTCGACACACAAACCGGAATTCTTGGCAACCTTTATCACAATTTCCCTTGTTATACCACTGAGAATTCCTGTCTCGATGGATGGTGTGATCAGCACCTCGTTTTTCACTAAAAAGACATTTGAGAACGATCCTTCAGCCAAAAAGCCATCTTCGTTCAGCATGAGAGCATCGTAGGTTCTTTTGTGAATCCTGGCTAGGAGGACATCGGTTCTCCCCACAACTTTGAGCTGGGAGGGTATCGACTTTGATTTCCTGAAGGGCGAGAACTCCAGAGTTGCTACAACAGAGCCTGAAGGAACAGGCTGATACTCCACAATGAGATCTCCATTTGGTCTCAGATAAATCTTATAATAAACTTCTCCCTTGATCTCCTTCTTCAGTTCTTCGAGAAGTTTTGCAACTTCTTCGACATCTGGAATTCTATCCATACCGACTATTTTCGCTGAACCAGCTAGCCTCAACATATGTTCTCTCAGCATGAAGGGTTTCCCACAATATGTTCTGACAGTTTCATAAACGACGGGTTCAAACGGATCAAACTTTACTCGACCGTCATATCGCTTCCCATTTATAACGATCGGCAACTTTCGACACCATCCCTTGATCAGTGGTGGAAAGTGCTACCACCTCACTGAACCGTCCTTCTTCTCCTCCACTGAACTCGTGGAGCACATAATATTCATCATGTCCAAAGGATATCTCATTTTCCACCTTCTCCACTAGAACCCTGAGCTTCTTACCGACAAGGCTCTTCCGATAAGACTCAGAAACACTTCTCGCAATTTTTTCAAGCTCCATCATCCTACTTCTCTTCACATCTCCCGGAACCTTTCCCTCCATTTTAGCAGCGAGAGTCCCAGGTCTTGGAGAGAACCTGAATGCATGTACCCTGCTAAAAGCCACCTTCTCCACAAGTTTCAAAGTCTGATCAAAATCCAAGTCGGTTTCTCCAGGAAATCCAACTATTATGTCAGTCGTTATAGAAAACAAGGGATCTATCTCTCGCAAATGCTCTACGATCCTCAAATACTCTTCGTGAGTGTAATTCCTCCTCATCTTCCTTAGAATCCTATCCGAGCCACTTTGAGCAGAAAGATGGAGATGGTTCACAAGTTTTCCAAAATCTTTAAACATCTTGATAACTTCTTCATCCACATCTTCCGGATTCATGGAAGACAGCCTTACTCTGAAATCACCTTTCATTTTTTCTAAACTCTTCATGAGATCATAGAGCTTTTCTCCACTGTCAACACCGTATCTACCTAAGTTTATCCCAGTTATGACAATTTCCCCATACCCGGATTCTAGCAGCCTTTTGACTTCCTGAACCACAATGTCTATAGGCTTACTCCTGACCTTCGTTCCCCGAGCAAGCCTTATAGCACAATATGTACAAGACCTATCGCAACCATCTTCTACCTTGACATAAGCCCTTTTCATCGTATCGTAGCCATTCTCCACCGATTCTATTTCAAAGTCTTTCAACCAGTAAGACCTATCAACGAACACCCCTGAGAGATCCACGTACTTCTCTATCTCCTTCTTTTCCTTGTTACCTATCACAAGATCTGCGCCGTACTTCTTCGGATCCAGCGGGTTGAGCTGGGGATAGCACCCGGCCACCACAACCTTGGCAGACGGGTTCTCCCTCTTTATCCTCCTTATCCTGTTTTGCACTTTTCTCTCCGCAACCTTAGTGACAGCACAGGAATTCACAACATAGACATCCGCCTTGAATTGAGGTGGGACTACCAAATGACCAGATTTCTCAAGTCTCTCAGCCATGTACTCGCTCTCGTACTGGTTCACCTTGCAACCAAATGTTATTATCGCGATTTTCACTCAAGCTCACCCTTGAGAGCTGCTTTGAGTATACCTATTTTAGTTACTATCCCTATCAACCTTCCTTCATCGTCCACAACGGGGATGGTCTTGATGTTATGCCTCATCATCAAGTCTGCCGTGTATATGAGAGTGGAATCAGCTTTCACGACTATTGGAGGCTTGCTCATGTACTCACTCACCTTGTGATCTCTTATCTTCAACACGTTCTTCATGAATTGATCTGTGTCGGGGAGGAAAGATGCAGATTGAAGAAGTGTGAAATAGCTCGGAATAGATGCTCTCATTATGTCCGCTTCGGTCACGAATCCCACAACTCTCATGTCTTCGTCAACCACAGGTACACCCGAAACCACATGCCTTTCCATTATGTCAACGGCTCTTTCAACGGTGTCATCCTCGAAGACCGCTGATATGTCATAAACCATCACATCTGATACCTTCACTCATATCACCCTCTCGAGGATGTACTTGTCAGAGAATTCCTCTATCTCCTGAAGGCTTGGGGGCTTTTTCTTGGCCTTTTTAGTCTTAGCTAAGGCGGCTATGTATCCAAACCGTCCCACATCCAACATATCCCTTATTCCACTTAGATACCTGTAAACCATAGCCGCCATGTAGGTATCACCTGTTCCAAGAATGTGCGATATCTCAACCCCAACTTTTGGCTTTATAAGCCAAACACCATCAGAGGTCACTATCAGATCTTTATCAACCTGATAAGAAAGAACAACCAACTTCGAGCCTCTCTCTATAAGTTTTTTAGCCTGTTCAATGAAATCATCGGTGGTTTCCAGACTTTTTCTCAAAAGCCTGTATTCCATCCTAAAATCCGGTTTGATGACATCTGGTAAAGCATCGTTCTCGTAGAGGGTAGAGATGTGCCTGTCCCTGACCTCCATGAAAACAGTTTTACCTTTTTCCCTCGCTACTCTGACTAGCTTTACGTAGACATCACTGCCAAGGCTTTCTGGAACGCTACCGGAAATGACGACCAGCTCCACTCTGGAAAGTGACATGGTGTATCTTCTCATCAGATGATCTAAGTCTATATCTTCTATCAGTGGACCCGGAGAATTTATCTCAGTTATGGTGTGATTCTTCTCATCTATTATCGCTATGTTCTCCCTGGTCTCACCCTTTATAAAAACAAAGTTGGTTGTTATCAAATTGCTGGTTCTGCGAAGCTCCTCTATGAGTATCCTACCCATGTATCCTCCTAGAAATCCGGTGGCTACAGATGGAACACCAAAATTTGCGAGAGCCACAGAGACATTCACACCTTTCCCACCAGGTGACAAAATACTTCTATCGGAACGAAGAATCCTATGAAGCCTGTTCACCTGAAAGTCGTCTATGAACATCTCCCTATCGAGAGCGGGGTTAAGAGTAACTGTGAGAACTTTCAAGTTCATCCCTCCCTGCTCATTTTATCATCCTCACCTTCCGTTTTCCAGCACCACCTGTCGCAATCTCAGGTTTGCTAAACATCTTCATCCACCTCATCACAAAAAAGGGCGCCGTCTGGCGCCCTCTTTTTCATCAGAGCATTTTTACTCCTTCGGAATTGTTCCTTCGACGTTATCGATGAACCAGTCCATGCTGAGGAGCTTCTCATCAGTCAAACCCTTTCCAGGTTCGGCTTTCAAGTTTCCATCCTGATCGTATATCTTCATTATAGGTGTCTTGAAAGGATCAAACATACCTTGTTTAATCAAGCTCTTGAATGCGTTGACAACAGATTTGACGTTGTCCGGGACAGCTGGACCGAACGGTGCTATATCGACAGTCCCCTTATCCATTCCCAGCCAATAGAATCCATGCTTCCAAGTTCCATTGATAACACCCTTGACAGCTGCAACATAAAACGGTCCCCAGTTCCAAACGGCGGATGTGAGTATGTTATCCGGAGCAAACGCACTCATATCGGAATTGTACCCAATGGCATACATACCTCTTTCTGCGGCAGCTTGAACCGGTGCCGGGGAATCCTGGTGCTGGGCTATGATGTCCGCTCCAGCATCAAGGAGAGCTTCAGCTGCTTCTCTCTCAGTTGATGGATCAAACCAAGTGTGCGTCCAGACAACTTTGACTTTGGCCTTTGGGTTGACAAGCTTCACACCGAGTGCGAATGCGTTAATCCCTCTGATAACTTCCGGTATTGGGTGAGCTGCAACATAGCCTATGATATTCGTTTTAGTCATCATACCAGCGACAATTCCAGTGAGGAACCTTGCCTCATACATCCTACCGAAATAAGCGGAGAAGTTCGTGTGATTGTATTTGTAACCCGAGCAGTGGAAGAACGCGACATTAGGATATTTTTCAGCCATCTCTGCTGTGGCGTCCATATAGCCAAAGCTTGTCGTGAATATGATTTTGTAACCCTTCTTGACATAGGACTCTATAACCTTGATGGACTCTTTACCTTCTGGAACGCTTTCCTGGTAGTCCGTGACTATGCCAGGAACATGCTCCTCCAAGTACTTTCTACCAAGGTCATGTGCATAAGTCCAACCGGCATCACCAACCGGTCCAACATATATGAAAGCCACCTTGGTAACTGCAAAACTCAAGAAAGCCACGAGAATCAATCCTGCAAACAGAAGCTTCTTCACAGAAACCCCCCCTTATCAAATATTATTCAGAACCCTTTGGGATATTCCCAACTACGTTGTCAACAAACCACATCATACTGAGAAGCTCCTTATCTGAAAGTCCCTTTCCAGGTTCGGCTTTCAAGTTTCCATCCTGATCGTATATCTTCATTATAGGTGTCTTGAAAGGATCAAACCTCCCTTCCTTCATCAATGTGGCAAAGGCGTTGACCATACTCCTAACATTATCTGGAACCTTATCTGTCATCTGAATATCAACCACTCCATCATCCATTCCACCCCAGTAGAACCCCGCTTTGTATGTTCCATCCATTATTTCTTTAACAACCTTAGCATAGTAAACTCCCCAATTCCATACAGGGGCTCCAAGATAGAAATCAGGACCAAATGCACTCATATCGGAATTGTACCCTACAGAGTATGTCCCGTTTTCTTCAGCTGCCTGGACTGGAGCTGAGGAATCCGTTTGCTGGGCTAAGATGTCAACGCCGAGATCGAAAAGGGCTTCAGCTGCTTCCTTCTCGGTTGCCGGGTCAAACCAGCTGTGAGTCCAGACCACGTAGATCTTCGCCTGTGGGTTAACCATCTTAACGCCTAGAGCGAATGCGTTCGTTATCCTGACAACTTCTGGTATCGGTATTGGCTCGACATAACCTATCTTGTTCGTCTTCGTCATCATGCCAGCCATTATACCTGCCAAGAATGAAGGCTGGTATATTCTTCCAAAATAAGCCGTAAAGTTCGTGTTGTTGTACTTGTAACCTGAGCAGTGGAAGAAGTACACGTTGGGGTAGGCCTTAGCAGCTTTTGCAACGGCGTCCATATAACCAAAACTCGTCGCGAATATCACCTTATAACCTTGTTTGACCAAGCTCTCTATGGTTTGATACGCTTCCATTCCCTCGGGAACGCTCTCAACGTATGTTGTTTCAACACCAGCAACGTGCTCTTCAAGATAGCGTCTTCCGAGGTCATGGGCATATGTCCAGCCGTGATCTCCAACGGGGCCTATGTAGAGGAATGCAGCCTTCATGGAAAATCCTATAAGAGCTACGACTATGAAAAGAGCCAGCAATAGTCTTTTCATACTTTTACACCCCCTCCTGTGAATTTTTCACTTCGCCTTGCCACCAATCACCATCTTCTTTATCTTTATAGTCGGGAGTCCATCCGAGACAGGAGCTCCTTGCCCATCCTTACCGCATGTCCCAACCGCGAATCCAAGATCATTTCCAACCATCTCTATATCCTTGAGAACTTCCGCGCCGTTTCCCACAAGTGATGCCCCTCGGAGCTTCTTAGTGATCTTTCCATTTTCTATTAGAAAAGCCTTTGGAACGCCGAAGGTGAAATCCCCAGAGACTATATCCACCTGTCCTCCGCCCATTTTCACCACGAATACTCCCTTATCGACGGACGATATGATCTCTTCCGGATCAGTATCCCCAGCTTCTATAAATGTGTTTCTCATCCTCGGAATAGGTATGTGCTCGTAGCTCTCTCTTCTTCCGTTACCCGTGGATTTTACTCCCATCTTTTTGGCAGTGAGCATTGAATGCATATAACCCTTCAGAACACCACTTTCTATGAGAACCGTTCTCTCGGTTGGATTCCCTTCATCGTCGAAATTCATCGTTCCCCTGTAGTTATTCAAAGTTCCGTCATCGACGACAGTGACCTTCTCAAAAGCAACTTTCTGACCAACTTTCCCGGCGAAAACCGATCCACCTTTGAGAACCAAATCAGCTTCCAAAGCGTGACCACATGCCTCGTGTATCATCGTACCACCAGCCTGGGAAGATATCACCACGGTGAACTCTCCAGCCGGCGCATCTTCGGCCTCAAGCTGATGGATTGCGATATCTGCGGCGGTTTTTGCCACTTTTTCGATGATTTCATCAGTGAAGAACTCAAACCCCCTGTTTTCTCCCCAGACATCCCTTCCCATGAAGACCTCTTTTCCATCACTCGCAACGACTTCCACATATATGAACGGATAATTTCTGACATCTGTAACGAATTTCCCTTCAGAGTTGTATATCCAGACGTCTCTCTCTTGATCAGAGTAGTAGACCTTCACCTGAACTATTCTATCGTCGTAATCCTTCGCTATCTTTGCAGCCTTTTTCACCATTTCCATCTTCCTATCCACAGGGACCTCCTCAAAGGCTATTTCAAATGGGGTGTGATTGGGAGTAAGCTCTTGAACCAAATCTATGGCATTCACGCTCCTTATCTTTCCCACAGCATCTGCTAGAGATTCAGCAAGTCTCCTCATCTTCTCCAAACTTATCCCTGTTGAAGAAGCATAATATGTAAGTTCACCATCTATAACCCTTATACCAAAGCCCTTGTCTTTCCCATAAGACGCCACTTCGATTTTCCCGTTGTCATATCTTATGGTAGTCCCCAGCTTTTCCTCTATGAAAATTTCAGAGAAGTCCCCTCCTTTTGAAAGAGACAGATCCAATATTTCCTTAGCAACATCTTTCTCTATCATTCTATCCCTCCTCTAGCACGGGAAAAAGTATATCATAACAGCCCTTAAAAACTTTCATTTTGAGTTATCTTCGTTCCAACTTCACCTCTCAAAGCTTTCAACGTGTTTCCAGGGACGAAGAAATTGAAGACAACTACTTCTATTCCAAGCCTTCTGCACATGTTGAAAGCTTCAAGATCCATAACTTCTAAGTCTCTATTTATCACCTCATTAAATGTGAGCCTTTTGAACTTCATGGCATTTGGATTTTTCTTCGGATCGTCGCTGTAAACTCCATCCACTTTCGTCGCCTTCAGGAGAACCTTCGCTCCCATTTCCGCGGCTCTCAAAGCCGCAGCAGTATCAGTTGTAAAGAGCGGATTGGAAGTTCCTCCTCCAAACACAACCACCCTGCCACTCTTAAGCGCGTTATCCACTTCACCATATTCGAGCCTTTTCACCGCTGGAAGATCCGTTATCGAGGAGAAAACAACGGATGGTATTTCGTAGTTTTCCAAAACTTCTTTCAAATAGATCGCGTTCATAACGGTCGCGAGCATTCCAATCTGATCCGCCATTATCGTGCTGATATTTTTGAGATCCCTTCCCCTGATAAGATTCCCGGCTCCGACGACAACCCCGACTCTATTTCCATCATCCACCAAAGACTTTATCTCGTTTGCTACATGTCTCACAACACCCTCATCGTAGCCTTTCTTTCCCTCACCGCTGAGAACCTCTCCTGAGAGTTTCAGAAGAACTTTCAAAGATATCCCTCCCCTCTCCATGGAGAAATTATATCCAAACGGGATGTAAAATAGAGAAGATTTGAACATAGGGGGTTTTGATATGAAGAGATTCCTCGTTGTCTCAGATTTGCACGTTCCAAGGTATCAAAGAGATATCCCGGAAAGGTTTTACAGACTTTCCAAAGAAGTCGACGGGATAATAGCTCTCGGCGATTATGTTACGCTGGATACTGTTCTTTCTCTTCAAGCGATTACGAGAACCTTTTACGGAGTTCACGGAAACGCTGACAGAATAGATGTAAAGGAATACCTTCCAGATTCTAAGATAATAGTCATCGAGAACTTAACTCTCGCTCTGACTCACGGATGGGGACCACCATGGGATCTCAGGGAAAGGATATACAAAAAGTTCTTGGATGTTCCGGATATAGACGTGTTTTTATACGGTCACACCCACGAAGCGTTCGATGGGTTCGAATACGGAAAGAGATTCTTGAATCCGGGAGCCGCTATTCCCGGGGGAACTTACGCGATAATGACGATAGTTGGGAGTGATTTGGAATTCGAAATCCAGCATCTTTGATAGATGAGAAGATAAAGGAGATAAGAGAGATTGTCGGCGACTTAGAAGTGGTGATCGGATTCTCTGGGGGAGAGGACAGCTCTTTAGTCGCCGCTCTATCTAAAATGTCCCTTGGAAAAGAAAAAGTCATTCTGGCAACAATAGATTGGGGCATTTTCACCTACAAAAAGAGCAGAAGAATAGTAAAAGAATTTGCAAAATCGCTCGGATTAAATCACGTTTTTTTAGATGGTAGCTGCAAGCAAAAAAAAGTCTGGAGATTTGGCCCATCGTGTAATTCTTGTACAAAGTTCGTAAAGCTAAGAATACTGAAAGAGTTCGCCGCTGGACGCCTTATAATGACCGGGGCAAATAGCTATGACAGCTGGGGAAAGACAGGGCTGAAAGTCTTTGGCGGTGTATACGCACCGCTCCAGGATTTGGAGAAAGAGGATATAAGAGCGATGATAGATTACTTGGACCTTAAAATAGGGAAGATAGGCGAGTCGGAAAAGCGTGAGGGATGCAAATTGAAGCACCTTTTAAAGCCTCTCATAAGTTGTGAATACCACGGAAATGCTGTAAGTAAATCCAATGAGATCCTCCTAAAAAATTTGAACAAAAAATTCAAGGAAGCTTTCGTGAAAATAATAGGACCTTTGTCAAAGAACATCGCGGTTGTTTATGCAGATCCACCCCTCAGTAAGGGTATCTTTGAGAAGATTTCAAGAGAGATCGCAAACCTAAGTGAGATAGATCAAGTCATAGTGTTCAAAAAAGGAATGAGGGTAAAAGTCGTTGCTTCGAAACCAATATACAGAAATCCCGAGGTGAGAAAAAATATCGAGTTTTACATAGGACTTCCGGGAGAATACGAGTGGATCGAGTCGAAGAACACCAAACTCAGGACCTTCCAAGTGGTGGAAGTTTTCTGAGGTGGAGAAAGCATCTTTGTTGTGCTAGGATACTCCGTGAGGGGGCGATAGAATGGCAGCCCTTAGGGAAATAGAGGATATCATATCGAAAATCGAAGGAATAAAGGCCGTTAAAGTTGTTGGAGATGGGGAGGATATAAAGGAGATCCACATCCTGGCAAGTGCTGAGAAGAACCCAAAGCAAGTGGTTAGGGATGTTGAGACGGCGATATTCGCGATAACTGGTTTGAAAATAGACAGGAAGATAGTCTCCGTTGCTCAGATAACAGGGGAAGCTATAAGGAGAAGGAGAATCGCCCTCGTGGATCTGGAGAGAATTGACAAGAAGTTCGAAGTCACATATAGAGTAACCGTTCAGAAAGAGGGTGAGGAATACTCTGGTGAAAGCACGGGTCCTTTAACCAGTCCAAGTGTGCCAATCATCATAGGAAAAGCCCTCATAAACGCTCTGCATGAAGAAGATATAGCTATCTCCGTCGATGATGTTCAAATGGCAAAAGTGTTCAACAGGGAGTACATTCTCTCTCATCTGACCTGCTTTGATGGAAATGGAGAGTGGGAGGTCATAGGCATAGCCCCCAGGGGAGAAAATTTTGAGAGATCCTGTGCCCTCTCGATCATAGACGCGCTTGAGAAAGTGCTTTAAAGGGGGTGAAGATCTTGGGAAGAATCAGAGTTTACGAGCTCGCAAAAGAGCTTGGAATGACATCGCGTGAGCTTCTTCAGGAGCTCGAGGAGCTTGGAATATCGGCGAAAAGCCACATGAGTTATATAGACGAAGAAACTGTGGGGATAATACTGGAGCTTTTCGAGGAAGTGGAGAAAGAGGAGAAAAAATCATATAAGGTAAAACCAAAGAAGATAGAAGAAAAGGAAATAAAAGAGATAAAAGGGAAGAAAAGGAATGTCGTGGTTATAGAAGGAGAAGAGGATCTGAGGCTTGATAAGTTCGCCAGCAAAATTGGAAAGAACCAGACACAGATTATACAGGACATGTTTGTGAAAAAAGGTGTCCCCCTCAAACCTGGTCAAAAGCTCGAAGAAGCTATTTTAGCCATGCTGGAAGGTATGTACAACCTAGAGATAGAGATAAAGAGCAAACCCGTGGTTGAAGAAGAAAATGAAGATTTTAGAAAAATAGAGGAGTACTGGAAGAATATATACGAGGAAAGGAAAGAAGAACTGGTTCCAAGACCCCCGATAGTCACGGTTATGGGACATGTCGATCACGGGAAAACTACCTTGCTTGACTACATAAGAAACACGAGGATCGCCGAAAGGGAAGAGGGTGGAATAACCCAGTCTATAGGTGCTTATCAAGTACAGGTGAATGGAAAGAAGATAACCTTCATAGATACGCCGGGACACGAGGTTTTCACAGAAATGAGGGCAAGGGGAGCTCAGGCGACAGATATTGTCATACTCGTTGTGGCGGCGGATGACAGCGTGATGCCACAGACTATAGAAGCTTACGATCACGCGAAATCCGCTGGAGTTCCAGTTGTGGTAGCCATAAACAAGATAGACAAGCCGAATGCAAATGTTGAGAAGACGAAGCAGGATCTTGCGAGCAAGCTGGGCTTGGTGCCAGAGGATTGGGGAGGAGACACGATAATGGTACCGATATCTGCAAAGAAGGGTATCGGTATTGATGAGCTTTTGGAGATGGTTCTTTTAGTCGCGGAAATGCAGGAGATAAAGTGCTATCCCAAGCCTCCAGCGAGAGCAGTGATAATAGAATCGAAACTCGACAGAAATCTCGGACCGACGGCAAATGTAATAGTAAGGGATGGAATCCTTGAGGTTGGAGATTATGTTGTAGCGGGGCATACATTTGGAAGAGTGAGAGCGATGATAGACGACAAAGGAAAGAGGATAAAGGAAGCCGAGCCGTCAAGGCCTGTGATGGTCCTGGGATTTGAGGAAGTCCCGGATCCACATTCTATGCTCTACGTCGTCGAGAGCAGGGAAGTGGCTGAAAAGCTTGCAAAAAGCCAGAAGGAAAAGCTCAGAGCTCAGAAGCTATCGAGGGTCAGGCACATAAGACTCGAAGATCTGTTCAAAGCTCTCGAGGAAAAGGAGAACAAGGTGTTGAACCTGGTGATAAAAGCGGACACTCAGGGATCTGTGGCAGCCTTGAGAAACGCGATAGAGAAACTCAAGGCGAAGGAGATAGATATAAACATCGTCCACGCTGGCGTTGGCGCAGTCAATGCGTCGGATGTGATGCTAGCCGCCGCAACTGATGCTGTCATACTTGGCTTCAGGGTTAAGGCAGATTTGAAGGCTAGAAAGCAAGCTGAAATAGAAGGCGTTCAGCTGAAGCTTTACTCTGTCATATACAAACTCATAGAGGATCTAAAAAAAGCCCTCGAGGGCATGCTAGAACCAGAGGAGGTAGAGGAGTACACGGGAAAGGGAGAGATAAAGAAGGTATTCAAGATAGGAAAGTTGGGAAAAGTTGCCGGGGTGCAGCTGACTGAAGGCTTTGTGGAAAAGAGCGGTTTTGCGAGGCTTTACAGGGAAGGGAAGATGGTCTTTGAAGGAAGGATAGAATCCCTCAAACACTATAAAGAAGATGTGAGCAGAATGGAAGCTCCACAAGAGTGTGGAATAAAACTCGAGGGTTTCGACGACATGAAGGAAGGAGACGAGCTTGACTTCTACATGATAAGGAAAGTTCCCAAAAAGCTTACATTTGTCTCGGAGGAAGGAGAAAATGAATCTTGAAGAAATTGCCAAGAGTGCCGGAAAGCTGCTTCTAAATCTCAAGGGAAAACTCAAAAAAATCGAGGAGAAATCCTCGCCTTCTGATCTTGTGAGCGAAGCAGATTACGGATCGCAGAGTTTGATAGGAAGGCTCTTAGAAGAAAACTATCCAGATTACGAAGTTGTAGGAGAGGAAAACTACTCCGAGAGAAATCTGAAGGAAGGAAAGATATTCCTTGTTGACCCGCTTGATGGATCTCTGAACTACGTGAGCGGTCTTCCATTCTATTCGGTATCGATAGCAAAGATAGAAAACGGTGAAATAATCGAAGGAGTTGTTTATCTGCCAGAAACAGGTGAGGTGTTCCACGCGGTTAAAAACGAAGGAAGCTACCTGAACGGCAGAAGGATAGAGAGCGGTGATAACAAGCTAGAGAAAAGTCTCGTGGTCACAGGTTGGCCATACGATCACAACGGAACGCTCTGGACTTACAAAGCGATAGAAGTTGTGAACGAGAAAGTCAGAGAGATAAGGATACTCGGGAGTTGCGCCGCTGAACTGTCATACCTGGCTGCTGGAAGGATAGATGGGTACTTCGAGATAGGACTCGGCCCTTGGGACTTGGCAGCTGGGTATCTCATAGCAACGGAAGCTGGAGCCTTTGTAAGTTCAATATCCAAAGATTCGTTCGATCTAGAATTGGGAGAAGTCGTCGCTGGGAAGCCCTCACTTTTTAAAAATCTCCTGAAAGTTGTGAGAAGCGTGAAATGAGAGAAGACATCTTTGAGGTTTTAAAAGGAAGGATAGAAGAGCTTGACCTGGACAAGCCGAACGGAAGGGTTAAAAGAGTCGTCGGGTTGACGATAGAGTCTGAAGGTCCGGATGTATCCCTTGGGGAGCTCTGCAAGATTTTCACGGGAAGAAAGAGAATTTTGGCAGAGGTTGTGGGATTTCAAGATGAAAACGTCCTCTTGATGCCACTTGAAGATGCGACTGGACTCAGGCCCGGATGTGAGGTGGTAGGTACAGAAAGAGTTTTAGATGTCGGAGTATCGAAAGATTTAACGGGAAGGGTGCTCGATGGTCTTGGAAGGCCCATCGATGGAAAACCGTTCGTACCCGAAGAGAGGTATCCAATCTCAAACGAATCTCCACATCCCCTCAAAAGAAAGAGGATAACAGAACCGCTTCCGGTTGGGATCAGATCGATAGATGGTTTCATAACGCTTGGAAAAGGTCAGAGAATAGGGATATTCGCGGGGAGCGGCGTTGGAAAGAGCACACTCCTTGGAATGATAGCGAGGAATACCTATGCGGATATAAACGTCATAGCACTCATAGGCGAGCGAGGAAGGGAAGTCAGGGAGTTCATAGAAAGAGACTTAGGAGAAGAAGGTTTGAAAAGATCAGTCGTCGTTGTTTCAACATCAGATCAGCCGGCCCTTGTCAGGGTGAAATCCCTTTTAACTGCTACAGCCATAGCGGAATACTTCCGTGATATGGGACACGACGTCATGCTAATGGTCGACTCGCTTACGAGATGGGCTATGGCTCAAAGGGAAATCGGTCTCTCTATAGGAGAACCTCCAACAACACGTGGGTATACACCGAGCGTCTTTGCAGGTCTTCCGAAGATACTCGAAAGAGCCGGAAACTCCGACAGGGGGAGCATCACTGCGATATACACAGTCCTTGTTGAAGCAGACGACTTCAACGATCCAATATCGGATACCGTCAGGTCTATAGTTGATGGTCATATAATCCTCTCGAGAAGCTTGGCTGAATCGAACCACTACCCACCAGTTGATGTTCTCATGAGCATAAGCAGACTTATGAAAGAAGTCGTGAGCGAAGAGCATCAGAGGGCTGCGGCAAAGATAAGAGACTTGATGGCAACCTACAGGAATGCGAAGGATTTGATAGACGTCGGAGCTTACAGAAAAGGTTCAAACCCAAAGATAGACACCGCCATAGAGATGATCGATGAGATAAATTCGTTTTTGCGCCAGGGAATATTTGAAAAAGCCCCGTTCGAGACGACCGTATCGCGACTTCTGGAAATGGCTTCAAAGGTGATATAACCCTCAATAAACAAGAGCCCCCTCGCATTGAGGGGGCTCTTTCATTTTAGTTTAGATCAGAAGCTCGCGCTGTAGCTGAGAGTTGCGTTCCAGTTGTTCGAAGAATCGTAGTAAGCTCCAGCGGTGAGCCCACTCTCAACTGTGTAGGAGGCGGAAACGTTCCATGTGTAAGCCATTGTGTTATCCGTCTTGAAGATTGCGGATATGCTGAGAGGTTTAACCGGCGTTAAAGTGGTATCAACTTCAGCACTCCAAGTGTTTGGAGCGCTCACAACATCACCCATGTTGAATTTCGTTGTAACGCTGACCATACTCTCGAGAGAAAAGTCAAGTTCAGCAGAAAGTGAGGCGGAAAATGCACTTGCTGCGAGATTGTACTCTGGAACAGTTTCAAGAGTAAGGGATACGTTTCCAAATTTCGGAGTGGCTTTTATATCAGCTTTAGCAAATTGGCCAAACCATCCACTTCCATCGTCGTAAGCAAATTCAGGAGCAACCGTGACTATATTGGCGAAGGTCATGGAGTAATTCGCGTCAACAGCCCAGTTGCTCGTTTCCTGCTTGTAAGCGAAGGAAAGCTTGAAGTTTTCAAGAGCACCAGATCCTGTGAAATCAGCGAAAGCAGCCGCGTATCCAGCACCAGAACTCATGTAGTAAACAGCTCCTGCGGAGAGGCTCCCAACTCCAAGATCCTGACTGAAGAGGGCAGCAACACCATCGTCAAAGAACGTGCTCGTAGCGGAAGTCTCATCGTCAACCTGGTCAACGTAGTAAATCTCAAGACTTGGGAAGCTCTGAAGTTTCATTTCAAGGTAATCCCCACTGAAGGCAATATCTCTTCCAGCATTGGGGTCAAATATAGTACTTGTGAAGTCATATGCGGAAGTAACATACTTGAGGTAGAGTAGGTTTCCGTTGAACTCAGCACTTGAAAGATTGATCGTTCCACCTGCGAAGGACCAGTAAAGCGACAGGGTAACGTTGCCAGCCTTTTCAGTACTGCCCGTTGGCCCCCAGGAAAGAGATGTAACAGTTGTATCAAACGCACCAAAGACATCAATCCCTGCAGAAGTTACTTTAGCTGTCACTGTGTATTTCCCTGTCCACGATGCGGTTGCATTTGCACTACCTGCAAGGGCGAAAACGCCGAAAGCAACGATAAGAACCCCCAAAAGCAATTTACGCATGCCTCTCAACCTCCCGCTTAAAAGATTTTAAAAATTATACCCCCAAGAAGCTATTTTTCAAGATGTAAGCTCCCCGTCATGGCTTTACCGCAGCGTAAACTCCTATTCCTATTCCAACAGCGGCGAGAACCAGTGCGATAACAGCCAGAGTATTCGCTCCACTAGCCTTCTTAGCTATTTCCTCTATCTTCTCGTTGTTCGTATTAACGGTTTTCTTGACGCTTTCAAGGTCTTCCCTAACCGTTTCAAGCTTTGACACAAGAGTGCTTACAGAATCTTTCAGAGTATCAATCTGCTTGCTGGCAGACGAGAGTTTTTCATTGACGCTATCGACATTTCCCTTCAAGCCTTCAACCGTTGTTTCAAGCTTTCCAACCCTATTGCTGAGTCCAAGAGACATGTTTACCATGGAATCCTTGAAACTTCTAAGATCTGAAATGGTGGTGTTCACTTTGCTATCAACAAGGGATATCTTCTTGGAAAGGGTTTTAACTTGGAAGTCAAGGGCGCTGTTGAGATCCTTGATGTTGTTGTAAAGCTTGGAATAACCCTTTTGAAGAGAACTTACATTCTGCTTGACGAGAGCCATATTGCTGATTGTCTCGAGCTTATAGGCCTCAAGTTTCTCCACTTTTCCTTTCAAGCTCTCAACATCACTCTGAAGGGCTGGGATAGCTTTCGAATTTTTGGAGGAATTGAACTCAAGAACCGAAACTCTCTCGATGAGCTTAGAAGTTCTCTTTTTGAGCATAAAGATGTCATCATGGTATTGGCTGAGGGTTCCATCCACTTTCTTCTGATACGCTGAGAAGTTATCCTTGGAAACGACTTCTCCTTTCAAAACGAAGAAAGCGTCCCTTATGGTGTCAAGTTGGTTGTTTACAGAATCAAGTTGATCATAGAAGTAGGATATCGAATTGTTAAGTGAGTCTACACTCTTCTTGAGTTCGGAAACTGTCTTCTTGGTGTCAGCGAGCCCTTCGGTGAGAGAAGACGATATCCCGGAGACGAGCATCTTCAAGTTAGAGATATCGCTTTTGATCTTCGTGACATCGTCTTTGACAGGTTTGATCTCGGACAGAACACGATCATAAAGCCTTCCACTGAGAACGGCTAGTTCGTACCTAGAAACGGCGTTTTTCCCCTTAAAAGTTCCATCTGGGTAGCCCGTTACTATCCCTGCATTGACAAGCTTCTCGATGTATGGGTACGCCCAATGACTCTTGGGGACATCTTTGAAATCCAGTGCGAAAGCCGCAACCACTAAAACCGCTAACAGTATTACCACTGCCTTCTTCATATTAATACCTCCCCCCTTCATGGAGTTTTCACTAAGCTGGATTATATCATCCATTCTCTTCTCTTCGCAAGTTTTTGAACAGAGCTCATTTCTTCATCGAATAAAATGCACTAAGTCCCGGATAAACTGCAACTCCTCCCAATTCCTCTTCTATTCTCAGAAGCTGATTGTACTTGGCAATCCTTTCACTCCTGGAAAGAGAACCTGTTTTTATCATACCGGAATTCGTCGCAACTGCGAGCTCCGCTATGAAGGTATCTTCCGTCTCACCGGATCTGTGGGATATAACACAAGTCATGTGATTCCTCTTTGAGAAATCTATGGCTTCGAGGGTCTCTGTAACGCTTCCGATCTGGTTGAGTTTTATCAAGACAGAGTTCGTCGCGTTCAACTCAACACCTTTAGCTATTCTCTCAACGTTCGTGACGAATATGTCGTCCCCAATTATCTGCACCTTATCACCAACGGCTTTGTGGAACTTCACGAAAGCATCCCAATCTTCCTCGTCAAACGGATCTTCAACGGATATTATCGGATACTTCTCTATTAAGTCTTTATAGTATTCTATGAGTTCATCAGCACTCATCATCTTTCCATCGACATCGTACTTCCCGTCTTTGTAGAAAGAAGAAGCCGCGCTGTCAAACGCTACAAAAACATCTTTCCCGGGCTCATAACCGGCCTTCTCTATAGCTTCGACTAGGATTTTGATAGCATCTTCATTACTCTCAAGGTTTGGAGCGAATCCACCTTCATCCCCGACAGACGTCACATAACCCCTTTCGTGTAGGAGCTTTTTCAGCGTGTGGAAAACCTCGGCGCCGTACCTTAAAGCCTCTCTGAAAGACGGCGCTCCAGCTGGAACTATCATGAATTCCTGAATGTCAAGGTTGTTATCCGCATGCTTACCTCCATTTATCACATTCATAAATGGAACGGGGAGTATCCTCGCGCTCGTTCCTCCAAGATATCTATAAAGAGGTATATCTAGGTAGTTAGCAGCGGCCCTGGCAACTGCCATAGAAACTGCCAAGATTGCGTTTGCACCAAGCCTCGATTTGTTCTTGGTACCGTCGAGTTCTACCATGGTTTCATCTATTGCGACCTGATCGAACACGTTCATTCCCACAATCTTTGGAGCGATAACATCGGTCACATTCTTAACCGCCTTCAAGACCCCTTTCCCACCAAACCTTGAACTATCTCCATCTCTGAGTTCCACCGCCTCATGTTTCCCCGTGGAGGCTCCACTAGGTACCATGGCTCTCCCAAAGGTCCCATCGTCCAAGTAAACCTCCGCCTCAACTGTTGGGTTGCCCCTTGAATCCAAGACTTCTCTCGCTCTCACCTCAACTATCTCTGCGTACATGCCATCACCTCCCGGTAGATTTTACATTATTTTTTAATTTTTGAAATTAACCATTCGAGCTCATCCTCGAGAGACGGTGAAAGTCTCATCTTTTTCAAGGATTTAACCACTTCTTCGGCCCTCTTGTAATCCTCAAGGCAGACGAGCACTTTCCCATAGAGAAGAAGGTAATTCGGTGATTTCTCGAAGTCCAAAGCCTTCAAAATCCATCTCTTGGCGTCCTTGCAATTCCCGTATTTGTAAAGGAGCGATGCCGCGGCGTAGTAACACGGGTGATTGTCTTTCGTGGAGAAAAGACAGCTGTAAAGATCCTGAAGCTTTTCGAGAAGAAACGATGGATCGTTTATCTTTGAAAAGGCCCTCCCCATTATCACATAAGACTGGTTTGGAAACTTGTTCAAA
Organism: Thermotogaceae bacterium; assembly: GCA_027077795.1. Taxonomy (GTDB): domain Bacteria; phylum Thermotogota; class Thermotogae; order Thermotogales; family Thermotogaceae; genus WGAO01. Next base: position 368,056 of record JALWTT010000006.1, on the reverse strand, counting down.
GCCTTTTCAGCAAGCTTGACACTACTTATGTAGTCCCCAAGATCGTAGAATATTCGCGAGAGAGCTAAGTAGGATTCCGGGGTTTCGAGATCCTCAAAAGTGCTTAAAGCCTTGTCCTTTTTCCCCTCAACATAGTAGGCAACTCCGGATATATAGCCTCCAAGAGACTCTGCAATTTCTGGATGCCCAGAAGCTATCGCAGCGAGAGCAATCTTTTTCATATCATCATTTGAAGCTCCTTCAAGATCTATCTCTTTTGCAAAGAGCTTTCCAGATACTGCTCCTTGGAACAGCAAGGAATCCTTTTTTGCGGTGACAAGCACAGCATTTTTTGAATCAATGGACCAGTCTGAATCCCACTTTGACAGAAGCTTTTCCATCTTCTCGTACTCCTCATCTATTGATGCGACACTCCATCCATCGTTTTCCGCCGCTATTTGAGTATATATCACTGCCTTCGTGTTCTCAGGATTTATCTCAGATGGAAGGAACACCACCTCGGATTCCGGTTTCCTGAGTGATGATATCAGAACAGACACCGCATTTCTAAGCGTCGGCTCGAGAACAGCACCTGGGCTCCAACTCGATTTCACTGAACCTGTCAGGCTTATTTCAACACCGGCTTTGTTCTCCACGTAGCCTTTCAGAATTCCTCCTCCATTTATAACGCTTACGCTCTTTGGAAATTTTCCGAAAGCTTTTACATCGAAAGTGTAGTTTCCAGAGCTAAGTCCCGGAACTTTTATTCCGAGCTCCACAAGTTCTCCTTTGATCACCTGCTCCGGGCCTTTCAGAACAACCCGCGGGTTGTACTCAGAGATTATCTCGTCTCGCTTGTCTGAAATCTCCTTTGGGAAGTCAACATCGATCTTCACGAGCTTTCTGTAATCACTCAGGAAGTTGAATACGTCCTTGATCGAATTGATTTTCATGCTCAAGAGTCTATTTTCAATCTGAGAAACTTTTTCAAAGAGCTCTTCTATCTCTCCTTCTTTTTTCTTGTAATCTGAAAGGATTCTGGGAACGCTTCCCACGAGAAGAGCCAAACTGTCCATCTCTTTCACCGCATCGTAAGCCGAGTGGATCATCTTCGATGAGATGAGGTCGTCGATGATCGAGTACAGGTAGTAAAGCTTCAGAAGAGCTCGTGCTTTTGAGATCGGCATGTAGACGACTGCAACTGCTCTGTATACTCCTCCACTCCTGCAGCTCTTCATATTCACCGAATAACCGGTGAGCTCCAAAGCAGCTTCGCTTACTATCTTCTTTCTGTAGCTTTCCATGTCCACCTTTGAGCATTTTCCCTTCTCCGTGGAGCAAGCAACCATCGCGTATCTATCGAGTTCTGAAAATGTCTTGACGTCCGTATATATCATCTTGACGAGCTCAGCCCGTGCGCGCTCCATTGCTACATTCTCAGCCTCAGTCTTTGTGGGATTGGTGGCTTCACCTTTTCCATAATAATAGAGCGTCTGATCTGGAATTTGGGGTTCTTCACAAGATGGCTTCATCACTAAGAAAACAAGGGCCATGATCAGAATCAGCACCACTCCAGCTCCGATTATCAAAAGGATGTTCTTGTCCATAAGATCACCTCTCCGCCTTCATCTTTATCCCCGCAACGACTATGTTGCCGCTTTCACCGACTCCGTAATCATATATTATGGTCGCGAGTGTATCGTAATCCTTGTCAAGGTATATGGAATTACCTTCAACTTTTACAGCCCTTACGACATAGATTCTGTCATTTGGACCTACGGGCTTTTTAGCCATCTCAAGCGTTGGCACGTATCTCATCGGAAGAATTCCTTTCTTAACCATTTCCGGAGTGAAGACCAATTTTCCTTCCTTGGAGTAAAGTTTGTATCCAGTTAGAAGGAGCAGAACTCCTTTTCCTTCGGCGTCAACGATAAGTCTTGTCACCTTTCCAACTTTTTTCTCCTTCCAACCGGACGGTTTTTTCTCTTTCTCTACTTCCGGTTTTACATAATCTTTCAAAGCTTCCACTACGCTTCCTCCACCGAATTTCCCGTACTTTTCCTTCAAATATTCCATACCGGATTTATCAAGCGGAACTGCCATCGTGACCCAGTAGTAACCAAGTTTGTATATATCCGAAAGCGATCTGTGGTTCTTCATCTCGTCGATTATCACCGCACCTTTGACGGTTCCCTCAACTTTCGCCATTACTACATCATGGGTCTCCTCGAGATCTTCAACCGTTGTTTTGGCATCTATGTGAACCCCTTTTATCACCTCAAGGAGTCTCCTCTGAGCGTCGACTACCGCACCTCTTCTTGCCATGAGAACCGCTCTGGATATCGGATGCACCTTTTTGTTTATCACAACTATTCCTCTCACTATGAATGCATTAGCCTTTGAAGATATCGTATAGGTAGGCTTCCCGCTTATTTTGTTCACTATGTACTTGAAATCCGCCTTCATCTTAACGTAGTACATTCCGAAATCCTTGTCGATTCCTTCTTCCACAACTTCGGCACCTCTGATCCATCCTTCAACAGCTGACTTTATCTTGTCGCTACCCGACATGGCATCTCCAACGGTCGTCTCGGAATCTATCTTCACACCCTTTACGAATTCGAGGATTTGCCGTTTTGCGTCAATCTCCGCAGCTCTTTTTGCCAAAACGACGGCTTTGCCTTGCGGAAGCGTCGGATCTATAACACTATAGCCCTCGACTTCCACCTCTTCCTCCTCAACTGTTGGCTTTATGGGAACTTCGTAAGTTCCAGCTGCCTCGAGCTTTTTCCTACCCTCAGCTCCGTTGTAGAATGCCTTCACCTGGAACGTCACAACGCTCCTTGCCGGTCTATCGACGGTCGTGTAGGAAAATCTGAACTGACTCTTTATAGCCTTCGCTATCTCATCGACTATCTCAGAAAAGCTCTTTCCAGAGTGTATATCGAAGAGCTTTCCAAAACCTATCACCAAGTCTCTGTACTGCTTCGAATCTGGCGATATGGCGTATATGGAGTAGCCAAGTCTTCTCATCATCTCTCTGACATTTTTTACGGTGTAGCGGCTCCATTTGGTCCCGTCACCTCTGTAGTGGTAGGGAGCGTCCGTTATGAGTATCAAAACTTTCTGAGCGTCTTTTCTCGCTGGAAGTCTCATGGCGTACATCATGGCATCGAGATCGCCCTCCGGAGTGTCTCCCCCTCCCTTCGCTATCAAAGAAGAAAGCCACTCTTTGAAAGTGGAAACGTCCGAAGTGAAACCATAGTCTCCTTTCTCTACCCTGTCCCTGAAAGTCACCAAAGAAAATCTGTAGTCGAATCCTCCAGATGCTACCTCATCTGCGAAATCTTCCGATTTTCTTATCATCGATCTGATTTCATCCTCCATGCTTCCAGTGATATCGAAAACGAAGATTATGTCGACTTTTGCCGGGGGCTCCCTGCCGATGAGCCCAAGGTAAGTCACATCGAATCCTTCGTTATCTTCGAAAACCTTGATATCCATGTTCTCTGGATCTGGAACATCAGCAACCGCGCTTACAACTACGTTCGGGTAATCGGAAGCGTCCACCCCCGTTACGAAGAAGCCGGCGAAATAGTAGGAGAAGATCAAGATAGGTATTAAAGTGAATAGACGTTTCAAATTACTCACCCCCTTCTGTTATTTCATCGTGCTGAAGAGTATCCAACTTCCATCATCCGCGATGTCTTCCGCTTCCATGGTAATGCCTCTGCAGTCCATACCCTCAATTGTCTCTATGAGTTCATCCGGATCCATCTCCGTCTCAACTTTGAAAGCGTACATGTCCTTCCCTCTACTCACAGTTCCGAGGAACTTCACACCGCTGAGCTTCATCAAACACCTCTTTATCTTCAAACCGGTGGAAAGCTTGTCTATGCTGAACTTGAGGATGACCTCTCTCCTGATTGGAGCCATGAGACCATGAACCTTAACAGCTACAGTATCTCCACTTATGTTGTAAAGCTCCATGTTAAGGTCTGAGCTCAGGTTTTCCTTCATTACCTCCCAAAGTTTATCCGGAGTGTGGTAAGTTCTCAAGGCAAATATCACTGTCTTTCCGGTTATTTTTTGCCTTGCGACGTTCATCACATCGGGTAAGTTCTCCAAGAGTTCGGATACCTTTTCTATCCAATCTATGTTGTCAAGGTCCATTCTAACCCTTATGTTTTTTGGGTTAAAAGCGTATTCAGCCCTGTCGATGTAGATCGTCTTCACGACATTACTTGATATCCTCTCTATGTTCGCTTTACTCTTTTTACTTCTGAGGATCCACTCTATAACCTTTTCAGGAGAATAACCAGCGTAGGTCTCCGTGAAGGACAACGTTCTCGCCTTTCCCGTATCGGTTCTGACTACCTGGATATCCGATCTCATGGAAACAGAGCAAACGCTGTAATCACTGTTGTACCTTCCAACATAGTCAACTTTTACGAGTATTATGTAGGAAGCGATATCCTTGGACACACTCGATATGTTCTGGAGGTCCTCAGAACTGACCCCATAGCTCTCAAGTCTTTTGTTGTACTCAGCCAGAGCTCCTATCTCCTGGATCTGAAGCCCTTTGTCCGCCAGCTCTCCCTTGAAACCCAACTTTTCGAAGAACTCCGGTTTAAACGGATAGGAACATTGAGAATACCCACTCTCATTTTCGTACTTCTCCGCTATCATAACACCGACCGTTGGAGAGCCAACCTCTTTCATGAGGTCTGACAGTCTCTCCTCAACACTCTTCTTCATAACTTCAACTTTTGCCTTCACGTGCCAGTAAGTTCCCGTTTCATCCGACTCTTTTTTCTGATCGAGGATTTTCAGGATCTTTACGTAGCCCTCAACCGTTGAAAAAACAACATCTTCCACCGGAGTGAGATCCTCGAGCTTTGTGAGTGACTTTATGAAAGCTCCATTCACTTGTTCCAAAGCATTTCGCCTCGCATCATCTTTGGCGGCTTGCAAAGTGTCTCCATATCCCTCAACGATAGTGGTTTCCGGAAGAACTATCAAGGATATCAGAAGCACAAGGAATGCCAAAAACTTCTTCATAGAGTCCCACCTCCCTGCATTAGAATGATACAACAAAAAGCCGGCGGGACTCCCGCCGGCTACCTCAAGCACCTGGAATCACTTCTTGAGAATCCCACGCATTATCAAAGAGATCATCTTTTCAAGGACTCCAGGCTTCTCAGAATGCCCGAAAGATCCCGAAATCAGGTTTGCCGCCGCCAAAGGATCTATATCATCGTAAACCGCGTTGTATCTTTTCCCCTCGTCTATCAGCTGAGCTATTCTTCCCAAGAATCCTTCATATCTTTCCTTCAAATTCGACCATTTGTCCTCACTCATGACGGAAGCCCTCTCTTTATTTATGACTTCAGATATGACCTTCCTGTTCGTAACGAAATCGATGTAAGCTTTGAGGAAGCCCTTTATTTTCTTCATGTAACTTCCTTCCCCTTCTATCTCGGAGAAGAGGTGGTTCTCAAGCTCGTCCAAAGATTTCTCCCAAACTTCTCTGAAGAGTTCATCTTTACTGGGAAAGTAGTAATATATGAGAGCCTTCTTCACTCCAGCTCTTTTAGCTATCTCATCGACACTAACCCCGTTGAACCCTTTCTCCGCAAAAGCCCTCACAGCAGCACTTAAAATCTTTTCTCTCGTATCCATAAAATCTCCCCCAGCAAAAGTGAGGGGCTGTGCCCCTCACTTGGCTTCAGCAGCCATGTACTTCTTATCAACTGCGAGCATATTCTCCTTGTTTGCGTACCTCTTCATTCTCGTCTCGTAGTTGTAGATTCCACGGAACACCGGGTACCTCTCGGCGTATCCGTGTTCGTACCAGAGCTTATCTGCGTACACTTTCCACTCCTCGGCAAGTTTGTCTATTTCCGGTGCTAGATCGGTGATGATCTTCTCACTTCCCTCGTGCTGTGGTATGGCGTTGAAATGCTTTACCATAGCCCTGAAGACCTTCGGATTGTCTATTATCGGGCAGGGTCTGAAGAGGTTGTTGCTGTAAGGGATCATCCTCTTGTAGGCTTCAAAGAACGGACTCTTGAGTATTTCAAGGAGGGATTTCTCCCTGATGTTGTCGACCGCGAACTGCTGGAAAACACACGGCTCGGCGTAACCCTTGGCATTGATGTGCAAATATTTAGCACCAGCCGCGAGACATCCGTGCGTGAGAAATCCGTGGTTCCAGAAATCGGCGACGAACGCAAACCTCCCAGATAACCTAAGCTCCTCTGTTTTGAAGAACCTCTCGTACCTCTGTTGGGCGGTGGGAACTAGATCCATAGATGGATTCATACCAACCGGCATGAACTGGAAGACCCAGGCGTACGCCACTCCCTGCTCTTCCAAGAAATCCCAGAACTTGTCACTCATTATAGTATCGTGGTTGAGCTTGGTCGCCGTTATGGAGGTCCCGAATATAACTCCATATTTCCTGAGGTTTTCCCAAGCTCTCAGAATGGCCTTGAAGACTCCTCTTCCCCTTCTCCAGTCCGTGTCAAGTTCGAACCCCTCAATCGATACCGCCAGAGTGGCATTCCCAAGTTCGGAGAGCCTCTTAGCCTTCTCATCGTTTATCAGAGTTCCATTCGTGTAGATGAGGAAATAGCTGTCTTTGAACTCCTCCAATATATCAAACAGATGGGGCCAGAAGAAAGGCTCTCCACCCGTTATTATGAAGAAGTATATTCCAAGGTCATTTGCCTGTTTGATTATACTCGCAACCTCTTCCTTTGTGAGTTCGTATTTTCTTCCATAAAGTCCGGCGTAGCATCCAACACAGTTCAGATTACAAGCATAGGTTGGGCTTATGACAACAAGTTTTGGAAGGACTACCTTGTACTTGTGCATGTTCTTTTGCCTTATTGGCTCACCGAGAGCAAATTCGTTTATTATCAGATTGTTCACAACACCTTCAACAACTTTAGGAGCAGATCTGTTGAAGAGCTTGACCCAGGAAGTTATCATCGGATGCTTTTCAGTAGCCATGTCTGCCAATTTTTTCAAACCGCTCTTAGACGGCTCCTTGGAAAGTGCACTGAGCGTGTTGAGGAGCTTGGCAAATTTCTCCTCATCCGCTTTTCTTAGAAAAGAAGAAAGCATCTTTCCAGCTTGCCTGTAGATCATTCCTTTAATTCCACCCACTGCCATTTCAACACACCTCCCGTGTTTTACTTACCGGTTGGTAAATCTTACTACCAATTCCAGGTGCGTGTCAACTGCTGAAAGCTCTATCAGCTGAAGCTCTTTATAAGTCCACCTATGACGAGATCCCATCCGTTCACCATGACAAAAAGGAGCACTTTGAACGGAAGCGATACGAAAACGGGAGGGATCATGATCATCCCCATGGCAAGTAGAATTGAGGCGACTATCATGTCAACCACTATGAACGGGATGTACAAAAGCACTCCCATTTTGAACGATATCTCGAGTTCTCCCATTATAAACGCAGGGATCAAAACGGAGTTTGGAGCATCTTCTATCTTGTCCACCTTTATGTTGGACGAGTTGGCGATCAGGAAAACGTCGTCCTCGTTGTGATGATTTTTCAGCTCTCCTATCATGAATTTTCTCTCTCTGTTCATTATCCTCTTGAACATTTCCTGGTATCCTATCTCTTTGTTCATATAAGGTACTATGGCGCTGTTCCACATATCACTCCAAACTGGCCTCATTATCAGAAGCGTGAGAAAAAGCGCAAGCCCTATGAGAACCTGGTTAGGCGGAGTCATTCTAGTACCTAAACCATTTCTCAAAAAGGAGAGCACAACTATTATTCGAGTAAAGGATGTGAAAAGGATGAGAATGCTAGGTGCTAAGGTAAGAACGGTGAGTATCAGAAGAATCTCCAATGTGACTACCAAACTTCGTGGATTGTTAGCTTCTCCCAAGTTTATATTTATACTCGGGAATGGCGGAGTTGGTTGTGAAGACGCGAGAACGGATATCAATATCAGGATTACTATTACCTTTCTCATCAGAGTTTCCTCCCAAAGCGACGTCCAAAGATTCTTTTGAAATCCCCTTCTCCCTCCTGCGTCATAATCTTCCCGGCTTCCAGCTCATCGAGCTTTTTTATAATCGTTCCTCCACCTTGTGTAACCAACAAGAAATAGTAATCGTCCATCAGCCTAACCAATACTATCATGGAATTCTTGTCCAGGTACTTCTTCTCAAGAATAATAATATTCTTCCCGGGAAATCCCCGGGAAAACTTTCCATTTATTATGAGATACACTATCCACAAGATGGCGAGAAGAACTCCAAGAGATACAACGAACTGAAAGATCAAACCCCAGATGATTTAAGCCTCCCCAACCGCCTTTTTTAAGGCTTCGATAACCCTCGCAGGCTGGAAAGGTTTCACTATGAAATCCTTTGCTCCAGCTTGAATTGCCTCTATAACCATGGCTTGCTGTCCCATGGCACTAACCATGATTATATTGGCATTGGGATCCGTTTTCTTAATCTCTTTAACCGCATCTATCCCATTCATCTCAGGCATAGTTATATCCATAGTAACCGCATCAGGCTTGAGCTCCCTGTACTTCTCGACAGCCTCTTTACCATTGGAAGCTTCGCCAACCACTTCGAATCCCGCTTTGCTGACTATATCCTTCAGTAGCATCCTCATGAACGCAGCATCGTCAACTATGAGAATTCTTTTACCCATCCGCCATACCCCCCTTATCCTTCACCGGCAATTTCATCTATGATCTTGGTTACATCCAGGTAGACTACCAGCCTGTTTCCTTTCTTGATCAAGCCTCTAGATTTCTCTCCATATCTCTCCAGCGAAGAAATGCTCTCAAGTTCATTGGTTGAAGCCCTTAAAACCCCCTTTACCGTTCCAACCATAAAACCAGCCTCTATGTCGTTGTATTTTATCACAACGATGCTTTCGTACTGGGAGTCTCCAACGTTTGCCCCTAGAACATCGGCTAGATCTATTATAGGTACAATTCTTCCCCTCAAGTTTATGATACCCTTTATCATAGGCTTGGATTTCGGAACGGGTGTTATCTCGGCAAGATCGATGACTATTTCAACATAATCCACATCGAAAGCCATCTCTTGATCCCCGACTATGAAGGAGAGTACCTCGAACTCTTGCATGACCTCTTTCTCCCCTATTTCCATGCCGATCACCTCACACCATCAAATTTGCAACATCTAAAATGAGCGCGATACTTCCATCACCAAGCACCGCTCCTCCGCTAAACTCTTTGACATCGGAAAAGAGCTTTCCCAAGCTCTTTATAACGATATCATCTTGACCTATGAGCGTGTCCACAACTATACCGTACTTCCTGTTACCCACTTTTATTATCACAACATTCATAGATGTAGCTTCTTCATCATGCGGTATCCCTAAAGCATCCCAAAGCTTTATTATCGGTACAACCTCTTGCCTTATCATCACCACTTCCTGATCCTGAACTACCTGGATATCTTCCTTGGTTATCTTGAGTGTACTGTCTATAGCCGCTATGGGTATGGCGTACACGAAATCTCTCACCTTCACGAGCAGGGCCTGGATTATGGCGAGCGTCAGCGGGAGACGGATGGTAACCCTTGTTCCTTTATCCTTCTGGGACTCTATGCTGACACTTCCGTTCAGAGATTCGACAACGTTCTTGACAACATCCATTCCAACTCCTCTTCCAGAAACCTCCGTGACCTCTTCTTTTGTTGAAAAACCTGGCAGGAATATGAGCTCGAATACCTTGTCATCCGGGAGCATCATTGCTTTAGTCTCGTCTATCAATCCTCTTTCGACAGCACTCTTTATGATTTTATCTCGATCTATGCCTTTACCGTCATCCACGACTTCTATGACCACGTTGTTCCCCTCATGACGTGCAGAGAGGACAATTGTTCCCTTTGGAGGCTTTCCCTTGGCTATTCTCTCCTCTTTGGACTCAATACCATGGTCTATTGAGTTTCTCAGGAGGTGAAGCAAAGGATCCCCTATCTCCTCAACAAAAGTTCTATCGAGCTCAGTTTCTTCTCCTTTTATAATGAAGTCAACCTCTTTGTTCATCTGCTTCGCTAAATCTCTGACCATCCTTGGAAATCTGTTGAACACATAAGCTATCGGAACCATCCTTATCTTCATCACTATATTTTGAAGATCAAGTGTGATCCTGGAGAGCTGGGCCAGAGATTCATCCACCTCTTTTATGCTGTATTTCTTCAAAGTCTCAACTATCCTCGATCTGGCTATAACGAGCTCTCCCATGAGGTTCATCAAAGTATCCAATTTTTCTATATCAACCCGAACAGTTTGGGTGATTTTCTTTCTCTTTCTCTCCTCTTTACGCACTCGCTTTCCCTCTTCCTCACTCACTTCCTCTCTTCTTCTCTCTTCCTCTCTCTTCTTCTCAAGCTCCTCTTCTGGCTCAAAAGGCCTCACAACCACTCTTGCAACATCTGTGACGTTACCCACAGCTGATGAGAGCTCTTCAGCGGATTGCTTTGCAACCACTATCATGTCAACATCCAAGTCGAATTTCTCATCCTCGATATCCTCAACCGGGGGGAATGTTCTCAGAAGCTCCCCACCAAGCTCCTCTATTTTGTGAAAAACCAAATACATCCTGGCGGATTTCAGCTGAGTGTCCTCTTTTAGAGTCACCCTGATGTAGTAAGAGTTATAGCCCTTGTTCTTTGCCTCATTTACCACATGTATCAAGTCGTCCGTTATCTCTATAGGGATTCCTTCTTCCACCTCAGATTTCCCTTCACCCTTTTCAACCTCATCCTTTGGGATCCTCCCAATGGACTTTCCCTCGAGAAACTCTTCCAGTTCATGTACCAACCCTTCAACATCCACATCCTCTAGCTCATCGCTACCACCTTCAACTATGCTGCCTAACATCTGCTCTAGTATGTCCGCCCCCTTGAAAAGCTTGTCTACGATATCCTCCGTCAGCTTCATTCTACCGTTTCTTATCTCGTCAAGGAGGTTTTCCATCCTGTGACAAAGTGTCATCATGATGTTGAACTCCATGGTTCCAGCCATACCTTTCAAGGTATGAAGGATTCTAAAGAGCTCGTTTATCGATTCCATATCCTCCATATCCTTCTCGAGCTTTAAAAGTATGTCGTTCATGTTTTGGATGGCTTCCTTGGTCTCATCTATGAACACACTCAGGTACTCATCTCTCATCATATTTCATCCCCCCAACATCCTTCTTATCGTATCCAGCGAATCCATCACCGCTTTTGTTCTAATGGTGTTCCTGTCACCCATATAATCTCTCTTAATTACGTGGTGCTTCCCATCATAGATGTCTATGTAGACACGTCCAACTGGTTTGCCAGCTACCTCCTCAGGTCCAGCTACACCGGATATCGACACGGAATAATCACTTTTCAAGAGGTTCGCTACGCCTTCGCTCATCTCGACAACACATTCCTCACTAACTGCTCCATGATCCCGGAGCGTTTCGGGCCTCACACCCAGCACAGTCTCTTTCACGAAATCACTGTATGCTATTATACCACCTTTGAAAACTTTCGAAACACCAGGAATGTTCACCAATGATGACGCCAAAAGTCCACCGCTGCAGGACTCAGCCACCGACATGGTTACCTCCTGCTTCCTCAAAAGCCTTACTACTCTTTCCTCCATGGTTTCGTTATCCTCTGCGTACACATCCTCCCCTCGGATTTCTTTCACCCTTTTTACCATATCAAAAAGCTCATCAGATGCAGACTTGGGAGCGGTAAACCTTATCCAAACTCCCATGGTGTAACTCGCCTGAGTAGCCACTTTTACCTTTTTGCTCGAATACAGGATCTCTGAGAGTTCATCTTCCAAAGTCGATTCCCTAACACCGTAGAATTTCAGAGTTTTCACCACATACCTTTCGTCAGCAGTCAAAAGCTTTGCAGCCTTCTCAAAAACGTTCCTCATTTCGACAGGAGGACCTGGGAGAAGAAGAACAACTTTCCCTTCAGATTGAAAGATCTGACCTGGAGCACTCCCAACATCGTTCTCCACAACAGTTGCTCCTCTTATCACCATGGCTTCTTTTCTAACGGAATTTACAACCTTTCCCGCAAATCTTCTAACTTTATCCGCGATTCCCTTAAACAATTTTTCATTGAACATCAGGTCCTCCCCAACGGCTTCCGCCACAGCTTCTCTCGTTATATCATCTCTCGTCGGACCCAAACCTCCAGTTGTTATCACCAAGTCACACTCCTCCAGCGATTTTCTCACTTCCCTGCTCACTTCATCTGGGCTGTCGTCGGTTGAAACTATTCTTTTCACCCTGTACCCAAGCTCCAGAAGTTTTCTCGAGAGATAGACAGAATTTTCATCTGAGATTATCCCCTCAACTATTTCACTACCAATTGTTATCAAGCAGGCATTCTTCAAAATCATCACCCCAAAGTTCATTATAGTTGAACAAATAGCCGGTGTACAAGTCAAAGAGTGGTAGATAAAGATGTAGAATACATCAAGGAGAGGAGGGATAAGAGATGAAAAAGTTAGTACTCATCCTGGGATTAGTAGTGGCAGTTCTAGGGCTTTCGTATGTAAACCCCAATTATGTGAGCCCGGTTGTGACAGTTGTGAAATCCTGTGCTCCTGCAGTCGTGAAAATAGAAGTTGTCAGGGAGGAAACTGTTTCATACTTTGATCCGTTCACTGATCAGTTCTTCAGAAAGTTTTTCGGGGATGTACCGTTCCAGAATTACAAGAGAAAGGTAGTGGGAATAGGATCAGGCTTCATATTCGACAAAAGTGGGTACATTCTCACGAACGAACATGTTGTTCACGAAGCGAAGCAGATAACGGTGACAATGCTCGATGGATCTAAGTACAGTGCCAAGTATATAGGCGGAGATGAAGAGCTGGATATAGCTGTTATCAAGATAGATCCGAAGGGAAAGAAGCTACCTGTGCTGGAAATGGGGGATTCTGATAAACTGGAAATAGGTGAATGGGCTATAGCCATAGGAAATCCACTTGGATTTCAGCATACAGTAACAGTAGGTGTGATCAGCGCCCTTCATAGAAAGATCCCAAAACCTGATAACAGTGGTTACTACACTAATCTCATTCAAACTGATGCGGCTATAAATCCTGGAAACAGTGGGGGACCTCTCCTGAACATACATGGACAGGTTGTAGGTATAAACACGGCGATAATAAATCCAAGCGAAGCCGTCAACATAGGATTCGCCATCCCCATCAACACGGCAAAGAGGTTCATAGATTCCCTTATAAAGACTGGAAAGGCTGAAAAAGCTTTCTTGGGAGTGAGGGTGGTAACGGTTACAGAAGACCATGTGAAAGCTCTCGGCCTAAAGGTCAACAGTGGTGCACTCGTCACAGAAGTCATAAAGGGCTCACCAGCTGACAAATCTGGAATCAAAGTCGGTGATGTCATAATCAGGGTGAACAACCAGAAAGTTTCAAATGCTGCGGAGCTCGTTGCCATAATTCACTCCTACACCCCGAACGATGTCGTCAGAGTGCTCGTGGACAGAAAAGGTAGAAAGATATCTTTGAACGTGAAACTTGGTAAATACGAGGGAGAAAGCCAAGAACAAGTCGCCAGAACTTTCATGGGAATCACTGTGGATAACATCCAACCTGGGGATAGGGAACAGTATTCCATACCGAGCAATGTGAAAGGTGTGATTGTGAGAAAAGTTGCGAGCAGCGCTTTTGGTATACAGCCCGGAGACGTAATAGAGAGGATCGTGGTCAACGGCAAGGAGTACAGAATATCCAACGTTAAAGACTGGAATAGTGTGATCAAGCGTATCAAGAAAGGTGACTACATAGCCCTGTATATTGTGAGACAAGGAGGTCAGCTGATAACAGCGTTCCCATACATGGGGGGATGATCTCCCCCATGTTTTTTGAGGGAGTGATGCGTCATGACGAGGAAGATCCTGCTACTCCTGGCTCTCAGTACGCTGGTACTCGCTGGAGAAGTCAAGATAATTTTCATTGGTGAACCTGGAGCTGACGTTTATGTTAACATGGCTTTCGTAGGACAAATAGGAAGCAATGGTAGACTCTCTCTGAATTTTCAGCTCGGAAACATGTTCTACGTGTCCACAGATGGAAACTGGTATATACAAGTAGGGGAACCGCAAGTGGTAAAAGTTGGTGACAACACAGTGGTGTTCTTAAACCTCGTCAAAGCCTCGCGAGTTAGGGTACTTTCCAATGTATATCCAATCTCAATCTTCGTAGATGGAGAATACTACGGGAAACTGAGAAGTCCCTCAGAAACGATAAAAGTTCCATCGGGATACAGAGAAGTTACTTTCAAGGCAGAGGGCTATAGAGAACTTTCAGAGAAATTCCCACTCGAATGGGAAAAGGTTGAAAGTATCCCAGTTGAACTCAAAAGGCTCCCAAAGGTTCTGAAGATCTATCTGTCATCCGACGAATTTTCCCCAAATGGTGATTGGTACAAAGATGTTTTGGAAGTACACATATATTCCACCTTTGAATCCACAGCCACACTTACCATATCAGGCAACAGAGGTACTATCCTTCGGAAAGAACTTCTCGTAAGGGAAGGGGACAACATCGTCAAATGGTACGGAAATGGTGCCGAGGATGGAATTTACGAGGTGAGCGTTACAGCAGAAGGAATCACGTCATCAGCGAAGGTGAAAATCGATAGGTCCAATTACACGTACAGAAAGGAAATATCCATAGCCATGCTGTTAATGCTTCTAGCAGCTACTATAGCTGCTGTCTACTTTTCAAGCAGATAAGCTTTGTGAATGTTTTAACCTTAAACACATCGAACCACTGGTGTATACTTGAGCTGGAGGTGATGAATGTGGAAAAGATGACCATAAGGGATGTAAACGTAAAGGGGAAAAAAGTGATAATGAGGGTGGATTTCAACGTTCCTCTCAAGGACGGTGAGGTTGCAGACGATACGAGGATAAGGGCGGCTCTCCCAACGATAAGGTACGCCTTGAACATGGGAGCGAAAGTTATCCTTCTCTCGCACCTTGGAAGACCGAAGGGCGAACCCAAGCCTGAGCTCTCCTTGAGGCCAGTCGCAAAAAGGCTTTCAGAGCTCCTTGAGATGGAAGTCAAGTTCGTCGACGAGACGGTTGGAGAAAAAGCGAAGGAAGCTGCGCAGAATTTGAAAGAAGGAGAAGTTCTCCTTCTCGAAAATACAAGATTTCATCCAGGTGAAACCAAGAACGACGAAAACCTGGCAAGAGAGTGGGCGTCTTACGCGGATCTCCACGTGAACGACGCTTTTGGAACGGCTCACAGAGCTCACGCTTCGAACGTCGGTGTTGCTAAGTTCATACCATCGGTTGCCGGCTTTCTGATGGAGAAGGAGATCAAATTCCTCTCGAAAGTCACGTACAGTCCTGAGAAACCCTACTCCGTGATACTCGGCGGTGCGAAGGTCTCGGATAAGATAGGCGTCATAAACAACCTCATGAGAAACGCCGACAAGATACTCATAGGTGGAGCGATGGCCTTTACTTTCCTTAAGGCTCTCGGAAAAGAAGTCGGATCATCCAAAGTGGAAGAGGACAAGATAGATCTGGCAAAGGAAATTCTCAAAAAATCTGAAAGCCTCGGTGTGAAGATAGTCCTCCCCGTGGATTTCGTCTGTGCTCAGGAGCTCAAAGAGGGAGTTGAGAAGAAAATTTTCAGCGCTGAAGAAGGAATACCGGATGGCTGGATGGGCCTTGACATAGGTCCTGAGAGCGTGAAGCTCTTTGAGAGAGAACTTGAAGGATCGAAGACGGTCGTTTGGAACGGACCGATGGGAGTCTTTGAGATAGACGATTTCGCAAAAGGAACCGAAGAGATAGCGAAATTGATCGCGAAGATGACAAAGAGCGGAGTAATGACGGTCATAGGAGGAGGAGATAGTGCAGCTGCTATGAATAAGTTCGGTCTTGCGGATGAGGTATCGCACGTCTCTACCGGTGGCGGCGCTTCGCTTGAATTCTTGGAAGGAAAGGATCTTCCGGGAATAGCGTCTATACTGGATAAAAAAAAAGTTGACAGGCGACTGATATTAGCCGGAAACTGGAAAATGCACAAAACTATAAGGGAAGCCAAGGAATTCGTCTCTATGCTCATAAACGAGATGAAGGAGTTCAAAGAGTTCGAGATAATCATTGCGCCACCATTCACGGCTCTCTCTGAAATAGGTGATATGATTCGAGGGACGAACATAAAATTGGCCGCGCAGAACATGCACTACGAAGAGCAGGGCGCTTTCACCGGAGAGATATCGCCTCTCATGCTCAAGGAAGTCGGAGTTGAGTACGTGATAATAGGACACTCTGAGAGAAGGCACATATTCAAAGAGACTGACGAGCTCATAAGAAATAAAGTCAAGAGCGCGCTGGATCACGGATTCACTCCGATACTTTGCGTTGGCGAGAAATTGGAAGATAGGGAAAAGGGACTCACCTTTAACGTCGTTGAAAGACAGATTAAAGAAGCTCTTTATGGTCTTAACGCAGACGAGGTGAAAAAGATAGTCATAGCTTACGAACCCGTTTGGGCAATAGGAACTGGAAAAGTTGCAAGGCCGTACCAAGCTCAGGAAGTTCACCAGTTCATAAGGAGGCTCCTATCCGAGATGTACGGAGAAGAGGTCGCGAAAGAAGTCAGAATACTCTACGGCGGGAGTATAAAACCGAACAACTTCCTCCCGATAATAGCCCAGCCAGATATAGACGGAGGATTGGTGGGAGGAGCATCTTTGAAAGAAAGTTTCGTGGAGCTTGCAAAGATAATGAAGTCAGCCCTTTCATGAGCGGCCAGACTCCTTGGCCGCTCTTTTTAAATCCTCTGGGGTATCGATATCAAAAACACATCCTGGATCGTTCACGGGAACGCTCTCGCAGATTTCGGGATGATCTCTTATCACTTTCTTAAACCCCTCATCACCGGAGAGATCTTCAAAGAATTTGAAAGCTTCTCTTCTTATGAAGGTTGGGAATCCCTTTTTCCCAAGGTATGTTGGATAGATGATCCATTTATCCGATCTTCTAGACACATCGAGAATTTCCAAAACGGTCTCTCTCTTTAGGAGAGGCATGTCGGCGAGGAATATCAATATCTCATCGCATTTTCTACTTTTCGCATCTTTCAATGCAAGTTTCACAGAAGTTGAGATTCCCTCCTCGTAATTTTTGTTTACAACAACCCTAGAGCCTTCTGGAATTTTCAGGGAAGGCTTCACAACAACCACCGGCTCTTCAAAAGATGAGGCAAGATTCAGGGACGTCTCAAGAAGTGTTTTTCCGTTTATCTTTTGAAGGAGCTTTTCTTTTCCAAATCTCTCACTCTTTCCAGCGGCTAAGAGATATATGCAAGTCATCGCTCAAACTGCTTCGCCTTCTTGTAAGTGTCGTATATCGCTTTCATAAGGATTCCCCTTATTCCCTCTCTCTCAAGCGAGTATATTCCCTCTATAGTAGTTCCAGCTGGAGACGTGACAATGTGTCTAAACTCACCCGGGTGGTTTCCCATAACCTGAAGAAGCTCTGCTGACCCTTTCAGAGTCTCTATGACAAGCTCTCTTGATAGATCGTATGAGAGCCCGAGCCGCAGTCCTGCATCGATGAGTGACTCTATCAAAACGAAGACGAAAGCTGGACCGCTCCCGCTTATGGAAGTGACAGCGGCCATGTACTTTTCGGGAACCTCGACAACCTTGCCGAGAGTTTCTAAAATCTGAATAACTTTTTCTTTCTCTTCCTGATCGAAAGCTTTCGAAAAGCTCGTGGGGGTTATACCCTTTCCTATCATAGCCGGGACATTTGGCATTATCCTCACGGTGTATTTAGAACCAGTTCTTTCAGATATCTGAGACATCTTTATCCCTACCATAGTGCTAATGAATATTTTGCCTTGAGTATCCACCCCCTCGATTTGGCTGAACATCGCGTCAGAATCCTGTGGCTTTACGCAGAGAAACACCACATCGGATTTCTCAACGAGCGTCTTGTTATCCGGGGCTATCTTGACTCCCCTGTCAGCGTATTTCTGGGCCTTTGACCTTGTTCTGTTGTATATGACTATCTCCTCTGGTGAGAATCTTCCACTTATAAGAAGTCTCTCTAAAATTATCTTTCCTATGTTTCCAACACCTATTATTCCAACTCCCAAATCAATCTCCCCCTTCAACGGTGAAACAGAACACGCCAACGCCTGACGATGATTCAACGAGCTTCTTGAATTCGGAAACGCTCAAGAGTTTCTCAGGCTTGGGGACTGTGCTTTCAGGATTCATCAGTACAAAAACAAGCTCCTCGGATTTCACAGAAGGATCATAATACGCTTCGAATTCAAAAGTGGTGGTCCCCTTCTCCACAGGCTTGACATCCACAACAACTGCCTTACCGCCGTATATATCGACAATTACCATGTATCCTCCTCTGGAAATCCTCACCGGTATCTCGACATTCTGTCCATCTTTGTAAACTTCAAACCTCTTGGCGTGGATCCAAATCGTTCTGACATCCGATCTGCTGAGCTCTTTCTCGTATCCTTCAAACCTCACTTTCCTTCTCTCTCTTCTCGCATACATAGCTCCTTTGACTTTGCATTCTTCAAGGTTCACATATTTCCCGCTACCGTGGTACACACACTTCCCAACATCTTTGAAATCCTTGTCCATGAGAACGTAAACGTCCCCGTACTTTGCTTGTGGATCGTAAAACTCCGGTAGATGAAAATACATATCAAAATCTTCAAAATACTCCGCTATGGCGTCCGGATCCCTGGAAATGTGATCCGGGAGTGCATCAACCTCTCCTTTCTCAACTGAAAGGATCCTCACCGATGTTCCAGCTTCTATGACGAAATCGAGCTGAGGGAACTTTCCGGTATCCACACATTCCGCAAGTCCCATCTCGCATTCTTTTCTTTGCCTTATGAGCATCTTCTTATCGCTCTCGTTTAAAAAACCAGAGACGATCCCACTGAGGCTCTGCTCGATCGATCTAGCAAGAGATTCGTTACTCCCTATGACCGCGACGATCACTTTGTCGACATTTGCAAAAGTTACCACACTCAACAGTAAAATCAGAATGAGAATCAACGAACTGATAATCTTCAACCCTCTCACTTCCAATCCTAAGACAGATTTCATGCTAATTATACCCCATTTTAAATTTTCCTAACATGAAAAGCCTTCAGAGAAACGTAGAGTAATTTCTGGTAAAATTCCTTAGTTATAAATCATGGCCGGGAGGGATATCATGGAGAGAATAGTAGAAATAATAAGAGGTGCTGAAAAGGTGCTGGTAGTAGGTCACATAATGCCCGATGGAGACGATATATCCTCAGTTTTAAGTTTATCAAAAGGGTTGAAATTGATCGGGAAGGAAGTGATGAGCGGAATAGATTGGAAGATCCCATGGGTTTTCGAAGAGCTCGAGGAAGTCAAGGATATAGTGGATTATCAAAAGTTCCTAAATTCCGGATTTGATCCGGATCTGATGGTAGTTGTGGACGTTTCATCACCAGACAGGATTGGAAATTTTCAAGAGTTGATAGGAAAAGTTCCCGTAGTTGTGATAGACCATCACGCGACAAACGACGAGTTCGCAGATTACAACTGGGTTGACAGATCTTTCGGAGCGTGCGCTCAGATGGTTTTCAGGGTTAACAAGGAGCTAGGAGTCGAGTACGACGAGAATTTGGCGACGATAAATCTGATGGGAGTGCTCACGGATACCGGCTTTCTGAGGTTTCCAAACGCCGATGCGAGGGTGTATGAAGATGCCACGGAACTGGTGAAACTCGGAGGAAAACCGCACAAGATATCAAGCATGATACTCGAGAACAAGAGAACAGAGCAGTTTCACCTCTTCGCAGATGTTCTGGAGAAAATGAAGACCGAACTCGATGGAAAACTGGTATACTCCTACATAACGCAAGACATGTATAAAAAGCACGGATGCACTGATGAGGATAGCACGGGGTTTGTTCACGAGCTCAGGAGTATAAGAGGAGTGGAAGTCGCGGTCATGTTCATGGAGATAAAGCCCAGACTTGTCCACGTGTCGATGAGGAGTAAAGAATGGTTCGATCTTTCAAGTTTTGCGAAATCGATAGGCGGTGGAGGGCACCCAAGAGCCGCGGGAGCATCGATAGAAGGGAAAGACGTCTTCGAAGTTATGAACTACGTGGTCCCGAAGCTCAAAGAAGAGATGTCAAGGAGTGAAAAGTCTTGAGGATAGTCGGGGTTGACTTCGGGGGAACGACTTTCACGGTGGGATTGGTGGATGCGGAAAGTGGAGAGATTTTGAGAGAAGAGCAACATGAGACACGGGCATGGGAGGGATTCGAGAAGATAACCTCCAGAGTCGCAGAAGTCGTTAATTTCATCAAAGAAGACGCTGAAGCCGTTGGAATCGGCTCGCCCGGTTCTATCCTCAATGGTGTTGTGAAATTCTCTCCAAACCTCCCGGATTGGAGGGACGTTCCCCTTGCCGATAGAGTCAGAGAGCTCACAGACCTTCCAACGTTTGTTGAGAATGACGCAAACGCGTTCGTCCTTGGGGAAAAGTGGTTTGGTGCTGGAAAAGGGTATGATCATATAGTTGCACTCACCCTAGGAACTGGTGTTGGTGGCGGCGTTATAACGCATGGAATTCTTCTCAAAGGGTACCTGGGAATAGGTGCAGAGCTCGGGCACGTCATAGTTGAGCCAAACGGTCCGAAGTGCGGGTGCGGGAATTACGGATGTCTTGAAGCCATAGCGTCGGCGACTGCAATGGTCAGAATGGCAAAAGAGCTAAAAGATGAGTTCCCAAATTCAGAGATATTCAAGTCAAACGAGATAAGTGCAAGGGTGATTATGGATGCCGCCAGAGACGGAGATGAGCTCGGAAGGAAAATAAGAGATCGTGCAATTGACGCGCTCGCGAGAGCAATAGCAGGCTTTGCACACATATTCAATCCCCAAATTGTGATACTAGGTGGAGGAGTTTCAAGAGCTGGAGACGTTCTTTTAAAGCCACTCAGAAAGAAAGTTAAAGGCTATCTGATGCCGTCGTTTATCAACACATTTGAAGTAGTGATAAGTCCACTCTTAGATAAAGCAGGAGTGCTTGGAGCAGCGTCAGTAGCCTTAGAAAACCTCAGGAGGTGAGTTCAGGTGAAAAAAAGGTTGAAAATAATCGTCGATAGCACTGCGGATATTCCAGAGGATTTCATGGAAGACTACGATATCGATGTAGTTCCTCTATATGTCATATGGGCAGATGGTACTCAGGAAAAGGATACGTGGAAGGAAGAAGAAAAGAGGGAATTCTACAAAAGGATCATGGAATCACCCGAGATCCCTGACACCTCCCAGCCGACAGTGAAGGATTTCGTTGAGAAATATAGCGAAATAAAAAAGAAAGGGTACGATGAAATCCTTGTGATAACGATATCCACGAAGATGTCCGGAACCTACAACAGCGCCACACTCGCTGCAAAAGAGGTCGATATACCTGTCTATGTGTTCGATTCCTTAAGAGCATCTGCCGTGGTTTCCATGATAGCCAGAGATGCAAGGCTTGCACATCAGCGGGGGATGAGTACGGAGGAAATTGTAGACTATTTGAAAAGAAGGTTGGAAAATGGAGATTATCAAGCGGTGTTCTACGTATCAAACTTTGAATATCTCGTGAAAGGAGGAAGGATCTCGAAATTTCAAGGGTTCTTGGGAACAATGCTCAAGGTCAAGGTAAACGTTTACATAACCGATGATGGAACGATGATCCCGTACGCAAAATCCAGAGGAGTTGCGAAAGCTCAGAAGGCGATAATAGAAAAGCTCAAGGATCTTGGCTTCAAGGAAGGAGAGAAAATGGAGATCATAACCATCACAGCTGGTGCAGACGAGGAAGCGGAAAAATTGTACGAAGAGTTTAAAAAGCACTTTGATGTTGTCTTCAGGGCACATACTTTGACCGCCAAGGTGATAACCAAACACGTTGCTCCAGGAATGGTTGGAGCAGGGGTGATCAGATATAGGGAAGGATGACTTTAAAAAGGATTTCCAGTTCTTCAGGTTCGCAGCTTACGGATTCCTGAAAAATCTCAACTTCTACGAACCTTTTCTGATACTTTACTTCAGGTCACTGGGACTGTCGTTCCTAAAGATTGGTTTTCTCTTCTCCATATCTGAGATAGCAACCTACATCCTCGAAATACCTACTGGAATATTTGCAGATGCCTACGGCAGAAGGAAGGCAATGGTTGCATCCATGAGTTCGTATATAGTGGCGTTTCTGACATTCTACACTTCCTCGAACTACGTGGTTCTTTCCATAGCCATGGTTCTACTGGCACTTGGTGATACATTTAGAAGCGGAACACACAAGGCCATGATATACGAATACCTGCGCTTAAAGGATATGTACGATCTGAAGGTCGAATACTACGGTGCAACGAGATCTTTCTCCCAACTTGGATCGGCCTTCAACGCTATCCTATCCGCCATAGTTGTGATACTAACCGAAGATTACAGGAAAGTCTTTCTGTTCGCCCTGATCCCATATTCCATAAACTTGCTGAACCTCGCAACCTATCCAAAGGAACTGGAAGGGAGAAAAAGCGGTGGAAGGAAAACAGTTAGGGAATTTGCATCTATATTCAAAAGCTGGGAAGTTCTGAAACCCATTATGAACAGCGCGATGTTTGATGGATTCTACAAAACCGCAAAAGAATACCTTCAACCTGTTCTGAAAAATCTCGCTTTGTCACTGCCGATATTCCTATACATGAGTGGTCGGGATAGAACCGCAATAGTCGTTGGAATAGTGTACTTTTTCGTCTACATGATGACTAGTAGAGCATCGAGAAATGCTGGCAAGATAGTCAAAAGAGCGAAAAAAACCGAAAGTGCAGCGAATTTGATATTCCTCGTGGCAGCACTCTCAATAGCATTTTCCGGAGTTTTTCTGAACCTTAAGCTTTCTGTAATATCGGTTTTGCTCCTGATGGGAATATACGTATTTCAAAACATGAGAAAACCAGTCATGGTGGCTTACATAAGTTCAAAAGCCCCATCCACTGCTCTGACTTCTACCCTTTCTGTCGAATCACAGCTTAAAACATTTTTCACGGCATCAGCGATCCCGCTCATAGGATGGATCGCCGATTTAACGGGCATAGGAACAGCACTCCTCGCTCTAGGCGGGATGATGCTCATTTTCCATTTATTTCTCAAACTCGGTTGATCTGGGATATGATCTTTTCGAAATACTCCTTGGAGTTCAACTTCCCCATATCCATGGCCAAGAGGACCGCTCCTACAACAGGAGGGTGTTTCGGAACTGAAACGTAGAACTCCTCTCCCAAGGCCGAAGAGATCAGCTCCAAGAAATACTTGGGTGATTTTTTGAAAAACGTTCCCTCTAGAACGAGCTTTACGGGAGCTTTCAAATGAAGAACTCTCCTGTGAGCTGAAGCTATCTTGACAACCTCCTCGGCGATTTCCAAGACAATCTTCGTGGCGACAAAATCATGATCCTCATACGCCCAAAACAACGAGGAAATTATCCTTGGCACATACTCAGAGAGAGCCGATACTCCATTTCTGGAAATCCTCCTGAGCTTTTCCACACTCATTCCAATTTCTGATTCTACTTTTTCAACCAGCTTACTCTTATAACCCCTGCCGTCTTTTGACCTGACAACTGCCGATGTGATCATGCCGGATATCAAGTAGGACCCCAGTCTTTCTCCAAAGCCCCAAGAGTATCCGCCTATCCTGCTGATCTTTCTCCCATCAGATGCATAGCTCACACTTCCTGTTCCGCAACTGACCATTATCCCTATGTCATCACCGGTACCAGATTTGAGCGCTATTCTACCGTCGTTGTCAAAACTGTAATTTTTCAATCCTATCTTCCTGAGAATTTCGTCTATCACATCTCGGTCTTCCTCGTGATCAAAACCCGCCATGCCGAAAAAAGCATAGTCCACCTCAGATTTGTCCAGATCGGCTTTTCTCAAAGCCTTTTTAATGGATCTGTTAATCTCCCTGTATGCCCCCTCCACTCCTAAAGATTCGTGATTTCCTGGGCCACCTATGTACCTTCCTAAAACCCTCCCCATCTCGTTTACCACGAGTACATCTGTCTTTGTTCCTCCAACATCTACTCCAAGAAAAATCAAGGAAATCCCTCCTCATTTCAAATCAAATCCATTTGCTTCTATCAAATCGTCCAACAGGCTTTCAGCGAAATCGTAATCTGGACCGAGTGGATGAAGTAGAAGGGCCTTAAGCGCTAGTCTCCTTGAATGCTTCAAGTAAGCTTCAATAGCTATCCTTTCATACATCTTTATATGGTGAATGAAAGCTACGGCAAACGGATCAGCTTCCCCCATGGACACAGGGAAAATCTTTCCTCCCTTTGTCAACGATGGAACTTCCAT
Organism: Thermotogaceae bacterium; assembly: GCA_027077795.1. Taxonomy (GTDB): domain Bacteria; phylum Thermotogota; class Thermotogae; order Thermotogales; family Thermotogaceae; genus WGAO01. The sequence goes on along the minus strand of JALWTT010000006.1, from coordinate 343,623 downwards.
TACGTAATCTTTCGGAATGTTCGAGACAGCACCGGAATTTCTGGTGTTCACTATGTGGATTCTTCCGGTGGATCCATGTAGATCCCTTAAGAGCAAAGCCGCGGCAGTTGAATACATGCTGCCGCCCCTCCTCATGAGATCCTTTGGAATCTCGTCCGAGCTTTCATACTCTTTGAAAAGATCCCTTTCTATTTTCATCACCACTTTCGCCCTTGGAGTGGCCTTTTCCAGTTTTTTGACGGTTTCCCTTTCGAATAGATAATATTTCAGATACGAATTCAGAAAGAGCCCAAGGGTTTTCATAAGGTCTACGGGAAGATCGCTATCAAGATTTGCTGGAGAATATTTCACCTTCTCCATAACTTCGTCTGTCACATCCCTGTTTCCCAGATAAACCCTCTCCAGAAATGTCAGGTGGTTTAACCCATAGTACTTCAGAAAAATGTCATCCATGCTTGCATCAAGCAGATCTGCGATAGCTTTTATCAAGTTTATGGGAATGTTACACAGACCTACAAACCTATCAAAATTCAGATAGTTCAAAACGAATTCACTCACATGGCCAGAGGGGTTGGTAAAATTTATCACAAAGGCATTCGAAACCTTTTCTATTCTGTTTATGTAATCCTCCACAACCGGGAAAACTCTCATCGCCATTGCAAATCCGCCAACACCGGTTGTCTCCTGACCGATGAGCCCATACTTCAGTGGAATCGTTTCATCTTTGAGTCTTCCTTCAAGTCCTCCTGGCCTAAATTGGAATATCACATAACTCGCATTTCCAACACAGTCATCAAAATTCTTCTCAGAAACCACCTTGAGTTCCCCTTTGAGGTATCTCTTGGAAAATCCCTCTATAACACCGAGCTTCTCCTCGTTTATGTCGTAAAGACAGATTTCTTCGAGCCCCGTGTCTTTTTCAATCTCCTTTAACCCTTTGAGAAGCTCTGGTGTGTAGGAACTGCCGGCACCTATAACAGATACCCTCATTTTCTTCCTCCTCTCCCACAGGTTCTATAAAGCCATGATGAAACATCAAGTCTCAAATCCTAAATAATTCCACACTTTTTCAAAGGCACGAGCCACATCGCTCAGATATTCTTTGTCAACAGTAGGATGAACGTAAAGAGTCAAAAGCTTTCCACTTATCCTCTCGGTTTTGGGACAGCAATTTGAGTAATCATAAGATTTATCCACGCAATCATATGGCCAGCTTGAGCTTCCGTAAGTTCTCTTATCCTTGAAAACTGGCTGAGAGTACAGAGGGATAGAATACCTTTCACTGATCTCTATACCCTCAGACTTCAACGCTTCTTTTATCCACTTCGCACTCTTTCCAAGCACGGATTCATCCACTTTCACTATGTACTTGTAATAGACATGCTTTCCCCTCGGAGTTTCGACAGGTGTAAAAATCCCATCTAGTTTTCCCAGTTCTCTGTTCAAAAACGAGGCATTTTCTCTCCTTTTCTCCACGTATCCATCAAGATTTTCAAGCTCAAGGATACCATACATAGCTTGAAATTCCGTCATCCTGTAGTTATAACCAAGAAACGCATGAAGATATCTCCTTTCCTCTCCCTTCCTGAACTCAGTTTCCCCATGGGATTTAGCCGCCTTCATTCTCTCAAATATCTCAAGGTCATTTGTCACAACCATCCCTCCCTCTCCAGCTGTGGTAATTATCTTGTCTTCCCAAAAGCTGAATGTTCCCACATCTCCGATCGATCCTACATATTTTTCGTCAAAAGTTGCCCCATGAGCTTGCGCACAATCTTCTATAACCCTTAAGCCGTGTTTTCTAGCCACTTCCATTATCCTCTCCATGTTCGCCGGATTTCCATTCAGATGGACAACTATCACCGCTTTGCTCCTATCGGTGATCTTCCTTTCGAGATCCTCTGGGTCCATAGTATAGGTATCCTCATCCACGTCCACAAAAACCGGTATGGCGTTCTGCATCAAAACGGGAGTCGCAGATCCTATGAACGTATGCGATGGAACGAGGACTTCGTCTCCAGGGTTAACACCTACTCCTATGAGAGCCAGATGTATCGCGGCGGTTCCATTCGATACTGTAAGCCCGTACTTAGTTCCGATCTTTTCTGAGAATTTCCTCGCGAACTCTTCCGAAATGTTCCCAGTGAGCTCAGAAAATCCCCCTTCCCCCAAAACATTCAAAAGGGTTTCAGAATATTCCTCGTGAAAAACTGGCCAAGGGGGAATCGGTTCTTTCCGCACAGGACTTCCACCGAAAATAGCAAGTTTATCCATTGGAGCACCCCCTTATCCCTTTAGGGCTCCTCTCATGAGCCCGCGGATTATGTACCTTTGGAGCACCGTGAACAGGATCAAAACAGGAATACTGATGGTCACACCAGCTGCGAATATGTAGCTCCAATTGCTGAAATACTTAGTCCTGTATTCAAGAATTCCTATGGCCAGAGTTCTGGTTCGCGAGTTGGTCAAAACCGAAGCGAACAGAACCTCGTTCCACGCTTGCATAAATGAGATGATGAACACCGCGGCTACACTGGGCGCGAGTAGTGGAAAAACAACCTTGAAAAAAGCTTGAAAATAGTTGCAACCATCTATTAACGCGGCTTCTTCCAATTCCTTAGGTATAGCATCTATATATCCTTTCATAAGCCAGACATCAACGGGGAGAGCGAAAACCATCATGGTGAATATGATCCCAGTGTATCCTCCTATGAGTCTTATTCCCGTTATCTTGTAGAATAGTATGAACATGGCGTAGTAAGGTATAAGAAAAGATATGCTGGGAAAAAGCTGGGTGAATATCAGGGAATTTCCGAAAAATTGTCTACCCGGAAACTCGAACCTCGAAAATCCGTAGGCCCCTATAACGGATATGAGAACTGCCAAGAAGGTAGCAGCCGTGGCTATTATTAGGCTGTTCTTGAAGTATCGGGCGAGTGGTATGTCCCTCCATATGTATATGTAATTTTCAAAGTGCACTTTTTTAGGTATGAAGTGTGGCGTGGTTCCCGTGAGCTCGAGAGTCGTCTTCAAGCTTCCCGAAATCAACCAGAAGACTGGAAAGAAAATTATCACGAGATATACAGATATGGCAATCCAGAAGAACGTATTCGTTATAGCTCTTTTGACTTTCACAGGCCTTCCCTCCATGTCCCAACTTTGTTTATGTATACAAGCGCGACCACTGATAGGAACATTATGATTATGTTTATCATCGCAGCTCCCAATCCGAAATTCCAATTTGTGAATGTCGTGTTATATATATGTATGGATATCAGGTCCGCACTGGGTGGAGGAACCTTTCCAAACAGTATGAAAGGTGTGCTGAAATCGTTGAAGGTCCAGATGCTGGTCAGCAAGAATAGAATCACCGTGACCGGTCTTAAAAGAGGGATGGTTATGTATATCAACTTCTGCCATGCATTAGCCCCATCTATTTCCGCCACCTCATAGAGTTCCGAAGGTATTTCCTGCATTCCTCCCAGGAGTATTATGTACCAAAAAGGCCAGCTAACCCATATGCTACTAATAGCCAGAGCGTATATGGCGTTTCTACCTGAAAGCCACATCAGAGGTTCCTTAATGAGGTGAAGTTTCATGAGCGTGTGATTTATTATTCCCCAATTCTTCGAGAACATTTGGCTGAATGTGGTTATTGAAACTACACTCGGCAAGATCCATGGTAACAAGAAAAGACCCCTCAAAAGGTTTCTACCTTTGAAATCTCTGTTGAGGAGTAAAGCTGCTCCCATTCCAAATATGTAGCAAAATATCTCGGAGATCGTGACATAGACGATCGTGACCTTCACGGAATTCCAAAAATCCGCTCCATAGGTAGAGAACATGTTCAAAGCGTAGGAATAGTTCTGAATTCCCACGAAAGGAGCTTCTTTTATCCTACCTATATAGTAAAGGTCAAGCTCATGAAAGCTCATGTATATGTCCCACAGTATAGGTATAAACTGGGTGAGAAAAGTCAAGATAACAACAGGTAAAACAAAGCTATATGCCCATCTCTTCCTTTTAGAGCTCAAAGAAGGCATGCTAACACCTCGCGAAAGGGCCCCGAGGGGCCCTTAATTCAATGACTTGTCGAGAGTCTGTTTATCTCATTTTGAACTTTCTTGTTGACCTCCTCCAAGGCTTTTTCAAGGTATTCCTTGCTGTAGTTTCCATTTGACAAAGCGTTGTTTATCTTGGCTATGGTCATCTTCATGGTGTTCTCAGCAAAACCAAAAGCCGGTATCAGCATGGAGGATTTACCAACTTGAACGTTTTCCCAGAGTCCCTTCCAGAATGGAGTGGAGAAGGCAGGATCTTTCCAAGCAGCTTTTAGTGGTGATGGGAGACCAACAGCAGAGCAGTAGATAACCTGAGCTCTCTTCTCGGAGAGGAACTTTATCCATTTCAAAGCGGCTTCCTTATGTTTGCTACCCTTGAACACAACAAGGTTGTCTGGGCTCAAGAAGGCAGCAGCGTCTCCAAAGAACCCTGCGGGCGGTTTGACAAAAGCAATCTTATCCTTGAGATCCGGGTATTGGAAAAGAAGGTTGTAAACATCATTTCCTCCGACGTAGGTCATAGCCGCGTTACCGTTGTATATGTTGGCCATGGCTTCGTCCCCACCGTATTCCACAACTGCTGGATCCATGACCTTGTACTTCGTTATCAAATCGTAGATGAAGGAGATTGCTTGAACGTTGAGCGGGTTGTCTATAACTGCTTTTTTACCATCCGGTGTGAACCAATCTGTACCGTTTTGCCAGGCGAATATTTGATAAACATGCACTCCATCCCAACCGTGAAGAGGTATGAGTATTGGATACTTCATCCCAAGCTTCTTCTGAAGTAACTTCGCATCGACTATCATGTCAACCCAAGTTTCAGGTGGCTTAATTCCAGCCTTCTCGAACAGGTCCTTCCTTATCAAGAAACCAGTCGTATCAGCGTCCCAGACCACAGAGTACACGTGCCCATTTCCAACCATGGAAGCCCATCCTCCAGGTATCCAGTCTTCTTTGGGTGGGAAATATTTTCCCACGTACGGTTTCAGATCTATCGTTGCCCCAGAGTAGTAGAACGACGCAGCCCAGGTGAAACCAACCATGGACACGTCTGGAACATCTCCGGAGGCTATAGCCGCTGTCAGCTTGTTCCACGCGTCATCCCAAGATATGGTTTCCCAGTCAACGTCTATTCCGTATTCTTTCTTGAACTCGTTTATGAGCTCTGCCTTCATCTTCTGAACGCTCGGAGTCTCGCTACCCATGTACCAGAACGTGATCCTTTCTCCTAGTGCGAACATAAAAACAGCTGCAATAAGAATAACCAGAAGTTTCCTCATAAGACAACACCTCCCGACTTTTTTAGGGGTTCACCCCCGTTGAGTTCACATCAACAAAAACCCCCTTCTTCGATGACTCATATGCAGCTTCGACCACCCCGATAACCTTAGCTCCATCTTCACCGCTGCACAGAGGTTCCTCAATCCCCAGAATGGACTTTGCGAAATTCTCCGCCTGTCTTCTAAACATCTCAAGGGATTCGTGAGATTCCGGTTTTGACGGTCGAAATTCTCCGTACTCTCCTGCTAAGCTTGTTATCGCGAACGTCGGAAATACGCTTACAAATCCCTTTTCCCCGTATATTTCAATGCTGGCTTCTTTCTTTGAGGAGAACATCTGTGCCCATCCGCTTTCCACTAAAACAGGGATTCCAGAAATGGTTTTCAAGAAGAGAACGTCTGTGTCATCCACGGGGTAATTTATGTACGAGGTGGAGATATCCGCATACACACTCGAGTATCCTTCGCCCAGAACAAACTGCACCGTATCTATAGCATGAACTCCCATGTCCAAAAGCGCTCCTCCACCTGATAACCTCGGATCGACAAACCATCCTTTTGGATAGAAGAAAACATGGATGGAATAGGCTTTGACCCTGACGATGTCCCCTATGATCCCCTCTTTAACTACTCTTCTTGCAAATTTCACATCGTTGTGAAACCTCCACATGTGACCAACTTGGAGGACTACCCCCATTTCCTTGGCCTTTTTCACCAGCTTCCAAGCTTCCTCTGCTTTAACAGTCATGGGCTTCTCTACAAAGCAGTGCTTGCCATTTTCCATGGCTCTCATGCAATATTCATAATGAAGCGCGTTTGGCAGGCACACATAAACTGCATCAACCTCATCGCTTTCCAGGATTTCGTCATAGTTCATCGCTCTTTCTATTTCATACGAAAGCCCTATATCTCCAGGCGCGTAAAGACTCCCACTCCATCTACCCTTTGCAAAATCCCGAGCTCTCTCTAAACTCCTACTTGCCACGGCAACAAGTTTTATATGAGAAACACTTGTTAACGCCCAGGCGTGTATCTTCGCTATTCCACCTGTTCCCAGAATCCCCACCCTGACCTTTTCCATGATCACCCTCTCCTCGTTAAGCAGTTAAAATCTCATTCAGCCAACATTTTGCAGCCAATATCGCGGAACCGTAAACTGCAGGGTTGTCTTCAAGGATTCGACCTTCTATTCTGGTTTCCTTGTTGAACGGGTACTCTAACACCCTGAGAACGCGGCTTCTCAACATATCCACCCCGTCATCACTCAGCTCCTTTCTGGAGATCAACACAACAAGGCCTGGATCGAAGAGATACACCAAGCTCGAAATAACCCTGGATACAACATCACTTACAAACCCAAACAACTCATGAGATGGATTCAAAGTCTCCGAAAGATCCTCAGCCCTTCTCGGGAGGTTTTCCACATAAATCACATCATCCAGTTTCCTACTTTCGTCAACGAATATCCCACCGAGCTCTCCTGCATATCCATTCGTTCCCATGAATATCTCCCCATTTCTCATGTACCCCATTCCGATTCCTCTGGAAAAGAACACGCCTAAAAGAGACTTAGCCTTCTTTCTTCGGTGATATTCCGCTATTGTCGCTGCATTCGCATCGTTCACAACGCAAACATGTTTCCCTGTTATATTCTCGAGGATCCTCTTGACATCCTTTCCTTCCAACTCGGGAATAGCAGCACTCAAAAGTATCCCGCTGTGAGATTCTATGATTCCCGGTAAAGATACGCCTATGTAGTCCGTCCCGTCACACATCTTGCCTATTGCACTCGCCGAAGACTTGAGGAAATCTTCAGATGAAGACAGGTTTATAAAGCGCTCTTCGAGTTTCTCCATTCCAAAATCATAGATGCCAACTGTTATATCATAGGAAGCCATGTCAACCCCGCATACGTTTAAAACCTTTGGATTGGGAATAAGAGTACTCGGAGATCTCCCTATTCTCGAACCTTCAAGGGGGGTCTCTTCAACTATTCCCAAATCCCTTAGCTTGTTTACAATTACGGAAACTCCGGATAAGCTCATGCCAAATTCGCTGGACAGATCCTTCCTCGTTATGCCATTCTCCTGGAATATGTGCCATGCCACATCGAACAGACTCAACTTCATCCAGTCCCTCCCATGCCCTGAAGTTATCAAGAAGCACTTTTAAAAACAAATGTGGTTATACCTGATTACACATACATACATCGATTTAACCGAGAATAGCCACTATTTTCTCTTTTTATTACATTATTTTCAATAATAATAATTATAAAATGTGGAAAAACTATTGTGTTGAAAAACAAAAGTTCTCTCTCAAAGAGAAAAGGTGAAATGCAGTTGAAGGCTTGCGAATCGTCTAGGAGAGATCTTTAAGATTTACTTATCTTCGAGCTTCTCTACTATCTCTTCAACTTCTTTGAAGCCCTCTTCGTATCTCTCCCAATCGGTTGGTGATATCTCTTTAAGGAGTCTGAGAAATTCTCCCGCGTGGACCAGTTCTTCCTCGGCTATATCGAGAAGAACCGCTTTGGCAAGCTTATTATCGGTTATCTCCGCAACCTGAGTGTACATTTGAACGGCCTCATATTCTGCTGCTATGAAGTACCTGACAGCGCGAATAAGCTCTTCATTTGAGAGCTTTTCTCCTATCTTAAAAGTAGCCTTGGCATTCTCAAATGCCGGCAAAGCGATCACCTCCTCCAAATTCAAGATCATGTTTATTTTAAACCCTTTCCGATGATAAAACAGTCGGGAACTAGATCACGGATCTTATCTGGTATACTCCAAACGGTGTAGCAAGTTCCTAGGACGATATGAGGATAGCTGTCTTTCAAGCACAACCAGAAGTGGGAAACTTCAGAAAAAATTACGAAAAGTTACTGGGTGTGGCCGGCAAAGTTAAAGCCGATCTTGTGGTATTTCCAGAGCTATATTTAAGTGGGTATACACTCGATAAAGATATCCTCACAAGCGGAGCTCAATTCCTTCAGAGGGTTTTGGATGAACTCGTCTCGCTTTCTAGAAATCTCAGCAAAGCCTTTGTGTTTGGATCTCCCAGAATTTTGGGAAAGAAACTTAGGAATTCCGCGGTCGTCATTAAGAAGAAAAGAGAAGTTCTCTTCTACGACAAAACACATCTTTTCAGAGGGGAAAAGGAAGTCTTCGAACCTGGAGAAGATTTCCTGGTTTTTGATTTCAAGGACGTGAGATTCGGGGTTTTGTTGTGCTACGAGATAGGGTTTCCAGAGATTTCCAGAGTCCTCACTCTCAGAGGAGCTCAAGTCTTGATAGCACTTTTCGCATTTGGAAAAGAGAGGTATAGAATATACGACGCGGCAACAAAGGCCAGAGCTATCGAAAATGGGTGTTACCTAGCGGCTGCCTCCACAACTGGAAGAGGGGAAATGAATTTCATAGGGAAAAGCAGGATAGTTCATCCATCGGGAAGAATCCTGGCTGAGATTGAGGAAGGAGAAGGTGCGATATTTGCCGAAATAGATACTTCCATCTTAGAGCACTACAGATATGAGGAAACAGGAGATTCACATGCCTACTTTTCAAACAGGAAAAGGCTTCTTTACAGGGATATATGCCACTTTACAGATTCGAAAGGAGATCCTCTATGACCCTTTCCAAGTCTGTCATTTTGAAAGTGCCGATTATCTCGCCTCTTTTAAACGCTACGAACCTTTCACTATCAATCCCAGCAATTCCCGCGTCCGCACGCTTTCCTTCACCTATCCCGTTAACATAGCATCCGAGAACAGAGAAAGTCACAGGTTTTCCAAGTTTGAAGAGTTTTCTTTCCACATCTTCAGCCACTTTTTCGACATTGAACACCGCTCTTGCACAACTTGGACACGCTACAACTTTTGGTTCCTTTCTCATTCCCAGAGTAGATAGGAGCTTCCTCGCGACGTATACCTCACGTACAGGGTCTCCCGCTATGGATACCCTTATCGTCTCCCCTATTCCCTCGTACAGGAGATAACCCAGGGCAAATGAAGAGGAAACAACTGCACTTTCATAAACACCGGCCTCGGTTACTCCTATATGGATGGGATATGAAACTCTTTCCCTTATGTACTCATTTGCCCTTATAGTCTCGATCGCGTCAGAACTTTTCGCGGAAATCACTATATCATTGAATCCAAACTTCTCTAAAAGCCTCGCCTCTCTTAACGCAGCTTCAGCCAACGCAACATACCTCTCTTCATATCTATCTTCCAAATCTTTTGGGAGAGAGCCCGTGTTCGCACCAACTCTTATTGGAACTCGATGTTCTTTTGCAAAATTTGCAAGTTCCCTGACTTTCCAATCAGATCCTATGTTCCCTGGATTTATTCTGACCTTATCCGTACCCATTTTGATCGATAGGATAGCCAAGCGATGATCAAAGTGTATATCGGCGATCAAAGGCACACTCACTCTTTCCTTGATTTCTTTAAGTGCTCTGGCACTTCTTTCATCCGGGATGGACACTCTTACTATATCAGCCCCAGCTTTTTTCAGTCTCTCAATTTGTCTGACAGTCCTTTCTACATCGAATGTCGGGGTGTTTGTCATGGATTGTATGGCTACAGGCAACCCCTTTCCTATAACGATGTCCCCTATTCTCACTCTCACCAAGCAAACCTCCCTATATCCATGAAGGTTATGTAGATTAGAAATCCCATAAGTAGGAGGAAACCTATCGCGTGCACCATGGCCTCTATCCTTGGATCAACCCTTTTTCTCGTTATCATCTCTATTAAAGCGAACACTATCCTTCCACCATCAAGAGCAGGTAATGGCAGGAGATTGAATATTCCAAGATTTATCGTTATCACAGCTACTAGAACCAATACGGAATCGAGTCCCATTTTCGCGGCTGTTCCGACAGCCCAGGCGAGTCCAACGGGACCTGCAACCTCACCGCTACTCACGCTCCTAAAAAACCCTTTAAAAAGGGTGTTCCAGGTTATAACCAATATCCAATTACATCTGGATACAGCTATATCTAGCCTTTCCGAAAACGATCTAGGCTTGTAAGGTGGGGTTTCAATCTCGAAAAGGGTGGAGTCCGTGAACATCTTCGCAAGCTCATTCTTATCCATTCTGATTCTAGCAAGCTTTCTCCCATTTCTCATGACACTCAGAACCAAACTCTCTGGAGCTCCATAGCTCCACCAATCCACCGCTTTTCCAACCAGTTCTACATACACCTGATCCGGATCCATAGAGACATACCTACTCACCCTTATGAAATCCAGCCATCCATTTATCCTCATCCCGTTCACATCCATTATCCTGTCGCCTTTCTTCAACGGGTAATAATCCCTTTTCAGAACAGGAGAAAGTCCGGAAAAGACAAAGCCCAGGGCATATCTTGATGGCACGTAGAAATAGCTGTCAAGAATCCCTTCAAGCCTGGACCCTTCAAAATCGACTTCCACCCTGTTTTTGAGTATGGTCTTCAGAAAGTTTGGATCGGGTTGATTGTTGTTCTCAATCGAGACGAAGTTTCCCAAAACGTTTCCAGTGGCAGATGATAAGAACAAATCGAGTTGATAAGGCATTCTTTGAGGAGATACGGATAGGCTGACCTTTTTCCCACCCCTCAAAACAGTTATGTTAACCTTCCTTCCTTCTTTTATTATGTCCGAGATGACTCTGTGGTCAAACACATAGTTCCCATTCATTTTCAGGATTATGTCACCTTTTTCGAGCCCCGCTTTCTCAGCTGGAGAGTTCGGAATAACCTGACTCACTCCAGAAAAACTCACACCCCAGATGTTAACTATTACCAAGAAGAGCGCATACCCGGCGAGTATCGAGAAAGCCGGTCCGGCGAACGATATGAAAAATCTCTGCCACGCAGGTTTATCGTAAAATCCTTTTCCCTCTTCCCAATTTCCTCCTTCATAGGGGTTCTCACCAGCAAGGCGTACGTACCCGCCAAGCGGAAATACGTTTACCCTGAAATCAGTTTCCTTTCCCTTCTTTCTGTACACCGCTGGTCCAAACCCAATGGCAAACTCCAACACCTGCACTCCGAATAACTTTGCGAATATGTAATGTCCGAACTCATGAACTAATACCACTCCTACAAAGACCGCTAAAAACACTAAAACAACCATTCAATCACCCCGTTTAAAAAACGGGGCAAGCGCCCCGCTTCATTTCCTCTGTTCAATCTCCCTCTTTCTCTCCTCGATTATCTTCTCCTGTATGTTGGGTGGAACTTCCTGGTACTTCAGAAACCTCATGGTGAAGTATCCCCTACCGCTGGTCACTGAGGAAAGCTTGTTGGAGAAGTCAAGCATCTCCGCAAGTGGAACCTCCGCCCTTATCTTGGTCATACCTTTACCAGCCGGTTCCATACCCAGTGGCCTTCCACGCCTTGCGGTTATCTCTCCCGTGGCATCTCCAGCGTTCTCATCCGGAACGAAAACCTCGACATCCATTATAGGTTCAAGGATAACCGGGCTAGCCTCTTCCATACCCTTTCTAAACGCCTGTATAGCTGCTATCTGGAAAGAAATATCAGAGGAATCAACTTCGTGATAGGAACCGTCGAACAGAACCACTCTGACATCAACAACTGGGTAGTCAGCAAGGACACCTCTCTTCATTGCTTCTCTTATTCCCTTGTCGACAGAAGGTATGAAATTCTTCGGTATGACACCACCAACTATTTGATCCACAAATTCGTATCCCGTTCCCCTTGGAAGTGGTTCGAGCCTTATCTTGACATGTCCGTACTGCCCATGTCCACCCGTTTGCTTCTTGTGTTTGTGCTCCGCCACAGCTTGCTTTCTTATCGTCTCTCGGTACGCTATCTTAGGCTTTCCTATCTCGACATCAACGCCGAATATGCCTCTAAGCCTTGAGATCATAGTTTCAAGATGAGTCGCTCCGAGCCCTGAGATAACCGTCTCCTGGGTTTCAGGATCGTATTCCCATTGGAATGTGGGATCTGAATCGGCAAGCCTAGCGAGACCGTTGTTTATCTTATCGATATCTTGCTTGGATTTAGGGTTAACGGACCTAGAGTACATGGGTTCTGGATACTCAGGAAGAACTACCTTAAGCCTTCTATCTTTGTGAGCCAATGTGTCTCCAACAGAAGCTTCAGAAAGCTTTAGAAGAACGGCTATATCACCAGCATCCACTTCCTCTACTTCCTCCTGCTTGGAAAGGACAGGTACATAAACATGCCCCACTTTTTCCGTATTTTCCTTTCTCATATTGATAAGGCTGTCTCCAGGTTTCAGCGAACCGGACAAAACCTTCAAATAGGTAACCTTTCCAACGAACTTGTCGACAGCGGCTTTGAATATAAACCCAACGAAAGGTTCGTCATCTTTCATGAACACTTCAACTTCTCTATCGCCATCCATGAAAGCCTTATAAGGCTTCGCTTCGCTCGGAGAGACCCCTATTTCAAACACCTTATCAAGAAGAAGATCCACTCCAACACCCAGCTCAGCTGATCCCACAAACACGGGAACAACTTCACCAGATGAATATCCCTTTTTTAAAGCATCAAATATCTTTTGAGACTCTATCTCCTCACCTTCAAGGTATTTTTCCATCAATTCGTCATCCAGCTCCACGATATCTTCTATAGCGTTCATCTTGACCTCTTCTACGTAATCTGCTATGCTCTCCGGCACTTCAGCTTCGGACCTTTTACCATTCTCGTAAACATAAGCTTTCCCAGAGAAGACATCAACTACTCCCCTGAAAGAGGACTCCTTTCCTATTGGAAGTAGAACTGGTATCATCTTCCTGTCGAACCTGTCTTTCAAATCCGCAAGAGTTTTATCGAAATCTGCTCTTTCTTTGTCCATTTGGTTCACGAAAACCATTATCGGCTTTTCGTATTTCTCGGCCGTACGCCAATATCTCTCCGTCTGAATCTCAACTCCTGCCGTGGCATTGACAACCATCAGAATATTCTCGGAGACATACACAGCGTTTATAACTTCTCCCATGAAGTCTCCGAACCCAGGCGTGTCTATCATAGAAATAACCCCATCAGACCAATCAAAAGTGGCTACGTGTGAAGTAACAGAAGACCCCTTCTCCTGTTCAACCGGGTCGTAATCCACACCTTTCGATCCAGGTTTATCGAGCAAACCTTTCATGAAAAGTACTGTGGAAAGGAGATGTGACTTACCGCTTCCGTTGTGTCCTACAATTGCAACTGTTCTCCTCTTATCCAGCGGAACCTTCTTCACGACGTATCCCTCCTCATTTCTTCGATTCTCTTGCGAGATTATAGCATAAAAGCGGGCGCCTCAAGGGCGCCCGCCATCACTTTAAGTGGCAATCTCACTTCTCAGACTTGTAAAGAGTGTAGAAATCTGCACCAGGTCTCATCTCATTGTAGTACCATCCTTTAACCCAGCTTCTTTGCACGTGGAAGCCCATTCCCTGGTACAGTGGTGCACCGAGTGCGTATTTCATCGCAAACTTTTGTATCTCCTCGTAGAGAGCCTTCCTCTTCTCCACATTGGTCTCCTGAGCGGCTTCTTCTATGACCTGATCCAGGCTCTTTCCACCGAACTCATCTCTAGGTGTGGAAACGAATTTCCTGAAATCTTCTCCTTGCCTCAAGCCGTATGATCCTTTGGAGTCATAGTAGGTGAATATGAAGTTGTTCGGATCTGGGTAGTCCGCAAGCCATCCTATTATGAAAGCAGGTAGAGTCCCATTTCTCGTGGCATCGAGGTAAGTTGGCCATTGCAAACCCACGACATTTATGTGAAATTTCGGGTTGAGGGACTCGATGTAGGTCTTGAGCATCTCAGCTGCGGTTCTTCGAACATCATTTCCAAGGTTGTAAAGGAGTGTCAGCTTGAATCCTTTTTCCCAGAGTTGGCCATCCCAAGCTTTGTGAAATTCCTCAGCTGCACAGTCAAGGTCAAACCTTGGAGCGTACTCATCGTAGAGAAGCTCCTCATCAAATCCAAGGAGTCCCTCGGGAAGGTCCGTTGGTATTCTTCTTCCAAGTCCATGCAAAACATCGTTGATAAGAGCATCATAGTTTATGGAACAGATGAAAGCTCTTCTCACATGAATATCACTGAAGAAGTTAGGTGGAATTCCATTTCCATCGAGCTTACCAGAACCTATGTACTTGCTAGTTGATTTAACCGTCCAGTTAAAGTGAAGAGACGCAACTATCAGAGTCGGAAGTGGCTTTATAACCGTGACATCTTTCATTCCCTCAACTTGCGGCAAATATTGAGTCGGGACGACGACTATATCCGCATCACCTTTTTCGAGCATGGCACGTCTTGTGCTCCACTCATCAACTCCCCAGATGACCACTTTCTTTATCTTGGCCGGTGTTCTCCAATAATCATCATTTCTCACAAGAATAATTTTCTGCTCGGCCCTATCCCAGCTGACGAACTTGAACGGTCCCGTTCCATTCATCCTCGCATAGAGTGGGGAGTTTTCCTTCTTTATGTCATGGAATTTCCACCATCCCTCGGCCTTTCCGTTCCAGCATCCTATGCTTATGCACCATTTCATATCGAGAACTGCTGCCCAGTTTGCACTCTGGGCGAGTATATTCATGAACGGTCCGAATGGCCTTGCAAGGTGGAAGACGACTGCATCCCCGTCGACTTCAACGGCCTTGTCTATGTAATCAGTGTAAATTTTGACAAGGGCATCGTGGTACTTTGGTTTGACGTTCCCATTCGCATCGAAGAGGTCCTTCCAAGCCACACCGAGCTTTTCCTTAACAAATCCCTCAAGGCTGGAAACGCCAAATAGAGCGTCCCAGAGCATCCACATTGGACCGTCTGCTGGATCAAGTATGAGCCCTCTTTCGAAGGAATATTCAACATCCTTTGGAGTGAGAACATCTCCGTTATGGAACTTCACGCCTTTGCGTATGTAGAACTTGTAGGTTTTCCCTCCATCGAGGATCTCCCACTTGGTTGCGAGCCTCGGTTCGAACTCAGAAAGACTACTCCCTTTATACTGAATGAGGTTTTCGTAGACGTTGTATATAACTTCTCCACTCGCGGTGTCGTAGGCATCGTGCGGATCGAGGGTACGAGGCTCCCCTATGGTGGCTTCAACAATGGTATCTGGGTTCTTAATAGCTGCGAAGAACATAACAGATAGTGCGATCAGGAAAATCGCTAAAAGCTTTCTCATACCTATCCCCCCTCCTTATATCAGTTTGCTCCAAGAATTATACCACATGTAATTTTTTGTACCACTCCATACCTTTAAGAGTTATGTCTGGGTCATACACATCGTGACTCAGAATACCGAGAACCATCTTGGCCTGTCCACCGGTAACGATGACCATCATCTCTCTTCCAACCTCAAATTTTATATCCTCAATTATGTGGTTGAGACCATAAGCCACGAGCTTCAGAATTCCTATTCTTATGTTATCCTCGGTGCTATTACCTATGGAGCTCTCCGGAATCCTGGATAGATCTATCAAAGGGAGCTTAGCGGCATTTTTGAAAAGAGAATAAAGCATCGTCATTATTCCCGGGGATATTGTTCCACCGAGGAACTTTCCATCCTTAACCACATCTATAGTTATTGCAGTCCCAAAATCCAAAACGAGAGAATCTCTTGAATATTCGTGGACAGCCCCTATGACATTAGCCACTCTGTCTGCGCCTATAGCTCGTGGATTTTGAACGGGCCAGCTCACGCCACACTTTTCATCTGCCATCACAAAGAGAGGTTCTACTCTGAAGAACTTTTCAGATAATCTCCTCAAAACATAGTCAAGTGATGGAACAACTGAAGATATGACTACGGAATCTATGGACTTATAATCGATCCCATTGCTTTCCAAAAGGGTCTTCAAATGTGAAAAGAATTCGTCTTCTGTTTCATACCTTCCCGTTGACAATCTCCATTTTCTGAAATTTCCATCCAATTTCACGCCAAAAACGGTATGGGTGTTCCCCACATCTATGTAGAGATTCAATCTATCACCTCCTTTACAAGATCGTTCAGGAATTCAAATGCTCTTTCCCAGAAATTCACATCGCTTAGATCTATTCCCACACTCTTCAGAAGCCTTTCTGGCTTGTCATTTCCACCACTTTTCAAAATCTTCAAATATTTGGGAACAAATCTTTTTCCATCTTCGAGGTACTTCTGATAGAGTGCGATAACCAGAGCGTTTGCAAAATTGTAGGC
Source organism: Thermotogaceae bacterium (assembly GCA_027077795.1). Classification (GTDB taxonomy): domain Bacteria; phylum Thermotogota; class Thermotogae; order Thermotogales; family Thermotogaceae; genus WGAO01. Next base: position 327,096 of record JALWTT010000006.1, on the reverse strand, counting down.
GTATACATAAAAAGGAGCGAAAAAGAAATGCGGTATAGAACTCCACTCGTCATGATATTCTTCGGTTATCCTAACACTCTCACCAAACATTTTCTCGATTTCCTCACCGTATATATCTGATAATCCATCAAACGGAGCAAATCCCTCTTTTTCCACAAGCTCATGAGCCTTGATCTCAAATTTGACGAACATGTTCTGCCTGAACATTGTTGCAAACACATCTTCAATCTTTCCAGCTATAAAAGCCCTTCTCTCTTCACCGCTTAGCTCATTTTTAACCTCATCGAAGACCAGAAATTCCCCGAAGACAGAAGCCACTTCGGCCATCGTCAATGGGGTATGATAGTTCAGAAGGGTCTGATCAGACGAAAGGGTTCCGTGAAGACCGTGCCCGAGCTCGTGAGCTAGTGTCATGACGTCTCTTACCTTCCCCGTGAAATTCAGAAGGACGTAAGGTTTTCCATTTGGAACTGAGTAAGAGCAGAAAGCCCCTCCCCTTTTTCCAGTTGAAGGAAAGGCATCTATCCTTCTCTCGTCAAAGAACGATTGAACAATCCTCCCGGCCTCCTCGGAGAAGCTGTAATATGCCCTTAGAACCAAATCTTTTGCTTCGTCGAATGAATACTTCCTATCTATCTCTCCTATCGGTGCGTACACATCCGCCGGTGTGAGCTCTTCTCCCAAAAATTTGGATTTCCAGGTGTAGTATCTCTTCAAGATGGAAGTTTTATCGGATGTCACCTCAATGAGCTTATCAACAATCTCATCGGATACTTCATTTTGAGCATTTCTCATCGATATCGGGGACTTGTAATTCCTCAACTTTGCCTCGGTATCCCAATCTCTTATAACCGTGTTGTAAAGGTTCTCTATCACAAGTTTATCTTTCCGATATCTTTCAAAGAATATCCTCATAGCTCTTTTTCTGAGATTTCCATTTTTCTGGTATCGAAGCGCTCTGACTTCTTCACTTGTCATCCTCTTACCGTCTATTTCAAAGGTATAGGATGCGGACAATTTTTCATAAGTATCAGCCGCGGCGTCTCTCCTAGATACACTCAAGGCAGACATGACCTGTTCTGCATCCTTTGAGAGGATATGATCTTTCTCCTCTATCACTCTTTCAACAACATGGGAATAGTTTTCCACCTTTTTTAAGCTCTCCAATCTCTCAAGAGGTAGAGACGCCAGCTTTGATTTAATCACGGAAACCACCTGATCAACCTTCGTGTAGTTCTTCTGAAAAATACCATACAATTTTTGTGCCTCGATGTCCTGGGTGTTTTTTGAAACCTTCAGCGATGCGTACTGAAGTGGCAGAAGGGTTTTCCAAAGAACCCTTTCCAAATCCTCAAGAAGTTTCTTCAGAGATTTCTCATCCAAACTTTCCATATCCACATCTAAAAAATCCTTTGACATTTTAACTGCCTCTTCGGAATCTTTCCTTGCAATTTCAACGCTTCTGTAGATTGAGGAGAGATCCCACTCCACAGCTTTTCACCCCTTTCACAGGATTTCATCTATGACATCCTCTATCATATTCCATCGAAAAGAGGTTGTTTTGTCCATCACACCTTTGCTGGTTTCCACCAAAACATCCCCCTTCTGGAGATCTGGATCAACCACGATTTCAAATCCCTTGCGGTTTAACTCTTCTACTAAATCACTTAAAATCACTTCATCCTGAGGTGAGATCCTTATTCTAACCTTTTCACTCGTATAAATCCTCTCAAGAATCTTCTGAACACGCCTAAGGGCGAGCTCCTCGTCTATATCTTTTTCGAGGATCTTCTTATAGATAACTTTCAAGATTGGCAAAGAATTTTCCGCCACATTACGTGCTACCTTCTCGATCTGATCGTTCAATTTTTCTCGAAATCGTGAGATATCCTCTTTTAGCTTCCCTATCTCCTCTACTTCTTTTTTTGCCTTTCGCTTCGCGTCTTCCATAATAAGCCGGGCTTTCTCCTTGGCGTCCTCCACGATCTTTTCAGCCTTTTCCCTGGCATCTTTGAGGGCTCCTTCCGCTTCTTCCTGAGCAGATTTTATTATCTCCTCAGCTTTTCTCCTGATTTCCTCCTCCATTTCTTCCTCCAAGCCTTTTTTCTTATCCTCAGGACCTATCTTTCTAATAGACTTCGAGTCAACATATATAAGATGACGCTTTATTATCAACACGATCACCTCCACACACTTTGAGTATGCCATAACAATACTGACATTCCAATTCAGAGTGGTAGAATTCTTTTGCTCTGACATCTCAGGAGGTGGTGCATAGGAATGGATCTCACCTTATCAGACATGATGAGAGTATTCAAAAGATGGAAATGGTTGTTCTTGGTAACTGTTGCGATTACACCTATTCTCGTGATTGCCGTTTACAAATATCTGCCGAAAGAATACGAGGTGAGTGCGGTTGTCAAGGTCGAAGGAACTAAATCTACTGGCTTCAGTTTTGGTGGAATATCCATACCAGTGAGTAGTGGTGGAAATGTCGACGATTACATAGAGATAATGAGGAGTCGAAAGATAGTGGAAGGGGTTATAAAGAAGCTCGCACTCGTGGGTAGAATTCTCGGTAAAAAGGACATAGAAAGGTATGAAAGAATGGGTTACACGCAAGATGACCTCGTGGAGATCGCCTACAGAGTTGTGATGAAAAACTTAGACATTTCCACACTTGGAAAATCCTCTCTCATATCTGTCAGCTACAAGTCTAAAGATCCAAAGCTCGGATATGACCTGATAAGTAGCATCATAAAGGAGTTCAAGAGCACCGTTGAGACTATGGCATCCCAAAGTATTCAGAAAAAATTGGAGTTTTTAGATGAAAAGAGGGAGAAGACCTATGAGAAATTTCGTAAGAAACTGTCAGAGCTCGTCGAGTTTCAAAGGAAAAACGGTGTCATATCACTGGAAGATGAACTTCTGAACTTAAAAACCATTGAGTATCAGTTGATGACATCTCTGGTAGCATCCGGAACCGCGTTGAGCGAAGCAAAAGAGGAAACCAATCAGCTTTTCAAGGAACTAGCCACGACACCCGTTTATAGAGACTTCCAAACGGTTACGAACCTCAACAATGAGATAAACGACCTAGAAAGCCAACTTGCAGCTTTGCGTGCGATATACCTAGACAGCTATGTGAAGGTCAAGGAAACAAAGGCTCAGATCGAGAGCCTGAAGTTAAAGCTGGAAACAGCCAAAAAATCCCTCCTGGAAAATCCTATCAGTTTTTCCACACTAGGGGAGAAAATAGTCAAAAACCTCTGGGGCATCAGAAATTTGGAGACTAAACTTAGCGTTGGAAGAAAAGTGCTGGAAGAGGTTGAAGGAGATATAAACAGGCTACTAGGACTCGAGGAGGACTACACGGAGATAAAAACAGATCTTGAGGTTTACAAAAATCTTCTCACATTTATTTGGCAACAACAGATACAAACGATGCTATCACAGCTTTCAAGTGTTTATCCCGTGACAGTTGTTTCTCCACCAGAGTACACACACGTTCCCAAACAGGCCTCAACCCTGTTTCTAGGCATGGTGGGAATATCAATTGGACTGTTTTTGGGGATCCTGTTGGTCTTCTGGAGGGAATCCTCCTACCCCAATGTCACCGATCACATCATTTTTTCAAAAGAGCTCGGAATAGAGAATTTCTACACTATAAGGTTGCGGCATCTCGAGGATTCTCAGAAGATAGCATCAGACCTCAGAAGATTCACTGGAAGGGTACTTGTGGGTGGTCCCAGCAACGGAGAGGGAAAAAGTGAGATAACACTCAGATTAGCTGAGACTTTCTCCTCTCTTGGGAAGAAGGTCCTCCTCGTTGACGGAGATATCGACAAGAAAACCCTCTCGTCGAAACTGAAATTTGCGACTTCTAGGGGACTGAGCAATGGGATCTTAACGCCGGTAATTGTCAAAGACCTATTTTTCATACCAGCTGGAACTGGTGTGAACATTTCCGAAGTGAGCATTCCGAATGACTACGACATAGTTCTGATAGACTCGCCTTCCTACGAGATAAGAATGATGGATTTCTCCTTGCTTCTGGACAGTTCGGATGCATTGCTCTTAGTCATCTCGGAAATGGTCTCTAACAAGATGGTTACCAGAGAAATGCTGAAAAAATTTTCGGATAAGATCTTCGGAGTTGTTTTCAACAAAGTGAGGTGGTTGGCTTGAAAAAATTCATTTTCCTGATTCTCATCGCATTCACCGCTTTTCTCGAAGCCTATAAAATTCAACCTGAAGATGTCTTATCAATAGATGTATATTTGCAATCTGGAGAAGTTGTGAACAAAACGGTGAGCGTTGACCTTGATGGCTTCACATCACTTCCTTACATAGGGTATGTGAAAGTTGAAGGGAAAAACCCAAAGGAGATACAAGACATGATCCAAAAAAAGGTCGATAGGTTCCTACCATCATCGATAGTTTCCGTTTATGTGGAGAAGCCTCATCCAGAATGGGTTTATTTTCACGGGGTGGTAAGCGGTGCCTATGATATATCGACGCTGAACAAAGAGCAAAGAAAGTTATCCTCTGTCCTAGCCCTTGTAAGATCAGAGCAGGGAAATTTGACAGAAGATCACACGATAGAGAATGTGAAAATCATAAGAGATGGACAAGTCATCAATGTGAATTTTTCCGAATACCTAAAAACTGGTGATGAGAAATACAACCCCGTTCTTCAAGGAGGGGATATAGTCTTCACGCCACAGCCAATGTATGTTGGAGTGTTTGGAGATGATGTTGCAGCAGGACTTTATCAGATAAATGAAAACACGACACTACTGAACATCCTTGCACAAGCTAGAGCTTCCATGAATCCAGATCTCATAAAGCAGATAAAAGTTTTCCGTGATGACAAAACCCGAATTTTTCGATTGGAGGATCTCAACGAACTCGCAGATTTCAGAATGAAGGATGGGGATATGGTGAGCGTAACAGCCTACAGAAAAATCGATGTGTATGTAATCGGAGACATTTCAAAAAGGATCACCTTATCTGAAAGAGGCCATCCTACTCTGAGAAACGTCATATCGAACATCGGCATCTCTTTCTCCAAAAGCACTAAGTGGAATATTAAGCTAGTTCGTGACGGCGATGTGGAAGATTTCGTGGTTGAAAATCCCGAAGATCTACCGGAGAAGCCCCTCAGGGACATGGACATTATCGTAGTTAAAAAAATGCCAGAGTATGTGTACATATATGGGATGATAACCGGCAGATTCGATCTCTCAACCCTTAATGCTGATGAGAGACGCCTCTCAGTCGTTCTGTCCATCGCTGGCGGCAAGGAAACCAAAATAAACCCGGAGAGCGTTGTGATCATCCGTGGAAAAAACAAGATAAATGTCAACTACTGGAGGTATCTGAAAACGGGAAGCGAAGCATACAACCCTCTGCTAAAGCCAGGAGACATGATCTATACATATGGCCCAAGAGAAGTTTTGATCTACGGAAATGGGGTAAGGCAAGGATTTAAATACATAAAGGAAGGGGATACGCTGTTCGATGTTCTGGTGAATTCAGGTGTAGTGTTCGACCCAAGGATTACAAAGTCCATAGAGCTCTCAAGAGATGGAACAAGCATTCTTCTGACAGTAGATCAAGTTGACAGAATGAAGGGAATAGAGCTCAAAGACGGAGATGTAATTCGGGTGGACAAATTTGGAACGATTAGACTTTACATAATGGGGGAACTCTCAAGAGAGGTCACCGTTTCGGAATCGGATAATCCCACTTTGAAGAAATTACCCGCTATGATAGGTCTTTCTATAGCAAATGGCAGGAGTATCGAGTTTAAGCTGATAAGAAATGGGAGAGAATCAAGGTATGTTGTAAACGACTTTTCAAAACTTCCGGATGTCCCCCTTTTGGACAAGGACACAATATATATAAGCACCGTTAACCCTATAAAGGTTTATGTGAACGGTGTGAGAAGTGGGGAGGTTAATTTCTCAGGGCTGGAAAGAGCTGACCTGAAAACCCTCGTGTACAAATTGGGACTGAGCGATGAGAACCTTGTTGTATTCGTGAGTCACGAGGGTACCACACTCAGTTTCGACTTGAAGGATGTTCTCGATGGAAAAGCAAATCTCAATTTGCAGAGCAACGACTACGTTTACATCACCCCTTACGCTTTCGGGAAAGTATACATATACTCTTCAAAAGTCATCAAAGCTGGCCTTAAAAAGCCAGGTGAAGACATCAAAAATGTCCTGCTTCGGTACGGGATTCTCCCAATAAATCCGGAAGACGTGAAAAAGATAGAAGTCATAAGAAACGGTGAGAAAAGACTCTTATCCCCAGAGGATGTAGTCAACGGTAAGGTGAATTTTCCACTAAAGGATGGCGATTTCGTTCTCATCACCCCGAGATTCAAAAAAGTGGTTTATGTGAACGGCGATATCTCCACCGTAGTTTCATTCGAAAACTGGGAGAGAATAACTAAAGAATCGCTTTTGGCAAAACTCCACATTAGCTCTGAAAATGTGAAAGAGATAAAGGGAAACATATCAGATGGAGAAGTTGTGTGGATAAGGCTCAAGAAGAACATCAGAGTGTATGTGTATAGTAGAGTGGGCGGATCGAAGATTGTCGTGTTTGGACAGGATGAAGATCCATCCATGGTGAACTTCCTGTCAAAGGTGGGAATGGTCAAATTCTCCGATAAAAACCTCAAATATGAAATCTCGGTGCTGAGAAACGGGAAAATCGTATACGAAAAAGTTATATCCTACAAGACTCAGCCTGAAGACTTAAGCTTTGAGTTTCACGATCAAGATTTCGTGAGGTTGGACCCAGAGGTTATCAACGTCTATGCCTTTGGATGGGAAGTGAAACAGGGGCGGTATGTATTACCAATGGGCTCTAATTTGAAAGATTTCTTCGCTCTAGCTGGTGGTATCCCAAGAGGATCCGGAACAGTGAGAATTTTGAGAGGAAAGGAAATAGAAGTTGTGAATTTCGGTCTTAACGATATACCAGACTTTAAGCTAAACGATGGAGATGTCTTGATATTCGACGAACTGCCGGATAATTTCGTCTACGTCTTTGGAGACGTAACAAAACCAGGTGCAATTTTTACAAGTGATAAGGAAGAAAACCTCCTGAAAGTCCTCTCACTTTCCGGTGGTTTGAACGGCTGGGAATCGAAGCGAGAGGTGGTGTTGATAAGGAAAAACGGTCAGAGAGAGAATTTAAAATTAGACTACAACCAGCTCTTGAATGTAAAAGTCGTCGGTGGAGATGTTGTTTATGTCCCGGCAAGATCTTTAAACAGAGTGTATGTACTGGGTGCAGTTAGAAATCCCACGGTCGTTATGATAGATAAAGAAACAACACTTCTCGAGGTTATCATGAGGGCTGGAGGATTCACGAAAACCGCAATCTCAAGTAAAGTGTACGTGTTCAGAGGAGGAGTAAAAGGGGTTGTGGAGGTTTACGATATGAGCTGGATAAACGGTAAGAAGGGTGGAAGAAATCCCGAGCTCCAACCTGGAGATATAGTCTTCGTTCCGGACAATCCTATGATGTCGATTAACGAAATGATCTCGCTGATCACACCTATGATCGGATTTGTCGATAGTTCCATAAGGCTTTACAACGATATATCTGGAATCATAGGAAGGTGAGCAGTTGAGAAGTCAATTCATTTTAGCGTTCATCATAATTAGCATATTGTCCTTTTCAATAAGGGCGGTCTTCATTCCAGCGGATGTTTATAAGCAAATACACTCTGGAAAAGTGCCACAAGATATCTTTCCAGCTTTAGAGGAAGGGGCATGCTCTCCGAGACTTTCCATAATTCCGAATTATTTTTTGACTGACCTTTCTTTTTCAAGCTCAAGCTGGTGGGATGTGATATACGAACCTGATATATTTTACATCGTTGACGATATACCCCCATCACTTAAAACAATTTTTCACGTGGAAATGGGCGAAGTCTCGATCCATACAGAGCTCTTTAGTGGGAAAGAATACATGGCACTAAGAAAATGGCCAAGCACCAGCTTTTTCTTCATTCCAACTTATCCGTATTTCTCCTTTGATACCCGCTTTCCATACATATCTTATCTGGCTTTCAGGTTCGACAACCAATCACTTTTCATCGGAAGGGGAAAAATTCGGTGGGGCTATTGGAACCACCCAGTAGCGATTTCAGGTGTGTTCCCATATTTAGATAACATCACATATTCTCTGGAAAAGGAAAAGTTTAGGTATACAGTCACTCTCGCCTCTATCAATCCCGTTCTCAGTGAAAAAGAGGAAAAAATACAACTTAGCACTCGTCCTGTAAATGCCGATCCGCTCTCTCCGTACTTTGAAAAGGTGAAGAGCCTCATCGCACACAGGGTTGACCTTTCGATATCCGATTCTATGTCCCTGTACATAGGAGAGCTCACGATCGTTGGAGGGAAAGCACTGGACCTTTTTTCAATCGACCCCATGTCAATTCTTCACAACAATTTCAACGAGGGCTACACAAACTCAATGCTAGATACAGGTTTCGAATGGACCTTTGCAAAGGGATTGAATTTTTACCTCGAATTTGCTCTCGACGACCTGGCGATTCCTCTGACGGAACCAGAAGACGTGAAACCAACCGCTTTTGGCCTGACGACCGGATTGATCAAAACCATGAAAATCTTCAATCTTCCTGGGTACATAGAATTCTCATACGTGAAGACCACGCGATGGATGTACAACACGTTCCTGCCGTATCTGAAGTTCAACGCAAGGTACGTCTTCTTGTCCAATTTTCCGGTTGGATCAAGAGCAATAGTGGACTACCCACTTGGGTTCGAGTACGGGCCGGACGCCCAGATGCTCTCGATGTACACACACCTTTCAGGAAGGGTGAACGTGGAATCTGAAATTGCTCTCCTTCTGAAAGGCCCCGCTACTATAGAAACCGAGTACAAAAGTGAACTTTCAAACGACGTGAAAACTCACATTCTTCTGAAAACCGTCATCTCCTTCAAGAATGGGCTTCACATATTCTTCAAAAGTGCTGATAGAAGTTATCTTTTAGGTGGGTGGTGGGAGATATCCGCTTTCTTCCAGTGATTTTGTTGATCTCTATTTTGGGGTTTTCAATTGGTGGAAATTTCTTCGGCATTAATTATTGGTATTTTGAAAAATTGTCCCAAGAAGAGAAGAAAATGGTCGAGGACAAGTTAAAAGCATTGGAAATAGACACGATAAGAATAGGCGGGCTGTGGTACGATGCCAATGGAATAAATTCATGGGTATTAGAGGATTTCTTCCGGCTCTGCGATGATCTTGACGCAACTCCGATAGTTCAAATCCCTCTGAACAGCCACAGCGTAGATGAAATGCTCTCATTCGTGAGTAAAGTTAGAAAAATGTACAATGGAAGGGTGATATGGTCCATCGGAAATGAACCGGATATATATCAAAGAGTTTCATTCAGTTGGGTGAAAAAAGAGAGCCTTAAAGAAGTGATGAGAAAATACAGGGAATTTCTCAAGAGGTTTGATAGAAAAGGTGATATGGTCATGTTGCCAGATATAACTGTTGTCTGGAGAAACGCAAGGCTTCTAACTCCTTTTTTGAATTTAAATCCGGATGTTTTCTCAATACACAGATATCCCTTCAACAATGTGAGGAACGTCAAAGAGATCTTCAGAGATTTGGACAAGTTTTACAGAGAAATTTTGAATCTGAGGAAACTATTGAATCTTCCCATAGCTTTGACAGAAACAAATCTAAGCTGGAATTGGAATTTCCACGGGTATCTTTCCCCAGAGGGCCCGTACGCAGCTTTATGGATGATATCAGTCTATCTAAGGGCTATCGCTTTGAACATTTGGAATGTTTCCACATGGAGTACAATCAACGACTCCTCACTTTCTATGCTAATGTTCAAAAACGGCGAAATAGTTGAAAGGCCCGTATATGAATTCCTGCAAGTTTTCAAGGGTATTCCCAGGAATCTCAAAGAATACGGACTGTCGAAGGACGTGGATTGGGTGATCTTGGGGAGATCCTTAATAGCTGTGAACAGATCCGATGAAATCAAATTGCTTGATATTCATAACCATTTTTACCGCTTGATGCCGTTGAGTGTTGAAAGATTCGATGAAAACAAGAAGGTTTTCGAAAGGAGGATAGAAAAGTGAAATGTGATGATGTCTTCAAGAAGCGAATCATTCTCTCCCCAAGTAGGTTTCGTATCCTGAATTATCCGAGGAAACCTGTCGCGGTTTTCAACCCAGGTGCGATCTTAATAGGAGATGAAATTCACGTGTTTCCCAGACTGGTTTTCGACTACTACAAGTACACATCTTCAATAGGGTATTTCAAAATGAAAGCCGATGAGCTAATCTATGGGAACATACCGGATTCAATAGGCGTTGAAATCATCATGTGGCCTGAAGGCAGAGAAGATCTGCTTGGAGTGGAGGATCCCAGGGTACACCTTGTTAACGGTAAAGTGTGGATACTGTACACAGCAAAGGGGTTTGATAAAAATTTCGATGAGCGGAAGGACTACTTGGGGTTGGCGGAATTCGATCTGAAAAGTCTCAAAAGATTGGGATACTTTTCTGTGGACATAGGAAACGGCCCTTTTTACCCGAAATCCAACAAAGATTCCACCTTTCTCGACTTCAAAGGAAACGAGGCGATTATACTCACAAGACCACACTTTGAAGGTAAGCCCATCACCCTCTGGATGGGAGTGGCGGATCTTGAAAACCTGGTCATAAGAGACTTGAAAAAAGTCAGAGAACCTGAGGACTCCGAGGAGAAGCTGGGATGGTCTACAAATGCCGTTAAGGTTAACCAGGGTTGGCTTGTTGGATGGCATGCAGTTATGAAAAGCGATTTGTCTTACAGGAATGGCCTCGCTTTCATAAAGAGCCCCGGAAATTTCGTGTTCAGTAGATACAAGCTCTGCCCAAGAGGTTTACTTGAAGAGTATGGAGACAGGGCACTTGTCATATTCGGATGTGGCCTGCTCGTATATAAAGGTAAACTGATATGGATAGGTGGAGTGAGTGACTACGCCATAGGAGTGTTCACGAGCGATTTTGAGAAAATCTCGGTGGTGAGAGGTTGACCGCATCGCTAGCGATGATACTGGTGGGAATGATGGGAATTACACTGAACAAGAATATATTCGTTAAGATACTGGCAGTAGAAGTGATGAACGTCGGTACAGTTTTACTGTATGTTTCCATGTCCTATTCACCCTCCTCGAAGCCTCCTATATTCACAGGAGAAGTGGCATATGCAGATCCTGTTCCACAAGCTGTGATAATAACAGCCATAGTGATAGGCTTCTCCATTCTTTCTCTATCAGTATCCATCGTTTCTTTGTTAGTGGAAAAGGTGAAACGAGAGGATTCCGACGACATGGAAAGGATGATGAAAGGTTGAGGGCCCACATCGCAACACTTGTACTCCTAGCGGCAACTCCTTTAGCTATGCTTAGACCTATGAGAAAACCCATGCTGCTGGCATATCCCATCTTTACCTTTATCGTTGCCGCATTTTCAGGTGAATACCACATCAAGATTCTTGGAAAATTTGGGGTCTCCTTGAAATTCGACAGAGATTCAAAGATATTCATGATCGCCGTATCCGTTTCATTTCTCATGATAATCTTGGAAAATCTGGAAAAAGAACAGAGTTTCAAAGAAACATTTCTAATCCTGACCTCTCTTCTCACACTCTCTGCTATGTTCATGAGCTTTGATCTTTTCAACATATATGTTCTGACGGAAGTGCTTTCAATCCAAGCTGGACTGATGGCGATAGACAAAAAGGATAAAAGAACCCTATGGGCAACTTTGAAATACCTCATCGTAAGTGGTACGGGAGCGAGTCTTTACCTGGTTGGAATTGCCATGGTTTATCAGAAGTTTGGAGATTTCTCGCTTTCAAACCCCATTGATCCTCTCCCAGGGGCTTTCATAACCACAGGGCTTCTTATGAGAGCGGGAACTTTCGGTTTGGGAATGTGGCTTCCACAATTTCACTCTAGTGTTTCAGACAAACTATCGGCTTTGTTCTCAGGATCGTTCATAGGAGGAACCATCTTACCTCTGTGGAGAATGGAACATTTCGCAAACCTGACAGCCGTGTCAACTGTTGCCCCGTACTTGGCCATACTTGGGAGTATCGTTCCCCTTATCTCTAAGAGTTACAAAAGAATTTTAGCTGGTAGTACCATGGTCCACATCACCTCAATGCTCTCAATCGGCAACCCAGCGGCATACTTCATGTCCCACGCTGTATCAAAGACCTTTTTGTTTCTAAGAAGCTCCGATGTGAAGCGTGACGAGATCTCTATTCCAAATATGGTGGCTTTGCTTGTAGCAACCTCATCTTTATCGGGGTTTCCTTTCACACTCGGCGGATTTGCCGAAGGCCTTTTTCACTCCCCTATATTATTCATCGGGACGATAATATCCTCAACGCCTCTGTTTTCAAGGATCTCAAAAGTCAAGTCAAAAGGATGGAACTTCTCCCCAGTCTCCATCTTTCCCCTATTGCTCCTTTACCCGTATTTTTCCTTAAAGTCCCTCTTATCTAGCCTTGCTATTCTGGGAATATTTCTTAAAATTAGAAATGATCGAGTGCTATTTCTAGAAAGAATCGAGTGGAATGTAGCGTTCAGTTTGGCATTTCTAGCGGGGGTGATCCTATTCTTCTGAGTGCCCTGATTGGTTTTCTCCTGTCCATAGCACTGAATGGAATTAACCTTACATCTATTTTGATAGCGGCTGCATCTGTCGCTGTCTATGAGGTTTTCAAACCAAGCTGGAGAGAATTTCTAAATATATCACTGTCAATCCTAATCAGTATTCCATTTGCAATCCTAAAAGGCTTCATTCTTCCATTTTTGAACCATGAAAAATGGGAGATAAAACCAAACGAAGGTGGAATCGCTGAGACCCTCGCGATAACACTAACGCCAGACTCTCTCGTTGTAATGAGTGACGAAACTGAGCACCATATACATAAGATGGTGAGAAAATGATGTACGGAGCTGTTGTAGCACTTCTTCTCACTCTAATTATCCTAGCTGAAAGAAGCATGTGGAGCAAGCTGTTGGGGCTTTCATCTTTGAGCACCAAAGTGGCAATCTTATCAGTTTTGATAGCCTATGAGGTACACGAAGAATACCTCTTGGATCTCACTTTGATGTATCTGATGGCATCCGGAGCGGGAATTGTGCTGATTCTCATATTTCTGATGAGGAGTAGGATGGAATGATAGGAGACGTGTTCATCTGGATCGGAATCATTCTCATGATAGTGGGGACCCTGATGAGTGCTCTGGAAAAGAAATTCTTGGTCAAGCTTCACAGAATGGGAACATCGGATCTGTCCGGATCCGCAATGATTCTCATAGGCATCGCCATTGAAAATTTCGGCACGATAAAATGTTTGCTCTCTCTGGCATTTCTAGCCATCTGGGCGCCAGTTATCACGCACACGTTTGCAAAAGCTTACAGTTCTAGGTCGAAAAGATGAGGGAGATATTCTCGTGGACCATGGTCATATTATCGATATTTGTGATAATTCAAAGGAATCCCACCAGGGCGGTTCTCTTAAGACTCGCACTGAGTGTTTTTGCGGTTGCAACTTACCTTTCTTTTATGGCTCCCGATGTCGCCTTGGCAGAAGCTATGCTCGGAAGCCTTTTAACCACATTCGTGTACATTCTGATGTTGAAAAGCCCTGTTTCTTTGAGAGTTGGATACGTACCCACAAAGTTTTTGATAGAAGAACACATATGGGGAATGGATGGAATAATGAAAGAAATCGTTGAAAAATTCGCTGAAAAGCGTGGTTACAGTGTTGAGTATGTAAAATTTAGTTCAGTTGAGGATTTAATCCGGTCAGTAGAATCAGGGTATATCGATATTGGATGCGGCCCAATAGTCAAAAAAGGAATTCCGATAATCAAAACCAAAGTCTTCTTGCTCTCAAACGGTGAAAAGAAGGACTTTCTCTCTATGTCTAAGGAGGATTTCAAAAAGATATTGAAATGGGAAGAAGAGAGTTACAACATCTTATCGAACAAGAGTGAGTTCGATTCTTTTTTGAAGAGTCTGATAGAGGAGGGTATTTTGGATGAAATCGTCAAGAAATATACGGGTTGAAGTACTGATAGCCTTAATTTCGGCACTTGTTGTGTTTACCTATTCGTTCAAAAATTTGGGGCACTCCCTATCAAGAGCACCTGAAATTTTCAAAGAAAGCGGCGTTGTAAACTTAACAACTTCTGTATATCTCTTTCAACGAGCCTATGATACGATCTTTGAGGTTCTCGTTTTTTCACTAGTTGTTGTTGGAATATCGATCCCCAGAGGAGTAAAAGGGGAAAGAATTACAGACAAAGTGTATACGTCTGTTTCAAATTTTATGGGCTTTTTCATAGCAATTTCATCGATTTACCTAGCCGCAACTGGACACATTTATCCTGGAGGGGGATTCACAGCCGGAGTAGTTGGAGGAACTTCCCTATTACTCATGGGAATATCAAGGGGAGTGGAAAAATTCGAGAGAGAATTCGAGAGATTTCAAATCCCAGCGGTGGAGAAAATTCTGTTAGGTGTGATAGTGGCTGTTTCGATACTGACAATGACTTTTAACGAGAAAAGCCTGATACCTTTGGAGAATTTCCTGATATACTTCAAAGTCATGGCGGGCACTTGGATCATAACTCGTGAGTTCATCAGACACAGGGGGATTATCTAATGAAAGGATTTTTCATATCCTTCGAAGGAATAGATGGTAGTGGAAAGAGTACCCAAGCTAAGCGGTTGTGTAAATACATAGAATCCCTTGGCAAGGAGTGTGTCCTTGTCAGAGAACCGGGAGGAACCCCAGAAGGAGAAAGAATAAGAAGGATATTACTGGATAAAAGCTCAGACCTCACGCCAGAGGCGGAGTTTTTCTTATTTTTAGCTTCAAGAAGCATACTCACCCAAAGGATAATAATACCATCTCTCAAATTGGGGAAGTTTGTCATAGCTGATAGATTTGCCGACTCCTCGTTGGCATATCAGGGATACGGAAGGGGACTAGATATTAGCTTTGTCAAATACGGGAACAATGTAGCAACAAAAGGGCTAAAACCCGATGTGATTTTCTACATAGATATACCTGTGGAGCTAGCTATGAGGAGAAAGAGTTATTCGGACAGAATGGAGAAAGAAAGCTTTTTGAAGAAAGTTAGAGAAGGGTATCTCAAACTTTCCAAGGAGCATGGATATATACCCATAGACGGTAGGAAAAGTGTGGAAGAAATTTGGGATGATATCAAGGGCTTTTTCTCCAAGATGTTGGAGGTGAATGGAATTGATCGCGATAATGTCTAAGGAGATTTCCAGACTTTTAAAAAGATCCTCTGTTCTCATAGTACTTTTAATATCTCCATTTGCTATTTCCGCACTTGCAATACTTTTTTACATAAATTTAAACATTCAAAGTATGAACATAGGGATACTCAATCTAGACAGAGACGAGAGAAGTGTTATAACGGTAACCTTTCTCATGAGGTTTTTCAGAGGCGCTTATCTGGAAAAAGTAACCAAGTCAAATTACTTGCAGAAGTTAATAAACGGCGATATCGAAGCAGTTTTAGTGATACCGAATGGATTTATGGAAAAGGTGTACTCGAGAAAGAAGTCAGAGGTTTGGTACATACCCAGCCCTCATGATCTGCAGTTGTCCATAGGAGCATACTCTATACTGAAATCGCTTTTCGAAGATCTGGCAGGTGGGATATTCGTAGACCTCGGCGCCACGAAGTCCATGGGAGGATCATGTATAAGGAGAATGCTTTTCAGCTACAAGAGTTACCCTTCACCTGCTTTCGTTTCGAAAAAACCGGCGACGGAGAGATCCTTTTCCCCGCCATCTGTAGCTTACCTATGGGAACCTCAAAAATCAAAAGAGTTGAATTTCGATGTCCTCCTCTCTCCGGCGGTTATTCTTCTCTCCGGAGTCCTGGCAATCTTGACACTTTCAATTCATTCGGTCATAGATGACGAGGAGAGAAATATAATGGAAATGTACAAAATGGGTAAAATAAGCCCGTATTTCTATGCTATCTCAAACATTCTCGTCTATACCACGATAGGTATCCTGGCATCTTCGATATCCTATGTAATAGCGTTCTACATGAGCAGAACGGTGATAGACCCAGTCATTAGGATTCCCGTCATAGCAATGATATCCCTCACATACGCTTCGCTGGGGTTCTTGATCTCAGTTTTCTCTCCCAACAGATCGACCGCAAACCTACTCATGATATTTTTCCTAACCATATCCATACTGGCCAGTGGTAATTTCGTCGCCGTTAGTCAAATGCCCAAGATCTCCAGAGGATTAATAACAGCAAGTCCTATATACAACGCCAACATGATTTTCAGGAAAGAACTACTCTTTCTTGGGGTGAAAATCTCTCGGGAGATGGTAATAACACTGCTTTGGAGCCTGGGGTTTTTCACCTCAGCGGTGCTCAGCGGAAGATATGCTTTCAGGAGGTGGTGAAGTGAAGCTCGAGTTCACGGATATGTGCTTCGGATGTGGCAAAAAGAATGAGTGCGGATTAATGCTGAACATATCTTTCAGCAGTGGTAAAGCTCGCTCAGAAGTCATCTTCAAGGAAGTACATCAAGGATGGAGAGGAATCGTGCATGGTGGAGTTATATCCGCCGCAATCGACGAGGTTATGGCGTACGCTATAGGATCCATCAGCAGGAGCGTGGGGGTAACGGCGGAACTAACGGTGAGATTCAAAAAGCCAGTAAAGGTGGGGGAGGAATACGAGCTAGCAGCTGAGGTGATAGAATTCAACAGAAGGAAAGCGGTCGTTAAAGGATGGATAAAGAAAGGGAATGTTACACATGCTGAAGGGAAAGGAATATACGTCCTTCTGAAAGAGGTGAATATATGAAAGTCGTGGTTGTCTCCGACACGCACGGATCTATCACGGCGTGGAGAAGTATCGTGAATCTCGTCGGAAGGGATCACTTGTTTTTACATCTGGGAGATATCCTTTACCATGGGCCTAGGAATCCATTGCCGGATGGATACGATCCAAAATCGCTGGCTGAAGAGCTAAAGAATTACCGAATAGATTTCGTTAGGGGAAATTGTGATGCAGATGTAGATGCGATGGTGCTGGGCCTTCCAGAGATCCCAGAGATAGCCGAAGAGACCTTCGGAAACTGGAAAGTTCTGATGACACACGGAGAAGACTTAGAAGATGAGAGAGCTATTGCCAAAGGTCACAACGTCGATGTTCTACTTCGAGGTCACACTCACATACCAAAAATCGAAAAACATGATGAGGTTATCGTGATAAATCCCGGAAGTCCCAGCCTTCCAAAAGGTGGATTTCCACCGAGTTTTGCTATCTTGGATTTCTCCGATACCCTGAGGGTGGAGATACTCGACCTCAACGGCTTAAAGTTAATGGAGGAGGTGTTCAGAAAATGAAAAAGGACAGAAAGAACTTCATCAAATTCTTAGTGGTCGCATTGATTTCCATGGCATTGGGATGGACTCTATCCGCCGCTGGGAAAGTTTCCGAGGACAAGCTCATAAAGTACATCACTCCCATTTATGAGTCCCTGAATGCGATAAATAACTATTACTACGAAAAGGACAAGGTGGATTACGAAAAGTTGGTGAACCGAGCCATAGATGGCATGCTAAATGGACTGCCAGATAAGTTCACTCACTACGTGAGCCCGGAGATGCTAGAGGATGAGGAAATAGAAATGTCAGGAGAATATGGTGGTCTCGGGATGGAAGTTGCGTGGGATGGAGAGATGAAAGCGGTAGAAATTGTCGCCCCGATGTACGGTACTCCTGCTTGGAGAGCCGGCTTGAAGTCTGGAGACAGGATAGTGGAGATAGACGGAAAAGCAGTGTCCGATATGACATTCATGGGAGCCGTCAAAATGCTTCGTGGAAAGCCTGGTACGAAGGTCGTTCTGAAAGTCTACAGAAAGGGAGTCAAAGACCTGCTCACATTTGAAGTGACTAGGGAAAAGATAACGATAGTCGCGGTAAGAGAAGGTATGATTGACCAAGGTGGAGCGAAGATAGGTTATGTAAAGATAACCAAATTCATGGACAAAACCTACTCGGAACTTAGAGATGTGGTGAAAGATTTGCTGGATAAAGGTGTTCAAGCGTTGATAATCGATTTACGCGATAACCCTGGAGGATATCTCAATCAGGCCATAGACACGGCTGGGCTCTTCTTGAACAAAGGTGTCATAGTGAGTGTGAGAGACTACGCCGGCGAGGAAGAAGTTTACAAGGTCAGCGAAAACGAAATCGTGAAGGTCAACAAGTACGGATCACGAATAGTCTTCAGAAAAGATTTCACAGTTCCTAAAAACATCGATGTCGTGGTTTTGGCAAACAGGGGATCTGCTTCCGGTTCCGAGATACTCATAGGGGCATTGAAGGACAACAAGAGAGCTGTTGTAGTCGGCCAAAAGACATTTGGAAAGGGATCCGTTCAGAGTGGCCTCACGTTGAGTAACGGTGGGATTCTGTACTTAACAACAGCGCATTACATAACTCCTTCTGGAAAGGACATACATGGCAGGGGTATAGAACCGGATGTAAAGGTGACGGAGGAGGAGAAACGTGAATCCGAGGAGAAGGAGGTTCTCGAATACACCAAGAACACGATAAAAGTCGATGTCAGTGATCCCTACATAAAAAAGGCAATGGAAGTTCTACTTAAGGGGAAATGACCAAGCATGGATTCGAACTTTTGCTCTTCTTTGTAGCACTATTTATGGCCTTCTTTTCGATCCTCTTCAGCCCTGGAAGAGAAAGTGTAGAAATGAGGCTGGAAAGGCCCAAAGTGGAGATCTCAAACCCATGTTGGAACGTCATCAGAAACATAGCAGGGGACTTCGAAAGAACCAGGATGATCTACGAGCTGGTCAAGATGGGAGGGTTTCTCTCAAAATCCGGGGCCGTGGTTGAGAAAGCAAACAAAGATGAGGTCTTGCTGAAGATGACGAAGTTCGGTGTTGAGTATGAATTCACGGATGACAAGACAATAAGGGTGAAAAATTTCGGGATAGTGGTGATTCTGAAATGAATGGTTGGAGCTATTACACCATTCCAACTGTAGTAGCAGGGACAAATTTAGTGATGTTTGCGAGTATGGGAGCCCATCTAGATCCAAGACTATCCACTTTCTGCGTAATAATGATTAATTTCTACATGTTTGGGTTATCCACACTCAGTGGAAAGAGAGAGAAGTTCATGCTAGTCTTTTTACCATGGGTTTTTTTACCGGTTACCATGAACTTATCGTTTGGAATAATTGGAAACATCGGAGTAGGAATTTTGATCATCTTTCTGACAACGGTTCTCGTTGAATATTCGGTCTTCAAGGATTTCTCGCTTGTGGTGTTCATACTGAGATCCGTTGCAACTTTCTTCGCATTTTGGGGGCTGAAAGAGTGGTTGAGAGATTTGTTGATTTCATACATAGCAAGATGAGATTCAATATAATCCTGTTCACAATCATCGCTGCGGCAATGGGATTTCTGGGGTTCACGTACATGAAAGTGAACCCGGATTTAACGGGATTGGTGTCCAAAAACTCCCCAAGTTACAGAAAGTTGATTCAATTCTTAACCGAGAAGTCTTCGAACAACATATTGACTGTTGTTCTTCACACAGGCGGGAAGCTTGAAAAAGGTAAGGAGACCCTGAAAAAACTCATGAATGAGTTTATAAAGACAGGGTATGTGAAAAAGGTCATGAGGTTTGACAATCCAGAACTCTTTATAAAATACGGCGTTTTTTCAGGAAACGCTGGGGAGATATCCCCACTGATAAACGCCATCAAAAATGGTTTTTCCAGCATGAGTCCGACTGATTTCAGAATGTGGAAGGATGTTGGGATCGCTCTCGGGAAAATCACCAGGTACGTTGAAAACTACGAAAAGAGGAGTGGTTTCAACGAGTACATCCTTGTATCTCCAGACAAAAATGCGATCGTGATGAATTTTGCATTGAGGATTGATATCACCGACGTCAACGTAACATCCCAAGCTGTTGAGACTTTGAAATCGATATCCGACAGAATTGAAAAAGAAGCTGGTCAAGAGATAGATTTCACAGGATCCCCTATGGTTACGTACGAGTCCACGAAGGCTGTTAAACGAGATTTCGTGTTTACCACGATTTTTTCCCTGATTGCCATATCATTCCTTCTTTACATAACACTCGGGAACATGAGCGGTGTAGCCTATCTGTTCATATCCATGGTCATAGCTATGTCGATCTCAATGGGGATGTTCTTTCTGGTTTTCAAAGAGATAAACATAATCACTTCTTTCATAAATGCCATGATATTAGGTCTCGGTATAGATTTTGGGGTTCACATAATGACTAAGTTCAATCATTTTTTGTTGAAGGGAACGGAATCCGTGAAAGCCCTCAAGGGAGCCATGAAAGAGACCTTGAAACCTTCCTTCTTCTCAGCTCTGACCACTGTGAGCGCTTTCCTAACCATGCTGATGAGTAAATCTCCAGCGTTTGAACAAATGGGGGCAATGGCTTCAATGGGAATTGCTGTGTACTTTATCGTTATGTACATATTTCTTCCCTCACTCCTTCTGATGAAACATGGGAGGGTACACGAATTCAAACTGTACGATCTGAGTATTCGATTTCTAGATTTCATGAGGAAGAAAAGGCCCGCTTTTGTTGGTTTTTTAGTTGTATCCCTGATCTTGAGCTATTTCGGTTATCTAAACATAAGCAATTTTTGGTACACACCACCCGGACTTGTACCGACGAATTCCGAGTCTTACAGAACCTGGGGGTTTCTCGAAAAAGAATTTCCAGGGTTTGGGGTTGGTGAAATAGCCCTGGGCACAAGGAACTTCAACAATCTGGAAAAGCTCACTGAGAAGCTTAAAAGCAGTCCTTACATATCGTCCGTGACATCCTTAACAACAGTTTTAGAGGGATTTTCCGAGAAATCTGCGAAGGAAGTTTCGAAATATTACAGCCCCTTAAGTGAAGTCGTCAGAAATCCTTTCCTAATAACCATCCTAAGGAGAATTGGAATTTACAAACAAACCTTGGAAATGCTGAAGTTAGTCAAAGAGGCAAACAACTTCAGCATGATAATAAACGAGATGAAAAAAGACTTACCGATGTTTTTCATAAAGTTCAGAAACACGCTCTACTTTTTGGCATATGCGAAATCCGGTGTAGATCTGTACTCAAACAACAACCTGAAGAGGGTCTACGATTACCTTGAAAAAAACTTCAAAGGATACGAATTTCTCGGGTACCCAGCTCTCCTTTACAAACTCATGGGAGACATGAGAAACGTGATATCGAAGGTCATAATTTTCATAGGAATTATGATAATCTCCATAATCTTGCTCAGCACATTTTCACTCAGTACTACATTGAAGATGGGATTTGTCATAACCCTGTTCACCGTGTCAACATTTGGAATACTGTACTTCATGGGAATACGGGCTTCTTTCATGACCCTACTTGTCATACCGGTGATGTTTGGAATAGGCGTGGATGGTATGATACACATTAATCACATGATGGGACACCCCAGAGAAAGTCTGATAAAGACAGAAAAGGCAGTCTCAGTATCAATCCTGACCACTGCAATAGCTTTCGGAAGTTTGGCCTTTTCAAGAGGTAGACTTCTAAGAGAATTTGGCATCTCAGTAGCTACAGCCCTGGTAATGAGTTTTCTGTTGACTATCTTTGTGTTTCTGCCGATGATCAGTAAAAGGAGGGATGAACCTTGATAAACATGCACCTAGTACTGGGACACGTAGTTGCGGACCACTCCTTTACCAACAACTACAAGATAAGGAAATACAGAGGGGCAAGACTTTTTGGACATATGTTGTGGTCCATCTTTGCAATACTGGCGTTCACATTTGACACACTTCTGCACAACACAAGAGGTTTGGTTGTTCTAGCGACTCTCGTGGCTTTTCACATTTGGGGGGACTATCAAAGGGTGAAGTTATACGAAAAGGGGAAGAGAAGAGAAATAGATCTCCTGGAACTGATTCTTCTTTCAGGCGCAATTTTAGCCAATTGGTTGGTTTCAAGGGAATTCTCAAGCTCTTTTCTCTCATCAGAATTTGTCTACTACCTGATGGGAATGTCCATTGTTTCCACCGGAGTTACTTACCTGTTCCGAAATTTCTACCCAGGGCCTGAAAGTATGTCAGACATAGAGGGAATATCCGAGAGACTGGCCTTCTTCATATTTCTGCTAGCTGGAAAAGTGGAATTTGCCTATCTATCACTTGCACTTGGTTTTCTCTACCGTCTCCTTAGATTCAGGAGACGCAACCCCGTTTGGTGGATGAGCCCGGTGCTGGGCATCGTCATTTCATATCTCTGGAAATTCACCCTCTACAGGTGATAGCATGACATATGTTGTCGGGGATATCCATGGAATGTACAGGCCGCTTGCTGAGCTGATAAAAAAGCTCCCCTTGAGTGAAAATGATGAGATGGTGTTTTTAGGGGACTACATAGACAGGGGGCCAGCTTCAAAGGAAGTCGTGGATTTTTTGATTTCACTTTCCAAAAGTTATAAAACCGTGTTCATAAAGGGCAACCATGAGGACATGATGCTCAGATGTCTAAACAAAGGCGACTGTCTCACCTGGCAATTCAACGGGGCCACCGCGACTGTTAGAAGTTTTGGCAGTATGGAAAGTATCAGAAAATACGGGAATTTTTTTGAATCCTTAAAGCTTTACCACGAGAAGGGCAGATTTCTCATGGTTCATGGCGGAATTAGGCCTGGTATTCCATTTGAGAAACAGGATGAATTTGATATTCTATGGATAAGGGATGAATTCATATATTCTGTGAATCCTTTACCCGGAAAAGTGGTGGTGTTTGGACATACCCCGTTGGAAAAACCTCTGATAACGAGCGATAAAATCGGTATAGATACAGGCTGCGTGTATGGGGGAAAACTAACCGCCATCAGAATTGAGGATCTCGTGATTTTTCAAGTACCTTGTTACTAAATCTTTTATCAAATCCGCCCGTGTGTTATAAATGCTCGGAGGTGATGACTCGTTGAAGAGCATTACAGGTATGGACTACGAGGAATTAAAAAGTGAAATTGTGGAAACTCTGGGATGGGAGAGGTACAGAGCAGACCAGATAGCAAGTTGGGTGTACGATAAGCACGTACTCGATTTTTCGGAGATGACCAACCTTTCCAAGGAGCAAAGAAAAAAACTCTCGGAAAGCTACACCTTGGACAGGTTGGAGATGCTCGGCAAGCAAGTTTCGAAAATTGACGGAACGACGAAGTATCTTTGGAAGCTCCAGGATGGGAATACAATAGAGTCTGTCCTCATATTCTATCCCAACAGAGTTACGGCTTGCATATCCACACAAGTTGGATGTCCTGTTGGTTGCAGATTCTGTGCAACTGGTTTAAGTGGATTTGTCAGAAATCTGTCGACTGGCGAAATCGTGAGTCAGATAATCCACATGGAGAAGGATTCCAAGTTGAAGATAGGAAACATAGTTTACATGGGAATGGGAGAGCCTTTTTTGAACTACAAGAACGTCATAAAGAGTATGAAGATACTCAACCATCCGAAGATGCTTGGCGTGGGAATAAGGCACATCACTGTTTCAACTGTTGGGATACCAGAAAAAATCATCTCTTTTGCAAAGGATGGAATGAAAGCAAGGCTGGCGATTTCCCTCCATGCATCTTATAATCACAAAAGAGATTTTCTTGTTCCGATAAATGTTAGATACCCCATCGAAGAAGTCATCCAGGCTGCAAAAGAGTACCAAAAAATAACGGGCAGTAGAGTGTCTATAGAGTATATAATGATAAGGGGGATCAACGACTTTGATTCAGATGCTGAAAAACTCGTTCAGGTTTTGAGAGGGCTCAGGGTATTTGTCAATCTTATCCCGGTCAATCCAGTTGTTGGGGATTTTCAAAGACCATCTAAGAAGCGGATAGAAGCTTTCAAAAGAATTTTAGAGAAGAATGGGTTGGAAGTCGAAATAAGGAAAGAAAAGGGAACAGACATAGACGCTGCTTGCGGTCAGCTCAGGATCAGGAGTAGGAACATCGAGAGAGCCCTTAAATAATTCCAGGAGGGGATTCGATTTGAATCAGAAAATCCTCGTTGTGGAAGATGATAAAGAGATGAACAGCATGATAACCAGCGCTTTGAAATCAGAAGCGTTTGACGTTGTATCGACTTTCTCACAGAGAGAGGCTGTCGAGGCTCTGAGAAAGGAGAGCTTCGACCTCATATTGATCGATGACGGCACTGGGGCGAGAGATCTCCTCAGGAGGATAAGAACCATGAAGCAACATGAAACGGTTCCGGTGGTATTCGTTGGAAAGGGGAACGAGATAGACAGAATAATAGTTCTGGAAATGGGAGCGGATGATTATATCGTGAGGCCTTTCAATACAAAAGAACTTGCATCTAAGATCAAGGCGATATTCAGAAGGATCGAGTGGGACACGAAAAAGGAGGAAAACAAACCTCCCAAGATCTCGTTTGGAAACCTGGAGATAGATAAGGAGAGCTACGAGGTGAGAAAAAATGGGAGGTCAATACATCTGACACCACTCGAGTTCGACTTGCTATGCTTTCTAGCGGAGAACAAAGGAAAGGTTTTCTCCAGAGAGACTTTGCTTGACAGATTATGGGGATATGATTATTTTGTGGATACACGAACCGTCGATGTTCACATAAGAAGACTCAGGACTAAGATAGAGGAGAATCCATCGAAACCCAAATACATAGTCACAGTGAGAGGCAAGGGTTATAAATTTGTTGACCCAGAAAAGGAGGGAGAAAGTGATTCCTTATGAAGTGATAAAGAAGAAGAGAGATGGGAATAAATTAACCAAAGAGGAAATGGAATTCATGGTAATGGGATACGTGAAAGGTGAAATTCCAGATTACCAAATGGCGGCGTTTCTCATGGCGATATTCTTTCAACACCTGGATGACGAGGAGAGGGCTTCACTGACGGAAATAATGGCCAGATCAGGGGACATGATAGATCTCTCGGACATAGGGGAAAAGATCGTTGACAAGCACTCCAGTGGTGGAGTTGGAGACAAGACAACTCTCGTTGTGGCTCCTATGGTTGCATCACTCGGTATTCCAATAGCCAAGATGTCTGGAAGAGCGCTGGGACACACCGGGGGAACCATAGACAAGCTAGAATCAATTCCAGGGTTCAAAACATCCCTTACCCTCGAAGAGTTCAAGAGCAACGTTAAGAGGTATGGAATAGCCATAGTTGGTCAGACAGCGAATTTGGCGCCGGCTGATAAAAAGATGTATGCCCTGAGGGATACAACGGCAACGGTGGATGAAATATCGCTGATATCAGCCAGCATTATGAGTAAAAAGTTAGCTGGAGGCGCGGATGCCTTCGTTTTGGATGTAAAAGCTGGAAGTGGTGCATTCATGAAGACAGTGGAAGATGCGGTGAAACTCGCAAAAGCCATGGTGAGCATAGGAAAAGCCCACGGCAAAGAGACGGTAGCTCTGGTGACCAACATGGATGAACCACTTGGAAGATTTGTGGGAAATTCCCTAGAAGTTCTAGAAGCCATAGAGACTCTTAAAGGAAACTACAACGAAAAATTTTTTGAACTCTGTCTGGAGCTTTCTTCCTACATGGTGGAACTTTCCGGGAGGATGGACAGGAAAGAAGCTAAAAGGCAGCTATTGGAAAATATCAAAAATGGGAAAGCTTTGCAGAAATTTGCAGATCTGGTGAAGGCACAGGGAGGAGATGAAAGGGTTGTAGAAAATCCAAGAGAAGTCCTTCCAATATCCGCAGAAACCATAGAAGTCAAATCCAAGAAAAAGGGGTTCATCAAGAGTGTAAACACGGAAGATATAGGGGTGGCATCCATTCTCCTCGGTGCTGGAAGAACAAAAAAAGGTGAAAACATAGATCACTCGGTTGGAATAGAGGTGCTGAAGAAGGTGGGAGACGAAGTGGAAAACGGTGAACCCTTGGCGATATTGTACTACTCGGAAAACTCAAAGCTAGAAGAAGCAATGGAGAAAGTAGCCAGTGCTTATGAAATCAGCGATGAAAAAGTCATGAAGATGCCGATGATCCACGAGGTGATCCGCTAAGGTGAAGAATTTCTTAGCAACACTCCTGATTCTGGGAACATTTGCTTTCTCGAACTACTACATAGTCTCCAACAGGGTATGGAAGGTGTCAGGAACAGTCGATAGAGGAGATACCTTCCTTCTGGTGAGTGACCTTTCACCTCTTGGCTTTGAGCTCGTTGGGGATCCGTTGAGTGGTTCAGTGTACCTGTTTTATGGCGATCACATAGCGACGCTTCGCCAGAGCGGAAAGGTCACCATGGATTTCGTTGAGACCTTGAGCGAGAGAGGATGCCTGTTTTCAGGGAGTGTGGTCTACATCTCCGCATCCATTGTTGAGGATATCACCAAACTGAAGTGGCAAAATCTTCCAGGAGGTGGCAAGGCCATTTTCTTGAAAGACAGAAGTATAGTATCAGTTGAAAGGACCTCTCAAAGCATTTTTCTGAAGTTCAACGCTCCTGTGCCGAGCGAAATGGTATCAACTAGCTTGGAAAATGGTGTGTTGGAACTGGATTCGTATCCTGTCAAGAAGGTTCTGAACATCTCCGATAGTCTAAACTGGAAATTCGAAGACGGAGAATTTCGAATGACGGTAAATGTTGGGCAATACATGAGGCCTGTTCTTTACTTCCGAGACAACATCGTAGAGATAAGGTTAATTCCCCAGTCAGAGGAATTCTTCGGAGAAATGAACTTATCGGATGGGGTGCTGTTCAAGAGGGAAAAGGTCAAGATAGACGGAGACACCATGACAGTGGATTCGATATATGTTGACCTCAGAAAGGCTTCTGTAGTTCCAGAGATTTCCGCAGCGGGGGTCGGAAGCCTTGAAACCATAAAGAGTATGGTTGATAGAACGGGCGCTTTAGCTGGCGTGAACGCGAACTATTTCGACCCGAAGACATCCCTCATAGTTGGATTACTCGTGAGGAACGGTAAACCTCTTTCGACAGCTTTTGGAGGTAGACCTATATTTGTCGTAACCGATAGCAATGAGGCAATGATCGGTAAATTCTTTGTAGAGGTGCACGCTTTGATAGGTAAAACCCTATTCCTCGTGAAAGGGATAAATACCATTGCAAAAGGGGATGTCATACTATTCACAGACGAATATGCAAAAGCCATCCCAAAAATAGAGGGAAGAATTTACATAGTCGGAAAAGATGGGAGAATAACCAGCTTTGGGTACAGAAAATTTTTAGATGCTGGTGAGTATCTGGTATCAGTTGATCCGAAGTATTCTGAATACCTTACCGGTTTAAAGGTCAACGACATTTTCAGGGTGAGAGTTGTCACGACATTTGACATTCCGATAAAACAGGCTGTTGAAGCAGGGCCGTTGATACTTTTGAATGGCAATCCTCCCAAAGACCAAGAGAGCGAAAAGCACAGATACGGTGGTAGATTGGCGTTCTACAAAGCTACTAGAACTCTCATCGCGCTGAAGGACTCTCATACAGTTGTGCTCATGATGACCGAAGGAAAGGTG
Organism: Thermotogaceae bacterium; assembly: GCA_027077795.1. Taxonomy (GTDB): domain Bacteria; phylum Thermotogota; class Thermotogae; order Thermotogales; family Thermotogaceae; genus WGAO01. The sequence continues at coordinate 299,413 of JALWTT010000006.1, read as the reverse complement.
ACGTACGACGACATGGTGAACTATTTAACCAGCCGTGGCTTTGTCAGCGCAATGTTTCTCGATGGTGGAAGCTCTTCAACCATGGTTGTAAAGGACATGGTATTCACTGGAAACGGTAAAGAAAGATATGTAGCAACTGGCCTCCTTGTTTTTCCAAGGAGGTGATCAACCTTGAAATTCAAACTCGTGAGTGATTTTAAACCTACTGGCGATCAGCCTCAGGCTATAGAAAAACTCATTCAGGGCTTGAGAAATGGCTACAGGTTCCAAACACTTCTAGGTGTAACTGGAAGCGGCAAAACTTTCACCATGGCGAACATAATAAAAGAGATGGGAAAGCCTGCCCTGATAATCTCCCCGAACAAGACCCTTGCAGCTCAGCTTTACAGCGAATTCAAGAGATTTTTTCCAGAAAACAGAGTTGAGTATTTCATAAGTTACTACGATTATTATCAACCGGAAGCTTACATTCCCCAAAAGGATCTTTACATAGAGAAAGACGCCAAGATAAACGACATAATAGCCAGAATGCGGATGTCCACATTTGAGGCTCTCAGGACCAGGAAAGACGTTGTAGTGGTAGCCTCAGTTTCCGCGATTTACAACTGTGGAGATCCTGAGGATTTCGATACACTGAACATAAAACTATACGTTGATATGGAAATAGACCCTGTGGATGTATCCAGGAAGCTCGTGAGGATAGGGTACAGAAGAACAGATGCCGTGGGAGCAGAAGGATCGTTCAAGTTAAAAGGAGATGTTCTCGAAATATATCCCACATACATGGACGATGCGCTCAGAATAGAATTCTTCGGAGACGAAATAGATCTGATTCAGAGAATAGACAGGATGAACAAAACAGTGCAAGAAGATCTCGACAAAGTCACTATTTATCCAGCTAAAGAGTTTATAACAACGGAAGAGAAGATACGAATCGCGATCGAATCCATAGAAGCCGAACTCGAAGAGAGACTCAAGCAGTTTAAAGCTCAAGGGAAAACTCTAGAAGCCCAAAGGCTTGAACAAAGGACTCGAGCGGATGTGGAACTCCTTCAAACGATGGGCTATTGTCCCGGTATAGAGAACTATTCGAGGCACTTCGATGGAAGAGCACCTGGAGAGCCTCCATATACACTTCTAGATTACTTTGAGGATGATTTCCTAGTTTTCATCGATGAATCTCACCTCACGATTCCGCAGCTCCGTGCAATGTACAACGGTGACAGATCAAGAAAAAAAACACTCGTCGAATATGGATTTCGCCTTCCATCCGCTCTTGATAACAGACCGTTGAAGTTCGAAGAGTTCCTCTCCAGGATAAAACAAGCCATCTTTGTATCGGCAACACCCGGGGATTTCGAAAGAGAAGTATCCAAGCAGATAGTGGAGCAAATCATAAGACCCACCGGGCTTGTCGATCCAGAGGTGGTGGTGTATCCAACGAAGGGGCAAATCGATCGGCTCCTAATGGAGATCAAAAATGTAAAAGATCATGGTGAAAGAGCTCTTGTCATCGTTTTAACAAAGAAGATGGCAGAAAGACTTTCTGAGTACCTCGTAGATATGGGAATAAGAGCTATATACTTGCACTCGGAACTCGATGCGATAAAGCGCGTGGAAGTTCTTAAGAAGCTTCGAAGGGGCGATGTCGATGTCGTTGTGGGGGTAAACCTCCTCAGGGAAGGACTTGACCTACCTGAAGTTTCCCTGGTTGCGATAATGGATGCAGATGTGGAAGGATTTCTGAGATCTGAAACGACACTGATACAGATAATCGGTAGGGTCGCCAGGAACGTTAACGGAAAAGTAATGATGTTTGCGGACAGACTCACACCATCCATGAAAAGAGCGATAGATGAAACGAACAGAAGAAGGAAAATGCAGATTGAATACAACAAGCTTCATGGGATCGTTCCAAAGAGTATCGTGAAACCGTTTGAACTCAAAGTGTTCGAAGAGTTTATGAGGAAAAAGGAAGAGGAGTATTCAGAGGTGGTGAAATCCGTACTGTCTCTCAAGGAAAGCCTATCCGTGGAGGATTACACAGCTGTCCTAGAAGAAGAGATGTACAAAGCTGCGTCAGAACTCCGATATGAAGATGCTGCTAGACTGAGAGATGAGCTTTACAAGGTTAGAGAAAAAGTAAAGCAAAGTTGAGATACTCCATATTCACAGGGTCCGAGTGCGGGTATAACAGTTGTTGAGAAATTCAACGTAGGAGGGATCCACATGGCTCGAACAAGAGTCGATGTGCTGAACACATCAGTACCGAAGGCTCTCTTAAATTTGGCGTGGCCGATAATGATAACCCAGATTTTTCAGACCGCTTACAACATGACAGATGCCTTTTGGCTCGGTAAGCTCGGAAAGGTGAAGTTCGGTGCCCCCACGGTCTCTTTCCCGATAAGTTTTGTCTTCATGTCATTCGCGATCGGCTTGTCCTCTGCCGGAACCGCTCTGGTTTCCCAATACATAGGTGCCAAAAAGCAGAGAATGGCTGAAAAGAGTGCCATGCAGACCATCCTGTCGAGTATCATGCTCTCTGTATTTCTGGGACTATTCGGTTTTTTCACCGCAGGTTGGCTCCTATCACTGGCTGGAATAGGTGATCCCATAAAGTCGTTTGCAGAAGACTATCTAAAGATCATCTTTCTGGGACTACCCTTCACATTTCTGATGTTCTCCTCACAAGCCATCGTCAGGGGTTGGGGGGACACCATTTTCACCATGAAGGTAACTGCAATATCGGTCTTTGTGAATATAGCACTTGATCCTCTCTTGATATTTGGAATGGGTTTTCCTAGAATGGAAGTTAAAGGTGCGGCAGTCGCGACGGTCCTCTCGAGAGCCATCGCAGCTATTTATAGTCTTTATGTCATGCACAGTGGAAGACTTGGCTTCAAAGTGCACTTTGAAGATGTCAGACCGGATTTCAAACTAATAGGCAAGATATTCAAAATAGGAATACCGGGGGCACTGGGACAAGCTGTGACGGCCAGTGGTTTTGCCGTAGTTATGGGAGTCATATCGAGATTCGGACCGGCTGTTGTAAGCGCCTATGGAGTGGGAAACAGGGTGTCCTCTGCCCTCTCCATGATAGGAATTGCGATTTCCAACGCTGTCACCACAATGGTAGGGCAATTTTTGGGAGCGAGGGATTTGAAAAAAGTGGACGAGACCATCAGGTGGGGATTCATAGAAACTTTTGCGATAGTTGGAATCCTAGCAGTATTCCTCTTTTCATTTGGAGACCTCGTCACCGGATTCTTCATAAACGATCCTGAAGTCATCAAACTTGGTGAGATATACTTTCATCTTGTGGCGCTTTCAATGCCTCTGTTTGCAGGAGTATCAATCATTATGGGAGCGTTCAACGGAGCAGGGAAGACCGCCTTAGTTGCCACGGTCAATATAGCAAGGCTTTGGGGAGTGAGAGTTCCCCTGGTCTTTTGGATGTCGAATTTGTTCGGATTTGAAGGCATCTTCTATGCCATGGCGATAAGCAACACTTTGGCTCTGATACTGGGTTACGGCATGCTCAAGCTGGTAAAGTGGAAGGAGGCCGTGATATGAGAATAGTGGTTGATAGCACCTTGGACGTCTCTGAGGATCTTCGAAAGGAACTCACTGTAGTTCCTCTGAGTGTCGATATAGCAGGAAACACTTTCAAAGACGGCCGACCACTTGAAGAGGTTTTTGACCTCATGAGAAGAACTAATTCTTTCGCAAAGACGAGTCAACCTGCTCCAATGGATTTCGAAAGAGTTTATTCAAGGCTTCTAGAAGAAACCGATTGGATTCTGTCCATCCACATATCTAGGAAGCTCAGTGGGACGATCAACAGTGCGAAAATGGCAGCTGAAAAATTCAGAGGTAGAGTTTTCGTCCTTGACAGTGGTTCCGCATCTATCGTGGCCCAGCCTTTGGTCAAGACAGCTTTAAAGATGAAAGATGAAAAACCTGAAGAGGTTATTAAAGAGCTCAAAAAGGTCCGAGAGAGTATCGAGCTTTACCTCACAGTTGACAACTTAGAGTTTCTGAAAAGGAGCGGAAGACTCAGCAGAGCTGAGTCCCTAATTGGATCTATACTGAAACTCAGGCCACTTATCGAGGTCGTGGATGGGGCATTGAGGACAAAAAAGGTTTACAGAAGCAACACGAAAGTTCTAAAAGAGATGAAAAAGCTCATGGAAAATGCGAGAGAGGTGGTGATAGGCCACATACTCAATCCCGAGATCGCAGAAAAACTCTGGGAACATGCGTCAAAGTTGGAAATACCGAGCGAGATCGTTCCCGTTAAATCGTGCACCTTGTCAGTCCATCTCGGACCAGGTAGCTATGGAATCGTCGTCAGAAGGTGAAAGTTAAGGAAACGCCAGGAAAAACCACATCGAAAACCGATAACTCAAGCGGACCGAGCTTTATCCCACCTTCTATGTAGGGAATGAGAAGAAGAATTGTCCCAACCTCGCCGTAGAATACCCCGAGATACCTTCTGTAGAAACCCCCGAGGTAGAGGTTGACTCCATACGCCGTACCACCTTTTCTAGCCCCCAGTCTTAGCATCGGAATGATTCCTTCTACTTGATCCCCATACTCATCCTCGTAATAAATGTAATAAGCCCCCACAGAAAAGAATGTCCCTTCCTCTTTCTTCGTCTCCTTCACCTTTTCAGGTTTGACCTTTTCAAGTAGCGCTTCAGATTTCTTCTTGTACACCCCTCCCTTTCCATATCCTATCTTCGAGACCATCTCCTTTATGGCCTGTCCCACCTCGGCCATTGGAACACTGGCCACCTCAGCGAAAACTATCTCTCCACTGTCTATATCGATGATCTTCACACTGGCGGTGGCATAACCGGCCTTCCCGAAAGATCTATCCACATTTCCAAACACAACATACTTAGCACCTATCATCTTTCCAAAGTCCTCTGGTTCCACCAATCCCGTGCTGGAAAGCTTTCTCTCTTTTAGAATCAGCTTTATGTCTTCCCTGGTTAAAACCTTGAAATATCCCAAATCTATCAGGGCACTTTCAAGAATGGAGTTGAGAGAAGCTATGTCATTCGAAGAAAAAGTTTGAGATCTGAAACCATAAACCGCCAATTTGGGTTGAGCTGCAATGAGGACAGCAACCAGTAGGATTGAAATCAAAAATATCTTCAAACTCATGCTATCCCTCCTAGCGAGAGTATTTCATATATTCCCTCATTTTTCTTTCCATCTCCCTTTTCTTTATCTCTTCCCTCTTATCATACTTCCTTCGGCCACGCGCTAATGCTATTTCCACCTTCGCAATCCCTCTCTTGTTGAAATAGATCTTGGTTGGTATCAACGTAAGCCCTCTCTCCTGCAATTTTCCAATCAAGCGTTTGATTTCCCTTTTATGAAGTAGCAGTTTTCTAGGTCGCTCTGGATCGTGGTTGAAAACCCTTGAAGCATGATCGTACGGGGCTATATGTAGGTTCAAAAGCCACAGTTCGCCATCTTTAATTCTGCAAAATGAATCCTTGAAAGAAACCCTCCCTTCTCTCAGGGATTTCACTTCTGTTCCTTTCAATGATATTCCCGCTTCTATTCTCTCCAAAATTTCGAAATCTCTCAAGGCTTTCTTGTTCACCGCCGCTATCCTCAATCTCCCACTCCCTTTATGTGAAGCACTTCTTCTTCTGTCACCTCTATAACATCCAGCCGCACCTCGTCATATTCGAAATCCTTGAGATAGAAATTCGCCGCCATCTTTATTCTATTCATTTTCCTCCTATCAACCCTGAATCTTCCACCTTCACCATACTTGACTTCCACAAAAATCAGCGTACCCTGCTTGAACGCGATGATGTCTATCTCTCCAAACCTCGTCCGAAAATTCCTATCGAGTATCTTGTATCCGTTACTTTTAAGATACCCAGCTGCCACATCTTCAGCCCATTTCCCTTTCACCCTAGGATCGGCGGAACTACCAAATGCCTTCCTTCCTTTTCTGGGAAATTTTCCCTTATCTTTTCTGAATCGAATGCTCCCACCTCACCACTTCTCATCGGTGCTCTCCATTCAACAGGTGTGTACATAGGCTTCACGTTCTCAACATTCACTTCATCTAGCATTCTCATGTAGTCGAGTATCTCCTGAAGGTCGCTTGCTAGCTTTTCCTCCTCACTCTCCGTCAGTCCCATTCTCGCTAGGTTCTCTAACTTCCTTATCAGATCTTTTGTCACCTTCACCAAACCTCATCACTCCCCTCAACTCTTTAACAACACTCCTGGCAGCCTGGAGATTCTCAAGCATTATCCTTTCATAAAGCTCTTTTCTATACACCTTGAACTCCCTTGGAGCTTCTATACCTAATTTCACGGAATTTTTTTCAACCTTCAAGACCTTCACCTCTATGCTTCCACCTATTAGAATACTCTCACCAGCTCTTCTTGAAAGGACGAGCACGTATACACCCCCAAGTGATATGATATCACAACTGGAGGTGAGGCTGTGGCGGAGCTCGGGAAGACTCTGATCATTCTGGGGATTATAATAGCAGGGATAGGAATCACCTTGACTTTCTGGGGAAAGATCCCATTTCTCGGGAAGCTTCCTGGTGACATAGTCGTTAAAAAGGATCATTTCGCGTTCTACTTCCCTTTAACAACATCCATTTTGATAAGCGTCATCCTAAGCTTAATTCTGTACTTAATATCCAAGATTAAATGATAAAATACGAAAAGCGGAGGTGATATCGTTGAAAAGATTCATAGCGATTTTGGTCATCGCGGCAGGTGTTATCGCCTTGGTAGCAGCTGAAAGAGCGACCCCAAGGATAGCGGTTGTCGATGTTGCTAAAGCGGCTCAGCAGTACAAAAAGATGAAAGATCTAAACGCCAAGTACAAAAAGGATTACCAGTTTTACAAAGAAAAACTCGATGAGATTCAAAAAGAGATAGAGACGTTAAAACTCAAAGGTGCTTCGCAGGATGAAATAACAAGAAAGCAGCAGGAGTACCTTCAGAAAAAGCAGCTTTTTGAGGGAATGCTTCAGCAGGAATACAATCCCAAGATTCAGGATATCTTGAACGAGGTAGTTGAGAAAGCGAAAGAGTTCGCAAAAGAAAAGGGAGTGGATATACTCATAGGTCAGGGAGTGATATACGCAAAAGAGGACTTCGACCTAACAAATGAGTTCGTCGAGTACTTGAACTCTGAAAAATGATCAAGGCTGTTGGACTCAGAAAGCGCTTTGGAAGAAAAGAAGTTGTAAGAGGAGTAGATATAGAGGTGAAAAGAGGTGAAGTTGCAGGCCTTCTGGGACCAAATGGTGCTGGAAAAACAACTACTTTCAATATGATACTCGGAATAGTTTCACCGTCCTCTGGACGAATCTTTTTGGATGATGTGGATATAACATATCTTCCCGTCCATGAGCGAGCTAGGCTTGGAATAACATATCTTCAACAGGAAACATCTGTTTTTTCCGGGTTGAGCGTAATAGAGAATCTGAAGATCGTTCTGACATTCTCAGGGGAGAAGAAAAACGTCAAGGAAAAGGCCGAAAGTATACTGAAAGAGTTTGGAATATTACACCTTAAAGACCAACTTGCAGACGATTTATCGGGTGGGGAAAAAAGAAGACTGGAACTCGCCAGAATGATGACCCTTAAGCCGTCTTTTCTTCTACTCGATGAACCATTTGTTGGTATAGATCCGAAGACCGTCAAGGATATACAAAGCATGGTTAGGGAATTGAAAAGGAGGAATTTGGGGATAATAATAACCGATCATAACGTGGATGAGTTGGCCGAAGTGGTTGATAGACTTTATGTCATGCACAAAGGAAAAATCATAGCGAGTGGCTCACCGGAGGAAGTGTTGTCTTCTGAAGTGGTCAAGGAGGTGTATCTGGGGGAATGAGAGTGGCAGTTGTGGGATATTCAGGACCCGTGAACGAACCACCTGTTTCAGAAGTGGCTGAAGTTTCAAAGGAGCTTGGAAGGAAGCTCGCTGAGGAAGGGCACATCGTGATCACAGGTGGGAGAGATGGTGTTATGGAACTCGTCTCCAAAGCGGCGAAAATGGCTGGAGGATTGGTAATTGGGATTCTTCCAAAAAGAGAAGGAGAAGGGTATGTGAACCCGTATCTAGACGTCCCCGTATACACCTCGATGGATTTCCAGATGAGGTCACATATTCTCGTTCACTCCGCAGAAGCCGTGGTTTCCATCGGAGGGGAGATAGGAACCGCTGTCGAGATACTGCTGGCTTATGCGTCTGGGAAGAAACTGATTTTTTTGAAAGGAACAGGGGGGTGGACTGATCGTTTCACCTCTGTTTTGATAGATGGAAAGTTCCTAGACAACAGAAAGACAGCTGCAGTGCTCCAAGCGGAAAGCGTGGATGAAGTGATCAATCTTTTGAAATGGAGGTGAAATTATGAAGATGCGTGCAAAGCTCCTAACAACAGCTCTTGTTCCAATGATACTCATGTGGCTGGTTTCACTTTTCGTGGTTGGGGGGATATCAAGCATATCAAAGAAGATAGACAAAGTCCTCAGCGTGGATGTTGAAAAAATTCATCAAGTGAGCAAACTCGAAGCCAAAGTGAACGAACTCAGATATCTGGTGCTCAAAAGAGCCATGAGTGGTGGCCAAATGAACGAGATTAAGAGTACCATGAACGAGATCAACAGCATATTGGATAAGCTTGAGAAAAATCTCGGAACTAATGTCTCAAGAAAGGATATAGAAGGTTTTGAAGCTAAGATACTTAAAGCGCTCGGATCTGGGAAGGTAAACACGAAGGACTTCGAAGAGATAGACAGCCTCATAAGTGATTACATGTCCGGCTTAAAAGGTATATATACCAACGTTCAAAACAACCTGGATAAATCTGAGAGTGAACTCAAGTCGTTTGAGAAAACGGCAAAAAAGCTTTCCATTGTGGTACCACTTATCATAATGCTAGTTTTTGCAGCACTCATATACTTCGTTCTTGATAGGATACTGAGGCACCTCAGCAAACTGATGGAAGTGGCTAACAGGATGAAAAACGATGACCTCAGTGTCGCCATAGAGGAGGATAGAGGAAGCGATGAGATATCCCAACTCGTGAATGTTTTTCGATCCTCTATGGAGCATCTGAGAAACAGTTTACTGAACCTTAAGGATAACGCAGAAGATATATCAAATGAGATGGATCAGATATCGGATGCCATGGAAGAGGTTTCAAGCAACATGACATCCATAGCCCAAAATGTTGACTCCATAGCTCATAAAACGGAAGACATATCCGCTTCGATCGAACAGACTACTGCCGGGACTCAAGAGCTATCTGCCGCATCAAAAACGATTGCCAGCAACGCCGAAACAGCCAGAGAGAATGCCGAAAATATGGCTCAAAAGGCAAGAGAAAGTGGAGGTGTCATAGGGAACGTCATAGAACAGATGAAACAGATAACCGCGGTGTCAGACGAGATAAACAAAGTTGTTGATAGCTTCAGCAAAGGTGCGAAGGATATTACAGATTTTGTGGAAACGATAACGTCCATAGCCGAGCAGACAAACCTCTTGGCCTTGAACGCCGCGATAGAAGCTGCAAGGGCTGGTGAAGCTGGGAAGGGATTCGCGGTAGTTGCAGATGAGATAAGAAAACTCGCAGAGGAGAGCCGAGCTGCTGCGGACAGGATAAAAGACGTCGTTGGTGAGATAAGTGGGGTTTCCAAGGAAGCGGAAAACGTTGCAGAGAGGATTCACAACCAGATTGAAGAGGGTTCACGGCTAGCAGATGTGGCCTCTCAAAAACTCGATGAGATAATAGAGGGTGTGCAAAAAATTGTCGATATGTTGAGAGAGATAACTTCCTCTGTGGAAGAACAAGCGGGATCAATAGACGAGATATCGCAGGCTATGACTATGAACGCGAACACCGTTGCGGATATAACAGCATCCCTGCAAGAGATCAACGCTTCCATACAGAATGTGACAGCTTCAACAGAAGAGGTCGCATCCTCCGTCAAGACGGTGAAAGAGAAATTAGAAAACTTGAGGGATATCGTAACTAGCTACAAACTGGAGTGATCAAGGCGCCTTCGGCGCCATTTTTAGGAGGTGCTTCCGTTGCGAGTTGGTGGGATGGCCGTCGTAGAAGGTGTTCTCATGATAGGAAAAAGGGCTGCTATAGCGGTGAGAAAAGGAGAGCAAATAATAGTGGAAGATATGGGAGCTTTAAACAGAGCAAATTTATCAAAAGTTCCGCTTGTTCGTGGATTTTACAACCTGTACTACACGCTCAAATTTGGGATAAACGCACTCAACAGGTCTGTCGAGATTCTCGAAGGCCAGAAGATGAAAAGCAGTGAAAAGTTCTTCTCGATACTCCTGGCCGTTCTCCTGGCAATAGGATTATTTTTCTACCTTCCAATGGGAATAACGTACATACTCAGGCCACTCAGGGGAAATGAATTCTTGTTTTCACTGGTCGAGGGGACTATCAGAGTTTTCATATTTGTCCTATATGTGTGGTTTATTTCCCTCATGAAGGATGTCAAAAGAATGTTCATGTACCATGGTGCGGAGCACAAAACCATCAACGCTTACGAAGCCGGTGAAGATCTGAAAGCGAGTTCAGTTAAGAAATACAGTAGGATACACGAAAGGTGTGGAACTAATTTTTTGATGATCTTTCTGATCACGTCCGTGGTAGTCTACAGTATCCTAGCGATATTCTTTAAGCCAACTTTGGAATACAGGCTCATATCACGAGCGGTAGCAATTCCCGTTCTCATACCCATAGCTTATGAGCTTCTCGCTCTATCCTCCAAATCCAGAACGGTATCTCTTCTCTTCAACTCACCTGGGAAGCTCCTTCAGCTGGTTACAACTAAGGAACCGGATGAAGGCATGATAGAGGTCGCCATAGAGGCTCTCAAAGCTTCTGTAAAGGGGGAAGGGGAAGATGTCGAAGTGATGATATGAGAAAGAGAGGTGAGTTGGTTGAAGCAACTCAGAGTCTCTTCCCTCATCGTTGCGACTGTTGGATCTGCCCTAGTAACGATGAGTTCGATCTATGTAGCCCTGAGAATGGGAGCGCTTCCTTGGCCTACCGTCTTTGCCGCTCTCTTTTCCATGTTCATTCTCAAACCGTTGAAAGGAAGCCTGCATGATATCAATGTAGCACATACCGGAGTTTCCGCAGGAGGCCTCGTAGCTGGAGGATTGGCATTCACCATCCCCGCTGTGTGGATAAGGGGAGGGAACATCTCATTTTGGAGAGTGGTATTCGCAGCAAGCGTTGGTACGTTAATAGGCGTTTGGATGACAATTTCAACTAGAAAGAGGTATGTTGAAGAGATGAATTTGACATTTCCCATGGGAATAGCAGCATACGATACGATAAAAGCTGGAGATGAAGGGGGAAAAAAGGCTAGAATTTTGTTCATTTCAATGGGAGCGAGTGCAATCTTCACATATCTCAGAGATGGTTTGGGGTTAGTGCCAGTTGTGTACAAAAGTTTCGGAATGTTTCCCATGGCCGTTGGAATTGGGTTCATGATAGGAGTTTCCCCAACGCTGAGCTGGCTAGCTGGGGGAATAACTCAGATGTTCCTCAAACTCAGCTGGGTGAAGGATCTCGGGCTTGGGATGATGATAGGTGGCGGGCTGGCAATGGCATTGCTTGGGAGCAAAAAGAGCAGGTTGGAAATTGAAAGAACAGATGTACTCGTGGCTGTGGTGGCATTTTTGGTAATCCTCGCATCTGGAGTAGATGCTGTCTCAGCATCGATCTTCGCCGTTTTAGCTGTACTTGTGGTTCACATGGCTGGAGTTGTGGATGGAACCACCGGGATTGATCCAATGGAAATCTTCGCCATAATCATTATATCCGTTGTGGGGTTTGTCCACAGGTTGAGTATGAGCAACGCCGTGATGATTGCCGCAACAGTGGCCGTAGCAACGGGATTAGCTGGGGATTCCCTTCAAGACATGAAAACTGGAAAGCTTCTGGGAAGTGATCCAAAAGCACAACTGATTTCAGAGGCTTTTGGTGCAGCTGTTGGGGCTGTCATAGCTTCCATACTGATATTCGCCCTCCACTCAAAGTACGGGAGCAGCGCTTTTGGGAGTTACTTTCCCGTTCCCCAAGCAGCTGCTGTGTCAAAATTTTTAGGAGGAAGTGCTTTGACAAAAGCCACCATAATTGGCATGATAATCTCCTTTGCATTTCAACTCGCAAAGCTCCCCGCTTTGACATTCGGAATAGGGCTTTACCTACCGCTTTTCATAACACTTCCAGTAGCACTTGGAGGGGTACTCAGATTGCTGATTGAAAAACTCTCCCCCAAAAAACTCGATGCATGGAATATATCCGCATCTGGGCTTTTAGGAGGCGAGGGAATAACCGGGATAATAATAGGGCTGATAAAGCCACTTTAATGGAGCTGAGCTTAGTACCTGACCCTGGGATCCACGAGTGCGTTTATTATATCAACTATTATGCTTATGACTATGACAATCAGAGCGAAGAAAACTACCGTTCCCTGAACGGCGGGAAAGTCTCTGTATTTTATCCTCAAAACGAGATAACTACCCATTCCAGGCCAGGAAAATGTGGTTTCAGTGAGGACAGCTCCTCCCAGAAGGAGAGCGAATTGGAGCCCCATCATGGTCATTATGGGAACAAAAGCATTCTTAAGGACATGCCTGTAGAGGATAACTCTTTCTTTTATTCCTCTCGCTCTAGCGGCCTTCACAAAATCCATCGAGTACATCAGGACAGCGTTGTTTCTGACCATTCTCAAGAAAATGCTTGATATCACTAGGCCAAGGGTGGTTCCGGGAAGAACCAGATGTGCCAAGGTATCCTTAAAGGCTGCCCAATTCAGGGTGATAATTGAGTCTATGAGATAGAAACCTGTGATTACCCTCAAGTTGATGGCTGGTGAGAGTCTCGATCCTATGGGAAGCCACCTCAAGTATGATCCGAATATCATCTGCATCATGAGACCCAGCCAAAAAACAGGTATGGCGTACAACAATATAGCGAAAATACGGGCAGATACATCCACAGGCCCATCTTTCCTTCTCGCGGCTTCCGCACCCCAAAACACTCCTATCAAAATCGCAACCACAAAAGCAAAAGCTGTCAACTCAAGTGTCGCTGGGAAGCGTTCCATGAGTTCATCCCACACGGGTCTTTCTGTAAAGGTTGATTTTCCAAGATCCCCCTTCATGAGATTTGCAAGGTAATCTCCAAACTGAACGATAATGGGTTTATCAAGTCCAAGCTCATGCCTTAACCTGTCTATAACAGTCTTTGGAGCCTTTCCACCCAAGATTGCCAAAACAGGGTCTCCTGGCATAATTCTAAGAACAAAGAATATAACCGCCAGAAGTATGAAAAGCATTGGTATCGCAAGAATGGTTCTAACTATTATGTACTGCTTGAGCGACAAATCCATCACCCCTTGAAACCCGCCCCTGACGGGGCGGGAACAGATCACTCAGCGTAAATTATGTAGTAACGGAATACTTGTGTGGGTTCGAGAAGGATCCCTTTCACATTGGTGAGCGATGCCGCCGTTGCAACCCCCTGCCACAGTGGTACGTATGGAGCATCGTTTGCAAGCTTGAGCTGGATTTCGTGATAAACCGCTTTTCTCTTGTTTATATCGACATAGCTCCTCGCCTCGATTATCCATTTGTCCATCTGCGGGTCGCTGTAGAAACTCCCAAGCGACTTGGCACCTTCCGTTCCGAGGAACGGTGAGATGTAGTCGTCAGGATCAAGATAGTCTGGATACCATCCAAGGAGGAACATACCCATTTGTCCATTGAGGAAGTAATCAATGTAGGTAGACCACTCCGCGTACTTTATGTTGACTTTTATCATTCCTGTCTGTTCAAGGGATTCCTTCAAGACCTGAGCGACGTCAGCTTCGGTGAGTCCGTAGTGAGTTGGAGTGTACCAAAGGTCGATCTTGAGAGGATTGGAAGCGCTGTATCCAGCCTTCTGAAGAAGCTCTTTAGCCTTCGCGAGATCTCTCTTTGGGAAGACGTCCTCGTGTCCCCACATTCCCATCGGTATCATTGAGTAGAGTGGCCTTGCGAGCCCGACAAAGACATCGTTGACTATTTCCTGCCTATTAACGGCGTAGGCTATAGCTCTTCTCACAAGGACGTTGTCAAACGGCGCTTTTTTGACGTTGAAGACAATGTAGCGGATCTGTGGGTTATTGCTCTCATATGTCTTGACAAATGAAGATTTCTTGAGATCGAGGAAGTCCCTTGGATTGAGACTTCTGTAGGCTACATCCACTTCACCGGTCTCAAGCGCCATTCTGAGCGTAGCCGCATCGTCGTAGAACATGATAACTATTCTTTTAGTTTTCGGCTTCTCACCGAAATAATACGGGTTGGCTTCAAGGACTATTTTGACATCTCTAACCCACTGGGCTATCTTGTAAGGTCCGGAAGCGCTCTTTTGTGGCATTCCGTGGAAGAACTTGTCATCCGGGTACTCCTTGGGGTTCACCGGATAGGTGCCTGTAAAAGCAAGCCTTGAAATGAATGTAACATCCGGTTGCTTCAAGGTAACTTTGAGCGTGTAATCGCCAACAGCTTCAACGGATTTCACAACATCCGTGAGAAGGAATGCGGGATCCCCTTTAAGTTTCATGAACCTGTTGAGCGACCAAGCGATGACCTTTGCATCTATTGGCGTTCCGTCCTCGAACTTCGCATCCTTCCTTATGTGGAATGTGTAAACCAGGCCGTCCTTGCTGATCTCCCAGCTTGTAGCCAGCTTCGGGACTATCTCACTGGTTCCTATCTTGTAATCCACAAGTCCCACCAAGATATTCTGAAGAATGTTATCGGAGAGATAATCGTAAGCTTTTGCCGGATCGAGTATGACTATCTTGTCTGTGGTTCCCACAACAACTGTACTCTTCGTAGCGAAAGACAGCAGAGCTAATACAGCGAAAAGAATAACTAAGTACCTCTTCATACCACCACACCTCCTCCTTTAGAATTTGGATTTCTATTTCAAAACACCCCTACTTCCATTTTCAACTTGAAGTCTCAATAGAGATGACATGCTACCAGTTGTCCACCTCCAGTGTCTTTCAAAGGGGGCTCCTCAACTTTACATATGTCTTTTGCGAATGGACATCGTGGATGAAACCTACAACCTGTTGGTGGATTTATTGGATTCGGAACTTCACCTTGCGGAATGAATCTCTCCTTCTTTCTCCTCGGATCCGGTTCTGGAACCGCTGATATGAGAGCTTTCGTGTAAGGATGTTTTGGATTCCTGTAGATCTGCTCAAAAGATCCGATTTCCACTATCTTCCCCAGGTACATCACAGCTATCCTGTCACACACGTACTTCGTCGTAGCGAGATCGTGAGTGATGAACAGCATCGTGAGGTTGAAATCTCTCTTTAGATCAGCCAGGAGCTTCAAAAGTTGTGATCTGATTGAGACATCCAGCATCGCAACGGCTTCATCCGCTACAACGAAACTCGGCTTGGTTATGAGAGCTCTAGCTATAACCACCCTTTGACGCTGACCCCCTGAGAGCTCTTTTGGATATCTTCTATAAAACTCATCTGGAGGTGTTAAGTTGACCCTCTCGAGCATCTCGTAAACCATTTTCTTCCTCTCTTTGGGTGACCCTATATCGTGTATATCAAGAGGATGTTTGACGGCTTCTCCTATTTTCATGTATGGATTTAAGGAGGCCATTGGATCCTGGAATATGAGCTGTATGTTTCTCCTGAACTTCCTGAGCTCCTCCATTTCCATTCTCGTTATATCGTTTCCGGCTATCCTAATGTTCCCTTCGGTGGGTTCTATCAACCTCAGTATCAATCTTCCAGTTGTCGTCTTTCCAGATCCAGACTCTCCAACGAGTCCGAGCACTTCCCCTTCTTCAATGCTAAACGATACTCCATCAACTGCTTTGACATAGAGTTGGGGTTTCCCCATCATGGCATCTATAAATGTTCTCCTAACTGGAAAATGCTTCTTAAGACCTTCAACCTCAACCATCGCCATCATTTTCACCTTCATAAAGCCAGCATTTCACCTTGACCCCATCCACTTCAAAAGTTGGCGGCTCTTTTTTAAAGCATATTTCCCTTGCCACAGGGCACCTGGGAGCAAATCTGCAACCCTTTGGAGGATCCACCAAATCTGGCGGAGAACCTGGAATATATCTGAGCTTTAAGTCGTTTATGTCCGTGTTTGGTATAGACTCTAAAAGAGCCTTCGTGTATGGATGCTTGGGTTCATAGTATATCTTCTCGCTGTCCGCAAATTCAACAAGGTGTCCTGCGTACATAACGGCTATCTTGTCCGCCATCTCCGCGACAACGCCAAGGTCATGGGTAATCAATATCATGGACATGTCGTATTTCTCTTTGAGATCCTTGAGGAGTTCCAAAATCTGCGCTTGGACTATGACATCAAGTGAAGTCGTGGGCTCGTCTGCAATCACAACTTCAGGATTCAAAACGAGTCCCAGAGCTATCATCACCCTTTGTCTCATTCCACCGGAGAACTGGAATGGATAGTCCTTCATCCTTATCGGGTCTATTCCAACCGCTTCTAAAGCCCTTGCTGCCATTTCCTCGGCTTTCTCCTCAGAGATCTCCGGCTTGTGAGTTTTTATCATTTCAACGAAGTGATCTCTAACCTTCATAACTGGATTGAGAGATGTCATGGGGTCCTGGAATATCATGGCGATTCTCGTCCCTCTTATTTTCTGCATCTCACTTTCATCCTTTTCCGCTAAATTCTCACCACTGAGCAGTATCCTCCCTCCGACCTCAGCGGTTCTTGGCAGGAGTTTCATAATTCCAAATCCAAGTGTTGACTTCCCAGATCCAGACTCTCCAACGAGCCCCACTGTTTCCTTCTTTTCAACGTTGAAAGAAACCATATCAACGGCTTTCACCATTCCCCGGCTGGTTCTATAATGAATAGTCACATCCTTTAGCTCCAGGACCACAAGATCACCTCTTCTCTCTCACATTAGGATTCAGAAACTCGTTCAATCCTTCACTGAACATGGAAAATCCGAGAACGACTGTTATTATCGCCAAGCCAGGATACAAAAGCGCCCACCAAGCTCTGCTCAGTATGAATCTTCTCCCGTTTGACAAGTCAAACCCCCAATCTGGAGTTGGAGGAGCTATTCCAAGTCCCAGAAAACTCAAGCCTGCCTCTGTCATGATGGCATCTGCAAGGTTCATCGACAGGACGACAACAACGGAAGGAAACACATTTGGGAGTATGTACTTGAGGAGTATCTCCCACCTCTTCGCACCGATAGCACGAGCCGCTTCCACATAGAGCTCGTTTTTAACAGATGTAACCTGGTTCCTTATCACTTTGAAATAGGTCGGAGCATAGACAACCGCTATGGATATGGCTATGTTGAAGATTCCAGGGCCAAGGAGTGCTGCAATTGCTATGGCCAATATGAGACCCGGGAATGAATACATCGCATCCATAACGAGAGTCATGAACCTGTCGAATATCCCGCCAATGTAACCGGATATCAAACCGAGAGGGATCCCTATAGCGGAAGCTATCACAACGGATAAAAACGCTATTATGAGTGCTATCCTGGCACCGTATATAACCCGACTTAAAACATCTCTGCCCAGGTTGTCTGTGCCGAATTTATAGGCACTTGATGGAGAATGGAGCGCTCTGCCAACCCTTTTCACGGGATTATAAGGTGCTATATAAGGCGCAAAGACGGCTAGCACAGTATAGAACAGGAGGATCATGAGACCAAGGAATGTTATCCAACCGGTACTACTTCCAAAGAGCTCTTTGAGGATTCTTCCTATTCTGTAGGACACGAACTTCTCCAGCTCAGGCAAGCCCATACCCCCTTCGGGGGTTTATTATAGAATGAACAGGTGATAATGTGAAGCTTTACTTTCACTATGGTTGAAAGGAGAACTCGTATGCTATGCCTTGCGATTTATTTCATAGTGATGGTGGTGGTTGCCTATATGACGAAAAGGCTTCAACCTTCCACTCAGATATTGGTGGAGGGTTTAGCACTCTTCGGATCCATGGTGATCATGGGGAAGATGGCCAACATGTCTTTAAGACCTTCTCCGTTCTCTTTGAGTCTGATGCTCATGGCCGTTCCATTTTTGATGTCAGAGGGAGAGGAGTACCACTTTCCCCATAACCTGTCATTCACCATAGTAGCTGTATTCTTGTTACCAGTCTCTGAGGAAATACTGTTCAGATGGTGCCTCCTGAAAGATCTTGGCATCTCGATATCCGCCATTCTTTTCTCCGCGGCTCACATAACCAACGTAATATCCGGGGCCGAAAAATTTTCCGTGTATCCGTTTTTCGCCAGGTTCATGGTGGGATGGATAATGGGAGTTGTGACACTTCAAAGTGGGTCTATCCTCCCAGCTATCGTTTTTCATTCACTTGTGAACGCTCTTGGGGTTTTTCAGATGAAAAAAGGTGATAGAATGTCAAAACGATATGCACATAGGATTTAACCTTTCAATGAAACAATATACTTAAAAAGATTGTGAAATTAATTCCCAAGTTCTGATATAATTTCGATGTCAATCTGGAGGTGATCTCAGAGTGAAAGAATACAGGCCGGATCTCATAGAACCCAAATGGCAGCGATACTGGGAGGAGAAGGGTTTATTCAAAACTCCTCAGAAATCGGACAAACCGAAATATTATGTTCTGGTTATGTTCCCCTATCCTTCAGGAACGATACACGTTGGACATGTCAAAAACTACGTCATGGGTGATATAGTCGCGAGGTACAAGAGAATGAGAGGGTTCAATGTTCTACATCCGTTTGGTTATGATTCTTTTGGGCTCCCCGCGGAGAACGCCGCGATAAAGCACAACATCCACCCCAAAATATGGACAGAGAAGAACATAGAAACCATCAAAAATCAGATTAAAAAGCTTGGAATAAGCTATGATTGGGACAGAGAAATTGCCACTCACACGGATGAGTACTACAAATGGACTCAATGGCTCTTCTTAAAACTTTACGAGCACGGCCTTGCGTATAAGAAGAAAGCAGCAGTTAACTGGTGTCCAAACTGCAAAACCGTTTTAGCCAACGAGCAAGTCAAGGATGGAAAATGCGAAAGGTGTGGAACACCAGTCACCATAAAATATCTTGATCAGTGGTTCTTCAAGATAACCGACTACGCCGAAAAACTTCTCGAGGGCTTGGATAAATTGAATGGGTGGCCAGAACATGTAAAAACGATGCAGAGAAACTGGATCGGAAAGAGCGAAGGAGCTGAAGTGGATTTTCCAGTGGAAGGCACAGATGTAAAAATAAGGATATTCACAACAAGGCCTGATACACTCTGGGGTGTTACATTCATGGGTATCGCTCCAGAATCTCCACTCGTGGAACAGATAGTCGCAGAAGAACGAAGGCAGGGTCTCAAGGAGTTCCTTTCCAAAGTCAGCCAACAGGACAGGTTCATAAGGGTTGCAGAGAACGCCGAGAAGGAAGGTTTCTTCCTGGGGAGATATGCGATAAACCCCGTAAATGGTGAAAAAGTTCCCATATATACTGCTAACTATATCTTGATGGAATATGGAACAGGTGCCATAATGGCGGTTCCAGCACATGATCAAAGAGACTTTGAATTCGCCCAAAAATACAACTTGCCTATAAAAATCGTGATAAAGCCAAAAGACGGGTCGAACTTAAATGTGGAGGAGATGGAAAAAGCATTCACGGAAAAGGGAATACTGGTGGATTCCGGAAAGTTCAGTGGCCTCTCCTCTGAGGAAGCCATTCCGAAGATCGTGGAGTGGCTTGAAAGAGAAGGCATTGGAAAGAGATCCGTTCAGTACAAGCTCAGGGATTGGCTGATATCAAGACAGAGGTACTGGGGTGCTCCCATACCGGTGGTCTACTGTGAAAAGTGTGGAATTGTTCCGGTCCCTGAGGATCAGCTCCCGGTGAAACTTCCGTTCGACGTGGAATTCAAACCGACAGGTCAATCGCCGCTCACGTACCATGAAGGGTTCTTGAACACCACTTGTCCAAGGTGCGGGGGTCCGGCAAAAAGAGAAGTGGACACCATGGATACATTCGTCGATTCCTCATGGTACTACCTGAGGTACATAAATCCTCACGAGGATGGTAAACCTTTTGACGTGAAGGATGCTGAGGCGTGGATGCCAGTTGATCAATATATAGGCGGTGTGGAGCATGCTGTTCTTCATCTCATGTACTCGAGGTTCATAAACAAGTTCCTGCACGACATAGGCTATGTCGCCGTGGACGAGCCTTTCGAGAACTTGTTCACACAGGGTATGATATACAAAGATGGTGCGAAGATGAGTAAATCCAAGGGTAACATTGTGTCACCAGATGAGATGATAGAGAAGTACGGTGCGGATACACTCAGAATGTACATCCTGTTCATGGCTCCGCCGGAAAAAGATGCCGAATGGAGTGATGCAGGAATTGAAGGAGTTCATAGATTCGTGAAGAGGCTCTGGAACACTTCTCAAAGGATCATAGAGAAGGTCAGAGACGTAAAGATCAGCGGGAGGCCAAAGTTAAAAGGCAAAAAGGAAAGAAATCTTAGAAGGAAACTCCATCAGATGATAAAGAAGATCACAGAGGATATAGAGGGCGGATTTAAGTTCAACACTGCTATCAGTGGTCTGATGGAACTGGTGAATTCCACCAGGGAATACCTTGACAGTGTTTCAGAAGAGGAATGGAATCTGGAACTTCTGAGAGAGATCGTGGAGAATTTGGTGCTCATACTTTCACCATTCGCACCACACATGGCGGACGAGCTAAACGCCGATTTGGGATACGAAGGGAGCGTCATGCTCAAAGAATGGCCAAGCTGGGATGAGGAAGCGCTGAAGGTAGAAGAAGTGGAGATAGCGATCCTTGTGAATGGGAAGGTCAGGGATAGAGTCACGATGCCGGCCGACGCCTCAGAAGAGGAGGTAAAAGAGATTGTTCTAAGCAGGGAGAAGATCAGAAACATCCTCAACGGAAAGAAACCCAAGAAGGTTGTTTACATAAAGGGAAGAATAGCAAATATAGTCATGTGAGGTGATATCGTGGAGAAAATCCCAAGGCCAGTTATAAGGCGCCTGGTGGTTTATTACAGATGTCTCGAGAGGATGAAAGGAGAAGGAAAAGAGTACACATCGAGTAAAGAACTCGCAAGGAGGTTGGGAATAAAGGCTTGCCAAATTAGGAAAGACCTCTCTTACTTCGGAGGATTCGGGAAGCGTGGCGTTGGCTACAAGGTGGAAAACCTGAGAGAAAGGCTGGAAGAAATCCTCGGAATAGGCCAGAAGTGGAGAGCAGTGGTGATAGGAGCTGGGAACCTGGGAAAAGCTATAGCAGGGCACAAGCCCCTCCAACAACAAGGCTTTGAAATCGTCGGAATGTTCGACACAGATGGAAGAAAGATCGGAAAAAAGTTTGGAAACCTAGAGATAATGCATATGAGTGACCTGAAAAAATTCGTGGAAGAAAATGACGTGAAGATAGCGATACTGTGCGTGCCAGCTGATTCTGCACAAGATGCCGCCAAGGCCGTGGAGGAAGCGGGAGTAGGAGGAATTCTGAACTTCTCAGCGAGAGTCATAAAGGTGTCTATTCCCGTCGAAAATGTGGATTTCACAGCTTCTCTCAAATCCCTGGCGTTCCAGATAATCAAGAGGAAGGGAAAGGCGTGAAGGAATTCGACGTATACCTAAAAATAGAGAGGGAGAAAATCCACGATTTGAGCTATATCGTGGAAGTTGAGGACAATCTGGTGAACATAAGAAAGTACGAAAACGGTTTGCTGAGACTGATCGTACCTTCCGACCTGAAGGATGACCTTCTCGAACTCCTGGAAGGGGTTCGGGAGGTTGTCCCTTTTGAAATCGCCAGCATAGAGGTGAACCCAGGAAGTGCTGGGTAAACTCTTTCCAGTTGAGCACGTCAAAAGTATAGAGGATGTCGACTACGATCGGCTCCTGAAATCTGGATTTGAAAATTTCTTCTTCGACTATGACTTCACTTTGGCCCCTTGGGGAGAACTGAGAATAAGGGAGGAAGTGGTTGAGATATTCCGATACTTAAAAGAGAGAGGGGCCAGGGTTTTTATAGTGACAAATGCCAAGAAGGAGAGAGTCGATCATCTGAAAAGCAAGCTCCCATGGATTGAGATATACTGGAGTGTTGGAAAACCTTCTATCAAGAAATTAAAGGAGATAATAGAAGATAAGGGAATAAACGAGAAAAAGAGCGTGATAATAGGTGACCTTTTCCTAACAGATGTTTTAGTTGGAAATCGCCTTGGAATGTATACGATAATGGTGCAGCCACTTCTGTGGAAAACACTCAGAGCTTACAAGAAGGTCATCGCTTTCCTAAGCATGATCTTATATGGCATTTTCTTTTTCACAGTAGGGTGGGTTTTCAGGATGGGTACTCTCATGTCTCCAAATGAATGGAAAAAGTCCATATCAGACATAGATTTCAACGGACTTTTGAAACACGGTTTCAAAGTCTTTATATTCGATTTCGACAACACGCTTGCACCTTGGAGAAGCGATGAGATGCTTGAAGAGAATGAAAGGCTACTCGAAGATCTGAGGAAGAAAGCCACAATTTTGATCGTCTCCAATGGGAAGCCGAGAAATGTGAAAACAGATGTCGAGATAATTTGGAAATCTTATAAGCCGTTGGCTTTGAAGGTGAAAAAGATTCTAAAGGAAATGGAGTTTGATCCCAGGAAAACGGTCGTCATAGGAGATCAACTTCTCACTGATGTGGTCTTTGGGAACAGCATGGGAGCATACACCATAAAGGTTGAACCGATCAAGAAAGAGGAAGCTCCAATTACAAAGATTAACCGGCTTGTGGAAAAGATATTCTCAAAGCTGATAGTCAAAAAGCCGTGCGTATCCAAGGAGGGGAATGATCGGACGTGAAATATATTTTGAAACCAAAACCGGTGCCAGAGAGGATTTTCAAAGATCTGGATGAAGAACAGAAAAACGCCGTTCTGAACTCTAAGGGAAGGTCCATAGTTATAGCCGGACCCGGCTCTGGAAAAACCAGAGTCATAACTTACAAGATAGTTCATTTGATATCACAAGGGGTTTCCCCATCTGAAATACTCCTGATGACCTTCACAAGAGCTGCGGCTAAGGAAATGATAGACAGAGCTAGAAACGTCACGGGAAGAGATCTCAAAGAGATGATAGCTGGAACTTTTCACAGCGTTTCAAATCACCTGCTGCGGAAATACGCCAAACTCGTGGGATATGAAAACAACTACACTATCCTCGATCGGCATGATGCTGAAACCCTCATGGGACACGCACGATCTATAGTCTCTGAGAGGCTCCCCTTGGACCTCAAAAGAGCGCTCCCGAAAAAAGGTGTGCTCTTCTCCATCCACTCTTATATGATGAACACCCTATGCTCTTTGGAAGAGGCCGTTAGAGCGAAAAATCCGAGGTTCATGGAGGCGCTGGACATCATCAAAGAGGTGTTCCAGACGTATACAGAGGAAAAGGTGAAACAAAATGTTATGGATTACGACGACCTCCTGGTAAATCTTTTGCGCCTTCTCGAGGAGAACCCAGATGTTGAGAAATCACTATCGAGAAGATTCAAATGGATACTGGTGGATGAGTTCCAGGACACGAACGTCGTCCAATACCTGATAGCCGAAAGGCTTGCGAAGGTTCATGGGAACATATTCGTCGTTGGGGATGATGCTCAGAGTATATACTCCTTCAGGGGAGCCAGGTTTGAGAACGTAGAGGATTTCATAAACTCTGGTGAAACTTTGGTCTTCAGGATACAAACAAACTACAGAAGCACCGACAAGATAGTCGATTTGATCAACCGAATGATACCAAAAAGAGCGGTTAAAAAAGAACTCCGATCTGTTAGAAAAGGTGATAAAAAACCCATAGTGGTGGAAACATTCGACGATGAAGAACAAGCGCTGTTCGTGGTCCAAAGAATAGAAGAACTGATTTCCAACGGAATCTCACCTGACGACATAGCCGTTCTTTACAGATCACACAGCCACTCGATGAGGCTCGAAATGGAGCTCACTTTTAGAAGAATTCCACACAAGGTGCTCTCAGGTTTAAAATTCACGGAAACTGCTCATGTTAAAGATGTTCTAGCGTTTTTGAAGATACTCCAGAATCCGCTGGATCTGGTCTCGTGGGTGAGGGCAACGAAACTTTTCGATGGTGTAGGTGATGTGACGGCTTCCAAGGTGGCGATAAGTGTGGCAAAAGCGGTGGATGGTGGAAAAGATTACACAGAGGCCCTTAAATCTTTCGGTGGAAAATCTAAAAAAGGACTTGAAAAGCTGTCTGAGGTTATCACAACTCTCAGAAAATCAGAAAATCCGTCTGAAATCATTGAACTGCTCATGGACGAGTTTTACTCAGATTATCTGGACTACACCTACGAGAATGCCAGGGAGAGGAAAGAAGACGTAAGAATGCTCGCTGAGATCGCCTCTAGATACGATTCTCTGGAGAGATTTCTATCCGATATAACAACCTCAGAAGATGTCGGTCCGAGACCCTTTGAAGATGACAAGGACAAGGTTACACTCTCAACTGTTCATCAGGCCAAGGGATTGGAGTGGAAGGTTGTTTTCGTGATATCGGTGAACCCTGGAGATTTTCCAAACTATTTAGCTATAAGTGAAGGAAACTCAGATGAAGAGGAAAGGCTTTTCTACGTTGCCATAACTCGGGCAAAAGATGAGCTTTACATAGTTCATCAAACGCTGGGATCCAGAAGGCCTTACATCGGTAACAGAATAGCTTGGTCGAGAGGAGAGAGTTTTGTCGACAAGATCCCAGAAGATCTTGTCGAAGTGTGGGAGGTGGGATAACGGAACCTGAGGAGGAAATTCAAAGGATTTCCAAGTTTTTGAAAGTCTTCCTCGATGAGAACGGATACCGAGGAGCTGTCCTGGGGGTTAGCGGCGGTGTTGACTCGGCTGTCGTCGCCGGAATTTTATCCAGGACACTGCCAAAAGATAAAATAAAAGCCCTGATTCTCCCAGAGAGGGATTCCAGTCCAGATTCTGTTAGCCACGCGAAAGCTGTCTGCGAAAAGTTTGATATAAGCTGCAAGGTTAAAGATATAACCCCAATTCTGAAAAAGCTTGGAATATATTCTTTACAACCTCCGGCCATTTTGGTTCCATATTCCGCTAAGAAAAAATACGCTTTGAAGCGCTGGCAGGAACTCGGAGGGAATCTCGCATACGAGCTCGATATAGCGGGAAGTGAAAACGAAGAATTCAGAAAGGGTGTTGCGTACTACAGGGCTAAACACAGAGTTAGAATGTGTTCACTTTACATGGAAGCAGAACTACTGGGATACGCCGTTGTCGGGACGACGAACAGGACCGAGTGGCTCACGGGTTTCTACGTGAAATGGGGAGATGACGCAACCGATGTGGAGCCGCTGCTTCATCTTTACAAAACGGAAGTTTTCGATCTAGCGAAAGAGCTCGAAGTTCCAGAGATCATTTTGAAGAAACCTCCATCCCCAGATCTGATACCAGGTGTAACCGATGAGATGGCACTTGGTATGAGCTATGAAGAGCTAGACGAAATGCTTAAAGCTTTCGAGAGAAAAGAAAATCTCTCGAAATTCGAGAGCGAAAAAGTAGAAAAAGTGAGAAAGCTCCTGGATCTTGGAAACAAAAGAAACATCAGGATGACTAGCTTGTTAAGGGATGGGAGGTGATGTTGTGAGAGATTTCGTATTTCACAATCCCACGAAGATTGTGTTTGGAGAAGGCAAGGTTGAACAGATAGGAGAGGAGATTAAAAATCTCGGTTTGAAAAAGGTCCTTTTTCTATATGGCAGAGGTTCCATAAAGAGAAACGGCGTGTACGATGCGGTCACAGAATCTTTGAAGAGAAACGGGATAGATTGGGTGGAAGTTTCTGGAGTGAAACCCAACCCAGTTCTCTCAAAGGTTCACGAGGCTATAGAAACTGCCAGAAAGGAAAGCGTTGAAGGAGTGCTCGCAGTCGGTGGAGGGAGTGTGATAGACAGCGCAAAAACCATAGCAGCTGGGTTTTATTACGACGGAGATATATGGGACGCCTTCACGGGGAAACACAAAGTTGAAAGGTCTCTACCCATATTCGTGGTTCTGACGATATCCGCAACTGGATCGGAGATGAACGGAGGAGCGGTAATAACCAACGAGAAAACATCGCAGAAGTACTCCTTTTGGTCGTTCACATCTTATCCAAAGGTATCCGTGATAGATCCCACAATTCAATTTTCTCTCCCGAGGGAGCAGACGGTTTACGGAGGAGTGGATGCGATTGTTCATGTACTCGAATACTATTTCGACGGGAGCAAAGAAAGGATTCTGATGGATAGGATCATGGAATCGATAGTAAAAACTATCATGGAAAGTGTCGAAATTTTGGTGGACGATCCAAGAAATTACGTGGCTAGATCGAATTTAGCGTGGGCTGCCACGTTGGCGCTCAACGGTTTAACGTCCACTGGATCCTTCGGCGGCGACTGGTCTAGTCACGTCATAGAACACTCCTTAAGTGCTCTCTATGACATACCACACGGTGCTGGGCTGGCGATAATAACGCCTGCTTGGATGCAATATGTTATGGAGGAAGATAGAGATAAGTTCAGCAGGTTTGCAAGGGAAATCTTCAAAAAAGACAAGGCGGAAGAAGGAATAGAAGCTTTCAAAAACTGGCTCAAGAGCGTAGGAGCTCCCGTCAGCTTGAAAGATGCTGGAATACCAGAAGACGACATAGAGAAAATAGCTCAAAACGCCGCAATGAGAGCTCCATTTGGAAAATTGAAAAAGCTCTACAAAAAGGATATATTGGAAATATTGAGTTTGGCTAGATGAATGAGCGGGGAGAAATCCCCGCTCATCTTCTCATTATCAACTTTTTGAAAGAAGTGCCATTTTTAAGTGACCTAACCTTGAAGATATCCCCAATGGTTTGACCGAGGTCCGCAAAAGTGTCCCTAACCCCTATGTATACATTTTTCTTCAAGGGAGCACCATATCCCAGCAAAGGGACCTTCTCTCTGGAATGATCAGTTGATGGAGTTGTGGGATCACAACCATGGTCCGCCGTTAAAAATAGGATGTCCTCTTCATCCATAGCATTTATTATCTCTGGTAGCCTGGCATCAAACTCCTCCAAAGCTCTGGCGTAGCCTTCTACGTTGTTTCTGTGTCCATATTTCGTGTCGAAATCCACCAAATTGGTGAATATGAAAGAGTCATGCTTCTTCTCCCTCATCACCATTATCGTCTTGTCCACACCATCCATGTTGTCTTTTGTCTTCCATCTCTCCGCTACTCCCCTTCCAGCAAAAAGGTCGTATATTTTCCCGATTCCATATGTAGGTATTCCCTCTTCCTTCAGTACATCCAAGAGTGTCTCATCCTCTGGTGGGAGGGAATAATCGTGCCTCTCAGGAGTTCTGACATAGTTTGGCCACTCTCCTATAAACGGTCTCGCTATGACACGTGCAACTTTATATCCCATCTCGTCCAGAAGCTTCCTGGCTATCTCACAATATCTGTAAAGCTCCTCAAGTGGTACTACATCCTTGTGTGCTGCTATCTGAAACACGCTATCGGCGGATGTGTAAACTATCAAAGCTCCTGTTTTCTCATGCTCAGGTCCCATCTCTTTTATTATCTCCGTTCCAGAAGCCGCCTTGTTCCCTATGACTTTTCTACCCGTTCTTTTTTCGAATTCCCTTATGAGACCCTCTGGGAAACCATCTGGAAAGAGATCAAAAGGTTTTTCTAGAATTATTCCCATCATCTCCCAATGGCCAGTCGTGCTGTCTTTTCCAGGGCTCCTCTCCATCATTATTCCATAGACTCCATCGGCGTTTTCAACCCTCGGCACTCCCGGAATATCCGCGAGGTTTCCGAGACCAAGTTTCGCCATGTTCGGTAAACTCAACCCACCGACGGCTTTAGCTGTATTAACAATTGTGTTACTACCCTTATCCCCATATTCCTCAGCATCTGGCATTTCTCCTATACCAACGCTATCCAAGACTATGGTTATAACCCTCATTTCTCTTCCCCCCTTTCACTTTGACGAAAGCAAGACCAAAATCAGCAATGCTCCCAAAGCCAAACCCATGGCTATCATCCAATTAGTCAACTTTTTGTCCTCCTCTTCCATCATAGATCTTAACTCCTCAAAATTCTTATCATAGGAGGACATCTTGCTTGACACATCCTTCTTGAATTTCTCAAGCTCACCTATACTGCTTCTCAAATCCGCTATATCTTTGGGGATTTTCGAGCTGACCTCAGTCTCAAGAGTTAGCACACTACTGGAAAGGCTACGAATATCCATCTTAAGTTTCTTGCTGACGATACTCGCCACTTTATCAACCATTTCATCAACGCTCAAAGTGGCACTCGATGCAACCTCTACAACGACTTCTCTGTGGCTTGAAGGAGAAGCCCTAAATACCGCAGGACTACTCGTGCCGGTTATCACCAAAAGCTGTGGAGTCGATTCACTCAGAACTCCCGATGGTTCCCTTAAAGCTTCTTTTATGAGCTTTAGATCAGCTTTCATACTGTACACCTCATTTTTGAGCTCTGACAGATCAGCCTGCAAGCTATCGAAGTAGTTTCTACTGGCAGAGGTGCTCTCCAAAATCCCACGGAGAAAGTTCATATTATCCTCGAGCTTTGCCATCTCATCCTCTAGATCTTTCATACGCTTGTTGTTCACCTTTTGAACGCTTTTCACCACCTGAATCTCGTCAAAAATACTCTTCTTCAAAGACACAAGCTTGCTGTCGAAAGCATTGTTCAAATCGGCAATGTTCCCGTTGATTCTATCAAGCTCCTTGCTAACATTGTTTTCAAGTTCTTCCAGCCTGGATGAAAGATTTCCAAGGCCAGTACTGAGCGAGTCGATCTTGGAAGATTGGCTTTTCAGCTTATTATCGTGCCCGTAAACTATGTACTCAAGCTTGCTTAGCTTACTCTCCAAGCTCTGCAACCTTAGAAAATCTTTTCGCTTCGGGTCGTACCCCAAAAGATCGTCTATCTTTCTGATCTCCTTTGAGGAGCTTCCAGACTCCATCCCCGAAACTCTAACAACGCCCACATATCTTACGAGGTTGTAAAGGTATCTGGCTATTTCAAATCTGGATACGTATTCACTACCGGAAAACTTCCCGTTTTTCAGCTCCATTATCCCGTGGTTCACGAGGAAAACTATCATTCCGTACTCTGGGACATTTGGAGAAACATCCTTTGGAAACTCCTCCGCGACTAGCAACGAAGAGATCAAAAATAGCACGATAACCCAAACTCTTCTCATTTGCTACTCCCTCCAAGGCACCTCGAATCTATAAGAATCACCTTGTATTCCCCATCTTTCAAATTCACATTGTACATTTTCCCTATTTTACATCCTTCAATTGGAACGATCGAAACCTTCCCAACAGCACCGATGATCTCGGGAGAAACCACTTCTTTCAAACCACTGGAAGTTCTCACGATCATCTTCAAACCTTGAGGTTCAGATAGAACGAAAAGAGCCCCACCACCTGGCAGAACTTTCACGTCGCCTTCAGCCACGTCGAACGAAATGAGAGCTCCGTTTGAATACAACATGTGCTTTCCCACTCTCAGGTTCAAAGCAACCGGGCCTGCATACTCCTCACCATCTACAATGAACTTCTTGGATAGAACTATAACAGTTCCGATATCCTTGCTTGGCGCTATGAATTCGTTGAATTTGACCTCCTTGACCCAAAAACCCTTTTTCCCATTGCTCCACTCAAACTCAAGAACATGAAACCCATCCGCTACCCTGAACTCTCTGCCATATCCGACCAACTCACCGTCCAGTGTTAACGTCCCTTCATCAGTGAAAACCAACCTGTGAAAAATCCTATCCATATCGCATGAGATGTTTAAATCTGAGGATATATTTAAATCCCTTTTGACCTTTTCATATCCATCCAGCCAACACTCAACGTGGTGCTCCCCCTCAAGAGTTCTTAAGACAACAGGACTTCTGAAAACCTCCCCGTCCACCGTCACAAAAGCTGGATAAGGATCGGTTGTAACCGTGATATGAACAAGCCTTGGGAGTTCCACTCTCAAAATCGTGGGCTTGGAGTCCTTATCGACATGAATTTCCAATCTCTTAGCCGGTATTCCTTTCACAAAAAAACTAACCGTATGAGTTCCACTCTTCAAAATTGTTGAGACTGGGGTCTCACCCAAAAAAGCATCATCCACAAACGCACTTGCTGCTGGCGTTGTGACGAATGTGTAAAGGCTCTTTGGCTCCAACTTGAAGTAATACGATTTTCCCTCTTCGATGTTCAAAATCCTCTTCAAGGGATAATATCCATCAGCTTCAAAGAGAAAATTCCACTTCCCGGGGGGAATCTTCCCCTTGAACGGAGTGTCTCCGATGTAAAACTTTCCCTGCTCAGAGGTTATATAAAATTTCGCAGAAGGAGAGGTGTCTATCGAGACATTCACCGTTTTCAGGGAGGCTATGACGTATACTGTCCCTGTTGAATCAACCAAGACTTTCCTGGGAGAAACCCACCCCTCTCCGTAAAACGCGGAGAACTTCATGAGAACTGGTCTGTTGAACTCTATCAAATTCTCCCCTTTTTTCAGAACTACCTGTCCTTCAGACCCATAGTAGGCAATAACACCATCGGTGTTCGTGATAACCTTCACTGTAAAGGAAAAACCCAAACTGACAAAAAGAAGTGGCAGAATCCACTTCAAGCTTTTTCCTCCTTCCTCACAACAACGGTTATCTCCCCCTTGACCTCCCCCTTGAAATGTTCTATAGCCTCACTCACCTTTCCTCTGAAGAATTCCTGATGAAGCTTTGTCATTTCCCTGGCAACGAATATATACACATCGCCCCATATATCCAAAATCTCTTTCAAAGTCTCAACAAATCTGTGGGGTGATTCGAAAAAAACGACAGTCTGGCCACTTCTCACGTCCTTCAGCGTTCTTCTTCTCCTTCTCCCTTTTGGCAAAAAACCCAGGAAAGAAAATCTACTCGCTGGGAAACCACTCACCGCCAAGGCCGCTACAACGGCGCTCGGGCCAGGAACCACATCCACTTCTATTCCCTCTTGCCAGCATCTTTCAACGACGATCCTACCGGGATCTGAGACCACAGGTGTTCCAGCATCGCTCAGCAAAGCGGCTATATTCACCATCTTTAACCTATCGACTATCTTCTCTATCTTCGATCTAGGACTTCTCTCTGCTATAGCGACCATTTCTTTTCTACCTATACCGTAGTGATTCAGAAGGATGGATGTCCTCCTCTTATCTTCGACAACCAAAAGCTGCGACTCTTTCAAAATTTCTACAGCTCTGAAAGTTATATCTGATAAGTTCCCTATTGGAGTTGCAACTATGTAGAGCTTTGACAAGAAAAACCACCTCTCATCTTCTCTGACTTTTTCAAAAGATTCAAAATTTCGCTTTGATCCATCCACCTCAATCCGTACTTTTCATCAAAAGATTCAAGGATTGCGTCCACGACATCTCTAAATCTGACATCTAAAACTTCCCTTAATCCCACAGCTTTTCTGGATAAGAATTCAACCGTTGGATGAGAAGACAGAACTGCCGATAATATTTCCCAACTGGGCCTCATCATTATGGACCCGTGCTGCAAAACAAAATCTTTCATCCTGACCTGAGCACTTCCAACGAGCTTTTTCCCATCTACCTTGAGTTCGTACCTCGCTCCACTGGAAAAGCATGACGGGCTTTTGGGATCCCAGCTCTTTCCACCACTGAAACTCACCCTTACCCCAAGTCTTTCAAACGCCTCAAACAGGATCCCTGAGATACGTTCGTAAAGTTTCATAACACCGAGTGAGAACTCCTCAGATCCTCGAGGAAACGCCACAGAATATGTAATCTCATCCCAGTGAAGAACGGCTCTACCCCCGGTGGGTCTTCTCACACAATCAACTGAGAGCTCTTCAAGCTTTTCAAAATCAACATCTTCAACCTTCTGATGCCTTCCAAGAGAAAGAGTCGGCCGTTCCCAGGTGTAGATTCTCAAAATCGGTTCTTTTAACTCTTTGGATAAGAATCCCATGTTAACATCAAAAGCCATGTTAACATCACCGGGTATGAAAAATGTCTCCACGTGTAGCATCAGATCACCTCGAAGGCCTTTTGAAATTCTTCCGCGGAAACCTCCTCGGGGTGGATTTGAACTTCTCCAAAATCAGTAGAGCTCTCTTTTCACCGGTCTTGAGATCGTATTCGATCACATCTCCCAGATCCACTCCAAGCTCTTCCATAAAATCCCAGCTCTTTTCAAGCTCTTCCTTCCATGAAGGGCCTTTGTAGAGCAGTATGTAGCCACCAACCATGGTGAAGGGAGCCAAAAGCTCCAATGCGATGGGAGTTTTCGCCAAAGCCTTTGAAGTTGCGTACATGTATTTTTCTCTGTGATCCTTGCTTCTGGCGAGCTCTTCCGCCCTAGCCCATACCACATCAAGGTTGAGACCTCTATCGAGAACAAAATTCCTCAGAAGATCTGTCTTTTTTCTTCTAGAATCCACCAAAACTCCTTCAACATCAAAGTAAATTTCCAAAACGACTCCCGGGATTCCACCACCAGTTCCGATATCTATAAATTTCTCATATATCGGGAATTCTTTCAAAGGATACAAGACCTCAGCTATACCTTTGTGATAGATCTCCTCCTCACTCATCGAAGTTAAGTTTACGGGGGATGACACCAAAAACTTTGAGAACTCTTCAAGAATTTGCAGCTTGCTTTTATCAACCCCTATTCCATACCCCTCCAGAACATCACTCAAAGTCAAACGATTTCACCACCTGAGCTATTCTTTCAGCTTTCTCCCTGATTCTGACAGGATCCTTCCCCTCAACCATTACCCTTATGACAGGTTCTGTTCCAGACGGTCTAACTATTATCCTGTATCCCTCATCCTTCTCCCTCTCAATCGCCTCCAAGACCTCCCGAGTTTCAGCTATTCTCTTATCTGAAACTGGAACGTTTATCATGACCTGCGGGTAATCCTCTATCTCAGATTGGAGCTCCGATAGGTTTTTTTCGCTTTTCCTCACCACTCTCAGGATTTCCAGAGCGGTTATGAGACCATCTCCAGTTGTCGATCGGTCGAGGAATATCACATGTCCAGATCTTTCCCCACCAAGGTTGGCACCACTCTTTAGCATCCCCTCAAGCACATATCTATCCCCAACTCTCGTTCTCAAGAGCTCCACGCCGAGCTTTCTCAAGAACTCTTCAAGGGCCAAATTCGATAGAATCGTCGCTACAACTTTTCTGCCCTTGAGCCTGCCACTTTCCAGCATCGCTTTGGCTGCGATTCCCATTATCTTATCTCCATGAACCTCTTTTCCCATCTCATCAACCATTATGCACCTATCCGCATCCCCATCGTGCGCTATACCTATAACCCCTGACTTTTTAACCGACCTCAGAAAATCTATGTTTGTGGATCCACAATCCCTGTTTATGTTGAATCCATCCGGCTCGTTGGAAAACACCTCGATATCTGCCCCTAGCTTCTCCAGCACTGTGGGCGTCGTCTTGTAGGCAGCTCCATTTGCCACATCAACAGCCAGGCTCATACCCGAAAGGTTTAAATCTTGAAACATCGAGATCAGCTCCCCAACATACATATCAAAAGCTCCTTCAAATCTCCTGATCCTTCCAACTCTTCCACTTGAAACATAACCGGGTTTTGACACCACATCTTCGATTTTTCTCTCAACCTCGTCAGGGAGCTTGAAACCGCTCTCTATTATCTTGATTCCGTTGAAGTTAGGAGGGTTATGAGATGCGGATATCACAACGCTAGCGGTCTCCATCTTCCTACTCAAAAGTGCCAAAGCCGGTGTTGGAAGAATTCCGCAGAGCATAACATCCTTTCCAGCTGATGCCAGTCCAGCCGCCAAAGCCGCTTCAAGCATCTCACCACTCGCTCTTGTGTCTCGTCCGACCAAAACCGCCTCTCCTTCGAAAACTCTTCCAAGGGCATTTCCAACCCTGAAAGCCAAATCTGGGGTCAAATCCTCGTTAACGACTCCCCTTATTCCATCCGTTCCAAAGAGCACAACCATCCCTCCTCAAAGAATTCTGTACTGCTGATCCACATCCCTGTACACCAGCCCTTCTATCTCCAGCTCACTTAACCTTGAAAGGACGTTTTCTATCGGAACGCCTAATTTTTTTGA
Organism: Thermotogaceae bacterium; assembly: GCA_027077795.1. GTDB lineage: Bacteria > Thermotogota > Thermotogae > Thermotogales > Thermotogaceae > WGAO01. The sequence goes on along the minus strand of JALWTT010000006.1, from coordinate 265,085 downwards.
AATATCCTCTGGATAGCCCAAGCCAGATTTCACAAGCTCGTAAACCGGATCCGAAGGTTCCTTTTCTTTCACCCTCTCAATTTTGTAGTAGCTCAAGATATCCTCTGGATCTGTGACGGCCAAGGCGCCGAACTTTATCAACCGATTCGTTCCTTCACTTCTGTATTTTCCAACATCACCTGGGATCGCAAACACATCTCTTCCAAACTCCACAGCTAAAGATGCGGTTATCAGAGCGCCGCTTTTCCTAGGAGCCTCAACGACGAGCGTTCCAAGTGACATTCCCGCAATTAAAGCGTTTCTCTCAACAAACCTATGTTTGAGTGCCCTCTCACCGAGCATATATGGGCTGATAACACAACCATTCTCGATTATCCTTTTGTAAAGCTGGGTGTTCCCCTTGGGCGTTGGGATGTCCACTCCACTTGCTAAAACGGCCACAGTTTTCCCAGTCTCCATGGCCCCTTCATGTGCCTTTGAATCTATTCCGTAAGCCATCCCACTGACCACGACAAAATCTTGAGCAAGTTCCCTAGCGAACTTTCTCGCGAGGCTCTCCCCATATCCACTGGACCTTCTGGTCCCCACAATCGATATCATCTTCCGCTTCAAAACCCCGCAGTCTCCGATGCAGAATATCCCATAAGGTGGCTTTTGAACTTGCAGAAGAAGACTTGGATATTCTTCAGATTCTAAATTGAAAAAGCTCGCACCAAATGACGATAGATCTTCAAAGATTCTCCTCGCTTTTGCACGAGCTCTCTCCAAAAATTCAGATTGAATCTCCTTGAAACCTCTTTCTTGCGGATACACCCCACGCTCTCTCCACACCACGTAATTCGTGAGATCATCTAGGATTCTCGTAGTATTCAAACCCATCGCTTTTCACCATCTTTCCATCACTCAGCACCATCATCACCTGCATACCGAGCTCTGGAAAGTGCACGAGCACATACCTCCAATCCTTCGCCATCACAAAGCCCGCGGTTGAATAGACATCCGCAGTAACCCCGTCATCGGCTATCACGGTAACGCTCCTAGCACCACCAGCTGGATATCCGGTTTTCGGATCCAATATGTGGCAGTACCTCTTTCCGTTCACTATGAAATACCTCTCGTAATCCCCAGAAGTCGATACGGCACCTTTCTTCAGGTAGAGGTAATCTATCACATCTGAACCCCTGGGATCTCTCACTCCTATAACCCAAGGAGCCCTCCCGTATTTCGGGCCTATTATCCTTATCTCCCCACCTATATCTATGAAACCCGTTGCATCTGGGTCGAGTCCTTTCACCAAAGCATACGCCCTCTCAAGTGCATATCCTTTAGCTATTCCACCAAGATCTATCCACACACCATTCGTTTTTATCATCATATCCCTATCATCAAATTCCACTTTATCACATCCGGAATTTTTCAAAGCCTGTTTTATATCACTCTCAGAAGGCACTTTGAAACTCTTTTTCTCATCGAACTTGTCAAAACCCCAAAGTGTTATGAGCTTTCCCAGTGTTGGATCGAACGCTCCACCCGTTGTTTGGCAATACCTCACAGCGGTCTCTACGAGGTTGTAAGTCTCCTTGTCCACCTTCACCCAACCACTTGAATGGTTCAACTTGTAAATGGCACTGTCCTCCCTGTAAGGATCGAACTTTGCATCTATCCTCCTGAACTCACTTATGACATTGTCAGCAAGGCTTTTGGACGAGAATCTCTTGCTGGCTAAAACAACTCTCAGCCTCGTTCCCATCAAGAAGGCTTCTTCCTCCTGGTAAACCACCGGTACCCTTCTGAAGTAAACTATGAGGAATATCCCAACGGTCACAAGAAGAGAGATGGAAGAGATCACGAGGATTCGCTTTGTCTTCAAAAGATCTTTGCGATCGGAAACCCGCACACCTTGCACCTTCCCTCTTCGTCTATCCCAGATGCATCGACATCGTATCCTTTTCTCCTTATGACAACATTTCCACAGCTTGGGCAAACCGTGGTTTCGTACTTTTCATCCCAGAGGTTTCCTATGTAAACGAAATTCAGATATTTCTTGGCGAGCTCGTATATCTCCACGAGCTTCTCAGGAGGGGTTGGAGGAATCGTGTACTTGTAGCTCGGGAAGTACCTGCTCAAATGAAGTGGTATGTTCTTGTCAACAGATGCAAGCCACTTGAATTCCTCTTCAAGTTCTTCCAAGTTGTCGTTCTTTCCCGGTATGACGAGTGTCGTCACTTCAACATGAATTCCGGCTTTATAAACGGTTTCAATCGTTTTCATCACAACCTCTTTCTTTCCACCGATCTCTTTCAAGTAGAACTTATCGTTCCAACCTTTCAAGTCTATGTTCATCGCGTGGATAGACTGAAGCAGAAGTTTCAAAGGTTCTTCCTCTATGTAGCCGTTCGTAACAAGGACGTTGTACAAGCCCTCTTTTGAAGCTATCCTAGACGTATCAAGAACGAATTCATACCAAATCACGGGTTCGTTGTACGTATAGGCTATCCCACGAGATCCCCGCTCGAGGGCGATTCTGACAAGCTGTTCTGGTGTCACACGCCTCGTTGGAGCATCGCCATGAGCTATCTCCCAATTCTGACAGAAAGGGCATCTGAGGTTGCAACCGATCGTACTCACAGAGAGTATCTTATCCCCTGGATTGAAGTGAAAGAGCGGTTTTTTCTCTATCGGATCCATCGATATCGCACTTATCTCCCCGTAGTTCAGGGTTACCAGTATCCCATTTTCGTTCTTTCTGACCCTACAAAGCCCAACCTGCCCGGGTTTCAAGATGCACCTGTGTGGACAGAGGTTACATCTAACCGTATCACCTTCGATGTTTTCAAAATGCAGGGCCATTTTCTTCATGATTTCACCTCAATGGTATCTCTCAACTGTGAACTTGAAAATCGCCTCTGGTTTTTCATAAGGGTAGAATATCCCAGCTTTCAGTGAAGCTATCCTTATCTGCTCCTCGACACTGTCAACCCCCTCGATATCCGGCAAAAGCAATCCCCTTTTTGGCCCACTGACAACGATTATCCCGTATTTTTTCGGATCGAGCTCATTCGTGGAGCGGGTTTCCTCAGGCTCACTGAGAATATCAACGGAGACCTCTATCTCATCGAACTCCTCTGGCCTGACGGGTTCGAATCTGGGATCCCTGGTTGCAGCTGCTATGGCATTTTCCCTTATCTCAAGCGCCAAATTCGGCTGGGTTGGAAGATAGGTCCCTATACAACCTCTCAAAGAACCATCCACTTTGTGAAGTGTCACAAAAGCCCCTGCTCTTCTCTCGAAGAGCTCTCGGGGCAAATTCTCATGTGGTTCTATCCTCTTTCCGTTTAAAATGTAATTCTCTATAACCTCAATGGCCCATTTGACATACGGGTGTTCTCCCTTCAAAAAAACTCACCTCATCCAAAAAATATCTGAGCAAGCCTGTAGTATTCATAGGGCACGAATTTCTTAACACTCACTCCGTATTCAAGGGGTATAGAAATGATGTCATTTCCCTTGAGAGCCACCATCCTGCCGAAATCCCCGGCTAAGACTAGCTCCATAGCTTTAACACCGTACTTCGTTCCCAGTATCCTATCAAACGCCGTCGGTGTACCTCCTCGGAGGAGGTGTCCAAGGACAACGGCTCTAGTTTCATACCCTGTTTTTTCCCTGATTATTCTGGACAGAACGTGGGCTATTCCACCTAGCTGTATATGGCCAAATTCATCGGTCTTGGTGTCAATCATCACATAAGAATCGAAATCCGTCGGCTTGAACCCTTCAGCCACGGCAACGACTGCGTATTTTTTCGCTTTCATCCTTTTGTCGAGGATCTGGGCTATCTCGTCTATAGTCAAGGGGAATTCCGGTATGAGTATCAAATGTGCACCGGCAGCGAGCCCGGCCTCTATCGTTATCCAGCCCGTATCCCTTCCCATCAGCTCAACGAATATTATCCTCTCGTGTGACTTTGCAGTTGAATGGAGCCTGTCTATTGCATCCGCACCAACATTCACAGCAGTGTGAAATCCAAACGTGTAATCGGTGTTGGATATGTCGTTGTCAATAGTCTTTGGAACCCCAACAACTTTGATTCCCATGGCACTGTATCTCGCCGCCACAGAGAGCGTATCATCTCCTCCTATGGCTATCAGGGCATCGAGCTGAAGCTTCTTTATGTTCTCCAAAACCTTGTCCCTGTCTTCTGCCCTTTTGAACGGATTCGTCCTGCTGGTTCCGAGAATCGTCCCACCGAGTATGTGTATCCCCTCGACATCGTCTTCAGTCAATTTCGTGTACTCGAGTTCCATCAAACCCTTCCAACCGTGCATTATCCCTATGACTTCGACGTCATCAGGAGCAGACTTCACTATTCCCCTTATGACCGCATTCAAACCGGGGCAATCTCCACCACCTGTGAGTATACCCACCCGCATTTCTCGCACCTCCAATTGTAAGCTTGTTTGCTATATTTTATCACAAGTTGGCTATCCCCCTAAGATCCTTTTAAGCTCGTTGAAATACCCCTTTTGCCTTCTGAACATCTCTTCCGCGTTTTCCGTGCTCCTTTCATGATCGTATCCACAAAGGTGAAGTGCGGCGTGAACCAAAGTCAGAAGCATCTCATCATCAAAAGTTGTTTGAAAGCGCTCAGAGTTCTCCTTGACCACATCCGGGCATATGACAATCTCCCCGAGCATTTCATCACCATATGGAAAGCTCAGAACGTCAGTTGGGCCTTCCTTTCCACGGTATTCCTCGTTGAGTTTTGCAATCTCCTCGGGCTTTACGAAAGCCACAGAAACGTCCCCGCTCTTCTCCTCGTGGCTGAACACAAATTCCAAGACTTTTTTCACAAAGTTCTTCCCTATCGAGAAATCCGTATTGTTGAAAATCTCAACCATCTGTATCACCCCTGATCATGTATCCAGACCCCAGGATAATTCCAAGAAGGAGCGAGAGGTGATATGAGAAAAATCGCCATACTATTAAAGACGAAGCCGCCAAGTTCGATGATAGCATCTTCGAGAAAACCAAATAGAAAACTCCTTCGACTCCCCCACTGGCCCCTGGGGTTGGTATGAAGTAAAAAATCATGCTCATAGCTGCGGTTAAGCTCAAACCCTCGAAAAACGGCAGATTCCCTCCAACAGCTTGAAGTGCTATGTAAGGCCCTGAGAGTATCATGGTAACCATCAAAAAGGATAGAAGGAATGTCAAGAGGAGGTTAACTCTAGAATGTCTCCAGACGAAAACCAGCATGTGTTTGTAGGCGTCCACTTTGTCCCTCACAATGGAATATATATCCTCCTTGTTCTTCTTCAGCAAGAACGCCAAGGGTATCACAACCACGGGGAGGGATAAAAACCACCTCCCAAACCTACTACTCACTACCAGAGAAAGGAAAAACGCGTAGAACACCAATGTTGCGGCTACTCCCAGGTACATCAGTTTTCCGATGTAATGGATGGACGCTATCTTCTCACCATACTTGACTATCGCGAAAAGTCCCCAAATAACGCTTATCGTAAAAGAGGATATAAACTTCACCCCAACTATCATGGAAGATCTCTCGACCTTAAGTCCTATTCTCGTGAGGTAGTATATTTGGAAAGGCTGTCCACCTGAAGCGAAAGGTGTTATAGCCGAGGTGTAAAAGCCGTATATCGACGCTTTCATACCATCCCAAAAAGAGAGCTTCTTATCACATCCACTCGATAGCAGAGCTATTCGCAGGGCATCGACGGATATTATCCCAAGCGCGTTCAAAAATGCGAGTGAGATCCAGAGCGAATTTGCGGAAAGGACCTTTCTGAGAACTTCCTTTCCACCTGCAACAGAAGAAAGTAAAACAACTGTCGACACTCCCAAAACGACTGCCACAAAAACACGCCCGCTCTTTCCGCGGGCGCCGCCCTCATGACCTTTCACAATCAACCACCTATCTTTGAGGCTGTCATTTCAAGGTTATCACTTATCTTTCTCAATTCGTCAAGCTGCGCTCCTATTTCCACTATGAAGTTAGCAACACCGTTTATATCGTCGTTCACACTCACCATGTTATCCGAAACTTTGTTTATCCGCTTGGTTATATCCTGAACATTCGCCGCCATCTCTTCCGCTGTAGCGCTCTGCTCCTGTGCAACCGCAGCGAGATCTTCTGACCTCCTCGTGGCGCTCTCAACCTTTTCCTGGATCGTGTTCAAAGCACCCTTGACGTTGTCCATATCGGCTATCAAACCTTCCACTGATTCCGCTAGGCTTTTGCTGAATTCAACAGTGTCTCTTGAGCTTGTCGTTATCTCACCCAGCTTGCTTCCTATCTCATCTGTGAATTTTCTAGTTTCAACTGCGAGCTTCCTTATCTCATCTGCAACAACCGCGAATCCCTTCCCAGCTTCACCAGCCCTTGCAGCTTCTATCGCAGCATTCAAAGCCAGAAGGTTTGTCTGCTCGGTTATTCCAGTTATCACCTCGAGTATCTCAGTTATAGCCCCGACGGATCTTTCAAGGTGATCCGCTTTCTCCTTCATGGTCATTGCCTGTTCACTGACTTCACTCACTTTTTCAACCATCGTGTCTATAGTTTTCATACCAGCTCTGGAGGAATCAAGTATGTCGTTCATGTTAGCGGACAAGTCGGTGGCGGAATCAGCAACAGAGACTGCGGAGTTTGCAACTTCTTGAACATTCTGATCAACTTCATTCAGTATCTCCGATGTCTTTGTCAAGTCATCTGTCACAGTATCCGTCTCTTCTTTAACTTTTCCCGATGTATCCTCCATGCCGGAAACAGCCTCCGATATCTCGCCAATCGACCTGTTCAATATCGCTGATTGCTCCTTCAAATTATCAACCAAAGTTGACAGATTTCCCATGAAAGTGTTGAGACTCTCCGAGATCTTCCCTATCTCATCTCTCGCCACTATTGGGAGCCTGTAAGAAAGATCGGCTTCACCCCTGGCAAGCTTCTCAACAGATGCGAGTATTTTCTCAACGGGCCTTAAAACATTCCTAGAATAGTAGTATATAAACAGAATGACTATACCCGCCCCTATTATCAAAAAAATCAGCTGCAAGTTTTTCATAAGCGTGACTTTATCATCCGCATGGTTCTGAAAAAGTGTCACGGCGCTGTTCATCTCTTTCAAAAGGGTCAAATTGTTGTTGAGGATGTATTCAAGTGCACCGTTATCCCTGCCACTGCTCTCTATTATCTTCTCCACATTCTGCCTGAAAGGTACCCATAAATTCATAACCTTTGTGAGCTGATCGTAAACGTCTTTGTATTTCGCCGGTGGAAGGGCAACCTGTTTTCCCGGATCATTTGGATTGTTTATATCAAGCGGTGCCTTTCCACCATCCCTGAGCGCCTTGAGAGTCACGTCGAAAGTCTTCATCGTGTTTGGTATGACGCTTATGTACTCCTCCCTACCCGCAGCCACAGCCAAGGCTTCTTTTGACATTTTCTGTGTGAGCATTCTCTGGCGCCCCGCCAAATTTATGACCACTGCATCATCTTTCTGCAGGCTGGTTATGTACAGAGTTGACAAGTATATCGCAGCTATGAAAGCCAGTATCACCACCAGTGGAGTCACTAACTTGGCTCTCAAAGATTTCATGATCTCCCCCCTTTTTTGCTCTCCAAACAGGTTTCTGAGATTATACCAAACGGAAATAAAAATATCTATCATCTGTCGAAATGTTATAATTAACCCTGCAAGTGGTGATTTCACGGCAAAGATAGCCGAGAAGATGGGCCATCTTGAAAGGATGATAAGACACTTTGTGTTTTTGCATCAGGAAACCCAGCTTGGGCTTAAGAAGCTCTCTGAAGAGATGAGGAAGTTAAAGGAATGGACAATATCAGGGTCTCAACAAAAATGGAGCGAACTTACCAACAGGCTCGGCACAGCTGTGGAAGATATAATCGCTTAAGGAATATACGCGGCGACTATGAAAGGCGACTACATCGATCTGGTAAACTTCGACAAAGCGAAATTCACCTGAGAACCGGTACTGGAATTCCCAAAAAATCCACCCAGAAAACGACGTTCTCAAGAGATGGAAATGGATTCTCCATGACCGCGAGCTCATCCTCGAGCACTTTCGAATCAAACCTGTAGACCTTCCCGTTCCTTAAAACCGCACTTACTGGCCCTGAAAACTCACCATCAAGTCCAGCTTCTACTTTCTCCACATCACTTATCTTCAGTGCGTAAAGTGCTCCCTTGCTTTTTACCACCATAACGCGCTCCCAGACCCTCTCACTCGGCACCTCTATGACGAAAGTCGTCCCCTTACCTTTCTTCGTTCTTATCGATATCGATCCTCCTATCGACTCTATGAAAGTCTTCACGGAGGACAGCCCAACTCCCCTCCCGCCCCCAATATCCGCCATGTCTTTCGTTGAAAAGAAAGGCTCGAATATCACGCTCAAAAGCCCTTTTTCATTACTCGGCACTTCCTTTCCAAGCTTTTCAAGCTTTTCCCTTATCTTCTCGAAATCTATTCCACCCCCGTCATCTGAAACCTCTATGATTATCCTCTTTCCAGAAGCCTTCCCGGATATCTTAACTACACCCTCCCGAGGTTTTCCAAGCTTTTTTCTCTCTTTTGGCTTCTCTATCCCGTGGACCACCGCATTCTTAACTATGTGAACGAGTGCATCTCTGACAGAGGAGGCAATCTCTTTTTTGACTCTGATACCTTTCACATCTGATTCAAACCTAACAATCTTTCCTCCCCTTGACGCCTCATCGTAAACGAGCCTGTCAAAGCCCTTTATTACCTTCTGAAGCGAGACTGTCTCAAGCTGCCAGTAAAGCTCCCTCAAGCTGTCAGATAGAAAACCCACCTTTCTTGAAAGCTCGTTATCATCTGAATACCTCCTGTATATGAGAAAAAGAACATCCTCTGACTCATCAACCACCTTCTCAAGAAGCTTTTTGTCTATCTCGCTCACTATTTCAAGGCCTACCTCATCAGACCTCTCCAAATTTTCCCCTTTGAGCACCGAATCTATCTTTTCCATATCACCACTTGATAGATCTTCTCCTACCTTTTTTCTCAGCACATCTATGACGCTAAGAAGACGCGGTATGAATTCCGAAGGAAGAGAGGCGCTCGCTTTCCAGAGCGGTTTCACGACATCCTCAACCATATGAGCCGCTTTCGCGTAGTTCTCAAATCCGAGCATCTGGGAAGTTCCTTTAATGGTGTGAAACTCTCTGTATATGAGCTCTACATCCTTTCCGGAGTTCTTAACGAGCTCCTCTTCAACCCTTGATAATCTATCTGAAACCTCCTGCTTGAAAAGCTCGATTATATCCTCAAGCCCTTCCATCGAGCTTCTTTCTTACCTCCTTGAGAACCAAATCAAGATCTATTTCTTCTCCCTCATGTGATTTTGAAAGCGAATCGTATTCGACCAAAAAAACCGCTTCATCTGATATGAGAAACACCCTCTTTGAGCATCTCTTCAAATTCAACACTTCTTGAATGTTCACAACCGGAAGGATCTTATCAGCGCGAAGGTAAAAACCTACAACTTCCCCGAAAGAAAACGGGTTGTATTCCAATTTTTCCCTTATAATGTACTTGCCATTAAGCCCTATGAACTTATCCCCAATTCTCAGAACGAAGTCCACGGCAGATCCATCCCGAGGACAAAGTAAAGGTCAAAAGAATCCTGCGGATGCCTGTAAGCGTATCCAAACTCTATCTCGCCAAACACCGGCGCGGCAATACCTATGCCAAGTCCAGAACTCCAAACGAAATCTTTAGCCTTTCCGGCATCGTAAAATAAAACCAAATCCGCCGGTATTTCTTGATCGTATATTCTGAAGCGTAGCTCCAAAGCTCCCCTGATGACCTCGCTCCCAGAGAGCGTCTCCCCTCTCACGGAATCCCTTGGCGATGGCGTGATCTCACCTTCACCTTTCAGAACCTTCCCGTAGAATTCCCTGAGCGCCACATGAAGCTTCCAGTAAAGTGGAAAGTGAACCTCACCAGACTGCATCAGCGTGTATGATTGATCACTCTTCAAGATTCCATCGATGGTGAATATCTCCTTGGTTCTGAATCCAGAAGTTGGAAGGAAAGGAGCGTTTCTCGTATCGTAATCATGAGATAGATCAACTTCAAGATCCTTATCACCATTTTCAAAATCATAGGAGTATTTGGAAGACACTCCGAAGACATTGTCAAATATCGGCAGAGTTTGCAGAGATCCTTTCAAGTACACGCTCGAGGTGGCAGAAGTCGCATCAGAAGTGTATGTGTATCCAAAGCCACTTCCCAAGGTTAGAGGAGCGTCAAAGGGCCTTGGAATCGAATATCCAATTTGGACGACCTTCTTATCAAGTCCGAGGTTCAAAGAAAGCGAGACGCTCTGCCCATATCCAAGTGGATTTATCGTTGAAAGCTGAAGCTGTCCCATAAGGCCTTCCCACCACTTTCTTCCCTTGCCAGGTGGCCCCCAGCCGGCTCCTCCCATGAACTGGAACTTCTTTTCCTTTTCCGTGAGCTTGACGCGAATGGTAACGCCCGTTGACTCTCTATCCCCGAGCGGCAGGATATCAACCTTGTCAAAATAGCGAGATCTTGATAGAGCGGAGTAGCTCGAAACAAGCGAGCTCTTTTTTAAGGGATCTCCTTTTTTGAAAGATATCAGATCCTTTACCAATATGAGCTTTGTATGCCTGAACGGGCAGGAATCCCTTTCATCTCTCACGATGCAGCTCTCACCGTTTTTTTCAAATTCATACTCAACCGATCCGATTCTTTTCTCGTACACTTTGAAAATCGCCGTATCGTTCTCAACAGAAACATCAACCCAGCTCATCATATAGCCCTTATCTTTGTAAAGATCTAAAAGCTTTTGAGCTTTCAAAAGAACTTCCATGCTGTCAAGCTTTCTCTTTCCATTCCAACCTATCGCTTTTTTTATATCGCTTTCTTTTAAAAGCGAAGCTCCTTCCACCTTTAAATAGAGATCTTTCTTTCCATCGAAGAGTTTTCTGACCTTGACGGTGAAAACGAGATCCGCCGCATTCTCTTTGACGCCCTTAGGATTGACCTTTTCAACTCCAACTCTGACCTCGGAGAAATAAACCTTATCCTGTAGGATCCTTATCATCCTCTGAATCTCGGAAAGGCTTGGATAGCAATCCTTCTTATCCTCAAACCACTTCATCCAGAAAGGCGCGTTGTAATAATCTTTCAAGGTTTTGATATTCAGCTCTTTCTTTATGGAACTCTCATCTATTCCATCTAAATCTTTGAACTTGACATCCCAGAGGGCATATTCTTTTATGTGAATCGTAAGAGTTCCTTCTCCTATCTCAGGATATGCCTCTATAAGTACATATCCGCTGCTTCTGTAAAGATTCGCTATGTTTTGAATGCTCTCTTTAAGGTCATTTATGTTGAGAACCGTTCCATCTTTTAAAATCACAGAGCTTGCCAAATCGTCTTTTGACACAAGATTAGGGCCGTCTATGTCTAGATTCCACTTTTTCAAAATGGGATTTTCTTTCACATTGAAAATCACGACTATGTTTCCATTCTCGTCCGTATCGAGCCTTGCGTCAACGCTTTCAAAATACCCGCTCTCAAGAAGCGCTTTTTTCATCGCGTCTACGCTCTCAAGGCTCGCACTTGAGCCTACGTAGGAGCTTACCAAACTCTTGGCAAAATCACTTGATAAATTCTCAAGACCTTTGAACTGAACCTTCGATATAACGAGCGAGAACGCCGCGGCTGATATGATAACGAAAAGGATCACAACTTTTTTCATTCAACCACACCCTTTCTCGCAAAGTAAACAAGCTCCGCTTCTATGAAGATATCTATATCGCCATCCATGACAGCTTCCACATCTCCAGTCTCGATCTGTGTTCTGTGATCTTTGACCATCTTGTAAGGGTGAAAAACGTACGATCTTATCTGATTCCCCCAGGCGATATCCTTTAGCTCTCCCTGGATATTCTCAAGCTCTTTTCTTTTCTTTTCCATCTCAAGCTGAAGGAGCCTTGCTTTTAATATCTTCATAGCTATCTCTTTGTTTTTGTGCTGAGACCTTTCTGTCTGTATCGAGACGACTATTCCAGTTGGGATATGGGTTATCCTGACAGCTGACTCTGTTTTGTTCACGTACTGCCCGCCATGCCCAGACGCCCGGAATGTGTCTATCCTTATATCGTCCGGGTTTATCTGAACGTCAACATCTCCTTCTATCTCAGGGACCACGTTAACAGACGCAAAAGACGTGTGCCGCCTTTTGGCTGCGTCAAATGGGGAGATCCTGACAAGGCGATGGACCCCTCGCTCGTGCTTCAAATATCCATAAACGTACTCGCCCTTTATCAGAATGGTAGCGCTCTTAACGCCAGCTTCCTCGCCTGGCTGGTAATCCACAACTTCAACATCAAAATCGTGCCGCTCTGCCCAGCGCGTGTACATCCTGAGGAGCATCTGAGCCCAGTCGTGTGACTCAGTTCCGCCTGCTCCTGGGTGGACTGAAAGGTAAGCGCTGCTCTGATCGTATTTTCCAGATAGGAGCATCTCAAGCTCGAATTTTCTCACCTTTTCTTCAAGCTCTTTTAATATCTCGTTTGCGTGATCTTGCATCTCAGGGTCCTCTTCAGAGAGCTCTATAGCGACTTCAAGGTCTTCAAAAAGTGATTTCACTTCTTTGTACTCATCAAGGAGCTTTCTGAGTTTCTGCGCTTCTTTGTTAACTTCTTGCGCTTTTTTTGCGTCCTGCCAAAAGTCAGGACTTGACGCGAGATCTTCAAGCTCTTTCAGGCGCTTCTCTTTTTCCTGAGGCTTGAAAACCTGAATTGAATCGCTCAGCTTTTTTTTGAGCTCGTCTATCTTGAGCCTTGTCTCGTAGCTTATCAAGACTTTCACCTCCAAGGGGGATTATATCAGGATGGGGGCAAAATAAAACCCCGCCCGAAGGCGGGGTTTTGGAGTTAAGAAGGATTAATTGTTAAGGTTGTCATCATCTACCGTTACGCCTCCGCCAAAATTCGTTACCCAGAAGTTCGCTCCGTCCCTGTTCCATTTGAACATCAGTTCGTCTTGAGCAATAGTTAGGGTGGCTATCGCTGAACCTGTATCACCGGTAACACCCTCAGCACTCAAGTCGATTCCAAACGTGACTGTTGCTATGTTAGTATCAGAAGCTATTGAACTTAATGTTATATTTGCTCCAGAGATATTCGAAACAGTATTTGTATCAGTTGCGTAGTCAACTCCAGCCATCGATGCATCAAGGAGTATATTCGTTACATCCGTAAGGCTGTTGAACTTAACCGTCAAGACTACAGTAGCTTTCGCAGTATCCTCGGTTGCCTCAAGTCCTAAGACCTCCGGCGTATACTCATCCATCAAATCTTTTGCATAGATGTTGAGCAAGGAGAATTCAACGGTAGAAGCAGAATCCCCAGCCATGTATGCATCCACACTGGCTTCATTGACAAGAGCTCCATATGCATCGCTATTAAAGGTTATTCCTTCGTAATCAAATGTAACCGTAGCATCGGTTGCATCAGAGCTAACAGCAAGTCTTGCATTGGCATAAGTATCTGTAGCAAGAGAACTTATATCCCAGTACAGCCCATCTTTAACCGGAAGCTGCAGCACTATCTGCGTCGCGTCTGCGAGGTTCCAGAAGTACAGATCGCCATACTGCTTGACCGCTGCAGAATTCTCAGTTATGTTGTCAGAAGTGAAGATGTCTCCAACATAGCTATCAAGAGATACAGCAGAGAGATCCTCAAGGTCAACAGAGCCTATCACGTACCATGTTGCGTCGTCTCCCCAGCTAAGGGCGTACTTAGCGCTACCTACTACTGAAGCTTCACCAGTTGTGGTGTCAACGGATACAGTAGCCTCAGGATCACTCTTGAGAACGTATATACCATCTCCATAACTGTTATTTGTGGCACCAGCAGTTGCACCGACAAAGTCAACAAATGTCAATCCAGCGGATGTATCTGAGAAGACTAGATAATTGTGATCGCCATTGTACACAACCGCTTTCACATCGAGATCTCTGCTCTGACTGAACAGCACATCGCTGTAATCGATCGTTGCATCTCCAACAAGCCTGTGATCATATGTCTGGTCAGATGCATAGACTTTGAGCTCCAGCGTGCTTGCATTCTGTATGGTGGCTCCGTTTGCAAACGTTATGCTGAGCGTTGCTTCTGTTGCGTCAGTTATGTCCATTATCAGGTTGTTGGAAACAGCATCCGATCCAAGGAAGTCCTGCGTGCTTCCATCTGTGTATTCAACCTCTGCAACTATTCCGGCTATATCTGCTCCAGTAAGGGTCATATCCGTTATCTTAGATGTGTTGCTGTCTGTCTGCATATGTATTGTTACAACAGAGGAAGTCCTTGTGATGTAGGTATCAACAAGATTTTCAGCGAGAGCTGGCGGCACAAGGTCAAGTGTTCCTGTGACCGAAGCAGCGGCGCTGACATTTCCAGCTTTATCTGTGGCGACAAACTTCAAGCTAGCGGTTTCACCGTTTGGTACGCTCAATCCAGCATTTTCATACATCTCATCGGTTACGGTAAAGCTGTAATAGCTTCCACTTACTGTCCAGGAAGCTTCTGGTATATCCGCAAGCTTTGTAGCTGCGCTGCTATCGGATGCATAGACGGTTATCGTGTCAAGGTAATTTTCTGTAATTCCAAGAGTAACCTGCCCATCGCTCGTGAAGGTAGCGGAGTTTATAACTGGAGCTTGCGTGTCGTAAACTACTGTGGCCTGCGGGAAGAATATCTGATCAGACGCAGCTTTAAGCACTCCATCAGTGGTTATGTTGTTGATGTAGCTGTTTCCATGGATATCGCTTATGGTTATCTTTATCGAGGAAGCTGGAATTTCTACTTCAGCTGGGCTACCAAACGAAAGCACCCATGTGTAAACAAGCTCGGAGTCAAGGGACACGCTTGTAGAAGCTGTTACTCCTGACAAGCTGGAAAGATCCACATTTATTCCATCCGCATAAACCCCAGCTTTATCAAGAACCTTTATGTCAAACGTAAGGGCTGAAGCTGCTTTGTAGAACCTGATTCCGTCTTTTTCTATCCAGCTGGAGTTTTCCCATGCTACCGTAGCGCTTCCAACCGCTGTGTCTATGTATCCTTCCACTGGCGAGCTGCCACTCGTTGAATGCTCAAGCGAATCTTCTGCCTCGTAAGAGTACGTGAGAGATGTCTTGTCAACTTTCTTACTTATAACCAGATTCTCAAACCCAGAACCAGCTGAGTTGAATGTCGCAGAAGCAACTTCCTCACCTGCTTCATCATAGAACGTTATTGTAGCAGCTTTGAAGTTGCTATCAGAAAGCGCATATCCGAGTCTTATCGTATCGTTAGATATGATCTCTGGGTTGAAGGAAACCACCGGGTTCAGTCCATCTATGTTATTCAGCGTGGTGGAATCGTCTTCAGCTGATTCGTCTGCCAGTGTGGCTGTAGCTACCGCCGATGGAGCTGCTATCTCGGTGGCTCCCACCGTCACATCGAATGTTATCGTGGCTGGGAGTTCAACATAGTAGATTCCATCGCTAAGTTCCTCTACCGTGGAATCACTTGTGAACGCCCAATCGATTGTGTATGCTTTTGAACCAAGCTCAAATGAAACACCTTTGAACAACGTGGTCGTCGCATTACCGTTTATAACTACCTTGAATCCTATTGGGGTGTTCCCATCGTACACATCGCTGTCATAATCGTTGTTCGTGGAATCCGGCACCAAGGAAACGCTGAGGCTTATCTCTGGGTAGTAGTATATTGGGCTGTAAGCGGCTTGAGTGTTCTCTATAACATTCCCAACCGCGTCAAGAAGCTTCACGCACAGAGAGTATTTTCCAGCTGGAAGACCTGCAAGTGTCGAAGAAGCTACCTGGAAGCCATCGTATACATTGTCTACGAAATTAGCGGAGTAATCAACAGTACCGGTGGCAACCTCTGTTCCGCTTTCATCTTTTATAGCCCAATACATATCTTTCGGTGTTGTACCTCCAGATGACTGATACCAAATCTTGAACGT
Source organism: Thermotogaceae bacterium (assembly GCA_027077795.1). GTDB lineage: Bacteria > Thermotogota > Thermotogae > Thermotogales > Thermotogaceae > WGAO01. The sequence continues at coordinate 249,014 of JALWTT010000006.1, read as the reverse complement.
TATGGAATCATGTTTGTTCCCTATTATGTCGTATCCGCTTGTGTTGTATATCGTCACTTTGCCTTTTTTGTAGAGCTCGAAGACCATCGTTTTCTCCGCGCTGAGAGCTCCATCAGATACCTTGAGGTTTATGTAGTTCTTTCCAAGTTGTGTAACGGTAATCGAAACGGATTTTTCTTCACCACTCGCAACGCTTCCGGTGTCCACCTCTGCCCCGTTCAGCTTGACGGCGTAAGAGAGCGTGCTGCTTTCCTTATCGACCGCTTTAAACGTAAGTGTTACATCTGTGGAGCTTTCATCAGCTGAAAGCGTAGCCGTGCTCCTATCGAGGCTAGCTTCCTCGATTTCAGGAGCGGTGTTGGGCTTTTTAACCGTCAAGGTTTTCGAATCGCTCGCTGTAAGTCCGCCCTCATCTGTGACAATAACCGTTACAGAATAGCTTCCCTCTGTATTCGGAGCGTTAAATGGCACCTCAACTGCTTTCCCCAGCTTATCCACAGGAATAGTTCCGGACGCCACCTCTGTCGCTCCAACTCTCAACGAATATGTGAGCGGGCCTTTCTCTGGATCATTGGCTATTATGCTTGCCGTAACTTCAGCCTCTGGCTCAACCTCACCGTTGCTGAGGCTCAACGTAACTGTTGGAGGCTGGTTGACAGGGGCTTGACATCCAGAGAGTGCGATCATCAAAACAACTGCGACGGCGGCGACAAGACTTGCATACTTAAAGTACCTCATACTCACCCTGTTCACCCTCATGGGCTACAGGACACCTCCCTTCTTTTGGAATTTTGCTTTTAATTTTCGGCAATGTTGATTATACCATAGTTTATTTCAAATGTGTCAAGGACACCAACCGAAAATGATGAGACTCGATTCAAAATTCTCAACGGGGATTTTATCACAAAAGTTTACATCAGTGTCAAGCAAAACCCCCTTGCAGTTTAGACTCAAAGGCTCCCATGCGGTTCATCGGTTTTGCAATCAAAGTTTCTTAATTTTCCCTTAACCTTCTTTTAATGTATACATTCGTATACTATATATTGGAGCGCTCCAAAAACTCATTCGGAGGTGATTACTTTGACACAGCTCAGGATAGTGTGGATACTTCCCGATGGATCCACAACTAGGCGCCAGACTCTCCCGCTCCTCGATACGGCGGCCGATGCGGACATCCAAAACATAGTGAACCTCATGGACAATTTGACTCAAAGAAGCGCTGATTCCGCTTTCAAGATAACAACAGATCAGATTCTCTGAGGAGGTGTGATCAGTGGCAAAGAGGCTCATTATGTCTTTCATAACGAGTGATGGTAGGTCTAGGAATTTTCAACTTCAGGATCCAATCGACGGGATATCAGCAACGGATGTCCAGAATCTGATGAATTCGATGAAAGGTGTTATCGTCCCGTCAGATTGGCAGGTTGACAGAGCGGCTGTCGTTGACACGACCACAAACGAGCTTTTCAACCTAGTTGAGTGAGGTGCTTGAAGTGTGGAAATTTCAGCTGATAAGGAACGCAGCCAAGGTTGCATGCATGCTAGTGGAGGAGCCGGGAAATGGAGAGGAGAAGAAAGAGAAGGTGAAAGAGCTTCTGATGAAAATCTGGGAAGAGATAGATCCAACACCGGACTTGAACATAGACGATTGGGTTGTGGAGAGGATCGCAGACTGGATGGTGGATTGGATAGTGAGAGATATGAACGGGTATACAGAAAGTTCGAGCCTTTCTTGAGAAGCCTTGCGGCGAAGACGTACAGAAAGTACAGGTACAAGATAACGTCGTATGATGACCTTTACCAGACGCTAGTCTACCTTCTTTTTTACTCGATCGACATATACGATCCAAGCCGAGGATCACTACCGGCTCACATAAAAAGGACGGTGAACTACAAGCTTAAAAGCATGCTTTCAGGGGAATACGCGCCAAAGAGTAAGGAAAGCCCTTTCACCTTTTTAAGGATGATTTACACACTCGCGGAGCCCGATTAGGGCTCCGCTTTCCATTTAACTTCCGTTTGGAACTCTTCAAAGTTGTGTTTCACCATCATGGATTTTCTGCCGGACAGTGTGTAGCTTATCGAACTTTGATCTACACTCAGGTCTTTTATCCCCGCTTCGTCTATCCAGGAGTTCTGCGAGCGGAACGAAATCCACTCTGATACCTTTTTCAGAAAACTCTCACCACTCTTTTGATGCTCATAAGATAAGCCTTGATGCGGCCTTGAAAATCTGAAGGATTTCCACCTTGTCTGTCCTTCCCCACATCCAGATTCCCACCACGGAAAAGGCTCAGCGACATGCTCGGGAAAGTATGGATCGTAGATCCCGGGAACTCCTAGCTCGTCACCGTAGTAGATCACCGGAACTCCCGGGAGGGTCATCAGAATCGATATGGCAAACAGCCTTTCCTTTTCCCCTGGAAATTGGGACACCAAGCGGGATGTGTCGTGAGAGGATAAAAAATTGAAAGAGCTTTTCATGGCGCTCCCTGTTTCTTTTATTGCAAGGTAAAGGTGATCTGGTTTTCTCTCCTTCACAGATTTTATCAGAGACCCGAAAAGATGAAAGTTGAGTGCATAGCCAACGACATCCGAGTAAAGTTTCGTAACACTTGGCGGGTCCCAGACTTCCGCCACATTGAATTTTCCTGCAAATTGCGATATTTTCCGCCAGAATTCCAAATTCTTTTCGTGATTCTCGTATATGTGCTTTGCCGCATCAAATCTGAACCCGTCCACACCAACTCCTCTCCAAAATTTCACCACCTCAACCGCTTCGTTTACAACTGCTTCGTTCTCATAATTCAAATCGGGAGTGCACGGCCCGAAAAGTCCCCTGTAGTATCTCTTCCGTAGAGGATGCCAGATGAACGCATCGTCCCACGGCCTTCTCTCGTTTATGTCAGTGCCGTCGTCCGCCCAGATGTAGTAATCTGGTTTCTCGGAAAACCATGGATGCTGAACACTGGTGTGGCTCAATGGCAAATCCAACATCACCTTCATTCCCAAGGAATGGGCTTTCCCCAGCAGATCCTTCAGATCCTCAACATTACCATAAAGAGGGTTGACCGAGTAGTAGTCAACGACATCGTATCCGTGAAAAGATGGAGATGGAAAGATTGGGGTGAGCCACAGGATATCCACATGAATATCTTGAAGGTAATCTAAAGCATACACAACACCTTTTATATCCCCTATTCCATCGCCGTTTGAATCCCTGAAGGACCTAACAAAGATCTCGTAGGCTACCATCGACATCACCTCAACTGAATTCTATCATTTTGAAAATAAGAACTTATTTTGATAAAATTAAGTTTGCGTGAAGCCCCGCACTTGAAGGGGTGTTTCGTATAAGACTTGTTAAAGCCTTTTTAATCTCGTTTTCCATGTTCGCTCTCATCTATCTTCTCACAGACGTATCTCTGAGACCTTCCGGATATGTGATAGAAGTTTGGAAGAGGGGAAACAGCGATCTTTCATGTTGCTTTCAGATCGCTCCCCAAAGTCCTTCTAGTATCGTTCTGGAATCGGATATTCTGGAGACCTCCAGGGTGTCATATCTCTTTCTTCCAAAGATAGAGACATCACACCTCAGAGTTTATGCGAACGGAAACCTAGTCGGAACATTTGGAACTTCAGAGAACAAAACTGGAAGGATATGGCAACAACCTTTGATATACGAGCTTCCAACCAAAACAAATAATGTGAAACTCGAAATGTATGGCGTATCTGAGCTTGGCATAGATGTTCCCGCTATGGTCATCGAAGAGAGCTCATTCTGGAAGCACGAACTTTTGTCTTTTCTAACCCTGAAACTTCTTCTGATAGGTATAGGTATGGTGATCTTTTCCGGGGTCATGATGCTGATAGTATCTGGAAAGCTTGAGAAAACCCAGAGAAAGATCCATGTGTACATAGGAATTGCGTCCATCCTGGCTGGGGTGTACATGATAGACATGATACCGTTTTGGAATATGGGAAGCTTAGCGTCTATGCTGATCATCAGGAAGGTTTTCCTCTCCTCGCTTTACCTAGGACCTGCCTTCCTCATCCTAGGGGTATCCGAAATTTCTGGAAAAAGGATAAAACTGGACAAGGTGTTCTTTCTGATGAATTTGCTCGCAACTACAATGCTTTGGACTCTACCATCCCATTACCACCTGAAGATCTTCGTAAGGTACGCCTCAACTTTGACGGTGGCGAATATCACGTACCTACTTTTCAGGTCCTCAAAGATAAAGAACAACCTGATAACGATCCTGCTACTTTTCTCTCTCCTCACCTCAACTTATGACGTCATGAATCTGGTGTTTGGGATGAATCAGGCCAAATTTTTGTCATCATACGGGATAATAGCCGTCTTTCTGGGTTTTTCATATATCCTGATAATCGGTTATGAAGATCTCCTTTTCAAGTACAAAGTCAGCAGGTTGGAAAACCTAACAGATGCCCTAACGGGTGCTTACAACAGGAAGTTTCTCAGAAATCTCTCCCTAGGAGTACACGATCTCGTGATATTCGTGGACTTGGACAATTTCAAGAGGATAAACGACACATACGGTCATGAAATGGGGGACAGAATACTGAAAAAGTTCGTTCGGGTGAGCAAAGAAAATCTGAGGTCACAGGATGTGGTGATAAGAAGTGGAGGAGATGAGTTTCTGATAATTCTCAGAAGTTGCCCTCTTGAGAAGGGTAGGGAGATAATGTCAAAGCTCAACGAGAAATTCAAGCGGTCTGACAGGCTCAAACCGAGCTTTTCCTTCGGAATCTCCGGTTTCTTCGGAGACATGAGGCAAGCGATTTCAGAGGCGGATAAAAGGATGTACGAAATGAAGAAAACCAGATCTTAAAGAAAACCAAGAAAAGCTTTTCGAGTGGCTCTCATCTTCCTGAGACGCTCCACCAGGGAAATGTATAATTTTAACAGAGGCAATTTCGATGTTAGCGGTATAGGTGATGACCGGGAGGGATGAGATGGATGTAATCAGAGTGGAAAAGCTCAAGAAGCGTTACGGAAAAGTGAAAGCCGTGGATGGGATTTCTTTCGCGGTGAAAGAAGGACAGATATTTTCCCTTCTCGGGCCGAACGGTGCGGGGAAGACAACGACGGTCGAGATACTCGAGGGGTTGAGAAAAAGAGATGAAGGACACGTGGAAGTTTTAAGTGAAGATCCGGAGAAATTCTCAGCAGAAGCTAGGAGAAGAATTGCGGTTGTTTTTCAGGAAACAGCTCTTTTCGACAACCTCACCGTCATGGAAATCCTGAAGTTCTTCAAGAGAACCTATGGCGGTGATGCTGATTTAATGAAAGTACTCGAAGAGCTTGGACTCTCAGAGAAAAGGAAAACACTCGTCAGGCACCTGTCAGGAGGTCAGAAGAGGAGGTTGGCACTCGCCACAATTTTAACGCATGATCCAAAGCTGATATTTCTCGATGAACCCACAACGGGTCTTGACCCGGCGGCGAGAAGGAGAGTGTGGGAGATATTACTCCGCCTGAAAGATGAGGGGAAAACCATATTTCTGACAACCCACTACATGGAAGAAGCACAGTTTCTCTCCGATGCTGTGTGCATAATGGACAGAGGAAAGATTGTGGAGATGGGACCGCCAGAGGAGATAATAAAAAGATCAAACCTCAAGAGCGTTGTAAAAGCAAAAGTCGGAGGAAAAGAAATGATTCTGGAAACGGATAGACCAGAAAAAGCGGTCAAGGATCTCATAGAGAAAGGAGCTGAGGAGATAAGCATTCGAAAGCCGAATCTTGAAGATGTGTTCCTTCACCTAACCGGGAGGGAGCTGAGAGATTGATCGTATTCGAGGACATATTTTTGAGAGACAGAGCGGCGCTCTTTTGGATAATGATCTTCCCCACGCTTATGTATCTGACTTTTTCCAGCGTTTTCTCTGGAATTGGAAAAAGAGTTGAGATCAAGGTTGCTTTCGACATGCCTAAGGTGTTTCTTCCCGTCTTTGAGAAAAACTTCAAGGTTTTGGAAGTCAAAGGCAAAGAGAAGGTAAGGAGCCTTGTAACGGGCGGTGAAGCTGACTGCGGGGTTTACTACGATGAAAAAGGGGTGAGGGTTTACTACGGCCCTTGGGTCAAGTCAAAGATGGGAAAAGATATCATAGAGTCAATATTGGAGAATTTTGGAAAACCTGAAAAAGTCCTCAAAGATGTGAAATTCATCGAGGAAGGAAAAAAGCTCAGTGCCAGGGATTTTTACTTTCCATCTGGAATAGTCATGGCGATTTTGGGAGTAGGTTTCTTTGGAGGGATAAATGTCGAGGAGTACTTCAGAAGGAGGGGAATAAGAAAGATGTTTCGATCCTTTCCTCCTTCAAGTTTTTCCCTCGATCTGCAGATATTCCTCTCGCACACATTGGCTTGCTTGATATCCTCAGGGATCTTGGTAGCTGTGGCAATCGCGATTAAAGCGAATATAGATCCCATCCATACCACGATGGGCATGGCGTATGGAATCTCAGCGTTCGTTCCACTGGGGATGGGACTTGGGAGGATTTTCAAGAAGGCATCCGCCTTGGCTGCGAACTTGTTTTACTTCACGCTCCTATTTTTGTCGGGGGCGTTCTTTGGAGGGAAGCTTCCCGTCAGCCCTTCCACAACTTTGGTTTCCATCTTGAGAGCGAACTTTAAAACTTCGGAAGTGATCCTATGGATATCTGTTTCAATCGGCGTTTACATCCTCGGGAGGTGGCTGGATGAGATGGCCAGCTGAAATCATATGGGCTACTTTTCTGGACAACTTGAGAAATCCGTTTGACATGTTGATGGTTTTCTTCATACCGATCATGATATTCTTCCTTCTGGTTTTTTCAGTGAGCACAACACCGAAGCCGACTTTCAAGGCAAATTTTTCGCTTCCTGAGGGGTTCAGGACTTCGGATAAGCCGGACGCCGCTTTGGAGTATCGAGACAACGTTTTGACCGTGAAGATACTGACATCCGATCCGAGAAAAATTTCAATGATAAAGGGAAAGATCTGGAAGCTTAAAGCGTATCTTGAAAGGGTAAAGCCATTTTTTAAGGTGAAATATGTGAAGCTGGGAAAGATAAATGAGCAGACATACACTTTAGCCGGTGTTTTAACGATGTCCATACTTGCAGGTGGACTTGTCGGAGCTGTGAGGACCGTGTCCATTTACAGGGAGAAGGGACTTCTCAAGCTTTTATCTTCTCTGCCCGCTAAAAATTCCATCTTTTATCTGCCAATCGTTCCGATTTCCATGGCACTTCTTGGCGCTGGTGTAGTGATGGTACTTGCTCTTTGCTTCAAGATACCGATGATTCTCTCTTCCCTGTTTCCGCTTTATGTCATCGCTTGCTCTACGATTTCCACGCTCTTGGGGTTGTTAGTTGCGCTACCTATCAAATCAGCGAATGCGGCAAATGGGATAGCATCCATGCTCTTCACCATATTGCCGTTTTTCTCAGGTGTGTATTTTCCACTGGACTTTCTGCCAAAATCCCTGAGACTTCTCGCTCCGTTCCTTCCAACAACCTGGATGGGAAACATCATGAAGAAGGCTCTTGGAATATGAAAAGGCGCTAAAAACAAGAATCCCCGCCAAACGGCGGGGATTTTTTCACGCGAGCTCTTCTGTTTTTAAGGCTTTCGGCGTCTCGGTTATCTGGACGTTCGCGAAAGCCGAAAGGCCTGTTCCAGCAGGTATCAGCTGACCGACTATGACGTTTTCCTTGAGCCCAACTAGGTGATCTTCCTTCCCTTCCACCGCCGCCATGGTTAAAACCCACGCTGTTTCTTCGAAAGCCGCGGCGGACAGCCAACCCTTGTAGTTCAAGGCGGCTTTCTTGAGTGGAAGGAGTATTCTCTTGTAGGAAGCTGGGAGCTTTGGTGATATCTGAACCATTTCCACCGTTCCAGTGCCATCCCTAACGACTATTTCTTTTACTCCTGCATCTGTTATTTTGGAAAGCAGCTCTTCTGTGAGCTCATCTCCCACTTCTGCCAGCTCCTTTACTTCTTCAGAGTCTCCAACAACCACTCTTTCTGCTAGCTCTTTCCCTATGACACGTTTCCTGTTCTCATCAACTTTTGAGTTACCTTTGAATATCTCCTCGTTGAGTCTCTTGACTTCCGCGAATGGAACAAGCTGTTCTGGTAAATATTCTGTGTCTCCGGGGTCGATTATCTCAACCATGGAAAGCATCTGACGGAAGATTATCTCGAAATGCTTGTCGTGTATGTCAACACCTTGCTGAACATAGGCGTTTTTAATTATCTTGAGCATGTTCATGGCGGTCATTACTCCCTCTTCTCCCTCAAGTTTTAAGAGTTTCCACCAAACTATTGCACCACTCGTAAGGGGTGTTCCGACGAACACCTTCTGACCCTTTTCAACCTTCGGTTTGGCCCTTTTTGGAACGCCATAGGCATGTATTCCACCTTCGTAATCCTCCACATAGATCACGAGCCTTCCCTTTTCATCCTCTCTTATGTCTTTAACGAACCCATCAACTTCCGAGAGTATCGCCTCAGATCCGTAGTACTTCTTTATGCCTTTCTTTGAAGAGCTCTTCTCATCTCTCAGGAAGGCATAAGGTTCAAAGGTTTTCTCAACCGTTGTCAAACCACTCACTATGTCGCTGGCACCCATAACTCCACCTATGTGGAACGTTCTCATCGTCAGCTGTGTTCCAGGTTCTCCTATCGACTGAGCTGCCACTATACCAACCGATTCCCCAACACCTATTATCTTATGGTTGGAGAGATCCATTCCATAGCATGCCGCACAAACCCCGTTCTCAGCTTCGCATGTGAGAGGGGACCTAACGATTATGTCAGGTCTAACGACAACTTTTTCTACACCGTTCTCCTCTAGGAGCCTCGCGGCTTTGATCTCTATGAGTTCCTGGTAAACGAGAAGCTGCCTTTCATGCTTCTTATCCCACAGGGGTTCTCTGAGAGCATAGACCGTTCCAACCACCGGATAAATTTTCACTTTTATCGAGCTTTTCCCAGAGCTTCTTGCAGCCTTTATAACATCCCAGTCGACCTCCACTCCAACGTCGTAAAAGCTTCCATCCTCCTTCTCTATCTCCTCCGCGAGCTCCGCGTAGTGTTTTGGAAGAGCGAGCTCTCCTGTGAGATCGAAATCGACAACTTCAGAGACCTTAACCGATTTCTTATACGAAGCCAGAAAAGCTGCATCATCATCTGTCAGCATGGTGTTCCTCGCGTACTCCCTTCCTTCCGGATTCTTTAGAACTTCTTTCGTCTCGGGATCGAGAACATCCCGGGCGAGTACCCTACCGAACAGGAAGCTCTCCAGCTTTTCCATGGTAGTTCCATCCCTATCGAGCTCGAGTGCTCTTATACCCTTGTGCGTTCCGCAATCGGGGATCGTGACGGTGACAGATTGAGCAACATCAACAAGACGTCTGGTCAAATACCCGGCGAAGGAAGTGTTCATCGCTGTGTCAACCTGCCCTTTCCTAGCGCCATAAGTGGATATGAAGAACTGGATGATGTTCACACCTTCTCTGAAGTTTCTGTCAACCGGGTACTCGAACGTCAAAGCTTCATGAACTGATTGTCCTCTGAATATCCTGGACTTGATTTCCCTGGACCTTGGGTCGTAGGCTTTTGTCATCAATCCCCTTATCCCAGCCAGCTGTTTGACTTGGTCTATGTTACCTCTTGCTCCAGAGTTCACCATCATGTATATCGGGTTGAACGGATCCCTGGCCAGGGATTCTGATGTGAGTTTCTTTATATCCTCCGTTGTCTCTATCCAGATCCTTATTATCTCACTCTTTCTCTGATCATCGGTTATGAATCCCATTCTGTGGTATCTTTCAACCGATCTGACCCTCTCCCAGGCCCTTTTCAGCATCTCATCCCTCTTCTTATCCACCGCCAAATCCTTGAGAGAGAAGGTGAGCCCTGAAACCGTAGCGTAGTGAAATCCTATATCCTTTATCGCATCAAGAAGATCGGCTGCGGCGTCTATACCGTGTCGTTTGAATGTTTCGTAAACGAGCTGGTTTATCTGCTTCTTTCCAAAGACTTTGTTGTAATCCCTCAAATCTGGTGGGAGTATCTGGTTGAACAGAATTCTCCCAAGAATAGCCTTTATGATCTTTCCATCGACTTTGACGAGAATTGGGGTGTGAAGATCTATGTACTTGAAGAAGTAAGCGAGAACCGCTTCGTTTGGGGATGAAAATCTCCACTTTATCTTCTCAGGTGGTATATCTTCAAAACCCTTCTGGGTTGCCGTTAGGTAATAGACACCTATTATCACGTCCTGTGTCGGGAGGGATATCGGCCTTCCATGAGCTGGGGATATTATGTTGTACCTTGAGAGCATTAAGAGCCTTGATTCAGCTTGAGCTGCGAAAGATAGTGGTACATGAACCGCCATTTGGTCTCCGTCAAAATCCGCGTTGAATGGTGGACAAACCACCGGATGAAGTCTTATAGCATTGCCTTCGACGAGCTTCGGCTCGAACGCCTGTATGGACATCCTGTGTAGGGTCGGTGCCCTGTTCAAAAGAACAACTTTACCCTTTATCACCTCTTCCAAGACTTCCCAAGCTTTTGGCATCTCTCTTTCGATGATTGTTTTCTTCATCTTTCTGAGGGTCTTCGAACCCTCCCCACCTTCAAGGAGTTTCGCAAGGACAAACGGTTTGAAGAGCTCGAGCGCCATCCTCTTCGGTATACCGCACTGATGGATCTTAAGATCAGGCCCGACGACTATGACAGCTCTACCAGAAAAGTCCACCCTTTTTCCGAGGAGGTTCCTTCTGAACCTACCTTTCTTCCCTTTGAGAAGATCGGTGAGCGATTTGAGGGGCCTTCCGTTTCTATCCTTAACAGCCGTTCTTCTCGCCTTTCCGCTTTCAGAATCCGCCCTGTTGTATATCAGATTATCCACAGATTCCTGAAGCATTCTCTTCTCGTTCCTGAGTATTATCTCCGGGGCCCCCATATCCATAAGCCTTTTGAGCCTGTTGTTCCTGTTTATGACCCTTCTGTAGAGCTCGTTCAAATCCGTTGTGGCAAACCTTCCTCCCTCTATCTGTATCATTGGTCTGAGATCCGGCGGTATGACCGGGACGACCTCTAGAACCATCCACTCTGGCCTGTTTCCACTCTTTATGAAATCTTTGACTATTTTCAACCTCTTTCTTATCTTGAGAGCCTTAGCGCTTCCAGCTGGAAGTTCCTTGAGTTCCGCCTCAAGCTCCGCCTTTAGCTCCTCAAGGTCGAGATTCTGCAGAAGCTCTTTAACTGCAGAAGCTCCCTGATCAGCCTCTATCTTTCCAGGGTATATCATTTCGTAGGCTTCAAACTCAGCGGTGGTTATTATGTCTCCAACCTTCAATTTAGTCTCCTTTGAGACCTCCTCGTCTATACCGGTTATCATGACCACGGCACGGTCATTCTCCGTCCTCTCCTCGTATTCAAAAGATGTCGGGTAGTACTCCTCAAAGATCCTGAGCTCAGATGATGCCAGAAATTCGTCTTCGAAGAGGAATCTATCTGCGAGCTGATCCCCAGCGTTAACTTCATCACCTTCGTTTACATATATGAAAGCCCCTTCGAAAACCGGGTATCTCTTTTCCTCTATCGTGTTCTCTATGTAAAGGGAACCGTCCGTGAGAATTTCATAGTTTCCGTCTTCAAGAGGCCTTAGGTTCAGATCTCTTCCGAAGGTGATCTTCCCAGACACCGGCGCTGCCACGGATTGAAGGATTGACCTGGTCGTAAGCTGATCACCTGCTTTAACTTTTGCGCTATTTTTAACCATGACTTTTGCACCAAACGGAACCGTGAAAACGGCTGGAGATTCCTTTCCAGTTGCGAGTGGTTTAACCGTTATAGTTCCGGACAGGTCGTCTATCTCAACTTTTCCGTCAAAAGGAGCGTATATAGGTTCTATTTCCATCTCCGGAACGAGCTCATCACCCTCATTCACATCCTGTCCATTCTGAACGAGTAGAACCATTCCTGGATGGAGCCGAACTTCTTTTCTAGAAACTTTTTTAACGATGATCCATGTTATCTCCCTACCTGTGGGTGTTTCCTCCGTTTTGAGGGAAACCACGCCATCAACATCACTTATCACCGGGGATTTGGGATTCCTTATGACGAACGCCTGCTCCACGCCTATATCCCACTTCTTACTGTATATGACATATTCACTCTCATGAAAAACATCGCCTTTGGAAAATGGACTGTTTTTCGGATCGGTTACTATGAAAACTCTTTCGATCACCCTTCTGGAACCGTAGTAAACGATGTTCTCAAGATCCCCAAGGGGCATGTTGAGGAGTATCGACAGAACACTTGGTATACCCTCAAGATACCACATGTGAACAACTGGAGCCGCAAGCTCTATGTGGCCCATCCTCTTTCTTCTCGCTTCCCTAGACTCAACCCTGACGCCACATCTTTCGCAAACGACTCCTTCGTACTTCTTACCTTTGTACTTTCCACAAGCACACTCGTAATCCTTGACGGGCCCAAAGATCCTCTCGCAGAAGAGCCCGTCTCTCTCCGGCTTGAAAGTCCTGTAGTTTATGGTCTCTGGTTTTTTTACCTCACCCGAAGACCAGCTCCTTATCGTCTCCGGAGAGGCTATTCCTATCTTCACATAGGATATTCTCCTTTTGAACGATCCAACCGCCATGCTATCCCTCCTCGGGATATTCAATACTTGTCGATATCTATCTCGTTCCCGTTCTCATCGTAGAGCCTCACATCGAGTGCGAGACCCCTTAGCTCTTTTATCAGAACCCTGAACGACTCGGGTATGCCAGGTTCAGGGATATCTTTTCCTTTCAGAATGGATTTGTAAGCCTCCGTCCTTCCTTTTATGTCATCGCTCTTTATAGTGAGCATCTCTGCGAGTGTGTGCGCAGCCCCGTAAGCTTCGAGCGCCCAAACCTCCATTTCTCCAAGCCTTTGACCACCGAAGTGCGATTTACCACCGAGTGGCTGCTGATGTATCAAAGAGTAAGGACCTATGGACCTTGCATGGATCTTGTCCTTGGCTATGTGAACGAGCTTCATGACGTACATATAGCCGACAACAATTGGGTTGTCGAATGGCTCACCGGTTCTCCCATCCCTAAGGAGGACTTTACCTGAAGGATCTTCTGGGTCATCACCGTGATGAAGCCCGTGCTTTTTCCTCGCTTCGTAGAGTACCGGGAGGATATCCTCTTCCCTTGCCCCGTCGAATATAGGAGTTGTGTACCAGTTTCCAGTGAGCTTCGCAAGCCACCCAAGCTGGGATTCCAAAATTTGCCCAACGTTCATCCTGGATGGGATTCCCAGCGGGTTGAGAACCATCTGGACTGGAGTGCCATCTGGAAGGAACGGCATGTCTTCCTTTGGGAGAACTTTTGAAACAACACCTTTGTTTCCATGACGCCCAGCAAGCTTGTCGCCGGCTTCCAGCGTCTTCTTGGATGCAACATAAACCCTGACGAGTTTCAAGACTCCAGGGCCAAGATCCTGAAAATCCTCCTTATCGAACACATCCACTCTTATGACCCTTCCCTCTATACCATGGGGAAGTTTGAGTGAAGTGTCTTTGACATCCTTACCCCTCTCACCGAAAACCGATCGGATTATCTTCTCTTCAGGTGTAGTATCGCTCTCGCCCTTCGGTGTGACTTTCCCAACGAGTATCGCCTGAGATCCTCCGTAAACTGAAACGACGTAGGCGCCTATTCTTATTATTCCGTCCTCATCCAGATTTTTGAGGAGCTCCTTTGAAACGTTCGGTATGTCAGCGGTTATCTCCTCGGGTCCAAGCCTGGTGTCCCGCGCCTGAGTTTCATAGACTTCTATGTGAACGGATGTAAACGTATCCTTCTCGAGGAGCTCCTCGCTCACCAAAACTGCATCCTCGTAGTTGTAACCTTCCCAAGGCATGAAGGCGACCAAGATGTTTTTCCCAAGGGCGAGTTCTCCCATATCCGTGGCCGGACCGTCCGCTATGGGATCTCCCGCTTTGACAAATTCACCCTCACTCACAATTGGCCTCTGGTTTATCATGGTATCCTGGTTGGACCTTATGAACTTCAAAAGGGTGTATTCATCCAGAATAGGATTTTTGTTCTCATCGTAAAGCTCCCTGCCTTTCTCATCCGTTCTGTGAATTACTATTCTCCTAGCATCGACCTTTTTAACCACACCGTCGTGCTTGGCGAGTATCACGTAACCGCTGTTCATCGCCGCCACCGACTCCATACCTGTTCCAACGAGTGGAGCCTCGGATTTCACGAGGGGAACAGCCTGCCTCTGCATGTTCGATCCCATCAAAGCCCTGCTGGCGTCGTCGTGCTCAAGGAATGGGATCAGAGAAGCCGAAACGCTGAAAGGCTGCTTTGGTGAGACATCCATCAGATGAACCTCTCTCGGAGGAACAAACCTTATATCCTCGGCTTTTCTCACCAGGACTCTGTCCTCTATCAAGTGACCTTCTTCGTCTATTTTCGCCGTTGCGGTCGCTATGTTGTACTTCTCTTCCTCATCAGCCGTCAGGTAGACTATCTCGTCGGTGACTTTTCCATCCACGACTTTTCTATAAGGCGTTATGAGGAAACCATACTTGTCGATGTCCGCGTATATAGCGAGTGAGGTTATGAAACCTATGTTTGCACCCTCCGGAGTCTCAATCGGACACATCCTACCGTACTGAGAGTAATGGACATTTCTAGCCTCGAAGACTTTGGACTCTCTCCTGAGCCCTCCAGGTCCAACGGCAGATATCCTCCTCTTATGTGTGAGCTCCGAGAGCGGGTTAACCTGATCCATAAATTGGGAGAGTTGATTCGTGGCGAAAAACTGATTAACAGTGCTTATGACTGTCTTGACATTTATAAGGCTCTGAACATTGACTGAAGCCAGATCACTGTAAAGCGAGAGCCTTTCCTGCATGGCTTTCTGAGCCCTTGCAAATGTCCTCTCGAATTCCCTCAAGATGAGTTCCCCAACTGTTCTTATCCTCTTGTTCCCAAGATGATCCTTCGTATCAAACGGTACGGGACTAACTTCACGGTTTATGTTGGTTAAGTATCTCATGCCGGCAAAGACCGAGATGTCCATCTCAACCTTGTGGCTCTTTCTCATGTACATCATGAACTTCTTGAGGTCGTACGTTGCGGTTTCATGCTTTGGGAGATACTCCTCTAAAAATACGTTTATGAGCTTCCTCAAGTCTGATTGATCAACCTCAAAATCGTTCATGTATCTGTTTTCAAAGTAATCGAAGAGATGCCTCGCAGCTAGAATTATATCCATAACTGTGAGTGTTAAGCTCTCCTCTTCGTAGTTCACACTCTTGACCTCTTCTGGATTCTTACCTTCTATCTCGATGAGGTATTTTCTGTATATGTCGTTGAGTTTCTTGTTAGCTTTGTACCTACCAACTTTTGAGAGGTCATACCGCTCGCTCGAGAAGAACAGATCATGTATGTGCCTTTTCGCAGCGTTTATTCTGGGAAGCTCATCTGGCCTGAGCTTCCTGAATATCTCTATGTAAGCATCGAATTCTGTGACTTCCCCCGTTCCAAAGATTTCCTCCGTCTCAACGCTGTCATCTTTTTTCTTAAGAACATCCCTAACCATCTGCTCAAAAGTGTTTTGAGCTATCGGATGTAGGACTTTCACCTTATCCAACTTTGAATTCAAAATCCTTTCAGCCAAATCCCTGGTTAGGATGGAGAGCTTGTGAGCCACGACTTCCCCATCTATAGCGACATCCTCTAGAATGATCGAACCTATGTGAAGAAGCACACTGTCTCTGTCGTTTGCATCAAGCCATGTTGGGAAAAGCTCGAATATACCCTCATCGTCCGTTCCGTACATTATAGCTTTCAGAAGCAGAAAGAAATTAACCTTTTTTCCATCCAGAGAGGCGTAAAGCATTCCATCGAATGGATCCAGCAAAACCTCCAGCCATGCTCCCCTGGCTGGGAGAAAATATCCACCATACTCTTCATCATCTATGTAGTTATCTGGATAGTAAAGCCCAGGAGATACGACGATTTGAGAGACCACCGTTCTTTCCGCACCGTTTATAACGAACGTTCCTCTATCTGTCATGTTCGGGATGTAACCAAGAAAAGCTTCTTCTTCCTTCATCTCGCCGGTTTTCAAATCTGTGATCCTAGCTGTGACATAGACGGGAACGGTGTAAGTCAAACCCTTGAGCTTGCACTCCAAAGGATCAAATTGAGGCTGGTCTACTCTTATTTTGGTGAACTCGAGGACAAATCCCTTGTCGGATTTCTTATCTTTAGAAGCAGAGGTCTGTATCGGTGAGAACTTTTTCAAAACACTCAGCAAACCCTCTTCCAGAAACTTCTTGTAGGAATTCTTCTGTATGTGAGTGAGATCTGGAACTGGAATCGGCTCCCTTATCTTTCCAAAGGAAACCCTTTCTCTCTTCCCACTTTTGACCTTTTCCATCTTATCACCTCGTGGAGGATTTTTGTACCTCACAACAAAAAACTTGGGGAATAATTCCCCTTTGGCGGTATATTCAATTACCGATGTATTAGATCACATGGCACAAAAAAAGTCAACGAAGAACAGCTCCGCCAAGCAAGTCACTTCAGATTCTACGATCTTCCTTTGAGAAAGGCCTACCTATAATCACATCTTTGAGTATACTATATAATGTTTTGAATCTCCAAAAAATCTACTCATTTTACACACAGTCCGCATTCGTGATAAAATTTGGATGCCGATATGGCAATCTCAGAAAGGAGGGATGTGGGGTATGAAAAAGCTTTTGGGAATTTCTCTGATGATCCTGGCGGTTCTCAGCGTCGCGGCAACTCTGAACTATGCATTGTTCGAAGAGCCAAAGACGTTGAACATATGGAACTACTACGGTCCAGGTACTACGGTTTGGAGCGCCTACGTACTCGGCGGAAGATGGGGAAGCCTCTATACCTATTCAGATCAGAGGTTTGACTACATTCCATCCTTCGCAGCTGATATGCCTCAGAAGAGCAAGGAAGGAAAACTCTTCGTGTATACCATAAAGCTCAGAAAAGGCATAAAGTGGAGTGACGGAACACCGTTCACAGCTGACGACGTTGCGTTCACCATTAACACCGTTCTCAAACTCATAAAAGATTATGGGCTTGGTGGAAACTGGGCTGCAGCTTACGATCCTCAGTTTGTGGACCACGCCAGCAAAGTTGATGACTACACGGTAAAGATATACTTCAAGAAGCTTGGACTTGCGAAGGTTGAATTTGGGGCTCTCATGGGACCAGTCGTTCAGAAGAAATACTGGGAGCCGATAGTAAACGAAGCCCTCAAGCAGAAGAATCCACTCCAGTACCTGTATGATGAAAAGTGGGTAGCTAAGGAGCCATGTGTTGGGGCGTTCGAAATAGTCAAGCACGAAAAAGGAGCGTTCCTTGAAGAAAAGGCTCTGGCAAATTACTACGATAGAGGATATGAAGAGGTACTTTACAAGAACGGAGCAGTAGAGCTTAAGGCTCCAAGTGGATGGCACTGGGTTGGATACGGAAAACCAGCTGGTGATGTCCAGCTCAAGCTCGTTACAGGCCCATATTTCAATGAGATCATCTACAAGATCTTCGCTGAAAGAGCTGTTGCGATCACATCACTCATAAAGGGAGATGTTTCTTACATATTCAACCCGCTTGGGCTTCAGAAGGGTGAACTCGATCAGCTGAAGGGTGCAGGTGGCGTCAAGATAATAGCCAACGCCTCCAACGGATTCAGGTATCTCGCTTTCAACATGAGAAGGTACCCAATGAACATAAAGGAGTTCAGGCAGGCAATCGCGGTCTTGATCGACAGGAACTTCCTCACCCAGAGGATACTTCAGGGGCAGGCTATACCAATGGCAACAGTGGTTCCTCCGGGAAACGCCTTCTGGCACAACCCAAACGTCAAGACTACAGCTGAAAGACTCATAGGAAAACCGGACGCTCAAATAAGCATGGGTGAAAGGTATCAGGAAGCTATCAAGCTTCTCAAGAAAGCCGGATTTAGATGGTTGATAGAGCCCAAGATCGTTGGAAACAAGGTAGTCAGGAAGGGAAGAGGGCTCATCGGACCTGATGGAAAACCGGTCAAGCCACTCGAAATCCTGGCTCCGGGTCCAGGCTACGACCCAATGAGGGCTACAACAGCTCTGTTCATCCAGGACTGGGCGAATGAGCTTGGCATACCGATAAAGGCTAACCTAGTTGATTTCAACTACATCGTTCAGAAGATATGGGATGAAAACTTCAACTTTGATATGTACATACTCGGTTGGGGCTTGAGCATTTACCCGGATTACATAGCAGATTTCTTTGAAAGCAGAAGAGCTGGGCCAGGAGACTTCAACACACCGGGATACATGAACCCGAACTTTGACAAACTCGCGGATGAGTTCCTCGCTGCCACGGATATAAACAAAGCTAGAGAACTTGCATTCAAGCTCCAGGAAATGCTCGCGGAGGATGTACCGTACGTCGTTCTCTTCACCACACCGATCTACGAGGCCTACAGGGCTGACAAGATCAAGTTCCCGTACACCGAAGTGCTCGACGGCTTGCAGTCTGTCAACGCGCTTCCAGAATCCGTCATGCCAGCCTCTGAGTGACGAAAACACGGGTAAAAAACGAAGGGGGAGCTTAAGCTCCCCCTTTATTTTTGTAAATTCTTAAGCTTCTCTTTTGCATAATTGTATCCAACATCTATCAACTGAAGGGTCCGTGAAAAGTCAAGAGTATCGACACCTTGGACTGGAGGTGCTAAATAGATATCCGCCATTTTCACCAGGTTTTGATGCATGAGGATATCCCTTATGTGGTCTATAAAAATCAAATAGGAGTTCGCAGTAGGGAATGGAGAGAACATTTCCTTGCTCGATAGGTCCACCGCTATTATCTCATCAGCTCCGAGCTCTTTAGCTATATCCACCGGCAAATTGTTCGTCGTTCCACCATCGACCAGGATCCTTCCATCTATTTCAACTGGAGCGAATACACCGGGTATCGCCATGGAAGCTTCGAGAGCTTTCACAAGATCTCCTTTCGACAGCACCACTGTCTCCCCCGTTCTTATATCAGTTGCCACAGCGTGAAATTCTATCAAGGTATCGTCAAAGGTCTTACCACTGAATCCCTTTTCAAAAACGCGGAAGAACATCCTAGACGGTAAGATGGATTTGAAGGTATTTGCATACCAGCAGCCGAGTTTTACCGCCCTTTCTGACATATCACCACTGACGATTTTCCTCAAGTTCAGCCTGGGTTTTCTGGATTTCTGATAAGCGTAGTACGCCGCTCTCTCAAGCTTCCTAGCACTTTTAAGAAGAGCGTATTTTGCACCGACAGCAGCCCCTATACTCACGCCAATGATCATGTCTATTTTCACTTTGAGCTCTTCGAGAGCCTTCAAAACTCCCACGTGTGCGCTACCTCTCGCGCCACCACCTGACAGAACAAGCGCTGTTTTCATAGCCGTAGCCTCCTAAAAACCCCACTCCTCAGCACCGGAATCTCACTTATCGTTCCGACGTTGGAGCAGAATTCAACATCTCTTCTAAACCCCAGCTCTATGAGTTCAAGTGCGTGGGATGACTTCAGAATCTCTTCGTTAACGCTTGTAACGGATGAAGCATAGATTGAAGCTATTCGGGTAACATCTTTTGGATCCCTATCGAGCATGGCGATCTTTCCAGCTAGGAGAAAATCTTCAAGTGATACTTTTCCATCATCCCCCGAGCACACCACATCCACCTCGTCGAAACCCTTTAGAAAATCCAGAACAGCAAGAAGGTTGGGAAAAGATGCCGCAACGATCTCCTCGCAATCGAGCATTTTAACCGCTCTTGTACCATTGCTCGTGGTGAGAATGACTTCTTTTCCGCTGACTTGCTCCATATCAAAGGGTGAATTCCCGAGGTCGAATCCTTTGATCTTTTTTCCTTTTCTTTCACCAGCCAAAACAGCGCCATCCCCTTTGAGCTTTTTAGCCTCTTCTACGCTTCCAACAGGTATGATCCCTGTAGCTCCGAAGGAGAGAGCCGCTGAGATCGTGCAAGTCGCTCTGAGGGCATCCACCAAAACGCAGACCTTTCCCACAACTTTCTCTGGAAGAGGATGCACTTTCACTTTCATTTCCCTATCACCAAGCTATCTATTCTATCACCTGATAAATTGTAAACATCTATTTTTGCAGTTTCACCGTTGATCCTCATCAAAGCAAAGGAGTAATTCTCGCTGAACGTTTTCAATCCACTACATTCTTTTCTCACTCTGTATCTGGGGGCTCCCCCACCTCCAATTATCAGTTGGACTATTCCCCCTCTTTCGATCCTTTGGTAGTTGTGATCATGTGAGGATATCACATACCTTATTCCGTACTTTCCTAAAGACTTCGCGAACTTCTCTTGAAGCCTCACGAATATATCAGCAGAGTGGTTAGAACATGTGTAAAAAGGTTCATGTACCAGAAGTATGTTTCTTCTACCTTTGACAAGGAGCTTCCTCAAATTGTACTCCATTATTCCGGGGAAAGTCCCTCCATCCAGAACGATGAAGTGAAAAGCTCCTATATTGAAAGAATAATTCGATGGGTAAAGGTATTCGTGATACCTAAAACCGGGATATTCGTGGTTTCCCTCGACGGTGAATATCACTTTACCAAATTGTGAAACCACTCTAAAAAACTTTCCCCAATCCCCATCATCAAGATCTGTGTATGCTATATCACCGAGATGAATCAGAAAATCCGCACCCATCTCTTTCCCCATTTTAACGATTTTTTCCTGGACAGTTCCGTCATTTCTAGTGTCGCCATAAATTAAGATAACAGCCCTTTTCAGGCTTTTTGAAGGAAACCTCACGAAACCCGATTCCTTATAGCCGTCCACACTCAGAAGATATGTGAAATCTTCCTTAACGGGTACTTGCAACCTGTGTCTTTCAGATGGAGAATCCAGCAGGACAAACTCGTCGTTGTTGACTCTGACAAAGACACTCAAAGTCGCGGGATGACTAGTTTGAACATCTATCACCACAAAACCATCTTGAAATATAAATATAGGTGGATGATCCAGAGACGGATATATGGAAAAAACCAGAGCTGATAGAAGTGACAGCATGAAAGTCTTTACCATATGACTATTTCCTCTCCTTCAGGAGCCTTTATCATTTCTCTGGCACTTCCCTGGTTCACGGAGATTTCCAAGAAAGAGGAGCTGTCTTCGTGTATCAAAAGTTCTCCCACTTTAACCTCTCCAAACGCTCTCACAAATGGGAGCTCGTATATCCTCTTCCCTATTTTGACTTTCACAATATCGTCTAGTTCCTTTCCCACTTCTCTAATGGCTGATGCCGGTATGTTGGTTTCAAGGTTTCCAAAGCCATCGTAA
Organism: Thermotogaceae bacterium; assembly: GCA_027077795.1. Lineage (GTDB taxonomy): Bacteria > Thermotogota > Thermotogae > Thermotogales > Thermotogaceae > WGAO01. Next base: position 227,585 of record JALWTT010000006.1, on the reverse strand, counting down.
TAAGCTATTTCCCCGTATATCTTCCCATCCTTCACCTTGAATCTCCTGTGATGAAGCGTGGCGTAGCTCATCAAATAAGGCCCAAGATTTTTCAAAGCAACTCCTTTGGATATATGTGCTGCTGCTGGGGCGAATATGTCTCTCCCATGGAACGTAGCTGACACTTTCTTTTTGTAAAAATACTCCGGATTTACGATTTCAACCATTTCCTTGACCCCGTGATCTTCTATCGCGAATGTCAAGACACCGTTATCCGGCCCGACGAAGAAATAGCCATCATCACTTTCAAAAGCCATCGCTTTTCTGGAAGTTCCTACTCCCTGATCTATCACAACGAGAAACACCGTGCCTTTTGGAAAATCATCTATGGATCTTTTCAGCATGTACGCTCCCTTTCTAATGTTGAAAGGCTCAATTCCATGAACGAGATCCACCACCTCAGCGGATGGATTTATCTGCTTTATAACGCTTTTTACGACACCGACATAATAGTTTTTATATCCCCAATCGGTCATGAAAGCTATCATCTTGGGCACCTCCCACATCAATTATATACGATCTGTTAAAATTCGTCTTGGGAGGCTGATCGTGAAAATAGCAGTTTTGATGAGTGGAGGAGCGGACAGTTCCGTTGCCGCATACCTTTTGAAGAGGGAAGGTTGGGAAATATTCGGGATTCACATGGTGCACCTGGAAAAACCAAATCCAAGGGTTTTTGATGTGGCGAGAGAGCTTCACGTGGATTTAAAGTTGGTGGATGTGAGAGATTTTTTCAGGAGAGAGATCATAAATTATTTCGTCGATGAATACAGAAAGGGCCGAACGCCTAATCCCTGCTATTTCTGCAACAGGATAGTTAAATTCGGACTGCTTCTCGAAAAGGCAAAAGAACTTGGGGCAAAATTCATAGCCAGTGGGCATTACGCTAAAGTAATGGGCGGAAAGCTCTATATGGCCCTCGATAAAAGCAAAGATCAGTCATATTTTTTGTCCTCATTGAGCAAAGAAGTGCTCAAAAAGGTGATTTTCCCGCTCGGAGAAATGAAAAAAGAAGAGGTCATCTCCTTGGCAAAAAATCTGGGAATCGAATTTGAGGAAGAATCGCAGGATGTTTGCTTCTTAAAGGGGAACTTGAGTGATTTTCTGAAAAAACAGGGAGTAAATCCGGGAAAAGGGCATTTTATTCTGGATGGAAAAGTTGTTGGGGAGCACGAAGGATACGCTTTTTACACCATAGGTCAGAGAAAAGGGCTCGGGGTATCTCTGGGAAGAAGGGTTTACACGACGAAGATCGATCCAGAAGGAAACAGAGTATTTCTTGGAGAAAAGAGAGATGTGATGTACGATATGATGATCGTGGAGAGTTTGAATTTTCTCGAGGATGTTCCGGAAGCTTTCGAGGCTGTTGTTAAAGTCAGGAGCAACTTTCGCCCGGTGAGAGCGGAGGTTCACATAAATAGAGGGAGGGCTTTTGTAAAGTTTGAAAGGGGAGTGTTTGCAGTTACACCAGGGCAGATAGCGGTTTTTTACGACGGAGAGAAGGTTGTCATGAGCGGCGTTATAGAGAGAGGTGAAAAATTGTGAGGAGTTTTGGGAAACTTGTTGTATACCTCCTGCTCACAATTGGAGCCGTTGTCATGCTCATGCCATTTGCGTGGATGATAGTCACCTCCTTCAAGCTCCCAAGTGAAGTGGATGTATGGCCACCACAATGGGGAAGCAGAAACTTTTTCTCCAAAAGGACTGTGAAAGTGAAAGGCGGTTTTGACGCTGAAGCGGAAGCTGGCACCATCGAAGGGAGTTTAAGGGAGGCTCTGGCCTCAGTGGCTCTCAAACAAAACGAAAACGTTTTTACACTTGAAGTGGACGATGATCTTTTTTACAGAGGGGAACTCCACATACTTCTGGAAGGAAAACCGAGGTATGGAACGAGCAACAAGGTGGACAACAAGACCAAGGCCCTCATAGACAAGATCAAAGAGCTTTCAGGAACCATGAGAATGATGGGATTCAGGACCGTGAATTTATCGAGTTATAAGCGGTTAGAAGATTTCTTCAAAGATTACTTCACCCAATCAGTTGCGGAGTTCGACAGGTTATCCTTAGTTCCAAAACTTGTCGCCACACTGAACAAATACTCAACGCTTATAGAGAAAAATGGAAGGGGATTGATCCTAGGGTTAAAGAGGGTAAAAAACCAGGGTGACAGAGAGAGATTGAAGGAATTCTTTGAAGATGTAAGAGGGAACTTCACGCTGGCCGCGGAAAAACTCAAGATGTATTCCAAAGGTTCTACACAGAGCTTATCCTACGATGAAATAAAGAGTATATCGAAAATCCTAGAAGAAGCTTTGAGAGTCTCGCCACCAGAAGTGGAAGACCCATTCGGAAGAAGGCTACTGAAGACTCTAGAACTTAAGATCTTGAAGCCAGTTGAGACCCTGAAGGAAAGGCTTGATATTCACGATCAGGTGATCAAGGCGTATGAGAGAGCTCAGAATAGGGAAATTCAAGAGAAAGAGATAGTCGCCAAATTCATACCACTTCAAGACAGGGTGAAGATATTCAACAAAAGGGTTAAGGAGATTCCATTGCTTTCTCAATACTTGGAGAAAATTGGAGAGCTTGAGAGCAAGGGGTACAAGAATTTTACGGAGAGATTTTCAAGGAAACTCGACGATGAGCTGGCAAGTTACTTGAGGAGCCTTGGATTTGAACCAGACTTGGCGTACAAGAGGGTATCCGACTTGAGAAACGCAATATCCTCCGTTATGAACGTCCTCACAGAAAGCGGAACCGATGTGGAGGAAATTATCTCTGATTCAGATACAATGGCCGATATAAAGAAAAAGCTCACAGCACTCTTGCCTGAATCTCTACTTCTGAGAACCCAGCTTTCGAGGTTGGAGGTGCTTGTCCCAAAGAATGTGAAAGCTGGCACTTTTGTGAAAAGACTCATAAGAGAGAGCAAAGCACTATCGGTTCTTAGAAAGGTCTACTCGGATTCCATGAGTGAGCTTAAGGTGATAAAGGCACCCATGATCGTGAAGAATGTGAGGGTGAAGTACGATAAGGAGAAATACTGGGAGATAATAGAGCTCGTGTTGAAAAGGGACGTTCCAGGGGTGTACCTGAGGGATGAGAAATACAGAGCCGCGGTCTTCTTCAACTTCAAAGAAGTTTGGGCGAACGTTTTTCAGAACTATGCAGACGCCTGGAACGCAGCTCCTTTTGGGCGGTACTATGTGAACACGATCTTCGTTGCAACATCAACCACGATCCTAGAGGTGATAATGGCTTCCATGGCAGCTTTTGCCTTCTCCATCCTCAGGTTCAGGGGAAGAGACTTAATATTCGGGATATTCGTGGCCACTATGATGGTTCCGGGAGAGGTTTTGCTGGTTCCCAACTACATCACCATATCCAAATTTGGTTGGATAGACACATACTACGCCTTAATAATCCCATGGATAGTCTCGGTGTTTGCTATATTTCTCATAAGGCAACACTTTCTGACCCTTCCACGGGAGTTGTACGATGCGGCAAAAATAGACGGATGCTCGAACTGGAAGTATTTGTGGGGAATAGCGGTGCCACTATCGAAGCCCGTCATAATAACAGGGGCACTTTTGAAATTCGTGGGCAGCTGGAACGCCTTCCTGTGGGTGCTCATCGTCACAAACGATCCAAAGTACAGGACACTTCCCGTCGGGTTGTACACTTTCAGAGGCGAAGCTGGAGATGTCTACAACCAGCTCATGGCGGCGGCAACTTTCTCCGTGCTCCCGGTGATAGTGCTCTTCCTGTTCGCTCAGAAGTATTTCATAAGGGGAATCGCGAGGACTGGTCTGAAATGAAGCTCTACAGGTTTGCCGTATTTTTGATGATATTTCTGTTTGTGTTCCTGATATCGGTCAACCTTTACAAGTACTACAAGCTCAAATCTGAGAACGAAAGCCTCAGAAAGACCTATGAAAGCCTAAACAGGGAATACATAGAGCTCAGGAACTTGGAAAACAGACTTCAGGAGATGAAAAAGGGTGGAGAAGTTCGTGGTAACAACTTCCCATAAGCCAAGGTATGAGCAAGTCTTGAAGGCTAGAGAGCTCGCAAGAGAGCTGGGAGTAGAATATGTGTCAAGAAGGCATCTCCCTGAAAAGCTAGAAGAGGAAAAGGTGGATTTCTACTATGTCGTAGAAGCTGGTGGCAAACTGGTGATAAAGTGGAAAGGTGGAGAGCTGTTCTTTCACCCATCCGTTGCCAAGATAAGAATGAAAAATCTCAAAAATGGCGGAAGGGACTATTTGATAGAGGCTTTGAAATTGAAAGGAGAAGAGCTCGTTTTGGATGCCACATTTGGGCTTGGTTCAGAAGCCATTTTGATAGCGGCTTTCTTGCCCAAAGGGAAGGTCATAGGGCTCGAGAAATCCCCACATATATACAGAGTTGTGAAAGATGGAATGAGCAGATACAAGCCAAAAACCAAGTGGATAGAAGATGCCATGAACAGGATTGAACTCATTCAAGCTGATATGAAAGAGTTCATAAGGGAAGCTTATGAAGATTCTTATGACGTCGTTTACTGCGACCCAATGTTCGAGAACCCGAAATACGAATCCTCTTCCATGAATCCACTCAGACCATTCGCATCTTATGACAGAGTGAGCGAGGAAGACGTGAAGCAAATGCTCAGAGTGGCCAAAAAGAGGGTGATTCTCAAAGCACACAAGAAGGACTCACTCTTTGACAGAATAAAGGTTGATAAAGTGGTGGGTAGCAGAAAAAGTGGTGTTCTTTACGGGGTGATAGAGAAAAGATGAGTTTTCTGGTTCTCCTTCAGCCAGTTCTGATATGGGGATGGCACTTCAAAGCCTCCATGATCGGAGGTAGCCCAGTGTATGTGTTTTACGACACCAACTCCAAACTCGTCTTTCGCCTCTCTAAGAATCTCGGAGGTGTGGACGATTTTTCAGCGAAAGGTGGAGCTATAGCAATCGCCTGGTGGGACATAGAGGGGAAGAGAAGACACTGCTACGTTTCACTTGTTGGAAGAAACCAGCAGGAGTTCAAGAGGATCGAGCTCGGCGAGTGCGGAAAAGCTAGGATGGGAATTGACTCATACGGGTTGAACTTCGTCGTCCTTTATTCAAAGCCTCGCCTTTCCAAAGAAGGATGCATCATAGAAGGCTGGAAAGATGGCAAGATGTTTTACATAAAGCATGTGGGCAATTGCGAAGCGGGAGATGTTTTCCTAAACAAGAGCAAAGTAGAGTACCTCCTGCTAAAAAAAGGAGTCGTTGAAACCAGCTGGAATGGAAAATTTGAATGCAAAAGTGTCGTGTTTGAAGGAGAAGATGTGAAGTGCGATGGCAAGAAGATAAGCCCTTCTAAATCCATCTGTTCTTTCTGAACCACCAGAGGAGTAAAACGACGCTTATTATCGACCACATTATCACATAGAAATAGGCATGAGGATTCTTCTGAAATGGCAAGAGGACGTTCATGCCGTAAAAGCTGGTGATGACTGCTGGAACTTCCATGATTATTGTCACTATGGCCAGAACCTTCATAACTATGTTCAAATTGTTGGATATTATCGATGCGTAAGCATCCATCATGCCGGAGAGTATATCGCTGTAGATATTCGCCGTCTCTAAAGCCTGGCGGTTGTCTATCATCGCATCTTCGAGTATGTCTTTGTCCTCCTCGTATAGGGGTATAACGTTCCCCTTCATCAGACGCTGCAAAACCATCTCGTTCGATCTCAAAGAGGTAACGAAATAAACTATGCTCTTTTCCAAGTTCATGAGCATCTCTATCTCACGATTCCTCAAAGAACGATGGAGCTCCTCCTCTATCTCGTCAATTCTTCTGTGTATCTCATGGAGAAGTCTCAAAAACTCGTTCGCGTTCACATTCATGAGTTGAAACAACATCCTGCTTCTTTTGTTTATGTTGAAAGCCCCCAGCTTTATCCTATCGTCTATGAACGACAGGGGAGTTTTAGAGACCATCACCGATATCTCAGGAGTCACGATAACACCTATGGAAGTGGTTCTGTATGGAAGCCTTTCCTCGGAACCTTTCACAGGAGCTTTCAAGATTATCAAAACGCATTCATCGTCGAACTCGATTCTCGCTCTTTCCTCTTCGTCGAGAGGATCAACTATGAAGTCCTCATCTATATCCAGAAGATCCATTAGGGCCTTTACTTCTTCTTTCGTCGGATCTATGACCCTTATGAAGTTCCCCTTCTCCAAATCAGTCTCGCTTATTACCCCGTTCTCCCTCAGGTAGGCTTTTATCAAACTACCACCTCAGAAGTATTATCACACCTAAAAGTGGAAAAGAAAAGACTTGTACTTTCTCAACACATGCCGAGAATTCTATCAAGGGCGGGGATTCCCATTCTCTCAAAAACCATGATAACTCCCCCAAAGACAGGCGGGCATATGGAACTCTTCACCCTGGCATTTCGAACTTTCGACATCACGAACTCCTCAAAGCTCTTCCTCACGAACCTGTTTTTCTCAAGCACACCACCGCTGTAGCTAACGAGTGTCCTTTTGAAATCCAGCTTCCTGCTCAGCGCCAATGCTAGTTTTCCAAGCTCTTCTCCTGCTCTTTTAAGTATCTCGATTGAAACCCTGTCTCCACTTTCAGCCGCCTCATACGTTATCCTCGCCACGGAAGCAATCTTTTTCCTCCGGTTTTCACCCAATTTGTAAACCCACGTTGAGAAGTCATATTCATCCTTTAAGGAAAGCTTCTCAAAAAGTAGAGATTTCAGAAGGCCTTCCTTCATTCTACCATCGAGTTGCATGGAAACGGCTCTGAGAGTCTGAATACCTATATCGTAAGCGCTTCCTTCATCACCTATAATGCTTCCCCAACCTCCACACCTGGCATCCCTTCCATTTCTCCTCGCATAAGCTATGCTCCCAGTTCCAGCGACTATATGTATTCCATCCTCTCCCTTGGTACCGGCATACCATCCTACCACCACATCGTTGACAACGACAACTGGCCTCACTCCAAGAATCTCGAAGACCACTTCGGAGTAGAAATCCTCTATCCCACGAATTTCACCAACTGCAGGCATCCCCATTCCTATCTTCAAATCTGGGTCCTTCAGTTCCCTTACAAAACTCAGGGCCTCTTCCAGGCTCTTTCTAGTCTCCGCTTTGCCATTCTCAACTGCATTCGAGCTTCCACCGACGCCAGAACCAACAACATTTCCAAACCTGTCTACAGCTACAGCCTCGGTCTTCGTTCCACCACCATCAACTCCAACCACGATCAAGTTTAACTCACCGCCTTCAAGTACTTTTTGACACTATCTTGAATTTTAGCCTCCACTAGGTCCAAAGCATACGGCTTCACATCACCTTCAAGGACGGAGTAAAAGACCTCTGGAAAATACTGAGAAATCAATCCAAGCGGCACTTCAACTCCATCAAAAACATCGAAGAGTTTTCCAAGTGCTTCCCTCAACTCTTCCACACCCCAGTAATACCTTATCCTATCGAGAAGACTGTACTTCCAGAATACCTTTTCGTTCTCCCCGTAGTACTTCTCCCAGCTTTTCGGATTTTTCTCCATGACATCGATCGCCGTTTTCGATACTCCAAAATCCCGATCAAAGAGCTCCTTTGCGATCGCCTCGAGTGCGAATATCCCCTCCCTGAATTTAAAGGTGAATTCAGGCCCAACCTTGAGAATATGAAATCCATCCCCAACTAGCCAGACGAGCCGCTCGAGAGGTTGAAAATCCGTGGAATGGGCTTCGAATACCATCGCATGCTTTTCTATAACTCTTTTCAAGCTTTCTGATCTCTTTCTCTCATAAAGCCTGACGGCGTTCTTGTAGAACTCCACTCCAGGTTGCACCACAAACGCTATTACTCTGTTCCAAGCGTCACCAAGCCCATGTTTCTTGAACACTTCCTCTGTCATCTGCACGGTATTTTCCAGCTCGTGAGGATCTGTCACATAATCCTCGTATTCCCTGCCACCTCCAGCAGGTGGAACCTCCGTACCTAAGATGTAGAATGGTGGTTCTCCTCCCGATTCTCTCCATGCCGCTTCGCTCACCTCACAAAGCTGGGCCTGCCTTTCCGCAGCGAGTCTATAGGAGAAATTCTCACCCCCAAGGGGAAAACTCGTATCAAGATGAATCTTCCTGTACCCCGCTTTCACATATTCCCAAACCATATGTTTTGCCTTTTCCATCGCCTTGTCAGGTGGCAAATCCCTGTAAGGGAGTGGGCCAAGGTGATCTCCCCCGAGGACGACTTTCTCACTTGGTATGCCAAATTTGGAGGCCTCTTCGATCACCATCTTCGAAAAGTCTTTTGGTTTCATTCCGGTGTATCCACCATCCTGGTTGACCTGATTTGAGGTGGATTCTATCAAAATCGTCCTATCAGTTTTCGCTAAGAATTTCAAAGAAGCCCTCAAGACGAACGTGTTAGAAGAGCATATAGAGAACATCGGAAGGACCTGTCTAAGATCTTTCATTGTAAAACCTCCCTTTGTAATCCTCGATCTCCACAAAGCGATGGGTTTTCCTGCTCTCTTCCACTGCGAAGGCTACGTAGTGGCTTTCTAAAGACTCCTCTATGGTTGTCAGCGGTTTTTCAAGTCCGTTGATTACTCTGTACATGTGTTCCATGAGCCCCTCGTCTCCTCCAAGATGACCTGAATTTGGCGTTTCCACCTCTATAAGCTCCGTCTCTTTTCCATAAACTTTGAGCTCTATCCTTCCTCTGAGGAGATCCCCTGTAACTTCTCCGTGTGTCCCAAATAAAGTCGTGTGCCTCGTTATCTCATTCGAGAAGGCCGTCAGTGTGAAGGTTCCCATAACGCCACCTTCAAACTCAATGGCAACGGCGTAGTAATCACAAACATCGTTATCACACTTGAAAACGCATCTTCCATAAGGCCCCTCTCTCAAGGCTTTCAATATCCCCTCCCGGGAAAGATCCGTTGTTATCGTGTTGGTAGGCCAGCCGGTATTCCCAGAAAGGAGGTATATCTTCACAGCGGAATAGGGGCAATCCTCCTTCAAAGGGCAGTCGAGACATCTGTCAGTGGCCTGAGGGGGTTTGTGATCTTCGTTGAAAAACAGAATATCTCCGAATGCACTCACTTTTTTAATATTACTCGACAGTAGCCACAGCATTATATCCATATCGTGGCACGACTTGGTCAATATAGACGGGGCCGTCTCGTCCTCCCTTCTCCAGTTTCCCCTAACGAAGCTATGCGCGAAGTGAAAGAACCCAACTTGCTCTCTGTGGTCTATTCCCTTTATTTCACCTACAGCCCCACTATCGACTATTTCCTTTACCTTCCTGTAGAACGGCGTGTACCTGAGAACGTGCGGAACGAGCGTTACAACACCCGATTTTTTCACCGCCTTATGAACTCTGACAAGGTCATCGGGACGCGGAGCAATAGGTTTCTCCAGCACCAAGTTGTATCCCGCCTCTGCAAAAGCCACAGCGGGCTCCACATGCTCGTAATCAGGAGTCGCTATTATCGCCACATCTGCTGCCTTTCCCATTCTATCCAGAAGCTCCCGCCAATCTGAAAAGGCATTGCTGGGATCCACCTTGTAACTTGTCACAAATCTTTTTCTCTTCTCATCATCAGGTTCCGCAACGGCGACTATCTCGAACTTCTCCGAATTCTCGCTCGCTATCCTCCCAAAGGTGTAATAACCCCTGCTCCCAGCTCCCACGATCACGAGTTTTACCTTATTCATCTATTATCACCACCTTGCTGAGGTTTCTTGGACTTTCAACATCGACCCCTTTCAGTTTCGCGAGGGAGAGTCCGAGAAGCTGGGAAAAAATCACGAGAACGAAGGAATCCTCGTATCCTTTAGCATAACTCCTCCTCAAAAGCGTATGCCCCCCGAGCTTTTCTATCTCCTTGGCGAGCTTTTTGCTAGATTCACCTTCACCGAATATGACGACAACCACGTCTTTTGAAACCAAAGACTTTGGCCCGTGCCTGTATTCCAAGGTGGAATAGGCTTCCGTCGTTGTGAGAGACATCTCCTGGAGTTTCAGAGCAGATTCCCTGGCGATCCCCTCATAAGGTCCCACTCCCAGAAAAACGAAGTGCTTCCCTTTCTTTGCAACCTCTTGTGCTTCCTTTTCCCAGGAATCCATTTGTCTCTCCAATATACCCAAGAGATCCTCGTAAAGTCCCGATTTATCAATTCCCACCACAAAATCACTCATATTCATCAAGAACATGAGCATAGACGTAAAGGACTTTGTCATGACTACGGATTCCTCTTTTAAAGGAAGGGTCACGTTGCTGTCTGCGACCTTTGTAAGAGAACTTCCTTGCTCGAGTGTTATCCCGAGTGTGAAGATCCCATTCTCTTTCAACATCTTTGTCGCCTCAATCACTTCTGTCGTCTCACCAGAACGGGATATGAGAACAGCGGTTGTTTCTGAATCCCGCGGAATATTCCATCTGAGGGCTTCAAGGATCTCCCCAGCTGGAAGAGCTCTGGATCTTTTACCGGTAGTCCCGGTAAAGTATTTGGAAGCTGCTATTCCTATGTAGTAGGACGATCCACAACCTATGAAGTAGACTTCGTCCGCAGCTGTCAGCTTTTCCTTCCATTTCTCTTTTTCCTTGAAATCTCTGAGATACTTCAAAACTTCCCTCAATTCTGTTTTTTGATCGAATATCTCTTTTTCCACTGGCATTCATCATCGCCTCCTCTCTGGTGCATCCATCTTCCTAACCCCTTTCTCATATGCGATTCTCCAAAAAACTGTAGAATTCCCTGACATTCCCCTCCGAACTTCAAAATTTTGAGAAAACCCTAGGTGCCTTGAAAACATCACCTTGTATTACATATCAGAATCCATAGGAATCTACACTTGATCTTTATGAAATAACAACCCATGAGCTTTATTGAAGCAACTTATCATTTGAACCCTCCAAAAGCTATCCCCCTTATAAAACTCTTCTGAGCCAATATAAAGAGTATTATTGGTGGAACGGCAGCAACAACTGCCCCAGCCATCATCGCTCCCCAATCTCCAAAGTATCTACCTTGTAGCATTGCAAGGGCTATGGGGAGGGTCCTCTTTTCAGGAGAAGTCAGCACTATCAGTGGCCAGAGAAATAAGTTCCATCCGTATATGAAAACTAGAAGGCCAAAAGACATCGTTATATTCTTAGAAAGAGGCATCACGATCTTCCAGAATATCTGCCATACACTTGCTCCATCGACTACAGCAGCTTCTTCAAGCTCAATCGGGAGCGATAAAAAGTGCTGCCTGTAAAGAAATATCCCAAACGCGCTGAATATCTCAAGAAGTATCACTCCACTCAAAGTGTTGATAAGATGCAGATTCTTAAGCAAGAGGTAGCGTGGAATTATTATCACCACGGTTGGAAGCATCATGACCGAAAGAAATATCAGGAATATAATCCTTCTAAAGGGAAACGCCAGGCGAGCAAAAGCATATCCCGCCATAGAGCAAAAGAGAACCTGCGCTACAACGAGTGCACCTGCAACGAACGCAGTGTTGAGACTGTAAAGGCCGAAATTCATATCTATGAAAACCTTCCTATAATTTTCCATGGTTGGATTGTGGGGAATCAAATGTGGTGGAACAGAAGCGGTCTCTTCCGGCGTTTCAAAAGATAGGATGACCATAAACCAGTATGGCATGAACATGATAAAAGCTCCAAATATGAGAAGAATAAGAACTACAATATCGGAAACGCTCCTTTTCCTACTCATAATATACCCACTTCCTTTGAAGAGCAAATTGTATAATCGTCAGAATGAGAAGGAATCCGTAAAGAACCCATGCTATTGCCATACCATACCCCATTCTGAACCAAAAGAATCCATTCCTGTAGATGTAATAAACCAATGTGTAAGTGGCATATCCAGGGCCACCCGAGGTCATTATGAAAACGGTATCAAATACCTGAACTGACCATATAGTAGTTGTTACAAGAACGAAAAAAGTGATAGGAGACATGAGAGGTACGGTTATATAAAAAAGCATATCCTTTTTGGTTGCACCATCTATCATCGCAGCCTCATAATAGGTCTTTGGGATGTTTTGAAGTCCAGCGAGAAACAAGATTATGTTATAGCTGAGGCCCCCCCATATACCCACTATTGCAACGGAGAGAAGTGCAAGCTTTGGGTCACCAAGCCAATCCTGCCTTGGAAGATGGAAAAATTCCATAATTCTATTCAAAATTCCGTAGTCTCTGTGAAATATCCATTTCCATACCAGGGATACAGCTATGGAGGAAGTCACCATAGGGAGAAAATAAAGAACCCTTAAAAACATGATGAGCCTAGTTTCTTTATTCAACCCGGTAGCTATGAGAAAACTCAGTATGACTATGGTGGGCACAACGTACAGGGCGTATATGAACGAATTTTTAGTTGATACCCAAAAGACCGGATCCTGAAATAGCTCTTTGAAGTTGTCAAAGCCAATGAATATGGGTTTTGAAATGGCATCATAGCTCGTCAAAGAGAGCCTTATCCCGTAACCAAATGGGATATAGTAAGCAAGAGAACTGAATACAAAGGATGCCACAGTAAACAAAAGAAAATACATCGCATGCTTTTTCCTACTAATACCTCCCAGAATCCTCATAGCTACTGTCTCCCTTCATGTTTATAGGTGAAACCAAAGAGGCCCCTCCGAGGGGCCTCTTATATTCACTTGGAATACCTTTTCTTCGTTTGATCTATTATCCTGTTTATCTCCTCTGTTGCCATTTTCAATCCCTTTTCAACGTCCAGCCTTCCAGAGACTATTTCGAAGAGATAGTAGCTCGTCAATCTATCAAACCACTTGCTTTCCCCGAGAGCCCTTGGCCATGGGTTTGTGAACGCCACGGATTTTATAAACACTTCTGCATCCTTCTGGTGCTCTTTCGGGAAACCCTTAACCCACATATCCGCAGTGCCTTTGTAGGCGGGGATGACAGCTCCCGTTTTTGCGAGTATCTCAGCGGCTTCTTTCCCAGCAAGCCACTTGACAAAGGTCCAGGCTGCTTCTTTGTGCTTGGATTTAGCCCAAATGACGTTTCCAAGGGAATCTGATATAGTTGCCCTGACTCCGAAAGGTGGGAACGGTGCAACGCCCCATTTGAATGATTTTATGTTTTTATCATAGTATCCTAACATCCAACTACCTTCCAACATCATTGCAGCTTTACCAGAGATGAAGTAATCCTGGATGTTTGGAAGAGGTTTTGGAGCATAGCCATGCTTAGTTATGTCCCTTATACTTCTCAAAACGGCAACTGCCTGAGGAACATCGATATTCATGTGACCATCTTTACCGATTATCTCAACGCCATTCGAGTACATCATTGGGAATACAACTTGTTGCACCGCTTCAAGGCCAGGATCCGAAACTATCCCCCACTGCACTACGTTGCCCTTTTTATCTCTTATCGTGAGCTTCTCTGCTGCATAGATTACATCTGTCCAGGTCCAACTCTCATCCGGATATTTCAAACCAGCTTTGTCAAAAGCATCTTTGTTGTAATAGAGTGCTATGGTGTCGTAATCCCTTGGCAATGAGTAGTACCTGCCATTAAATCTATGTATGGCGAGCACCATCTTGGGATACACGCTGAGATCGATGTGATCCCTCTCGATATAAGGTGTCAGATCAAGGACAGCCCCCCTTATCACGTAATCCTCCATGTAGAATCCTGTATCCATCGCGAATACATCCCAGCAGTTTCCACCAGCAAGCATCGTTTGAAGTTTTGTCCAGTAATTTTCCCAAGGAACCACCTCAAGTTTCACCTTGATATCCGGGTGTTCCTTTTCAAAGGCCGCTATTTGAGCTTTTATTCCATCCATCTGTTCGACCATCCAAACACCATACCTTATAGTAGTTACCCCAAAGCTTAAACTGAAAACAGCAACTACCAAAGAAACTATCAGGAAGAATCTGAAACGTGCCATAAGCCCACCTCCTAAAGAGAATATGGTTATGAGAGGAACAGAATCAATCTCAATCAAAAAGGATCATAATACGATCATACTAGATACCTTCCTGATTATATATAATCCAAGCTTTCAGGCAAAACTTGATCCCACTTATTCTTGAACAGCCTCAGAAGTTTATGATCAATTATCACCTGAAATCGAGCCATATCGCTATGTTTTGCTTTAACTTGTTCACAAGTTGATGAGAAATTAAAGCAGTTCAACAAGAATTCCGATTCTAAACGCAGGTAACTGGTTGTTATAGTTTCATACATACTATTTTCGCTGGAAAACAAATTTACATATTTCATATCGACGTGTTATGATCTAAATCGATCAACATAAATTTAGGAGCTGATCGAATGAAGGAAGTAAGGCTTGAAAGAATAATGGAGATATTGAAGAGGCAAGGATATGCAACCACTGATGAGATAGCCGATGAACTCGGTATATCTAAAATAACGGTGAGAAGAGACCTGAGTTTCTTAGAATCGCAGGGACTCATCAGTAGGAAAAGGGGCGGCGCTCTGCTGAGGAGTTTCCACCACGATATTCCATTTTTCATGAAACTAGAGAGGAGAAAGAGTCAGAAAATACGTGTAGCTAAAAAGGCACTGGAGGTTTTGGAAAATGGCAACGTCGTGTTCGTATCAGGTGGGACAACCGTTTACTACATCATCCAGGAGATATCCCATTCGAAGCTAAGCGATCTAACTATTATAACAAACTCCATAACAACAGCATGGGCAGTTATAAACGCCCAAAAACCTATTTCCCTTGTTCACACCGGTGGGAGCGTCAGAGAAGGTTCGTTTGAATGCATTGGAGCACAGGTGATGTCTTTCGTGGAGAGGGTCAGAGCGGATGTGTTCCTTTTAGGAGTAAACGGTATAGACGTTGAAAAGGGAATAACCTTCGATAGTTATGAGGAGGGATTGATAGCCCGAAAGATGATCGAAAACTCATCTAAAGTTGTCGTTGTGTCGGATTCAAGTAAATTGGGGATTGTTTCACCCTATAAAGTGTCGGACATAGATGAAGTGGATTACATAGTTGTGGATGAATCGGAGAGAGCGAGGAGAATGAAGAAAGTCATCGAGAATATGGGGGTATCCGTGCTCCTCGCATGAAATCCAAACCCATTCTTAGGAGGTGGTGGTATGAAGAAACTGGGAATTCTCTTCATGGTTTTTCTGCTGGTCCTGACGGTGGAAGTCTTCGCCGCCAGAACGCTTAGAGTGCTCATGCCAATAGGTGGGGGATACACTATAAAAGATCAGGAAGCCATAGCAGAAGAGTTCGAGAAGACCCATCCGGATGTGAAAATCCAGATGGAGTTCGTGGGATGGGGAGAACTGTGGAACAAGATCATAACTTCAATTGGAGCTGGAGCTGCACCAGACGTCATGTACATCGGTTCTAGGTGGATACCAGCTCTCGCGGATATGGGAGCTATAATTCCTCTGGACAAGTACATCACCCCTGAGAAGAAAGCACTGTATTACGATACCGTTTGGAAAACTGTCACGTACAAGGGCCATATCTGGGGAGTAGTCAGAGCGATGTCAACAAAGGTGTTCATATACAACAAGGACCTCTTCGATAAATACGGTGTGAAGGTTCCGACAAACTGGGATGAACTTCTTCAAGCAGCTAAAAAGATATACCACCCGGATCAGGGAATATACGGAATCGCAATGGCTGGAAAGAAATTCGTCTCTACGGTCACCCAATTCCAGCAGTATCTCTATGCAAACGGAGGAAGAATTGTTGACGAGAACGGAAAAGTTATTATAAACGATCAAAAAGGTGTCAAGGCACTTGAATTCTACAAAGATCTCTCCAAGTACGCTCAGCCTGGCATAGTTGAGTGGAAAAGGGAAGATCTCATAAAATTGTTTGAAACGGGTAAGGTTGGGATGTACATAGATCATGTTCACAACGCTAGAAAGGCTATGGAGAAGGGAATCAACGTTGGATTTTTCCTGATACCTGGAGGGCCCAGTTCGAACCAGCCTTATTCGACGGTCATAGTCACCGATTGTATATCCATCTCTTCCCAGTCAAAGAACGTCGATCTTGCTGTTGAATTCATGAACTACATGACCAGCTTTGAGAAGCAGAAAGAATGGGATCTCAAACTTGGATTCGTTCCGCCGATGATCAAGGAAAAAGAGCTCCCGGAATTTCAGAAATGGTATTGGAAACCCTACATAGAGGCTATCAACTATGGATATCCAGAAGCGGTCGGTGTGAAGGATTGGGAGGGAACGCAGGAGGCCATACTCGATGCAATACAATCTGTGTTGCTTGGATATTCAGATGCGAAAACCGCTCTTAATCAGGCTGCTAGGATAATAGAGATACTTCAGAAGTAATCAAAAATGGCGGGGAGGTTCTCCCTCCCCGCTTTCATGGAGGCTTCTTGGAATGAATAAAAAGACACCTTACGTTTTAACTTTGCCACTGATAGCCGCTTTTGCCATATTTATAATCTATCCGCTTTTCAAAGTTTTCGTGGATTCCTTCTACCATGCCAGCTTTTTGAATCCGTTTTTCAGAAAATTCGTTGGTTTCGAAAACTACAACTGGCTCTTCACATTCAAGCTTTTTAACCCAAAGGTATCCTATTTCCTATCCGCATTTTGGAAATCTTTGATATGGGTTTCTGGATCTGTGGGCATAAAAGTGGTGATAGGAACATTGGGGGCATCCCTCCTGAACAGTGGGTATCTAGCTGGAAAAAAGGTCTACAGAACGCTTGTGATAGTACCATGGGCTATACCCTGGTCGATGGCTTCCATGATGTGGGCTTGGACTTTGAACAGCGAGTTTGGAGTTCTCAACTCTCTGCTCATGCATCTCCACGTCGTGGATCACCCCGTAACATTTCTCTCACTTCCAACCAGTGCGTTCATAGTAACCATGATCGTGGACGCATGGATGGGACTTCCCTTCATGATAATCATGATTCTTTCTGGCTTGCAGACCATCCCAGAGAGTCTGTATGAAGCGGCGACTATAGACGGTGCAGGAGATCTCAAGAAATTTTTCTACATAACCATTCCGATGATAAAACCTGTTCTTTTGACGGTTACGCTCCTATCAACAGTCTGGACTTTCAACTCGTTTGACATCATATGGATACTCACTAAGGGTGGGCCAATGAGCGCTACTGAGACTCTCCCGATAGCGATATACAAGGTGGCGTTCCTCATGACACGGTTTGGCGGAATAGGAAAGGCATCCGCGATGACCATCTTTCAAGTGGCAGTTGTCACAATCATATCTATCTTTTACATAAGAACACTTAGAAAGGAGACGGAATCATGAGGGGAAGGATGGGGAAGAAGATCTTCTACCAGATAATGGCACTGCTCTTGATGGCGTTTTTATTACTTCCCATATACCAAATGGTTATAACAGCCTTGAGGCCTGCAAACCTTCCTTGGAAATCACCTATGCCGCTTGTCCCTGAGAAAGTCACGCTCACGAACTTTGTCACAGCGTTTAACATAGTTCCTCGGCTACCCAGATATCTCTTGAACAGTTTCATATACGGTATTGGTGTAAGTGTGATTTCGCTTCTTGTCGCCATACCAGCTGGACACGCTCTCGCAAGGTATCACTTCAGGTTGAGAAAACCTCTCATGGTTTTCGTCATATACGCCAACATGTTCGCTCCCATAATGCTTCTGGTTCCCATATATGTGATCATGAAAAAGTTTGGTTTGATAAACACCTATCTGTCGGTGATACTGTCAGGATCGATATTCACCATTCCTCTGTCGACCTGGCTCGTGACATCCTACATGCAAACCATACCTCGGGGAATAGAGGAAGCCGCTTTAATAGATGGGTGCTCTGATTACTCAGTTATAACCAGGATTGTTATACCCATGATAAGCCCAGCCATGGTATCTGTGTTCATATACGCCTTCGTCACCGGATGGAGCCAGCAATTCATCCTGGCGCTGACTCTGATAAAGACCGATACGTTGATGCCTATAACCCAAGGATTGTACCAGTTCTTCTCCAGAAGCTCTGTTAGATGGAACGAACTGATGGCCGCTATACTCATGTCAACCCTCGTTCCCGTTACCATGTTTTTGCTGGTACAAAGGTACATAATAAAGGGGCTCACCTCTGGAAGCGTCAAAGAATGACACACAAAGATCTAGAGCGGCTGGCACTTAGAAAGCTATGTGTTTCCCACCACATGTGTCCCTTGCGCATATTGCGAAAACGTTGTCTCAAAAGAATCCATGGTAATTTACGCCAGATTTCTATCCATTTTATTGCGAAAATATGTGCTTTCATGCGAATGGAAGCAACCTTTGAGTTTATCCCATGAAAATACACAATCTCTCCCCTTCAGCGGTGATAAATCCCCTTTGAAAAATTTCAGAGCAAATATAGTCTAGAAGTGAAGGATACCTGAACTGGAGGGACTGACGTTGGTGACCATAAAGGATATCGCTCAGATAGCCAATGTCTCCGTTTCGACCGTTTCAAAGGTTCTAAACGGAAAAGGAAGAGTCAGCGAGAAAAAAAGAAGGGAAATTTTGAAAATAGCTAGGGACCTCAAGTACACACCAAATTACTATGCGAGGAGGATGAGTAGCAGAATAAGGGTACACACTATAGGTCTCATAGTCCCAGATATAACCAATCCTTTCTTCGCAAAACTGGCAAGAGGTGTGCAGAGGGTGTGCGGTGAAGATGTCCTAGTCATACTGATGGATTCTTTCAGAGATCTTGAGAGGGAGGAAAAACTCATCAGAAAACTACGCTTCTTTGGAGTGGATGGAATAATCATAGGAAACTCAAGGGTCAGTGATGACCTGGTGAAAGAGGTATCACAGTTTCTGCCCGTCGTGGTATTCGACAAAAACTACGAGTATAAAAATGTTGTGTCCATAGTTCTAGACAATTTTCACGGTGCGTATATCGCAACCAAGCATTTAATTGACAAGGGATACAGAAACATCGTTCATATCGGTGGAACACATGAGCTCTACGTTTCTCTTCAACGCGAGGAGGGATACAAAGCCGCAATGAAGGATCACGGTCTCTCACCGAGAGTCTATCCAACAGGGTATGACGAGCTGAAAGGGTACAAGATGATGAAAAGAATTCTCAAGGCGGAGAATGTGGATGGGGTTTTTTGCATGAACGATCTCGTAGCAATCGGAGCGATAAGGGCCATAAAGGAAAGAGGCCTGAAAATTCCTGATCACATAGGTGTCGTCGGGTTTGACAACGATGAGGAGCTGTGCGAAACCGTTTCTCCATCTTTATCATCTGTTCATCAACCAGTAGAGGAAATGGGAGAAGCGGCCGCAAAGTCCCTTGTGGATATGATCAGTAGCAGAATAAGGGTCAGAAAATACGTTTTCTCACCCAGACTCGTCGTTCGAGAATCAAGCTCTGGAAAGAAAGGGTGAGGGGTTTGCCGAAAAGCGCCGTTGTCGTTGCAGCACACTCTGACGATCCAATAATAGGTATGGGAGGTACTATTTCACTTCTTTCCTCAGAAGGGTGGAAAGTGGAGGTTGTTGTCGCTTGTGGAGATAGAGCACACGGATTTGAAGAATCCATCGAGAGACTTGGTGGAATCCCTCTTTTGCTGGACCACACTTTTGCTAGCATAGATGAAGATCGGTTGAGAGGGCAACTTGAGGATATTTTCACGTCGTCAAACCCCGATATGGTGTTCACCCATTGGGAAAGGGAGATCCTGGTTGACCACGAAGTGGTGTCAAAAATCACCTATCATTTGGCGAGAAAAAGAGAAAGGGAAATCTTTATGTTTGAAATACCGGCGTCGAGCGTGAACTTTTCCTTCAACGTTGCGGTTGACATATCAGACCACTATGAGAAAAAGAGAGAAGCGATAAACCTTCTCAAGGGATCCTTCAAGCCTGAGGTTTTCGAGAACGAGATTTTGCCTTCTGTTGTACATGCGCCTGCATTCAGAGGAATTCAAGTGGGGTGCAAATACTCAGAAGTCTTTCACTACCTTGGTTCTAGAAAACCACTTTCTCCCATGAGACACACTTTGGGCTTTTTTCCCTTTTTCCTAAGAGAGCAGGAGGTGTAAACACATGCAAAAGCTGAGGATGGGAGTTATTGGCACGGGGAAGATCGCGCAAGTTCTTCACATACCGAACATAATAAACTCTGAATACGCGGAATTGATCGCCCTCTCCAATCCACACGAGGAGAAAATGGAAAAGATAAAGAAACTCTACAAAATAGAGGTAGACACATACACAGATTACGAAACCATGCTCAATAGGGATGATATAGATGCCGTCGTTGTCTCCACTCCCAATGTATACCACGCGGAGATTTCCATAAAAGCGCTCAGCAAAGGCAAACATGTTCTGGTTGAAAAACCGATGGCGACATCATCTTCCGAGGCTTTGAGAATGATCGAGACTGCCCAGGATGCGAGAAGAGTTCTCATGGTTAACCACTCTCAAAGGTTTTTCCCACATCACATGAAAGCCAGGGAAATCTTGGAATCCGGGATATTGGGAGAAGTGCGATTCGTGAAAACCATGTTCGGGCATCCTGGACCCGAAAACTGGTCAGAAACTGCCAGATGGTTTTTCGAAAAAGATAGAGCTGCGTTTGGAGCTCTTGGAGATCTCGGAGTTCACAAGATAGACCTGATAAGGTATCTCACGAATCTCGAAATAGTGGAATGCGTCACCATGATAAACACCCTCGAAAAGAGTGGGGATGTTGAAGACATAGCAAGTGCTGTTTTGAAACTCTCGAACGGGGCTCTGGCAAGTCTCAACGTGAACTGGGTGACGAGGGGATTGGAGGAGAACTACATAGCCGTGTACGGTGAGTATGGGACCATCAAGGTGGGATATGGTTCCCCAAACAGGATAGATATTTTTCTGGCAAAACCTGTTGAATTCCATGGGAGCATAGAGCTTCAACCGCTCTTCACCAACAAAGATCCGTATTGGAGGATGCCTGTTATAGATCACTTCGCGAAGGTTGTACTTGGACTGGAGGATCCCATATCCACTCCGGAAGACGGATATATGGCGGTGAAGGTCGTGGAAAGTCTGGTCAGGTCCCATATCGAAGGAAGGGTGGTCAAATTAAATGGATGAGTTCATCCTTGAGACGAAAGGGATATCCCGGGATTTCTCGGGGGTCAGAGTTCTTCACAGCGTCGATTCCTCGTTCAAGAGAGGAATAATATACGGAATAGTTGGGGAAAACGGTGCTGGAAAATCCACGCTCATGAAGATAATATCCGGGTTTCTCCAGCCAACTGAGGGGAAGATCATCGTCGACGGGAAGGAGACCAATTTGAATCCACTTAAGGCCAAAGCCCTGGGAATAGTTTTGATACCTCAAGAGCTGAATCTCGTAGACTCTTTGAGGGTTTACGAGAATATCTTCCTGGGAAACGAGATCTCGGGAAAGATCCTACTTAGGAAGAAAGAAATGATCGAGAGAAGTAGAGAACTGATTGAAAGGTTCAATTTGGTTATCTCCCCACTGAGAATGCTGTCGGAACTTTCACCAGCTGAAAAGCAACTAGTTGAGATAATAAAAGCCATCTCAAAAAATGCTCGCTTGCTGATAATGGACGAACCTACGTCTACGCTGAGTGAAAGAGAAGTGGAAAACCTATTCAACCTGATAAAAAGAATGAAAGGTGAGGGTATAACTGTGATATTCATATCGCACAGATTGAAGGAAGTAAAAGAGATAGCGGAAGAAATAATCGTGCTAAGGGATGGCAGAAAGGTGTTTCAGGGGCCAGCAAAGGATCTTTCCGAGAGGGAAATAGCCGAGATGATGGTGGGTAGAAAGCTGTCCGAGATGTATCCAGAGAAGCCCAAGCCTAAGGAGAACGTGGTATTCAAAGTTGAAGATTTCTCTTCCGTTGATGGAAAGGTAAAGGATGCAAATTTTGAAGTCCACGAGGGTGAAATTCTCGGATTTTACGGCTTGGTTGGATCTGGGAGAACAGAGCTCATGGAAACTATCATAGGTATCAGGAAGAAGCTGAGAGGAAAAATCATATTCAAAGGGGAGGAATTATCGATAAATTCACCTTGGGAGGCGAAAGATAGAGGAATAGTATACCTGCCAGAAGATAGGAAAAGTGCTGGGATAATTGAAATATTGGAATCTTATAAGAACACGACTCTCATGAATCTTGAGAAGCACATCCAGTTACTTCTGAAAAAGAGTAGCGAAGTAAGCACGTTCAACAGCTATGTGGATTGGTTCTCCATAAAAGTCAGGAGTCCATATCAAATCGCAAAAACCCTCAGTGGTGGAAACCAGCAAAAGGTCGTCATCTCCAAACTGGTGGAAACTGGGGCGAAACTTTTTATATTTGACGAGCCGACCAGAGGAGTGGATGTAAATGCCAAGAGGCAGATTTACAGAATAATGAGAGATCTGATAGACAAGATAAACGCAACATTCATAGTGGTTTCATCCGATCTTCCAGAGATCATTGGAATAAGCAACAGGGTATATGTCATGAGGTCGGGAAGAATAGTAGCAGAGTTGCAAGAGAAAGAGATAAGTGAAAAGAATCTCATATATCATGCAACTGGGGTTTAGGGGGCGATCATCATCGAGTTTTCCAAGTTCTTTTCAAAATATGGAATCATCATCGTTCTAATCGGATTGGTGATAATCTCAGGGATTCTGAGCCCTGCCTTCCTAAAAGTTAGAAACATATTGAACATATTTTGGCAGACATCCTATGTTGGGATAATAGCTATAGGTGCAACGTTTGTGATGATAGCTGGAGGGATAGATCTCTCGGTTGGATCAATGGTTGCCTTGCTCGGAGCGTTTGCTATAGAGGTGGTCAACAAGCTTGGAGATAATTTCTTATCTGTTCTCGTGGCAATCCTTGCAACCTATGGCTTAAGTGTGCTTCTAGGTCTAGCAACAGGTATCACTGTCACCAAAGGGAAAGTCCCCGCATTTGTTGTAACACTTGGTGGTATGGCCATCTACAGATCACTCGTTCTCAACTTCGCAAACGGTGGAGTTTACATGAGCATGTCTCAAAAGTATTCCAGCATCGGCATGAGCTTCGTCCTTGGAATCCCCTTTCCCATGCTCATTTTTATACTCTACGCCACAATAGCCCACATAATATTGAGTGGTACGAAACTGGGTAGATACGTGTTCGCAGTGGGTGCCAATGAGACATCGGCTTACTACTCAGCCATAAAAGTGGATTGGGTGAGAATATGGACTTATGTGATCAGTGGAGTATCAGTTACCACTTCTGCAATTTTACTCTCCTCGATGATGGGCTCTGTGAGCTCTTCATCTACGGGAAACGGATTTGAGCTTGACGCAATAGCAGCAGCTGTCATAGGAGGAACGAGTTTAAACGGGGGAAAGGGAAGCATAATTGGGACATTCTTTGGAGCGCTTATACTGGGTGTCATCAACAATATGCTGGTTATGCTGAATGTGGCGGTGTACCTCCAAGGAACCGTGAAAGGATTGATCATAATAGGAGCTGTGTTTCTCCAAAATCTCAGTAGGGAATAACCCCTGAACGGGGCAAATCTCAAAGGGAGGTGTCTTTCATGAGAAAGTTCCTAGCAATTCTCTTGGTGGCTTTAAGTGTGTTTATCTTCGCAAAATTCAAGATAGGTGTCGCTATACCAGCTGCTGATCATGGTTGGACTGCTGGAATGGTGTGGTGGGCGAAGTACGCCATAAATCAGTACAAGAATGATCCAACGGTTGAATTCTACCTTGTCACAGCGAGGGAACCCAGTGAACAGATAGCACAAGTTCAAGCTCTCTTGGCAAAAGGAATTGACGCGCTAGTGCTGAATCCATACGAGTCTGCCCCACTCACACCTATCGCCGTGAAGGCGTTCAGAGAAGGTGTGTTTACCGTGATCGTTGACAGGGGGATCAACTCAAAGGAGTACAACACTTACATCGCCGGAGACAACTACATGTACGGATATCTGGCTGGAAAGTACATCGCTGAGAAGCTTGGTGGAAAGGGGAACGTCGTGATCATCGAAGGTATTCCCTGCTCCATAAACACGGAAAGAGTCAATGCATTCAAAGACGCCATAAAGAACTACCCTGGCATAAAGGTAATAGCTCAGCAACCTGGATATTGGAGCAGAGAGAAAGCTTTCGAAGTCATGCAGAACATATTGACAAAGTTCTCCAAGATAGATGCAGTTTGGACAGGTGACGACGACATGCTCCTTGGCGTCATTCTGGCTCTCAAACAGGCGGGAAGAACAAAGAACATAATTCTGGTTGGAGGAGCCGGTGAAAAGCACATAGTGAAGATGATCATGGATGGCAACTCTCTGGTGCACGTGGACTTCACATATCCACCAAACATGATAGCAACGGCGATAAATCTCGCTGTTATGGCTTTGAAGGGGGAAAAGCTCAGTGGGTTCTATCAGAAGGGAATACCAAGAGAGATCATCTTGTCAACGGAGACGATCACCCAAGAAAACGCGAAAGACTATTACTTCCCGGAATCGGTTTTCTGAACACAAACTCTCACGAGGGTTGGCATAAGCCAACCCTCTTTAACTCAACGGGGGTGAAGGAGATGAAGATAGGCTTTCTGACTGTGGCACTTGGAGAGCTGGAATTTGATGAGATTGCCAGATGGGCGCATTCTGTCGGATTTGAATCTCTTGAAGTGGCAGTGTGGCCACCAACGAGTGATAGGGATTACTTCTCCACAACTATAGACGTTGAGAACTTCACGGAGGGTGACGCTGAAAACATCAAAAGGATTCTGGAGGAAAACGAACTCATGATATCTGCCTTCGCGTACTATGACAACAATTTGGACACCGATCTGAAGAAAAGAAAGATGATAAACGATCATTTGAAGAAGGCCATAGATGCAGCCAGTATGCTTGGTGTAGAGCTGGTGGGAACGTTTGTTGGTAGGGATATAACAAAAAGTGTGGAGGAGAATTTGAAGGAATTCGAAGTGGTTTTCAAACCGCTTATAGCTTATGCAGAGAGAAAGAATGTGAAATTGATGATAGAAAATTGCCCTATGGTTGGATGGCAAAAAAAAGGAGAGATAGGAAACATCTTCTACTCACCACAGATCTGGAGGGAAGTCTTCAGGATAACGCCAGATTCTTTCGGCCTAAACTTAGACCCATCTCATCTGTATTGGCTGGGAATAGATTACATATCCGTCATAAAAGAGTTTGGGAACAGGATCTTCCACGCTCACGCAAAGGATGTCGAATTGAATGAATCTAGACTTTACGAGCAAGGGATATACGGACATTGGGGAACGAATGAAAACGGGAAAAGCTGGTGGACATACAGACTTCCCGGCTTTGGAGAGATAGATTGGGGAAAGCTGGTGCTCGAGCTCAGAAAGATAGGCTATGACTACGTTTTGAGCATAGAACATGAGGATCCCGTTTGGGAGGGAAGTGAAGAGAAGGCGAAAAAGGGTCTCACCTTGGGGTTGAAGTTTCTCAGAAAGGTTGTCTAAAGTCCAGCAACGTATGCGATCCCTCCTTGAGAACAGTGGAAATCTTGTGCGGATAGGATTCTATTAATATCTCCCATTCCGTAATATAATGCAGAGTAGAAGCATTCCAAGAAAAAAGGGGAGGGATCGTGATGAAGGTGACATACGTTGGTCATGCAACTGTCATGATAGAAGGTAGTAGGAACATCCTCATCGATCCGTTCTTCAACGGTAACCCAGCGGCAACCTTGAAAATAGAAGATCTTCCAAAGATAGACTATATAATAGTCACACATGGGCATGCAGATCACCTAGGGGATACCGTAGAAATAGCAAAAAAGCATGGATCAATTGTTATAGCGAACTTCGAAATAGGTGTGTACCTCCAGAGAAAAGGCATTGACAGAATTCACACAATGCACATAGGAGGAAAGCACGACTTTGGGGATATGAAAGTGAAGCTCACCCCAGCGCACCATGGAAGCTCAATATTGGAAGATGGGCAGATAATCTACGCGGGAAATCCCGCCGGTGCAATAGTAGAAATGGATCACAGGAAAGTCTATCATGCTGGAGATACGGGGCTTTCAAAGGATATGGAGCTCCTGGCAAACGACTACATAGACTTAGCTTTTGTTCCAATCGGTGGAAATTACACCATGGATGCCGAAGATGCCTTCATGGCTACGAAGATGATACAGCCCAAGGTTGTGGTTCCCATACATTACAACACATGGCCTCTGATAGAGGCTGATCCGGAGGAATTCTGCAAAAAGGTCAGCGAGATAGATATAAAGTGTAGGGTTCTGAAACCCGGTGAGAGTATTGAACTCTGAAATACATCTTGGTGCTCATATGCCTATATCCAGGGGCTTTCAAAAAGTTCCAGAGGAAGTGGCGAAAATTGGAGGAAACGCATTTCAGATATTTCCCCACAACGCCAGGCAATGGAAAGCTCGGATCCCGGATAGAAATGTTTTAAACCAGTTCAAAAGAAACATGAAAAAGTACAGGATAGAACACAAAGCCGCGTTTTGTCATAGTGGTTACTTGATAAATTTAGCTTCTCCAAAAGATGATGTGAGAAGAAAGTCGATAGATCTCTTGGAAAAAGAGATGAGAATTTGCGAAGCTTTGGGGATAAAGTATCTCAATATTCACCCTGGAAGTCATCTGGGTAGTGGTGAAGATGTGGGAATAGATCTGATAGTTAAGGGGCTCGACGAGGTTCTCAAAAGAACTGAAAACGTAGAAGTCGTGATTCTCCTTGAAAACGTCGCACCGAAAGGCAGTGCAATCGGTTACAATTTCGATCAGATGAAAAGAATGATAGAAATGAGTGCTTTTCCAAAAAGACTTGGGGTGACATATGATACTTGCCACGGATTTGATGCCGGATATGATATAAGAACACCAAGTGGTGTGAGAAAACTCCTAGATGAGATAGACGAGAAGGTGGGATTGGAACGGTTGAAAATGATTCATCTGAATGACTCAAAATATCCTTTGGGAGCAGCTAAGGACAGACATGAGAGCATTGGATTTGGCCATATAGGCAGAGATGGTTTCAAAATATTCCTGTCGTTTGATGAAGTTAGAAAAGTGCCATGGATATTGGAAACACCGGGTGGTAACGAAGAGCACGCCGAGGATATAAGGAGAGTCCTTGAGATAGTTGGGGAGTGATACAGGTGGTCGATTTCAAGATGACCAAAGACGGCTTGATTCTTATGGTAGAAGATTACGTATCAATAGAGGAAATCCTCACTGAGATAACGGACAAGCTCACTCAGATGGGGAGTTTCTTCACAAAGGGCGATGAGGTTGCTTTGTTCATCGAGAATCATTCAAAGCATGTTCAGGATATTCCAAAGATGATCTCCAGGATAAAGGATTTTGGTTTAAGCGTTAGTAGAATTCTGGTTGGGAAGCCAGAGGAAAGTGGCTCGTCATCCGGGATGAAAGTTGTTCAAAAGGGAGAAACGAAATCCGGAACGAGAGTCATCAAAAGGAACATAAGATCTGGCCAAGTGATAGTTCACTCTGGGGATGTAATAGTCGTTGGAGACTTGCACAAAGGAGCTGAGATCATGGCCGGAGGATCCGTCGTGATATTCGGAAGAGCTGAAGGTGTTATAAGAGCTGGACTGAACGAAGGATACAAAGCTGTGATTATGGCGGTTGATCTCCAGCCAACACTCATACAGATATCTGATAGGATGACGCATGATAAAGGTGTGGAAAAAGTGCCATCTATAGCCCATGTCCGGGCTGGTAGGGTTGTGATAGACAAATGGGATGAAGTGGATTTTGAAGAGGTGGTGAAAGCGTGAATGCATCGGAGATCCTCATGAAATTATCTTCGATTGATGGTCCTTCTGGGATGGAGAGGTCAGTGATAGAGGAAATAGAATCTATACTCGGAAAAGGCTTCAGAACGAACCTAGGGGGGCTTGTTCATGAAGTCAAAGGCCATGGGAAAGGGAAAAAAAGGATAGGTATCTTCGCCCATGCGGATGAGATATCATTGGTGGTTTCAAAAGAAGCCGGAGATGGGTTCTTTTATCTTGAGACAGTTGGTGGAGTGGATCCAAAGATTCTTCCAGCGAGCAGGGTGAAGGTTTACACGAGGAGTGGAGTTATAAAAGGTGCTATAGGAGTAATGGCTCCGCATATAACTCCACCTGAGAAAAAGGGGAAAGTGCAAGGGTACGATGAAATCCTCCTAGACGCATCTATGTCAGACTGGAAGAAAATAGGTGTCGGTGATAGAGTGGTTATCGACGTAAGTCCTTGTGAGCTCGATGGGAAAGTATGTGGAAAAGCGATCGATAACAGAGCTGGGTGCACCTCGCTGATTCTCGCCACGGAGAATATTGGGAAGCTCTTTCTTAAAAATGATGCGTATTTCGTATTCTCCAGTATGGAAGAAGTCGGTGGACCTGGGGCGAGATCCGTGGCGTATCAACTCCAGCTTGATTATGCAATAGTGGTCGATGTGACGTTCGCAGAGAACATCAACGGAACACAGAAAATAGACATGGGAAAAGGACCTGCAATAGGTATCGGGCCTTTCATAGACAGAGATTTCGTTGAGAAAGCCACAGAAATAGCTGAGGAAAACGGAATAAAGTACCAGATAGAGCCACTGCCCATGAGAACGGGCACGGACACGGATTCAATAAGAATTGCCTGGCTTGGAATAAAAACGCTCCTTCTATCGATTCCAATCCTTCACATGCACACGCCGGTTGAAGTTGTGGATCCAAAGGACATTCAGGAGACCGCTAGGCTTATAGCCCACATAGCCGCGGGTATTTGAGGGGGTGCAGAAGTTGTTTTTAAGAGAACTCACAAACTTAAACGGTGGTTCTGGGGATGAAGAAAGGGTTAGAAATTTCATAAAGGAAAAAATAGAGGGAAAGGTAGACGACGTGAAAGTAGATAACGTGGGAAACTTGATAGCGCTCAAAAGGGGAAAGAAGTGCCCGATGAAGATAGGGCTCCTGGCCCATATGGATGAGGTTTCTCTCATGATAACCGCGATCAACGAGGATGGTACGCTTTCGTTCAAACCGGTTGGCGGCATTGATCCCAGAGTAGTTGTTGGGAAGGAGTTAGTTGTGAATGGAAGAATGGGAGTTGTGGGATACCAGCCCATACATCTTCAGAAGGAGAAAAAGGAAAAATTGAGTTTCGACGAGCTAAAGATATACATCGGGGCTTCCAAAAAAGATGAGGTGAGAGATATAAAAGTAGGAGATTACGCCTACTTCACGACAAAATACGAGAAAAGTGGGAAGTTCGCTACGGGAAAGGCTTTCGATGACAGGGTTGGATGTTCGGTGCTCTTGAAGCTGATCCACGAATCGACCCCACTTTGCGATACGTATTTCATATTCACGGTGGGAGAAGAAATAGGTCTCCTGGGTAGCTCTGTGGTCATGGAGGAGCTGGATCTCGAAGCCGCTATCATACTGGAGGGAACAACAGCTGGGGATCTTCCAAGCGTTGATAAGGATAGATGGGCAACTCACCTCGGTGACGGACCTGTTTTGACATTCTTTCATAGAGGCTATGTGATAGACAGGAGAATACTAGGGGTGCTGATTGAAATCGCTGAAAACAGTGGAATACCCTATCAGATGAAGCGAAGAACCTCAGGTGGAACAGACGCCATATCGATCGCTAGAGGAGGTAAAGGAGCACCTGCTGCTGTCGTATCCGTTCCGAGCAGGTACATACACTCACCACTTTCTGTGATAAATCTAGAGGATTATGAGAATGTGTTCAAGTTGGTGAAAAAGCTGATCGAATCCAATACGCTATATGCGAAGTTGAAATGATGTGTTACTATACTGCCGAAATTAAAAAGAGAGGTGAAACGAAGTGGAAAAAAAGGTTCTAGAGCAGGACAAAAACTACATACTAGTAGAATATGAGTTCGGGAAAGACGATATCAGAGAGGCTGAGAACGCCGCAGCGGTTAGGCTGAACAAAATCGTCGAAGTACCAGGATTTCGAAAAGGGAGAGTCCCGAAGGATGTTCTAAAGATCAGGCTTGGCGAAGCGTTCAAAGATTACTTGATGGAAAATCTAGAGAAGAAAGCAGTTGAGGAAAAGCTGATTGAAAGGTCTTTATTAGCCCCCGTAGTGGTGAAAAGCAGCGTAGAGGATGGCAAAGCGACTGTAAGAGTGGAGTACCACCTTGAGCCAGAGGTGAGGATCGATGATTACTCTCAGGTGGAGTTGAAGAAGGTGGAAAAAGAAGGACTTATAGAGAAGTACATAGATCAGAGATTACAGGACTTGAGGGAAGAGCACGCACTTCGCGAGGAGAAAGAAGGAGAAGCAGAATATGGGGACCTGGTGAAGGTAAAAATGACCGTTTCAACAGAGGAAGGTAAAGTGATAAGAGATGAGGAGTACGAGTACATACTCGTTGAAGAAGACGACAGGCCCTTTGTGAAAGACCTGATTGGTAAAAAGAAGGGAGAAGTAGTCGAGTTTGACAGAGAATACAAAGATCATCAATTTCACTACAGGTTGGAGCTTTTAGGAGTTTACAAGAGAATCTTGCGGGAACTCGATGATGAATTCGCAAAAGTTGTGAACAACGAATTCGAAACCCTAGAGCAGCTGAAGGAGAAGCTGAAGGAAGAAGGAGAAGACTCTTATGATTCCACGATGAAGCAAGTACTCAGAGATCAAGCGCTCGATTGGCTAGTCGGTCACACACAGGTTGAACTTTCTGAGAAAACCCTCTCTAGAATGGAAAAAGATATGATGAAAAGGCTGAAGGAAGAGGGGAAATATGAGAAACTCGTTGAAGATTTTGGTGATGAGGAGAAACTGAAAGAAGCAACAAAGGAGAGGTTCCTGAGCAACCTTAGAGAGAACTATGGAATAAGGAAAGTGGCGGAGCTTGAAGGGGTGAAGGTCACAGAGGAGGAACTTGAAAAGGAGGCGGAAGACCTGGCTTCTCTCTGGGGGATATCCCCGAGGAAGGCAAGGGCTCTCGTGAAAAACGATTCGAGAATACGGGAGGATCTGGAATGGGCTCTCTTGAAAAACAAGGTGTTGGACAAAATAGTAGAGAAAGCGAAAGTAGTAGAAGTGACGGAAGAGGAGTTTAAAAAGAGCCTCGGAGGTGAAGGAGATAGTGATGAAGGAAATAAAGAATGAGAAGAATCAATATGTACCAGTTGTTATAGAAACAACTGGACGCTTTGAAAGAGCCTATGACATATATTCGAGGCTTTTGAAGGATAGAATAGTATTTCTGGGATATCCAGTAGACGATTACGTGGCGAACTTGGTTATAGCCCAGCTCCTCTTTCTAGAAGCCCAAGATCCAGAAAAGGATATATACCTATATATAAATTCTCCCGGTGGATCTGTCACAGCTGGTCTTGCAATATACGACACGATGCAATACGTCAAACCTGATGTGGTCACAATAGTTGTGGGACAAGCCGCGTCTATGGGAGCAGTTCTTCTAGCGGCAGGAGCAGATGGAAAGAGGTACGCTCTTCCAAACTCAAGGATAATGATCCACCAGCCACTGGGCGGAGCTCAAGGACCAGTTAAAGATGTCGAGATAATCACCAAGGAATTGCTCAGAGTGAAAGACACAATAAACAAGATACTCTCAAAGCACACCGGGCAACCTCTTGAGAGGATTGAGAAAGACACGGATAGAGACTTCTTCATGACAGCTTATGAAGCGCTGGAGTATGGAATTGTGGATAAGGTCATAGAGAGAAGAGAGAAGAAATGAAAACCCCGCCCGTTTTGGGCGGGGTTTCTTTTTACCACCACCAACCGCCTCTCCAGCCCCATCCTCTTCTCCAACCAGCTCCCCATCCATAGCCATAACCTCTAGTCCAAGGGTTGAACACACTGAAAAACGGTCTCGTCCAAGTGAATGCTCTGTAAGTCCAGGGGGTGTACCCATAGCCATAGTACCCGAAGTACCTGCATGGCCCCAGACCTCTTCCACCAACTCCAGGTCCAAGTCCGAGCGGTCCGGTTCCATCACCGAGTGGCATAATTCTCACCTCCCTAATTGTTCTTCTATTTCCTTCAATCTCTGTTCGACATATCTAAGTTCATCCTCAAGATACGCCTTGTAATCAAGGAGCATCTGCTTCTCATCTTCAAGCGGCATTTCGTATGGATATGGCCCGTAAGCCGGTGGTTGTGGCGGATATCCCCAAGCTGGATTCGCCCACCATGGACCTCCGCCCCATCCGTAGCCATAGCCTCTTCCGTACCATCCACCACCCCATCCATAACCTCTTCCATAACCTCTTCCGTTGCTCATAACCTCACCTCCTGCTCGATAATATATACTAAATGCATATATTGTGTCAAGAGATATATAGAGGTGCCTCAAAGTCATTTTACAGTGATAGCATAAAGACAGTTGAAAAACGACAGAGAGATATCTGATAAAATCACGCTGGAGGTGATTCATATGAACCCTGTCTACAGAAAATCAATGCTGGAGTCTGAGATCCAAAAGCTCATAAGTGAAGCTGTTGCTGGTATGAAGGACCCACGAGTGAGAAGGGAGTTTGTGACTGTTTCGAGGGTCAAGCTTTCCAAAGATAAAAGATATGCGGATGTGTACATAAGCTACCTGGGCTCGGAAGAGGATAGAAAAAATGTCATCGATCTTTTTGAAAAGGCGAAAGGTTACTTCAGAAGCTATGTGGCTAAAAATCTGAGAATTTACACAGCGCCAGAGATAAGGTTTCACGAGGATAGGGGAATAGAGTCAAGCGTCAGAGTTCAACAACTTCTCAAAGAGATGGGATACGATACCCTCAAAGATGAAGAAAAGGAATAACGGGGACTATTGTCCCCGTTCATTTTCCTTTCACTTCTCCAGCTACCACATGACAAGCAACCCAGTGATTCTCAGATACCTTTCTCAACTCAGGGTGCGGAAGCTTTTCACATTCCTTCGTTGCGAGTGGACATCTATCGTAAAATCGGCACCTTGGTGGTGGATTAATCGGCTTAGCGATAGATCCCTTTATCTTGGGCTCTTCACGCTTGTACTCCGGATCCGGAACCGGGATAGCCGCGAGGAGTGCTTTTGTGTAAGGGTGGAGTGGATTGTGAAGCACCTCTTCTATATCTCCCATTTCCACGATCTTCCCCAGGTACATTACAACTATCTTATCGGCCATATACCTGGCGACTGCTAGGTCGTGTGTTATGTAAAGGTAACTCATTCCATGCTCCTCGCTGAGCCTCATCATCAATTTCATTATACCGGTTCTTATGGAAACATCGAGCATTGAGGTTGGCTCATCGGCCACGACAAACGAAGGGTTGAGTATCAGAGCTCTCGCTATGGCGACCCTCTGTCTCTGGCCACCGGAGAGCTCGTGTGGAAATCGGAACATGAAGGTTTCTGCCGGGGTGAGTCCTACCTCCTCCAGCAAGCTTGCAACTCTTTCCTCCCTATCCTTTACCGTACCTATATTATGGATGTTGAGCGGCTCGGCAACTATGTCGAATATCGTCATTCTGGGGTTGAGGGATTCGTAGGGATCTTGAAAAATCATCTGAACACGCCTTCTTATCTCTATCATTTTTTTCTTCCTATCTCTCAAGAAATGATCTATGAACCTTGAACCACTTTTTCCAAGACTTTCATAAAGCTCGTATATTTTCTTATCAAAGTCATTTTCAATCTTCGAGGGATCCTTGAACTTTTCGAGGTACTGCTCTCTTAAATAGTTCTCCGCTTTTTTGGCATTCTCGAAAAGATACGGGGTTACATCTTCACCCTCCATGATCACCCTTCCGGATGTGGGTTCGTAAAGACCGACTAAAATCTTACCCGTTGTGGTTTTACCACATCCGGACTCTCCAACGAGAGCTAGAGATTCCCCTCTCTTCACTTCGTAGCTCACACCGTCAACCGCGTGAACAAACAGCTTGACTCTTCCAAATATCCTTCTCTCCGCCGGGAAGAGTTTTCTGAGATTTTCTATCCTCAGAATCACGTTATTATCTTTCATTGAATTTCACCTCTTTTCCCTTCTCGAGCGGATGGTGACACGCGATCCAATGCCCTGGTTCCAACTCAACATACTCAGGTTCTTTCTCCCAACATTCTTTCGTCGCCAGTGGACATCTAGGAGCGAATCTACAACCTTTTGGGGGATTCAAAAGGTTCGGGGGTTCTCCTGGAATCGTGGTGAGTTCGGTTTTTGGACCCACAACGCTTGGAAAGGCGTGCATAAGTCCGTATGTATAAGGATGCGCAGGATTTTTGAATATGGTCACCGAATCCGCAAACTCGACGAACTTCCCGGCGTACATGACTGCTATTTTGTCGGACACCTCTGCTATAACCGCGATATCGTGGGATATGTATATCATAGCCATATTGAGTTTCTTCTGGATTCTCTTCATCTCCTTGAGTATCCTATCCTGAACAATGACATCAAGAGCCGTGGTCGGCTCGTCCGCTATTATCAACCTGGGATCACAGGAGAGTGCCATCGCTATTATCGCTCTCTGTTTCATTCCGCCTGAGTATTGATGAGGGTATTGATCCATTCTCTTGGGATCGAGTCCAACGAGTTGAAAGAGTTGTGCTGCCTTTTCTCTGGCTTCATCGACACTCATGTCTGGAAAGTGGTTGAGTATGGCTTCAACTATCTGATCTCCAACTCTGTAGACCGGATTTAGTGAGTTCATAGCAGCCTGGAATACCATCGACATACCTCTCCACCTGTATTTCCTCATTTCATCCTCTGGCAAAGAAACCACATCAACTGGACCAGATCCATCATCGAAGTATATATGCCCACCTTTGAATTCTGCGTTCTCCGGCAGGAGCCTGAGTACGGTCATTGAGACCGAGGTTTTTCCGCATCCCGATTCTCCAACTATTCCCAAAGACTCCCCTTCCTTCAGCTCGAAGGATATCCCATCAACCGCCCGAACATACCCCATTTTTGTCTTGTACCACATTTTGAGGTTGTCAACCTTTAGAACGGTTCTTTCCATGTATCTCACCTCTTTCTCAACCTTGGGTTGACTATCTCCTCAAGCCCTCTACCCAGGAAGTAGAACGCCGAACATATCAGAGTTATGGCCACACCAGCTGGAACCCACAGCCACCAGAAGGTACCTATGTTCGTCCCTATCAAATACCCCTGACTACTCGCGGTGTAAAGGATTATTCCCCAACTCATCTTTATATTCACCAATCCAAAGAAACTCAAGACAGCCTCTGTGAATATAGCTCCTGTGACTGAGAACATCATGTAGAGGAATGACAGAGGCAGGATGTTCGGGACTATGTGCCTTCTTATTATGTACCAGTCAGATCCTCCAGCGCTCTTGGCGGCTTCTATGAATGGGCGCACCTTAACCGTCAAGGCTTGAGATTTGAGCACAATGGTTATCGATCCGAAACCGGATATAACACCTATTATCAGAGCGAGTTTGAAAAGTGTCAGCTCTATGAAAGCAGACAGGACCATCAGAAGCGGTAAAGATGGAAACAGCATTATTATGTCAGCTAACCTCATGAAGAATGTGTCAACAGCGCCACCATAATAAGCAGAGGTGGCCCCTATTATCGTACCTATGAACACCGTTATGAACGCTGCTGTGACACCCAAAATGAACTCTCTAGGAGTTGAGTACATCATCTGACTCAACACATCTCTGCCGAGTGGATCTGTGCCAAAAGGATGCATTGGTGAAGGCCTAGCTGGGTTTGAAAGTAGTCCATCATTTCCCGTGATAGGATCATACGGTTTACTTGAGAAGAAATACGCCTTCGATACCTCATAGAGCTCTATGAAAGCTGCGGATTTTATGATCGATGATGCGACGGAATCGGTTGGATTCAGACCTTCCCTACTCAACACATTCTTTATCGTGTTCAAATACTGGTCGTAGACATTCACTAGGGATTCCGTCAACTCCCTGTAGTAACTCGTGAGCCTTACATCTTTCAAGTCCAGAGATGCCACTTTCACTACAAGTTGCCGGATGAGCTCGTTAAAATCCGTTAAAAGCTTGTTTATATCCTCCACTTTCTTCTTACCCTTCAGGATCTCCTTGAACTGATTATCCTCACTTTGAACCTCAGATAGGAACTCCCCTTTCCCGAGGTAAGATTCTATCTTTCCGGAGAAGAATTCAGCCAGGTAATGAAGATCGTAAACCACCACTCCTTCAGAGGCTTCCCTTAAAAGGTTTCTCACACTGCTCAGGGTCTTCGAAAGCTCCTCATCCTCACTTCTCGTTAGGTAATACCTCGACAGCATGTCTTCAAGTTCTTTGAAATCCGGTTTCTTACCAGATCTTGCTTGATCTATGAAGCCTTTAGCCATTTCTGACATCTTTTGGAAGATCTCTTCCGAGGAAGCTTTTTTCGAAGAGGAAAGGGTGTCTTGAATCTTTTGGGCAAACGCTCTCAGCTTGCCACCATTAACCTTGAATATAGCTTGAACTATCCCAGAGAGATATGGCGCGAGTTTTGAATCTATGTTCCTGAAGTTGAGTCCTATCCTTTGCTCTCCATCTTTGTATCCACAGTTTCCACCTTCCAAGCTGTCCACCCAAAAACCTATTATCGCGACAGAGCCTTTCAGTTTTGTCAGGGTGGAAAGCCTTCTTGAAAGTTCTCCAAGTGCTTCCTCAAGCTTCTCATACCTCTTCTCTCTGTACGCATTCTCAGATTCATCGAGCAATTTCCACAATCCCACAAGTTGTGGAAACTTCTCATCGAAGAACTCCAGAGAATTCCTCACAGCTCTCTCTTTAGCTATGTAATTGAAATCGAAGTTCTTGACTATCTCCAGCTTTATATGGCCCTTAACCATGCTTTCCAAAAATTTCTCCAAGTCTTCTCTGCTTTTTGTGAACATCTCTGCGATCTCTTTCTGGAGAATGGCTTGAGAATATGTGTCGAAATCTGGGGACTCTGCAAACATCTCCGCCAGATCCGACCTTTTTTTCTCTATCTCTTCCTTACTCATGCCGAGATCGTACACGAGTGAAATGTAGTACAGAACGTCGGTATCCAGGAGAGCACTCTTCAGTTCCTTCGTCTTAACCGCTCCATCGAGTGCCTCGGGGCTTGCCAAAAGTGGAAACACATCAAGACTGGCTTTCGACCTAAGGACCCTCATAATCTCATCAAAGCGTTTCTCTATATCATCAGGCTTGTAGTATATCTGATATGCTGTGAGAAACTTCGCAAAAGATACGGGGTCGCTTCTAGCCCACTTTTTGAGGTTCTCCTCTATCTTCTCCCTGTCTAAAAATTTCCAAACGATTTGACTCTTCTCGTAAACTCCTGTGTCATTTATGAAATTCTCTATCTTTTTTGCGTAGAAATACTTGGCTATCTTTTCCGCAGCCTCGTTGACATTCTTCGAACTTCTCAGAGTGTCCTTTATATAATCGAACATAGCCTTCCGAGCGTTGTAGTCGAAATATCCCTCAACTGCATCCTGAACACTGTCCCTGAAGGTATTCTGAGCGTTCATTCCTTGAACTTTGAATATATCATCTATCTCCTTTTCAAGCCTATTAGACACACTTTGCACCTTGAGTGTGTAGTCTATATCCGACCTGCTTTGAAGGAAAGCCTCTTGGAGGTTCTCTTCATATGCACTGTAGATCCGTTTGGCTATCTCATCAAGCTGCCTCACATACCTGTTGTTCATGTAACCTTTGTAAGCCGGATAAAGCGCTCCAAAAACCCCAAAGAGTATGATAACAGCTAGACCGAATATAGCTATCTTCCGTTCCTTGAAAAGCTCCCAGTTCGTTCTTGAGGATTTCAAAAACAGATCCCATCTGGTTTTCCAAATAGATTCTGTTCTCTTAGCCATCCATTTCACCCCTTCAGTACCTTATCCTCGGATCCAAGAACGCGTAGAGGATATCTGCAACTAGATGTGCAAAGAGGACGAAAACCCCGGTGAAAACCAGAAGTCCCACGAGGAGCGGGACATCCTGAGCACGAAGCGCTTCAAGGTAAGCCATTCCCATTCCAGGCCACGAGAACATCGTCTCAGTTATGACCCCTCCGCTGACTGTGAAACCAAGGCTTATCACGAAGTTCGTAACGAGTGGCAAGAGCGCATTCCTAGCGGCGTGTTTATCTCTGATGACATGATCGGGAAGACCTTTAGCTCTAGCGGTGGTTATGTAATCCTCTTTGATTATCTCGAGCATAGTATCCCTCATAACGAGCATCGATCCGGCAAAAGAGAGTATTGTTAAGGTGAGTATCGGCAGGATCATGTGCATGATTATATCCGCGGCGTACCTTCCCATGTAGAAAGCTTTTGTGGTTTGAGGGTCAATATACTTAGCGTTCGCCCACCAAATCGCTATCGCTACAAAGGTTATCGTCATTATTCCCCAAAACCATTTCTTCTTTGCAGATAGTGTTTTCTGCTTCACCGAGACTCCTATTGCCACCGTGTATGCTAGAACTATTATCAAACCACTCCATAGGAGATCCAAGAATACTTGCTGAGAACCAAATGGAGCGTTTTTCCAGATTTCTGGATCTATGAACTGGTTGAGCGGCATGTTCTTCAGCACCACATCGAGGGCTACCATACTTATCACCATCAGAATGGGGGTGACCACTGTCCAAAGGAGGGTCTCAGTAACTCCCTCCTTTTCGAACTTCCTCCCATACACTCTGAAAAGCTTAGCCGCAGCTTTGCTACCTATCATATACCCTATCAAGTAGAACGCCACAGCTGGAAGGAGTATGGAAAGTGTCAAAGCTCTTATGAAACTAGATGACGCCAGGTTCAGCATGAGAACGGAGTATACAAACCACAAAGCTACTACTACGAAGGCGTGAATGACGTTGGGGTTTTTCTTCCTCGAGAGGATTTTATGAGCCACAGCATGTCCAGCTATGTAGGATGCAATGGCTGTGATCACCGCCAGGAAGATTTCACGAGCAGCTAAGCTCTTCAGGATTATCGCAAAAAACCAAATGTTGAAGGTTATCAGAATTGGTGTGAATATCGTCCAGAATATGATCCCAGTGAACGTTGCCACCTTGTCGGATAACCTACCTCTGTTCCACGCTATGCGTTTTCCAAGACCATAACCAACGATGTAGGATATGAGCGTAGATGTGACAAACAGAAAAACGGTCCTTGGAAGCCTTTCCTTTATTATGTCGAAAACTTTTCTAGGGTAATATGTGAATGATACTCCCAAGTCACCTCTAACGAAGTTTTCCATATAGATCAAATATCTCTCCCAAGCCGGCTTGTCATATCCAAATTGTTTCTTGATAGCCTCTCTAGCCTCCGGTGTGAGCTTTGGGTTCATCAGATATTGATCTATGAAACTCCCAGGCATAGCCTCCATGAGCCAATAGACTATCGTGACATATATAAAAAGCAGGATGACTATTTGTACAACCCTTTTGGATATGTACTTTATCACCTTTTCACCTTCCTCCCTTCCTTTTCCCTACAACGGGTTGTATACCATATTTAAGCTTAACTTCGCAAGTGATATTAAATCATCAAGCACATAGCACCTCAACGGAATTGAACACTCTCAATTCCATCTTTCAACACAAAAATCGCCCCCGCATGGGGGCGAGGAGAATAGCTGAGATTTTTTCATTCAGTCTTGAACTTACCGATAGCTTGCTCGAAGTCCCTCACCAGTTTTACAAGCTTTTCGGAAGAACTCATTAGCCTGTCTTTCTGATCAACGAGCGATACAACTTGCTCTTTCACACCATCGATCTCATCAACGACCTCGTTCACAGATTTCGTGGCGTTATCCATGGCCGCACTTATTTCTTGAGCTGCAGCGCTCTGCTCCTGAGAGGATGCAGCGAGGTTGTTCGTCACGTTGTCAAGCGCGTTGACCTGATCACTTATGGATTTGAACACCCCAGAGATCCTGTCACTTTCCCCACTCATCTCTTCTATCATCTCAACCAGCTTAGCTGTTATATCCCTCACACTTTTAGCTTCTTCCATTATGCTGGAAAGGATTCCAGAAATCTGTTCAGTCGATCTTCTACTCTCCTCAGCAAGTTTTCTTATCTCATCAGCCACCACTGCGAATCCTTTCCCAGCTTCCCCAGCTCTAGCCGCTTCTATTGCAGCGTTCAGCGCCAGGAGATTTGTTTGTTCAGCGATGGAGTTTATAGTATCGACTATTTCCTCTATGTTCTTCGTGGAATCTGTGAGAGATTGCACTCTACCCGCAGCGTTTTGCGATTCGTTTGAAACCTCTTTAACCCTCTGGACGATGATTTCAAGTGCTTCTTCACCTTGGCCAACGGATTCCTTGAGCATCGAGCTCTGGTGTGAAAGCTCCTCGGCTGTCTTTGAGACCATTTGGGCACTCGATGCAACCTCCTCAATTGAGGAAGTTGTCTCCTCAACAGCTGCTGCGACGTTGTCAGCCATGCTCGAAACTTTGTCAACACTCTGCATAACGCCGTCCACAGCCGAGCTCATGTCCTCTGCAATGGTGGACATATCACTCGCCATTTCCTCTATATCTTTTCCCGCTCTCTTTATGTTCTTGACAATTTCCATCAGGCTATCTCTCATCTCATTTACTTCTTTTGCAACTCTTCCTATCTCATCTTCGCTCTCAAAATCAAGTTCAGCTGTCAGATCACCGCCTCCAACTTTCGTCGCAAACTCTTCTAGCTTCTTCATGGCCTTCACCACAACACTCCTTATGATCAGCCATATCACTAAGAAAATCATCACACCGCCAGCTATCATGACAACTATGTTCGTCCACATCGCCTTCTTCACGCCACCCATGACCTCATCCTCATAAGCGGTTACAAGAACCATCCACTTCTTCGATGGTATCCAACCTATGTAAGCTATCTTCTCGAAAGCCCCTTCTTTTCCGGGCTTTTTATACCAGTAGTGGAATATCTTGTTCTTGTTCTGAAGGAATTTCTCCAGGAGGTTCTCACCGGTTCTCACATCTTTGAAGACCACCTTCTTCCCCTCAAGACTTCTATCTATGTACATGATCAAAGTTCCATCAGCCGAAAGGATAGCCGGATAAGAGCTTTTCCCGAGTTTCACAGACATGAGGGTTTTCCTCAAATCCTCCCAGATGTCACCTTGAATCTTCACCAGCTCTTTTTTCACATCGTCTATGTAGACACCACTTCCTATCATCCAATCCCACGGATCAAAGAACACAGCATATGAAAGCTTTGGCTGAGGTTCCTTTTCTCCGGGCTTCGGCCATTTGTACTGAACAAATCCCCCGCCCTCTTTCGCCACCTTTGTGAGTTCTCTTACTATGTAAACGCCATCTGGATCCTGGAGGTTCCACAAGTTCTTCCCCACCAGGGATTTCTCAATGTGAACGATTGTGGTGCCTTTCTCGTTGAAAACGAAGACATACCCAGCACCGTTGTCAAACCTTATCGAGCCTATGGCCTCCTCGGCTAGCTTCTTCGCCTCGCTTTCACTGAGCTGACCACCTTTGTAAAGATCGTAGTAATGTTTTGCAACCTCGTAGGCGGATTCAACTACCACCTTCAAGTTGTTCTCGTGCTGGGCCATAAGACTGTCCTTCATCTTCTCGATGAATTTCTCAGAGCTTTCCACACTCATAACCGCTTGGTCCCCTACATCCTTTATATGACTTTCAACGGAACTTCTCAGACTCTTAGATATAAGATCCAAACTCATGAAAAGAACTATACCCATCCCTATGCCCAGAACTATGATGATTGGTACAACGACTTTCGCCAGAACACTCCTTCTCAATGTAAAAACCTCCCTTGTGAAATTTTCGGCCCCGATTATAACACAGTTCATTCGTACTCCTTTCCAACCTTTATGTCAACTTTCAACGGCACATCGAGTTTAACAACATTTTCCATCTCCTCCTTAACGATGCTCCTGAGATTTTCAACTTCATCTTCTGGAACTTCAAAAACGAGCTCATCATGGACTTGCAATATCATCTTCGATTTCATATCGCGAATTTTTTTGTGAATTCCTATCATCGCGAGTTTTATTATGTCAGCCGCTGTTCCCTGAATGGGTGTGTTTATGGCTATCCTCTCACCTTCTGATTTCTTGTTTCTGTCCCTGGAGCGGAGCTGTGGAACCTCCCTCCTCCTACCAAACATAGTTCGAACTTCTCCCGAGGTTTGAGCATTTTCAACCAAACCTTTCACAAAATCTCTGACTCCGGGATAGAGCTGAAAGTAGCTGTTGATCATCTTCTGAGCATCCTTCACGGGAACCTTCAGCCTGACGGCAAGACCGTAAGGAGTAACTCCGTAGATTATTGAGAAGTTCACCATCTTTCCAACCCTTCTCATCTGATCGGACACCAGTTCTTCCGACACCCCAAAAATCCTGGAAGCCGTCATTCTGTGAATGTCCAGATTTTCATTGAAAGCTTTCACAAGATTCTCGTCTTTTGAAAAGTGGGCTAGAACCCTCAGCTCTATTTGAGAATAATCCGCACTCAATATGTACCAGTCTTTTCTCTGGGGTCTTATGGATCTCCTGATATCTCGTCCTTCCTCGTCTCTCTTTGGAAGGTTTTGAAGATTGGGATCCGATGATGATAGTCTCCCCGTTGCCGTGCCGGTCTGGTTGAAAGATGTGTGAACTCGCCCTGTCTTTGGGTTCACGAGCTTCGGTATGGCATCCAGATATGTGGACTTGAGCTTCTGATATTTCCTGTACTCAAGTATCAAACGGGCTATCTCGTGCTCAACCGCGAGGTTTTCCAGAACCTCCGCACTTGTTGAAACTCTACCTGTTCTGGTTTTCTTTTTTGGCTTTATTCCTAGCTTTTCAAAAACCTTTGCAACCTGTATGGAAGAGTTTATGTTGAAACTCTCTCCAACCAGAGAAAATATCTCCCTTTCCAGATCTTTCATCTTCTCTTTGAACTTCTCTGAAATGCTCCTAAGGTATTCCAAGTCGAAGTAAACGCCTGTCAGCTCCATGTCTACAAGAACGGGAATCAACGGCATTTCCACATCCCGAAGAACTGTTTCCAACCCTCTTTCTGAGATAACCTTTGATAGTTTCAGAAAGATACGATATGTGATATCCGAATCCTCGGCCGAGTACTCCTTAGCCCTTTCAGTGGAAACATCCGAGAAGTTTCCG
The DNA here is from genome assembly GCA_027077795.1 of Thermotogaceae bacterium. Classification (GTDB taxonomy): domain Bacteria; phylum Thermotogota; class Thermotogae; order Thermotogales; family Thermotogaceae; genus WGAO01. Next base: position 184,381 of record JALWTT010000006.1, on the reverse strand, counting down.
GAGAACAGTGGGAGGCTTTGTGATGGAGGTGCAACTTCCTCATAGGATATCATCTTATGCCCTAGAAACTTAAGGGATAACTCATCGAGAGAAAATTTTTTCTCATCTGGGTTGAGAAGCCATGCCGCTACCATAGTGTCGAAATGCGGCGTCACCGGGTTGACACCATGAACCTTTAAAACTGACAGATCGTATTTTATGTTCTGCCCAATTACCTCGGAGCTTTCAAATAGCCTCCTCATACCCTTCAAAACGGTTGATTTGTTCAGGTTCTTCCCCATTTTGTGAGAAACGGGAATGTAGTAAGCCTTTCCCTCCTCAAAACTCATGGAAATTCCCACTATATCAGCCTTGAGAGGATCCAAAGAGGTGGTCTCAAGGTCAATAGCCACCTTCTTTCCAGAAGCTTGAGAGATCACCTCTTCAAACTCCTCAACAGAACCTATAAGAATGTAATCTCTTCTCACCTTTTCTTGGATTCCCAGCTCTTTCATCACCGAGGAGAATTCAAGTTCTTTCAGTACCTTTAAGAGACGTTCTCTATCATATCCCTTGTACAAAAAATCTTCCCATTTCACCTCGATGGGAGCGTCAGTTCTAAGCACCACTAGCTTAAGACTCCTGTAAGCGTCTTCTTTACCATCCAAGAGGATTCTCTTCAGACGGCCTGAAAGTCTCTCCAGATCTTCGTAAACCCCATCGACTGTTTTGAAACGCCGAACAAGGTCCCTAGCCGTTTTCTCCCCTATCCCTTTAACTCCTGGTACATCGTCAACAGCATCTCCCATGAGAGCTAGAAGGTGGGGAATGCCAGATGGGGGTACCCCGAATTTCTCGAGCACCTTTTCTTCATCGTAGATCTCGAAATCGCTTATCCCTTTGACTATCCTCCAAACTCTCACGTTTTCTCTCACAATTTGAAGCATATCCTTGTCAGCCGTTACTATGATCACTTCATCGAATTTGCCCTTACCCCGAGATGCTAGGGTGGCTATTACATCGTCCGCTTCATATCCTGGAATTTCCAGCACCCTGATACCCATTGAACTCACTAGCTCTTTTACATAGGGAAGTTGGGCTTTAAAAGAAACTGGAGTAGGACGCCTATGCGATTTATACGTCTTGAGCATCTCATGCCTAAATGTCTTTTGGGGCACATCGAGCACGAACGCAGCATGATCTTCTCCTTCCCTAAGATGTTCCTTCAGAAACCGAACCATCATTCTGGCAACTCCGTAAGTGGCGTTTGTTGGAATACCTGAACTGGTGGAAAGTGTGCTGTCTATGGCGAAGAAAGCTCGGTAGGCTATCGCGGTTCCGTCGAACAAAAACAGCTTCACCTTTCATCACCTCTCGCTTTAGAGTATATCATCGATATGCTAATATACCGTAGGGGAGAGGTGATCCGAATGGAGATAATCAAAGAGATAGAAGACTACGTGGAAAAACTTGTTGAGAAGTACAACTCTTTGAAAGAGGAAAACGAGCAGCTCTGGAAAGAGTTGGAGGAGCAGAGAAAAACCATCGATAGACTTGAGAAAGAAAAAAGAGAGCTGGAAATACTGCTAGAAGAACAACAGAAATCTCTCAACAAGCTCGTGTCTCGCCTTCAAAAACTCCTCTCTTCCACATCAGACCAGGGGATGATTTGGGATGAGGAAAATAAAGGTTGAATTCGCAGGAAGAGAGTTCTCCCTCCTAACCGACGAGGCGGAAGAGATGGTTGAGAAGGTGAAAAAAGGGCTCACGGAGTCTTTAGCTGGATTGGAGAGATACATAGGGGAGCATCCCATGGAAGAGATCCTGTTCCTGGCACTGGTGAATTCGGTCTTGGAAAGGGTTAAACTTGAAGGAAAGATAGAAGATCTTCTATCAAAGCTTAAGGAGTGGTCTGAGTGAAGGTCGGGCTTTTCGATTCTGGAATCGGTGGTTTATCGGTACTCGGAAGGCTCTTGGAATCATTCCCAAATTGGGATTACGTGTACCTAGCTGACACTTTTAGGTCGCCATTTGGAACCAAGAGTCAAAAAGAGCTAGAGAGAATTGTAATGGAGGATTTGGAGTTTTTAATAGAGGAAAAGGTGGATCTGATCGTGGCCGCCTGCAACACCGCGGATTCGATAATGGAAGATCTTCCTAAGTTACCTGTTCCCTACATTGGAATAATAGAATCAGCGGTGGAAGCGGTTAACGGAAATAGAATAGCGGTTTTGGCAACAGAAGCCACCGTGAAGTCTGAGGTATACGTCAAAAAATTGGGGAATAGAGAAACCTTTCAAAGGGCGATTCAACCTCTCGTTGCAGTGGTCGAAAACAATCCCAGGGATTTTTCAACGATGGATTCCATGCTCCAAGAAGCACTCAAAGAGGTGAGAGACTGGAAACCGGACGAAGTTATACTGGGTTGCACGCACTTTTCCGTGATTTCAGATAGAATTGGAAAATTCCTAAGGGGAGTTCGGATCATCGATCCAGCTGTGGAGGTCACAAAAAGGTTGAGGGATATAAATGGATCAGGGTCTGGAAAGGTCCTTGTATACAGCACATCTGACGTTGAAGAGCTCAAGAAGAAGGTTAATTCAATGGGGATTTTTGGAAAGGTAAAACCGATTTACCGGCAGGTGAATTTGTATGAAAAATCTGATAGTTATATCGGGGCTATCGGGAGCAGGTAAATCCACAGCTCTCGGTTTTTTCGAAGACTCAGGATACTTCTGCATGGATAACGTCCCCCCAGTTCTGATAGATTCCATTCACGACCTGGTGCTGAAATCCCCCTTTCCTGGTGCTGCAATCGTCGTGGACGCTAGAGGAAAGGCTTTCGGGGATCCGCTGAAATACCTGAAGGGAGCAAAAAACCGCCTTATCCTCATATTCTTGGAAGCATCGCCGGAGGATATAATCAAGAGATACTCGCTAACAAGAAGGTCTCACCCCCTCGGAACCGGAATAGAAGAGGGAATAAGGAAGGAAAAGGAGATGCTCGCCGAAATACGGGAAGTGGCGGATTTTATAATAGATACGAGCAATATGACACACAAGGACTTGAGAGAAAAGCTTAGAGAGATATTAGAGGAGATATCCAAAGAGAGAATAGAGTTCACGTTTAGAATAAAGAGTTTTGCCTTCAAGCATGGGATCCCTTCGGATTCTGACTTCATATTCGACGCAAGGTTTTTCCCAAATCCTTACTACACTCCGGGGCTTTCCGGAAAAACGGGACTTGACGAAGAAGTCAGGGAGTTCTTTAAAAGGTACCCACAAGTTGATGAATACGCTGAAGATATATCCAAAATGCTGAAGATGGCAAAGGAGGGATACGAGAGTGAGGGTAGGACCTCTCTTTTTGTCTCGATAGGGTGCAGTGGCGGCAGACACAGATCAGTTTATATAGCAGAGAAAGTTGGGAGGATTTTAAGATCCTCAGGCGAAAAGGTGATAATTGAGCATAGAGAGTTAGGAGTGAGAGGTTGAAAGTAGTGGCCATCGGTGGAGGAACAGGGCTTTCAACCCTATTAAAGGGCCTCAAAAATTTCGATGTGGATATAACCGCAATTGTGGCGGTAACAGATGAAGGGGGAAGTTCGGGAATACTGAGGCGAGAGCTCAACGTCCCTCCGCCTGGAGATGTGAGGAACAACTTTATAGCACTCTCAGAAAACGAGAAACTGCTCGAAGAAATTTTCAATTTCCGCTTTAAAGAAGGAAGCTTGAGAGGGCACGCAGTGGGAAACATCATACTCGCTGCACTTACTATGATGACAGGTAGCCTCACTATGGCTGTTGAAAGGCTCTCAGAGCTCCTGGCGATCAGGGGGAAAATCTATCCCGTGAGCGATGAGCTGGTCAGACTGGTGGCGGAAATGGATGATGGAAGCAAGATAGTTGGAGAGATGAACATAACTACAAGTAAGAAGAGAATAAAGAATGTCTATCTCGATAGAGAAGTAAGAGCTCTTCCAGAAGTTTTAAAAGCGATTGAGAATGCCGACCTGATAATTCTAGGACCCGGAAGCCTTTACACAAGCGTCATAGCGAATCTGCTGGTGAAAGAAGTTGCAAGTCAAATAACCAAATCAGGGGTTGATGTAGTATACATAGCGAATTTAATGACCCAGCCGGGTGAGACGGATGAGATGACTCTATCTGAGCACGTCGCGGAAATCGAAAAATACTTGAACCAGAGGGTGGATCTCGTTGTGGCAAATTCCGGAAAACCACCTGGGGATGTCCTGGAGAGATACGCATCTGAAGGTTATGAGATGCTGAAGCTGGATTTAGAGAACCTCGATAGGGAGATAATAGTGGGTCATTTTGTGAAAGTCATAGAAGATCCCTTCGACAAGAAACTTAAGGTTAGGCACGATCCAGAAAAGCTTGCGAGAACAGTGTTGAAAATCGCGAGGTGAGATTTTGAAGGGTACCTCGTTTTCCGAGAAAGTGAAAGAGGAACTTGCATCACTCGAGATGCCGATGGAAGGAGAGCTCAAGGCTGAGGTCCTAGGATTTCTCAAGGGAAAAGGATCTTTCAACATAACCAGTGGAAGAGTTCGGCTGTCCTTGAGCAGTTTGGCCGCAGCTAGGAGATTTGTGGAACTCGTCAACAGACTTTTGGGATCCGGATCGGACTATCTATCCGTTTCGACGAGAAAGCTGGACAAAAAGAAAAGAGTGGAAATAGAGATATCCAAAGATGCCGTTCCGGGTGGATGGAGAGGTGTTATGAACAACGAGGAGGTGTTCTCTGAAGTGGGGGAAGACCCTGTTACCGTTGGGGCGTTCACGAGGGGGATATTTCTGGCCAGCGGATCCATAACCGATCCGAGGAAGCACTATCATCTGGAGATAGTCACGTTTGACATGGATATGCTCAAAATGCTCTCCAAGAAGATAGAAAGAGTTTTTGGGATATCAGGGAAAGTTGTAAGGCTTCGGTACAGCAACCGGCTTTATTACAAACGCTCAGCTAGTATATTGGAGCTCCTTCACATAATGGGTGCGGTTAAATCCGCCAGCGTTTTAGAGAGAATTATAAGGGAGAGGGAAGCTAAAGGGGACACAAACAGAAGCTTTAATTTCATAACAGCCAACGCTATGAGATCGGCTGCTAGTATAGTGAAGCAAATAGAGGCTATCAGAATGATAGAGGAAACGATAGGTTTGAAATCTCTCCCAGAAGATTTAAGAAGAGTGGCTTCTGCTAGAGTTGAAAACGAGGAACTAAGTTTGAGGGAACTTGGCGAGATGCTTAACATGAGCAAAATGAAAGTTTACACACGTCTCAGAAAGCTTATTAAAATCGCGGAGGGTTTGAAAAAATGAGGTGCCCATTTTGTGGATATGAGGACACGAAGGTCATAGAAACCAGGCTATCTGGCGATGGCTCTGTGGTGAGGAGGAGAAGGGTATGTCCTAACTGTGGTGCGAGGTTCACGACATATGAGAGATATGAACTCGGACCTTCGATGGTGATCAAAAGGGACGGTAGGAGAGAGAGGTTTTCAAGGGACAAAATCCTGAGAGGAGTTATGGTGGCGTGTGAGAAGAGGCCTGTTCCATATGATGAGGTTGAAAAGCTCGTCGATAGAGTTATACTAAAGCTCCAAGGAATGGGGAAGAAAGAAGTCGAGACTAAGACCATAGGTGAACTCGTTTTGAGAGAACTGAGAAAGCTTGACGAGGTAGCTTATGTGAGATTTGCATCGGTTTACAGGGAGTTCAAGAGTATAGATCACTTTTTGGAGATAATTTCAGAACTCAAGGGGGGGAAAGGACCATGAAAAGAAGTCTTAAGAAGGTTTATCTGACAAGGGAAGGGTATGAGAAACTCAGAAGAGAGCTCGAGGAGCTCAGACACAAGCTCATGTACGAAATAAGCGAAAGGATAAAGGAAGCTCGAGAGCTTGGTGATATCTCGGAGAATTCAGAATACGAGGCGGCGAAGGATGAGCAGGGAAGGATAGGAAGTAGAATTATGGAAATAGAACAGATACTCAACGTGGCTGAGATAATCGATAGCAAGGATACCAGCCAGGTAAGCCTCGGAAATTGGGTCGTTCTGAAAAATCGTCAAACTGGTGAGAACTTCAAGGTGAGACTTGTGACCCCTCAGGAAGCCGATATATTCCACAACAAAATAAGTGAGGATTCTCCAATAGGAAGATCCATTCTAGGAAGAAGAGTGGGTGATGTCGTGAAGGTCCAGACCCCCTCCGGCATAACGGAATACGAAATAGAGGCTATAGAAGTTGATTGAGAGGGCATCCTAGCGGTGCTCTCTCTCTTTTGCTTCCATCCACATTCTCACAGCTTCTTTGAGAGATGGCTTCCATGATTTGAAGATGTAGGGCTTTCTCCGTTTCATCTTTTCCTCCAGCATCGATACTATCTCATTCGGATCGTGCCCCATTTTCACGGCTACCAAGAATACCAGTGATGTAGTCCAAAGGAGGTCCCCTATCTCCTCCTTTAAATTTTCATCGTCTCCGTTTTCAAGAGCCTTTCTTATCTCGGATATCTCTTCCTCCACCTCTTCCAAAGCCTCTTCAACACTTATAGCCTCGATCCATGGATCATATTCATAATTTCTCTCCACCATGTTTGCGAGCTTTTCGAGCCATTTCCTCATCTGAACACCCCCTGAAGATTCTGCGGGAACCCGATGGCTTTTTTTATAACTATTACATTTGTTCCAATAGGTGCAAACGCATCGAGTTTTTCAACATCCTCGTTGAACATCCTGATACATCCGTGTGAAATCCTTTTCCCTATCTCCCAGGGTTTAGATGTTCCATGTATAGCGTATTGAGGTCTTGAAAGCTGGAGATATCTCGTCCCGAGACCGTTCAAAGGTGTATCTGGAGGGATTACCTCTCCGTACCAATAAAGTGTTGGGTTGATCACCTTCCTCAGTATCCAGTAATCTCCGGGCGGTGTAGAATCACTCCTCCCAAGGGCTACCGGGTAAACTGCCAAGAGCTTCCCATCGTAGTAAACGCCCATTCTAGCCGTGAAAAGATTTATGACGATTGTCGTGGGATTGTTTTCGAAAACAACCCTCCCTATCTTTAGAAACCTCCCGGAGTGAATCCTATCCGGATCCCTTATCTTGTTTATGAGTATCAGATCTCCTAATCTAACGTGAAATCTGCTGGCTATCTCCCAGAGAGTCTCTCCAGGTTGGACTATGTATGTATAGGGCTTTACGTATTTCACCTTATACGGATAAGTTTTCCCCCTGTAAAGAGTGAGAATCTTCTTGAAGGAAAACAGCTTAAAGGTGAATGTCCTTTTCAACCCATATGGAAGCGAGTATTCAACCTTCAGTTCGTGAACCCCATCGTCCAAGTTATACTTGAACATTATGAGGGCCTTTCCAAGCCAATCGAACCAGTTTAACTTTCCTTCATCAAGGTATATTCCGTCTATTCTCCAGTTTTTCCCCCTGGTAACCAGTATGTACTTGTACACCCCATCAGGTTTTACATCAGATAAGACAGAGACAGATGGTTTGAAAGAGAGCGAGTGGAGATCTATGTACATGGGATTCGTCGTCGAAAGTGGGCCATATCTTTCACTTTCCCCCTCTACGGAGACTATGGCATAACTACTATTACTGACATGAAATTCGTAAACGTTTCCATCGACTTTACTTGGAAATACCACCCCAGTCTGAGTCATTAGGATCACCTTGAGCCATTGAGGTTTGTACAGTGGGAAAACGGAGAGGCGAAGCACCTCCCCGTCGTAACCTAGGACGTCTATATGATGAGCAAATGAAAAAAGCAGTACAGGAAAAATTACAAAAAAAATCGCTCTCAGTTTCATTTCACCTTTGGTATCAGGGCTCTTAAGATCTCCTCGTTCTTTATGGCTACGTATCCAAGCTCCATCTCTTTAAAAGCCATTGACACTGGATTTCCATCACTTGTTGCCACAAATGGCTTGGCGTATTCGTTTATCTGGGCAGCTCTCTTAGCCACTGCAACAGGTATGGCGTACCTGTATGGATACCTTCTGAAGAACTCATCGTAGTTTATCATGTAATCAACCGCTTTCACTCTCAAGCACCTCCTTCTTATACCTCTCAACCTCATCCAGTAACCTTGTCACCTTGGTTTCCTCAGCGGTTATTATGCTGTCTAGCTCGTATATAGCTTCGTCCAGCTCCTCGTTTATTATAAGATATTGAAACCTATCTATAAAGCTCAGCTCCCATTTGGCATCTTTCAATCTCCTTTTTATACTCTCTCCGGTTTCCGTCTTCCTCTTTTTCAGCCTTCCCACAAGCGCTTGAACACTAGGTGGAGCTATGAATATGAACACCCCATCCTTGAACGTCTTCATAACCCTCATGGCACCCTGAACATCTATGTCCAAGAGGACACTTTTCCCCTCATTCATTGCATTTTCTATGAACTTCCTTGGAGTTCCGTAGAGATGTCCGTGAACCTCTGCCCATTCCAAAAACTCTCCTCGTTCTATCATGGATTCGAACTCGTCTTTGGTTATGAAAAAATAATCCCTCCCGTGAACCTCCCCAGGTCTTTTCGGACGTGTTGTACATGACACGGAAAAGATCACGTCTTTCCTCCTGGAGAGAAGGGCTTTTATTATGGTGGTCTTTCCTACCCCGGATGGGCCACTTATGACGACGAAAACGGGTTTTGTCATTTGACCTCTCTCCTGATCTCCTCCAGAACTTCTTCAATCTCCACCATGGAGTGTTTGAACCTCTGGGCTATTGTTTCTGGCTGAAGGGCGCTGAGTATGACGTGGTTGCTGTCGGTTATCAAAATAGCCCTCGTTTTTCTGCCATATGTGGCGTCTATCAACTTTCCAGCGGCTTTTGCCTCGTCTTTCATTCTCTTCACCGGGGAGCTCTCTGGGTTAACTATTGCTATTATTCTATCACCAGATACTACGTTCCCGAATCCTATGTTTATCAGACCATACACACCCATCCCCCCTTACTCTACATTCTGAACTTGCTCTCTAAACGAATTTACCAACACTTTACCGCTTAGCGCATGATCCACGATGCCCACCATTTTAGCCTTGGACAAAATGGTGTTGAACTCCCTGAGCATCTCCTGAGCGAGAAAATCTAAACTCGGTCCAATGGAACCTTTCTTGTTCAAAAGATCCCTGGCTCTATCGATATGACTCTTCAATCTATCTATTTCTTCCTTTATATCCACTCTCTCCGCTAAGACAGCTACAGCGGTTTCCAGCACATTCTTATCAATTATGGCATCTTCTGGAAGAATCTTTTCTACGTTTCCGCGCAGCGCTTCCGCGTATTGCTCTATCAAATTATCTGAACTTCTTGATATCTCTAAAACATTTTCCTCTATATCCTTCAAGAACCTCTCAAGAACCACCTTCAACTTCTCCCCCTCTATCTCTCGCTCTCGAGATACCTCCACAAGGGCCTTTTCAAGGACATCACTCACCAAGTTGCAAACCTTCTCAACTTGCCCATCGTCAAGGTCAAATCTTATTATCTCTTTGAATCTCAGAAGATCATCTACTCCTATTGGTTCTGGTATCCCCAAACGAAACGCCAGATCTTCGAGCGCCGAGTAGTAAGCTTGAGCCGTTGCAAAGTCTACTACAACTTCGGGAGGCTCTAAAAATTTCACATAGATCCTAACACTAACCTTACCACGCCTTACGTATTTACCAACGAGCTCATTCATCTTTATCTCGCATCCGGATAAGTAATAGGGGGTAGAAAAGGAAACGGAAAGATACTTAGAGTTGAGGGTCTTCACCTCAACGGATATCTCCAGATCTTCTTTCACCTCTGTTACCTTTGAGTACCCTGTCATACTCTTCATCTCTTTCCCCTCTTTCTGTAAACCCAGCCTTCTTTGACAACTTGCCTCGCCCTTCCGAGGGCCAGAGAGCCTTTGGGAACGTCACCAGTTATGATGGACCCAGCTCCCACAAGTGCATCATCCTCAACTCTGACCGGCGCCACGAACTCCGTGTCACTGCCTATAAATACGTTCTCTCCAATGAACGTGGGATTTTTCTTGAAGCCATCGTAGTTGCAGGTTATCGTACCGGCACCTACGTTCGTTCCCTTACCGATATGGGCATCACCGATGTAGGTCAAATGCTGAGCTGCGACCTTCTCCTCCAAGGTGGCTTTCTTGACCTCGACGAAGTTCCCCACCCTCACTCCCTTCCTCAAAACGCTTCCCTCCCTGAGCCTGGAATATGGCCCAACGGAAACTCCACCCTCAACAAATGCCATGTAAAGCTCGCTTCTCACTATCTTGGATCCATCACCTATCTCACTGTCCACGATTCTAGTCATCGGTCCTATCTCACAATCTTCGCCTATAATCGTGTGCCCTTCTATAAACGTCATGGGGTATATAACCGTGTCTTTTCCAACCTTCACAGTCGACTGAATGTAAGTTGTTTCCGGGTCTATCACGGTTACGCCGTTTTCAAGGAGCCTCTCTATTACCCTCTCCTTGAGAATCTTTTCCAGAAAGGCGAGCTGCTTCCTGGTGTTCACACCCATTATTTCCACCGGATCATCGGTGAGCAAAGTCTCAACATTTTCAAGGAGAGGAAGAACATCAGTGAGATAATACTCACCTTGGGCGTTGTCGTTGTTGACCTTCGGGAGAGCTTCGAGAAGGCTAATCCCTTTGAAAACGTATATTCCACTGTTTATCTCCCTTACATTTCTATGAGATTCGTCGAGGTCTTTATCTTCAATTATCCTCAAGAACTTTCCTTCTTCATCTCTTATTACTCTTCCATATCCGGTAGGATCATCAATGATCGCCGTTAGAACCGTTACATCGGCTCCTCTTTTTCTGTGAACATCCATCATCTTTTCAAGTGTCCCCACGCTTATCAAAGGAACATCACCGTAAAGAATCAGCACATCATCATCAGGATCTATGAAATCCAGTGCACTCATAACGGCATGCGCTGTTCCCAACTGCTCCTTCTGAATGAAAATCTCGACCCATTCAGGGAGAACCTCTTTTGCGATATCTGCCTTGTGCCCCAAGACAACTGCCACATCGTTTGAAAGCTTTCCAGCTGTTTCAACTACCCAATTTATCAGCTCTCTTCCAGAAAGCTTGTGAACCACCTTTGGATACTTGGAATTCATCCTCTTTCCCAAACCAGCCGCAAGGATGAGAATCTTCACATTATCCCCTCCGAGTGGATTTTAACAGAAAACCGGGAGCAAAAGCTCCCGGTCTTGGTCAGGGGGGCGGGATTTGAACCCACGACCTCCGGACCCCGATTCCGGCGTTCTTCCACCTGAACTACCCCCTGCTAGACGGCTATTATATCAAACGGAGAAAAAGCCCGCAAGCTTAACAAAGCTCAAAAAATGTTATACTAATAAGGGTGATAAAAGTGGATAAGAAAAGGCTCCTTCTGATATTGGGGCTATCTTTTGTGATAATCTCCTTTTTGCCTATATGTCTCCCTCCAGCTCTTTCGATCGCCTTTTTCATAAAAACTGGGAGACTCGTTTATGACATCTTGATGCCAGCGGAACTCTTCCTGTTCACCTTAATCGGTGGAGGGGGAATGATAGCCCTTATGCTTCTGAATAAAGAATCATACAAGAATCTCATTATTTTCACAACGCTCGCCACTTTGAACATAGTGGTATCTCAAATTTATGCGGATCTTTCAGGACTAGCCCACGGTGAGACAAAACCCGTTGGAATACACCTCATTGCCATTACTATCTTCGTGACTTTATATCACCTTTTAGCCTTCTTGGTGGCACTTGAATGCTCCAGAACTTTCAAGGAAATCACGAAGTAAAAGAGGGGTGGAAAGCCACCCCTGGTAATTTCCTCGCCGTCAAAGGCTTATACTCACTATTATATCTCCGATATCCAGGTCAGATGATGAAACCGTCACGTCCCCACTGTAAAGAAGGGGAAGATCCGTGATTTTCTGACCAGGTTGAAGTATCTGAGGTTGATAAACCTTCAGGGTGTAATCACCATTCGGGATGTTGAAAACTCTGAAAGTTCCATTACTTTTCGTTAACGTCACCCTGAAAACCTCACTACCACTGAACAAGGCAACGATGAAACCAGCAGCAGGTTGAGTGGTGATACCACCTATACTTATCAAAACTTTCCCCGTTATCTTGTACTGGGGATTGCTTGGATCTTCTACCATTCCCTTGATAAAAGGATCAAAAGAGTATCCTGTAGTGCTCTTAAAGAGCGATTGCATCATATCAAAATCAAGGACTACCCCCAGATCACCGCTCACCTTCAAGTTGAGATTAACCGAAGCGTATGAATTCTTCAAATCCACGGGATATGTTTCTCCACCCGCTATGACTTCTACACTTTTTATCTCAACACCAACAGATTTCAGGATAGCACCACTCGGGATGGGAAGCTCGGTCATCTTCAGTTCCTCACCAGCCAGGCTCAAAAGATCTACATTCTCATTCAACGATACAGAGCCGCTGCTCTTTTCCCCACCAAATTCATATGTGTAATCCACATAGCCTACATAAACATACACATGATCTATTCCCAAGGTGGGATCGTCACTGAAAAGGATGGAAACCGAAGCATTCTCAGTTGGAGAGGCGCCTTCGCTCGGGGTTCCGATGTCTACCACCCCAAGGTCTATGTCTTCATCCACATGTAAATTCGTGCTGTAAGATGCTTCATAATCAGTAAGGTCTGACCCTTCTGAAAGCGTGCCTATCATGTACACGTTCAGCTTGTAATCGCCTTCTTCTACACCTCTGAGCTTGAACATCCCATTCTTCATGCTCAACGTACTTCTAACCACCGTGCTTTCCTCTTCATCCAGCAATGCTATTATTGCCCCAGATACCGGACTGCCCGATTCTGTCACCGTACCGCTCACCGTGTATGTTTCCTCTTTTCCTCCTTTTTTCTTGTACTTTTTAAACGCTTTTACAACCGGCTTCAGTATGTACTTTTTCCCGGCTTTCACCAGAGATTGAGATACATCAAAATCGATCAAAAGCCCTTCTCCCGTGGAAAATGCCATACCGTTCACCAGCACCTTTATCTTGTCGCTCGGCACCTGCACGGCCTCTTCTTCACCATCTATCACGGCGGTGGCAGATGAAACTTTAAACTCCACTGACTGAAGCTCCGCCCCCTCTGGAATGTCCATGTCAAACCACTCCATCTCACTACCTGCCAATGAGAGAAGATCTACATTCCTTAAATCCGCGACTACACTCATCATGCTACCTTCATCCGTGTCTGGATACACCCACTTGTACTTCACACCTGTTATGTCCACGAGTAGCTTGTTCACATCCAGTATCCTCTTGTCTGTGAGATACACCGGAATGCTTATTTTCTCCGCCACTACAGTCGATTCACCCGTTGCTCCCGAACCAGCCTCTGGATTCGTAGCCTCTGCACAGCTTGAGAGCAACATCAACGTTGCGATCACCGCCAAAACCACTATGAATAATTTTTTCATGGTTATCCACCTCCTTAAAGATTATATCTCTTAAATTTTTGACCTCATCAGGTGAAAAGTCGTTCAACCTATTGCGACATTACGTCATTTGGATATATACTGCGATGAAAAGGAGGGGATAATGTGAAAGGTATTACTCTAATTTTCTCTCTTCTTTCAGTCAGTCTGCTCGCATCGGTTTATATGATAGATGCCTCCTTTAACTCCACAAACCTTTCGATAGATGCAACGGAAATCGTTCACTGGGAAAATCCCCTGAGTTTTTCCACATCTCTGGCTCTGTTCAATCTATTTCCGAATCTTCACGAGGAGAAAAATCCTTACCTTTCCCCGATAGCACAGAGGAACGCGAGGGGTTGGATAGATGTAGAAAACGTTTGGGTGGATGGGAAGAAAGCATCGTTCACCGTTAAACAGAGTTTCGTTCACATGTATCAAAGGTACTCCAAAGACAAAACTCTGCTTTCAGTAGATCTCAGGAGAGATGTCCTACCAGGTCAAGAAGTTGAAATAAAAATCCGCTTCAAGACGAAATTCCCTGAGGAAGGGGAAGATGAGGGATGCTTTGGCGGACTGTGTCTCTGGAGGTTCGGATGGTATCCACTGGAAGTCTACGCCAGGAATGGGAGATACTATGACGGAATGGTTTATACCCCCCACAAATGCAGACTGAAAATTTCCACTCCGAAAGGCTGGGATGTTGCATTCCATGAGGGAACGGGAATGGGATGCCCTGTCGCGTTTCTGAGGAATTACGACAAATACAAATTAGTGGGTGAAAATTACACCGTGGTGGTGCACCATTTCAAGGGTCTGAAAGACAAAGCGATGAAAATAGCCGCGATGACACTCCACGCGCTCCAAGAATACTCGAAAAGATTTGGAAAGCTGTCTTATAAAACTATCCACGTGATTCAGTCTCCATATTCAAGACTTTTCGGAATGACAGCTCCTGGAATCATAACCTTGGGGGATAACGCTTTCACAACTTCTGATCTGATCCTTCCCGGATTTACCACACCTCTTGAGGAGTTTCTCGTTTATCACGAAACGGCACATTTGTGGTTTGGAATAGGTGCAAGTGTGGATTTTGAAAGCAGTAACTTTCTTTCTGAGTCCTTAGCCCAATATTCCGCGATAACTCAGATGGAAGAGGAGCGCGGAGCGACCGAAAACCTCTACGAATCACAACTGCCAGATGTACTTGTCGGTAGTCTGAAAAGGCTATTCTATTTCAAATCACTCAGGGAGGATTATTCCTACTACTACAGAGAGATGAACAGGGAAGGAATTGATTGGAGCGTTGAAGGGAAGGCGAAATTCCTGAATCAAGAGTTCCCCAGAAACTACGCAAAGGGATATTTCGCGTTCAGGACTTTGGCGCTTCTTTTCAGCAACTTCGACGACGTTTTAAAGGAGTACCACAAGAGATTCGATGGAAAAGTCGTAACTTACGAGGATTTCAAGAGGTTTATATTGGCAAAAAATCCAAGGGTTGAGACGGCACTAAAGGTTCTCTTCGAGGATAAGGGAGGAATTGATGCCAAAGTTGTTCCAAAGGAAAAGGGGGTTTTTATCGATGTACCAGAAGGTGTTCCATACAAAGTGAAACTTTCAAGAGGTTCGAGCGAGGTTACTCTGACCTTGAGCAATGCCACTACATTAAAAGGAAACTTCGATAGAGTGGATATTGATCCAGATTGGGCCCTTCCAGATCCAGATAGGTTCAACAACCATTATCCCGTTCTCGTGAGGAATCCCTTCAAGGAGGAGGAATCGCCCCTTGAAGCTTATGACATAATCTTCAACGCGGTGAGTGGATACACATCGGAGAGTGATATGTACACGTCTTTGGCACTCGGGATTAGAAAGTTTGACGAATACGCCGTGAGCTTCCTGAGTGGCTCTCGCTACACCATAGTTGGAACAGATTTAAAGTACAAAGGCTCCGTTTATGGGGTGTCTTCCATGTACTCCCCAAATCCATATATCCGTCTCAGCGAACTTTACCTTGGAAATCCCATGCCACTTCAAGTTCAAATATCCGGAGCTTTCACATTCCCGGAATCGGTGAATATAGGATACGACGAGAAGTATCTCACAACCAGGAACTACTTCTACATCGGGATGAATTACTCTGAAGATTTGGACACATGGGGAGAGTACGATTTCATAGACCTTGATAAAAATTCCCTAGCTTTTGGCGTTTATGGGGATTACGAGATTTTCAGAAAAAATTGGTTCACAGAATCCCAAATTTCCTACTTTCCGACGGATCTCCTCAGCATCTCGGCAATTGGAATTTACTCAAACTCACCCATGCAGATGTACAGTGCGAGTTACACCGCTTTCGGTGTAGCACAACTGGGATTTCATCTTGATCTAGATAAGGGTAGAAGAACAAACGTGATGAATCTTTTCTCGTTTAGGGGGGTTCATCTATCTCTTAAGCCCGGAATAGAATTCGGATACGGCAAGGATCTGGACGTTTTTGGAACTTTGGAACTAGACACAACACTGAAGATTTTTACAATACTCGATACGCCATCACCCATCGGGATCAGGCTAAAAGCGATTTTTGACAAAAACGCGAAGTTCCTTGGAATATATTACAGCTTTGGAACGAGCTACGAGGATATGGTTTTGACCCTATCGAAGCTGAATATCAGTTTCTTATCCTCTCCTCCTCTAAAATCTCATAGCCACCTTTCACAGCTCGGATTCTGAGATAACGGTTTCCAAAGAAAATCTCGATCTCGTCACCATCACCAACTTCCTGAGAGGGCCTAACGGCTCTCCCATTCACCCTCACCCTTTTTCCTCTTATCATTTCTTGAGCGATGGAGCGCCTTTTTATCACTCCAAAGGTCTTTAGAAACCTATCCAGTCTCATATCAAAAGACTCTCCGCAATGGAGTAAAACTCAACTTCATCCCCCTCGTAATATCCTTCAACTCCCGCCGGAATCCTTATGAATCCATCCGCAACTGATGCAGGACTTATCATCCCAGACTTGAACATGAGCGGTTTCACCCAAATCCTTCCATCGCGCCAAACCCTCTTTGACCATATGAATGTTTCCCTTCCCTGCCTTGAAAAAACGTTGTCAGTCAACTTAAAAAATCCGGTCGGTTGGAGTCTCCAAGCGCTTGCCCCTGAGACCTTTCTGAGAAGTGGAACGAGGAATGTGAAAGAGCTAAGCGTAAAAGATGAAGGATGACCGGGAAGCCCAACAAAAGGATGATCGTTTACGACACCGAATATTGTCGGCTTTCCAGGGCTCACAAGAACACCGTGTATCATAACCCCGGGCTTTCCTATGGAATTAATGGCTTCAACTGTGTAATCCCTGACTCCAACGGAGCTTCCACCAGCACTAACTGTGACATCGTTCTCCTCATAGCTTCTATACATGAAAGACCTGAGCTCATCGAAGTCATCTTTGGATATACCATATCTCTTCACTCTGAATCCCATTTTCTCAAGGAATGCCTTTAGAGAGTGCGTGTTGCTGTCCCTAACATACGGAAAGGTTCGGAACCTCTCAGGTTCTATCACCTCGTCTCCCGTGGATATGAGACCTACTTTTAGCCTTCTATAGACCTCCACTTCTGTCATGCCTAAATTCAAAAGAAGCGCTACATGACCTATACCAAGGATATCTCCCCTTTTCGCAACAGTAGACCCTTTTGAAATGTCCTCGTCTTTCTTCATCACATTTTGTCCCGGTGCAACCGGTCTGAACACCTCCACAAGATCCCCTGCTTCTCTAGTATCTTCGATCATGACCACTGCATCCGCGCCCTCAGGAAGCTTTCCACCAGTTGGGAGTTTCAAAGCTTCATTTTCCTCTAAAACCCCTTCGTATTCCTCATCTATCTTTATCTCCCCTACAACCCTGAGCATAGCAGGAGTCGAAATAGAAGCTCCAAAGGTATCAGAAGATCTGATAGCGTATCCGTCGACTGTCGATCTATCAAAGCCGGGGAGATCTTCCCCAGCCATTATATCCCTCACAAGAACCCTTCCTATAGACCCCCTCACATCCACAATCTCCGTTTCAGAAATCACCCTCAGAGAATCTATGAACTCGTAAGCTTTCTCACTTTCAACCACGTTGAAGAATCCACCCATATCATCACTCCGTGGACGGTGTGGATGGAGACAGGGTGGACGGCGTCGAAGTCGCAGATTCGTTCGTAGCAGGGGTAGATGGCTTCATGAGTTGGTCAAGCTCTGAGAACATCTTGTTGAAATTCCAACCCTTGTAGGAAGGAGATGCCTGTCTTATCTCGCTCAAAACGCTGCTGGCAACTTGATAGACGCCGAGGAATTTCAGAAGGTCGTATGAATCCTCCATGGCTTTCAACTTCATGCTGGTGGATATAGAGGTGTCAGTTGAATTCATGATTCCGAAGAACGTTTGAATCTCCGGCATGAAGCTGTTGGCCATCTTTTGAACATCCATCCCATACATCATCTTCAACCTCTGTGCGACCTCTTTCTTTCCCTCAGAGCTAACCTCTGCAAGTTCAAGCTTGTACTTCGGGTCCCCAAATATCTCCACCATTCTCTGAAGTACCCCGTAGACCTTATAACCGCTGTAATAGAGATTAGAGATGATCTTCTTTCTGAGATTGTCTATTTCCGCGATCTTCTTTTCTATATCGGAAACCTTCAAGTTTCCAAAAGCTTCCCTGTACATCTGAAGATCCGTTGAGGTTGAGCTTTCACTCAAGAGGTTTCTCATGTCTTGGAGGAACACCTTTTCCCTTTCCAATATCAAGACATACAACGCCTGCGTTGTGCTCAAAGCATTGACGTTAACCTCTCCATCGCTTTTAACAACATAAGGTTTTATCTCTTCTCCTAGTTTCACGAGCTCTGGCAATTTATCCTTGGAAATGTACCTGTAGTAATCGTACCAGAGCCTCAGATTATCGTCATTTATCACTACAGCTTCTCCCCTCTTTTCGTAGTAATCTTTCATCCCGTTCAGATAAGTGTTGATTCTATCCCTGACGACCTCCCCTCTTATCTTGTTTATTTGGCTTTCTGTGAGATCGCTCGCATTTTTCACAGGAGTTGATTCGAGAACCTCTAAGAACAGCCAATTGTTTCCGAAGGGTTGTGGACCTACAACGCCACTCTTCCCAATCTCATACATCTCTTTTATCATCCTTTTGTCAATTCCCATGGAGAGCATGCTTTCACCCTCCATGGTTCCCAAATCGAACACTTGCTGGCCAACTGCACTCGCCGCTTCGTCGAACCCTTCACTGAGAAGATACCTTTGGAACGGAACCAACTGGGTAGAATTCAGCGTGACAGCTTTGACATGGTATTCCGAGAACATCGGTGCCAATTCCGACGCGTTCTTGTCAAAGTATTCGTACACATCATCTGTCGATGGAGTGGAAGATGGGATAGGTTCAACACTCTGGTAATCTTGAAGCATTCTGGTAAATCCCATGTAAGCTATGGTTTCAGCCCTCAGAAGGTAGTCTTCGAACACCGGATCTGTGGTTCTCTTCAGATAGACACTCTCGTAATAAACCTTAACACTGGGGTAAACCTTCTGAAAATCATCCTGTTCTATCCACATACTTGTTGGTTCGATCGTTCCGATGTCTTTATCCACATCCTGTAATATCAAAATCTCTGACATTCCAGGGAAGAACGTCGAAGAGCTCATCTCAGTTTCGGTGGCGTCCTTGACCAAGTAAGCTGTGGCATACTCCGCCAAATAATTCAAATTCGTACTTTGGGAATTGGAACTCGACCTTCTGTTTCTTATGTAAAACGCTGCTGACCACCAGCCTATTCCCACAACGAAAGCCGCGGCAATTGCCCAAAATATCACAGCTTGCCATTTCTTCATCCAATTTCTGTAGCTCACTTCTCCTCACCTCCATACTCTATCTCCTCATCGAGAGATTTTGGATTCACCAATGGGAAAGCTATGACATCCCTTATAGTAGGACTATCGGTTAAGAACATTATAAGCCTATCTATTCCTATTCCCAATCCACCAGTGGGTGGCATACCGTACTCAAGAGCTCTCACGAAGTCCTTGTCCATCATGTGTGCTTCCTCATCACCAGCTTCCCTGAGTTTAGACTGCTCCAAAAATCTCTGATATTGATCAACAGGATCGTTGAGCTCAGAGAAGGCGTTGGCTATCTCTCTTCCGTAGATTATCAATTCGAACCTCTCGGTTACCCTGGGGTCTTTTCTATGGCGCTTTGCCAGCGGGGATATCTCAACCGGATGCTCCAAGAGAAACGTCGGTTGCACCACATCTTCCTCAACGAGATCCCAAAGCTTGTTTATGAGATGTCCTCTGCTCTTTATAGGAACATTCACATCTCGCTCTTTTAGCACTCTCATCATATCCTCATCAGAATCCTCAAGTATGTCAACTCCCAGCTTTTCCCTTATGAAATCCCTCATCTTCAATCTTTTAAAAGGCCTGGAGAAATCTATCTCTATACCCTGGTACATGATCTTCGTTGTTCCAAACGTCCTCTTAACCACATACTCTATCAACTCTTCCGTCAGATTCATTATATCCTCATAATCCGCATAAGCCCAGTAGAGTTCAAGAGAGGTGAACTCTGGGCTGTGTTTATAAGATATACCCTCGTTCCTGAAAACCTTCCCTATCTCGTAAACCCTCTCAAACCCTCCTATTATGTACCTCTTTAGATAAAGCTCAGTCGCTATTCTCAGGTACATATCCATGTCAAACACGTTCAAATGGGTCACAAATGGCCTAGCCTCGGCACCACCTGTAACATAAACAAGCGTGGGAGTCTCAACCTCTATGAATCCTCTGCCGTCTAAAAACTCTTTTATCATCCTTATTATCTTGTAGCGAGTCTTGAACCGGTTGAGGGAATCATCGCTCGCTATCATGTCCACATACCTTTGCCTGTAGATTATCTCTTTGTCCTTCAAACCATGCCATTTCTCGGGAAGGGGTCTTATCGCTTTCGAAAGGATCTGAAAATCTTCAACAAAAATTGTGAGTTCTCCCGTTCTGCTCTTGAAAGGAAAACCCTTTATTCCCAATATATCCCCAACATTTACAAGCTTCTTAAAGATGTCGTACTTCTCAGGTCCTATGGAATTCTTCCTTATGTACGCTTGTATCCTGCCATCTTGATCTTTTATATGAAAAAAAGCGCTCTTTCCATGATCTCTTATCGACATAACTCTCCCAGCTGTGGAGACCCTCACATCATCCTTAACCTGACCTGCTTGTAGCTCCCTATCATATTTCTCCTTTATCCGAAGACTTGATTCTTCTTTGTCATAGCCGTAAGGGTAAGGCTCTATCCCCATGTTCCTCAGTTCTTCTATCTCCTTCAGGCGCTGCTTTCTCATCTCTTCGAGCAAACAAATCACCTCCACTTCGATGGCTATTTTAACAGAAAACTGGTGAGAAGCTATCTTCCGCTCAGCTTTCTGAAAACCTCTGGGATCGTTCTGGCTACTTCACTCGGGATGAGCCCGAACTCATCAACAGAGTCTATCTGCGCTGCCATTCCATGAACGTACACTCCAAGGGTAGCGGCTTCAAACGGCTTCAACCCTTGGGCCATTAACGCCGCTATTATCCCAGTTAGAACATCTCCAGTTCCACCTTTCGCAAGTCCCGTGTTTCCCGTCAAATTGAAGAGGGTATGATTCCCATCTGTTACAATCGTCGTTGCTCCCTTCAAAACCAGGACAATTTCATGTTCTTTGGCGAATTTTTCAGCCAGAATGTAGTTATATTTAGCATCGTTAACACCTTTTCCGACCAAACGGGAGAACTCCCCGGGATGGGGCGTTAAAACCGATGGACTCTTCCTTGAATTCAAAACGTCGGCTCCGATAACTGAAAGTGCGTTCAAACCATCGGCATCCAAGACCAGTGGCTTTTCAACCCTGAGAATCTCCCGAGTGAAATCAACGGTGTCATCGTTGAGAGCCATACCAGGTCCCAACGCAACGACATCGGCCTTCTCTATCCAACTTCTCGCTGAGATATACGACTTTCCACACAGGTATCCACCACAGCTGTCAAGCGGTATGGATATTATCTCCGGGTAATTAGAAACGGCAGCAAGGCGGTTCTCCTCAGGAACTAAAAGGTATGTGAGCCCCGCCCCACTTTTGATGCTACCTAAAGCGGAGAGGATAGGAGCTCCGCTGTAAAGAACACTTCCACCTATTATAGCCACCCTTCCAAAGGTTCCTTTGTTGGAATCCTTGGGTCTTTCTGGCACCAAGCTCCTCGCAAGCTCCTCGGTGATTATCGCTCTATTTAACTTTGCAACCTCGGATAGAATTTTTGGAATCCCTATCGAGGCGACTTTGAGTTTTCCACAATATTCTCTACCTGGATAGAGAACTTGGCCGATTTTTGGATACGCGAATGTCACGGTGAGATCACACTTAACAGCTGTTCCCATGATCTTCCCTGTATCAGAATCCACACCACTTGGAACATCCACACAAACTTTCTTCGCAGGGGAAGAGTTCACAATCTCTATCACCCGAGCTATGTCCTCACGGACAGCCCCTCTTATACCCGTACCTAAAATCGCATCGACTATCACATCAACACTCATCGCAATATATTCGAGCTCCTCTTCTGATATATCCCTGTTCAGAATCAGATACTCCCCACCTAGATTCTCATAAGAGATCAGGTTTTCCAAAGCCTCGCCTTTCAAGTCCTTCTTCATCAAAATTGCTGTCACATCTGGGGTGTAATCCAAGAGCGTCCGGGCCACAACTAATCCATCGCCTCCGTTGTTTCCTCCACCGACCATCACGATGAAAGTCTTGTTCTCCAAATTCTCAAATTCCCGCTCCATTGACAAGACAACCGATACCCCAGCTCTCTCCATGAGAACCCTCGGTGGTATACCGATATCTTCGATGGTCCTCCTGTCGAGTTCCCTCATTTCAGATGACGTGAGAATGTACATCTATATCACCTCTCATGAGACCGTTGTAGCAGTCCCTACAAACGGCTATGTACTTTTCTTCACCACCTATGTCTATCTCGCTCTCCTCGCCAGATATCTTGAAGGAGAGAGTAGCGTTGTGTTCACCGCATATGGAGCAAACTGCCTTTTTCTTTATCACGATATCGGCTAAGCTCAAGAGGTTTGCAGTGGTTTTGAACGGGTTCTGCTTGTACGTCATATCAAGCCCAGCGCAGAAAACATCAACATCTCTGTCCACAAGTTCTCTAGCAACGTCGTACATTTCTTCCGAGAAAAACTGCACTTCATCCACAAACACCGCCTTTTCATCACCGTCCAGAGTTTCAAGTATTTCACGTGGGCTTTCCACAGGTATGGCCTTCTCCTCGATGCCAGAGTGAGCCTTGACCTTGTCAACACCATACCTCACATCTAACTTTGGTTTAAATACTCTTATTTTCTTCTTACCGAGTTTGTATATTTCGACAAACGAAAGGAGCTCCGTGGTCTTACCCGAATACATGGGACCAACTATGAGCGTGAGCTTACCGGACACGGCTATCCCTCCTCAGTGATTTTTCACAAGTCCTATTTTACAAGAAAAGCCCCCTCACGGGGGCCTTTATTCACGTTTTTTCCT
Source organism: Thermotogaceae bacterium (assembly GCA_027077795.1). Taxonomy (GTDB): domain Bacteria; phylum Thermotogota; class Thermotogae; order Thermotogales; family Thermotogaceae; genus WGAO01. The sequence continues at coordinate 161,266 of JALWTT010000006.1, read as the reverse complement.
CTCGCGAGTAGGGCACCCCCAAAGCACTTGGAGCACCTATCCTCTTTCTGAAACTTTCGTTTATCGAAAATAGCACCATGGATACAAGAGTAACTAGGTAAGGTAGCATTAGCAGAAGATTTGCGGATACGTGGACTTCGCCAGTGGCCTGCAACCTGAACTGTAGAGACATGATAAACCCAAAAAGGTAAGACCCGAGCATGGCTTTCAATGGATCCCATGCCGCGAATATAACCAGAGCAATGGCTATCCACCCTCTACCAGCTGACATGTTTTCCATCCACATGCTGGTGGCGGCGAGAGATAGGTAAGCCCCTCCGGCTGCTGTCAAAGCCCCTCCGACGAGTGTTGCAAGGTATCTGACCCAAAAGACATTCACACCCCTCGCATCGGCAGCTGCGGGCTCCTCTCCGACTGCTCTCAGTGTCAAGCCAGCTTTCGTTTTGAATATGAACCACGCCAAGAAGAACGTCAGAACATATCCTACATAAACCAGGGGATCTTGTTTGAAAAACGCTGGACCAATAACCGGAATCTTCTCGAGCCCTGGTATCGCAACTGGTTGAAACATGACAGCTGGCCTACCGACATATGCCCTTCCGAGTATCCCGGAAAGCCCGCTTCCAAGCATTGTTAGTGCAAGGCCCGAAACGACCTGATTAACTCTCAAGGTTATGCTCATGAAAGCATGGATCAGGGCGAAAAGTGCTCCAACAACCAGTGAAAGTGTGAAGGCCAACCAGAGATTTCCAGTGGAGTAAGCCGTCACGAATCCCGTGAAAGCTCCCATGAGCATCAAGCCTTCAAGCCCCAGGTTGAGAACGCCAGACCTCTCGGTGATTATTTCCCCAACAGTGGCAAAAAGAAGAGGTGTACCATATCTTATCGACGCGCTCAGAAGCCCTTCCACATTCATTTCCTCACCACCCTTATTCTGTACTTGAACAAAACCTCAGAGGCTATCAATGAGAACAAGATGACTCCCTCTATCGCGACAACCACGGCTTTTGGAAGCTTCAAAACCAGCTGTATCTGATCCCCTCCAACCAAGAAACCACCAAAGAGGAACGAGACGAGAATCGTTGCCCAAGGATCCAATCTGGCAAGCCATGCTATTATTATCCCAGTGTATCCATATCCAGGAGCGTATCCATGATACAGCTTATGTTCGAACCCGAGTATCTGAGTGGCTCCCCCGAGTCCCGCAAAGAACCCTGAAACAGCCATGGCCAAGACCACATTTTTGGCTATGTCGATCCCGGAGTACCTCGCCGCATTTGGGTTATCTCCTATAGCCCTTAGATCAAATCCCCACCAAGTTTTCCTCATCAAGAGATACACGATTATCGTGAGAGACATGGCTATGATCACACCTATGTGTACCCTACTCGTTCCAAATGTTGGAAGGAAAAACTGCCTTGGAATCTCATTTGTTTCCGGAAAATTCGTAGGTGCTTTCCAAGGGCCGTAAACCAGATATTCCATCCAATGGAAAGCTATGTAGTTGAGCATAAGTGTTGAAACTATTTCGTCTATATTCAAGAACGCTTTTAAAGCTCCTGCTATAGCTGCCCATGCGGCTCCGGCGAGTCCCCCAACGAATAATATCACCGGAACTTCCGCAACTGATGGGTGCTTGTCGAAGACAAAAAGTGATAGCCAGAGAGCCGTCATAACCCCCAAGTAGAATTGACCCTCTGCACCTATGTTCCACAGTTTCATCTGGAAAACCAGAATGAGCCCTAGCCCTGTGAACAAAAGAGGTGTCATGTAATTTATAGTGTCCGGCAAACCTTGACTTGGTATGAATGGCCAAGTTGAAAGTTGCTTGAAGGCTTTCCCCACAGCTATCCAGGAAACCTTCGAAACTTGTCCAAATTTTTTGGTGAGGTCTCTGAGTTCACTTTCAAGATCGTTCAGTATTGCTCCAACTCTTTGAAGATGACCATCGAGTGTCTTGCCAAGAACCTCCATGTATTTTTCTTTGGTGATCTTCTTCTCCTTAAGGAACGCTTCTTCCATTTCCATTTTGGTCTTATCACTGTCAAAAACGATTTGCTGAGATGTGTGTATCCTGAGTGCTTCCATATCAAAGACATATGTCTCATAATCCAAGCTCAACTTCATTTTATCGCTGAGTGAGGGACAGTAATCCGCGATGTTTCTCAAGAACATCGTCAGATCTTTAGATACATCTTTAAGTTGGGAATAAGCCATGCTCAGTTTCAGCCTACCTATCCCAGACCTCAAAGCCTCTTCTAACTTGTATGTGTACGTGTCCATGAGAAGTCCTAAATATTTTGAAAGATCTGCCTCTATGCTACCTCTTTGAAACAGTTCGTTCTGAACTTTTGCGAAGGAATCGATGGCATCCTTGGAATAACCCTCAGCAGTCTTAAGAAAATCTTCACTCAAAGCGTTTTTCTCCTTCTCTATTTTTCCAGAGAGCTGCTTTACCTCACTTGAAATCCGTTCTACGTTTTTCTTCATTTCGGACGGGGTTCCCAAACCCTTGTAAAGATCCTCCAATTCCTGGTACAAAGACTTTAGGCTTTTGATCCTTTTACTGAACACAGACGCCGTGAAAGCGTCCAACTCAAGCCTCTTATAGGAATTCTTCACATATCTGGCTGTTGAGTAAACCGTGTCTTTTACGAAGAAAGTTCGGCCCTTTTCGAGAGATTTCAAAACCCCTTGCAAGCTTCTTGAAGCGCTAGAAAGCTGAGAATACACTTGCTCGACGGTTGAAACCTTCTTGTGGAGGTCATAAAGTGGCTCCAGTGAATTATTCCAGATTCTCACAACAGGTGCAAAACAATAATACACCGATATGTTATCGAGTATCACAGAAGCTTTTTCGAAAAGGAATGGGTTGAAACCGGAGGAGATTGCATCATCTACATTTTTTTTGTAATCTGTGAGAAGATCTTCCCACGAAGATCTGGAAATTGGGCATCTGTGCGATATGGTCTTTACAGATTTGGCCATTTTTTCCAAGAAGATCTTTTTGACTTCTTTCGGAAATTCCAACTTGATCTTTTCAAGCCCTTTAAGAGTTCCCTCGACATCAGATAAATCTATACTTTTAGCATCGGAAATCAGATCACCCAGCGCTCCCACTTTCGAGAGATTCTCAACAAATGAATCCATCCCTTCCTTCAAATCACAGTCGTTGCACTCATTGTTCATGATGGATTTCGCGTTGTTTATAGTCCTGTTGAGCGCGGAATATGCTTTGATTATATAACCTATGTTCTCGTAGAGCTCCTGGAGCTCCTTAAACTCCTTCGGAAAGCTCTTCACGGTTTCAGATGTGTCCCTGACGAACTTGTAGGATTCCTCGGTGGATCTGAACACTTCCTCCAACCTTGAAATGGCAAAACTGGATACATTTGAGGAAAGTTTCCCTTTTGGAATTGCGATAGCTGATTTCAATCTTCCAGCTTTGAGCATCTTCTCGAATCTATCCCATGATTTCTCCGGTATCCTGTAGATGATCGACCTGTACTCGTTGAAGGCTCCAAATACGGCTCTTTTCAGATAAGAAGGCTTGCTGTACATGTAAAAGTATATAACTATTCCCATTATCAAGAGCGCTATGACAACTGATATTATGGGAACCACCGCACCCGCCCATTTGGGTATATCGAGCCTTTTCTCCACCTTCAACCTCATACAGCAACACCTGCCATCATCAGACCTATCTTCTCTATGTTCTCCGGTGTTGGATCTGGCGTCGTATACCCAACGATTTTACCTTCGTATATAACCCCGACCCTGTCGGAGAGGTTGAATATCTCATAAAGCTCTCCGGCCAGAAGCAAGATCGCAACCCCCTTATCTCTGGCTTTTATCAAACTTCGGTAAACGAATTCCATGGATGCGACATCCAATCCCCTTGTGGGATGGACGGCTATTATAAGCCTCGGATCCAATGAAAATTCCCTGGCTATGACAACTTTCTGCATATTACCACCGGATAGGTATTTCACAGCAGTTGCAGGAGATGGAGTTTTTATCTTGTACTCCTCGATGTACCTCCTAGCATGCCCAAAAATCTCCCTCTTGTTGAACCACACCTTCTTTTCTTTCCTTCTCAAAAACAGATTCTCTGCAACTGAAAGGTTTGGGCTCAGAGCAATCCCCTTTCTGTCCTGCGGAATGTACGCTATCCCGGCTAGAATCCTATCTATGACACTTGTATTCGTTAGATCCTTTCCGAGAAACTCGATTTTTCCGCTTTCGACTCTTCTCAAACCCGTTATAACCTCTGCCAATTCCCTCTGCCCGTTACCGGCAACGCCAGCTATACCGAGTATCTCACCTGCTCTGATCTCAAGCGAGATTCCGTTGAGTGCAATATGACCCTTATCACTTCTCGCGTGGACATCTTCGACCTTTATAACGAGCTCTCCTGGCCTTGCTTTTTCCCTTTCTATCTCCATAACAACTTCTCTTCCAACCATCATCCGAGCCAATTTGTTCTGATCAAACTCTCCTCTCTCTAAGGTTCCAATGACCTTTCCTTTTCTCAAGACGGTGACCCTGCTGGAGATCTCCATAACCTCGTTCAGTTTGTGTGAAATGAATATAACGCCAGTTCCACGGGACGTCATCTTCCTCACAGCTTTGAAAAGCGCTTCTGTTTCCTGAGGAGTTAAGACTGCCGTCGGTTCGTCGAGTATAACCACCCTTGCCCCAGCGTAAAGAAGCTTTATTATCTCAACTCTTTGTCTCTCTCCAACAGAAAGTTGCCATACCTTCGCATGCGGATCGACCTCCAGACCGTATTCTTCAGATATTCCCCTGATCTTCGCCGCGACTCTACTAGGTGTATCCCTTGTACCCAAAGCAATGTTCTCCGCTACAGTGAAAGAAGGAACCAAAGTGAAATGCTGCTGAACCATACCTATACCAAGCTGAAGAGCATGATAGGGGGACCTGATGTGCACTCTCTTTCCCTTGAAGAGGATTTCTCCCTCATCTGCCCTGTAAAGACCAAAGATGATGTTCATCAAGGTGGTCTTTCCGGCGCCATTCTCACCCAAGAGGGTGTGAACTTCACCTTCTCTCAAATCAAAATTCACACCATCAAGAGCCAGAACTCCTGGGAACCTCTTTACTATGCCCCTGACTTCAAGGAGAGTCGAACTCAAGGGCTCACCTCCTTGCAACCTTTTTGTTGGAGTGATTATACTGGATAACACCCTCTTTCACCAAAAGAAGAGGAAGAAAACCGTGGAGCCTTTATGCAAAATAAGAGGGGCCGTCTCGGCCCCTCAAATATCTAATCGTTTTTTCCTCACATTGGTATCTCGTCTGGATTGACTATTCCAGCGAAGTCGAATTTCCCGTTCTTAACAACATCGACTATGACCGATTTGATGGCGTTCCCATTCTTGTCGATGGTTATCTTACCGGTAGCACCCTCGAAATCCTTCGTGTTCCTTATCTCTTTAGCCACGGCATCTCTGAATGCTTGCAAATCATTGACGAGATCTGGATTGGCCTTCAGTACCCTCTCCATCGCATTCACCATTATCAGATAATCATCAAATCCAAGAGCAGCAAGAGCAGAAGGCTCCTTGTTGTACTTCTTTTCGTACATCTCGACGAACTTCTTGGTCATCGGAGTGGCTGCCGCTTTCGCATGGAAATGCGTGGTGAGGTACACACCCTCAACGGCCTTTCCACCTATAGAGATGAGCTCAGGGGCCTCAAGCCCATCTCCACCCATTATGTACCCTTTGTATCCAAGTTGTCTGGCTTGTCTGGATATAAGAGCGGCCTCCGGGTAGTATCCTGTGATCACTATGATATCCGGCTTGAAAGCGAGTGCCGTGGATATCTGAGCCGTGAAATCCTGATCTCCAGTGTTATAGAAAACCGGTTGAGCTCTTCCGCCGAGCTTTCTGAAAGCTTTCATGAAGTAGTTCGTTAAACCAACGGAGTAATCTTGCTGGATATCCGTGAAGACGACAGCCGTTTTAGCACCAAGCTTCTTGTATGCGAAAACAGCAGCAGCTCCACCCTGGAATGGGTCTATGAAGCAAACCCTGCTCACGTACTTCTTGCCTTGGGTAACAAGGGGGTTTGTGGACGCCGAAGAAAGCATAGGAGTGTGCTTTTCCTCTGCAACTGCTCCACCAGCGAGCGAGTGGGAGGAAGCCACCTCTCCAAGCACCGCTGCAACCTTTTCCTTATCTATGGCTCTAGCAACTGCATTGGCCGCTTCGGTTTTGTCAGACCTGTTATCCAGCAACACGAGTTTTATATCGTTTCCCGCAACCGTTGGCATCATTTTATGAGCTATCTCAATCCCTTCCCACGTCATCTTACCAAACGCCGAAATACCTCCTGTCATTGGCAGAACGACTCCTATCTTTATTGTAGTAGCTACAGCTAACACGACTAAAGTGACGCTCAGTAAAACCAGAAACTTCTTCATGAATACCCACCTCCCCTTTCAAGAGATTTAAAAAATCTTTGTTTGGTATTCTACAGCATTTACCTGTGGAAGTAAAGCAATTTCGCGGAGCAGTCCCTCAGGGACTCAAGAAATCTTTCATGGTCCAAACCTGCTACTTTTATGACGATCAGATAGTTCTCGCCTTGAGGAAGCGTTGATATGGCTATTATGTTTCCTTCAGCACTCTTTATTTTCTGAGCCAGCTCTGATATCACACCCGGCTTATCAGATGAGAGAAAGGTATACCTGATCCCTTCCCTATTAGCCCCGAGCATCCTCACAAACGTTCTGAATATGTCGGACTCCGTTATTATACCAACGAGATGTCCTTCCTCGTTTAAAACCGGCAACGCTCCTATCTTCTTCTCCGCCATTATCCTGGCCGCATTTTCTATGGGGACATCATCCTTGACCGTTATTACATCCCGAATCATTATCTCCTCCACTTTGACCTTCTCAAGTGCGGCATGGAGCTCCCATATATCAAGGGTTGCAGCAGAGGAAGGCATAGCGGATTTCAGGTCTTTCTCCGTGACTATCCCCACTATGTTTCCATGTCCATCGGTAATCGGAAGCCTCCTTATCCTGTTTTCCCTCAATATTCTCATGGCTTCGTTGACTGATGTATCCGGTGTGGTGCTCACGACTATAGTTGTCATGGCATCGGAAACTAGCATAAAACCACCTCCTCATGCGACACCGAGGTACGCTTTCCTGACCATGTCGTTCTTAAGAAGCTCCTTCGATGGACCTTCAAGGACAATACTACCAGTTTCAAGAACGTAACCATAGTGGGAAATCTTCAGAGCACCTAGAGCGTTCTGCTCAACCAAGAGTATCGTAGTTCCTTCTTGATTTATCTTCTTTATGACATCGAAAACTTCCTCAACCAATATAGGAGCGAGTCCCAAGGAAGGCTCATCCATCATCAGAAGACGAGGTCTACTCATCAAAGCCCTACTGATAGCCAGCATTTGCTGTTCACCACCAGACAGCGTTCCACCGAGCTGCTTCAGCCTCTCCTTAAGCCTTGGAAAAAGCTCAAATATCCATTCCAGGTCTTTTTCCACTTCTTCCCTGTCCTTTCTGTTGTATGCTCCCATCATCAAGTTCTCGTAGACCGTGAGTCCCGGAAAGATCCTTCTACCTTCAGGTACAAGGGCTATTCCCATTTTGTTCACCAAATGTGCTGGCCTGTTGGTTATGTCTCTTCCCTTGAATATCACCTTCCCACTTTTGGCTTTGACTAATCCAGCTATTGTGGAAAGAGTCGTGGTCTTACCCGCTCCGTTCGCCCCTATAAGCGTTATTATCTTTCCTTTTGGAACCTTGACATCTATACCTTTTATGGCGTGTATGGCTCCGTAGTAAACATGGAGACCTTCTATTTTAAGAACTAGTTCCTCAGACATTCTCCCACTCCTTTCCGAGGTAAGCCTCGATGACCCTCGGATTGTTCTGGATTTCCTCAGGAGTACCCTCAGCTATTATTTTACCGTAATCCATGACGATTATTCTCTCACAAACTCCCATGACCACTTTCATGTCGTGCTCTATAAGGAAAACCGTCACGTTGAACTCATCCCTCACCCTCCTTATGAAGCTCATGAGATCCTCTGTCTCCTTGGGATTCATTCCAGCCGCTGGCTCATCCAGAAGGAGGAGTTTTGGCTCCGTGGCAAGTGCTCTCGCTATCTCCAATTTTCTCTGTTCGCCATATGGAAGAGCAGATGCTTTTTCGTACATGACATGGGACAATCCAACCTTCTCTATGAGATTCTTCGCTCTTTCGAGCATCTCTTTTTCCTTCGATGTATACCCCAATTTTGTAACAGCTCTCCAGAACCACATTTTCTGTGTATTCTTGGGAGATTTCCCATTTCTCATGAGTATTCTGTCAGCGTCTGGGTTCGAAAGTTCATGGTGTTGAGCAACAAGAACGTTTTCAAGAACAGTCAAATCATAGAAAAGCCTTATGTTCTGAAAGGTTCTTGCTATACCCAGGTGGGTTATCTGATAGGGCTTGAAAGGAGTGATGTCTATATCGTCGAATATTATTCTACCCTTTGTCGGGTAGTATATCCCGGTTACAACGTTGAAAACCGTCGTCTTTCCAGCTCCGTTCGGTCCTATCAAACCCAGAAGCTCTCCTTTTATAACCTTGTTGTCAAAATCGTTAACCGCTATGAGCCCACCGAATTGCATGGTTACGTGATCTAGAACGAGTACGGGTTCGTTGACTTCTGCCTTGGACTTTACAGCCTCTTTTTCAAGCTGATTCACTCTACCCTCACTCATGACTTTTCACCTTCTTTCCTTCTGGCAAAGAGCCACTTGTAGAGGTTGTTCCAAGTGAGTTCCTCTCTTCCCATGATACCCCTTTGCCAGAATATCATAACGGCTATAAAAAGGGCAGAAATCACCAGAATCCTTATCCCGGGTATGCCTGGAACGGTTATCCCAAAGAAATTAAAAGGTTGCTCCAAATCCCTCAGCCATTCAAAAAGTATGGCAAAAATGGCCGCACCTATTAGAGATCCAGTGATGCTTCCAAGGCCTCCCAGAACTATCATTATCAAAACGTAGAAAGTCAGCATAGGGCCCATGGTGGTGATCCTTGGGTCTACAGTTGTGAGCCAGTGCGCATAGAGAGACCCAGAAATACCCGCGAAGAAGGCTCCCACAACGAACGACATGAGTTGATGCTTGAAGACGTTTATCCCCATCGATTCAGCGGCTATTCTGCTTTCCCTGATTGCTTTCAGGGCTCTCCCGTAGCTTGAATAAACCAAGCTAGCTATGAAGACAACTGTGAACAAAAGCCATCCGTAAACCCACCATATGTTGGAGTACTCTGGAATGGCCTTGAGCCCCAGTGGACCATTTGTGATTGTCAAAGCGTTGTTCGCCCATATTCTAACGATTTCAGCAAATCCGAGGGATGCTATCGCGAGGTAGTCACCGGTAAGCCTCAAAACCGGCCAGCCTATCAGAAAGGCCGCGAGCGCCGCCATGAAACCACCGGCCAGTGTGGCTGTGAAAAAGTCCGCATGGAGGTTCTTAATCCAAGGCTGTATGCCAAACAGATAAGACATCGCCTTTTCAGACGGGGTGAGTGTCAATATAGCTGCGGTATACGCTCCTATCAAGATGAATCCAGCATGCCCCAGTGAAAATATCCCGGTTATCCCGTTTATCAGATTGAGACTGACAGCCATTATCGCGTATATCCCTATGAGCCTTAAGACCCTTTGCTTGTAACTGTCAAACCCTTTATCCGCCCACCAGAGCAAGAGAGCCATGCCTAATATGAACAGCAGTGTCAGAATAACCTGTGTTTTCGTGCTCAACTTTTTCTCCACCATGCTCATCACACCTTTTCTATGGCTTTTTTACCCAGGATTCCAGATGGTTTGAACATCAAGATGAGAATGAGGATAATGAAGGAGAAAGCATCCCTGTACCCGGACATAGTTGGAAAATAGGAAACCGTGAATATCTCTATGAAACCGAGAAGGAGACCTCCTACAACAGCCCCCGGTATGGATCCTATTCCACCAACAACCGCTGCAATGAAAGCTTTCATCCCTGGCATGAATCCCATGTACGGATAAACGTTCGGATACCTCATAGCCCACATGATACCGCTGGCCGCTGCCAAGGCAGATCCGAGAGCGAACGTAAATCCAATCACTCCATCGACGTTTATTCCCATGAGAGCTGTAGTGGGTATGTCCATAGATATGGCCCTCATGGCCATACCTATCTTGGACTTGTAAACTATCAGGAACAGAACTGCAAATATAGCCAATGTCAACAGAATCACCAAAAATGTCAGAAGCGGTATCCTAGCTCCTCCTACCATGAGAACTTTGTTCAGTATGACTTTGCTCTCCTTGGTCTTGAATATCTGAACAAAGGGTTTTTGAACGGCTCCAAATACGACAACGGCGAAACTCTCCAGGAAAAATGACATGCCTATAGCCGTGATAAGTGCGGAAATTCTAGGCGCGTTTCTCAAGGGTTTGTACGCTATTCTATCTATCAAAAATCCCAACCCTGCTGCTCCAGCGACGGCTACTATTGCAGCGATAAGCGGTGGGGAAGAGAACAGAACAGCTGTGTAGAAAGCAAAGTACACCCCCATCATCATGATATCACCGTGTGCGAAGTTGATTAACCTGAGAATTCCATAGACCATGGTGTAACCAACTGCTATCAGGGCGTAGAGACCTCCCAACATGAGCGCGTTGAAAAAATTTTGGAGGAAAAAAACCTCCTGATTCATCCGATCTCACCTCCCGGATGCACAACACCAAAATAGTACCATAAAATTTTTCACAAATGTTAAACTGCTGGGCTTAGACTGTCAATCCATGTTTCCCGATTTGTGAATCTTGAAAAAAGCCAAGCCCGTGTGATACAATCAGCACGCTTTGGGGGGATGGCCGAGTGGCCTAAGGCGCTTGCCTGCTAAGCAAGTGTGGGGTTTTCCCCACCGTGGGTTCGAATCCCACTCCCCCCGCCAGGCGGGGATTTACCCGCCTTTTCTTTTAAAACGTGCCCGTAGCTCAGCTGGATAGAGCATCGGACTGCGGATCCGGGGGTCGCGGGTTCAAATCCCGCCGGGCACGCTTTTTCAAAACAACATATCTGTAGTAAAATCCTTCTAGGATCCACTCTCCAGACCCACTCGCAACTCCTCTTTGCCTTGGGGTGATATTTTGAGTATTCTTAAAACTCTGCTAATCCAGATTCTGGTGATCGTCACCCTGTCTTCCATCTACGAGTGGGCGTTTTCACCCGCTGGAGAGAGCCTTGCTGGAGTTTGGAACAGCGAGGAGGGACAAGTGAAAGTTCCATTTTTAAAGCAGAGAAAGACAAAACTAATCATCAAGAAAGAAGTTGATGTGAAAGGTGATGCGATGATAATACCGCAATTTTTTGGACGTTACATGGAAATCAGAGCTGATGGAGAAAAGATCATGTCTGTTGGAAGAAAAGATGTGAATACATTTTGGAATGATCCGGTGTACCTCAACGTACCCGAAGGCAAAAGGTCCATAGAGATAGAGATAGAACCCGGCTATGACATAGTTGGCATAACGAGACCTCCATACATTTCCAGTTCCGAAGCAGCGTTCACGAGATTTTCTTTGATAAAATTCCTTGGATCTCACATTTTCCTTCTCGCTTTTATATTGCCCGTTTTCTTCTCACTATTTGTAGAAGCTCTCTCGAGAGAATTTCTCGATGAAAACAGGAAACTCTCATACAGACTGATAGGTGGCGGACTGTTTCTCTCTGGACTGGTAGTTATGGATTACACACCACTGAATTTCTTGTCTGCAAACTTCCTGAGAGATTCGATAATGGTTATAACCACATTGAGCTCTTTTCTGTCACCATTTCCATTGGTGGCTGGAATCGAGAAGAATTCAACAGGTTCATGGAAATTCTCAAAGATTGTCATAATCCTGTCGGCTTCATCGTTTGTTGTGAGCCTTTTTATAAACGACATAAGGCTTCTCTATCCGATTGAGCTGATACCACTCGGAACTGCCACTGTCTTCGTATACCTCCTCGATAAAAGGTACACTTCTCCTTTACTCTTCTATCTGCTTGTCGTAGCCCACGATGAACTATCACTAATCTTTTTCAACGGATTTCCCCAGCTCATCCCTTACGGATCTATCGCACTGAGTTCTGGAATGGTCATCATAGTATCGAACGAATACGGAAAGATTGGAAAGAAATTAGAAATCCTTAACGAAGAGCTTACAGCTACGAATGAGGAGATAACCGCAATGAACGAGGAACTGGAAAGTACATACAAAGAACAAGAGTTGACCATCAACAAATTGGAAAACCTAATAGCAATCACATCGAAAATAGTCAAAGGTACTTATGAGTTTGAGGACGAAGAGGAATTTTTGAAAGAAATACTGGAAAGGGCGATGGAAATAATACCAGAGGCTGACTATGGGAGTGTAGCTGTGGTGAACGGCAAGAATTGGAGGTTCGTTCATGCAATCGGTCACAATATAAAGAAACTCAGAGGGGTGACATTCAGAAAGGAGGACTTCATAGACATAAGGAGGAGCAGAGATTCTCAAAGACTTGGAGATGGAATTGCGCTAGTGGAGAACATAGCCGATAAGACCCTTGATAACATGGATGTCAAAAAGAAGAAGATCTTTGAGGATGCCATTCTCCCCACCTCGAAGACCTTGATAAGTCAGTTCAAAGCTGATGAGGAATTCCTTGGACATTTGACCCTCGACATAGCCAAAGGAAGTGAGAAGGAGTTTTCAAGAGACTCCATAAGGGTTTTCTCGGCTCTGGGAAATATAGCCTCAGCTTTCCTCGCCTTTAAACGCCTGTCAAAAATTAGAGAGGAATTTCAAAAGGAGATCATACTGTCGATAATACACATAGTGGAGATGCATGATCCTTACACGAAAGGACATTCTGAAAGTGTAGCGAGGATATCTGTGGAGATCGCAAAGGAATTGGGATTCTCAGAAAAAGACTTGGAGAAAGTCTACTGGGCGGGACTTGTGCACGATCTCGGTAAGATCCTTGTTCCAGGAGATGTACTGAGAAAGAGTGGAAGGTTGAATGATGAAGAGTACAAATTGATCAAGAAGCACCCCGTTTGGAGTTATGAAGCCCTGATATATTCGGACAGGCTGAAAGATATAGCCATATACACAAGGCATCACCATGAGAGATGGGATGGCAATGGATATCCAGACGGCTTGAGGCGAGATTCCATCCCACTGATATCAAGAATAATCTCCATTGCAGACACTTGGGATGCTATGAGAAGCAACAGGCCGTACAGGAAAGCTCTTCCGCTGGATGAAGCTATGAGGAGGATGCGAGAGGCTGCTGGAACTCAGCTCGATCCCGAACTCACAGAGATCTTCCTGAATAGAGTCGTAAAAAGATTGGAAGGGAGCAGTTGAACACTCGCGGTGATATCATGATTCCCGTTCTCGTCACGCCGTATGCCTTCAGAGGATCCGTGATAGATATAGAAAAAGCAGTGAGGAGATTCAAGGACCTCGGGTACAGATCAGTCCTCATCGCCGACCCAAATTTTCACGCCCACGTGCTCTTCAACGAAACCATGAGAAAAAATGGAATGATTCCCATACATTCTCTCGTTGTAGGCAAGAAAATACTCATAGCAAAAAACAAGATTGGTTTTAAAAGTTTGGTCTTTTTCAGAAATACCGGCACAAAGAAATTGAAAGATGTCATCGTTAAGGATTTCTCTTCATTCCGGCCTGTTATGTACCTCGACAAATCGGAGAGAAGAGGTTATGAGGTGATGAGAAAGATACTCGGCTTGAAGCCGTTGGACGGGGATTTCTCTTTGGAATTTAAGGAAACGGATCCATCAGTTATTGGAAGATTCGAAGTTTACGATTTGAAAGAGAAACAGGTATTTCCATCTCCTCCAAAAAATTGGGTAAACATCGGTGATTATCCAGAAGACTGGAAAAGCAGAATCCAAAGGGAAATTGCTCTGGTCAAAAAGAAAGGATTCGAGGGATACTTCAGAGCCGTTCAGATGATAGTTGAAGCGGCTAAAGGACATGGAATCTGGGTTGGGCCGGGAAGGGGAAGTGCTGTCGGATCACTTTTAGCACATGTCTTGGGAATCACCTCTGTCAATCCCCTGGAGTACAACTTGATCTTCGAGAGATTCATAAACGAGGGTAGAAACGAAATGCCCGATGTAGACATCGATGTTGAAGATGAAAAGAGGAGAGAGCTGATAAAGATTCTACAGAAGAATTTCAAGTTTGTTTCTCTGATATCGACTTATGCTACACTCAAAGAAAACTCCCTGGTTAAAGCCCTCAGAGATATAGGGGAAAACTCCAGAAAGGTCTTCCAAATGCTCTACGGATTGCCCGTGAAGAGGAGCATCCACGCAGCCGGAGTGGTGCTCTCCGTGGAGGATATGATTCTCCCATATTATATGGACGGGAATCTGAAGGTTTGTGAGTACGATATGGAGTCACTGAGATCCATAGGAGTGGAGAAGATTGACATCCTCGGTTTGAAAACGCTTTCCTTTCTAAGAAAAGTCTCAGAAAGAGCTGGTATCAGTTTAGAGACAATTCCCATGAATGATTCGTCGGTTTATGAAATGATATCCAGTGGAACCACGAGCGCGGTGTTCCAGCTAGAATCCCCAGAAGCCAGAAAAATCTCCAAGTATGTATCACCAAAGAACATCCTTGAGCTTTCGCATGTGCTCGCTCTGAACAGGCCAGGTCCTTTGAAGGCGAAGCTTCATATGGAATATCTCAGAAGGCGTTTGGAGAAACGTTGGGACACCTTGAAAGATCTTGAGGATATTCTAGAGGAAACTCAGGGGCTCGCTATATACCAAGAGCAGATAATGCTCATGGCTGTTAGATTGGCAAACATGAGCCTCTCAGAAGCCGATGAACTGAGAAAAGCCATGGCGAAAAAAGACAGAAGGAAGATGGGCGAGGTTCTGACGAAGCTGGAGAGTGGGATGAAGAAAAACGGGTACGACACGAAAATCGTGAAGGAAATGGTGAATTTCATAAAGGAATTCGCGTCCTATGCTTTCAACAAATCCCACAGCGTCGCGTACGCTCACTTGAGCTACTATTTATCCTACTACAAAAGAAACTTTTTCCCTCAGTTTTTTCTGTCATTCATAGAACATTCGACATTTGAGAGGGAGAAAATAGACATCTTGGTGAAAGAAGCGCAGTTCTTCGGGTACAGAGTCTTGAATCCAAGTGTTCTCGAACCAGATGGGAACTGGGGAGAAAATTGGATAATTCTCCCTCTAATAGTAATAAGAGGCGTAGGAAGGGAAATCCCGGAGAAGATAAAATCAGAAAAGCTCAAAAAGGTCTCTGAAATCGCACAAGTTGTGGGCCAAGCCGCAACCGAGAACCTCATCAAGGCTGGTGCGTTCGATGAAATTTACAATAGCCGGAGGGAAGCCTTGAGATCTCTCAAAACTGGTGAGCCGCCCGATGTTTTGGAAAAGCTCAAAATGAGATTTGGGGAGAAAAAAAAGGAGCTGAACCCAGAAGGAATCAGGGATAAGATATTGCTGGAGAGAGAAGCCATGGGGTTTGCACTATCAACACCTGAGTTTAAGAGCAAGCGCGCAAAGATCGCTGAAGCTTATTCGCTGTGGGAAGCCCGAGCTGCCCATGTCATATCTCTTGGTGATGGGATTCTAAGTGACGGAGTATCTGTCACATTTGCGAGAGGGCTACCAAGCGGAGAACTCGTGGTGATCGTCGATCCAGCGAGAGGAGTGGTGAATTGGACAAAACAGTTAGATGTAAAAATAGAGTGTAACATTCGATACCTGGATGTTAGAATTGGATGTTGGGAAGAATTTAAAAGGAGTGAGTGAATGCCCGTTTATTCTTACACTGCGTATGACAAGGGTGGAAGAAAAGTCAAAGGGGTTATCGAATCAAACAGTGAAATAGGAGCGTTATCTGAACTCTCGTCCAGGGGATTTGTCGTGGTTGACATAAAGCCTGGAAAGGCGAAGAAAGCCGCGGAAGGGGCGAGAACAGGCCGCTCGATATTTGCAGTATCGACAGCGGAAGTAGCTGTTTTCTGCCGCCAATTTGCCACCATGATTTCCGCAGGAGTGCGAATAAAGGAAGCCTTGAGCGTTCTTGCAGAACAGGAGGTATTCTCTGGAAGGTTCCGAAACAAGCTCAACTCGATAATCGACTCTATAGAATCCGGCAGAAGCCTTTCCGAAGCTTTCGCCGAGGTGGGAGGATTCGAGCCAGTCTTCATAAACCTGATTAAGGCAGGTGAAGAGGGAGGAACTCTCGATAGAACAATGGAGAGGTTGGCAGAGTTTTACGAATCCTCCAGGCAACTCTCGGATGAGATCAAAGCTTCCATGAGGTACCCCATGTTCATCGGTGGATTCGCTATTCTCGTGGTATTTGTGATGATGTTTTACATAATCCCTATGCTTCTTCACAGCATAGGAATGAAACCCATAGGATTCCTGGGAACACTCATGAGTATGAGGGACTTCATGATCAGGTATTCCTACGAGATAATAGCTGCCCTCGTTGGAACAATAATTGGATTGAAGTTTTACTTTTCAACGATGAGCGGAAGGAAATTCAAAGAGAATCTGTCTTCCCTATTTCCACCGCTTAGAAAAATTCACACGTTCTCAGCTTTGGAGAGATTTTCAAGGACTCTTGGAATACTGGTTTCAGCTGGTGTTACCCTAACCACGGCGATAGAAATGGCGGCGCAGGCAACGGGTAGTAGGATATTCGAGGAGAGAGCCGAAAAGGTTGTGGAACTGATAAAGGAAGGAAGAACCTTAAGAGATGCCATGGCGGAAACGAGACTGGTACCTCAACTTGTTTATGAAATGGCGGGTACCGGAGAAGCTACTGGTAAGGTCGACGAAGTTATGGAGAAAGTCGCCACATTTTACGAACAGCAGCTCAGAATAGCAGTCAGGAAGTTTGTATCACTCCTTGAACCTATGATGATCGCGCTCGTTGGTGGAGCCATAGCATTTATCGCCCTGAGCATCTACTCCGCAATATTCAGCTATCAAGGTAGCATGGGAGTTGGAATGTAATGACCCAAATCATTTGGGTGTTGATAATAATAGTACTGAGCACTGTGATGGTTCTTCCCACAGTCAAACTCGTTAAAAGCGACAAGATCAGCCCCATGGAGCTCAAAGCGTATGTTTTCTCCCAGATCATGAGGTCCAGGTACACCAAAGGTAAGATCATCATATCGAACGCCGGTGTTAGAACCCTGGGGAACCATTTCCTTTCAAAAAGGGATTTCGACATAGAGTACATCAAAAATGGTTTTATAAGGTACAGAATGGGATTCATAGAAAAGGCTGGAACTGTTTACATGAAACACGGATACGTTTCTTTCCACCCCGTAACCGGTAGGATGGTGGTGGGGATCAAATGAACTGGCCAATTCCAAAGAACATAGTAGCGGTGGATATCTCGGGGAACTACTTCGCGGTTTCCAGAGCTAAATACTCCTTCGGGAAAATCCTGATAACTTATCAAAACATCGTTTTTTCAGAGAACAGAGAAGAGTGGAAAAAAATCCTCAAGTTCAAATTCCAACCCGAGGACGTGATTGTGACAACCATCGACACAGGGATGACACTTTTCATAGATGCCCCCGTACCGCTCAGAGTCAAGAGAATAAGGGAAATCATCAACATAGGTAAAGTAGAGGCAGCCAGAATCATGGGAATTCCGATAGATAGCATATCAGTCACACCCGTTGGAAAGAGAAGTGGGAAATATCTTTTCGCAGTTGCCAAGAACACAGATATAGAAGAAAACGTGGTTAGGAAGCTGAAATCGCTGGAACTTCCGGAACCCGATATAGTAATACCTGATTCTATGAAATACCTTCAGGTGCTTTCATTCCCCACACATGGGAATGCGGTCTACGTAGTCACAAACTTCTTCAAAAATTACACAAGCATGTTCCTGGTGTCTGAAGGTGAAATCGTAGGTGTCAGAAGTATGTACCCAAACTTGGAAGAGCTGTTCCAGGTTCTGAAAGATGAGTTCGGCTTGACTATGCCTGAGGTTAATCTCCTTGGAGGGATAGATGGGAGTAGCGAGTTGTACGCATTCCTCAAAGAGGGCTTCACGAATCTGTCCATGGAAATAAACAGAGAACTCGTTCAGTTGCTGAGAACAGGTAAAGAACTAGCAATGGGCGATGTAAGCCTTTTCACACTGGTAACGGATCCCATCTGCTTATCTTTACCTCTTTCAAATGCGATTTCTGAGGTTTTGAACGTGAACGTAGTGGTGAAAAACGTGAAGGGATTAAACGGCCTCTTGTTAAGAGGAGGTATGGAATTTGGAAAAGTTAAATCTTTACAACAAAAAAAGTAGGGTAGTCTCTTTCAGATCCGCCACGATATTCCTGCTGATCATGTTACTGCCAGCCTTCGGTAGCAGGGTACTACTGGAGTATGTGTGGAGACACGAAGTCGAAAAGATAAGGCTGGAACATGCTGAGATTATCAGGAAACTTCATTTGAACATAAGGGGTAGAGAGGTGGATATAACCAACCTGGACGACCTCATAAACAAGTATGACACCAATTTCATAGTGCTGGTCAGACAGAAGAAAGACATAATACAATTCCTGAAATCCGCGTATTTTTCAAAGAGGTTGCTTTCAGAGGTCATGAACAACTTCGAGAGATCCGAGAACGACTGGATCATCTTGACAAGTTTGGACATGGATTCAAAGAAGATGAATATCACCCTGTACGAGATATACACAGCCTCAAGGAAAAGCGATGGCATGGTGAACTCTCTGAAGGATTTGGGAACGGTGAAGGAGGACGTCTTATTTGATGTCAACACAACCGAGGGAAAAAAAATGTCCAAGGTGGTGATCAACTTTGCGAGCCATTAAGAGAAAATACCTCTTGATCCTTGGGCTGACAATCTTGATAGTCTCTTTGGCTTTGGCAACAGTTCCAAGGTACAGAGAAACGAGAGATTTGAAAAAGGCTATAGAGGACAAATTGCCTATCCTAGAGGAATCCTATGACAGGTACATCAAGCAACTGAAGGCCATGGAAGACCTCAAGAAAGTTCTCAAGAAACCACCCGATTTGAATATTGACATTTTCAAAGGTATGAAAATTGTTAAAAACAGAGGTACAATATCAATAAGCGGGCGGGTGAATGGTAGAAAACTCATTAAAATTTTGGACTATTTCACCAAGAATCCAAACTCTTACATAGAATCTCTGAAAGTGAACAACAAGCTGGAGAATCCCATGACTATATCCACACCCGTTGAATCTTATGCAAACATCGTTATAGAAGTGAGGATCTTGGAGCTGAGAGAGTGACCAAAAGAGCGAAAGTACTACTCATGATAGCGATAGCCCTTTGGGGAGTGGCCCTTGTTTACTTCTTTAAGCCCGGGTTATCTACCGGAGGAAGGGACATGGTGGCTGAAACGAGAAGAGTAAATTTGAAGAAGTTCAGTGTAAGTGTTCAGGATATCACACCTGATTTCATAAAGAGCTATGTAAAGGTGTGTAAGAAGGGGATAGCGGCTCCTGATCCGCTGTCACCGTATGTGATAAAAGGTGGAAGAGAAGATCTGAATAAGCTCATATTAACCAGCGATCTGAGTGTGGGATACATAAAATTTGGAGGCTATATAACCGATAAAAGTGGGGACAAGAAGATTTTTCTGAACATAGCTGGAAAAAGTGTCCTTCAAAGTGTTAACCAACTGATCGACGGTAGGTATATGATAATCTATGTGTCAAGCATGGGACTTATTGTACTCGATGTGATGAAAGGAGGGTTGTATGTAATAAGATGATGAGAAAAATCTCTTTCATTTTCCTCATTACAGCAACCCTAGTGGCATTTTCAAGTTGCTTGGAGAAAATAAACGTTAAAAACAACGATGCCTCTGTTTCAATAGTTATGAGTCTTGAAAAAAACGTGGAGATCGAAGATGATACGAGCTTTTCAGGCACAGTTTACACTCTGATTCTGAGGAACTGCCAGAGTAACTTTTCCATGGTACCAGTTCAATCCGGCCCTCTAGATTTTGTGGCAGTCTATTCGTTGAACAGCGACTCTTTCGTATCCTTCCACACCATCATCCCTTCCAAGCCAGTTGTCGTTTCCAAAGGAAAAGAAATCACGGTGACCTTTCTGAAAAGTAGAAATAGATATGATTATTCTTTCAACGAAAACATGACGTTTGGCGATGTAGTGAAATACTTGTCCGAGTCTCTTAAAATAAACATCTCGATCTCAAGTGGGGTTTCCGGGATGAAGATTCCCTCGCTCACACTCAACAACTCCCCACCAGAGGATGCTTTGAGAACCCTCATAATCTCCATGAACCTCAGCTACACATACCTACCAAACGGCACCATGTACATAGCGAGAAATCCTGAAGAGATAAAACAAAAGCTTCTAAAGTTCTGGGGAGCCGATAGTGAGGAGGCCATTCTTCAGGACATAAGAGAAGGGCTTCTCAAGTCTCTTTCCAACAAATCAATGCTCGTCACTACGGGGACTCCCGAGGACATCAAGAGGATATTCCAAGCACTCGCTGAAAAGCAGGAAGAGAAGGAATCTTACAAGATTCTGGACGTTTCCGATAAACAAACTGCCGCTTCAATGCTGAATGAAATATTTGGAAGCAAACTCAAGATTTTCACGAAATTGCCCGGTAAATCTATCATGATCTATGGGGCAAAGCTTGATATCACCAGCGCTGAGAAAGCTCTCACAGAATCTGGCTTGATGTTGCCCAGTGCAGGTGCAAAAGGACGCCTTCCAGTCTACAGAGTACTTGATGTCCAAGACGTACAAGCTGCAAAGAAAGTCATAGGATCCATATTCCCCAATTTGAAGGCGATCGAAGTTTCAAGTAACAAACTCATTCTGTATGGGCCAGAAGTTGTGATAGAAAGTGCCAAGAAGCTTTTACTGAATGTCGGAATGCTAGGTTACATAAAGGCGAGCGAGAAAGAACAGGTCCGGTATGAAATCATGAAAGTCCCGAATCCAGGTGACGTTGTTCAAGCCTTGTCTGTTATATTTGGAGATAATTTGAGAATAGCTTTGGTTGGTGATGAACTGATATTAGTTGGTCCGGAGCAGACGATAAACGACGCGAAGGAAGCCATAAAGAAATTTTCAGTGGAGACAAAGGAAAAAGAGGTCACGGAGATCATCACCGTTCCAGATCCCATGGGAGTAGCTGAAATCCTGGGGCAGCTGTTTGAAGATCTGAAGATAATTCCTGGAAAAATAGGACTGGTTGTGAAAGGGAAGAAGGAGAGAATAGACGAGGCAAAGGAATTCTTGAAGAAATTCGAAAAGCTCAACGTGCAGAAGGCAGAAGAAATGAGGATAGTTTCCGTGGCGAACTCAGCTAGTGCTGCGAACGTCCTGTCAAAGGTGTTTGAGAATCTGAAGATCGTCCCCGTTAGCGGGAAGCAGATTGTTCTCGTAGGGACCAAAGACGAAATCGACTCGGCGATAGCCCTGTTGAAGAAGGTCTTCACATCCACTGGAGAAGAGGAGAACCTCGTTATGAAGATAATGGAATTACCCGGTGTTTCCCAAGAGCAACTCAACACTGCGAAAAAAATCGAGGAATATGTGAAAGACGTGGAAGTATTCAGAGTCGCTGGAAGTGACAAGATAGTGCTCTTTGGAAAGAAGGAAGAATCCGTTGATAAAGCAATGAAGATGATAAAGGAAATCCTCAGTGGTGTTTCAAGGCCGGTGTCCGTCAAGGATGGAAAAATAACGGTGAAATCTGACAACCTACCGTTAGGCGAGATAGTCAAAGAGGTGTTGGAGGATCTGGGAAAGAGCGTCGTTGCCATTGACAAGCTGTCGACACCAGTCAGCTTGTACCTTGAGAACGTGAGCTTCGATGAATTCTTGGATGTGGTGAGAAAATTAGGTGCTCAGGTAGATGAAGAAGGAAAGATATTCTACATACGTGAACTCAGAGAGAAGAATAGCCTTTCAAAATTGAAAGAGACGAAACCCAGTACGGAAATTACCAGCACATCGGCAAAACCAACCGCCTCTTTAAAGAAACCTGAAAAGCTCCAGGTGGAGCTGAAAGGCGAAAGAGTAAACCTGAGAAGCAACGGTGCCACACTTGCGGAGATAATATCAAGGGTCGCGGACAAGCTCTCCGAAAACGTGGTCTTCGTGGACTCACCTGACATCCCCGTAACGCTGAATTTGACGGACATCGATCTTGAAGACCTATCGGATATTTTGAGGAACTTCGGATACGAACTGGAAAAGGTAGGAGATGTGTACTACGTAAAGAAGACCGTGGAAAAGTTCACATCGGAATCAACGTCCTCTAATATGATGTTCGATGTGAGATTTAAAGGTGAAAAAGCTAACATAAACGTGGAAAACGCCCCACTGTCACAGCTCATTAAAAAACTATCGGAAGGTTTCAAAAAGAGCATAGTTTTTGTGGATGTTCCCAGTGAGCGTATAACGTTGAACGTTCAGAGTTTAAACCTCTCAGATATGAGAGATCTCTTGGAGAGGTTCGGTTACAACCTGGAGGAGATAGATGGAATATACTACCTGACGAAGATGGGAAAGAGCATCGTTGCCAAGATAGCTTATGGATTTGGGAAGCTTCAGGAGCTAGTTCAGAGTATGGGGGGAAAGATATTCTACGATGACACAACTGGAGTGGTGATAGTGAGAAATCTAAACTCAATAGCCTACGGAATCGTGAAGAACTTCATCTCCATACTTGAGAAATCCCCCCCCCAGGTTTCCATAGAGGTGAGAATAGTAGAAGAGCAAGCGAACGAAAATTCTGGTTCCTCTGCAGGAGTAAACATTTCGTCCGGATCAGGAGATGTTGAGATAAACAACTCGGGAATAAGGCTGAAGACGAAAATACTTTCAGCTTCAGATTACGAAAGCTACCTGAAAGGGCTCCTGGGAGGTGATGTCAGCCTCGGGATAACCGGAAAAAGTGAGAAGAGCAAGTCAAAGGTTCTCGCTTCCCCTAGTGTGACAACCATGAACGGTGAAAAAGCCGTCATAGAGATAGGAGGAGAGAAGACTTTCATAACTCCTGATGGAACCAGGCTGACGTATCCCATAGGAGTAAGGCTTGAGATAACCCCCTACGTACGCTCAGATGGGAAGATTGATCTTCTTGTCAACGTGTCCATATCAGAGGTCGAAGGGAGCTATCCTGTGATCACTCAAAACAGAAGAGCTGCAACAACGAGGGTGGTTCTCGAGGATGGCCAAACCCTCGTCATAGGAGGCCTAACCAGAGAAACAGAAGCTAAAACAGTTGAAAAATTGCCAATTTTGGGAGATCTTCCTATAATTGGATGGTTGTTCAGAACAGAGTCCATCACTCAGGAAACCAGAAATCTGGATATATTCATAACGGCAAAGGTGGTCGGAAAGAGATGAACAGAAAGCCAGTTGTCGCGGGTGTTTTCTACCCATCGGGTAAAAACATGCTTGTCGATACAATAGAAGATCTCTTCATGGGGCCAATTGGCCCGGGGAAGCTCCCAGAACCAAAAGATGAGCTGTTGAGAAAGCCCGTTGGGCTCATCAGCCCACACGCTGGATATGTTTACAGTGGACAAGTTGCAGCTTGGGGATACTACGAGCTTTCAAAAAAAGGAAAACCTTCAACGGTTATACTGATTGGCCCGAACCACACGGGATATGGCCCCGCTGTGAGTGTGTATCCGTCTGGTACCTGGGAAACTCCCCTTGGGGAAATCGAAGTGGACGAAGATGCGGTCAAGGTTATAACCGAAAATTCCGACATAGCTCAGGCAGATCTTTCAGCCCACGCTTTCGAGCACTCTATTGAAGTTCAGCTCCCGTTTTTGCAGTACCTTTATGGGAATTCCTTCAAAATAGTCCCAATAACCATGAAAGATCAATCACCCAGGTCCTCAGAAGACCTCTCTCGTGTCATATCAAAATACTTGGAATTCAACCCTTCCACCGTGGTGATAGCTTCAACCGATCTGAATCATTATGAAAGCCAGTGGACAACTGTTAAAAAAGATTCTCTAATCATCGAGGCCATAGAGGAGAGCGATCTTGAAAAGCTCTACATCTACATATACGAAAACAACATAACGATGTGTGGCTATGGAGCAGTTGCCGTCCTGATACTACTCAACCTCGGAAAGCCTCAGATTTTAAAACACGCGACAAGTGGAGATGTATCTGGGGACACCACTCAAGTTGTCGGATACCTCAGTGTTTTCTACGACTGATCACCTCATCCAGGACTCTGGACTTCAGAAGTTTCATCATGGTGAAGTACACCCCCAAAGCCACTGATATCGCCAGTGCCGTTTCAAGTTTTCCTCCGGATCTTCCAATGAACCACGCCACGAAACCCATCACAGCACTGGAGATGCTTACCTTCGTGAATTCACACCAATCCAGTTTTATCTCTTTTCTGATTCCGAAGAATGCCACACCAGCCATACTGGATATGGATGTTGCCAGCGCCACACCAGGTGCACCCAGAGAAAAACCCAAAGGAAAATCCAAAATTATGTTTATACCTGACACCAAAAGTGACGATACAAAGGGAATGTTCATTCTCTTTGCAGAATGATGGTATCTCAAGGAAACCAGGTATAAGGAGTAAAACACTATGCCAAGGGAGTACATTTTCAAAACCCTTGAGGTCAGGAATGTAGCTTGACTGGAAAAGTTTCCGAATGAATACAGGAGATTAACAACCCCATCTGAGAGAACAAACAACCCAATCGCCGATGGAAGTGACAGAAAGAGAGCCGCAGAGGATGCGTCTTTTCTGGCTTCTCGTTCCGTCATCTCAACCAGAGAGACGGTGGAAACGGCCACTACGAACAACCCAACGGGAAACTGGTAAAGCCTTGAAGCCAGTTGTATCGAGCTCACAGCCCCAAATTCGAGAAAAGACGCGACCAGTGTATCAACAAGGAGATTAAGCTGATTCGTCATGACAGATGCAGTGGCTTTCAAAAAGTCCGGGAGAAACCCCCCAAATCCTTTGAACACGAACCTGTATTCGAAATATTTCAGCGCTTCGTGCCCAAGCATAACCGTTGAAACGGCTCCCCCTATAACAAAGCCCGTGACGCTCCAAAGTGTACCCTTTCCAAGAAGTGTACCCGCTATAACCCCTATGTTCATAAACAGTGGAGTGAGAGCCGGAAAGAAGAACTTCTTATGGCTGTTGAGCACAGAATAGAAGGTTGCCCAGAAGAACATGAGAGGTACGAGCAAAACACTTATTCTCACCAGTTTTTTCACCTCAGCCGTAACTTCTTGAGGATATCCGGGGGCAAACAACATGGGTACAATTCCAGGGTAAAGCTCTATCAACAAAACAATTGCCATTGTGGTTATTCCGAGAACATTCAAAACGGATGAAACGAATTCATCCTTGTTTTCCACCGATCTGTAGTGAGGAACAAAGGAAGAAGCTAACGCACCTTCACCGAAGATTTTTCTGAAGAAAAAAGGGAAAATTATCGACACGAAGTACGAGTCCAGGACCTTTCCCGCTCCGTAAACGACCGCCAGGGATATGTCCCTCAGAAGTCCCGTTATCCGGGAAACAAAGGTTGCAGAGGAAAACGCCAGGCTCTTTTTTATCAGGCTCATCCTTTCACTCCCGCTAGTATGATAGCCCCCAAAAGCAGAGATGCACCTACGAATTGCTTCAATGTGAACATCTCACCAAGCATCAAGAAGGAGAAGATCATCGCAAAGACAGGCTCTCCAGCGAATATAAGGGCAGATGTGTTACTCCCAATTACCTTCTGGTATCTTACTTGAACCCAGATCCCGAAAACGGTAGCAAGCACCGCCGTGTAGATGGCAGATCCGATGGCTCCCACTGTCAGGTTCCAGCCACTGCTGAAAGTCATCAGACCGTTCAGAAGAAAAGTTATTACGAATTGCGGCGTCAAAAGATCCGTTTCCCTGACCTCCTTGGAAAACTTTGTTATCAGCACAACGTGAAATGCAAATCCCACTCCGCACAAAGCTGACAGAAAATCCCCAAGGTTGAATCCTCTTATACCGTTGGAAAGCATATAAGAGCCGAAAAATGCCAGTACCATACCCGCTATGTGGTTGTATCTGGGTTTCACACCTTCTATCATCCAAGAAACCAATGGAACCAGTACGACATAGAGAGATGTGAAAAAACCATTTTTAGCGGCGGTTGTGAACTTCAAGCCGACTGTTTGAGATGCATAGCTCAACGCCAATATGAAACCCAGAATGCTTCCTCTTCTCCAGTCTCCTTTTCCCCAAATAAAGTAGGCTATCAAAGAGGCTATCCCAAACCTCACAGATATGTAAAGCAGAGGAGAAACATCACCGATTATGAGTTTTTGAACGGGAAAGGTGGTCCCCCATATAACAGTCACCAGAACTAGAAGAGCATATCCTTTCAGATGTATCCCTCCTGAGCGATGAGCCGCGGCAGCTCACCTGATCAAGCTTCACTACCTATCGGAAGCCCTTTTATCAGGATCACCTCCATGCGATTATCTCACAAAAGAAAAGGTTTCCAGAAGATCGAACGAGCGGCTTTCAAAGAGAGCTCTTGCTGTTTGTGCCAGTACCCATCGAGTATTCCCTTCGAGGCAAGAGATCCTAGAACCTTCAGGTGCTTCCTGGTTAATCTTCCAGGGCCATATTTAAAGAGAGGAGTTCCAGGAAGTGGCATAAAGGTGTGCGCATGTATCTTAGCTTTGTATTTCTTCACGATCCTATCGATGAATTTGAAAGTCTCCTCCACGTCTTCATCACTCTCAAATGGAAAACCGAAAATAAAATCGACATGTGGAATGAATCCTTCAAGCGAGGCTATCTCAAGCGCTTTCTCCGCATCTTCTAAGCTGTGCCCCCTGTTTATAATTTTGAGAACCTTTTCAGAACCAGTTTGGATTCCTATTATAAGAGTCCTGTTCTTAACATATTTCTTTATCAACCTAAGGACTTCGTGAGTCACCGATTCTGGTCTGACATCCGATGGAAATGTCCCAAAGTATATTTCCTCCATTCCCAAGTTCTTCAGACCGTTCAAAAGTTCTTCGATTTTCTCGAGATTGGGCTGGACACCATTTTTAGACATGTATCCAAAAGAATTAGATGCAATGAAACGAGCGATTTTTCTACCTCTTTTCACACCCACTTTTGCGTATTTCAGTATCACCTCAACGGATCGGTACCTCATCGTGCCTCCACCTATAATTGGGGTGAAACAATATCCACATCTGAAAGGACAACCCCTTGATATCTCGATTGGCATGTACATGTTCCTTGCGATATTGAAAGGTGGAAAGTCATCCAGGTTCACCCTGTTGCTTAAACCATCGAATATCCTTCCCTCTGGCCTTTTTCCACTTGCATATTCAACGATCGTCTGTTCTCCATCACCCGTAAACACGTAGTCAAAGCCTGCGTTCAGCATTCCGATCGGATCTGCAGTAGGATGAGGACCACCGGCTATAACGGTGTAGCCTTGCTCTTTCAAGATCGTTAGCTCTTTAAGAGCTTCTTCAACATCGAACGTCATCAGGGAATACGCAACGGTGGTAGAAGAGGGCTTATAGGAAAAAATATCCCCAAAGGAAGGGACCACATCATATTCTTTCACACCTCTACTCTCAAGGGCTGCTGTGAGGGCGATGATCGAGTACCTGTTTCTCCTGTTTAACCTGAACAGTATCATTCTGGAGATACTCTGATCTTTATCTTCCCTCTGACACCGGCGGGAAGTTTAATTTCCACATTGTACTCCCCAACTTCCTTTATGGGCTTTTTCAATTTTATCCACCTTTTGTCCACCTCAACACCGGTTATCTCCGATAATTTCTCCGATATGTTGCCACTTGTAAGCGACCCGAAGAGTTTTCCTCTCTCTCCCGCCTTTACTCGAATCTCCCATGTCCTTTTCTTCAAATCCTTTAATAATTCCTCACTTTTCTTCTTCAGCCTTTCTTTCTTCTCCTGAAGCTGCTTCTTTTCATCCATAAGATGCTTTAAATTACCCTCAGTTGCTTCAACCGCGAGACCCCTGGGAATCAGGTAATTTCGAGCATGTCCATCTGAAACCTCAACAACTTCCCCCTCTTTTCCGAGCTTCGAAACATCTCGCAGGAGTATAACCTTCACCTTTTCACCTCCCCAAGGTTGATTTCCCTCACGGTTTCATTTCCACCCCTATCTACCGCGTATACGATCACCTTTCCACTCAAGATCTTTTTAATCCTGAAAGAAACCTCTGTGCCTTCATCTGTCAAAATTATGGGACCACTTTTCACCTTGAATTTACTCCACTCGTTTGATCTAACGTCGAGTATCATCGAGCCTTCAACAACCTTCCAATTAACATCAACTTTGGGTGGAACCCTGTCAACGTAGAATCTCCAGATTCGTTTGAAACTCATATCCCCTGACGTGTAAGACCACTCAACTGTGTTCGTTCCATCTGAAAGCTCGATAGTTCCACTAGCAGAAGATCCATCAAGCAGGAATCCTTTTCCATTTAAAGTGACGGAGAAGTTTTTCACCGACAGCTCCGGAATTTCTGGTATTTTCAGAACCATTCCATCCCATTCAACACTTCCATAAACAGGTCTTACGGTGATCTTCCTTGGGAGAGTCAAAGCTTTTACAGAAAGGGGGCTAGCAAGTTTCAATCCATTCACATCGTAGAATTGTGGTTTGAAAAAACCAGAGAGCTTCGGATAAACGCGAAGGTGATTCCCATCATAAGATAGATCAGTGTGAGATATTCTCGAAAGAGAGAGCCTCTCTGAGAAAACCCGCTTCCCTTGAATATACCCTTCAAGTGTGGGTGCTGCGGGAAGGGTAAATGTCAAAGGGAAATTGTTCTTACCGTTTACCCTCCACTCGACAGGGTAAGGACCGTTGTCATAAACTCTTTTCACAACGAGCGATGATCCTGAAAATGTGTAATCAACGATCGGATTTTGAAGTGATGGGAGACTGAAAAGAACGATTCTAGAATTCGATCTGATCGAATCTATCACTATATCTCCAACGGCCACTTCAATCGCCCTTTCACCACTCTTAAGTCTCAATTTCACATTTTCTCCCCTTTTAATTTTCGCTCTTTCTTTTCCCTCAACGAGCACTCTGTACGTAACATCCGGCCCGCTTCCAGCGAGCCGGATCTCAACAACCTTACCATTTCTGAAGATAAAAGGTAGTGTGGCAGCGATTGAAACGATGATTAAAATGAATTTTCTCATTTCGCGTAGGCCACACTCCTCCTTTCTCTAATGACAACGACCTTCAGCACACCAGGGTACTCCAACTTCTCTTCGATTTTCCTCGCTATCTCATGGGCCAAAAGCTCGGCCTCCGCATCGTCAACTTTATCGGGTTCGACTATAACCCTCACTTCCCTACCAGCTTGAATTGCATACGCTTTCTCCACCTGATCGAAACCCTCAGCGATCTCCTCGAGTTTCATGAGCCTTCGGATATACGTTTCAAGCGTTTCCCTTCTGGCGCCAGGCCTAGCTGCTGAGAGCGCGTCAGCAGCTGCAACAAGCACAGCTTCCGGGGTGGTCGGCTCCACTTCACCGTGGTGGGACATTATCATGTTTATCACATCCTCTTTTTCCCCATATCGTCTGGCGAGATCCGCCCCTATCATCGTGTGGGATCCCTCCACTTCGTGGTCAACCGCTTTCCCTATATCATGAAGCAAGCCTCCCCTCTTGGCCTTGTCCACATTCAGCCCAAGCTCAGCAGCCATCATACCAGCAAGCTTAGCAACTTCTATCGAATGCTCCAAGACATTCTGACCATAGCTGGTTCTGAATTTAAGCCTCCCAAGCAGTTTAATTATCTCCGGATTTAGGCCCATGACTCCCACTCTAAAAGCTGCCTCCTGTCCTGCCTCTTTTATGGCCTTCTCCACCTCTTTTTTGGCTTTCTCGTACATTTCTTCTATTCTGGCCGGATGTATCCTTCCATCTGCTACAAGCTTTTCCAGAGTTATTCTAGCGATTTCTCTTCTCAAGGGATTGAAAGAGGAAAGGGCAACCACTTCTGGGGTATCATCTATTATCAGGTCCACCCCGGTAAGCTTTTCAAAAGTTCTTATGTTCCTTCCTTCTCTTCCGATTATTCTCCCCTTCATATCATCAGTTGGAAGTGTGACGGTGGAAAGGGTAACCTCTCCTACGTACTCCGCCGCATATCTCTGTATTGCAATAGCGATTATCCTCTTAGCCTCTTTTTCCGCATTATCCTCTATCTCTTCTTTTATGACTTTGTACTTGAGTGCCACCTCGTGCCTAAACATATCCTCCGCACGCTTCAAAACTATATCCCTAGCTTCCTCCACTGTTAGACCTGCTATCCTGGTGAGTTCTTCATTGACTTTCCTCTCCTTTTCCTCAAGCTCCCTCTCTTTCTCTTCCAGCTTTCTCTTCAAATCTTCCACGATCTCTTCTTTCTTATCAACCGTTTCTTCCCTCCTGGATATTATTTCCTCCCTCTTAACAATCCTTTCCTCAAGTGTCTTAAGTTCTTCCTCCTGTCTTCTCTTCTTCTGCTCGAAATCCTCCCTGATTTTATGTATCTCTTCCCTAGCTTCTATTATCATGCTTTTCTTTATTTCGCTAGCTTCTCTTTTTGCCTTCTCTATGATTGAATCATAATCCTGTTTCGCGATTTTCATTCTCTCTTCGATCATCCTTTTGGAAATGAAGAAACCTATTATCAACCCTAAAACTCCTACAACAGAAGCGATCAGCCAAACCACTTCCAGTCACCTCCGATCTATCTCAAGCTCTGTGTCCTCTATTATTGAGGGATCAAACCCTCTTCTGTAAAGGATCTCCTTGACTTTCTTCAAGTCCTTATAACGCTCGTAAAGCCTCTTGACATGATCAGTGGGATCAAACTCCCCGAGAGCTTTCCGCAATGCTTCCTCGATGACATCATCATCAACTTCTAGACCCTTGAGTTTCCTTCTTATCAAATATGGTCCGTGGAAGGATACTTCGAGTTCGCTTCTTGCAAACATATAAGCAAATCTCCTATCGTCGATCAAACCGGCTTCTTTGAGCTCACCGACCACCGAATGCACCACATCTGCTGGAAAACCTTCAGAATCCAAGCGGCGCTCTATCTCCTTCTCAGACCTCAACCTGTATCTGAGAAGCCTTCGAACGTATTTCAGAGCCTCTTCTTCACTTCTCGGCCTTTTCTTTTTCCTCTTCGACCAGTAACCCATACTTCACCCTTATCCCTTTCTCTATCTCTTCCGCCAAATTGGGATTCTCTCTGAGATATTCGGCTGCATTCATCTTACCCTGCCCCAAAGTGTAATCCGTTCCATCGGCGGATTTGTAGTAAAACCAGCTTCCTTTCTTCAAGACAAGCCCTTCCTTTAACCCCAGGTTTATCAATTCATTCTCTCTCACTATTCCCCTGCCGAATATCACATCGAAGACAGCCGTCCTGAATGGGGGTGCTACTTTGTTCTTGACGATTTTCGCCGTTGTTTCGTACCCTATTACTTCCTTGTTGGTATCCTTTATGGATTCTCTTCTTTTAACCTCTATCCTCATAGATGCGTAAAATTTCAAAGCCATGCCGCCAGTCGTGGTTTCAGGATTTCCATAGCTCACACCTATCCTCATCCTCGTTTGATTTATGAATATAACCACCGCTTTCGATTTGCTCACACTCCCAGCGAGTTTCCTGAGAGCTTGAGACATAAGTCTAGCATGAAGCCCAACTTGCATGTCACCCATCGCGCCCTCCAGTTCCGCCTTTGGAACGAGGGCAGCTACAGAATCCAAAACTATGAGGTCTATTGCACCGGATCTGACAAATTCATCCATTATCTCGAGCGCTTGCTCCCCATAGTCCGGCTGGGATATTATCAAGCTGGATGTGTTGACGCCGAGAGCCCGCGCGTAGGTGGGATCCAAAGCATGTTCTGTATCAACGAACGCCGCAAAGCCTCCCATTTTCTGTATCTCGGCAATCGCATGAAGAGCTAACGTCGTCTTTCCACTGGATTCGGGTCCGTATATCTCGATGATCCTTCCTCGGGGGTATCCCCCTACTCCTGTGGCTATATCGAGACTCAGGGATCCAGTTGGGATCACCTCAACCTTCTGAACGGCATTTGCGCTATCGAGTATCATAACCGTTCCCTTCCCATGCTTCGTCTCTATTCTCTTTAAAAGCGTTTCTATGACTTCCTTTCTACCCTCATTCATTACTCTCTAGCCCCCTTTCAAAGTCACACATGTAGACCCACTTGTAAATAGGACCAGTGGGAGTCAAGACCGAAGAGTAAATCTTAAAACTGGAAACCGGCACCACCATGTTATCAACCTCCAAATCCTCTATCAACTTCTCCCACATCTGTGGATACTGCTTTATCCTAGCTATGGTTATATGGGGAATGAACCTCCTATCTATCTCCTGAACAAAATGATGTTTCATGAGCTCTGTGCCGAGTTCCTCATAGAGTTTCTCTAACGCTACGTTCCTCTCAACTCCTAGCCATATAACTCTTGGTCCTCTCCCTTTCCTGAAGAACCCCAGATCTTTTATGACAAAAGAAAAGCTCGGAAATCCACGAACCCTGTCACAAAGGTGCTTTGCCATATACTCAACATCCGGCTTTTCCATCTCACCCAAGAAGAAAAGGGTCAAATGAACGTTCTCCGGTCGGACCCAGTTACCCCTAAAACCTCTTCTCATGAGCTTCTCTGTAATAACTCTGGTTGCTTCTCTGACTTCTTTTGTAACATCCACAGCTATAAAGGTTCTCATGAGGTACCTCCTCCTTCCTGTGTCTCAAAGACTGACCGGTTTTGAACAATGTAAACCAAAGCCGACAAAGTCGTGAGAGCGAAGACCGTCCAAATCATAGAGATATTCAAAATTTGGGAAAAGAATATCTTTCTGGAGAGGAGGATTATCACAAATGCCATTTGGAAAACCGTTTTGAGCTTTCCAAAGATGTTAGCTGCCAGAACGTTACCCTTCTTAGCGGCGAGAATTCTAACAGCACTCACAAGTATGTCTCTCCAAATAATCACTATGACCAACCAGGAGGGTATCCATTTTAGATCCAGTGCCACTACCATTACGGTGTTTATCAAAACTTTGTCGGCTATCTGATCCATTACTTTTCCAACTTCTGAGACAGTACCTGTCTTCCTGGCAACGAACCCATCCAGCCAATCGGTTAGAGCGGCTACTATGAACAATACGAGGGCAGAATTGTAAGCCCCTATGTACATCAACCACAACACAGGTATTGCGAGCACCATTCTGGAATAAGTTATCAGATTAGCCAACTATCCTCCCCTCCATGTAGTAGTCATAAACTCTCGATATCTCCACCTTCACGAATTCTCCCAACTTCGCTTCACCCCTGAGTTCAATGAAGCCATCTATTTCCGGTGCATCCATCCACGACCTTCCAACTCTGATTCCCTCTTCTTCCTCGACCACCGCTTTAACAACTCTTCCCAACCATCTCTCATTGCTCGATGAAACTAAGTCGGGAATCAGAGACAGAACGACTTCCTCCCGTTCCTCTACAACATCCGGATCTACTTTGTCTTTGAAAGTGTGCGCAACTGTTCCTTCTTCATCCGAGTACGAAAAAACTCCCATCCTATCTGGATGGACTAATTCAATGAAGTCCAAAAGCTGTTGAAAATCCTCTTCGCTCTCCCCAGGAAATCCTACCATAACGGTGGTTCTTATTGTAGTGTCGTCGTAGCTTCGTATCTTGGAGAATATTTTCTCAAGCTCCCTTCTCTTTCTCACCCTCCCCATGCGTTTCAGAATCCTATCACTTGCATGTTGAATCGGTATCTCAAAATACGGTATCACCTTTTCACCCTCTGCTATTGTAGAAATCATTTCGTCGTTTATATAATCAGGGTGTAGATACATCACCCTTATCCAAAAATCACCTGGGATTTTCGAGAGTTCTCGAAGAAGCTGTGGCAGACTCTGAAATCCATATATATCCGTTCCGTAAGCTGTGTTGTCCTGAGACACCAAAACTATTTCTTTTTTCCCTACTTCAACTAGCTTTCTCACCTCTTCCAGTATCACTTCTTTTGGCCTGGATCGATATCTCCCTTTGAACGACGGAATGGTGCAAAACGTGCAGTTCCTATCACATCCATCGGCTATCTTCACATACGAATATGGCTTTTCATCCAAAGAAAAATGGTCGCTGTCCAGGTAAACTGGTTCAGGAGTTCCCACGGCATCCTGAAAATTTTCTATAGCTTCTGCAACCCTTTCCGGTGGAACCACCCCTATCCAGAGGTCAACTTCTGGTATCTCTTTCTTGAGATCTCTGTAATATCTCTGAACCATACAACCCTTAACTGCTAGTTTTAAATCACCCCTGGAGTTCTTGTAGTAGACGAAGTCTAGTATCGTATCCACGCTCTCCCTCTTTGCATCTTCTATGAATGTACATGTGTCTATAATAACCAAATCCGCCTCCTCGGCGGACTTGACAATTTCATGACCCCTTTTCCTCAGGATTGCTGCGAGAATTTCACAATCCGCTGTATTCTTAGGGCACCCAAGCACCTTTATTCCTATCTTCATTTTCCACCTCCACATATCAAAACAGGTTCATCGTATATGACGGATCCATTCCTTGGATCCAATATCACCAATCCACCTTTTTCACTGGAAACATTCACCTTATTCTCGGCGTACGCTAAGTCATGTACGGTGTTACCCACCGGCATTTCCCAAAGCTCTTTTCCCAATAGATCAAACGCGTAAACAGCACCGGATCTGTATGTAAAGATCCTTCCATCTCCAACCTCAATTCCCTGATAAACCCCTGGAATCTCCGCAACACGTCTACCATTTTCAAAAACCTCCACCTTGCTTCTTTCCAGAATCGCTACAACCTTTCCACGAGCTGAGATGTCTAAGACCTCCTCAGACACGTTGAATTCCTCTCCATCAAGTCCATGAACCTCTTTTCCATAGGCGTAATATCCATCTCCAAATGCACTTGCTTTCGCCACATATCCAACTCTACCTTCTTCAACAACCAGCAGTTTTCCATTTGAAACAGCGTAAACTTTTCCGTTCCACATTCCAAAGTCGGAAACAGGTATCCCCTCCTCATAAACTTTTCCATCATAAAGGAACAACTTTCCATAAGAAGAAAAGGCGGCTTTCTTTCCTGAACATCTAACCTTGCTAACTTCTCCGTCAAACAGCTTCTCAACCCCAAAATAGAGCCCTCTATCGGTAGCAACAAACTTGTCGCAGGTTGACAGAACCTTTTCCCCTCTTCCAAGTTTTTCAACTACCTCTCCTTCTCTTATCCTGTAGATCCCCCTGCCAAAAGCTACTAGTTCATCCCCGTGTACTGATATTGAATCAGCTCCTGGAACATCCACAGATCCCGTCACTTGAAGATCGCTATTCAGGAAAACCACTCCCAGTGTTTGATCTGCCACAGCGTATCCATTCTTCGTTTTGACCGCATCCCTTGGGTCGGGAAGGCTTATCGAACCTCCACCGATCACCTCAATTCCCCAGTTTTCAACAACCACGATCCTCCTGCCATCTCGAAACACCTTTCTGACCTTTCCCTTGACGTTCCAACTTCGCAGAACAGTCAGATCTGGATCAAGCTCCATTACCCTTCCATCCATACCCACAAAAAGTTTTCCATCGAAATCCAGTGAAGTTCCCCCGGATAGATTCCTCTCGTTTATGACTGAACCGTTGAAATCCACCTTCAAAATCTTTTCACCACTCAATATGTAAACGTAGTCCTTTCCAACAGCCACGTCCAAGGCACTTTCATTAAGTATCGAAAGAAGCGCCATATAACTGTCCTCAACGCTGATTACGTAAACCTCTCCAGTCCGTCCAACAACTGCTGCTATTTTGTTCGAATAATCCATCTTGCTGCCATCTATCCCACCCATATCATCAACTATTTTCATCTTCTTCGAGACGTTCACGAGAAACAGACCTTCTCCTTCAGAGAGAGCGAGAACATCGTAAGGTTTCTCATAAGTCACCGATTTTTCAACTACAAAGCTTTTGCCAAAGGCATGTGCAACCAATCTAAGCTTGTGTTCACCAGGGGTCAAATTCAACGAGACGGATTTTGATCTCCCGGAATACATTCTTTTTTCATCCACATATAGGCTATAAACGGCCTCCGTCGGAAAATTCCACTTAACGTTGACTGAACTGGAATAGACAACATCCGGTACAAACAGATTCAAATCTGGAGATAGGACTTTCACAAGCATCTCAGATTCATTCTTTCTCCCACCTTCATCGACAGCAACAACCTTTATTTTGTGATCTCCTGGCGGTAATTTCAGGTTGAGTTCTTTACTTCTTGTGACTTCTAGCTTCTTCCCATCCAGGAAGATCTCATACGACAAGCTCGTGCTATCCGGATCCGTTGCCTCCCACTTCACATGATAAATTCCCGAGATTGTTCTCCTCGCCCCGATGATTCTAGGTTTCTCAGGCGGAAGAGGCTTTTTCACAACCACCTCTGTTGATACCCTAGTCTCGGACACACCATCGGAAACCACCACCTCCAACTTGTGTCTCCCATAAACGGTTTTTATCATTTTCCCAGGTGTTGCTTTAACGCTTCTTCCATCTAGAAACAGATCACTCTTAATTGGATCGCCATCTGGATCCGTTGCCTTCCACCAAACTTCTATCCATCCATCACCAACTTTCACCGCGGTTAAACTCACCCTTGGAGGTCTGTTGGGCTTTCTAACATAAAACCACCATTCCGACTCCGATCTGCCACCGAACTTATCCTTTGCAACCACTCTCCAAAGATGCTTTTCTCCTTCAACGGCGCTCACGGTGTAAGACGGTACCTTCAAATCTTTCGCAACTTCAATTCCATCAACATAGAGATCGTAGAAAACCTCATCACCATCTGGATCTGAATCAGTCCAGTTCAAGGCAACCTTGCTGGAATCAACCGTTTCTCCCTGCGATGGACTTATAGCCTTTGGAGGATTAGGAGGACTGTTTGGGGCAGTTTCAAACCTCCAGACAGGGCTCCTGGAAACTCCTCCTTTCCCGTCCCTAGCCACCACCAACCACTTGTATTCCTTTCCCGGAAGGAGTTTCAACTCATAAACTGGAAATGTGAGAGACGTTGCCACAAGTGTTGGTGTTCCCTCACCAACATAGAGATCATAGGACAATCTGTCACCATCCGGATCCTCACATCCCCACTCGAGCTTTAAATTCCTCGGCACCCTTTTTTGACCATCCGTAGGATATTTAACATAGGGTTGGCTGGGAGGTATGTTGAAGTTCATCGATCTGACAGCGAGAATCACACCAAATATTATGACTATGCCCAATATTATAGCCAGAACACTTGATTTCACCCCTAATTCCTTCTTCTCCTTCCTTTTTCGATCACTTTCAACCGTATGATTCCTTCTCTTCTTTCTTCTTGCCATGAAAAAGCACCTCCCGGGAAAGGAAGGGGGCTTATGCCCCCATCATATCTTAGACATTATCCCATCGACCACATCCTTGACAGTTTTTATATTCTCGAGTTCTTCGTCTTCTATCTTCACATTGAACTCCTCTTCGAAGACCATCACTAGATCAACCAAGTCGAGTGAATCCGCACCTAGGTCATCTATCAAAGAAGCATTCTCGGTTACTTCTTCCTTGTCCACTCCGAGCTTATCAGCTATGAGATCCTTCACCTTTTCGAGAATTTCCTCCCTACTCACGATTCACACCTCCTCATAGAATACCTCGATGAGATTGAAGGAGAGCCCATCCAGTGTCACAGATATCCAACCACTTTCGTCCCGAACGCTCTCCCACCTCTCACCATTCCATATCCTCATCCTCCCTACCGATATTCCACCTCCCTTTGTGTTGTTCATATCTATCCTCACGCTTCTTGGATTTCTATCCAAGTTTCCTATGGCTATCACAGCTTTTCCATCAAGCCAAAAAGATGCGTTCGCCGTTTTCCCATCTTGCCAATCGAACCACACGGGCCGATACTCTCCTTTTTCAAGGATATCTGAGTATATTCCCTTGACCACGGAGAGCTTTCTCAAGAAATCCAAGGATTCCTCATCAAATTTGTCCCAATGAAGGGCGTAGTGATCGAAGAAAGCCAGCTTTGCAAAGAACTCATCCGAAGGTGGCAAAACCGCTTTCCCTTCATCGTTGTTATCCAGGCCAAGGTTCATCGGCTGGATCTCTCCCAGCTCCTGACCAGAATTCACAAAAAATATGCCATTCGGGGCAAAGGCCAGCAAAAATGGGATGAGTTTTTTCAAATCTTCTCCAAATTCCCTGGCTCTTATCCTAGGAGTATCCGGAGTCTCTGCAGATGCCAGGAACGGTATGGGGAGCTTTGGAGCCACATCCTGGTAGAATTCATAGGCTTTTTCCGGTACCCTGGGCATCATCCACCAGCTGTTTCCTATTATCGCATCGTATCCGGATTTTTTCGCCTCTTCACCTTTCGAGACATCCAGCTCTTCGGCTATAAAAGCGAACGCTGGATCTATCTCACGAGCCTTGTCCATTATCATTCTCTCCAACTTCTTTGGGAGAGCATGCCCCATATCAAGTCTTATTCCATCTATCCCAAACCTCTTCTGATATGATGGAACTGTGGAAGATATGTAACTCCACAATTCCACGTTCTCTTCATCTCCCGGGAAGAGCGAAGCCTTTATCACATCGAACAGGATATATGGAGGCTGATCGTAATCCAAGAAACGTTTAGCAGCTTTTGGTGGATCCATGTAGAGTCTCAAAAATGTCACATCGTCCCATGTCGGTTGCGGATCGTTTATCCAATCGGAGAAACCAGGTGGTGTGATCAACCCGAATTCCTTCACGATTTCCTCGAGTAGATTCTTGGGGTTTGATCTCACAATGTTCTCCCACTTTTGGGGATCCAACTCCCTCGGATTTGGGGAAAACTTTTTCAAGTGCTTCTGAACACCCTCAAGAGAATATATGTATTCCAGGTCACTCTCCTCCGGGATTTTGAACCCCATTCCAGGGATCTTGGGGGGCTCGTAAGAGGGTAGATCTTCCACTTTAATCCAATAGAACCAATCCGGATGCTCCCTTATCAGGTCACTATCCCTAGCAGCCGTTCTGGGAATGAAGTCAAGGAGCACCCTCATATCGAGTATATGAGCCGCTTCAACAAAAGCTTTGAACTCTTCTTCAACTGTGAAACCTTCAAGCAGCGGATCGTGATAAGATGGCTCCAATTCCATTGGATTTTTGACAGCATAGGGAGATCCTACTTCGCCCTTCTTAAACACATTGCTTGTTTTGCTGACTGGAAGAAGGTAGACGGCGTTTATATCCAACCTTTTCAGATACATCAAAATGGCTATCGCCTTCAAAAACGTCCCACTTTCCCTGTACCCCAAAACATCTTCAGGTTCAAACCTTCCAAAACCCTTGTGATTGTAGCTGGCAGAGCTCCTGATAAACATGGCGTACATCTTACTCCTCTTTATCCAACTTGAATCCTTATCACCTTTTATTTGGGAAATGGATCCCGAATAGTCCTTATCACCAGCCATCTTAAGGAGCTTTTCTACGATTGTCGAGTAGAAGTCGTAGGGGTCAACGAAGTACTTCCCTTCTATTTCCTTAACTTCTCCCTCATACCAGAAAGGTATCCATAGTTTCGGAATAGCGTAGTTCACCTTTCCACTTTTGCTTTTCAAAAAATCGGCCATTTCTTTCAGCACCATACAACCACCTCCGCACGCATATGTGCATCGCTGTGAGTATAGCATAACATTGAGAGGGGAGAAATTGATGTAGAGAAACAGAAGAGATCTATTCCCTGACAATTTAAGCTGAAGTTTTTCCCGCGTTTTTTCTAGCATTGCCAAAAGTAGGAACGTTCATCGAAGATCTAGCCTTCTTAAACGATTATCACCTTCACGCCCGTTTTTTCGATCTCTTCGACAACCCTTTTATCAACTCCACCTGTTGTTATAAAAATATCGACATTTTGAACAGTTGAAACCTTCACATAAGTCTCGAACATCGAAGAATTTGTCAAACCCGATTTGAGATCCACAGCATCAACTGTGAGAAATACCTTCGCTATTCCCGAATCAACAATGATGCTATCTCCATCTTTCACAAATTCGGCGGCTTTCTTGGCTACCCTCTTTTTTCACAATCTTGATCAATTCACTGAAAATTTCGCTCTTTTTCGATCTAATCATAGTGCATATACGATAGCATTTCGATCACAATTCAGTCAAATTTCTGAGAGAATCTTCATTCTTCAATTCAGATTTATCACGAACCCATGGGGAAATATCGCTATCAACGCCAGATCTTGACGGGTTTTAAAAAGGTGTGGTAATATACCGAACGCAGGTCGGGGCGTAGCGCAGGTGGAAGCGCGCCTGCCTTGGGAGCAGGAGGCCGGAGGTTCAAGTCCTCTCGCCCCGACCAAGAAGACGGGCGGGTGTAGCTCAATTGGTAGAGCATCGGCCTTCCAAGCCGAGGGTTGCGGGTTCGAGTCCCGTCGCCCGCTCCATTTTTATGGGTCTTTGAAGCGCCCGTAGCTCAACAGGATAGAGCATCGGATTTCTAATCCGAGGGCTGTGGGTTCGAATCCCACCGGGCGCGCTATATACGTGGTGGCCATAGCTCAACTGGTAGAGCGCCTGACTGTGGATCAGGTGGTCGCGGGTTCGAATCCCGCTGGCCACCCCAGGGGTGCGCCCGTAGCTCAACTGGACAGAGCGTCGGATTTCGGATCCGATGGTTGCGGGTTCGAGCCCTGCCGGGCGCGCCAAGCCCGCAATACATTTGAAAAACATCATAACAGCGAAGGGGGTAATAACATGGAAGTTCTCAAGGTAGCTTCAAACTCAAACCCGAACAAGGTAGCTGGAGCTCTTGCTGGCGTCATAAGGGAAGAGGGTAGAGCGGAACTTCAGGCGATCGGTGCTGGGGCGGTTAACCAAGCCATCAAAGCCATAGCGGTGGCCAGAGGATATTTAGCCCCCAGTGGTATTGACCTTGTTTGTGTGCCAGCTTTCACGGATGTCGAGATAGACGGAGAGAAAAAGACAGGTATCAAGTTCATCATTTTCCCGAGAGAGTAAAACACAAAAACCCCCGCCTTCTCCGGCGGGGGTTTTTACTTGGAGGGATGAACTTGAACAGGTTTAGAAACGCGAGCGGTATGCTCGTAATTTTGAATGTATTGCTCTACACAGCAATGGTGATCTTCGCCCCAAGAGGAGTGGGGAACTTCGTTTATTGCAGAACACTTGTACCCATATCCGTGGCGAAATATCTGCTCTTTGGAGCACAGGTGGGAGTCATTGTATCGGGATGCGGAGAATGGTTCAGGCTTTTCACAGCACTCTTTGTCCATGGTGGATTGCTTCATCTCCTCTTCAACATGTACGCGCTATATTACCTTGGTAATCTCGTTGAATACACATATGGAATGTGGAGATTCCTCGTATTCTACTTCGCATCAGGTTTGGTTGGAAATATAGCAACGCAAATCTTCTACAGCAGTTCCATATCCCTAGGAGCGAGCGGAGCCATATTCGGATTGGCTGGGGTTCTACTAACCGCAGGCTTCAGATCCGACACTCCTGTGTTTCTGAGGCCTTATACTGGAGCTGCCCTCCTTCCCATGATAATTTTCAACATAGTCTACGGTTTTATACCGGGTAGTGGCATAAACAACGCAGCTCACATAGGTGGGCTCATAACCGGGATGATGTTCGGATACTTCACAAGAGCCCCTTACTATCCCTCCATCTCGATCAAAGAACTCTTCTTCAGGATGAAATACAGGGATTTCTGGACGAACCCTTGGTACAGAAACTTGCGCAGGGAATTTCTGTGGATAACTCTAGGAACCACGTTTTCGCTAATCGTTGTGATATCTTTTGCGCTTCTGATCCCCTCGTCAATTCACATGGTATCGGCGATTGGAGGGTGGTAGATATCCACATTGGCCCGATTTCCACCCGCGGATTTCAGAAATTCAAGTATCCCTACAGAAAGTCATGATCGGCTAGGCTGGAAAAATGTCTTATAATTTATATCGATAGGTGAAATATACTTTGAAACCAAGGTAAAGGGGGATCAAAATGAAAATCCTGATGCACGTGTGTTGCGCCCCTGATGCAACGACAGCATACATTCGTCTTTCCGAAAATCACGAAGTGACTTTCTTCTTCTACAACCCCAACATACATCCAAGGCCCGAATACATAAGAAGGCTAGAATCCGCGAGAAAGCTGGCAAAAATTTGGAGTGTGAAAATGATAGAGGGAGAGTACGAACCTGAAGAATTCTTCAAGGCAGTTAGAGGATACGAAAATCTTGGGGAGATGAGCTACAGGTGCTACTTGTGCATAAAGCAGAGGTTGTTTAAAACGGCAGAATTGGCAAAAAAGGCTGGATATGATGCTTTCTCAACATCTCTGCCAACGAGTCCGAAAAAAAGTTTCCAGATGGTGATGGAAGCAGGTGAGGAAGCATCAAGAAAGCTTGGCGTTGAATTTGTCGTTGAAGATTTCAAAAAAGGAGGAGGTTTCCCTCTCTCAGTTAAGCTCTCAAGGGATTTAGGCCTCTACAGGCAGAACTACTGTGGATGCATATTCTCATACCGAGAAGCACAAAAGCAAAGGGAGGAATCCAGAAAAAGAAGGAGGAAAGAGCTCGAAGAGCTTCTCCGTTCTCTTGAAATAAGCATGGATTTTGAAATGGATCCTCAGGAGATGGAAGTAGATGAAGAGTTCATCGAGAGGATCGGAATGGAGAACTTCGGAAAGATTGTGAAGCTTCTCAGGCCTAGAAGATTGCTGATCGACAAGGAAACCTATGTAAAGTACTGGAATGGAAGAAAGAACGCAAGATTTGGAAAGTTCAAGGTCAAGCTCAGTACCAAGGAAGAACAACACCATCTACTTCTCTGAATGACGAGAGATACAGTTTTTCAAGGTCAGACGTTTTCAGATCCTTTTCATCGAAAATCACCTTCCCATTTAGAATCCCTACAAATCTATTGGCGTAAGCCGATGCGAGTTGAATATCATGAAAGACCGCAATAACCGTTCTCCCAGACTCAGCTGTTCTTTTGAGCATCTCGGAGATCCACTTTTTGTGAGCTGGATCAAGGTGAAGTTCCAATTCATCCACCAGGATAACTTTGGATTCTTGAGCCAGAGCCCTTGCGAGCATTACCATTCTCTTTTCGCCACCGCTGAGCTCCGAGAAGAATCTTCCAGAGAGATCCTTGATCCCCAGAGATTGTAAAGCAGCCAGTGCTTTTTCATCTTCATCACGAGAGGGGAAAATCGACCCCGATGCGAAAGCCATTTTAACCACCTCAATCACTCTGTATTCATACATTGGCGTGAAATCCTGAGATACCATGGTTACAAGCCTTGACGAGGTCTTTCTATTGGCCTTGTGGATATCCACACCGTTTATCCTCACCATCCCGGACATCGGTTTCAGGATGCCGGATATAACCCTCAGTAGAGTGGTCTTCCCAGATCCGTTGGGTCCCAG
Source organism: Thermotogaceae bacterium (assembly GCA_027077795.1). Classification (GTDB taxonomy): domain Bacteria; phylum Thermotogota; class Thermotogae; order Thermotogales; family Thermotogaceae; genus WGAO01. Next base: position 117,541 of record JALWTT010000006.1, on the reverse strand, counting down.
CACACCGACAAACCCTCCCTCTATATTCAGGTTAACATCGTTCAGCACTTTTTCCCCATCGTAACCAGCCGAGAGACCCTTCAGTTCTACCTTCATCTTTTACCTCCTCATTATGTAGAAAAAGAATGGAATTCCCACAAAAGACGTTATCACCCCTATGGGTACCTCAGATGGCGAAGCCACTACTCTGGAGACGAGATCGGAAAGAACCAGAAAAGTCCCTCCTAAAAGAGTCACACTCGGAACGCTGGTTTTGTGGGAATACCCAAAAAGCCTACGAGTTATATGGGGTATGACCAATCCCACAAAACCTATGCTTCCGAATCTCGAAACCACCACGGATGTTGATAGAACCCCGCTCAAAAACACGATGAGCTTTACCCGTTCAGTTTCAACCCCTACGACCTTTGCAAAGTCCTCACCAAATGTCATGGCATCCAAAGAACGCCAGAGAAAAAGAGGGGGAAGAATTGCTATGATGAACCCGAAGAGAGCATAAGTAGCATCACTCCAAACGGTCGCTGAAAAGCTACCGAAGATCCAAGTTGTAAACCCTTGAGAAGATCTCCTTATGTAGAAGAGGAAAAACAACGTGAGAGCCCCGAAAAATATGTTCATGGTGGCTCCGGATAAAACCAAGTCCGTGCTGGAAATCCTTCCTCTTCTCCTTGAAAGTAAAAGGGCGATAATCGCTGAAAACAGCGAAAAAGCGAAGGCAAACAGTGGAGACAAAATCACAAAAGTGTATCCCCTGACCTCAGCTATTGAAAGCGAGAGAGCTGCCCCAAAGGATGCCCCGGCCGATACACCTAGAAGGTAAGGATCTAGGAGAGGATTCTTGAAGAGTCCTTGATAAGAATTTCCAACCACTGAGAGCACAGCTCCCACCAAAAAGGCGGATATCACCCTTGGGAGTCTCAAATTGAACATCAGGTTTCTAGCCATCTTGTCTTTAAAGCAGTCTACCGGGGAGATGTACACACTTCCCAACATCACCCCAAGCGCAATCGACACAAGTGATACCAATAATAACGTCCCCAATTTCATCTGCTTAGAAATCTGTACATCACCTCTAGGAGGTTGAATATCTGAGGAGCTGGCTGGCTGGCGATGTTCCCATCCACAACTAGAATCTTTCTATCTCTAACCGCTTTCAATGCTTTGAAAGCCTCGAAGTTTTCAACCGCATTTTTCACGTCTTCATCACTTCCAAAAAACTTCGCCACTATTATCACGTCCGGATTTTCCTTGTATATGTATTCTATGGAGAGTGGTATCCATCCGTTTGGTCCCGCCAAAGATGCCGCGATATTTCTGCCACCCGCGAGTGTTATCAGATCGTTCATATAGGATCCAGAACAGGCTGTCCATATTTCCTTTGACCCAGGCTGGGGTGTGGAAGACAGGTATAAAACTTTTGGGCGTCTGTTAATGGGAACTTTGTAAGCTTTTTTTGCGATGTTCAGCATTTTCTCTCTTAGCTCTCCCGCTTTTCTCTCCGCCTGATCTTCCACTCCGAATATGTACCCAACCATCACCAGGGATCTCAATATTCCATCGAGGGACTGTGGATTTATGGCCACAACCTTCAAACCAATCTTTTCAAGCTTTGGGATCTCAGGAGTCTGAAACCCTCCGAAAGCAAATACCAAATCAGGTTTCAAAGAGACTATTCTTTCAACATTCAATGGAAACATGTTTCCTATCTTCTCCACCTTTCCCGCGAGCACATCCCAATCCGTGACCCCAACAACCTTGTCTTGAAGACCCAAGTAAACCAGGTATCTCGTAGCCGCTGGTGAAACGCTAACAACTCTTTTTGGGGAATGATCAATTGTCACAAGCCTTCCCAGGTCATCCACGATACTTATGGGGTAGGAAATCACCAAAACCACCAAAACTGTGAGAATAAATCCAAAAAGTTTCCTCACAACGATCCCTCCCTTTGAAAAAATTTTCAGCCACCTTCCCGAGCCGGGGAAGGTGGTCCCTCCTTACACCGTAGGCGGGTTTCCCGGCTTCCGGATCATCCTACTCCTCGCGCCTTCCCAGGATTTCTCCCAGTGGCACCTTGCGAGTTTCGTCCCCGGTTACGGTGGCGGTCCCGCGCCGGACTCCCACCGGCTTCCCCTTTAACCACAAGGACCTAACGGTGCGGGAGGATATAGACTTGCTGTTCATTATATCACGATCTGCAACACCTTTAGGGAAGAAAAGTGGTTATGAAGAAAGATATACGCGGAGGAGGATGAGAGATGTTCAACAGCAACTTTTACACGCTAAAGATTGCAATGGACGTCGCGATGTTGAGGCAGGAAATTCATGCACACAACATAGCGAACGCTGAAACTCCTGGATACAAAAGGAAATACGTGGTGTTCGAATCCATCTTTCAGAAGGCTATGAATGAAAAAAGTATAAGACTGGAGACGACAGATCCAAGGCACATGAAAGGAAAGCCCTTCCCGGTGAAACCAATCGTTAAGATTGACTACTCAACGAGCTACAGAAACGATGGGAACAACGTGGACATAGACAGGGAGATTGTGGAAATGGTGGAAAACGGATTGAGGTATCAGGTGCTTTCCAGACTAATGAGTATGAACATAGACAGGTACAACACAGTTCTAAGGGGTGTGAGATGATGGAATTTGATATAATGAACATAAGCGCTAGTGGCATGACGGCTAACAGGCTGAGGATAGACGTTATCTCCGACAACATAGCGAATGCTGAAACCACGAGGACTCCTGAAGGCGGCCCGTATAAAAGAAAGCGTGTGATATTCTCCGAGTATTTCAAAAGGACCTTTGAAGGATACAAGCCAGCAGGAGTGAGAATTGTCAAGATAGATGAAGATCCAAGTTACAAGCTCGTTTACGACCCGGATCATCCGGATGCCGATAAAAATGGATATGTTAAAATGCCGAATGTGAATGTCCTCAGAGAAATGGTGGACCTCATAAGTGCTCAGAGAGCATATGAGGCTAATGTTGCATCGCTCAACACGGTAAAAGCTATGGTGAACAGTGCCCTGAACATAGGGAGGGGTGCCTAATGATAGATAAAATTCGGGGAATAGGGGGAATAACTCCACCAGGTGAACTGAACAAGAAGAAGAAAGCAGGAGAAGATTTCTCAAAGGTCCTGAAGGAGGCCCTAGACAAGGTCAATCAGCAGCAGCAGAAAGCTGAAAAGATGGCAGATGATTACGCCGCTGGAAAGATAAGCAGCATTCATGATGTGATAATCGAAGCGGAAAAAGCCTCGATGTCTTTGAGGCTGACCGTTGAGGTTAGAAACAGAATAGTAGAGGCTTATAGAGAGATAATGAGGATGCAGCTGTAATGGTAAAAGAGAACAAAAAGCGGGAATTTGTGATCCCCGCATTGATTGTAATCATAATGGTTTACGGCATCTTAGCGATAACGAGTGCTGTTGCTGGGGATGTTCATCATCATGGATATCCCATTCGTCAGATGTTTTGGGATGTCATCGCTATAGCTATGATGCTTGCAGTTGTGAAGCTGAGTAAGAACCTTCTCAGAGATATCGCGCTTGGTGTTTACGTCCTCTCCATAGTTTTGCTGATATTTGTGCTGTTTAAGGGCATGAGTGTCGGGGGATCCAGAAGGTGGATCGATTTTGGACCTTTGAGCTTCCAGCCTTCCGAGCTAGCCAAGTTGGCACTCGTGGTCTTGATACCACTGTTTCTCGAAAAGCCCTCCTTCAAAAACGTGTTGATCTCTTCTGCTCTAACTTTACTTCCCATGGGGCTCGTCGTGTATGAGCCAGATCTTGGAACAACGGTTCTCCTGGGATTCATATGGCTATCCATTCTCATAGCATCAAAAGCCAATCTAAAATGGGTAGTAATAATCCTTCTCCTGATATTTCTCGCAATTCCCTTGTTTTACTTCTTCGGACTCAAGGATTATCAGAAAAAGAGAATCGAAGCCTTTTTAAACCCGGAGAGATACTCCAAAGGTGTGGCGTACAACGCCCTTCAATCCACACACGCCATAGGTTCCGGTGGACTCCTTGGAAAAGGTTACATGAAAGGTACCGCGAACCTCTTGAACTTTGTTCCAGTGGAGTATTCCGATTTCATAGTCGCCGTTATAGGAGAAGAGCTTGGATTCATAGGAGTTCTGACACTGATAGTCCTCTATTCTGGCGTACTCTTTAGGATGAGCAAGATATACTCTGTCATCGACGATGACTATTGGAAGCTAGTTGTCGTTGGTGTGGGAGCCACGTTTTTCTTTCACATAGCGGAAAATCTGCTGATGTGCGTTGGATCAGCTCCTGTCACGGGAATTCCACTCCCGTTTGTGAGCTATGGAGGGAGCTCTACCATGATATTCGGTATAATGATAGGACTGGTTATGAAAGCCTATGCTGTATCTCAAATCGGGCGGGAGGTGAAAGAATGGGCACGATGGGCTGGATCTTCGAACTCTTCTGGATGATACTCATCCTGAGCATGTTCTATCCGATGATAAAGGCATCATCTCTCAGAAGTGCGAGGGTCGCGGTGATAAGAGAAATAGAGAGAAAAAGAAGCAGCCGCGTCATAACGCTTATACATAGGCAAGAATCCATGAACTTCTTTGGAATATCCATGAGGAGGTTCATAGATATCGAAGATTCTGAGGAAGTCCTAAGAGCGATAAAGATGACGCCAAGCGAGATGCCAATAGACTTCATAGTGCACACGCCGGGAGGACTTGTGCTCGCCGCGGAGCAGATAGCCAGAGCTCTGAAGAAGCATAAGGGAAAAGTCACGGTGTTCGTACCGCACTATGCCATGAGCGGTGGAACACTCATAGCTCTTGCAGCTGATGAGATAATCATGGATGAGAACGCCGTTCTTGGACCTCTCGATCCGCAACTCGGAGCAACTCCAGCTGCGTCTATATTAAAGGTGATTGAGAAGAAGGATATAAATGAGGTGGACGATCAAACTCTGATAATGGCTGACGTGGCGGAAAAGGCAATCAGACAGGTGAAAAGTTTCATAAAAGACCTACTGAAGGACAAATACGATGAAAAGAAGGTGGAAGGACTCGCTGACAAGCTCGCCTCTGGGTACTGGACACACGACTATCCGATAACCGTGGAAGAAGCGAAAAAGCTCGGTTTAAAGGTGAGTACGGACGTCCCTCAGGAAATCTACGATCTCATGGAGCTCTATAAACAGACTGAACAGAGGCGTCCGTCGGTTCAGTACATACCCGTTCCTTACCAGAAGGGGGAGGACAAAAACAGGGGGTGATACTTCGTGAAGAGATTCACCATCTTTCTGTTCACTCTAATTTCGATAATCGCTTTGAGTTCCGGCCTTGAGATATCCAAGAAGATAAAAGTGGTGATACTTCCAGCTGAAGTGAGCCACAGTTGGCTAAAAGCAGACGTGGACTTTTTGCTCTCCATGCTCGAGGAAGCAATGACAAATCTTGGAAGGTTCGAAGTTTATTCAAGAAGCCATGTCAAGGAGATCATGAAAGAGAGAGGGCTTGCACAGATGGGAGTCACAGATGTCGATGCGGAGAAACTCGGAAAGCTCGCCGGAGCTCAGTACGTAATACTCCTAACCTTGAACAACCTCAACACGGGAATCGATGATGGAAAATACTGGGCATCAGCACAGCTCAGCATAAGGCTACTCGATATATCAAGTGGAGAAGTCGTGGCTACAAAGTCCATCGATTACAACACTGGTAATTACTACAAGAGCTATGACGAGGCGAAAAAAGCTCTCTTTGAGTATGTAAATGCTCAGTTTGTAACCATCATGAGAAAGTTCTTCAAGCTCAAAGCCATCGTAGTGAAGGTGGAAAACGGAAAGGCGTATCTGAAAGGCGTGGATCCAAACCTATTGAGAGTTGGAATGATATTCAAGGTTGAAGGTGGACTTGGAAGAGCTGGGTATATCAAGGTCGAAGGCGAGGAGGACGGATACGTTGTAGCAGATGTTCTTTATGGATATGTCAGATCTGGACTACAGGCGAAGGAAATGCCACTTTTTGGAGGAGGAGGTGCCATTTCTATAAACTACTACAATGGCTTGATGTACTCGGGCGTATCGGCTTTTGGTATAGGATTGACGTCTTGGAAGGGACTTTACGCTGAAGCATCCTACCTCGTTGGAAGCGTTGCTAGCTATGTACCTTTCGATGCTGTACTGGGCCTAAGAGTTAACGTTATCAGGTTGGGAAGGATATACGCCGGATTCCATGGAGGAGCAGATATTCTCGGAATATACGATATGGATTTGGAAAGAGTGAAAGGGATGACATTTGGAGCTGCTGCAGGTGTGGATGGAAGGTACGAGTTTGATCCAACAAAAGGTGTGTTCTTCAAAGCAGATTACAAGTACCTCTTTGGAATAGGGAGTTTTCAAGCCCTTTCGGTAGGCTATTACACGGGGTTTTAAAAGGGGGCATTGCCCCCTCTCTTCAATCCATATTCTCCATGAGGGTTTTCGGGAAAGCAGCGTAGAACGCAGCTGCTTTTATCAAATGATCGACTTTGACCTTCTCGTTCGGTGCATGGGCAAACTCCTCGTCCCCTGGCCCGAAACCAACTGTTGGTATGTTGTAAACTCCAGCCGTGACAACTCCATTTGTGGAGAAAGTCCACTTGTCAACCACAGGATCTTCTCCAAATACCCTCCTGTAGGCATCTTTAGCGGCTCTAACGACGAGGTGATCTTCCGGAAAGACCCACGTTGGGAAGTACTTCTCGGCTTTGTAAACTTCTCCTGTATAAGCATGACCTTCGAACTCAAGTTCGATTATCTCAGCCTCAACTTCCGCTCTCTTTATGGCATCTCTAACCTCCTCGAGTGCACTCTCTTTCGTCTCTCCGGCTGTGAGCCTCCTGTCTATGTGTATCAAGCATTTGTCTGGAACAGAATTTACAGATGGTGAAACGCTCTCTATCTGCGAAACGACCAAAGTTCCCTTTCCGAGAAACGGGTCAACTTTGAGTCTGTCGTTGAGCTTCTCGAGTTCTAAGACTACTCTCGCCATTTTGTAAACTGCGTTATCTCCTCTCTCTGGGGCACTTGCGTGAGCTGAAAGTCCTTGTGTCTTTACCTTGAACTCAATTCTCCCTCTGTGTCCTCTGTAGACCCTAAGGGATGTCGGTTCCGTTATGACAACGAAATCGGGTTTGAGTTTGTCAACCTCGATTATGTACCTCCATGGAAGACCATCACAAGTCTCTTCCATAACTGTTCCTGTTATATAGACCGTGAAATCATCGAGAAGTCCGAGCTCCTTGAGTATCTTCATGCCGTAAACCATAGAAGCCATACCGGCCTTCTGGTCAGATGCACCTCTTCCGTAGACCCATTCGTCATCCCAATCTCCGCTGAACGGATCCCTGTCCCATAGATCTGGATTCCCAACATCAACCGTGTCTATGTGTGCGTCCATTGCTATCTTCGTCCTACCGTTTCCTATTCTCCCTATGATATTTCCGAGCCCGTCTACCCTAACCTCATCAAATCCAACCTTCTCCATCTCGTTTCCTATGACTTCGATAACTTCCTTCTCTTGTCCAGAGAGACTCCTGGCTTTTATAAGAGCACTCATGAACCTAACTATATCCCCTCTGAGCTCCTGCGCTTTTTCAAAAGCTTCCTCCACTTTCCATCCCTCCTTCTGCAACTTTCCGAGGTTAACAAGCCATAGAATTCTACTCCTCGAGGGGCTACCTTGCAAAATTTTGATTGCAACAAGCTGCTGAAATCTCAGGAATACCTGGACTGAATGCGTGACAGCTCTAGAAAAATCTCTTTCAAACTCCTATAGGATTCAACGTACACCCTGTACATTTCATCGTATATCCCGGTGCTGTCGTCAGGCTGAACCACCTCTTTTATCTTGACCCACCTCTTGGAAACATCGATGGGGTTTTCACCACTGTAGCCGGAAAAGGCGAGAATAGCCGCTCCATAAGCCGCTCCTTCTTCTATCAGGAGTTTCTCCAAATCCCTTCCTATCACGCTGGACAATATCCGAGTCCACACTGAGCTCTTAGATCCCCCACCTACAACCCTGATCACTGAAGGTGATCCGCTGAGACCTTTTATTATTTCGTAGGAATCCCTTATACCGAATGCCACTCCTTCGAATATCGCCCTAACCATCTCCCATTTTGAATGAGAAGAAGACATCCCAATGAAACTCGCCCGAGCGTACGGATCTCTGTGAGGTGTTCTTTCACCGTTCAAATACGGGAGGAAGATAATCCCCCTGGAGCCTGGCGATATTCCTTCAACATTCAAATTGATCTCCTCTAAATTTTCATCGAGGTACCTATCTTTGAACCAATCAAGCGAGAACGCCGCTGACAGCATAACTCCCATGTGGTAGAACGTGTTTGGGACAACATGTGAGAAGAAATGTACCCTTCCTTCCGGATCCGGCGCTTTTTTCTTCGTGGGGACAAGTACGGTTCCCGATGTCCCCAAACTGATCATCATTTCCCTTTCTCTCACGACACCGATTCCGAGTGCTGCGCATGCGTTGTCTGCTCCCCCAGGAACCATTGTGACTCCCTCGGACAACCCCGTACTTGAAGCAACCTCTTTAGAGACTTGGCAGCACACCTCGTGAGAAGATAAAATATTGGGGAAAATTTCCCTGGGAATCCCCAACCTGTCTAGGATTTCATTAGCCCAGGAAAGTTTCTTGTACTCGAGAGCGGCGGTTCCTGAAGCGTCTGAAACCTCTGTGAAGATATTTCCAGTTAATCTGTAATTCACATAATCTTTTGGAAGTAGAAAAACCCGGATCTTTTCAAACAAGTCAGGCTCCATCTTCTTGATCCAAAGTAACTTAGGCAATGTGAAACCAGGATACATCGGGTTCCCAACTATCCTCAAAACTTCCCCTTCCCCTCCAACTTCATCCGTGATCTCCTCACATTCTCTGTAAGACCTCTGATCGTTCCAAAGTATGGCATTCCTCAGGACATCTCCTCGAGAATCCAACACGACCAAACTGTGCATCTGACCGCTGGTTGAGATAGACACAATTCTGTATCCGATCTCTCCAGCTCTCTCTGAAAGCTCCTTGATGACATTTAAAGAGGCTTTCCACCACCATTCTGGTTTCTGTTCGTTCCACCCAGGTTGGGGAGTTATCACCTCAACAGGTCGGCTGGAAACCGCCAAGATTTCACCATCACTGTTCACCAGAATTCCTTTCACGTTCGTCGTTCCAACGTCGAGCCCAAGAAAGGATTCTCTCATACTCGAATTCCCCCTTTGCTTGCCAATACAGCCTTGGTGCTGAACCTTTGTAAGGGATCCTCAATCATGAATAGAGTCTTTCTCTTAGCCTCAGATAGTCCTGATACTTGAGATCAAAGTAACCATCCTCACCCGCCGGATAAAACGTTTCGGAAAACTTCAACCCTACTTTCATGGCATCCAGTGGGGTCTCGTACACACCCGAGGCGTATCCAGCCATCATAGCAGCACCTAAAGATGTTGCTTCCGCAACCGAGAGAATTTGTAGCGGAACCCCCAGAACCTCAGATTTCACCCTGCTGAACTCCTTTAACCTGGTCCCCCCACCTACAGAAACAACGTGGAAGTCTTCCAAACCAAAATTTCTCAGCCTTTCTACCATGTATCTAAGCTCAAAGGCCAATCCCTCCATCACAGCTGAGATCATCTCATCCAAGCCATCTGAATCCCTCAGGTTGTAAAAAACAGCACCTGGCTTTTCACCCGCGAAGGCATTTCTGAGAAACGGAAAGAAGAACACATGATTCCTCTTGTGCTTGAAATCCTTGAAGATTCCGAAATCCCGTTTAAGAACGTTTTTCACGAACCACTCTATACTGAAGCCACCAGTTGGAAGGCCGGCCAGCAGATAATAGAAACCATCTAAGGCATGGAATCCGGCTTGGAAGACTTCCTGACCGTTTTCAATGTATTTCCTCACAGTCTCGATATCCACCCCCCAGAATACAACCTCTGTCGTTCCAGAGGAGTTAAGGATGATATCTTTGGAAAGTGCGCCAGCAGCGAAGGCAGCTGCTATGTGGTCCTGACCTGCGGTGGTAACTACGATCCCAGATGGTATATTGAAATTTCTAGATGCCTCTTCACTCACAACTCCTCTGAGAGCACCACAAACCTCTATGGGAGGCAGATGATCTTTGGGTATCCCCGACGCTCTCACAATCTCTTCATCCCAATTTCCGCTTTCAATGTTCATCATAAGTGTTCTCGAGGAAAGAGATTTGTCCATCCTCACATCTCCAGTCAGCAGGTACGTGATAAAACTGGAGACATCCAGCCATTTGACATCTTTCAATACTCCTGGAAACTTTTCATAAGCGAACATCATCTTGAACAACGAGAAAACCCAGGATGGAGGAACACCCGTCTTCCTGAAAAGTTCATTGGAGTTTATCCTCGTCAAGAACTTCTGAAAGGTTTCCTGAGTTTTAGAGCTATACCATATCATCCCGTCAAGTACGGCGCCCGAGGCTCCAACTGGAAAAACAGTTTCCCCCAGGGAAGAAATACCCAATCCCGATATTCCTCCACCACAAGACTCAGAAATTCCAGAGAAAAGAGTCCTGAGAACCTCCTTAAGATTTTCCACCCTTATAACCTCTCCCATAACTTTGTCATGGGATATAGGAGTTCTGATGCTAAAGCTTGAGAGCAATTTGAATCTTTCATCAAACAAACTCAATTTCACATTCGTGGTACCCACATCAAGCCCCAGGAAACACCGCACGCTATCACCTCAATCATCTTCTATCTCCACTATCCTAACGATGTTCGGATCTGTGAATACGTCGTACTCATCGTAGCTTGTCGACGAAAATTCAGACACGATGGCCCCATTCGGGCCAGCCTGAAACCAGTGCCTGGTATTAGGAGGTATAGTGTACTGTTCCCCAGGGTGAAGCACAATCTCGTGCCACACGGTGAAAAACTCCTTTTTGTCCTCGGGAACAACTGCCTTTGGATTCGGGGTCGCCTCTCCCGGTACATGCAGGTAGACTTCACCCCATCTGCATCTGAAGGTTTCCATCTTCCCTGGGTAATTCTTCTCGGGTATGGGCGGATGAAGATGTTCGGGGACTATCTGTCCGGGAAGCATCACTATCTCTTTAGCACAGTACCTATCGTTATTGATGTAAACGACTATCTGATTCCCTATCTCATAAGGCCTACCAAGTCCCAGATCTGACACATCCATATTCTTAAACTCCTCCTCCGTGATCGCGATACCAACCCTATCGAGAAGCTCCTTGGCCTTTCTAGCCAGCTCATCACGAAGGGATTTCTTCATGGAAAAATCACCTCCTCGACTAAATGTTGAAGATCTTAGATCTCGCATTTAGAAAGTTTCTGTAAATTTCAAGATAATCCTCATCTCTACGTGCAACGATTGAATGAGATACGATATTTCGAATAACCTCACCGAGTTTCTCAAAATACCCCAAGGCTTTCCCTGCCATGAGAGATGCGCCAAAGCTCGAAGGGTCAATGCTTTTCTCCACAAAATCGAGTTTTCCATTCATAAGATGCGTGAACATATCCACAACTATTTCATTCTTGAAAACCCCACCCAGCAATTTGATCTCTCCATCACGGATTCCCAGCAGATTTTCCATGTATAGCCATGCGTCGAAGACGTTCATCACCATACCTTCGATCATTGCTCTTGATATGTCCGATCTTCTCGTTTCGGATTTCATATTAACCAGTATCCCGGAAAGTTCCTGACTCATCAAAGGGGTTCTTTCAGGTGTTATGTAAGGTAGGAAGATTACTCCATTCGAACCCATGGGAGATTCCTTGGCGGATTCGGTGAGCTCCTCATAACTCGAAAATCCGAAATTTTCGATGGCCCATTCCAGAAAGAGCCCCGCGTTTTGAACGGCTCCCATCACGTGATACCCATGTACATGCCTAAAGTTGTGTATCTTTGGGTCTATCCTTGGTGATTCAACGGGGATGAGGATCTGACTACCCGTGCTCACAGACAGCATGATATCTCCCGGTTTGATCACTCCTGATCCGTAAGCAGCCGATTCCTGATCACCTGCTCCATATATCACGGGAATCCCTGGTTTCATTCCAACCTCGTTCGCCACATCTTTTTTGAGATATCCTCTGATGCTCAAGGATTTGTTTATATCCGGTAGCAGATTCCGCGGTACACCAAGATCGCTCAAGATTTCTTCGTCCCAGGTATTCGACATGAGATTGAACATCAGGGTGGCTGATGCGTCCGTGTAATCCGTCTCAAAATTCCCCGTCAACCATCCTCCGACAAAATCTTTGGACAGACAGATCTTCTTGGCCCGTTTCACTGATTCCGGCTCGTTGTGAATCAGATAAAGTAGCTTCACAAGTGTGAACGCAACGTTTGGAAGATTGCCACACCTTTCCAAAAGTGATTTTGAGCGATTTTGTAGAAGAAAGTTCTGCTCCTCAATCCCGCGTGAATCAGCCCATACAATTGCCTTTCTCACAGGTTCGTTATCCTCATCTATCAGAATCAAGCTATGCATTTGTCCCGAAAGTCCAACGGCTTCCACGCCTTCGAGATCTTGATTCTTTAGAAGATCCTTCAAAGCGATTATCCAGCTTTTCGGATCTATCTCAACTCTCCCACCACTACCAAACTCTAGATGGATATCCTTGGAGTTAATCCTGACTACCCTTCCGTTTTTATCTACCAAGGTTGTTTTAATTCTGGTTGTACCTATATCAATCCCCAGAAACACGATGATCACCCTTTTACCGCACCAAAGGTCAACCCTCTCACAAGATACCTTTGAGATAGCAGTGAAAAGATCACCGGTATTATCATCACTAGTAAGGATCTAGTCCCAACATACCAAAACTCAATGCCTCTGTTCTGCTGCGTTCCGGCAACTATGACAGGAAGAGTTACAGCTTTCGTGAACGAAAAGCTCACAGCGAACAGAAATTCGTTCCATACATAGGAGAATATGATCATGCTCGTTGCAACCAACCCCGGTGCTGAAAGAGGAAGTGCTACTTTGGTGAATATCCTTCCCCATCCTGCTCCATCAACCAACGCTGCTTCGAAGATTTCCTCGGGAAGCGATTTAAACATCTCTCTCATGATAACTACTGCCATGGGTATATTAAAGGTAGAGTCAACAATTATGAGAGCCCAGACGGTATCCAAAAGATGTAGATTTTTCATTATTATGTAAAGGGGCATCAGTACGACCACCGGTGGAAGAATTCTTTGGGTCAGAAAGAATATATATATGTCTGTGTTCTTGAAAGGACCTCTGTATCTGAAAACTGTTAGGGCAAATCCAACTAGTGTTCCCAAGAATACCGCTATGATAGTTGAAACCGTCGCCACGATGGTTGAATTTCGAAGAGCTTCTAACACCATAGGAGTGCTGAGTTCGACTTTCCAGTTATGAAGAGTCGGCTTGAACTGAACCACAGGTATCCATGACTTCTGGAAGATCTGTGACGGGATCTTTATAGAATTCACAAAAGCCCAGTAGAATGGGAAAAAAGCCCATACAGCAAAGACTCCTAGAATAACGTACATTATCAGCTTTTCATACCACCTTAGTCTCATGAGATCACCTTCCTCAAACGCTTAACGATGAACATTATCAGTGGTATCTCCACAAGTAGCAGGACAACCCCCATTGCCGATGCATAACCCAAGTTAAAATACTTTAATCCTGTTCTGTATGTGAAAAGAGAATACACTTCTGTGGCTCTTCCAGGTCCACCTATCGTCAAAACTGCTGGAATGTCAAATATCTTTATGGCCTCCATTATCCTGAGAATGAGAACTATCGTAAAAATGGGTAAAATTAGTGGAAAGGAGACGCTCTTAAGTATTTGCCACCTGGATTTTGTGTCCAAGTAAGCTGCCTCGTAAAGCTCCTGAGGAATGGATTGAAAACCCGCCAGAAATACTATGAAACAGAAGGGTGTCCATTGCCATATATCCACCACTGCCACGCTCATTTTCGCCCAAAACGGGTTGGAAAGCCATGGAACGGGTGGTATACCAAAAAGCCCCAATATGGAATTCATCGGGCCACCTTCTTCGTAATATATAGTTATGAACAAAAAAGCAACTGCAACTGGCGTTGCAAACAGTGGGAGGGAAAAAATAACTCTGAAAAATTTGTTCATTCTCAGCGGTTTGTCCACCAGCCAAGCGAGAATTAAGCCTAAAAAGACCTCAGTAGCGATTGCCACTGAGATTATTATCAAAGTCACTATGACTGAATTGAAAACGTTGTCATCGGTGAAGAATCTTTCAAAGTTCCTGAAGCCGGCAAATCCTATGATTCTTCCGAACCTGAACCTGTGAAAGCTCAAGTAGAAAAGGTAACCTAGGGGGTACGCTGTAAAGACAAGAATCCATAGAGCAGTTGGAAGGACGAACAACACCTTTGCCGAATTTCTTTTCACCTTAACCCCTCCTCTTGTAGTGGAGCAAAAACATCGTTTTCAAATTATGGGCGCCAGAAGGCGCCCACAAATTCAACAAGATATCTTCTCGAAAAATCAATGATGGTACTTCTTGTACTCTTTATCATCTGCCGCTGTCCAACCTATAGATTCCCTGTAAAGCTTCAGGAGTTTCTTCCTTCCATAGGATTCCGTTATATTTTCCCAATCCTTGTATATGGCATCGAGGGCCTGATCGACTGTCTTCTGACCAGTTACAGCTTCGGATAGATGCACATCTAGTGCATGCCAGTACTCAAACGTTCCGGGTATCATTAGATACGGCAGAATCAGCTTGGCATAGAAGTTGTCATAGTAGGCAGCTAGATACTCCACAATATCTCCTGGATCCCATCCATAATGCATATAATCCCTTATAGAAGCCTCCCCTATAGGTCTGAGGAAGTGAATCTTCCAACCAGGATCAACACCTGTCCAGCCGTTCGATACATTCCACAGTGAAAAGTCTTTCGTTGCCATGAGAGACAGGAAGTCATAAACAGCTTCTGGGTGTTTCGAATGTTTGAAGATGACGCCATGCCAGCTTCCACCCGTGGTATTTCCAACAACATTTGGTTTGTCTTTCGGGAACTTTACCCATCTTTCGTGAACTATGTCATAGGATTCCAGAGTCCCGGGAAGCACACTAACTCCAAGTTTCCCTTTAACCTTACTCCTGTTTGGATCCTGCGCCAAGGAACCCAGATCTCCCCAGGTGAATGTCAACACAGCTTTCCCCTGCAGGAAGAAGTTCCAAGCTTCACCTAGATCCCAGGATACCTGAGCTTTTGGCCCCGTTTTGATGAGTTTGATGAGGAACTCAAGAGCCTTCTTGTGACCGGGTGATTTGATCAACGGCTTCATGTTTGTCGGGTCAAACCAATAGAGCTTTGGATTGTATGGATTTATAACAAATGGTGCTGAGAGAGACATGAAGTGGAACATACCTTGCCCTCCGACTTTCAAGTGCATAACGAATCCATAATCCGGCTCGCCATCTTTATTCCAATCCCATCCAGTGAAAAACCTAGCTATATCCAGAACCTGATCCCAAGTTTTAGGTGGAACAGGCAGATCATATCCATATTTCTCCTTGAACTTTTTCCTGTATTCAGGGTTCGTAAGTACATCATACCTGTAGTATAGAACCTGCCCATCGGAATCGTTAGGAACCCCATACCATGTATTTCCCCATTTATGAAGGATCTGAAGAGATGGTGGTAACCAGTCTTTGTTCCAATATGGGTGCTTACCACTGTTGTAGTACTTATCAATTGGAACAACAAAATCTCCTGCAATCAGATCGCCAAACCACCAAGATCCGATGATCGAAGCGTCGAAGTTACCAGCTCCACTTATGAGATCTTCCATCATCTTGGAGTAGTGCTGAGTGAAGGGTATTTCAATGATATCAACTTTACCTCCCGTCTCCTTCTCCCAAATTTTAGCAGCTCTGTACAGTGGCCCTGATATAGCTCCTTCCTTTCCCGCCTGGTTGACCGTTATTCTGATGGTTATCCCATGGTAATCTCTGTCTCCAGCGGCAAAAGCCAGAGCTACTAAAGCCACTATGGCGAAAAACACGAGAAATTTCCGCATGAAGGCTCACCCCCTATAGAAAAAATTAATGGCTATAAATCCGCTGTGATCAATTGTTCTGGACTATAAAGACCGATCTTTAGAAAACGTTTTCTACATCTTTCCAACAAAAAAGTTTACTCTTTTCGGAAACACCAAGTCAAATTTTCTCCAATGTATTCTTTCAGAAAATTTTGGGGTTTAGCGAGAGATATCTTCAAATATCCCCGAACATCTAGCAAAATCTCCTTGATTAGGCGCTATTTTCAA
The DNA here is from genome assembly GCA_027077795.1 of Thermotogaceae bacterium. Classification (GTDB taxonomy): domain Bacteria; phylum Thermotogota; class Thermotogae; order Thermotogales; family Thermotogaceae; genus WGAO01. The sequence continues at coordinate 101,175 of JALWTT010000006.1, read as the reverse complement.
AATGGAGTACCGTTAAATTTATAGATATTGGTGCTTACTCTATATTGCCAAGCAGTGTATAATAAATTCGGTATACCTAATTGAGAGGAGGGAAGTTCATGGACGAAAAAGCTCTGTGGAAGGTTAGTTATGGGATTTACATCGTATCATCGAGGTACGGAAACGAACTTGCCGGTCAAATAGCGAACACAGTTTTTCAGGTCACAGCTGAGCCTCCAAAGATAGCCATATCTATAAACAAGGAAAACACAACACACGAGGTTATAGAGAGAAGCAAAGCCTTCTCAGTTTCCATCCTTGAAAAAAACACACCCATAAAGCTTATAGGGGTCTTTGGATTCAAATCGAGTAGAGATGTTAACAAGTTTGAAAACGTGAAGTACAAGTTCGGAAAGAGTGGAGCTCCTGTTGTGACTCAAAACACGGTTGGGTATATCGAAGCGGAAGTGGAACAGCAGATCGACGTGGGAACACATTCTCTGTTCATAGGAAGAGTTTTAGACGCCCAAATGATAAAGGAAGCAGAAGTGATGACCTATGAATATTATCACCAGGTTAAGAACGGATCCGCTCCGAAGGCTGCTCCGACATACCAGCCTATGAAACCGAAGAAAAGGAAGCTTTACAGGTGCAGGGTCTGTGGCTACATCTACGATCCGGAAAAGGGAGACCCAGACGGAGGGATACCACCGGGAACGGAGTTCGAAGACATACCAGACGACTGGGTATGTCCAATATGCGGAGTTTCCAAAGACATGTTTGAACCACTGGAGGAGTGATATCGTGGCAGTCAAAAAGATCACAGATGGGGTGTACGAAGTGGGAGTTGAACACTGGGATAGACGGCTCTTTGACGAGCTCATCCCACTTCCCGAAGGAACCAGCTATAACTCCTATTTGATATTTGGAAAGAACAGGACCGCACTCATAGACACGGTGGACCCTGAGAAAACACATGTACTCCTGAGAAATCTGAAAAAGCTCGAAGTGAAAAACATAGATTATATCATCGCAAATCACGCTGAGCAGGATCATTCAGGATCGATCCCAAAAATTCTTGAAGCCTATTCAAACGCCAGAGTCGTTACAAATATCAAGGCTAAGAACCTCCTGATGGACCTTCTTCACATAGAGGAAGAAAAGTTCTTGATAGTGAAGGAAGGGGATAAGCTCGATCTAGGAGGAAAAACTCTTACATTTCATATGACCCCTTGGGTGCACTGGCCGGAGACGATGAGTACTTATCTCATAGAGGATGAAATATTGTTCACATGTGATTTCTTTGGAGCGCACATAGCCAGTAGTAGAACATTTTCAGACGACAGCGATATGGTTTATGAGTCAGCAAAGAGGTATTACGCGGAAATAATGATGCCCTTCAGGGCATCGATAAAAAAGAACCTGGAAAAAGTGAGGAAGATAAATCCGAAGATGATAGCTCCAAGTCATGGGTTGGTTTACAAAAACCCGGAGTTCATAATATCTGCATACGAAGATTGGATTTCCGATAGTGTTAAGAATGTAGTTGTAGTGGCCTATGTTTCAATGCATGGGAGCACCGAGACCATGGTAAATCACCTGTACAATTATCTGGTTGAATCTGGCGTTGAGGTGAAGATGTTCAACATGATAGAAGCTGACATCGGTGAATACGCGATAGCTCTGGTCGACGCGGCAACTCTTGTTGAAGCATCACCCATGGTACTGGGAGGACTCCATCCCGCTGTAGCTTTCACAGTTGCACTTACAGGAGCACTGCGACCAAAAGTAAAGCTCATCGGGATCATGGGCTCATACGGATGGGGTGGAATGATGGTTGACCAGGTAAAATCTCTTATAAGGGGGTTAAAAGCGGAACTTTTAGAGCCACTTCTCATAAAAGGGTTGCCAAAGGAAGAAGACCTGTTAAAAATAGAGGGGTTTGCCGAAAGAATTGTGGAAAAACATAAAGAGTTAGGGCTCTTATGAACGGCGCCAGCAGACTGTTCAGTAGAGGAGAGGTATCGACAAGTCCAACGTGGAGGTGAGATGGTGGAAAAGATCTCGATGGAATTCATAGAGGGGATGTTGTTTCACGGCAGAAGCTTATCAGAACATGACATATTCATGGACAGTGAGCCGAAGTTTCAGGGAAGAAACACAGCACCAAGACCGATGGAATGTTTCATACACGCCTTAGCTGGATGCACGGGAATGGATGTCGTCTCCATCCTGAGAAAGATGAAGATACTGGACATGGTTAGGAAGTTCGAAGTTCAAGTGGAATACGAGAGAGCAAAAGAGCATCCAAAAGTGTACACAAAGATCCATGTCATATACTACTTTGAAACCGAAAAGGGCATACCCCATGACAAAGTTGAAAAAGCTTGTGTTCTATCTCAGGAAAGGTATTGCCCAGCATCGGCCATGCTCAAAAAAGCCGTCCCAGATTTTGAATATGATATAGAGATAAACGAAATAGGCTGAGAGATATCCCCCACGTCCGTGGGGGGGTTTCATGGAGCAATTCGCAAAAAATTTGAGTAATTATTATCAAGCTTGCTGTAGGTCAGCCAGAAGAACGAGGATCGAATTCAGAGAGTGGAAGAAGGGATACAATGCAAGTAAAGGAAATAAATCATCTGTTGAAATGAGATTAGCTACATGACGTGACTCTTGAATATTTTGAAGGACTAATGATAAAATCTCCTCGATCCAATTTCAGCGGGAAGGAGGGAGCAGAGTGTACAGAGTAAGGGTGGACGAAGCAACATGTATTGGATGCGGCGTCTGTGAAAGCCTTTGTCCAGAAGTTTTCAAGATGAACGAAGAGACTATGAAGGCGGAGGTTCTTCAGCCTGAAACGGATCTCGATTGTGCCATCGACGCTAGGGACAGTTGCCCGACGGGATCTATAACCGTTGAGGAGGAATGAAAGAAGAAAGATACACGCCCCCTAACCAGGGGGCGTTTTTTGTTGTAGAATGCCTCTGCGGAGGTGAACTGTTTTGAAATTCATGATATCTGGGAACATACCGAAAGATTTCGCAACTTTTGTGGAAAAGATGGAAGGCCAGGAAAATGAAGTAGATAGCCTGGAAGACGCCGATGTAGTTTTCTGTACACCGGATAGAGTTTTAAGCAGGAAAGGTCTCGTTCGAGTTCAGTTTGAACGAGAGAAGGCAAAGATCGACAGAAACAGCCTTACTCTTGCTGAGGTATATCTTCACAAGAATTACTTCACATCGCTCTGGGCATTTGTGAAAACCCTTGTGGATGGAAAAATGTCTATAGTGAGCAGGCACTGGGCTAAAAAGATCGTTTCTGGAATTCTCCAGGGAATGATCGCCCTCATGGAAGTGGAGGATGAGAATGGATATTCCCATTCCCAAAGAGTTGCACAACTTGCGGCCAAGTTTGGAGAATACATGGAATTCTCGCCTGAAGATGTTGAAAGGCTCAAGGAACATGCTATGTTACACGACGTAGGAAAGATTGGGATAGAGCAGCTCATGCTCTATTCACCGACGAGAATAAGGATATTTGAGAATCTATCACAGGATCATACAATCCTTGGTTCCATATACCTTTCAACGATAGAACTTCTGTGGGACATCATCCCAAGTGTGAGGTATCACCATGAGAGGTGGGATGGGAAAGGATATCCGGATGGCTTAAAAGGAGATGAGATACCGCTGTTTGCGAGGATAATAGCCATCTGCAACACCTACGATAATCTCACGCATTTCATATCCTCAGAATGGGAGAGTAACGTAAAAACTCCAGAGGAAGCGTTGGAGATAATAGAAAGCGAGGCGGGAAGATCATTGGATCCCGTTCTTTCGAGGAAATTTGTGGAGATGATGAGAAAGGAAGTTCTTCATGGGGAAAATTAGAAGTGTAGAATTAGTGAAAACCGTTTATTCACCGAGCGATAAGTTTCCTGAACCCAGAGGTGGAGATGTGGCGTTTGTTGGAAGATCAAACGTTGGGAAATCCACCCTTTTGAACACGTTGTTTGGAAAACAGCTGGCGTATGTGAGCAAGAGGCCCGGGAAGACACGATCTATAAACTTCTACCTGGTGAACTCTTCGTTCTACATGGTCGATCTCCCAGGATATGGTTATGCCAATGTACCAAAACAAGAGAGACTTAGATGGGATCGCCTCGTGCTGAAGTACTTTGAGAACCGATGGAGTTTGAAAATGCTCTTCCTACTAGTCGATGGGAGACATAAGCTTCAGAAGAGCGATAGAGAACTTTTATCTTGGATAGGAATGTACGATATTCCATTTGTCATCGTTATGACCAAGATGGACAAAGTTAAGAAGAGTGAGAGGGGAAGAAGAGTGGATTTCATGAGAAAGGAATTATCCGAATATGGGGAATATGAGATCATTCCCTATTCGGCTATCACCAAAGAGGGTGTGGAAGATATGCTCGACGTTATTTTCACCAGTGTGGAGGTGATACGATGAAAAAGAAGCTCTTAATAATAGTGGATAACTACGAGTATGAAAAAGGCTTGAAAACTGATTGGGGTTTCTCTGCACTCCTGGAAGTTGAAGGTCTGCGGATACTCTTCGACCTTGGAAACGAACCCGAGATATTCGCACATAACATTGAAAAGCTGGGAGTGAATTTATCAGATGTTGATTATCTCTTCATATCTCACTATGACAGTGACCATATAGGAGGCTTGTGGCATTTCCTGAAAAGGAACGACAGTGCACCTATTCTAGTTCCCTACAACCCCGAGTTCCAAGATCTAAACGAGAAGTTGAGGGAGGAATACGGAAGGGAAGTGGTGGTGGTTTCAGAACCAATCCCGATCGGGCCGAGAAATCTAAACATATTCTCAACAGGAGTAGTCAGTGCATTCCCCAGACCTGAACACTCCCTGTATCTCTTAGGACAGCAAGGATGGTCCATAATAGCCGGTTGCTCACATCCAAAGGTTTGGAACATAGCAGAAAGGGTCAAAGAGCTTACAAAGTCTGATCATATAGATATGTACATAGGTGGATACCACTTTTACAGACTGAAAGGTCAGGAGCTGAAGGACGCTGTTAAAAAGGTGGTCGAATCTGGAATAAGGAGGTCTGGCGCGTGCCATTGCACCGGAAATGAGGCAAGAGAACTTCTCAAGGAAATCTATGGGGAAAACTTCATAGAGATAGGGGTTGGAAGAGTGTTGGAATGGTACTGAGATTGATAACAGTGGGAAAGATTTCCCCTTGGGCAAAGGAGGCCTATTCGCACTTTTCAAAGATGATCTCAAAGTTTGCTAGAGTGGAGCATATATCACTCTCCAGTGGTGGAGATTTAAACAGGGAGAATCCCATCATTTTGAGGAGAAGAGAAGCGAGAAAAATCAGGGGAAAAATCAAGGGAAAACTGGTGTGTTTGGATAGAAGAGGAAAAGAAATGGACTCGAAAAGTTTCGCTGAGTTTCTCTCCACTTTTGAATCCGTCACGTTTGTGGTGGGAGGACCTTTGGGACTCGATGAGGATTTCCTCTCAAGTTGTGATTACAGGATCTCACTCTCCAATTTTACCCTTTCCCATGAGGTGGCTTTCTTGGTCTTGCTGGAGCAGATTTTCAGGGGGTTTAAAATAAGTAGAGGAGAGAGATACCACTACTGATTGACAACTGAGTCTACCGATGATAATTTTATGTAAAACAATCGTCAGGAGATGTGAAAGTCTTGATGGATCTAATATGGAATTTTCAAAAACTCTTCTTCAAAAGGCTGAAAAAGGACATGAACCTCCCATTTCATCCGAAGAGGTTCCCATTCTTGCTGGTGGTTGTGAAAAGTCCGGGGATATCCCAGAAAGACATAGCGAAAGCCCTAAACATAGAGCCTCCGACCGTTGCCATAACCTTGAAGAGAATGGAAAAAGACGGACTGATAACCCGAAGAACTGATGAGAATGACAGAAGGCTCCTCAGGGTCTATCCAACAAAGAAAGCTGAGGATGTCTTCAGCAACATGAAAGAGAAGGTAACAAACCTCGAAAAGAAACTCTTCTCCAATCTGAGTGATGAAGAGCGGTCCTGTTTAGAAGAAGTTTTCAAAAAACTCAACGACCTTTTCTCCAGGGGGGAAATTTAATGGAAAAGTTCACCAAAATTTTCGTAGATAGACCTGTTACGACCACGATAATTGCCATAATAATCGTAGTCCTCGGGATAAGATCTATTCCCAGCCTCAGCATTGCGATGCTCCCGAACGTTGAGTTCCCAACGATCATGGTTATGTTCCCCGCCTACGGAATGACTTCCGAAGAAGTTGAAGGAAAGGTAATAGTTCCAGCAGAAAGAGCCTTAGAAACAGTTGGAGGAGTTGAAAGAATCGAAAGCAAAGCATACAACGGCTACGGTATGATCACTATAAATTTCAAATGGGGAACGAATATGGCGGAAGCCCAGCTCGATGTCTCCGAGAAGCTTGATATGGCCTCTATGTATTTGCCCAGGAACATTAAGCCGATGATAATGAAATTCTCTCCAGAGCTCATGCCTATAATGATGATATCCGTGTCTGGAGAGAATTGGGATGATATCAACAACGCCGTTTCGCAACTTGAATCAATGATAGATAGGCTTCCAGAGATATCCTATGTGATAGATATGGGCCTCAGAAAGAGAGAAGTCCAAGTGTTGGCGGATTATAACAAGCTCATCAAGAGGTACATTGGAATGAGCATGGTCCAAACGGCCATATGGTCACGGAATTTCCTCATGTCCGGAGGAATCAAATTCGGGGATAAGAAATACCAAGCAGTGAATGTCGTTAGGAAGATGAGCAGTTTGAAGGATGTAGGGGATGTGGAACTTTCCCCCGGAATGGGGCTTGGAGACATCGGAATGATGTTCAGTGGTGGGGTAGATCTTTTTTCAATGCTATCGAATTTCATCAGTGCGCCACACACCCTCGTCAAGGACGTGGCAAAGATCCAGATGGGATTGAGCAAGGGCCATTCCGGCTCAAGGCTCAACGGTAAACCCAGCACAACCTTGATAGTTCAGAAGAGATCCGGTGTAAACATGATAAAAGCGTGCGAGGCTGTTAAAAAGCTACTGAAAGATTACGATCCAAAAGGGGTCAACTTGGAAGTTGTCATGGACCAATCCGAGTTCATATCCGAGTCTATAAACACGCTCTTGAGAAACCTCTTGATAGGAGCAGGGGTAGTTCTACTAGTATTGATCCTATTTTTAAGAGATTTTCGCGTTGTGCTTCTGGTGTTCTCAGCGATCCCACTCTCCTTGATGGTCGGACTACTTCTGATGTATTTCTCCGGAATTACTTTGAACATCATGTCACTCGCAGGTTTAACGCTGGCAGTTGGAATGCTCATAGACAACGCAATCGTCGTGACGGAAAACATATACAGGAGAAATGAGCTAGGTGAGGATCACACGGTGGCTTCCTACAAGGGATCCGGCGAAGTTGGAGGAGCTATAACAGCCTCCACACTCACGACGATCTCCGTCTTTTTACCCATAGTGTTTTTGCGAGGATTCGCAGAGAGGATGTTTACAGACGTAGCTTTAACCGTTACGTACACACTTCTAGCATCCTTGTTCATATCCTTGAGTTTTGTTCCATCTGTGGCACGATTTCTCATAAGGAAGGCAGAGGTTAGGTTAAAGGGACTCCGTGAGGGATACAAAAAACTCCTTTCTAAAATGCTCGACTGGAAGTGGCTAGTTATCACAGCTGTTTTGGTTCTGTTTATCATCTCAAGCGTGTTTCTATACGATAACGGATTCACTCTGATGCCGTCGGCTTCCATCTATGTTTTTCGAGTCCTCTTTTACTTACCGACCGGAACGAGCCCAAGTGTTTCAAACGAGGTAACGAAGTACATAGAAAATTACTTTCAGAAGAACAAAGAGAGGTTTAACATCGAAGACATATTTTCTTCGTACGGCATGGACGAGAGCGGACTCATGAACTTTATGTTCATGAATGCCGCTTATGAAAATGGATTCGTGGGTGTAATGATGAACAGGAAAAAGAAACTCGTTTCCATAGACAGGATAAAAGAAATCCTGAACAAAGAACTCTTCCCAAGCCTGAGAAGGAAATTTCCAGGTGTTCACTTGGAGGTTATAACCCCGATGAGCTACATCAGTCAGACTTTTGGAAAACCGCTTGAAATAGAGGTTAAAGGAGATAGCGATGAAGTTCTGAAGAGAATAACTGGAGATGTCATGAAGAAGATAAAAAACCTCCCGTTTTTAAGAGATACACAGTCCACCACGGACAAAATGATGAAAAACACAAGAGTGGTACCAAACGATGAAATGATGAAAAAGTATCACATATCACCTGTGCAATTGGCCGCTGAGCTATCGGCCATAAACAACAAAAAAAGTGCTGGAACAATAATGATAGACGGAAAGATGTACGACATAACCGTGTATCCTCAAGGGACGAAGAACCTAAAGCTCGAGGATATAAAACTTCCCGCGATGATGAGAAAAGGGCTCCTCGGGTTTTCATACACCCTAGTTCCACTGACAAGAGTTGCCAGTATAGTTAAAGTGGAAGAACCTCAAATGATCGTTCACAGGGATGGTAGGAAATCTTTCGTGATAGCGGCGGACATAAGTGGCATATCTCAAAGCAAGGCTTTGAAGATCGTCAGGGCTAAACTCAAAGATATAGACGTTCCAGAAGGGTATGTGATAAAAGTCAGGGGGGAAGCTGAGACAACCGAGACCGAGGTTAAAAGGATAGCCATCGCCACAATCATAGGGCTCATACTGATGTACATGATAATGGCTGGGGAGTTCGAGTCATTCGTACAACCATTTGTGGTTATGTTCACCGTCCCAATGGGTCTCATAGGAATAGCACTGGTTTACGCCATACTGGGAAAGCCACTAAATGTTGTTTCTCTGGTGGGTGCAATCATGCTCTTTGGAATAGTCGTGAACAACGGTATAGTGATGATAGACAGAATAAACAGATCAAGAAGGGAAGGGTTATCTCTCAAGGATGCCGTGGTGGATGGGGCTTCCACGCGTCTCAGGCCCATACTGATGACATCCCTGACGACCATCATGGCGCTGATACCTGATGTTATTCTCAAAGGAGAAGGGAAGGAGTACCACGTTCCCATGGCTCTCACAGTCATAGGTGGTTTATCAGTTGCCACCTTCTTGACTCTGTTTTTCGTTCCCGCCCTTTACACCGCCATCAGCCGGAAAAAGTGAGAAATATCTTTCCAAGATCTTTCTAGCCATCGGAGCAGCCACAGAACTCCCGCTTCCTTTGTTTTCCACCATGGTCAGAACAACAACTCTTGGGCTATAAGCCGGGGCATAACCTATGAACCAAGAATGAGGCTTCCTGTTTGGAACCTCCGCGGTGCCGGTTTTCCCGGCTACCTTTATCTTAAAACCTTTGAAAACTCTGTAAGCTGTCCCTTCATCTTTAAGGGTCCCGGGGTGAGAGGTAACCTCCACCATTGCTTCCCTCAGAAAGTTCCACACCTTACCCGGAAGGTTTATATGAACGAACTCTTTAGGCTTTCTTTCAACACTTCCAACCTTTTTCACAACATGGGGTACATAGGAAATCCCGTTGTTCGCAAGAAGAGAGTAAAATGTTATCATCTCTATTGGCGTTAAAAGAACGTACCCTTGACCTATTGAAAGCAAAATGGTATCTCCAGGATACCAGTCTTCACCGATCACGGCTTTCTTCCACTCCTTTGATGGAAATATCCCACCAATTTCTCCGGGAAGATCTATCCCTGTTTTGCTTGAGAACTTCAGGGAACTTGCAACTTTACTCAGAAAGTCTATTCCTATTTCCTGCCCTATGGTGTAGAAGAAAACATTGCAAGAAACCCTTATTGCCTTTTTCAGATTCACAAGTCCATGTCCCGATAAAAGCCAATCCCTGTAAACCGCTACCACTTGCCCTTTTTTGTTCCTGTAGAAATACCTTCCCTTGCAGTTCACGGTTTCATTTTTCAAACCAAACTTCATGAGATACGCTAAGGCTATGAAAGGCTTGATCGATGATCCGGGAGGGTACCTAGAAGATACAGCACGGTTTATGAACACCCCTGAAGGATCGTTTAAAAGCTCTTTCCACTCCCAACTTGACATTCCAGAAGAGACCTTATTCGAATCGAAAGAGGGGCTTGAGGCCATTGCAATTATATCTCCGGTTCTTGGATCTTCCACAATGATGGTTCCCCTATTTCCCTTTAGAAGGTCCTCGGCTAACTTCTGAATCCTTGAATCTATCGTTAGAACTATTCTCTTACCAGGTATAGGAGGGGATCTTAGAACATTCCCAACGGTTCTCCCAGAGGCGTCTATCACGTACACCTTTGCTCCCGCCTTTCCCCTCAGAAAATCGTCGTATTCCTTTTCAACGCCATACACCCCTTTGTTTTCCCTCACATATCCAACTACATGTGAAGCTTCACCGGAGTATATCCTCTGGACCTCCTCACGCACAACCGCTCCCAAAGCTTTTAACCTCTCGGCTTCACTTTGATTAACTCTCACATCTTTTCCAAGAATCAACTCTATCGCTCTTTTATCCCCAACGATGTTTTCCAAATCCGAAAGCGGGGGCAATCTTCTACCGTTCAACCTTGCCACCAGGAATTTCTCATTCCTGGCAAGGACCACTCCATCCGACGAGAGTATTTCACCACGCGGTGGCTCGAGCTTTAATTTGATGAAAGAAACGTTCTCCAAGAACTTTTCGTGAGTCTTGTGATCTAAAATCTGAACTTGGAAATACCTGATGGATATCAAAAGAATAGCCACAGAAAAAATCAGAAGAAGAACCTTCCCCCTCAAAGTTTCACCTCAAAAGGACCTCCATACCTTCTCATTCGAAATACAATTTCCTGCTTTTTGATAGAATCTCCTCAGAGATCTTCTGTACGAATTTCTCGATCTCCATACCCTTGAATTCTCTGTTTTCCCTAGTTCTAACCGATATCTTTCTATTCTGAGCTTCTCTATCACCCAGTATGAGCATGTAAGGAACCTTCTTCATCTGGTTATCTCTTATTCTGTACCCCAAGGTTTCCCTTCTATCGTCAATTTCCACCCTTATTCCAGCGGACAGGAGCTCTTTCCGAACATCCTTAGCATAGTCGACATGCCTATCCGATATGGGGATGAGTACCACTTGAACTGGCGCCAGCCAAGTTGGAAAAGCTCCTGCGAAGTGCTCCACCAAGATCCCAAAAAATCTTTCGAGCGATCCAAATATTGCCCTGTGTATCATCACCACCCTGTGCTCTTTGTTGTCAGATCCTATGTAGTTCACATTGAATCTTTCTGGCATTAGAAAATCCAGCTGAACCGTGGCACACTGCCATTCTCTTCCAAGGGAGTCTTTTATCAAGAAATCTATTTTTGGTCCATAAAACGCCCCTTCACCTTCCGCAACTTTGTATTCCAGTCCTATCTTATCCAGCGCGCTTTTAAGAGCTATTTCAGCCTTCCTCCAAACTCTCTCGTCTCCCATATGGTCTTCAGGCATGGTGGAGAGTTCCGCTCTGTATGTGAATCCAAACGGACTGTATATCCTATCTATAAGCCTTATAACCCCTTTTATTTCATCTTCTATCTGATCCTCGCTGCAGAATATGTGGGCATCATCTTGTGTAAAAGCCCTAACCCTTAAAAGGCCATGAAGAACTCCGCTCCTCTCGTACCTATGAACCTTTCCAAACTCGAAGTACTTCACCGGTAGATCTCTGTAAGAGATAGTGGAGGACTTGAATATCATTATGTGGCCTGGACAATTCATCGGCTTTATCGCGTACATTGTGTCTTCTTTCTCTGTGAAGTACATATTCTGCTTGTAGTGATCCCAGTGTCCAGATTGATGCCAAAGTTTCACATTCATAACCAAGGGAGTGATGACTTCTTTGTAGCCGTCGTCCAGATGCAATTTTCTCGAGAATTCCATGAGTTCGTTCAGAACCACAGCGCCTTTTGGTAAGAAGAAAGGCATACCTGGAGCTATATCGGTATCTATCATGAATAGCCCCAGCTGAGGCCCAAGCTTTCTGTGATCTCTCTTCTTGGCTTCTTCAAGCATCTTTAGGTGCTCTTCGAGATCTTTCTTCCTTGCAAAAGCTGTTCCGTAGATTCTTTGAAGCATGGGGTTTCTCTCATCACCTCTCCAATACGCCCCGGCTAACGAGAGAAGCTTGAAATGCTTCACAATACCTGTTGAGGGAAGATGCGGACCACGGCAGAGATCCACGAATTCACCCTGTCTGTAGAACGAAACCTTATCATCGTCTATCTCCTTTATGAGCTCTACCTTGTAAGTTTGACCCTTCTCTTCCATGAGCTTTATGGCCTCATCTTTTGGGAGCTCGAATCTCTCAATCGGGAGATCTTCTTTTATTATCTCCCTCATGATCTCTTCTATCTTCGGAAGGTCCTCCTCCGTTATCCTCTTGCCTTCTACCTCAAAATCGTAGTAGAAGCCATCCTCTATAACTGGGCCTATTCCGAGTTTTACTTTATCAGGTCCGAAATACCTCATAACGGCCTGCGCCATTATATGGGACATAGTATGCCTGTATATTCCAGGAGCCAGCTCATCATCCAAAGTGACTATCTTGATAGTCGCATCAAAATCTATCGGCCTGCTCAAATCCCAAAGTTGACCGTTAACAACGGCTCCCACAGCCCTCCTGAAAAGTCCTTCTGAAATGTCTCTAGCTATATCAAAAGGAGTTACGCCTTTCTCATACTCTTTAACAGTACCATCAGGAAGCGTTATCTTCACCATTGTTACACCCCCTCGCGGGTATATTACAGCGAACAGAGCCTTTTTCCAAGTGATATCTTCACAGCAGCTGATTGTTCAGTATAAATGTTACAAATTTGTTAAGGCACTTGACTTTTTGTATTATATTTTTATCATATGATCAAGTGAATCGATTAGCATATGAACATATGTTTATTTAAGAAGAGAGGTGGTGAAAATGAATGGGGAACTGGGAATGGAAAATGAGTTCAGCCTAGATCGATTCGTAACCAAAGAGTGGATCTTGACAAACGAAGACACGATAAAAGAACTATCCCAATTCTTCTCCGTGTTTTCAAATCCAACGAGGTTAAGGGTGATGATGATTCTTCTCAACAAAGACAGATGTGTGGGAAATATAGCGGAGATCCTAGGGTTAGACCAATCAACTGTATCAGCGCATTTGAAAATACTCAGGCATTTGAAATTGGTGAGATCGAAAAGGCGGGGCAAGTACGTGAGATACAGCATACAAAACAAGCACGTGAAGAACGTTTTGAAAGAGGGGTTCAAGCATGTACTGCGTATCAACAAATAAAGGGAGGTGAGTTGTTATGACGTGGAAGGGTTGGACCGCACTGATTTTCTCTATCTGGTTGATCATCGCTTCCTTCATTCCAGCCATTGTAGGGAGCAAAGTGGCGAACCTGACGGACTTTCTCATAGTCGGTTTGGTGCTGCTCGGTGTTGGTATCCCAATGCTCAAGACCTCGAAAGTCGCCGGTTGGACGGAGCTTCTCGTTGGAATTTGGCTTGTCATATCCGCATTCATCCCAGCGCTCACAGCCTCAAAAGGTGGAGCACTGGCGAACGGCTTGATTTTCGGTATCATTGCCTTGATATTCGCGTTCTTTGACAAAAAGAAGGCCGGATTTCCTGAGATTCAAAACGAAAGGGGGGAACATCCCCCCTTTCGCTGTGCATCAGACTCTGGAACCTTTCTTTGCCATTTTGATCAGGCCTAGAAGTTTTGGCTTCAGCAGAGCTCTTTTGGCGGGGGAGATTCTGTCTATGAAGAGTATTCCATCGAGGTGATCGTACTCATGCTGAAACACCCTGGCCGGGTAATCCCTGAATCCTCTCTCGATCCATTCACCCTTCTCGTTTTGAAACTTCGCTTTTATCCACACGGACCTTTCAACATCCTCGAAAATCTCTGGAAGTGACAGGCATCCTTCCTCTTCTACAGCAGTTTCCTCGCTTTTCTCCAATATCAAAGGATTAATCACCTTCACCGGACCCTCACCATAATCCATCACGAACATCCTCAAAGAGAGCCCAACCTGAGGTGCCGCAAGCCCTACTCCATCGCCGAGGTACATAGTCTCTATCATATCTTCCAAAATCTCATCTAGATGCTCGTCTATGACTTCAACCTTCTTCGCTTTTTGCCTGAGCACCGGATCTCCATAAAGTCTTATCCTCATCATCTTTCGATCCCTCCAACCATACGAGTTTACCATAAAGGGGACCGGCTGTTATCTTTCTCACCTTGACCTTGGCCCACTTTCCCATCATGCTTTCATCACCTTCGAACGCTATTATCTTGTTTCTTATATCCCTGCCGTACATCAAGCCGCTTTTCGCTCTGGCCTCAACTATTACATCAACCACTTTTCCACGGTATCTCTCGTTGAGTTCTCTGTTCAACTCTTTTTGAACTTCAAGAAGCCTCTGAAATCTCCTGATTTTCTCCTCTCTCGGAACATCATCTTCATAAATTTTGTAAGCGAGTGTACCCTCCCTTGGAGAATACAAGGCGAGGTTCACCCTTTCGAATTTCAAAGTCTTCAGAAGATCCAAAGTTTCTTCAAAATCCCTCTCGGTTTCCCCTGGAAAACCTACTATTATATCCGTACTTATAGAAACATCCTTCACTTTATTCCTGATCCTGTTAACCAGATTGATGTACTCTTCCTTTGTGTACCTCCTCCTCATCCGCTTGAGAATCTGATTAGACCCTGCTTGAACAGGTAGATGAAAGTTCTTGGATATCTTATCACTCGACGCCACGACATCTATGAGCTCATCCGTCACATCGGATGGATAAGATGTTAGAAACCAGAGCCGATCTATACCTTCTATCTTCAAGGACTCCCTCAAAAGTTTCGCGAGAGATGTGCCATCCCCCAGATCCTTTCCATAAGCGTCCACATTCTGCCCGAGAAAAGTCACCTCTCTGACTCCCTTCAAAGCCAAGTTTCTAACCTCATTCAGGACATCTTCCATTGGCCTACTCTTTTCCCTTCCGCGGGTGTAAGGAACTATGCAGTATGAGCAGAACCTATCACAGCCATAAATCACGGTCACCCAGGCATGATGCCCTTTTAGGCGCCTGGGAGTGCTTGAATCTATCTCATCTATATGATCTTCGAAATAGGTGAATTTCTCCCCGGAAGTGGCTTTCTCAACTAGCTCTGATATCCTAGGGTAGCTCCTCGTTCCAAAGACAAAATCCGCGCCCTTTTCCAGAAGCTTCTCTCTCTCTTTCTCCGCCAAGCACCCTCCTACTCCGATCAGCATATCCCTTTTATTCTTTTTCAGATGAAGAGCTTCTCCCAATTTTCCGTAGAACTTCTCCTCCGCTTTTTTCCTAACAGCGCACGTGTTTATGATAACAACATCGGCAACCTCGATGCTCCCGACAATCTCATGTCCCTCTTTTTCCAGTATTCCCATCATGTAGAGAGAATCATTCTCATTCATCTGGCAACCGTAGGTCTTTATATAAATCTTCACATGATCCCTCCAGTTCTGGGGAGTATAACATTTAGGAAGGTCGAATTAAAGAGGAAGAATCTGGTGGAGGCGGGGGGATTCGAACCCCCGTCCGAAGATGGATCACCCCGGGCGTCTCCGGGCGCAGCCCGTGTTTCGTCTCTCGCCATCCCTCGCCCACGGGCAGGCAAGGGTATGACACAGCCTCCAAAATTCTCACTCTCATCCCTGGAGGCAAGAGATGAGAGCACAGGCCAGTTCTATCACGCCCTCTTCCAGAGCCTGGCCATACTCTGGAAAGGACGGCTGCCTATTCTCCGTTAGGCAGCGACTGGCATAGCTTCGTTGGCACTTCTTTGCATACCCCACCCTTTTTACGAGGAGGTGGGAGAACCTCGACCCGCTTCCCGGGGATCACCATCCCCGTCGAGACCGTTCGCCCCCATTTCACAGACCCAATTAGTAGACTCGTTGAGAACACGCGAAGTTCAAACTTTCACCTCGACATGGACGGTGTGCTTGTTGCAGTGAGGACAAAACTTCTTGAGTTGCATTTTTGCCCTCTTGTCTTTCCTCTTAGTCGTGTAGTAGTTTATCCTTCCACATTCTTGACATTTGAGTCCTACCTTTATCCTTGGCACTTTCACTCCCCCTTTGTCCAACATAAATGGTGGTGGGGGGAGGATTTGAACCTCCGAAGGCATTCTGCCAGCGGATTTACAGTCCGCCCCCTTTGGCCACTCGGGCACCCCACCACTACAAAGCCAGCGGTGGGACTCGAACCCACAACCTGCTGATTACAAATCAGCCGCTCTGCCAATTGAGCTACGCTGGCACCGTCGGAGAATTCTACCATTGGGAACAATTATTTCAAGCTACTTTATCTGAGCACCTGCATAAGGAATATCAAATCCGATTTTTGGATTTCCTAAAAGAAGTTGTAAAATACATACAAAATAACATTTGAAGGTAGAACACCCTTCTAAGAAGGGAGGATGAATGTGAAGAGATCCCAGAAAGAACATTTCGAGGGTTGGCTCTTCGTAACGCCAGCATTTCTACTTCAAATGATCTTCGTGTATCTTCCTTTGGCTTATGCTATATTCGTCAGCTTTCACCGATGGAACATGATAAGGCCTATGAAATTCGTCGGTTTCAAAAATTACGTTCATCTCTTTTCTTCAGGGGATTTTTGGCATTCGCTTCTCGTGACATTTATCTATGTGCTCGGGACAGTTCCAACGTCAGTCATACTTGGATTGTTGCTTGCCATGCTCTTAAATCTTTGGTGGGTGAGAGGAAAGGGATTCTTCAGAACGATGTTTTACATACCGGTTATAACGGCGATGGCCGCAGCGGCGGTGGTTTGGAACTGGCTGTTCGAGCCAAACGTGGGACTGGTAAATTTCATACTGAGCCTGTTTGGGGTTTCTCCAAAAGGCTGGCTTAACGACCCCCATTGGGCTATAGTGGCATTGATAATAGTTGGCGTGTGGAAAAGGATAGGGTACAACATGGTGATTTTTCTGGCAGGGCTGCAGGGTATCCCAAGGACATACTATGAAGCCGCCATGATAGATGGAGCGACCACATTTCCAAGGTTCTGGTACATAACGCTTCCACTTCTTTCTCCAACAACCCTTTTCGTCACAATAATACAGTTCATAGCCTCATTCAGAGTGTTCATATCTGTGAGTGTCATGACACGGGGTGGGCCCGCAAAAAGTACCGAAGTCATCACGTACTTTCTATACGAAAACGCATTCAACTATCTAAAAATGGGATACGCTTCCACGATAGCAGTTGTGATGTTTCTGATCATGTTCTCATTGACACTCGTGCAGTTCAAAGTTAGCAAAAGGAGGGTGTTTTACCAATGAAAAAGCCTCCTGCAGTTGTGAGATGGATCGTCTACATCACTTTGGTCATAGCAGCCATTGCGATAAATCTTCCGTTCTTTTGGATGGTGATCACAGCTTTCAAAAATGAATCGGATGTCTTCAGCATGCCGCCGAAATTCTATCCCACTATTTTCGATTTCAGAAACTTTGTGAAATCTTTCCAGGTGGTCCCAATAGCTAGGTACTTACTGAACACCACTATTGTGGCTCTAAGTGTGACGTTTCTGCAGCTCGTTTTCAACACATTGGCGGCATACGGACTCGCCAGAATAAACTTCAAGGGAAGAACTTTCGTTTTTCTAGCTATAATAGGTACTCTGATGGTTCCACCGGAGGTCACCCTTGTCCCGCTATACATACTCGTGAGGAAGATGGACATGGTCAACACTTTCAAAGCTCTGATAATACCGTTTATGAGTAGTGCGTTCGGAGTATTTCTGCTGAGACAGTTCTTCATGACGATACCAAGAGAGCTAGAAGATGCAGCTAGGATAGATGGATGTGGAAGAATGAGGATCCTGTGGAACATCATCATTCCGCTGTCCAAACCAGCTCTTTGGACAGCGGCACTTTACACGTTCCTAGCACACTGGAACAGCTATATGTGGCCTTTGGTTGTCATCAGTAGTGATCAAAAGCAACTCATTCAGGTGGGGATCTCAAAATTCGCGAGTATGTGGGAAACCGAATGGACACTCCAAATGGCGGCTTCAACGGTTGCCGTGGTACCAATCATCGTGTTTTTCTTCTTCGTCCAGAAGCAATTCATAGAGGGGATAAGTATTTCCGGGATGAAGGAGTGATCATCCCGGTGTAATTAAAAACTACTTTAAGGGGGGATTGACATGAAACGATTTCTCATTCTTGGTATAGCCGTTCTGGCCTTTGCAATTCTCGTTGCAGCTCCAATCAAGGTAATCCTTTGGTATTCACAAACCGGCATATATTCGCAAACACTTCTGGAACTCGTGAATGAATTCAACAAGCTACACAAAGGAGAAATTGAAGTAGAGGCAGTCTACACGGGAAGCTACACAAACACGATGCAAAAACTTCTAGCTGCCATGGTCGGTGGCGGACTTCCAACGATAGCTCAGATTGAGCAAAGCAGGGTTGGGCAATTCATCGAAGGTGGAGCTATTGAATGCCTTGACAAGTACATAGCGAATGACCCAGAGTTCAAAGCGCAACTGAAGGACTTCTTCCCAAGGCTTCTTGAAGCGTGTAAATATCACGGAAAAATCTGTGGCCTTCCTCTCAACGTGAGCACTCCAATTCTTTACTACAACAAGGATCTCTTCAGGAGAGCGGGACTAGATCCCAACAAACCTCCAAAGACATGGTCAGAGCTTTACGAGTACGCCAAGAAGATTTCAGCTCTTGGAAAAGACATCTACGGGTACAGAGTTGATGCAGCAGACTGGCTCATCGAAGCGTATATTTGGCAATTTGGAGGGAAAATCATATCCGAAGATGGAAGAAAGATGCTCATAGATAATCCAGGAACCCTTGCAGCATGGAAATTCTTCCAAAAAATGGTTAGAGAGAAAGTCGCAGTCTTCAGTGGTGGAAAAGCCGGAAATGCCCTCGACCTTTCTGGAAATATTGGAATGGTTGTGAGGTCAACCGGTAGCCTCGGATATCTAAGAAAGAATGTGAAGTGGGACCTCGGAGCAACTCTCATGCCCTATGAGAAAAAGGCTGTTGTTCCAATAGGTGGAGGAAATCTTTACATATTTGCGTCGGCTAGCGAGGAGCAGAAAAAAGCAGCTTGGGAATTCCTGAAATTCGTCGAGAAACCCGAGAACACCCTCAAATGGGCACTTGCCACTGGTTACATGGCGGTCAGGATGTCCGCTTACAACTCTCCAGAGCTTCAAAAACTCATAAAAGAAGATCCTAGGGTTGGAATAACCTACATACAGCTCAAAGAGAGAGCCAGGAGAAGACCATGGTTTGGACCCTACAGGGAAGTCTTGAGTACTATAAGTGATGGATGGCAGAAGGTGCTGACTGATACCAGTGTGGATCCCGCCGAAGTTATAAAGGAAGTTCAAAGGAAAACGCAGGAGATTCTCGATGATTACTACTGATCAGCACTGCTAGACCACCAAGAAGCCGGCGCTAGGCGCCGGCTTCTTTCTTGAGCGCTTCTAATTATCCAAGTGATCGCGGATCCAACGCGTCCCTGAGGCCATCACCGACGAAGTTAAACGAGAGAACTGTGAAGAATATGAATGCACCTGGTATCAACAGCCATGGAGCATGTTGCATCACATAGACATCTTGCGCCTGAGCCAGCATGAGCCCCCAACTGGCATCCGGTTCTCTTATACCGAGTCCCAAGTAGCTCAGACTAGCTTCACCCAATATGTACCCGGGAATTCTCAGCGTGGCTGCGACAATCAAGAAGCTCGTGGTGTTTGGCAAGACGTGCCTCATCAACACCTTGCTGTCCGGAAGACCTATAGCTATGGCAGCCTCAACAAATTCTCTTCTCCTTATAGAGAGTACCATTCCCCTTATCACCCTACTCGTTCCAGCCCATCCTATGAACGACAAGATGAACACAAGGAGTATGTATATCTGAGTAGAAGGTATGTCCATCGGGAGAAGAGCTCTCAGAAGTATCAGTAGGTAGAACCCAGGAATGGACATTATTATCTCCGCTGTCCTCATCATGAGCTCGTCTATCAATCCACCATAGTAACCCGAGATCCCACCGAAAACGAGTGCGAGTCCGAAGGTTATTATCATCCCTATTATGCCTATCGAAAGCGAAATTCTGGATGCGAACACGATTCTCGACCAAACATCCCTTCCAAACTGGTCTGCCCCCATTATGAATATCTTCACGTATGGGTTGTCATCCGGATTCTCAACACCGAAGAGGTGAACTCTTGATGGAAACAGCCACAGGAATTTTCCTTCCCAGCTTTTCAGGAAAAATCTTACTTTGTATATCTTGTAATCATAATCCTGAACACCCTTTCCATTCAAAACCAGAGATTTAACGGTTTCGAGCCTATACCTCTTGAAAGCCATTCTTCCAAGCTTTGGATAGGAGAATCCAATCTCTCCGACTCCCACTATCTTCGCGGCAACCGATTCCAGGATCTCTTTAGCCGATGATATATCCTTGAGGCCTTCCAAAATCCTACGGTAGTAATAGTAAACCGATCTTCCCCTCTCAAGATACCTAAGGCTGCTCTCAGCACTTCTGACAATGGAATTCAGCTTTGAATTCACAGCGGTCGTGAAGAACTTCAGGTTCTTAGCAACTTTCACAAAGTTCTGAAGAGTCTGTTCTATTTTTTCCATCTCTTCTCTGGATGGCCTGTATCCCGGTCTTGCAACCTTTCCCAGAACCTCCTGAAGCTTCACATACAGCTTTTTCAAAGAAGCGACCTTTTGATAGTCCTCGAGCTCCGCCTTGAATCTTGGATCATCTATAAGGCCAAAGCTAACTAACATCTTGGCTATGGCCATGGTCTCTCCAGGCATGTATCTGCTTCCGAAGATCTCTGATCTCATCAAGTTCGTCAGACAAGCTCTTATGATTCCCTCCGCCTCTTTCTCCTCGTACCTCATCTCTTTTACCATCTTTTCAAGCCTTGAATTGCACACATCTATGTAATCTCGTATTCCCTCTGTGAGCATGCTTATAACGCCATCTATGTAAGCCTTTTTGTTAGTTGCACTTGAGTATCCAGAGATTATGCGTTCTACCGCTTCTCTTTCCATAGAGTAGAATTCCTCCCTGATCGTATCCTTGAGGACTGATACGTTCTCCCCTGATCCCTTTAACTCTGAGAGCCTTGCCACTAGCTTTTCAAGCCTTCCTTTCACATCAACCCCGAGCTTTATCAGGTTCCCAGAAGTTGCAACGATCCTGTTCACAGCCAATTCGTTTCCGTTTATCAAATCGTCTATATATCCCTTATCAAGAGATCTCTCAAAATCCGCCAAGACCATTTTCTCGACTTCTGCTCCCACTTCTTTAAGTGCACTTGTATTTCCCTTCCCCTCCTCCAAAGGTTTCAGAACTCCTCTCATCCAATTCTCTGCACCTTTTGTAACTCTCTCCTCAAAAAGCTTCACATCCACGTTCTTAGATACGGTTCTCGCCCATTTCACGTCAATTCTCTCGAGACTCTCATCGAGCCAGAGCTTATCTATATTCTCTTCATTTCCAACAAGTGCCTTGAGGCGTCTGGAGAAATCCCCAAAATTCGAAAGCACAGCTGCCTTCGCAGTTGAAGACGTCAAATTCACCCTGATTTTCCCACGCTTGAGGAGGGAATCGTTGTATCCGATCAAAAGTCTTTTAGTGTATTCCTTCTCAAAAGGAAGGTAGTATTCTTTTCCCCCCTTTGTCTTTACCCCAATGTTCTTATCTATGACGAACTCGAAATAGATCTCCTCTCCTTTCTTCCGGTCGAACTTCAGAGTTCTCTCACCCAGCTCAGCTGTATTTCCCCCGATTCTGTACTCCACTCCATCGTTAACTATCCTGCTTGGAAAGAGCATTTCGTAGAACTTCCTCTCACTGGTGAATTTATCTATAAAGCTCACCGAAGGGAGAACATAAAGTCCAACGGTTTTTCCCTTGTATCTGACGTGTACGGGAGTCGGTGGAGCAAAAGAGTGGATTAAGGACTGCTCATAAGGGTTATGCGGTGACAGAAAGTCTGCAAAGATGGCTATGAGGTACATGACAATCAGGACCCACAATCCAAACATACCAAGCTTGTGCTTCTTGAAGGCCCTCCATATGAGCTGACGTCTTGAGAGATACGTTTCCTCGAACTCCACTTCGGTTACGTTTTTTTTATCATCAGCCACATATCTCACCTCACTCAAGCCTAACTCTTGGATCAACCGCTGCCAGGAGGATATCGGCTATCAAATTTCCTATAACCAGCATGACAGCGGATATCACAGCACTGGCCATAACGAGATAAACATCCTGCTGAATGAGAGCTTGGTATACGAGTCTTCCCATTCCGGGCCACGCGAAGATGTTCTCAATTATGACCGCACCTCCAAGAAGACCAGAGATACTGTATCCCAGGAATGTGATCATCGGGTTTATGGCGTTTCTCAAAGCGTGTTTGTATATCACCTTTCTCTCCGGAAGGCCTTTAGCCCTAGCGAAGGTTACATAATCTTCGTTAAGAACATCAAGGAGGGAACCTCTCATGTACCTCATCAGCGTGGCAAACCCACCGAATCCCAAAGCTATAGTTGGAAGGGTGAGATGCCACAGTATATCCTTGAACCTCTCGCCAGCACCCATCTGGCTGTGTCCTATTGAAACCATCCCGCTTATTGGGAACCACCCCGTGTTAGCAGCTATGTAAAGAAGGAGAAGAGCGAGGAAGAACCCCGGAATGGCTATTCCACTGAATGCGATTATCGTTAAAAGTTTGTCCCACATGGAGTATTTCTTCAAGGCTGAGAACACCCCTGTGATTATTCCGAGTATCCAAGAGAAGAAGAAAGAAGAAAGCGATAATATGATGGTTGCAAATACCCTTCCCCATATGAGCTTAGAGACCGGCTGACGATAGTAAAACGAGTAGCCAAAGTTACCCACCAATATGTTTTTCAGCCAGATACTGTATTGAATTATCGGTGGCTTGTCAAGACCTAGTTCTTTTTCGAGAGATTCAAGAAACTGTGGTGAAACAGATGGATCCATCCTATACTGATCCAGAAAATCTCCCGGAGCAGCCCACATTATCATGAAGACGAGAAACGAAATGACGAAAAGCTCTGGAACCATTATTATCAATCTTCTAATTATGTATTTGAGCACATTCTCACCCCTGAAGTAGTATAGAGGGAAAGGGGAGGAAAACTCCTCCCCTTGGAAAAGTCACTTTTCTTTCCAGATCCAGTCCATGTTCCAAGCAACAATCCCACCCAGCGTTGTTGGATCGACATTGTGGAGCTTGTTCGTGTACGCGTAGAGGAAGAGCTGCTGGGTTGTGTAGATGAGAGGCAGGTGCTCGGAAACGAGCTCCTGGTACCTGCTGAACATATCTTTCACGAGCGGTATATCTTCTTTGGAAGCAAAGTTGACGTTTTCCTGGAATATCTCGTCGATTTCTTTCTCCCAGTCCGGCAAGTAGTAGTCCTTCGGGTCAACGAATTTCTTAACCTCAGGGCTGTAGTTCCAGAAGTGAAGTGCACCTTTTACCTTCCAGACGTTTGCTCCACCTTGCGGTTCGTCTCCTCCGGTGAGTCCTATTATAACCGCTTCCCAATCTCCGTTAACGACGAGCTTTTGAACGAGCGTGTTGAAATCTATTGGCGAGAATGTAACTTCCATTCCAAGCTTCTTGAGGTTCTCAACAAGTATGTTCCCTATTCCTTCACGAACCCTGTTACCGGCGTTTGTCGTGAGGATGAATTTGACTACGTTTCCGTCCTTATCAACGAGTTTTCCTTCGTTGTTCCAGTTGAATCCACCAAGGACAAGCATCGTTCTCGCCTTGTCGAGGTTATACTCGTATTTCGTGAGGACCTTCTCGTTGTACCATTCTTTTGCGGCGGCGCTTATCGGCCCCCACTGCTCGACAGCGAGCCCATTGTAGAGAGTATCGATTATCCTCTTCTTATCGATGGCATATGCCACCGCTTTCCTAAAGTACTCATTTCTGAACCATTTTCTCTTGATTGGATCCGGGCAGTTCCAGTTGAACGTCACAAACTGTGTGCCGAACGTTGGTCCGCCTGTTCCAACGATCCATCCTTTTTCCTTTGCCTTAGCCTTGAAATCAGCATACTCGGTTCCCCTTGGACCGTAGACATCTATTTCTCCCTTTTCAAATGCAAGCCTCATGGCATCCGTATTTGGTATGATCTTGAATATCACGTTGTCGAGATACGGGAGCTGTTTTCCATCGGCATCTTTCTTCCAATAGTATGGGTTGCGAGCGAGTTTGACATATTCAGCTTCCTTGTACTCAACCGGTATGAATGGGCCAAGGCCAACTATTTCATGCTTGTTTATGGCATCCACTCCCCATATTTCCTTGAATTTCTTCCCCTGCTCGAGATATTTCACAATCACATGTTTTGGCCATATGTAAGTTCCACCTATGTACCTCCAAGCAAGTCTGTATGGATAATTGAACTCCACTTTTACCGTGTAGTCATCGATCTTGTAAGCCTTCGGCCAGTTGTCTTCTGGGAAGAGGTTTTGGAAATCATTTGGAATGTTTTTGTTGAAGTATATGTTGTTTATGGTGTAGACAACATCATCCGCGGTGAACGGCTGTCCGTCACTCCACTTCACGCCTTTTCTCAGGTACCAGTAAAGGATCATCTTACCCTCAGGCGTTATCTCGATCTTCCAGTTCGTTGCAAGCGCTGGATACCAAAGCCCGTGGTTATCCCTCTCGACCATCGACGCCATGAACCGTGCGATGATATCGGTAGAACTCGTTTCCTGTGCGACGACATCGTTCAGAGTCTTTGGCCCATTCAGAGTGCCAAGAACGAGAGTCCCGCCTTTCTTACCATGTGCGTTCGCCCCGAGATACTTATCGCTAGCTGCATACGGCGGAAGAGCGAGAAGTGATACGGCGAGGGCGAGCGCAAGAATCACTACGACAAACTTTCTCATAAACCCCACCTCCTTTTAGAGTTTTTCAGCCAAAAAACATGCTACATAATGGTTTTCTCTAACTTTGATGAGCTTTGGATACTCTTCATCACATTTCCCCTTAATAGCCCAAGGACATCTCGGGTGGAAGAAGCATCCCATCGGCCTGTTTATGGGACTCGGAACCCCTCCTTTGAGTATAATTCTCTTTCTGGCTCTCTCAACTTCTGGATCCGGAACTGGAACCGCCGAGAGAAGTGCTTTGGTATACGGGTGTATCGGATTCTCAAATATCTCCTCGGTATCACCCATCTCGACGATTCTTCCAAGGTACATAACGGCGACCTTCTCCGATATGAACCTCACTAGTCCCAGATCATGGGATATGAAAAGATATGTGAACCCATAGTTCTTCTGGAGATCCAAGAACAAATTTATTATTTGAGCCTGAACCGAAACATCGAGGGCAGACGTGGGCTCATCCAGTATGACGATCTTGGGATTTATGGACACGGCACGCGCTATGGCAATTCTCTGACGCTGACCTCCGGAAAATTGGTGTGGATATCTGTCAAGGTGATAGACCTTGAGACCAACTTGTTTTAGAAGATCTCCCGCCATGTCGTAGGCTTCTTTCTTCGTCTTTGCAATACCATGAAAGAGCATCGGTTCCGTGATGATCTCCCCAACAGTCATCCGCGGATTCAAAGAGCTCATGGGGTCTTGAAAGACTATCTGCATGTTTCTCCTGAAGGAAAGCCTCTTTTTCCTTATATCCCCCTCATTCAAGCTTTTCCATGTCTCTTTCACCATCTCGTTTATGAACTTGTCAGGTCCAAGCTTTTCAAAGCGATCGAACATCTCTTTCTCATCCTCAGGAATTACTTCTCTTCCTCCATCGTTGAGTGCTTTTCTGAACCTTTTAACGTAGTCTTCCACTATGTACTCCTTTATCTCCCGCCTAGTCATGAAGAGAAAAGTGGTATCCTTGCCATCCACGAATATCCTTCCACCGGATGGTTGATGAAGACGCAGAATAGTCTTAGCGGTGGTAGTTTTTCCACAGCCGGACTCTCCAACGATTGCAAAGGTCCTCCCCTGCTCAACGGCGAAAGATATGTCGTCCACCGCTTTCACCCAACCCACTATTTTTTTAACAAGGAATCCTTTCCTTATAGGAAAGTACTTCTTCAAGTGTTTAACTTCAAGTATTTTGGCTATTGCTCACTACCCCCTTCTTTCCACAAAGTCCGAAGAGTATTTTATCCCAACAAAATCGATTTTGCAAAGCTCCCAATCCTGGGATGTAAAATTCTGATAGAATATCAGAGCACAACATGGGGAGGTGATCTGTTGAAGGCGATCGTCCTATGCGCTGGAAAAGGAACGAGGCTCAGACCCCTCACTCACACCACCGCGAAACACTTGATCCCGGTTGCCAACAGACCGGTGATATTTTATACACTTGAAACCATCAAAAAAGCAGGAATAACGGATATAGCTTTGATAGTATCGCCATACAACAGAGAAGAATTCGAGCAGACTATCGGGGACGGCTCCGAATTCGGTCTCAACGTGAGTTACGTTGTCCAGCAAGAGCCAAAAGGTCTAGCTCACGCGGTATGGGTGGCAAAGGATTTCCTGGGAAAGGATGACTTCTTAATGTACCTTGGTGACAACATGATAATGGAAGATTTGAAACCATTTGTAGAGAATTTCAGGGAGAACGATGTGGACGCATCAATACTCTTAACTCCTGTTGAGGATCCTAGGAGATTTGGGGTCGCCGTCGTGGAAGGTGGAAAGATAGTGAGAGTCGTGGAAAAGCCAAAGGTTCCTCCAAGCAACCTCGCTATAATAGGAGTTTACATGTTCAGAACCATCATATTCGATGGGATTGAAAATATAAAACCCTCCTGGAGAGGGGAGCTCGAAATAACAGATGCCATAGAATATCTCATAGAAAATGGATACGACGTGAGAGCACATATAGTCTATGGTTGGTGGAAGGATACGGGAAAACCCGAAGACCTCCTGGAAGCCAACAGGAAGATTCTGGAGAACTTGAAAGGCTCTTCGATCCTCGGGAACATCGATGAGAAATCAACTGTACAGGGAAACGTGGAGATAGGTGAAGGGAGCGTAGTTGTGAACTCCATAATAAGAGGACCGGTTGTCGTGGGGGAAAACTCCGTTATAAAGAACTCCTATGTAGGTCCATACACTTCAGTAGGAAACAGGGTGACAGTTGACGGATGTGAGATAGAAAACTCGATCATCATGGAGGAAAGTGTAGTGGTAGACGTCAGCGAGAGAATAGACAGTTCTATACTTGGAAAGAAGACGAAAGTTGTGAAAAGCTCGGAGAAACCAAGGGGAATAAAACTGATAATAGGGGATCTAAGCTCCGTTGAAATCCCATGAGGGGTGATCATATGAGGGCTATCTTCATCGCAACAGTAATTTTGGGGGTTCTAACACTCGGATTTGATCTAGAGCTATTCATGGGATACACCTACGGAAATGATATAAGTGGTTGGACAGTGGGAACGGGATTTTACCAGATACCCTTTGGCGCGGACATAATGACGACTTTCCAAGTGGGAACTCCCACTAGCTTTGCATTCAACATTGATGGTTCGTTACCTATATTTCCAGTGGGAGACATCAAAGTGGGGCCGGTTGTGGCTTACCTTCACCACAACTTCTCTGGAGAGTGGACGGATTATTCCTGGGTCGGGGCAGTTATAGAAAGGTGGACGGAGGATTATCACGCCAGATTGGCACTCCTTTACCCTATAAATGGGAATTTCAACTTTTCCCGGGATATAATCGCAGAGTTCAGATACTTTCTGAAGCCACCCAGCGGATACAGGTTCAAAGATAAACTGTACTTTGGAATTTCCTACATAGGTGGCATATTTAGATTCGGAGTAGGACTTTTAGAACCAATGCCATAATTGGAGGTGCTGAGAGTTGATAAGAAGTCTCATAAGAGAAAAGATAGAAAAATCCCTGAAGGATCTGGGAAAAAAATTTGATTTCAAAGTGGAGGTTCCTCCAGAGCAGTTTGGGGATTTCTCAACCAATGTGGCTCTTGTGGGAGCGAAGCACTTCAAGAGACCTCCCAGAGAAGTGGCTCTAGACCTGATAGAAATGCTCAAGGGAGGGGAGTTTGAAACTGTGGAGTTGGCAGGACCCGGATTTATAAATTTCAGGATATCCACGAGGCTCCTCAGGAATGCTCTGGAAAGGGTTCTATCAGAGAAGGAGAAATTTGGAAAAATGGATTTGGGAAAGGGAGAGAAAATCCAGTTTGAATATGCGAGTGCTAACCCCACAGGCCCTCTCACAGTGGCACACGGTAGGCAGATAGTCATAGGAGATACACTGGTTAACATCTACAAGGAGCTCGGATACGATGTTCAGAATGAGGTCTATTTGAATGACGCTGGGAGACAGATAGCACTTCTCGCATACTCACTATGGGTTAGGTACAACGAGCTTTTCGGAATAAAAAAAGATTTGCCGGAAGATGGATACAAGGGAGAATACCTCATCGACACGGCGAGGAAGTTGAAGGACGAAGTGGGAGATAAATTCAAGGGAGTTTGGGACGAAAGCGTTGAGAAATTTTTCAAAGAATACGCCGTCAGTGAAATGTTGAATTGGATGAAAAAAACC
The DNA here is from genome assembly GCA_027077795.1 of Thermotogaceae bacterium. Taxonomy (GTDB): domain Bacteria; phylum Thermotogota; class Thermotogae; order Thermotogales; family Thermotogaceae; genus WGAO01. The sequence goes on along the minus strand of JALWTT010000006.1, from coordinate 72,450 downwards.
TTTGAAAATCTTGGAACGCGCTTTGACAGATACTACTCCGAGAAAAGCCTGATAGAAGATGGAACGGTTCAGAAAATCTTAGATCTTTTTAAAGAGAAGAATTTGGTATATGAGAAAGATAGAGCGCTTTGGTTCAAAGTATCAGAATTTATCGATGAGGATGATAAGGTTCTCATAAGGAAGGATGGAACACCCACATATTTCATGACCGATATCGCGTATCACTACAGCAAGAGAAGAAGGGGATTCGAAAGGGTATACGACATTTGGGGAAGCGATCATCATGGACATATTCCCAGGATGAAAGCCGCTATGAAAGCGTTGGGATTTCCCGATGACTTCCTAACGGTGATAATCCACCAATTCGTGACGCTCAAGAAAAAGGGAGAAAATCTAAGGATGTCCACAAGAGCCGGTAGATTTGTAACTCTGGACAATCTCATAAAAGAAGTTGGAAAAGATGCAACTAGGTACTTCTTCGCAAGGATAGACCCATCAAAACCCCTTGAATTTGATATGGATCTGGCGGTGAAGCACAGCACAGACAACCCGGTTTACTACGTCCAATATGCACACGCGAGAATTTGCTCTCTCTTCAAACAAGCTGAGGAAAAAAGTCTCAGATTTAAAGAAGGGGAAAATCTGGATCTTTTAGAAAGCGAGCTTGAAAGGACCGTGATGAAAAAACTCGACCTGTTCGAGGACACCTTGATGGAAGCCGCGGATTCCTATTCTCCAGCCAAGCTCACCTCCTATCTCGAGGATCTCGCGCACTCTTTCCATATATTCTACACGTATAACACTGTTGTAGACATCTCAAACCCCGAACTCTCAAATGCAAGGCTGAACTTGGCAAAAGCCGTTCAGCTGGTTATAAAAAAGGGGCTTGGCATCCTCGGGGTGAGTGCCCCAGAGAGGATGTAAAAATCAGTTTATACTCTCTCTCTGAGATATTCTAGCTTGTTGATTACTTCAGAATACGCTCCATAAATCTCCCTGAAGTTTTTCGAGAAGAAGTTGTTAACGATACTCGCTATCGTCACCATTTCTTCACCGGATATCTTCAGCCTGTTGGCGACCTCCTTTATAGTCCCAACTTTTATGACGTTCTCCAACACTAAGCGCACATTTTTCAATTTCAACAGGGCACCATGTACATCCTCCGAGAAACTCTTCAAAATCCCCAGAATTTCTCTGTTACCACGTAAACTCTCAAAGGTCGTAGCTATTTCACTTCCAGCCATCTTTATATGGTGATTCACCACATCTATGGTCGTATGGTTCTTGTTCAACACATTCTGAAACGCAACTTTGTCGTATTCCAACATCTTTTCGGCCATCTGACTGAACAAAGGCTGGTACACTTCCAAGAGCTTTTGCGCTTCATTACTACCAATTATGAAGTTGTTTATGAACTTTCCAGAGGCCTCCAAAGTGTTGTGAATCATGTTGGATATACTCTCTGAGAGCCTATCCATAATTCCAGTGATCTCAGAAATCTGTTCATAGAAGTCCTTCAAGGCATCTAATAGAGGCCTGCTCTTGTAATCCTTTATGAATTTCTTCAGATCACTTTTCACCCTCTTGGGGTTCTGCATGTTGGATATGAGGCTTTTCTTTATGTTGACATAAGCCGCTTTAAAATCCTTGTTCAAGGGTTTTGGAAGTCTCTTGGAGAGTATGTAGCAAGCGGCTCCAGTTTTCGCAGTGGACAAATCCAAGACTCTTTGGGATTCCCTCTCAACTGATTCCAAAAGCTCTTCTCCGGGTTTAAGCAACCTGATTTTCTCCTCAAGGAAATATGCAATCAAACGATTGCCTTCTTTTATCTGAACTAGCTCTTCAAGTATCTCAAGAATTAGCTCAGAAAATTCGGAGAACTGCTTGAAATATAGCGCTTTCTCCTCTTCATCCTGAGGAATTTCAGGAATCTTGCTTTTCATAACGGAAGCCAGATACGAAATCTCTTTCCTTAAATCCGGGCCTATATCCTCATCAGATGACAGCAATTCTCTCACTCTGCTCAAAGACAGCTTAATTTTGCTCGTCTCAAAGTAAACTCTATTCGATATGCGACGGCTTTTTTTGTAAACATTTGTCAACTCCGCAACGAAGTTCGCAATCGAATCTAGAAAAGACCTGAAACCTTGAGCTTTCACCGGGTCAAACTTTTCCACCTTCGCAAAACTCGTCGCAAAGGTTTTCAAAAGTTTAGAGGCTATCTTACCTCCTTCGAGAATTATGAGTTTCGCCTCTTCCTGATCCTTGGGAGATGGCACTCTGATGGCACTCGCCAAATCATAAATCCTCTCCAAAACTTCCGAAGGCTTCCCCTTAGAAATTTCATCGAACTTATCTGAAAATTGTTTCAACTCCACCAACGCGGACATAGTCACACCCCCAAATAACTTTTTTAGTGTAAATCCCCTTTACCAGGAGAAGATTATAAAATAAAGATGTGAAAATCGTTATAAACGATGATCTGGAAGGAGTGTATCTTGTTAAAATAGAAGTCACGAAAGAATGGATGATAAAGATCAAGGAGGGATGAGAATGTACGACGCCATAGTCATAGGTGCAGGACCTGCAGGTTATGTCTCAGCTATAAAAATGGCTCATCTAGGGCTTAAAGTTCTGGTGATTGAGAAGGAAAACGCAGGAGGAACCTGCACAAACAAAGGATGTATTCCGACGAAAGCTCTTTTGGTGGTGGCCCATGCTTTCCACGACACGAAGGAGAAGTTCAGAAGATACGGTATAGAGGTGGAAAAAGTGGAGTATAGCTTCAAAAAGATCAAGAAGCACATGGAAAGAGCTATATTGTCTTCAAGAAAAGGGGTGGAATACCTCTTCAAGAAGAATGAAATAGATTACAAAAAAGGCACAGCTGTTTTGGAAAAACCTGGGATTGTGAGACTGGGTGATGAGAGGTACGAAGCCAAGAACGTTCTGATAGCCACCGGATCAGTTCCGACGATCTTTCCCCCATTTGACGAAGTTGATGGAGTGTGGACAAGTGACGATGTCTTCAAGATGGATGAGCTTCCAAAATCCGTATTGATAGTTGGCGGTGGTGTTGTAGGTGTTGAGATGGCAAACTTCTTCGCCGCGCTCGGGGTGAAAACCTGTATTGTAGAGCTGATGGAGCACATACTCCCATCTGAAGATGACGACGCAGTCGAAGTCATAAAGAGATCTTTGAAAATATTGAAAGTTGAGGTATTCGAATCTTCTAAAGTCAGATCCGTTGAAAAGACGGATGGTGGATACAGGGTATCCGTGCAAACGCCGAATGAAAGCTTCGATTTGGATGTTGAGAAGATACTCCTCTCAGTCGGAAGAAAACCCAACGTTGAGGAAGATGTGAAAAGCATCGGTGTCAAGGTTGGAAAAGGTATAGAGACAGATGAGAATCTCAGAACTGGAGTTGACGGGCTCTACGCAGCGGGAGACGTCAGGGGAAGGATAATGCTCGCACATGCTGGATTTCACGAAGGAATAGTAGCGGCGTACAACATAAAGGGTGAAGAAAGGAGGGTAGATCTTTCCAGCGTACCCGCTGTGATATACAGCAGTCCTGAGCTCGCATGTGTAGGCTTGAAGGAGAAAAATATGAATCGGGAAAGACATGCCACTGCGAAATTTCCAATATCCGCAAATGGAAGAGCTGCAGCTATGGGAGAGAGAGAAGGATTCGCAAAAGTGGTTTACGAGAAATCCACGGGCAAAGTGCTTGGAGTCACGCTCGTTGGTCCGTTCGCATCAGAGCTCATAATGGAAGGAACAGTCGCCGTCAAGCATGGTCTGACGGTGGATGAGCTCGCCTGGACGATCCATCCGCACCCGACGATATCCGAATCGCTCTTGGGGGCTTTTGAAGAAGCTGAAGGGAAAGCGATTCACTTGTAATTTGTGAATCTGAAAAAATGCCTCGCCACACATGGCGAGGTTTTTGTTTTTAAAGCTTCTTGCTGTACAATAAATATCGCTTTGAAGTTGCCCGAGTTTTTTGTAGCATAACTTTGCAGGAGGGATGAATGTGTATCTTCAAGATGTTATATTCAAGCTCCAGGAATTTTGGTCAAAGAGCGGTTGTTTCATAGACCAACCTTACGATATGGAGATGGGAGCTGGAACTTTTCACCCGTCGACTTTTTTCGGTGTTCTTAGAAAAAGCCCTTGGAAAGTTGCTTTTGTTCAACCGTCAAGAAGACCTACCGACGGCAGGTATGGCGAAAACCCGAACAGACTTCAGAGGTACTTTCAGTTCCAAGTTATAATAAAACCCTCCCCGAAAGATTCGCAGGAACTCTACATAAAATCTTTGGAATACCTCGGTATAAACCCCAAAGAGCACGACATCAGATTCGTTGAGGACAACTGGGAGTCCCCAACATTGGGAGCCTGGGGAGTGGGATGGGAAGTGTGGCTCGACGGAATGGAAATAACCCAGTTTACCTACTTTCAGCAGATAGGAGGGATAGGTCTAAAGGAGATTCCCCTGGAGATAACCTACGGGATCGAGAGAATAGCGATGTTCCTTCAGGAGGTTGACAACGTTTTTGAAATCAAATGGAACGAGAATCTGACTTATGGAGAAGTCTTTCTTGAGAACGAGCGACAGCAATCCAAGTACAACTTCGAAGAGGCTGACGTTGAGACTCTCTTCAGACACTTCGAGGATCACTTCAGGGAATTCGAGAAACTCGCCGAAAGAGAGCTCTACCTCCCAGCTTACGAGAAGATCATAAAAGCATCTCACATTTTCAACCTTCTGGATGCGAGAAATGCGATATCGGTATCTCAGCGCCAGGAGTACATAAGAAGGATAAGATCGATGTCAAGAAGGGTGGCGAAAATATTCAGAAGGAGGGAAGAATGTGCCTCACAAAATTCTGAAAAAGCAAAAGTTAGCACACCTGGTTCATGATTTTGTCATAGAAGCTCCACGAATCGTAAAACACGCAAAGCCAGGACATTTCATAGTCATTCGTCTTCACGAAAGGGGCGAGAGGATTCCCTTAACCATAGCCGATACGTATCCAGAAAAAGGGGCATTCCGGATGATCGTTAGAGCGGTTGGGAAAACGACATACGAGCTATGTTCCATGAGAGAAGGCGACGAGATACTTGATGTTGTTGGTCCACTCGGAAGACCCAGCGAGATAGATAAATACGGGAAGGTTCTCCTTATAGGTGGAGGTGTTGGAATAGCGACGCTTCACCCGATAGCTAAAGCTCTTAAAGAAGCTGGAAACGAGATAATCGCTATTCTAGGCGGAAGAAGTGCTGAATACGTGATAATGCAGGAGGAATTCAAAAGCTTCGGGGAAATAGTTATAACCACGGACGATGGTTCTTTAGGGATGAAAGGTGTGGTCACAGATGCTATGGAATACCTTGTGAGGGAAAAAGGGAAAAGGTTCGATGCAGCTTGGGCGGTTGGCCCCACGGTGATGATGAAGTTCGCGGCGCTCAAAGGGAAAGAGCTCGAAATTCCAAAGATGTGGGTTTCTCTGAACCCGATAATGGTGGATGGTACCGGAATGTGTGGAGCATGTAGGGTGAGCGTCGGTGGAGAGATAAAGTTCGCGTGTGTGGACGGCCCGGAATTTGATGGGTACCAGGTTGAGTGGGATGAACTTATCAGAAGGCTGAAGCAGTATAAGGAGAAAGAAGAAGAGGCTTTCAACAGGTTCCTGAGGAGGGCAGGTGATATCTCATGGCTATGAAAAGGCAACCCCACAAGACCCCTATGAGTGAGCAAGATCCGAAGGTCAGAATACACAATTTCGATGAGGTCGCACTCGGATACACGCCAGAAGAAGCCATACAGGAAGCTCAGAGGTGTATCACCTGTCCGACAATGCCGTGTGTGAAGGGTTGTCCCGTTCACATAGACATTCCCACGTTCATAAAGTACATAAAGGAAGGAAACTTCCAGGGAGCTATAGACACGATAAAACTCTATAACAACCTCCCTGCAGTCTGCGGAAGGGTCTGCCCTCAGGAGAACCAGTGTGAAGCGCAATGTGTCGTGGCAAAGATTCCGGGATTTGAACCAGTGGCCATAGGAAGACTGGAGAGGTTTGTCGCGGATTGGGAAGCCGAGCACGGGGAGCTTAAGCTTCCAGAGATAAAGGAAAAGAAGGGAAAGAAAGTTGCGGTCGTCGGAGCAGGTCCCTCAGGGTTAACGGCTGCCGCTGACCTTGCAAAACTCGGGTACGATGTAACTATATTCGAAGCCTTCCACAAAGCTGGTGGGGTTCTGGTGTATGGGATTCCCGAGTTCAGACTTCCAAAGAAAATCGTAGAGAGGGAGATCGAGTATATAAAAAAGCTCGGCGTCAAGATAGAAACCAACGTCGTAGTTGGAAAGACAATACCCGTTGATGAAATGCTTCGAGAGTTCGACGCTGTGTTCATAGGAGTCGGGGCTGGTGCACCGAAGTTCATAGGCATCCCGGGAACAAACCTGAATGGTGTCTACTCAGCGAGTGAATTCTTGACGAGGGTAAACCTGATGAAAGCCTACAAGTTTCCCGAATATGACACCCCAATCGTGATAGGGAAAAATGTAGCAGTCATCGGCGCTGGAAACACCGCAATGGATGCGGCGAGAACCGCCCTGCGCGTTGGGGCGGAGAAGGTAATGATAGTCTACAGAAGAACGGAAAAGGAGATGCCTGCAAGGCTCGAAGAATATCACCACGCCGTTGAAGAAGGGATAGAGTTCCACTGGCTACGTCAACCTGTTGAATACGTTGGGGATGAGAATGGCCAAGTTATCGGGATAAAGTGTGCGGTTATGGAACTAGGAGAACCCGGAGCTGATGGCAGGAGAAGGCCAAAGCCGACCGGAGAATATGATTTCATAGAATCAGACATGATAATAGAAGCAATAGGTCAACAGGCCCAGAGGATACTCCTTGACGAATTTCCACAGCTCAAGAGAAACAAGAGGGGATACATAGAAGCGGATCTTGAAACAGGTGCAACGAGCGTGAAAGGTGTTTTCGCAGGTGGCGATATAGTTACCGGAGCGGCGACGGTCATAGAAGCCATGGGGGCTGGAAAGAAAGCAGCTAAAGCGATTGATAGATACCTATCAGGAGAATGGAACCCTTGGGAGTGAAAGGGAGCCGGTTAGGCTCCCTTTCTAGATCGATTTAACCGATTCTCTCTCCACGATTTCCACAGGTAATATCATCTTTCTGGTTACAACATGGGAACTCGCATTCATTCTGGAAAGCAGAAGTTGAGCCGCGGTGAATCCCATTTCGAATCTGGGTTGGCGAACGGTGGTTAGAGCCGGAATTGTGTATTTCGAGTAATACGCATCGTCAAAACCCATCACGGAAACATCATCCGGGACTTTTAATCCAGCATTGCTCAACGCTTTTATAACTTCAACAGCTAGAATATCCGCTGAAGCGAACACAGCAGAGAAATCAATTCCTTCTTCTATCCTCTTCCTCATCAGTTTGTATGCATGTCCAACCTCGAAAGATCCCTCTATAACTTCCACATTCATTCCCAACCTTTTCGCTTTCTTCACAAAGCCTTTAGCCCTTTCCCTGACAGAATAGATGCTCATATCCCCAGTTATGTGAACAGCTCTCCTGTGCCCTTTTGAAAAAAGGTACTCTGCTACCATTTTCCCCGCTTTGTAATTGTCTATGTTCACAGAGTCAAATCGAAAATCCATGTTTTCCCTATCGATCGTCACCACTGGAATAGCAGTCTCCTCCACCACCTTCAGATATCTATCATCTTCTCTGGATGTGCACACTATGAGGCCATTGACTTTGCTCATGAAAAAGTAATCTATCGCCATGATCTCGGATTCCAGTTTCCTGTGAAACATGTAAACGAAAGGTTCGTATCCATTCTGGCATAGGTATTCCGCAGCGCCTTCGGTTATATCGCTGTAATGGTACGCAAATATATCAGGAACAAGTATCCCTATAACTTTGACCTTCGAGCTCATCATCGGATTGTTCATCTTTAAAGGCTTGTATCCTAGTTTTCTGATAGCTTTGACCACCCTTTTTCTTGTCTCCTCGGAGACCCTCTCACTCCCGTTGAGGACCCTTGAAACTGTGGCTATAGAAACCCTCGCTTCCCTCGCCACATCCCTTATGGTTACCTTCAAACCTCACATCCCCTCATATTTCATAAGGCACGGACTCAACCATTCCCTTGGTAGTCCGCCTTCTTATCATCTGGGAGTACACATAAGCGCTTGGTCTCGGGCGACGCTCTTTGGTCTTGAAATCCACCTCAACCAGTCCAAACCTCTTATCAAACCCTTTAGCCCATTCATAGTTATCCATGAACGACCAGTGAAAGTATCCAAGAATAGGGTAACCTTCAGATAAAGCCCTCTCCACCTCGCTCACATGTGATATCAGATAATAGGGCCTCAACATATCTTTCGGATCCGCTATACCGTTCTCCGTGACAATCATATCCAGTTTATATCTCTCATGGAGCATCTTTATAACGTCGTAAAGCCCCCTTGGATAAACTTCCCAACCTACCTGACTGACTGGATACCCAGCTTTGGACGTCGAATAGGGTTCACAGCCATAGCCATAACCTTCAACAACTCTCCAGCCGAGTGGTCCACCCTTATCCACAACCGTCCTTGTGTAGTAATTCACCCCGAGAAAATCCAGTTTGTTTTTCATGTCATCCCTTTCAGCTTCAGCCAAGCCTTCAAACAAGTTCCCAATTTCTCCAAAAGTTATCATATCCACAAACCAGAAATTGTGTTGGTAGTTTGCGATTTCGACATGCTCCCCACTCTTTCCATCGGCGGAATAGGCAGGCGAGAACGAATATATTATCCCCACGTCTTTACTGGATAAAGCTTTGATGGAATCATAAGCCCTTGCATGAGCCTGCGCGAGATTAACAGAGGCTTTTACATACGCTTCAAAACTCGGGTATGATGGTGGGAACCCGGCACCCACCAGGACATACCCCAGGGATGAAACCACTTGAGGCTCGTTCATCGTGACCCAAGAGTCCACGAGATCGTCAAAGTGCTTGGCACAGAACGCGGCGAACTTCGCGAACTCCACAACGGTATCTTCCGAATACCAGCCGTTCTCCTTGACATTCTCAACTCCAAGCCTTCTAACTTTGATCGGATCGTGTATCCACAGTGGCAGGGAAAAATGGTTCAGGTTGACCATGAGGTACATTCCCTTCTCCTTTATATCCTTCATAATCTTTCTGTAATGCTCCACAGCTTTCATGTTGGCCAGACCTTCAATTTCCTTTAAAGCCTTCTGAGATATGGAAACCTTCTTCACAATTTCTCCATCTTTCTCGACATCAACCTGAATGGATTTTGTGGATTTCGGAAATATCCTGCTCCACTCCACTCCAATCCTTATCGCTCCTATACCAAGATCAGTCATCATCTCATGGTCTTTCTCGTAGAGATTCCAATAATCCGCTCCATTCTCTGGGAGATCTCCACTGACGAGGCCGGATGCAACGTTTACCCCATCTCTAACCCAGACAAACCAGTCGGAATTGGGATCCAAAGATCCTTCACCGCCCATTTCAAACTGAAAACCCGACAGCGACACGCCGAATAGAAAATCCCTCCCGAACAACTCAGTCACCTCCCGTCAGGATACAAGCAACCCAATGATTTTTCTCTACCTTCCTCAGTTTTCCATCGAATGACAAACACTCTTTTCTTCTAAACGGGCACCTGCTGTAATACTTACAACCTTTCGTGAAAAACCTCTCTCCACTCTCAACTCGGAAAATCTCTTCAGATGGCTTCCATCTCTTATCGAGTGTGGGAACGGATTCAAGCAGCATCTTTGTATATGGATGAATTGGATTCTTGAACACCTTTTCCGTATCTCCCATCTCCACAACACTTCCCCTGTACATTATCACGGTGCTGTCGCTTATGTAATATCCCAGTGAAAGATCGTGCGTTATGAAAAGTATTCCAAGCCCCATGTTATCTCTCAGCTCCCCGAGGATGTTCAGAACGTCAACCCTTGTGGATGCATCAAGCATGCTTATTATTTCATCCGCCACCAAAAATTTTGCACCTATCACAAGTGCCCTGGCTATAAGCACCCTCTGAAGCTGACCTCCCGACATCTGATGTGGATACTTCCCGAAAACATCCTTTGGATTCAGGCCGACGCTTTTCAAAGATTCCTCGACTTTTCCCCAGAATTCACTTTTCGGAAGGTCCAAAAGGTACCTGTTAACGTTCTCAAACACCCTATCCACCTTGTACACCGGATTGAACGACGAAAAGGGATCTTGAAACACCCCTTGAACACCCTTGTAATAGTCCAGAGGCTTGTATCTAGACACCTCCTCACCCATGAAATATATCTTCCCATGAGTTGGTTTCATGAGCCTCAATATGAGTTTTCCTATGGTGGTCTTTCCAGAGCCAGATTCCCCAACCAATGAAACTATTTCCCCATTTCCTATCTCAAATGAAACCCTATCAACAGCGACTATCCCTCCTCTTCCCAATATTCCCAGGGAATATATCTTAGTGAGGTTCTCGAGCTTTATCACACTTTCACTTCCCAGCAGTATACGTAATGATCTTTTCCAACCTCGACCAGTGGCGGCTCCTCCTCCTCACAACGTTTCGTTGCCAATGGGCACCTGTTGTGAAATCGACATCCAGATGGGGGATTCAGAAGGTGCGGAGGTTGACCAGGTATACCCTTAAGTCTTCTCTCTTTAAATCTGACGTTCATCTTCGGAAGAGAATAGATCAGAGCTTTCGTGTATGGATGGACTGGCTTCTCTATAACCTCCTCCATCGGACCTATTTCCACAATCTTTCCGGCGTAGAGTACCATCACCCTTGTGGCTATCTGATATAGTATTGAAAGATCGTGTGTTATGAAGACTATGGAGCTTACAACCTTCCTATCCATAAACCCTAAAAGCATCTCTATGACGAACTTCTGTGTGCTCACATCGAGGGCCGACGTTATCTCATCCGCTATGAGAATATCCGGATTCAGCAATGTCGAGATGACCATGGTAGCCCTCTGTCTCATACCACCTGAAAGCTCCACGGGATACATGTTTAAAACGCTTTGAGGTAGGTTAACCATGGAGAGCCTTTCCCTGACCAGATCTGGATCGAAATCTTTACCGTGCTCTCTCATCAGGTCCCTGATTATCATTCTTATTCTCCTAGTGGGTGAAAGTGAATCCATGGAATACTGGGGAATTATTGAGATCTCCTCGTACCTGATTTTTCTAAGATCATGCTTTGGCAGGGATGTTATCTCTTTCCCCTTTAAGAAAACTTTTCCTCCGGCGTGATACATCGGGTCCTTTGGAAGGACGAGGAAATTCACCAGCGTGGATTTGCCACATCCAGACTCCCCGGCTATTCCGAGAACCTCCCCCTTTCTCACTTCAAACGTTACACCATCTATAGCTTTGACACTTCCGTGCAAGGTTCTGTAATAAACCTTCAAGCTCTCAGCCTTCAATATGTCCACAGCTGTCACATCTCCCTGAGCCTTGGGTTGAAAGCCTCGTCAAGCCCTGTATTCACCGTATAAAGAGCCGCTATTAGAGCCGTTATGATTGCACCAGGTGGAATTATCCACCACCACATCCCAAGCTGAATTGCATTCCATAAAACCGCCTGCTGAAGCATTATCCCCAGGGAAGTTCCCCTGGTTGGACCAAGCCCTATGAAATCCAAACCGACAGCCGCGAGTATCGATCCACCGAACTGCAATATGAAAACCATGAAAACATAAGAGAGCATGTTTGGAGCTATTTCTCCAAAGACTATCTTTAGAGGTCTGACGGCACTTATCCGCGCCAGATGCACGAATTCCCTCGATTTCAAAGAAAGAGTCTCAGATCTAACTGCTCTCGCCGTCCAGGGCCAACCGGTGAGACCTATTATTAAGCTCTCTATCAAGACTCCCCTGTACGGCAGATAAGCCGCTATTATTATGAGAACAGCCATGGTTGGTATGACGAGCATTATATTCGTCAGCATCATGAGCGTTTCATCCACCATTCCTCCGGAGTACCCTGAGATGAATCCAATGCTGAGCCCAACGACCGTGGCGAGCCCACCACCGATGATTCCAACCAAAAGGGAGCTTCTCAGACCGTAGACAAGCTGCAAAAACACGTCTTGACCAAAGGAATTCGTTCCAAGCCAATTTTTAGGTGATGGAGGAGAGTAGGGAGTGCCAATATTTGCTGTGGGGTCAAGTGCTCGCTTCCCCGCCTCTTCGATATACCATCCAAGTTCAATTCTAGCCAGCCATGGTCCTATTAAAGATAGGAGGATTAACGACAGTATGAACAGCATGCCGCCGACGAATCTTTTGTTTGTGAGCATGAAATAGATTGTGTCGTGTTTCTTCAGCCATTCTCTCACAAAATCACACTCCCTCTGTGTACGAATACCGGACCCTTGGGTCTATGAGAACGTAGATTATATCGACCAGGAAGTTTGCGGCTAGAACCGAGAGAACTATGAACAAAAAGCATCCTTGTATCAGAAAATAATCCTGATGGAGTATTCCCTGGAGGAGTAAGTAACCTATTCCGGGGTATGAGAAGACCATCTCCGTTGTCAAAGCACCAGCCACTATCGTTCCAAGCTGGAGTGCAAGCCCGGTGACCTGAGGAAGCACAGCGTTTCTGAAAGCATACCTAAGAATCAACCTATCAGAAGCACCTAGGGATTCCGAATATCTGGAATAGTTAGCCTCTATTTCGTATATAATCATGTTTCTCATGCCTATCGCCCATCCACCTAGCATTACGACGAACAAAGACAAAAAGGGTAAAAACCAATGATAGAGGAAGTCCAAGAAGAAAGTCCAGGAGAGCTCCGGTGTCATGGAATAGCTGTAACCTCCCGATATGGGGAATATCGGGATCACAACTCCAAGGCCCCAGGCTATTATTATCGCAAACCAGAAATATGGCATCGCGGTGAAAATATAGAGCACGGGAATGAGAGTTTTATCCAAAATCCTGTTTTTAGCGGCTATCGCTCCTATCCAGTTCCCCATTATCCAACTCAAAATTATGGCTGGGAGAAGGAGCGCTATATCAAACGGAAGGGACTCCTTTATTATATCTATGACGGGTTTCGGGTACAGGTAAACACTTATTCCAAGATCGCCGTGAAAAAAAGCCTTCCAGAAGTTCATATACTGTACCCAGACGGGTTTATCGAGTCCAAAAGATTGAGTGAAATAGGAGGTCAGCACTTTCCTGGCATTTGGAAGAGCTGAGAACCTCGAAACCAGTATGGATATGGGGTTTCCCGGCATGAACCTGGGAATAGCCCAATCCAGTGTTACCGCTATGAAGAAGGTTAGAATGTACACGAGCATTTTCTTGGAAAGATATCTACCCACTACAGCACCCCCAAACCCCCGGCGTGTGCCGGGGGAGAGTTGTCTCACTTAGCTGGTCTCAAGTTGAGAAGAACCTTCAAACCTCCAACCTGCCATCTTCCAGCCCAGAGACAAGGATAAGCGTATGGGTTCTTTTCAGTCGGCCAGTTCTTCCACTGAGAGGTGTTCGCTTGGAACCAGAGGCCGTTGTACCAGAGCGGAACGGCCGGCATCTCAGTGAGAAGCAGCTTTTGGGCTTTTGAGAAAAGCTCTTTGAGCTCCTTCTCCTTAGAAAGAGGTGTTTTGTCAATCTCTTCAACCAAGTTGAAGAGATCTTCGTTTTCGTACCTTCCGAAGTTTCCATCGTACATGGCATCGGTTATCGGATGATGAACCACGTAGTTGTAAAGAGTCCAAGGGGTCATGGAAAGCTGAGACCCGAAGTTGTTTATAGCCATGTCGAATCTTCCTTTTGTGAGATCTTCCCAGTACTTCCCGTAATCTGGGAATTTCGCCTCAGCGTTTATCCCAACGGCGTTCAGATTCCTGGCGATCACTTTTATCGATTCCATCCAATCCGTCCAGCCATACGGAACTATTATCTCAAGCTTGAAAGGTTTACCGTTTGGAAGGTCTCTCCAGCCGTCTCCATCCTTATCGACTATTCCAGCTTCGTCAAGAAGTTCTCTGGCTTTAACCGGGTTGTAGTGGAACCCATACTTTTTATCAAGATCTTCGTTGTAAAATCTGTCCCAGGCTGGAACTGGGAGATATCCACTTGGGCGAGCTTTCTCAACCTGCTTCTCATAAACCTTATCAACTATCTCATCCACGTTTATGGCGAAAGCCACAGCTTTCCTGAAGAGTGCATTGTCCATGGGCGGTTTTTTGGTGTTCATGAAAAGGTATGCAACGTTATCCGGCAGCATGTATGGAGGATGATCGTACCACGTTAGAAGCCCTTTGTAAGCCTTGACAAGTCTTGGCACTCCAGGAAGGAAGAATCCACTCCAATCGAGTTCCCCTTTGAGGATCATTCCAAGTGCCACGTTGTTGGAGAAAATCTTTATGTGAACAACCCTCTTGGGAGCGGGTTTCCCGAAGTACTTTATACCCCACCAATTATCATTTCTCAAGAAGACCATCTTATCCTGATCCCATTCTTCAGCTTTGTACATACCAGATCCTATCGGATTCTCATTGGCTGTGCTCAGGAGATAATCCTGAGTTTTCCCAGCCCATATGTGTTCTGGAACTATCGCAACAGTGTACAGGGTTATAATCCAATTGTGGTATCTCGGCGCCGAGAAGTGAAAAACAACCGTTCTGTCATCTGGAGTCTCTATACCGTCAAGCCAATCCCAGACACCGCTGTAGTAAAGCGCGTTGAACTTCTTGGCAAGTTCAAATGTGAATTTGACATCTTCCGACGTCAAAGCCTTTCCATCCTGCCATGTCGTTCCTTCCTTGAGCTTTACCTTGAAAGTCTTGTCATCAAGCCACTTTCCGTATTCTGCAAGCCAAGGCTCGAGCTCCCCTTTGATTGGATCATAGAAGAAGAGCGTTTCGTAAACCATCCCTACAGTTCCATCAACGGCGTTCCACGGAACAAATGGATTCCAATTACTTGGAGGAGCCCATATACCCCCACCTATGTACAGTGTTTCACTCCTCTCGAATTTCATCCCAAATCCTATGATTAAAAGAAGGACGATTGCAAGGATTGCAAACTTACGCCACATAAAAATACCCCCCTTCAATTGATGTGCAAAGAGATGATACCGTGTAAACATTTTCATTCAAAACAGGAAATTTCGTGTAAATTTTTCATAAATTTATGTAAATCGCTGAGATCTCATTCAATCAAGACCTATCTCAAAAAACAAAAAGGGCCGCTTGAAGCGGCCCTTTGGTCAAGCAACTTAAATCTTTAGAATTCTAAAACGTGCGGGTTCTTCTCGTCGTCGTATCCCACGACTTTATTTATGCTTTTCCAAGCACTCGGAGCTGGGAAAGACATGAAGTCCTTCAGAGCCCCGCCTCTTTCTGGAGCAACCGCCAGAACTTTTGTGTTGTAGATATAAAGGTACGATCCAGAATCTCCTCCACTAGCACCAACAGATCCATCGTAGTTGAAGTAGACTTCAAGTGCTCTGTAGCCGTTGAGATTTGATAGAACAAGGATTCTACTCGCCCTTCCGTCTTTTACCACATTGAAGAATTCAGCAGCTGGGTTATCCGCCTTTCTAAGTGTCACAACACCTTTTCCGTCCTTTATCTCAACAGTGTAGTTTTTCTCGAAAACGGCTGTATCAGCGGTAATTTCAAGAGCGTATTCCCCATCCTTTAAATCTACGAGTATTTTTCCATCTTTGATCGTTGCATCTACTCCTCCGACCTTTACTGGGATAAGGTATGCATTTCCATCAGGTCCCCGCAACTCTATCTCAGTTTTTGGCTGAACTAAAGCACATGAGAAGAGAACAAACACAAGAGAAGCAACCGCTATTATTCCCAAATATCTTTTCATATTTCATCCCCCCCTTCACTCGCAACCTTGGCCATACATTAGCGCCTCAATTAGCAGATCGCTGAAGTCAACCGTTCTTGGAGATTGTGGGATCAGATACCCCGGTGTGGATGGCAAGTCAAAGTCCTCTCTGGGCCCTATATCGTATATCGGATTCCAATCTGGATCACTCGGAGTAAGACCGTAGTGATTCGCCAAACCTTCGAAGTCGAAGATGTTCACACATCCGCTGTTGTCAAAGTCTCCAAGGATCGATGTGTATCCCAAGAACTCCGCTAAATATCCAACCCTATCTGGATAAACGGAAGAAAGCAAAGCCTTGGCAACACCCTGGTTGACATCAACATCCCCAACTTTCATGTTTATCATACTGCTTGTGAAAACATCATCGGAATCAATTGGGAATCCATCACCAGAGTACTGGAATGTCAAGGTTGCCGTGAATATGTTCGTAGCTTGCTCAACGGGTGTTGAAAGCGCAAGTATGTATTCAGCAACGGCACCGCTTTCCATTCTCTCGAACCACAACTTATCAGTAGTAGTACTCACATTCGTTGGATAGCTAAGATTAACCTGGTAGGTTGCATCGACCAGACTCGCGTCAAACGGAAGCGATGAAAGGTCGACCTTAAGATCAAATGCTTTGATGAGGGTTGCATCATCTCCAGCGTTCGCCGTCGATAGGTTGGTGACTTTCACGACGGTGATGAACTTATTCGCTGGAGCAATTGGTTCCATTATGTATTTTGGATATTTAAATTCCACCTGACCGTAGACCCTCTTAACATACTCCTTGACAAGGATTGGGCTTGTAACATTTAGTGTAAGGGATGTGTTCGTGGACTCAACAGGTGTTGCGGATCCAGGGGTGTAAACCTCCCATCTGACAAGCACATATGTGGAGGCGGATGTGAGATTGTAACTTTCAAGTGCAGTAGCCCATGTGGTATCAGATGATATCAAGCTATCATCGATGTAGTTCCTTATCTCATGCTGTATGAGGTAATAAAGCGTGTAAGAAGCCTCCCAAGTCTCAGAAGTTTCAAGTCCGCTTACATCTCTTGTCGCATCAGTTGATTCGTTATCTATCCACTCGGCAAAAACATAGGAAGCATCTGTTCCATCGACTAAGCTGTAGATATCCGTTGCATAGTCAAGTGCAACAACTGTGGCATCCCCTTCATGTGGGACATTTATAACATTATCAAAGGTGATAGTCTCTCCCCCTGACATATCGGAGGTAGTGTAGGTTGCCTCAATTCCCACTCCATCGAGGGAGGTGCCATCCTGCCTGTAAGCTTTCAGGAACAGCGGCAGCTTGAATGGTGGGTTGTATCCTAGGGTTTGCGTTCTTCCATCGGTATAGCCAAACGCCGGCCACGGAGATCCCGTGCTAGCTCCAGCTGAGAAGTCGCTTATATCGATAGCGCAGAGCTTGCCCTCACCATCAAATGTTGAGACTGCGAACACCAATTTCCCGCCTCTTGCCGCTGGTGGAGTGTACACATAGCCATCACCAGCACACTCATTCGAGATCAAAGTTTTGCTGTTGTAATCAACTCTGTAGACATCCCCATTAGCCGTAACAACGACGAGAATCGAGTTCTCAGGGTTGTTCTTGTCACTGAGAACTATAGGAGCTGTGTAAATCGGTTCTCCTATATCCTCGTACTTGTCAAGTTTGTATGTGCTTGTATCGTAACGGTAAACAGCTTTTCCAATCGCGAAGAATATCCACTTGCTCGTACCGTTGTCGACAACAACCGGGGAATTTGTCGGGTATCCGTCTGGGGAGTACCCGCTCTCCAACGGCACCTCGTAGCTCAGGACTGTGTCTCCTCCTTTTGGATAGACGTTGAACCAAACTTGATTGAGGCCATATGTGAGAAAGTAAGCGTTGTCATTATCCAGTGCTATTCCAGATTGAGCTTTTCCGGGTATCGAAATCTTTTTGACCCGGGTTAAAGTACCCTTTCCAGTGAGCAGTTCCCAATTAAAATCGTAGACGTAGAAATTCTCATCCGTTCCAAGGTATATCCTTGCGCTCCCAGTTGCACTTTTAGACACATCACTGACGGCTACGGAGGAGTATGCTCTTTCATTCAGAGCTTCATCATCCTGAGCTTTTACATCAGTAGCACTTCCATCAAAAGAGTAGACCCTTGCCATCAAATTTCCGTCTTCAGAGAGACCAACGACACCTATGTACATCGTAGCAGAATTACTAGTAGCTTGGAACACAGCTATTCCACCAGTGAGGCTGTTCCAGTATCCACTTTCCATGGAAAGGTCAGTAGCTGACGTGTCGTCAAAGTCGATAAAATGCAGGCCGTTTCCCTTAGGTGCCAGTGCTATCAGATTGTAAGTGTTGCCACCAATCTCTCCAGATACATGGCCACCTGTTGATGGAATGCCTCCAGCAGTGGTTAAACTATCAGTCCACTTCGGGGTAGATAGTGGGGTGATGTCACTGATATCGTACATCGCCACGTTTCCGTCATCTGGTGTGACTATGACATAGATACTCTCTCCAGGTACGGAGCTCACGACTATTGGTGAAGACTTTACGCCCGACCCGAGAGGAGTGTATCCCGCCAAGGCCAAGACTGAGACTAGTGCCAGGACTAAAACCAGTTTCTTCATAAAACCACCTCCTTAAATTAAGATTTTCTTTAAAACACCACTTTCATGTAGAACGGCTCAGCACTTTCCAAAAGATTCCCAGCTGCATCTTCAATGTTAGTCGGAACGAGTTTGTACTTGCCTATCGGGAAGTTCAAAGTTATCGTGTAAGTCGCTTCCCTCTCATCCTGTGAAATGGCGCTTTGACTCAGAGCCAACGTTTGAAGGTATGTAGCTGTTCCATCTATATCGTAGACATCCAGCTGTATAACGTTGTCCTTCGGAAGCCCTCCATCGTCCCTGACAAAGACCCTGACCCTGTGACTACCTATCCTCACCTCCGCCGGGTTGTACGGATCCGTTGACAGCTCAGCGCTGTTGACATACACTGCCAGCACCCGTGGAGGCTCCAGATCTTTCACGGCAAAAGCGAGCACTCCTATTCCGTATTTATCATCGACAGTTTTCACGTAAACTGTAGCCCTATGTTTTCCGGGTGTGGCAGTCCACTCCACATAAGGCTTCAGAGTTTCAGTACCACCTGCCGTGTAGCTGTATACAGTTTGACTGTCAACGACCAAATCGAGGCTCTCCACATCGGAAAGAGGTACTCCGAGAGCTATTTGAAATCTCGCCGTTTCGCTGGCTTGAGGATGTGGGGGGTCTATCGAGAGGACGACATCGACAACGCTGTTGCTCACGAAGAAGTTGACTCTATCCGATCCACTCCTTCCTATTCTATCATAAGCTTCAACGGATATAGAGTGAAGTCCATCGCTCATAACTCCAAAGTCAAAGTCCCTTTCAAGCTCCGTCATACTTTCAAGATCCTCCGAGGTGTACTCTGACCCATCCACGAATACTTTGTAGTTAACTATACCCCCATCATCGCTCATGTTCACTTTGGTGTAAACACTCTCAGAAGTTGAGAAGACGTACTTCGGCATCTTTATGGTGACCTCTGGGGGGTTCTTATCATGGCGCAGCACGTTGAACGAGTACTTCTTTGTACTGGCGTAATCACTCACGTTCTTCGCTATGACAGTTATCTCATGCTTTCCAGCACTTAAATCTCCAAGGGATATGAAGGCGATGTTTCCGAGGGGGTTGGATTTCCCCACCAGC
This sequence comes from Thermotogaceae bacterium, assembly GCA_027077795.1. GTDB lineage: Bacteria > Thermotogota > Thermotogae > Thermotogales > Thermotogaceae > WGAO01. The sequence goes on along the minus strand of JALWTT010000006.1, from coordinate 52,770 downwards.
TGCCCATCTTCATATACCTCGACTTCTGTGTTGCTTTCATCCTCGCTGAACCTCACGAAAAAGTAAACCGGCTCATCTTCAACAGGGGTGGAAGGGAGTATTCCCACGTCTTCTATATCAGGCGGCGTCGTGTCCAAAACCCTGAAAGTTTTCTTCGAACTTTTCACCTCCCCATAAGGGCTTTTCATGATAGCTTGAGCTTCATGGTCTCCGGCTGGGAGATCCGGCTTGCAACCTTTCTCGAAATCCGGCGCGCTTGGTAATAGATCGCATACCCTTTCACCGTCCACATACATGTAGATACTCCAGTCGTTGAAATTCGGGGTTGGAACGACCGTAGCCCTTAAAACCACGCTGGTTCCGAGCAGAGTACTTTTCGGCACTTCAAGATACACGCTGTACTTGTCACTCAGCTTCCCCGCATTTATGGTAACCGGGGAGCTTTCATAAATCTCCCCATTGAAGACGAATTTTCCCTTAACAACGACATTTCCCTCTGGAAGCCTCACGGTCTTTTCAAACGGGACAAGGCTTGATTGATAGCTCTTGCTACCGACTGTGATCACTCCCATGCTCCCTATCTGCGCGAACGGTCTCGGGACTACATCAAGAGATACGGTGACGAGGTCCCCAGCCGTGACATCCTTAGGCTCATAATCCACATTAACCGTATAGCTAACCCTTATAGAGCTACAAGAGCTCACCAGGTAAACTGTCAGCAGAACCACGAAAATCAACAACACTTTCTTCATAGTGCTTCACCTCAAGTTAATATTTCCTCGAAAAGGTTTAAAATTCCTCCGGAGGTGATGGAGAATGTACGAGGAAAGGAGAGAAAAGCTACTGGATGATTCAGAGGCCGACTGCGCTATACTGATAAATGTAGAGGGATCTTCAAAGCCTTCCTTGATGTACTACACGGGCTTTACAGGCACATTCGCAACTCTGGTGATCTCGAAAGGAGGAGAATGGCTGATAACGGATTCAAGGTATACAGAACAAGCCCTGAAGCAGACTAAGATGAACATTGTTGAATACAAGGCACAGAAGAGTTTTTTTGAATTCCTCTCGGATTTCATAAAAGACAGAGGCTGCAAAAAAATAGGAATAGAAAAAGAGAGGATCTCTTTGAAAACTTTTGATTTGATATTCAAGGGAAAAGATATGGAGACGGTGGGGATAGATGAGGTGATAAAGAGGCACAGAATGGTGAAAAACGGTTTCGAGCTGGAGAAGATCAGAAAGGCGATAGAGATTGCTCAAAAAGCCTTTCTAGATATGCTGAATTTCATAAAGCCTGGAAGAAGGGAGAGAGAGATATCGGCTTATCTGGAGTACAGGATGAAATCCCTTGGCGCCGAGGGTCCATCCTTTGACACGATAATAGCTTCCGGCTACAGATCCGCGATGCCGCACGGCGTGGCTTCCGATAAGACCATAGAAATGGGGGATTTGATCGTCGTTGACTTCGGAAGCATTTATGAAGGCTATGTCTCCGACATAACCAGAATGGTGTCGGTGGGAGAACCAACAGAGAAGATGAGAGAAATTCATTCGATAGTTCTCGAGGCTCAGAGAAGGGCCATAGCTGGGGCAAAACCGGGAATGAGTGGAAGTGAGATAGATGCGCTTTCCAGGAAGTACATAGAAGAAGCTGGTTTTGGAGGAAAATTCGGGCACGGTTTGGGACACGGGATCGGGCTTGAGATCCACGAAGCACCAAGGGTTTCAAGACTCGGAAGTGATGCCATAACAAAAGGCATGGTCTTCACAATAGAACCTGGGATTTACCTGGAAGGAAGCTTCGGCGTGAGGATAGAGGACGATGTCCTGATGAAAGACGATGGAGTGGAAGTCCTGACGAGTCTCGATAGAGAAATATTTGTGGTGATGGGATAGAATATATGCGCAAAACATATATACCGGAGGGATGAATATGATAATAAACGTGCTGAGTGGCAAAGGAGGAACTGGGAAAACCACTGTTTCCACAAATTTGGCTTATGTCCTCAGGGAAAGTGGGTGTGATGTTCAGCTCCTCGATGCGGATGTGGAAGAGCCGAACACACATGTATTCTTTGACATTGATTTTGAAATGGAAAAGAGTGTGGATATTCTTCTTCCAGTCGTGGATAAGCAGAAATGCACGCTCTGTGGTGAATGCGCGAAGGTATGCCAATTTGGAGCCATCGCGGTATTTCCAAAAACTGTGATGGTCTTTGACTACCTCTGCCACGGCTGCGGAGCCTGCACGATGATCTGTCCTGAGAATGCGATATCCGAAAGGCCAAAGTCCATAGGGAAGATCTCATTCGGAAGGACGAGGGAGGGAATAGATTACGGCATGGGTCTTTTGAACATAGGAGAACCCTCAGGTGTCAGGGTGATAAGAGAGCTCAAAAAGGAGATGGGAAATTCCGAGGTTACCATAATAGACTCCCCTCCTGGAACTTCTTGTCCTGTTGTCGAGAGTCTCAGAAAGAGTGACTTCGCGGTCCTTGTAACTGAATCTACTCCCTTTGGACTTCACGATCTGAAGATGGCCATGCGTGTTGTGAAGGAGATGGGTATAAAATCCGGAGTGGTGATAAACAGGTATGATCCAGATTTTGGAGAGCTCGAGGAATACCTGAAAAAAGAGAATGTCCCTATTCTCATGAAAATTCCATTTGACCATAGGATAGCAGAGCTTTATTCAAAAGGTGAAATATTCTCAAAGCACTTGGAAGAGTGGAAAGAAAAGTTTTTAGAGATGTACAAGGACATAGAAAGAGAACTCGGGAGTGATGAGAAATGATGCAAATAGCTGTTGTGAGTGGTAAAGGCGGTACGGGTAAGACAACACTCTCCGCTTCACTGGCATTCCTGTTTAAAAAAGAGGAGCTCGTTATGTCAGATTGCGATGTCGACGCTCCAAACCTCCACTTGATACTCAATCCACAGATCGAGGAGAGTCACGGATATGTCGGAGGAAAGAAAGCAGAGATAGATGTGGACAGATGCGTTATGTGTGATGTCTGTAGGCAGGTGTGCAGATTCGACGCGATATACGTAACAGATCATTACTTCGTGGACAAGTACGCATGTGAAGGATGCAATGCCTGTGTGGTGGCTTGCCCTGTGAACGCCATAGAGCTCGTTGATGAGAAAAGTGGTGATTACTTCCTGTCGACATCAAGGAGCATAGGTGCTCCAATGGTCCATGCGCTACTCGAACCGGGGGAGGAAACCAGCGGTGGACTCATAGCGGAGGTCAGGAAACTAGCCATAGCTGTTGCGAAGAAGGAAAAGAAGGAGGTAATCGTCATAGACGGTGCTCCCGGAATAGGTTGCCCAGCGTCTTCATCCATAACCGGAGTGACATACGTGGTGATAGTCACGGAGCCCTCGATGTCAGGTCTTCACGATCTGAAGAGAATCGTAGAGCTCACCAGACAGTTCAGAAGGGATTTCGGAGTAGTGATAAACAAGTACGACATAAACCTGGAAAAATCCAAAGATATAGAGAAATACTGCGAAGAAGAGGGGATAGAGATCATAGGGAAAATCCCGTTCGATTCAGACGTTGTGAAGGCCAACGTTCTCGGAAAAGCCGTGGTTGAGTATTCAGATGGCAAAGCCTCAAAAGCCATAATCAAGATTTTTAAAAAGCTTCAGGAGAAGTTGTTGTGATAAAATTATTCAAAAGACCTGAAGGAGTGAAAAGATGAAAGCACTTGCCTCCTTAGTGATTTTTCTGGCGCTCTTTGCCTTCTCGTTTGATGTGTATTGCAAGGTGCCAGATGATGTAATAGCGGGGAGAAAGTCCGACATAGTTGTAACACTCGTTGACGAGCTTTCGATGCCCTACATGGGGCAGGCTGAGATTCTTCCGAGTGGTGGTGAGCTTCTTTCGGAAAATCCCGTTGAATTCGATATGGGAAGCGTTATTCTCAAATACAAAGCTCCGGATAAAGCAGGTGAAGTGAGATTCGAGATCTCGGTCGAAGGAGAGATGCCGAGTTTCTCGGTTGAGGTTCTCCCGGATTACACATCCATGAAGAGCCAATATTTTGAAATTGCTGAGTTTGGAGGGCACGTATCCATGGAGAGAAAAGGGAAGAACCTTTACGAGGGGGTTTCAAGTGGTGAAAAACTCTTTGAAGGAGACAGACTACAAGTTTTGAAGGAATCCTATGCGATACTGGAGGGGCCTGGTGGAAACAGGATAGAGATCGCACCAAATTCGATGATCTTGGTGGAAAAGGTGAGGAGTGATTCGAAAACCGTATTTATAAGGATCGAGGTCATCAAAGGTGAGGTGGTCAGCAGGGTCACCGAAGAGCTCTTCAACACCGTTCTCCTGCTGGATGGAAAGAGCGTGACAGCCGGTGTTAGGGGAACGATTCTGGGAATGGAGGTTTCCTCGGACGAAGTGGATGTGAGGAACTTCGAAGGGAAAGTGTGGGTGAAAGCCGCCGGCGAGTTTTACGATCTCCCGCGGATGAAGATGATGAGATTCGGGAAGAATGCGTTGGTGCAGTTCGAGAGGGTACAGAAGGAAACCATGGAAAGGTTTGAACGAATGGAAAGGGAAATCATGAAAGGCTTTGAGCAGCGCGCTAAGCAGCTTCTCTCAACATTCGGGATGGAGGAAATGTTCAGGATAGATATGAGAGATTTCACAAGGCCAATCGACAAGAACATAAAATCCTTCGATGAGATGATCAACGGTTTGAGGAAGAAGTGGAGAAAGCGAAACGGGAAGGGAGGAAATTGATTTGAAAGCGATGTACCCTGGGTCTTTTGATCCGATTACATTTGGCCATCTCGACGTAATAAGAAGGGCGGCGGGCATGGTTGATGTTCTCCACGTGGTGGTCATGAGAAACCCATCGAAGAAATATTTTTTCACAACTGAAGAGAGAATGAAACTGGTGAAAGAATCCGTCAAGGGAATAAGCAACGTGGTTGTCAGCATGCACGAGGGACTTTTGGTGGATTTCGCAAAGAAGAACGGTATAAAAGTCGTTATAAGGGGCCTTAGGGCTGTGACCGATTTTGAGTACGAACTTCAGATGGCCAACGCCAACAGGAAGCTTCTCCCAGAGCTTGAGACAGTCTTTTTCATGACGGATGAGAAGTATTCTTTCATATCTTCAACCCTCGTCAAGGAGGTTGCAACCCTTGGTGGCGATATATCCCAATGGGTACCTGAGCCGGTGATGAGGGCTTTCAAAGATAAAATAAGGAGGGATTGAGGATGTATGCAGCTACAAAGGATATCTTGGAAAAGGCGAACAAGGAAGGCTATGCCGTTGGGGCTTTCAACTTTAACGATATGGAGTTCCTGGAGGCTATAGTTGAGGCCGCTGAGTCGGAAAAAGCCCCAGTCATAGTGGCCACGTCGGAAGGGGCTATGAAATACCTTGGAAACGGGGATCCGTTCAGGGGAGCTAAGATGGCCTACAACATGGTGAAAACACTGGCGGAAAGTGTGAGTGTACCTGTGGCACTTCACCTGGACCATGGAAAACACATGGAATTCATCCTTTACGCGCTCGGAGCCGGATACTCATCCGTAATGATAGACCTATCGGCAAAGCCATTCGAAGAGAACCTAGAGGGAACGAGAAAGGTTGTGGATCTTGCACATCCCCTCGGAGTGTCCGTTGAAGCTGAGCTCGGGAAGCTTGCAGGGATTGAGGACAATGTTTCCTCCAGGGAATCCGTTCTAGTGGATCCGGAAGAGGCGAAAGTGTTCGTTGAAAAAACGGGGGTTGATTTTCTAGCACCTGCCATTGGAACGAGTCATGGGGCTTTCAAGTTCAAGGGAGAGGCGAAACTCGATTATGAAAGGCTCAAGAAGGTGAAGGAGTACACAAAACTCCCCCTCGTCCTTCACGGCGCATCGATGGTACCTCAGGAGAAGGTCGAGCTGGCCAACAGCTACGGGGCTGAAATCAAAGGGGCAAAAGGCGTTCCAGCTGACGCCTTGAAAAAGGCGATAGAATTCGGCATAAACAAGGTGAATGTTGACACCGATCTGAGGATAACCTTCATGGCGGAACTCAGAAAGGTTCTGACCGAGAACAGGAGAGAGATAGATCCCAGGAAGATCCTCGGCCCTGGAAAGGATGCTCTTGTTGAGGTGATAAGGGATAGGATGAGATTCCTCGGATCAAGTGGCAAAGCGTGATTGGGAGGCGAAATAAGTGAAAGTATTGGTGATAAATTCCGGGAGCTCTTCGGTTAAGTATCAACTCATGGATATGGAAAAAGAGGATGTTCTGTGTAAAGGAATCGCGGAAAGAGTGGGAATAAGTGGAAGTAGGATAGTCCACAGAAAGGGTGGAGAGAAGTACATCATAGAGAGGGATCTTCCGAACCACGATGTAGCACTTCAAGAAGTTTTAAAGATACTGCTCGATGAAAATCTAGGCGTGATAAGGGATCTATCGGAGATATCTGCGGTTGGACACAGAGTCGTCCACGGAGGGGAGAAATTCGCGAGCTCTGTTCTAATAGACGAAGAGGTCATGAAAGTTCTGGAAGAGAACGTCGATCTGGCCCCTCTTCACAACCCACCGAACATAATGGGTATAAAGGCTGTGCAGAAGCTCCTGCCAAATGTCCCAAACGTGGCTGTTTTCGATACAGCCTTCCACCAGTCGATGCCGGAAAGAGCTTTCATATACGCGCTGCCCTACGAACTCTACGAGAAGTACGGGATAAGGAGGTACGGATTCCACGGGACATCACACAGATACGTTTCAAGAAGAGCAGCTGAGATACTTGGAAAACCTTACAAATCACTCAGGATAATCACGGCTCACCTTGGAAATGGCGCATCTATAGCCGCCGTTAAGAACGGAAGGTCTGTAGATACATCGATGGGATTCACGCCACTTGAGGGTCTCGTGATGGGTACGAGAAGTGGCGACATAGATCCCGCGATAGTCGTTCACCTTCAGACTAAGCTCGGGATGAACGTGGATGAAGTTTACGACCTTTTGAATAAAAAGAGCGGGGTGCTAGGGATATACGGAAAGAGCTCAGACATGAGGGACATAGAGGATGCCGCGTTTGAAGGAGACAGGATGGCCAGACTGGCGCTGGACATATACGAGTACAGGATAGCCAAATACATAGGAGCTTATGCAGCTGCCATGAACGGTGTAGATGTTATAGTCTTCACCGCTGGTGTTGGAGAAAATTCTCCGATACTCAGGCAGGAGATATGTGAAAATTACCTCGGATACCTGGGAGTGAAGATAGACAGGCAGAAGAATGACTTCAAAGGGAAAGAGAAGGTGATATCGACCCCGGATTCCAAAGTGACGGTGATGGTTGTGCCAACTAATGAAGAACTTGTTATAGCGCGGGATACCAAGGAAATCGTGGAGAAGGGAATGAAGGAGCTGAAGTTGTTCTGATAAGGAGCGGGGAAATCCCCGCTCCTTTCTGATGAGAGGTGAAGAATTTGAGGCTTATGTCGGATATCCTTTTCTGGGCGGCCAACTTGACTTTGATCATTTCAGTTGTCCTTCTTGAAATAGGAACGAAATACATGAGAGAGAAAAAGAACCTGAAGAGAAAAAAACTGGACAGAGTTGCCATGAAGTTCATGCTGGTGGCCGGCATTCTCTACCTCTCAAGCTTTCTACTTGCTTTGGCTTAAAACCAGCTTTTCTATGGCTTCCGCTACTCCACCATTGTCGTTGTCAGCTGTTATATACATTGCATACTTCTTGACATCATCTGGAGCGTTACCCATAACAACTGGCAAGCCAACAACTTTCAATATCTCCACGTCGTTGTACCCATCTCCAATGAACATAACCTCGTCCTTAGAAACGCCAAAATGCTTCAAAAGAAAGTTCAGTGCGTTAGCTTTCGAGCAACCCGGTCCGAACACTTCCCAGAAGGATTCACCTTCCTTTTCCGTACTCTTTATAATGGATGCCTCCTCTCCTTTCATTTCCAACGCTATCTCCCTCGCTGAGCTCTTTCTCCCTATGAACGCCACCTCAGCAACACTTTTCCCCAGGTGATCCAGAACATCCCTGACGAAGTATATTCTCCAGCTGTTTTGCTTCATATAGTAACCATACGGTCCCTTATAAGGCCTATCAACCATCATGTCCTTCACGGTCGAAAATTCCGTGTAGACTATATAAAAGACCTCTTTCTCTCTAGAAATTTCAACGACTTTTCTGGCGATCTCTCCGGATAGTTCTACCATTTTTAGAACCCTTCCCGTGGAAAAATCCATGATGAGTGCTCCGTTTTGAAATACTACAGGTACTCTTATACCCAGCTCCTTTATGTACTTCCTAGCGGAGTGATAGCTTCTCCCGGTGAATATCGTCACGGATACGCCAGACTTCAGTGCTCTTTTCACAGCTTCTTTGTCCATCGGGTTTACTCTCTTCTCCGAATTCAAAAGGGTCCCATCAAGGTCGAGAACCACCAGCTTTATCAAGCTATCACCTCTCAAAGGAGAAGGTTCACCTTCTCGGCGAGCCTCGTTCTGTAAACCCCTGTAGTCCCGAAAGCTCTTGAGAGTTCTTTTATCATCCTGTCTGGATCCAAAACAACCGCTCCACCTATGACTTTGACCGGGAAAATCCCTTCGACCAGCGGTGCACTTGGCCCAACTATCGCCACTTTATCCGTCCCAACATAATCCAACACCCATTCTATCGTCCAATTAACTATGGACGACGCGGAGATTATCACGGCATCGCAACTCTCCAAGTGACTCATGATAGTCCAATCGGGAAGGATTCCTCTTCTGGGATTCCTCTCGAATACCAAAACTTCGTTTCCATTCTCCGTCAGAGTCAGTATTATGGGACCTATTTCGCCTATCACTCCAACCTTCTCACCTGGCTCGATTCCCATATACTCCAGAACATCTCCCTTTTTAAAAGTTCCCCTGTTGAATATCGCGTTCATCGTGGCGAGCGCAAGACTTCTGGCTATCGGATTGGGATGTGTGAAAGCCCTCACGAATTCCTCCGCTTTCATTCCGGGTTCGAGCAACAGCCTATACTCGCCTTTCGTCTGCGAAAACTCCTCACATTGGCCTAAAAGATCCCCTCTGAGGTTGTATGCCACACCGGCACCTCCGTCTGAAAGTTTTACGCCAACCAGCCCCAATCCGACGACAAAGTCTTCAACGAGCAAGCCTCCTGATCTATCAAGAGCTTTCTTCATCAAGTTTCTGAGGATCTTCAAGCTCATTCCCCTCCCAAGATCATATGTGTGAATTTCATCATAGCGCCCTCAAGCAAAAAAGCCGCCCTTGAAGGCGGCTTTTAAGGGAATCTCCTCCTCATTTTTTCAACTTTTCCAGTGCCTCTTTAACAAACGTGGGAAGAGCGAAGGAAGCCTTGTGAATCTCCTCGTTGTAGTACCTCAAAGTTTTATCGAACTTTCTAACTCTCTCTGGGTTGAAATCCTCTATCGGATCTATTTCCTTTGAAGCGAATGTGTATGTCCACATACCTGAAGGATAAACCGGTACAAATCCCATGTAAACTCTTGCAATTGGGAACGCTTTAGATATCCTCTTGTACGCGAGCTTGAGCCATGAAAAATCGTAGAACGGATCCTCAGTTTCAGCTGAGAAGACCCCATTTGCTTTAAGAGCATCACGAGCTGCTTTGTAAAACTCCTCTGTGAAGAGATGCCCTCCTTCGCCAGCCGTGGGATCCGTTGAGTCAACTATTATCACGTCAAATTCTCCCTTGAATTTTCTGATGAACTCTGCTCCATTTTCATTCACTATCTCAAGCCTTGGATCGTCCTTTACCTCGGAGAGCGGGAGATACCTTTTCGCCGTCTCTGTGACACGCTCGTCTATTTCACAAAGGATTAGCTTTTCCACACTATCATGTTTCAAAACTTCCCTCGAGCTTCCTCCGTCTCCTCCTCCTATTATCAACACCTTTTTCGGGTTTGGATGCAGGAACATCGGAACCTGAACTAGCATCTCATGATACGCGAATTCGTCTTTCTCCGTCATCATGGTGATACCGTCCAAGGCGAAAACAGTTCCAAGATCTGGATTCTTGAATATATCGATTCTTTGAACCTTTGATTCCTCACTGTGAAGCATCTTATCTATTTTCATGAAAAGTCCGACATTTCTTCCAGTGTAGTATTCGAAGTACCAAAGATGATCAAGCGGTCCAAAATCCCCCATTGTATCCCTCCTTTAAACAGCAGCTTCTGCCTTGTGAGGTGCATTTTCAGGGATCCCTATCTCACTGTAAACTCCTCTGAGATGCTCAACTACTTTTGTTCTCCCCGCACTAAAAACTTCTCTGAGGTAGTCAAAAGCTTTCCATGGATCAACCTGATCCCCACAAGTGAAGAGGTCTATAGCCGCGTACCCATATTCTGGCCATGTATGAACAGCCAAGTGGGATTCCGATATGATAACCACTCCACTTACCCCGTAGGGGAGGAACCTGTGAAACGAACTGTTTACAACCGTCGCCCCTGTTTTGTACGCGGCTTCTATCATGTGCCTTTCCACAGATTCTATGTCGTCAAGCATCCTGGAGTCACAATCATAGAACTCAGCTACAAGGTGCCTTCCCAAACTTCTCATCTTCATCCCTCCCCTCAGGAATTTTTTCAGTCTTCCACCTCAATCCAAAGAACAACCGCTTTTTTCTTCTTGTCCGGATTCTTCAAATAGTGCTTTTTATCCGCTCTGTAGTAAAATGAATCTCCTTTTCTAAGCCTGTACCTAACTCCATCCAGGTAAAGATCGACTTTTCCTTCTATGACAAAACCGAATTCGCTACCCTCATGATACCCCTCTTCCTCAGTCTGAGTTCCAGGTTCCAGCTCGACTATCGTTGGGTCTATAGGCTTATCTTCCACTCCAACCATTATGTACTCCATCTTCACACCGTCTGGTAGATCGTACACCGGAACCCTCTCTTCCCTCTTGAATATGATCTGCTCCTCTTCAAAGTCAGAAAAAAAGTGCTTCAAATCCGTACCCAAAGCCTTCAAAATCGTTTCCAGCGTATCTATCGATGGAGATGTCTTATCAGATTCAAGCTGCGATATGAAACTCCTAGATAAATCCGTTCTTTCAGCAAGCTCTTCTTGTGTAAGGCCTCTTGCAAGCCTCAACTTTCTTACTTTCTCCCCTATCTTAGTGAAAGCACCCACCCCACTTGTTCAATATACTTTACAAAGATCGTAGAGTTAACTGTTCACAGATGTTCAGAAAAAACAAAGATCCGGCTTCTGCCAGATCAATGTTCACTATAAAAGACAAAAAAATTCACCTATACTGACGTAATTATAACCATGAAGAAATCCAAGTAAATTACATGTTGGTTAACGTTAATTTAAGAATAAGTTAATGAAAACTTACTCAAAATCTTCTATTCGATGTAACTTTACCTTAACATAACACTATATATATTGTTTTATAATTACTGATAACTATAAATAGGGGGTGGATACCGTGCAGGGGATAATATCGACTCTCTTCTCGCCGTTTGAAAAGCTCAAAGAGCTCGCCTACTTGAGGATATACGAAGGAGATACCCAAAAAAGGTATCCTCACGTGAAGAGGCTTCTTCTCGAGAGGTATTTTTTCAAGCTACCCGAGGAGATAATATCAAAGCTTCCTGGTGATTTGCATGAGGAGCACACCATGAAAGTCGAGTGGAAACAAGACCCAGCATCAGGGTTGAAATTCGAGGTGTATCAATACGACGTAGAAGGTGGGGAGAGGATACACACGGAGACCTTCAAAGCTCTGGCGAGAAGAACGGCGAAGAGGATTGCATCAGGGCTTTTAAAGGTAGACTCCCTGGTGTATGAGGGCTCGCCGCGAGATTACGAACTCACCAGATTCATGGAAGTGGCATCAGATAGCGAGAAGCTAGAAGCTTTAAACGAAATAAGCAGAATGTTCGAATTTGCCATATATCACAAGATATGGCTCCCATCTTCTCCTTTCATGATGAACGCTGGAAGAGGAGCGATGGATAATCCAGAAACTTTAGAGGTTCTTTACAAGGAATATGAAGACATGACTCTGGAAGATTACGAATCCATATCCAACCTGCGTGATCCAGCATATGGTTCTTGTTACGCCATGGGAACCATCGAAGATGACATAAAGTCCATCTTCGACATGCTCTATTACCAGGCGGAAGTTTTCAGGCATGCTGGAGGATTTGGAGTCAACTTTGGAAACCTGAGGAGCAAGTACGCATGGGTTTCAACGATAAAGGGGAGATCATCAGGGCCCCTTATGTTCATGAGGCTTTTCAACGAGGTGACGTACATAATAGCACTCCATGCGAGCACGAAAAGAGGAGCGAACATGTTTTTGATGGATGTCAGGCATCCCGAAATTCTGGATTTCATCAATCTGAAAAGTGACTTTGAGAACGGCTACCAGAATATAAAATACGCGAACATATCCGTGGCGGTCGAAGATGATTACATAAACTCACTTCTAAATGGTGAAAAATGGGAGCTAGTTGACCCGCACGATCCAACCATAAGACTTGAGGAAGATCCAAAGAAGATCTGGACGAACCTGGTTTTCAACGCGACTCTTCACGCCGAACCTGGAATATTGAACCTATCCGCCATAAACAAAGACAACCCCATAGTCAATGTGGAACCCATAACCTCCGTCAACCCCTGTGCCGAGTTCACGGGATTTGACGAGTCGGTATGCGTCCTTGGATCCGTTAATCTCTACTCCATGCTGGTTGAGAAAAATGGAAAAATCGAATTCGATCACGAGGGTTTGAAAGCAGCTGTGGAATCATTACACCTGTTTTTAACACTTGCAGGCGCCGCGAACGAGTATCCTCTGGAGACGTTGACGAGAAAAACGAGGATGTACAGAAACATCGGCATCGGGTACATGGGTCTTGCCTCTACATTCGTGATGCTGAAGCAAGTCTATGGTTCTGAGGAATCTTTCAAAACTTTCAGGGACATCATGAGGACATTCAGCAGGAGCGCTGTAAAGTCCAGCATCGAGATGGCAGATATGATAGGACCACATGCCAATTTTGAAAAGAACAGGTTTGTCATGAACGGAAAAGAGCTAAAGGAACTCTTCAAATGGCACCCAATGGGAAATAAATTTGAGGATGAGAAAAAGTACTACGTGTGGAACACCGATAATCCAGACGCCACTGTAGAGCTCCCAGAAGGGGGAAAAATAGCGAACGCAAGGCTCATGGCTATCGCTCCAACAGGTTCGATATCGTACATCTGCCAGGTGTCATCCGGTGTAGAGCCGATGTTCTCATTAGCATACACGAGAAGGATAAATCCAGATCTCCCCTCGGAATACACGGTGGTAGTTCATGACTCTTCACTTGAAGACTACCTGAGATACCACATGGGCAGGAACGAGGATGAGGTAGAAGAAATCATAGAAAAAATAGCCAACTTCAACACCCCTGAAGAGATAGAAGAAGATCCCATCCTGGTCACCACATCCCAGATAGGCATGCCGGAAAAGATAGCGATCCTGACGATGTCAAACCTCTACATAGATATGAACACTTCCACCACCTTTAACATACAGAGGGACACGAAACTCAGCGATCTGGAAAAACTCTTGGAATATGACGAGCCTTTCCTGAAAAGAGCGATAAGGGTATTCAGAGATAAGAGGTTTGATATCAAAGAGCACGTCGAAGAGTACCTGCTTTCGAACCCTCATCATGTAAAGGCACTTCTTCACTTCATGAGCACCGATCCAACTCTCTCAAGCGTGAAAGCTGAGGAGTACAGAGATCTGATAGTCGATTTATCGGAAGGGCTCACCGCACCATCTGAGGTCATGAGAAAAATAAGGGGTACTGAAGAATACAAAAAAGCGATGGGAATAGTTCAAACGGTGAGCGATTTCTACCTCATGTCCCTACTTTTGAACATAAAGGGAACCACGATATACGTCGAAGCTACAAGGGCTCCTATACTGAAGCTTAAGAGAAAGAGAAAGGAAGAAAAGAAAAAAGATGTCGCGATATTTGATTTGGGTGGGTTGAAGATAGCCATGGATACAAAAACTCGCCATCTGGTTCCGAAACAGAGGCCGGCGGTGATACCATCCATGAAAAAAGAAGTGAAGTTCACCACAAATGGTAGTATGAAAAAGATGTACGTTGAGCTTGGATACACCGAGGACAATGAACCTTTTGAAGTGTTTTTCAGAGCTGGAACATCCACAAAAGATTACACGGAGCTGTTCAACACCGCTGGAAGACTCATGAGCCTGGCTATGAGATCTGGGGTTGACGTGAGTGAGACGCTCCGGCAGCTCCGAAAAGTTAAAGATTGGAGAAACGATTACTCACCAATTACAAGGGTGATGGCTGACACGGTGGAAGAGCTCGTTGAAATACTGAAAGCAAAGGGAAAAAAGCGTGAGGAAATGATGGAGCTGGAGGAGAGAAAGAAAAGTTGGATATTCTCCGCTAAAGGTTATTACATAGATGAAGAGGGAAGACCCAGATGCCCGGTATGTGGGGGAGAACTCATCATGAAAGATGGATGCGCTGAATGTCGCAGCTGCGGCTGGACGGCATGCACGGACAACTGAGAAGAAGTGATATTTTCTCCTTCACCTCATGGTGAATTTTTGTTAAAAAAATCACTATGGTGTAGAATATTTCAGCCACAGGAGGTGGGCACTTGCTGGCGCTGAAAGTCAGGAACCTTGTAAAATCCTACGGGAATTTCAGAGCTTTGGATGGAGTAACATTTGAGGTGAAAAGAGGAGAAATCTTCGCGTTTTTGGGGCCGAATGGGGCGGGTAAAACCACAACGGTGAAGGTACTCACCGGGGTTATATATCACGACGAAGGAGAGATAGAGATTCTAGGCTACAGGAACCCGTATCCAAAGTTAGAAGTGAAAGTGAAGAGAAGAATAGGGTTTGTCCCGGATGAACCGGAAGTGTATCCGTACTTCACGGGTGCGGAATTCCTGTCCTTTATCCTTGACATATTTGGGAAACCTCAGGATATGAAGGAAAGGATGGAAGAGCTTCTAGACGCTTTCAACGTGGATTACCTCGGAAAGATGATAAAGGATATGTCACACGGGATGAAGCAAAAACTCATATTGGTTTCGGTTCTAATGAGGGAACCGGAAATACTCTTCTTGGACGAGCCAATCGTTGGACTGGATGTGAAGAGTGCAAAAATCCTGAAGATGTATCTCAGAAAGCTTGCGGATTCTGGAAGGACTATCTTCATGAACACACATGTGCTCGAGATAGCGGAAAAAATAGCGGATGAAATTGGGATAATAGACAACGGAAAGATGATAGCTCAAGGGAGCATTGAAAACCTCCGAAAAGGGGAAGACACATCACTTGAGGATTTATTTTTAAAGCTCACAGGTCAGGATGAGGATGTGAGAAGGCTCGCCAAGGAGCTAGAGATATGAAAGAAATACTGATCTTTTTCAAATATTCCCTTTTCGCTGGATACAACGAGAAAAGACATACCAGGAAGAACTTCCTGCTAGTTGGTACTCTTGGTACAGTGGTATCAGCTGCGATGATTTACTATCCGATATTCAAGGTTATGGACTTGGTCAAGGATTTGAAGATATCCGGAATAAACGCTGGAGAATTCACCGCATCACTCTACTCATTCATCTTTTCCATATTGGTGCTACTGGGATCGATTCTCTCGGGCACAGAGGTTTTCTTGAGTTTCAAAGGACTAGAATTCCTTTTGAGCCTTCCGGTGAGAAGGCAAAACATCTTTGCATACACATATATCGTGGAGATGATCTCAGGGGCATGGTCACTCGGTTTCCTCGAGAGCTTAGCGATCGCCAGAGCTGAAATCTTCGGCGGTTCCCTCATAGCATCTACGATGGCTTCTCTCCTTCACTACACATTCCTCTCATCCTTTGGCGCTCTTTTCAGTGCATCGATTCGACGCTATGTCAAATCTCCCATTTTAAGGAGAAT
Organism: Thermotogaceae bacterium; assembly: GCA_027077795.1. Taxonomy (GTDB): domain Bacteria; phylum Thermotogota; class Thermotogae; order Thermotogales; family Thermotogaceae; genus WGAO01. Next base: position 36,785 of record JALWTT010000006.1, on the reverse strand, counting down.
CTTATATGTGACTCTTTCCGTCCTCTTATTGCTCGTGGTGTTTCTGGTGAACGGCTCTTCCCGATCTATCACAGCAGCTCTGAAAAAGCTCAAGAGTGTTTCAGAGTTTTTGAGCAGTCCCTACAACATACTGCGGTTTCCAGTGAATCCTTCTCTTTTCCAGGCCAGCTTGGAGGTTCTAGGGATAATTTCGATCTATACACTTTTCACAGGAGTTGTTAGGAGGATAGAGAACGAGGCGAAAGCCGCTCTGAAAAGAGGAGTGGTTAAAGGAGGAATATCCCTAGTGGGAAAAGAGCTCAAGCTTTTGTTCAGAACTGAGAGAGGTTTTCTCTATCTTCTGTACCCCTATCTTTTCGCCCTGATAATCGGATGGGGTCAAGACCCAGTCTACACCATGTCTACAGCCCTTCCTTTAATAGCCATCTACTCTCCAAGCTTGTCAAAAGAGCTGATGAACCAAGACTTGATCAGCTGGGATTACCTGCGATCCTTGCCGCTGGATTTGAAGAAGATAATCACTCCAAAAGTTATTTCTATAACCTTGGTGGGCTTTTCATTATCCCTGATGTTTTGGCTTGCAACTGGTCTGTTTAAAGGATTCTCGATTGTCCCGGCTGTGATAGCTACTTACTCCACCGTGATCTATGCTTCCGTCTCTAACGTGGGAATACTGGAGTCGGTGGATGGAGGAAATACGAAATTTTCAACTATGATCAGAGCCCTCCCTATAACAATATCCACCTTGGGAGTGATAGTAGGACTGGCCACTCCAAACAGGATCTGGGGAATTCCCTTAGCAGCCTTTTCCATGAGCATCCCACCGATATTCGGTGTGATCTTCTTCAAGAGATCTCTGGCGAGATTAAAGAACCTTTGAGATCCAGAGGGCGGGTTCCTTGGAGAGATCGATCACCTGCCCATCGATGTCAACTATAGGCTTCAGGAGCTTTTCACTTCTTCCTATGACCATTCCCTCCCTGCCATCGCTGAGAATGACACGGGTTCCCGTCGGATAGACTCCTACCATGTTCACAAACGTTGAAACTATATCCGGATCGAAGTATCTTTTAGACCCAGATATGATCCACCTCATAGCGTAATATGGGGGCATACTTTTCTCTTTCAAATCCTCCGAAGTGAGTGTGTCATAAGCATCAGCAACAGCTATTATCCTGGCTATGGTTGGAATCCTCTTTCCTTTAAGTCCCATTGGAAAACCTTTCCCATCCCATCTCTCGTGGTGAAAGAGCACAGCATCTGTGACTTCCATGGGCATTCCGGATTCCCTCAAAAATTTGGCTCCAACAGCGGGATGGTTCATTATCTCGCTGTCCAGTTTCTCTATATCGTTCCTGGCTTCAGCACTTATCAAGCCGAGGCCTATATCATGGAGCATTCCCGCTTCCGTTATCCTTATGGCTTCGTGAATTGGCATTCCCATCTCCACAGCAATCATACCGGATATGACTCCGCTGTTCATGAGGTGCTTGTACAGAAAACCAGAGGCGTGCTTCTTCACAAGGTTCAGGACATTTCGATCTTTCCCAAAAACCTCTGCCACTACTTTGTTGGCAACATCTCGAACCTTATCTTTGTCCAACTTCTCCGTTTCGAACAACTTGTCCACAACTTCCGTCATAGTTTCTATGGATTCGTTGTAAAGCTCCTCGCTTATCGTGGGAGGTGCGGTTGGAACGGCGAAATCCTCCCGGGTGACTATCGCCTTTTCCACCTCCATTATGAGATTCTCCGACTCTTTTCCACCAGACAGGATGGGAACCCTCTTGATGTTCCTCCTTTTCATGAGCTCTATGTTGTCCTCAGTAAGAGCGGTACCTTTTCTCAATATTAGGGTAAAGCTCACACCATCAAACACGTCGTCGGCTAGAACATCACCTGGCTTGACCTTGCCTATATCCCTCCACAGAATAGCCATTACCCCACCTCCGTGGGTTTATTTTACAACACAAAGCCCATCAGCCAAACTTTCTCAGGACTTTCAATATCTCGTTGTGAACGAGCCCGTTGGAAAACACGTATTTTTTTCCAAAAATCCCCTCGTCTTTCCCATTAAAGTCAGTTACTTTCCCACCGGCTTCCCTCAATATCAGTACAGCCGCAGCTACATCCCACGGGTTAGCCCTTTTAGCCACATAGAAATCCGCCTTACCAGCAGCTATGTAGGAGACACCAACTGCTATGCTCCCGAGCATTCTCACCCGAACAACCCTATCTTCAATTTCCGATAAAAATCTCCCTGAGAAATCTCTGAAAAATCCCATGAGGCCAATCGATTCTTTTAGAACGCTTCTTGAGGATACGGACAGTCTCTCCCCGTCTTTAAATGCTCCCCTCCCTTCCACCGCATAGTATGTTTCACCGATAGCCGGCAGGTGAACAACACCCATCACTGGTTCTCCGCTCCTTACATACGCTATCGAAACGGAAAAAGAAGGAAGACCGTACACAAAATTCACAGTTCCATCTATGGGATCCACAACCCACATGTTCTCGGATGATTCATCTAAGCCTTCCTCAGCGAGAATGCCGTCACTTGGGAACTTCCTCCTTATGCTCTCGACGATAAGCTCCTGCACTTTTTTATCCATATCCGTGACTAGATCTTGGAAAGAACTCTTGTGTGAGACCGTCAGGGGCATTCCCCATTCACTCAGGAGAAGCTTCCCAACCTTTCTGGCTATCTTTATGGCGAAGTCCAGCCTATCCATTGAAATCACCCCCAAAATCAATGGGGCCAAACGGCCCCACTGGTGGGCGCGGCAGGACTCGAACCTGCGGCCTCTTCCTCGTGAGGGAAGCGCTCTCCCTCTGAGCTACGCGCCCATCTGCACAGCGTATTTTATACGTATATGTCATCCATTTCAAGGGAAAACAACCACCTGAAAAAACCTCACTTGCACACACCATGTGCATTGTGGCATAATAGCCGCCGGCGAGGGGATACCCTCGTTTGTTTTTGTGGAGGAGGGATAGGTCATGGAGAAGCTCAAGAAATTCTTCCGAGAGATAAAGATCGAATGGAAAAAAATCCATTGGCCAAACAGAGAAGAGCTTTGGGGGGCCACAGGAGTTGTTGTGATAATACTGCTCGTGACTGGAATATACTTCGCGTTCCTCGATCTCGGATTTGCATCGGTTTTCAAGGCTCTCTTTTCCTCTCTCGGAATAGCCGGGAGATGAGAATGTGAGGAAAAGATGGTACATAATATACACGATATCTGGACTCGAGGACAAGGTTAAGAGCAATATAGAGAAGAAGGTGGAGTTCACCGGAGCTGTGAACATAGTCGGAAGAGTGGTGGTACCTGAGGAGACCATTTTGGATGCGACGAAAAAATCCCTAGAGAGGCATGTTCTCTCCCCCGAGGCAAAAGTTCTCGTTAAAAGTGGGAATGATGTCGAGAAGGGACAAATCCTGGCTGAGGAACCTCCCATTCACGTCAGAAGAGATGGAGTAATCGAGGATATCAAAAATTACAGGAGAATAACTGTAGAAACGATGGACAGAAAATACCAGAAGATATACAACATTCCAGAGAGTGCGAAAGTTGAAACTGGAATAAAGGTGGGGGCGGTTATAAGGCAGGGGATGCCACTTGCACAAAGCGGGGAATACTACTCCGAGCTCAGCGGAAGGATCGTCAATGTTGAAAGAATGAAAAGGGTTGTCGTCAAAGTCAAAGATAAAAGCGATGATATGTATTACATCCCGAGGGAGGTGTTCGAATCCTCCAGAATCAAAAAGGGTGTGAAGGTGAAGGCTGGAGAACTCCTCGCTGATGAGAAGAAGTACTACGCACAGTCCAGTGGGAAGGTGGAAGTGAGGGATCTCGGGACCAGGAAGGAAATACTCATATCGAAAACGAAAAAGAAAAAACTCTTTCCCGGTTATGTATTCGTGGAGATGGTCATGAACGATGAGGCTTACAGCTTTGTCAGGGGAATCCCGGGTGTTTACGGCTTCCTGATGGAGGGGAGGAAACCCACTCCACTCAAGGACAGAGAGGCTAGGGCAATCTTGAGGCTAGCCGGACTTGAAGAGTACGAAACTAGGAGAGCGGAGAAGATAGAACTGGATTTCAACACGGGTGATACGGTGAAGATAATAAGTGGCCCGTTTGAGGATTTCATAGGTACGGTGAGAGAGATAGATCCAGAAAGGCAAATGCTTAGGGTTGCCGTTACGATTCTCGGAAGGGAAACACCTGTGGAACTTCACATATCAGAAGTTGAAAAGTTGGAGTGAAGAAAATCGAGTGGAAGGGCACAGCCCATACCACAACTCCTGAGAGGAGGTAGGATGAGGATGGCTAAAAAGGTTGTCTCACAGATAAGGTTGCAACTTCAAGCTGGAAAGGCTACACCAGCTCCGCCAGTTGGAACTGCGCTCGGTCCTAAGGGAGTAAACATCATGGAGTTCTGCAAGCGCTTCAACGCTCAAACAGCGGACAAAGCTGGTATGCTTCTTCCGGTTGTCATAACTGTATACGAGGATAGATCTTTCACGTTCATTGTTAAGACTCCCCCAGCTTCATTTCTTTTGAAGAAAGCTGCTGGGCTCGACAAAGGAGCACAAGAACCTGGGAGAAAGATAGTAGGTAAGGTCACGAAGAAGCAGATAGAGGAAATAGCCAGGACTAAAATGCCAGATCTCAACACAACTGATCTTGAAGCCGCCATGAGGATCATAGAAGGAACCGCCAAAAGTATGGGAATAGAAGTAGTCGGCTGAAAATAACGAGAAAGGAGGAGGCGTCATGCCGAAGCACTCCAGGAGGTACATAGAGGCTAGAAAATTGGTCAACAGGCTTAAGTACTATAACCTCGATGAGGCTGTGAATTTGGTGAAGAAGACTGCCACCGCGAAATTTGATGAAACGGTGGAACTTCACCTGGTGACCAGCATAGACTACAGGAAGCCAGAACAGCACGTGAGGGGGACTATATCGCTCCCACATGGAACGGGGAAGAAGATCAGAGTGTTGGTGTTCGCCAGAGGGGAAAAGGCGAAAGAAGCCCAAGAAGCCGGTGCGGATTATGTTGGTGCAGAAGACCTTGCGGAGAAGATAGAAAAAGAAGGGTTCCTCGATTTTGACGTCGCAATAGCAACACCCGACATGATGAGAACAATCGGAAGGCTTGGGAGGATTCTAGGTCCAAGAGGACTCATGCCGTCTCCGAAGAGTGGAACAGTGACGAGTGAGGTTGGAGAAGCGGTCAGGGAATTCAAAAAGGGAAGAGTTGAGATCAGAACTGACAAGACTGGAAACCTCCATGTACCAGTTGGAAAAGCTTCTTTCGACGATGAAAAACTCAAAGAGAACATCACCGCTGCTTTCGACCAGATAACATCCATGAAACCTCAAGGAGTGAAAGGGCAGTTCATCAAGAAAGTGGTTTTGTCCTCCACGATGGGACCTGGGATAAAGCTAGACCTCGGCGAAATCATGAAGAAAAAATGAGGGGCGCGGGTCGCGTCCCTTTTTATTTCAAAAGATCTCCCCTGTAAGCATGCTTCAAGAAAGCCTCGTAGCTCCATGGACAGCATTCTTCAAACATCTGGGCTATTGCCAGCGCGTACCGTTGAATTTCCCACTGCGCATGCGAATCTGCTCTTAAAGATAGGAAGTTCATCAAACTTCTCATGTTCACCGTCCAGTAAAATTCTGTGTACAGTGCTATGGGAAGAACTATCCTAGCCAGCTCCCTGGCAACTCCCATTTTCAGAAGCCTCTCATAAGCTTCATAGGCGTGTTTGTAAACCTCTTTCATCAACTCTTTAGCCTTTTTTTCATCAACAATCCCGTCGTTTGGGATGCTCATCTGCTTGTCCTTGGGGTGCGGAATTCTCATTTTGTCTGGAATATAAAACTCGTATCTCATCTCAGAATACCTTCCACTCTTCTCGTTGTAAGAAGCTATTCTATGCCTGAACCACTGGCGTGCAACGAAGATGGGGCATTTTATGTGAAATGTGAAAACGACATGCTCAAACGGTGTTTCATGGTGATTCTTCATCAGGTAGTTTATCAGTCTCTTGTCCTTCTCCGGTCCCTTAACGCCGCCACCTGTAGAGACCCGAGCGGCTTTCACAACCGTCAGGTCATCTCCCATAACCGAAACGAGCTCCGCAAAACCCCTATCCAGGATTTTGAACACTTTCATGTAGATCACCTCCTGTTTCGAAATGAAGCGAAAAAAAAAAAAAAAAAAAAAAAAAAAAAAAAAAAAAAAAAAAAAAAAAAAAAAAAAAAAAAAAAAAAAAAAAAAAAAAAAAAAAAAAAAAAAAAAAAAAAACAAAAAAAAAAAAAAAAAAAAAAAAAAAAAAAAAAAAAAAAAAAAAAAAAAAAAAAAAAAAAAAAAAAAAAAAAAAAAAAAAAAAAAAATTGAAATCTAAACGAACTTGGGATACAATTTCATGCTATAAGTACCGAGCAAAAGGAGGTGCACCTATGAGGGTATCCTACCGCATTCTTCTGGCGACGGTTATCCTCATAGCTGTGATTGTTACATTTTTTGGGGTAGTGGAGTACAGGGTTGCTTCCCTCTCGAAAATAGAGCAAATTGCGACCGGTGAAGCTACGAAAGTCCTTTCCTCCCTCAACCAAATAGCGCAAAGTATGAAAGAAGAGAAGATCAGTGAAGGCGCACTGAAAACCCTTAAAAACAACATAAGCTCTATATCGGAGCTCCTGATTGGACAGATCCGCAGTACAAAGAAGTACATGAACCGAGCGTCGTGGATATTACTGATCCTCGGACTAGTTATAGGAGCCCTGGTGATAGTATTCCTGAACGTAACGCTTTCCAAACCCCTGGCCTCGATATTGGCATCCATCGCGAATATGTCAAGGGGAGAGCTCAACATCCGAGAAAGGGTCAGCGAAGCGTCTGGGGAGATAGGGGAGATATCCAGAAATCTAGATAGGCTCAGATCGATCCTTCAAGGGGTTATCACCAAGGTTCAGGAAGCTTCCCAAAGAACGAGTGCAGCTTCTCAAGAACTCTCCGCAACACTCAACAACGTCAGCGAAACCATGGAAGATATCAAGAACAGATTTGGTGATCTGAATCAACAGACTCAGGAGAGCAAATTCAACATAGAATCCCTGAACACTTCCCTGCTTGAATTCGCCAACGCCACCCAGATGAACGCCAACGCCTCACAGGTGATGGCGGAGAAGAGCGACAAGATGATGGAAGACACTCAAAGGAGCAAAGAGGAGCTCTCCAACGTTGTGGAAGAAGTTGACAGGTCAAAAGAGCAAGCTTTGAAAGTGCGGGAGGTTATCAAAAATCTGGGAAAGCTATCGGACAACATTCAGGAAATCGTCGAGACGATTCAGAGTATAGCAGAGCAGACGAACCTTCTAGCCCTCAACGCCTCCATAGAAGCTGCTAGGGCTGGGGAAGCCGGAAAAGGTTTCGCGGTAGTTGCGGATGAGATAAGAAAGCTCGCTGGTGAAACCAGAAACGCTTCTGATAGGATAGTCAGCATACTCTCAACCATCAGTGATGAGGTCGGCAGAAGCAGCGAATATGTGGATGACACCGTGAAAATAGTTGAAAAAAGCACTCAAGCCATCAAAAAAGCGGTGGAGAGCTTTGAAACTCTCGAGAAGACCATAGTGGATTTGAGAAACGCCGTTATGGATGTCTCAGCTGCAACGGAGGAACAAAGTGCAACAGCCGAAGAGATGTCCGCAAACTTGAGCAAAATCTCAGATGTTGTGAACTTGACATCCGAGCTATCGGAAGAGCTCAATCAGGTGGTGGAGAATATAAATACCTCGCTCGGAGATGTCAAATTGGCTTCCCAGGAGCTGGCAGAGCTTGCCCAAGAGCTTCAGAAAGAAACCGAATTTTTCCACGCATGAAGCACATGTGGAGGAGGGAAGCACATGGAATGTAGTGAAGGGAGGTTGGAAAAAATCATAACTTTTGATTTTATACTGAGAAGTGGTGTTTTGGAAAAGCTGAAAGAATTGGGGAGGGATCTTTGGGAAGAGCCTGTGATGCTGCTACTCATAAGAGAGTTTTTCAAGGATGAATCATGGGTTAATTATCTAGCTAGTAGGATTGACCCAAACGAGATGAACAGTGACTTCCGCAGGTTGCTTTCAGGTCACTTCAAAGTTATAGAAATTGTCAGTTTGGGGCCGTTTGATCTTGCGGTATTCGTGGATTTCAAAGGAGGTTTCCCAAACGAGAAGGAGCTCTCCAAGATGATGGATGACCTTGAAACCGACGTGGTGAATTTCCTCCTTGGGCCGAAATACCTGGGAAAGATCAAAGAGCAGATAGACATATTCAGCAGTCCTTTCAAGAGTTTTGTGGATTTCTCGATAGGACATGCTTTCGTCAGAAAAGCCGATAAGGATGAAATAATGAGCGCTTTGAACATAGCTTTTAAAGATGCAGAGGTCAGGAAGAAGTTGAAGATGAACGAACTCACGCAAGAGCTTTTAAGGATACTCGATAGGCGCGATCTTGAGACCTTCCTTCAACCGATAGTTGACTTGAAAGAGAGAAAAATTTTGGCATACGAATCCCTTGCAAGGGGACCTGAAGGTTCTCCCTTAAGAAAGCCGGAACTCATGTTCAAAATAGCCTCACTCAGCGGACTCGAGATAGAGCTCGATAGGTTAGCTAGGAGAAAACATCTGGAGAGGTTTAAAAGTTTAGATATGGGCAACGCCTATTTCACGGTGAACCTCGGACCTCAGACACCACTTTTCATAGAGAAAGTGGACGAGGATATCAAAAGTTATAAAATAGCGCCGGAGAAAATAGTTTGGGAAGTGTCGGAAAAAACTTACATAGATGATTTCACCGCCTTTATGAGAGCCGTGGATTTCCTCACGGGGAAGGGTTACAACGTAGCCGTGGATGATTTCGGTGCAGGGGCTACCACTTTCAAACTTGCATCGTTCACGAATCTACGTGCGATAAAAGTGGACAGACTTCTTGTGAAGCACGTGGATGAGGATGAAAACAACCAGTTTCTACTCTACAAGATCTTGCAGTGCTTTTATACCCCAGGTAGAGCCATAGTGGTGGAAGGAGTGGAAACCTTCAATGAGCTCAAAGCACTTGTCAAAATAGGGTATAGATATTTTCAGGGCTTCTTCTTCTCGAAACCATCCCCAGCTCTTTCAAAAAGTGAAGAGCTGGGTTCAAAATTGTCCAAAATAAGGATAGACGATAGGAAGCTCTTCAACGCCTACTACGATTTCTGAAAAATTTTCCCCAAGAAGGGCTTTTGTGAGATAATCCTCTGTGAGATCTTAAGCAGAGGGGGTGTGTGTTGTGAAGAGGCTGGGGTTTCTGTTGATTTTGGTTGTATTTTCAGCTGTGAGCTTTGCCACGATAAAGGTTGGGCTCTTCGTCCCGCTAACGGGAATAGGAGCGGATGATGGGTTGAGCGCGCTCCATGGAGCCCAGCTGGCCGTTGACTACATAAACTCACATGGTGGGGTTCTCGGGGACAAGATCGAACTTCTGCAATACGACGACCAAACTGATCCTAAGCAAGCCGTTACGCTCGCCTACAAGATGGTTCAAAAGGATAGGGTTGTAGCTGTTGTGAGCGGATCTTACAGTGGACCGACAAGAGCCGCTGCCAGCATTTATCAACGTTTGAGAACCCCCATGATATCTGCATACGCCGTTCATCCGGATATAACAAAAGCCGGGGATTTTATCTTCAGAGTTGGGACTCTGGCAACGGTCCAGGGCAGAGCAGGAGCGCACCTCGCTGTTGAAAAACTCGGTGCGAAAAAGATAGCGGTTCTCATCATGGACAACGATTTTGGAGTATCACTCGCAAAGGCCTTCAAATCGGAAGCGATCAAGCTCGGTGCTAAGATAGTTTATGAAGCGAAATTCTCAGTTGGGGAAAAGGACTTCAGAACGGTTTTGAGCGAACTGAAAAAGACAGAGCCAGATGTCATATACGCCACAGGGTATTACTTCAACGCGAGTAAAATTGTCACCCAGGCTAAGGAACTCGGAATATATCAAACGATAATCGGACAAGAGGGCTACGATTCTCCTCTGTTCATAGAGCTTTCAAAGAATCACGCGGCGAACGGAACGGTTATAACGACCGACCTCGATAGAGACAGTGAAAAGCCGGTGGTGAAGTGGTTTATAAAAGAATACGAGAAGAAGTACGGAAGGCCGGCTGACATGGTCGCGGCTTCCACATTTGACGCGATGATGATCCTCAAAAAAGCCATAGAGCTGGCGGGAAAAGCCGATAGGATGGCCATAAAGAAAGCCCTTCCACTCGTTGGAGGAGAGGATTTCGTGACGGGATTTAAAAAATTCACAAGTTCAAGAGAAGCTGTCAGGGAAGTTGTATGTCAGGTTATTCTCAACGACTCCTTCCACAGGCTTTGCGTGATAAGTGATCCGAGCATAATCACGCCTGGAAGATGATCAAGCGGGCGGGGATTCCTCCCGCCCTTTTCGGAGGTGCGAGAGTTGCAGGACATAGTCAACGCTCTGGTTCTTGGTAGTATATATGTCTTGATCTCCGTTGGTTTGACTTTAGTCTACGGGATACTCAAGATCCTTCACATAGCTCACGCCGGGATATACACCCTTGGAGCTTTCCTAGGTCTCATGTTCTACCACCTCACGGGGAATTTTTGGCTAGCGCTATTTCTGTCCATCATACTCACCGGAATAGCGGGAATAGGAGTATACAGGTACTTTTATAAAAGAGTTCTCGAAGAATCAAGAATAGTTCCACTTGTTATAAGCATCGGCCTTTTTATAGTGATGCAGGACCTTTACAGACTCATATGGAGTCCTTACAGACAACCATTTGCCGTTAGTTTTGGAATAGGGGACATAAGGTTGAAAGGAATCGTCATAACGGAGCATCAAGTAATCATATTGATAGTGACTTTCGTGTCACTTCTTTCAATGTACTTCCTGATGAACCACACGAAATTGGGCTTGGCGATGAGAGCATGTGCTGAAGATATGGCTATAGCTGGAACGCTGGGAGTCGATGTTGAGAAAACCATATCCGTGGCATTCTTTCTGGGATCAGCCCTTGCAGCTCTCGCTGGAATCCTCGTTGGGGTTTACGAGAACAACGTCTATCCCACCATGGGCGAGGTTCCCTCCTACAAATCGTTTGTGGTCATAGTTCTTGGAGGATTCGGAAGTCTTTATGGGGCAGTTCTCGCCGGTTTTATACTAGCCTTCACGGAAACCATCCTTGTCGCATGGAAGGGCTTTGTTCTCCCGAGAGACGCCATAGCGTTTCTCGTGATGATAACAGTTTTGATGATAAAGCCAGAAGGGCTCTTCAGGAGGGCTACAAGATGAGCCTTGATTACATATTGACCCTCGTGACTTTCTCCAACATATTCTCAATACTCGCGCTCAGCTTGAACATAATCACGGGATATGCAGGGCAGGTATCTCTAGGGCATGCAGCGTTCTTCGGAATAGGCGCATATACATCCGCCATACTCGCGGTGAAATTTGGAGTCGGGTACTGGTGGACTCTCCTCGCAAGCGTTCTCATAAGCGGGGTCGTTGGGCTGTTTTTAGGGCTCCCAAGTCTCAGGGTTAAACATGATTTCCTAGTTTTGGCGACCATCGGAACGAATTTCGTCGTTGTGGCACTTTTCAAATACATAGACTTCTTTGGTGGTCCCTATGGAATAGTGGGAATTCCCATGGCCAGGATATTTGGAATAGATCTTTCAACCACCGGTTTTGCCGTATACACCTCGATCTGGCTGGTGATTTCCACGGTGTTGAACCTGTATATAAACAAGGTCTACCTGAGATATGGCTTTGAGGCGGTTAAGGAGAACGAAGAGGCGGCGGAATCCATTGGGGTGAGCGTTTCACTTTTCAAGATATACGCATTTACAATATCTGGAGCCTTAGCCGGACTAGCTGGGAATCTGTGGGCGTATCAAATGGGAATGGTTTTCCCCGATGACTTCTCGTTCTCCATATCGATATCCATACTCACCATGCTCGTTCTTGGAGGTATGGGAACAACATCGGGTCCTATACTAGGCGCGTACACCCTCACCTTCTTACCGGAAGCGCTGAGGTTCATACAGGATTACAGGATGCTACTTTACGGACTGATAATAGTCTTGGTGATGATGTACCAACCGTCGGGACTTCTCGGAAAAAACGGTATATTGAGAAAAGCATTCAAGAGGTGATACGGTGCTCAAGGTGAAGAATGTTTCCAAGAGATTTGGAGGCCTCCAGGCTTTGAAAGGAGTATCCTTTGAAGTGAGGGAAGGTGAGATACACGCACTCATAGGACCGAACGGCGCGGGGAAGACCACGATGTTCAATATAATAAATGGCTTCATAAAACCAACATCAGGGCATGTGTACTTTATGGGGAAGAGGATAGACGGTTTGAGACCCAGTAGAATCGCCTTGATGGGTATGGGAAGAACCTTTCAATTGGTTAGAGTTTTTCCGGAGATGACTGTTCTGGAAAATGTATTAGCCGGTATAGGAAAAAGAGTTTACCACAGCCTAAGAGTGTTCTCAGAGGCTGTGAAAAACGAGAAAAACGTCAAAAAGGCAATGAAACTCATAGAGCTCTGCGGCCTTTCAAAACACGTTGATCAGGAAGCTTCTGTCCTGCCGCTTGGAATCCAGAGAAACCTCGAGATAGCCCGGGCTCTCGCAACTGACGCGAAGTTCCTTCTGTTAGATGAGCCAGCGTCCGGCCTTAACGATCAGGAAACAAAAGGCCTAGCAGAGCTCATAAGAAAGGTAAATAAAAGCGGAGTAACCGTTCTATTCATAGAGCACGACATGAGATTCACGATGGGGCTAGCTCACACGATAACCGTCTTGGACCACGGGGAAAAGATAGCGCAGGGAAAACCTGAAGATGTGGCTAAAAACGAAAGAGTTATAGAAGCGTACCTCGGAAAGAGCATGACAACATAAAAGGCCCCTGTTTGGGGCCTTGGTGGGCGCGGCAGGACTTGAACCTACGACCTCTTCCTCGTCAAGGAAGCGCTCTCCCAGCTGAGCTACGCGCCCATTTGCAAGGAAGATTATACACATAAAGAGAGAGCTGTCAAGAAATCAAAAAACTGTTCCCACAAATGAGCACAGGTATATTTATCACCCCAAGAACTGATGTGGAATAATCGAAACACCCTCAGGGCGATGGCCCTGATTTTTCAGCAGCAGTAGTGATGGGAAAGAGAGAGGCCGATGGACGTGGTGCAAAGCTCACACAGATCAGATGATGAGAGTTATGGGATGAATATCCACATACTAGGCAACCACTCACTTGACATCTAATTCGATAACGTATGTGATTTTTCCTCCACTCTTCAGCGTTTTCCTCGGGTAGGATACGGTGAACTTTATATACGGTGCTCCCCCTATGTAATCATCGTACTTCATTCCCCATGTAATGAACTTCATTTTAGAAGATTTTTTGAATTTCAGAATCAAAGATTTCCCAGATTTCAAGCTCTTGATTCCTATCCAGCCGCTTTCAAGGTTGAAAGTACCCTCGGTTTTATCGGCAAAATTTTTCAGGGACTTGCCTTGTAAATCCTTCAAGTTGCTCTCTATAGATTTAGAATCGTCCAATGGAAATACCAATATCACCGAAAAGTTCAGCACCTTGTCTTTACCCGATCTGTTCGTAACGGTTACCTCGATCTGGATCTTTGGATCCCTGTCTCTCACAAGAACCCCGATATCCGATCGCAGCTTCTCCGTGGGGTTCTCACCAAATTCTAGGAGCTCAACGCTACCCTTTTTCCTCTCAACCTTGTAATCCAAGTTGTAAGGCTGCACACTTCTAGGATTCCACGGAACGGAGAAATAGACTCCACCGAATTCTAATATGTACTTTCCCTCCGTCTCGTCATAGTATGGAAGGGGAAACGGGTTGAAGTACAAGAACTCTTCCCCTCCAACTGACACTTTATACAAGACCCTTCCCCTGTTCGGAACGGACCAAATCTCAAAAACTCCGTTGTTCAACACCACAATATCCGGCATGGATTGGGATGTTTGAAGCTCATTCGCAACCATCATATCCTTGTGAATAACCTTTACGCTCATCGAAAAGAAGGTGGATATGGCAAGTAACAATATCAAGCTTGCGAAAATCCCTCTCATGCAAATCCCCCCTTCACTCTTTCAGCGCACCACTGGCGAGACCTTTGACGAAGAAACCGGAGAACGGAAGAAACAGAACTAGTACTGGAATCACCACTATCGTTGTAGCCGCAAGAAGTGGACCCCATTCTATGTACTGATCCGTCATGTAAGTTGCGAGTCCAAGCGAGACCGTTTTCTTCCAATCCGAGGTTATTATCATCTGGGCGAATGTGTATTCCCCCCAAGTTGTGATGAAAACGAACATCGCAGCGGTGATGATGCCCATCAGGGACAGCGGTAAAACCACCTTGAAGAACGATTGAATTCTGCTGGCACCGTCTATCGATGCGGCTTCTTCTAACTCCTTCGGAATGGCGTCAAAGAAGGCCCTCAGAAGCCATACGGAAAACGGGGTGTTTAAAGCTGTGTATATCAAAACAAGTCCAGTGAGTGAATCCACCAATTTCAGGTGAGCTAGCAAGTTGTAAACTGGAAGGAGCAGGGGAACGCCAGGTAAAACGTACACGATGAGCATCGATTTACTCAAGAAATCCCTACCCTTGAATTCATATCTGGCTAAGCCATATCCTCCCATGATGGCTAAGACCGTTGATATAGCCATCGTTGATAGGCTGACACGAAGGCTGTTGTATATGTTCAAAGGGAAATCCTTAGATGCCATTCTAAAAGTGAATATGAACTTGTAATGATCAAGTGTCGGCTCTTTCGGGATGATGCTCGGGCTTGACCTCATTATCTCCGCAAAACTTTTAAAAGACGAATCCACTATCCAGAAAAAGGGAAATAGCAAAACAATTAGGACTAAAGTGATCAAAGATATATTCAATACTTTCATCAATCTTTTTCTCATCTTGTTCCCTCCTTTTTCGGGGAGAACACCTTGAAGTAAGCGTAGGCTACCGCTATAAGAATAAGGGTGGATACTACGGATGCAGCTGAAGCTTTCCCATAGTTGTACATTTTAAAAGCGAGTTTGTATATGTAAACGGGAAGAGTGAGCGTGCTGTCAGCGGGTCCTCCTTCAGTTATCAGCCAGATCAAATCAAACGTGTTGAAACTCCACATGAATGCGAGAAGTGCGACAAACCAAATGGTTCTTCCTATCATGGGAAAGGTTATGTAGATGAACCTTTGAAAAGCCCCTGCTCCGTCCACTTTAGCAGCGTCGTACAGACTCTGTGGAACCGTCGACAGTGCCGCGAGCATCAGTATAGTTCCGAACGGTATAAAATGCCAAGAGTTTATCAAAACCAACGTGTGAAACGCCAGCGCTTTGTTTCCAAAAAAGCTTGGAGAGTTGAGTCCCACAGACCTCAAAAGATAGCCCACGTAACCTATGTTGGGTTCGAGTAACCATCTCCAAACGACCGATATGACAACAAGAGGAAGAATCCAGGGAATCAGCACCAACGTTCTGGACAACCTGTTAAACAGGTTGTTCTCCTGGAGAAGCAAGGCTATTAGCATCGGAATTGTGAGCTGTACCAGAAGGTTTTCGAAAACCCAGAGAAAGCTTCTCCAAAGCGATGGTAAAAAATCCTCATCTTTAGTGAAAAGATTCACGTAATTCTCAAGGCCTATGAACCTCTCTTTTCCAAACCCGAACATGGTTTTTTGGAGAGATTTATAGGTCATGTTCACCAAAGGAACGGCTGTTATCAATAGGGCCAGTATAACCACGGGTAATATTAGAAGCATTCCTCTGTTCACGGAATCATCTCCCTCAAGGTGAGGCTGGCGGGAACCCCCGCCAGCTACTTCATTTCAGGAAGCTTTCCATTTTGCTCTCCGCCCATTTGACTGCCTCTTTGACACCCATTTCTCCAGTCACCACTTTCTGAATCATCTCAGCGATGACATTTGCTCCTGAAATACTACCTATAGCCAGATTCGCCGCGTATCCATGCTCGAATCCGTACAGGGTTCCATAATTCGTGGCTCTTATTATGACTTCGTTTAAGTGCTTAAAGGTCTTTATAACGGGATTATTCCAGTACTGATCGGATTTTTGAGCAGCCTCTGTTACGGGGACGAAGGATCCTGGTTCCATTTCCGCTGTGAGAATGGCGTTTATATCCGGTCTCATCATGAAGAGGATAAACTTTTTAACCGCCTCAAGATGACCTTTCTCAACTGCTGATTTGAATATGTGCACGTCGTTTGGATAGATGAGGTTTGCTTCTTTTCCATCAACTGGATACGGCTGAGGGGCTCCATCGAGGTCGTAGTTTTTCATCTCATAGAACCTCTTCTGAAGGCCACCAAAATACGGCATCATGGCAATCTTACCAGCGGTGAAATTCATCTCGATTTCTCCCCAAGCCCATCCTGTAGAACCAGGAGGGGAGAATTTGTAAAGATCCTTGTAGAATTCAACGGCTCGCCACGTTTCTGGCTTGTTGAACGTCAGGTTCCCCTTTTCATCAAATACCTTCACGCCGACATTGCTCATAATTGTATAAACCTGCTCTTGAGTGCATAGATTATCACCTGCTGTAAGCCCTATTCCGTATATGGTTTCTCCTTCCTTTGAAGAAAGGAGGGTTATCTTCTGAGCGGCTAAAAGGAGCTCATCCCAGGTTTTGGGAGGCTCTGTGGTACCGAGATATTTCTTGAGGTAACTCGGCCTGTACAGGAGAATCATTGGCATCGTCCAAATCGGTATTCCCCAATAGTGACCGTTGAACTTATAAGGTGCAAGCTGCGATTTTATGTACTTGTACTTGGAGTCTATCTCCTTTATGAGATCATCAACTGGTACAATCGCATTTGCGAGATAAGCGGTGATGGTCAGTTCAGGTATAGAGAACTGAAAATCTGGGGTCGTTCCAGATTGTATAGCTGCGAGTGTCTTAGTCCACGCGTCTCCCCATGGGACCACCTGTTGTATGACCTTTATATCCGGATTCTCCTTTTCGAACAATTTGATAACCTTTTGAAATGCAGCCACTCTGTGTGCCGGTGCCTCATGGTGCCAAAAAACTATCGTGGTCTTCGCTAAAGACAGGATAGCGAAAACCACCATCAGCGCTACCAGAAATTTCCTCATGACCTTTCCACCTCCTCATAAATTTTCGCAAGTTTTCTGAAAATATCGAAATTCCGCTCCAATATTTCTGGACACTCCGCCTCCACCTTGAGCCTCTCATGTTTCACCATACTGGTTATGGCCTCTTCCAAACTTGGATATTCTCCCAGACCATATGCGGCTAGAATAGCCGCACCTTTAAGAGAAGAGTCTGGATCATCAGATGTTAAAAGAGAGGCATTTGATAGACACCCGATCGCTTCCGAGAATACCCTGAGTACAGCACGGGATTGGAGAACCATCCTGGTCGGCCTGGCTTTTGCCCTTTCGATGGATGAAATCAGCGAGAAGACCACCCCCTCTGCTACTGCTCTACCTAAATCCCCTCTACCTGTGGAATCCTTCATTCCCCAAAAAACCCCACACTTTTCATATTTCATAGCGGGAGTCCCTGCACCCAAAATGAACGGGAGAAAAACCACTCCATTTGATCCCACCGGTGAGCTTTCAGAAGCTTCCAGAAGTTCCTCAACAGAACATTCCAGCACCCTGGAAAGCCATTCCAACGAGTATCCGCCTGAGGGCACTGTTCCCAAAGCGAGAAAATGTCCCTCAAATGGGGTCAAAAAGACAAATAGCTTCCCAATGAAATTCGATGGATTGCTCGAGTACATCAGAATCTGACCAGCCGTTCCGATGTTAATTACGATATCACCAAACTCGGCACCACTTCCCAAAAGAGATGTGATCAGATCACCTGCACCTATCACGACAGGTGTGCCAAACTTTAACCCTGTCAATCTGGAAGCTTCCCTGCTCACACCTCCGACGATTTCAAAGCTCTTTAAAACTGTGGGGAATTTATCAAGGGGTATTCCAAACCTTCTCAAAACATCGGCATCCCACTCCAAACTCTTCATGTTGAAAGCCATGGTACCAGAGGCATCGCTACGATCAGTCACGAACTTGCCGGTGAGCTTCAAAGCGAGGAAGTCTTTGGGTTGGATAAACTTGTATGTGTCCTCGAAAACACTCGGGATGAACTCCTTCAGCCAAACTATTTTCAACAGAGGAAACGCTGGAACTAAAGGGTTCATGAATTTTTCGAGTAGTTCTCCTTCTCTCATCGCCTTGAAAATGAGCTTCGGATCAGCTCTTGTATCGTTCCACAGGACGGCTTTCATGAGTGGGACGCCATTTTTATCCACAGGTAAGAGGGCATGCATGTTCCCGGTGAGACCAACGGCATCTATGTCACCAACCACACTCATAGCTTCTTTGATTAGCTCCACTGTTTCATTCCACCATTCATTTGGATCCCTAACACTAACCTCAGAGGTAGTTCTAGATCTGTATGTCTTGTACACAACCTTTCCACCGCTTGTGTAAATACCAACTTTTGTTCTCGTGGTTCCAGCATCCACACACAACAATCTCATAGCATCTCTCCTCTATGGCAGTTTTAGGACATCCTCATATCTCTCCAGGAGCTCCTCGTTGATCTCGTCACCCTCTGGAACATTTGAACTCATGAATACGGGAGGATCTATGCCTTTGTCACTAAGCCTCTTCGCCACGTTCATCGAGATCAAATGCATTATGAAAACCCCTGTTATTGTCGAAGTCGGCCCCATACCCTTTCCGGACACTCTTACCGAAACATCTCCCAGATCCGCATAGTTGTCTATGATGACATCAGGTGAAATATCCATCAGTTTTTTTCCACTACTGTGCCTGGATGGAAGAGAAGAACTGAATTTTTTTGACGTTATCACTATTAAGCTCGCACCGATTTTCTTCACACCAAGTGCAAAAGCGACAGGAACGGGATTTCTTCCAGATGTGGAAGCGAGTATGACGACGTCCCCCTCCTTTATCTTGGAGGATTTGACCAAATCTTCCCCCATTCTCTCGTTTCTCTCCATGTACGTTGTTAAGACGGGTTTTGTATCTATGAAATTCAACCCGGGTGAAAATATAGGGATGTAAATTGCAAGAGAACCAGCCCGATAGAAAACCTCCTGGGCTAATATCGCCGAGTGGTTGCATCCAAACACGTAGACTTTCTTATCGTTCAAATAGGCCTTCACTATTATGTCCGCTGATTTTTCAATACTAGATGTTTCACTTTGCACAATTTTTTTGAGTTTCTCAACAATCTTCTCCAGATACTCTTCTTGAAGCATAACCCACCTCCTTGTGAAAACCCATCATCGAGTTTAAAAAATCTCTTTGACGAATGGGAAAAATCAACGGTGCAACATGACAAGGCTACTATTCGTAAGAATGTTATAAGTAGATGCTATAAACATTATAATGTTATTATTTAGTTACTATTTTGTAGTATATCAGATTCAGTTTCACATCTCCAAATTTTGAAACATTCCCCTTGAAAGTATCACTTTTGTTGTTGTACAATTGCCCATCGGACGGTGGGGTGCCCGAGTGGCCAAAGGGGGCGGACTGTAAATCCGCTGGCAGAATGCCTTCGGAGGTTCAAATCCTCCCCCCACCACCAAAGGATAGGGCCGTAGCTCAATTGGTAGAGCGTCGGTCTCCAAAACCGATGGTTGGGGGTTCAAGTCCCTCCGGCCCTGCCAGCTCGCCTAAAGGCGAGCTTTCTTGTCTTAAGGGGTGAAAGCACGGATTTCACGGAGATAATTAGGGACATAAAACTGGTGAAAAGTTTTTCAAAACCCACCCACGCTTCAGCTCTACTTTTGTGGTTTTCAAAACCTTCGGCATCTACGAGGAAGGTTCTGGAGCTCGGAAGCGGATCCGGGATAGTGTCAATAGGGATCGCAAAGGTATACAAAAGAGAAGCTGTTGGTTTGGAAATCTTGAAAGAACTAGTCGAAGCTTCAAGAGAGTCCGCGCGTTTAAATAAAGTTGACGAAAAGGTGAAATTCATAAGGGGTGATGTGAGAAATATAGAGGAGATCTTCCGAGCGGAAAGCTTTGACATGGTGATATCGAATCCCCCACATCACACCGGGAAGGATAGTAGTCCAAACCTTCACAGGGCAATTTCAAGAACGGGAGAATCTGACACCGTACGGATATTCACCAAAGCGATATTCTGGACTCTGAAAAACGGAGGGGAATATTCGCTGGTTCTATCACCCGAAAATTTGATGGACTGGTTGTGTGCATTGAAAGGAAGAAAGCTCGAACCAAAGAGAATGGTTTTCTTTCATCCAAAGAATAGAGCAGAACTGGTTGCAATCAGAGGGAGGAAGAATGCAAGAACTGGACTCGTGGTCGAGAAACCACTTTCATGAAGAGCCCCGCCTGAAAGAGGCGGGGATCATTTAAGTTGTTCCCTCGCTATTTTCATACCCTTTTCAATGGCTCTTTTGTTCACATCCAAAAATTGCGCCTTTTTCCCAGTCATCTTTTTCTCAAGAGCCTTGAGAATGCTCTCAACATTGACAGCCTTTGTCGTCTCGATGTACGCTCCTAGCATCACCATGTTTTGAGCCTTGAGAACTCCCAACTCATCCGCAACTTCATTTGCGGGAACTTTTATCACTGTTATATCCTTTCTTGATGGCTCTCTGTCTATCATGGAAGTGTTCATCACCAAGACCCCGCCTTCTTCGAGAGTGGGCTCGAATTTCAAAAGTGAAGGTATGTTGAAAATGGCTATTTCGCTGGGAGTGTCAACCACTGGAGATGCAACGGGTTCGTCGGATACCACCACGGTGCAGTTAGCAGTTCCCCCTCTCATTTCCGGTCCATAAGAGGGAAGCCACGTGACGTTTTTGTTCTCTATCATACCGGCAGAGGCAACCAGCTGCCCAAAAAGCATTACTCCTTGTCCACCGAATCCAGCAGCTATGAGTCTGTGCTCCATCATTTCACCCCTTTCTCCTTCATCACTTCTGTAACTTTATCAACATACACCCCGAGTGGGAATTCCTTGACCATGTTTTCATCAAGCCATTTGCCAGCTTCGACCGGATCCATGCCCCAGTTCGTCGGACAAGTCGAGAGAACCTCGACTATACCGAATCCAAGATCAAGGAGCTGAGCATAGAAGGCTTTTTTTATCGCTATTTTCGCCTTTGGGACATCTTGAGGCTTCGAAACTTTGACCCTTTCCGCGTACGCAACTCCTGGAAGCTCTCTCATTATTTCCATTATGTGAATCGGATATCCTTCCTTCTCTGGTCTCCTTCCGTACGGACTCGTGGTGGTCTTCATACCGAGGAGAGTCGTTGGAGCCATCTGTCCACCCGTCATCCCGTAAACGGCGTTGTTTATAAAAACTGTCGTGACCCTCTCCCCCCTGTTCGCAGCGTGTATAGTCTCCGCTGTCCCGATAGCCGCAAGATCTCCATCCCCCTGATACGTTATTATGAACAAATCCGGCCTCGCTCTTTTCATACCAGTAGCAACCGCCAACGCTCTTCCATGAGCTGCCACCGTTCCGTCAACGTTGAAGAACTCATAGGCGAAAACCGAGCATCCCACGGGGGCAACCAAAACTGTCCTCTCCCTGAGATTGAATTCATCTATGAGCTCTGCAACGAGCCTGTGAACGATTCCATGATGGCACCCCGGGCAATATGTGAACTCTTTTTTGTTCAGGGACTTCGGCATTTTCGCCAAAACTATTGCATCCTGCTGTAACTTTTCCATTCAGATCACCTCCTGAGCTCTTTCATCAGGGCTTCAAATATCTCGTTTGGCGTTGGGATGACTCCAGCGAGCCTCCCATAGAACGGTGTTCTAGCCTTTCCAAGAACTGCAAGTTTCACATCCTCCAGCATCTGACCGGAACTCATCTCGACGGTCATGACCACATCCACCTTTTCGGAGAGCTCCGAAAGCCTTTTGTACGGGAACGGGAAAAGAGATATTGGTCTGAAAAGCCCTGCCTTTATCCCTTTTTCCCTGGCGATTTTAACCGCACTCTTCACGATCCTTCCAACAGTTCCATGAGCGACAAACAACACTTCTATATCCTCTGTCATGAACTCTTCCCACTTCTGTTCTTCCTCTATTATCTTCTTGTACTTCTCCTGGAGCTCGAGATTCATCTTCTCTAGCTTGTAAGGATCTATATCAAAAGATGTCACATACCTTGCTTCTCTACCCTTCGCCCCCGTCAGGGCCCAATCTTTCTCCGGTATGGTACCGGGATCTATGGGCTCTGGAAACTCCACCGGCTCCATCATCTGTCCCATCATACCATCAGCGAATATCACAACAGGTGTTCTATATTTATCGGCTACATCAAAAGCATGTATCGTGAGCTCAACGGCTTCTTGAAGGCTGGAAGGCGAATAAACGGGAAGCCTGTAGTCTCCGTGTCCCCCACCTTTGACTATCTGGAAGTAGTCACCCTGAGAAGGTTGTATGTCACCGAGTCCTGGACCTCCCCTGACGACATCCACGAAAACCGCTGGGAGCTGTGCATTTGCCATATAGGAAATTCCTTCCTGCATGAGGGAGAACCCTGGAGAGGATGTGGATGTCATAACCCTGGCTCCCACCGAGGATGCCCCGTACATCATGTTCACGGTAGCGACCTCACTCTCAGCCTGCAGAAAAACTCCTCCAACCTCCTCCATTCTCCTTGACATGTATTCCGTGAGCTCACTCTGAGGCGTTATCGGGTATCCAAAGTAAACCCTACATCCTGCCCTTATAGCAGCTTCGCCTATTGCCTCTGTACCTTTGACCATCACTTTCTCGCCCATCTTATCCCCTCCTTACTTGGCAACAACGGGCTGTTTGTACTTGTAAACCGTTATGCAAATGTCCGGGCACATGTAATAGCAGAACATACAAGCTATACATCCCTCTCCTATGTACTCGGCCGGGTGATATCCTTTGCTGTTGAAGCTTTCTGAGAACTTGATGACATTCACCGGGCACGCGTCTATGCATAGCCCACATCCCTTGCACTTCTCCTGATCTATATCTATGTAGCCTAGAGTCCTTTTGGCCATGCTCACCCTCCTCTCACCAAGACAGCTTCATGTACCTCTCCACGACGAACTTCTCAAACCTGCAATCACAGTCTTCCAAAAAATCTGGGACGGCTGTAAAAGCCACCGGAATTCCAGTTCGCTTCGAGACTTCCTCCATTGTTTTTTCACCCTCTTTGATTATGTCTTCGGTTGTGCTAGAACCAAGGTTTGTATTGGACACTAGGTAATCAAAATCCACCCTGGCTCTACTCTTAAGCTTTTCATAATACCTGATTATGTTATCAACCGTGTTGGTGAACGGCCTTCTGGTGTTCACGACGAAGTAAACCGCCGTGTATTTCATGAAAGCCCTCAGGTACCCCAGGACAGCTATTCCGTCCTCTTCACCACCCACATCGAGTATTGCAACGATATTCTTGTTGCTCAGAATTCCAAACGTCTCAGGTGGGATTATGGGTGTATCCGCCCAGATATACTTTCCCGGAGGTACTACAACCTCTATGCCAAATTCTTCCATGAGAGGCTTTTTCTCCCTGGACCTGAAATACGGTGAGACATAATCGAGGTCAGCAAGTGCAACTCTTTCACCTTTCTTTGCGAGCTTCACCGCCATGTTTATCGCTATCTCGGTCTTTCCAGACCCAAACATTCCGACAAAAGCCATATTTTTTTTCATTGCGAGACTACCTCCGAGTACACCCTCGCCCTCTCTTCCCCTTTGAGAACCCTCAGCACACCTTCAGCCAAAGCTCTCTCTTCATCACCACCTGGATACACGAAAACGGGAGCTATGAAAGAAACCATGTTCTTCAACCATCTAACAAGGTACTTCTCGTCGTAAGCTAATCCCCCTGTTAGGACAATCGCATCCACATTGAATTCAAGAGCAGCGGCCATCTTTCCAACCCATTTTCCAATTTGATGTGCCATTGCCTTGTAAACCAGAGTTGCGTATTCATCACCCTGTCTGACTCTCCCCTGAACTTTCACAGCATCATTAGTTCCAAGGTAGGCAACAAGCCCTCCTTTCCCCTTTATCAACTTCTTGACATCACCAAGCGAATACTTCCCGGAGTAGCAGAGATCTATCAATTGAGTCATGGGGAGAGTTCCGCTTCTCTCAGGGGTAAACGGTCCATCACCATCGAGTGCGTTGTTGACGTCTACAACCTTTCCTTTTTTATGGGCCCCTATGGATATCCCTCCACCCATGTGGACTACTATGACGTTGACATCTTCATATCGCTTTCCAAGCTCTCTTGCAACCTTTCTGGCCATGGCTTTCTGGTTCAGGGCATGGAATATCGACTTTCTCGTGAAATCAGGATGTCCCGAGTATCTGGCCGCGCTCATCATCTCGTCGACGACCACCGGGTCAACTATGTACGCCTTCACATTGGCCTCTTTTGCGAGTTCGTTGGCTATAAGGGCTCCCAAATTGGACGCATGCTCTCCGTATTTTCCTTCCCGAAGCTCTGAAAGCATGAGCTCATCCACTTCATAAGTCCCACTTGGAATGGGGCGGACGAGGCCGCCTCTACCGACAACGGCGTTGAAATCATTTATCCTGTATCCAGCTTTCTTCAGAAAATCCATTATCACTTTCTTTCTGAACTCGTACTGATCGGTTATTTTCTCGAAACCCGACAACTCCTCTGCAGAGTGTCTTATGGTATCCCTCAAAACCTCCCTTTCGTCCTCAAAAATAGCCAGTTTCGTCGATGTTGATCCTGGATTTATAACCAGTATCCTGTACACACTCTCACCTCACGAAAGAGCAGCTGTGAGAGCTATGGAGTAGAGCTTGGTCTCGTCTGAATCCGCTCTTGAGGTGAGAACTATCGGTACCCTGGCACCCATTATTGTGGAGGCACTCTTGGCCTTCGCAAGGAATATGAGGGCTTTGTAAAGTATGTTCCCCGCGTTTATATCTGGCGTCACAATTATATCAGCCTCTCCTGCCACGGGGCTCTCTATTCCCTTGTGCTTTGCCGCTTCTTTGGAGACCACGTTGTCGAGCGCGAACGGCCCGTCTATTATTGCTCCCTTTATCTGCTTTCTGTCGGCCATCTTTGCTATCAGAGCGGCGTCTATCGTAGCTTGAAGCTTCGGATTCACCGTTTCAACCGCGCTCACAAGTCCCACCTTTGGTGTGTCTATCCCGAGGATGTTCGCAACCTTTATGGCATGTCTTATGAGATCGAGCTTTTGGCTGAGGTCCGGGGAAAGCGTCATCCCAGCATCAGTTAGCACTAAAAGGCGTGGAAACTCCGGTATTTCGAAGACAGAGACCATCCCCATTGTCATGCCGGTTCTCAAGCCGTACTCTTCCTTCAGGACCGTTCTCATTATCTGAGCGGTCTGGAGTTTCCCCTTCATCAGAAGATCCGCTTCTCCTTTTGATGCGAGCTCCACAGCCTTAGCGGCGGCTTCCTCAATTCCCTCAACATGGACTATCTCATAACCTTTGAGCCCGATTCCCGCCTTCTCCGCCTCCTCCCTTATGAGTTTCTCATCCCCTACGAGTATCGGAACGACTATATCTTCCCTAACCGCAGCGTCAACGGCTTTCAAGACTACCTCATCCTGAGCCACCGCTACGGCTAGCCTTTTATCCTTACCTCTTGAAAGATCGAGGAGCTCTCTCAGGTGCTTTATCATTTGTCATCCCTCCTTCTTCCACCTTTTCACCTTCTCTTCACCTTTCAGAACTCTGATAGCACCTTCAGCGAGTGCCTTCATTTCAAACTCTCCCGGAACAACATGAACATTTGGGAGCTTGTTCTTTATGTATTTCACTATCCTCTCTATGAAATCTTCATTGTAGGCTATCCCACCGGTTATCACAACCCCATCGACTTCTCCCTTCAAGACCGCAGCCATTCCACCTATCTCTTTCGCTATCTGATAAGCCATGGCCTCTACCACTTCATCGGCTTTTTTATCGCCACTTCGCGCTCTTCTGAGGGCCTCTCTCATGTCGTTCGTTCCGAGGTATGCAACAAGTCCTCCCTTACCAACGTATCTTTTCTTGAGCTCCCTTTTGGAGAAACCTCCAGAAAAGGCCATCTTAGCGAGATCTCCAACGGGAAGCTCTCCTGCTCTCTCAGGGGAAAAAGGCCCTTCATCATTTGCGTTGTTTATATCTATGACCTTTCCTTTTCTGTGGGCAGCCACGGATATCCCACCACCCAGGTGAACGACGACAAAGTTCAAATCCTCGTACTTCTTCCCATATTTTTCTTTCGCCACCCATCTTGAAACCGCCTTCATGTTCAGATAGTGCCCATAACTTTTTCGCTCTATCTGGGGTATCCCAGATAGCTTGGCTTCCGGTAGCATCTCATCGACGGATATCGGATCCGTTATGAAAACCGGTATCCCATACGGCCTGGCAAGTTCATAGCCTATGACGGCGGCTAAATTCGATGCATGCTCGACTGGGGACTCGTTCAAAAGGTATTCAACCATGTCTTCCTCCACAGCATATGTCCCACCTTCAAGTGGTGGTAGGACTCCTCCTCTGCACGCTATCGCGTCGAAATCTCCCAGGTCATATCCGTTTTCTTTCAGGGCTTTTTCAACAGCTTTCTTTCTGAAATCCTTCTGGTCTGCGAGCCTTTTGAATTTCTCAAGCTCGCTGACGGGATGATCTATCCTCAAACTCAAAAGTTCATGATCGCTCTCAAAAATTGCCACCTTTGTGGATGTAGAACCGGGATTTATCACAAGAACTTTCACAGTATCACAACCCCTTTTCCTCCTTGTAGGTTTCCATGACCCTTGCGAGCCTTTCCACACCTTCGTATATCTTCTCCACCGGTGGCAAACAGAAAGAAAGACGCATAGAATGACAATTTATGGAATCCACCAAGAACGCCGCCCCTGGTATGTAGAACACCAGCTTCTCTTTTGCTATGTCCAGCATTTCCATAGTATCGTAACCTTCTGGGAGCTCGACCCACATGAAAAGACCTCCACCGGGTCTGTTCCATCTAGCTCCCTTGGGAGCTAGATGCTTCTCAAGAGCTTCTATCATCGCATCTCTCTTCTTTCTGTAAGTTTCCACAGTTGGCTTTAGATACTCCGCCAAATTGTACCTTTGCAGGAACCTGGCAACCAACCTTTGATTGAGACCCGACCCGCACAGATCTGCAGATTGCTTCGCCATAACCGCTTTCCTTATTATATCCTTTTCAGCTATTATCACACCCAGTCTCAAGCCAGGAGCCAGAACCTTGCTGAAAGTGTTCAGGAGTATCACCCTATCCAGACCTCCTATTTTGAAAACTGGCATAGGCGGCTTCTCGTCGAATGCAAGTGCTCCATATGGGTCATCTTCCACTATGAAAACGTCGTATTTCTCCGCTAGATCCACCAAGGCTTTCCTTTTTTCAAGGCTCATCGTAACGCCAGCTGGGTTGTGGAAATTCGGAACAACGTATATGAATTTGAGCTTCCCCACTTCTCCCTTTTCGTCCAATTCCCTTAAAACCCTTTCGAGATAGTTTACATCTATTCCATCACTCTCGAGTGGAACACTTATGAAGTGTGGAAAACTCGTGTAGAAAGCGTTCAGTGCCCCTAAATACGACGGCCTTTCAACCACAACATAACTGTTTTCATCCAGGAATATCCTTCCAAGAATGTCAAGTGCTTGCTGAGACCCATTCGTCACAAGCACGTTGTCCTCATCTAGATCGTTTATACCGTATACATCGTTAAGAAGTTTCAATATCTCCCTTTTAAGTTCTATATCCCCTTCAGTCGGTATATACTGGAGGACAAATCTGTAATCTTCCTCTATGATCTCCTTTGCTATTTCAGCCAACTCTTTTCTCGGAAAAGTCTCAGGATCAGGTGCACCTCCTCCAAAGGAAATAGCACCAGGAACTGTGGCGTATTTCAACAAATCTCTAATTAGAGAGCTCTTCAGGTTTCTACCGAGTTTTGAAAGTTTCATCTCAAAAACCTCTACCGTCATTTATAATCACCTCCTGATCTCTTCTTGACACAGAAAAAAGAAAGCTCCTTCCACAAATCGGAAGGAGCT
Organism: Thermotogaceae bacterium; assembly: GCA_027077795.1. GTDB lineage: Bacteria > Thermotogota > Thermotogae > Thermotogales > Thermotogaceae > WGAO01. The sequence continues at coordinate 8,578 of JALWTT010000006.1, read as the reverse complement.
AAAAATATTTTCCAAGAAAGTGGCGGTAAACAAAACCGCCGCGATTTCATATATGAACATAACCACTACAACCATGAGCAAAACGGGTACTATGAGTTTTGGTCACCCCTCTTTCTGAACCAATCGACCGTTTTTCTCAAACCTTCCTCTAAACTCACTTTTGGTCTCCATCCAAGTTCCCTATCAGCTTTGCTCCAGTTTAAGATACTCCTTCTCAAATCCCCTGGCCTCGGGGGACCATAAACGGGCTCTTTTTCATATCCAGCTGTGTCTTTCAACATCCTGAAAAGCTCGTTAACACTCGTTCCTCTCCCTGTACCTATGTTTATCACTTGGCTATCTCCTCTTTCCAGTGCCAGCACATTAGCTTCAACGACATCACCGACGTAAACATAATCCCTTATGTACTCCCCATCACCATTTATGATAACATCTTCCCCTCTGAGCATCCTTTCAGTGAATATCGCAACCACTCCAGCCTCTCCGTATGGATCCTGCTTGGGACCGTATACGTTCCCATACCTTAAGCAAGTATACCTCAAACCCTTTTCATTTCCGAAAAATTTCAGATACTTTTCAACAGACAGCTTTGCAATTCCGTAAGGAGATATCGGATTCGGACAAATACTTTCCGGTGTTGGAGTTTCCACCTCGTCCCCGTATATAGCACCACCGGTGGACGAGAATATGAATTTTTCCACTCCAAATTCCACAGATAGCCTTAAAAGCTTCAGAGAGCCCATTATGTTAACGTTGGCATCGAACTCTGGATCCTTCACTGACCTGGCAACGCTAGCTTGGGCAGCTAGGTGGAAAACAACCTTCGGCTTGTGAAGCATGAAAATCCTCTTCATCATCTCTTCATCGGTTATATCATGTTCGTAAAAAAGTGCCCCCTTTCCCACGAGAGGAGCGATGTTATCCAGCTTCCCTGTCGAGAGGTTGTCAACTACAACCACTGATTTTCCCAGTTCGAGGAGCTTTTCCACCAGATTTGATCCTATGAAACCAGCCCCACCCGTAACGAGTATGTTATCCAACACTCACACCCCCGGCTTCCTTTTACTCTCTTTTATGAACTCCATTAGCTCCCTTACTTTACTCTCGTTAAAACCCTTCATGATTTCGTAGAACTTTCTGAAACGCCTTTCAACCCCTTCATCAATGTAGTGTGAAAATGCCCTAGCGAGCTTGTCGGAAACCATTCTCTCGAGTCCCAAGATGTTCATGAAGAAGTCCCTCAACCTTTCCTGAATTCCCACTTTTTCCTCCGCCATCTTCTTTCCTTTGCTGGTCAGGGTTATCATGTTGTACTTCTTGTAGTTTACGAATCCAAGAGCCGAGAGCCTTTTCATGGCATTTGTAACACTGGGAAGGCTAACACCCATTCTCTTGGCAACCTGGCTCACCTTTGCCGCCTTCGCATCGCTTTCCTTTATTATCTCGTACACCACAACTAGGTAATCTATGAGATGAGCCGTTATCTCTTTTCTTCTACCTCTTTTCATGCCAATCCCTCCTTTAAACCTTTCTGTACTCGTCATAAAGCTCTTTCACTTTCTTCATATCCTGAAGAGCGAGCTCGTATGGAGAACCCGGTCCAGTGGACCTGTTTCTCAGAAGATAACTCGGGTGAAAGGTTGGAAAGATTACCTTTCCCCCAAGCCAGTCTATTAACTTTCCGCGCATCCTGGTTATGGAGACTTTCTTCTCTAAGAAGAATGAAAGTGCGGTTGAACCGAGTGCAACTATAACTTTCGGGTTTATTATCTGAATCTGTGCCATCAGAAAGTGCGAACATGCCGCCATCTCTTGATTCGTCGGGACTCTGTTCCCAGGTGGACGGCACTTCACAACATTCGTTATGTAAACCTTATCCCTACTGAGTCCAACCTCTTTTAAAAGTTTATTCAACATTTGACCAGCTTTACCGACAAACGGTCTCCCGGTTCTGTCTTCTTCTTCCCCCGGACCTTCTCCGACGAAAATAATAGGAGTATCCAAACTACCTTCACCTGGGACCGGGTTTATACGGGTCTCATGCAAGGGACACGCTTTGCAATTCCTCACTCTCTGAACGACAATCTCAATAGCCTCTTCCTTCCTGAAGAATCTCCCATCTCCCAAATTCTCTGAAAATTTTAACAAATGCCTTACAGATCTCAAAAAATATTAGACGATCTATATTTGTTATTCTACCACAAAGAGAAATGATAAACTTTGGAATCCCGCCTTCTAGAAGATGTTAAAATGTACCTGGAGGTGAACGCTTGAAGAGAAAGGGAACAAAGCTCATCACGCATGTAGTCCTGATAACTTTAGTAGCTATCATACTCTTCCCCGTAGTTTGGGTCGTCATGACCTCCATAAGGAGAGACAACGCCGCCTTCTCTCCGAAGCTTTTCTCGGCCAACATTACCTTTCAGCACTACAGAGATCTTCTTTTCCCGCCGAGAAATGTTCCCGTACTGATAGCGGAACTTGGGAATGCGATCTCTTTGTCCAGTCCGTTCACCTCAAATGTGGAGAAGGCCAAGACCACGATTCAAGGGGACTTGACTTTGATGAAAGGTTATATACGGAAAACAAAGCGAGCTTCAGATTACGTGGAGAAATCCCTGGAGCTTGTGGATCGGTCTTTAAGGGGTTCTATTGAAGAAATAAAGCTTTCCGTATCGGGGAAACTCAGAAGAATCTTTGAATCCCTTAAAGTGAAGAATCCAGATCCCATAGCCGCACTCTATGTGCAAAACGCGATGGGAAAATCCGGAGGCTGGGTGAAATATGCCGCAGCAAGGAGGAAATTTTCAACCTACGAAGAGGGGATAGGAGAACTCCTCAAGAATGAAAAATCCCTGTCAATGAAAGTAGCTGAAATTGGTGAGAAACTCGATAGCTTGGATGGAAAACTGTCGGACGCTTCTATGAAAGTCGTAGAAACCCTCGGGGAAATCAAACCACTGGAGGAGGATTTGGAAAGACTCAACGATGTTCTAAAGAGCATGTCGGAAATCCCCGGTGAAAAGCTCGAAAGCACCGGAGACGTTGAAAGTTCCATCGAAGACCTACTCAAAAAAATCCAGGGGTTTCAGGACTTGTCCAGCCTTGAAGATCTCCTTGGAAGCGTTCTGAGGAATCTAAGCAACGTCAAAATTTCAGAAGATTCACAGCCGGTTTTTGAAAGTGTCAAGGAGCAACTCAAACCTGTTTTGGGGGATTTATCCGCCCAGGTGGACGAGTTCCTCGAAAGTTATGAAAGGTTGAAAAGTTTGGAAAACCTCAAGCGCTCGCTCGAGCAAAATTTGAAGAACCTCAGAGAGAAGCTCAAAGAGACTAGGTTGAAAATAGAGGAGTTTCAAAAAGAGCATTCAGATGACATCAAAAATGCATATCTTTTCTATCTCAGGTGGAAAACGTTCGGTGTTCTGAATTTCCCCGATATGGTGAGGAGTTGGAAAAGTGAGGACTTAAGTGATATAGCGAAGATCTACGGCAAAAAGACATTCGTAAATGTCAAAAAATGTCTCATAAAGATGAAAAGATTGAAAGGAGAAGCTCTAGAGCTGAAAAGATCTAAGTGTTCAGCGGAGATTTTAAAAGGAATAGACGATGTCATGGTTCTGGAGAAGTTGGCTGACACGATCAGGAAGGAACTGACCGATTTGAACAAGATCGGCGTAAACGATGAAAAGTTTAGAGAAATTCTCAGTGAAATCGATTGGGCCGACAGTTATGAAAAGCTCAAGAAGGCATCGGTGGAGCTCGTGGCTCATCTGAACGAATTGGTGAAAGAATTCTCCGAGCAGGTTGATTCCCTTTCAAAGAAGTGGAAGGCTTCTTTGAGCATATCCAAAACTGGGATGCCCGTTGTTCCAAGCGAGATCTCTAGAATGAACGAATTGGTGAGCACAGTGTATGACGCTAAAGTCAGTGGAAAACTCGGCATATCGATGAGAGAATCCAGAACACTGGCAGATGAATTTCCACTGAGAAATTACAGAAGTGTTTTCAAAAAACTCGATGTCGATCTTTATTCCCTTCAGCAGGTTTGGAAGAAGAAGCCGAAGCATTACTTCATAAGATGGGTCATGAATTCTGTCATAGTGGCGAGTTTGGTCGCTGTGATAACCACAGCAGTCACTGCACTAGCGGCTTACCCATTCAGCCGAATGCGGTTCTTCGGAAGAAGATATGGAATAATGAGCCTACTCCTCATACAGATGTTCCCATCGATAATGTACATGGTAGCGCTGTATGGAATGCTGGCTTTTCTGGGAAAAATTATCCCATGGCTTGGACTTGATACTCTCGGTGGACTTACATTCGTGTATCTTGGGAATATCGCCTTCAACATGTTCTTGATAAAGGGCTTTTACGACACCATTCCTTCTTCCCTTGAAGAAAGTGCAATGATAGATGGTGCAACCAGGTTTCAAACGTTTCGAAGGATAGTTTTACCGCTGGCAAGACCAATATTGGCTGTTGTCCTGATACTCACATTCATGGGAACGTTCAACGAATATGTCTTGGCTAGAATAATCCTACAAGATGTGAAAAAGTACACCTATGCGCTTGGACTTTGGCAGTTCACCGTAGGACCATTTGAAACCGAATGGGGTTTGTTCACTGCTGCAGCGCTTCTTGGAATGACACCAATGGTAATCCTGTTCCTGTCCATGCAAAGATTCTTGATAAGTGGGTTGACGAAAGGAGCGGTGAAAGGATGAGGAAAATCCCAGGAGAGATGGTGGAACCCAACTACGAGAACTCCATCGTGAACCTGCCAAACTGGATCTTGAAGAATTACGGGATTGATCCACTCCATACACCCCTTGATCTTCCCATGGGATTTGAAAAGGTAGCTGTCTTGATAATCGATGCACTGGGATTCAAGAATTACGAGAAATTGCTCACCATGTACAAGCCACGAAATCTTCCAAAGCCAAAAGTTGTAACTTCTACATTTCCATCTACCACCACCGTCGCTCTGACATCGATGTTCACCGGAGCTCTTCCTTCAGAACATGGTATGCTCGGCTACATATTGTTTCTCAAAGAGTACGGATTTTTGACGAACATGATAGAACTTTCGCCACTTGGATATGGGAGAGACTTATTGGCGGACAGAATGGATTTCGATCTTCCCGTGAAAACGGTGTTTCAAATGCTGTCAAGCAAATCCATTCCTTCGTTCATTCTCATGCCTCATAGATACACTGAATCCGGCCTTTCCAAGATGATCCACAAAGGTGCCAACGTGATTGGATACACCTCAATGGGTGATTTCGTTGTGAAATTGCCTTCACTCATGAGGGAGAGTGGCAAAAGGCTTGTCATTGCGTATATCCCAAATGTAGACAGGGTGGGGCACGTTGAAAGAGAGCAAGCCTATTTAAACGAAGCCACCATGATAGTCGAGCAGGTGGATAAAAACGTCCTACCCAAAGTTCCAAGAGGAACTGCCTTTTTTATGATCGCAGACCACGGGATGATAGCCACCCCACGAGAGAAAGAGATTTGGTGGGATCCGAATCATCAAATCATGAAGTATCTGGAGATGCCCCCAGGTGGTGAAAGAAGGATGATGCACCTTTACACGAGGATTCCAGATGAATTGTTGGATTTCCTCGAGACGAATTATCACAAAGAGGGAGTTTTCCTGAGAAGGGAAGAAGCTCTGAAGCTCTTTGGAGGATTTCACAAAAGGATTGGAGATGTGGTTCTTATAGCGAGAGATCAATTCTCGTTCAACTTCAGGTATAGAAAGAGCGAGAGCCGGCTTGAAGGGATGCACGGAGGGCTGAGCGCCACCGAGATGTTAGTCCCGCTTTTCCTTGTTGGGAGGTGAAGTCATGGTCAAGAATTTTGTCCTCGATACCAACGTTCTGATTCACGATCCGAAGTCCATATACTCCTTTGAAGATAACGTTGTGGTGATACCACTCCCGGTTTTGGAAGAACTCGATAGATTGAAAAAAGAGTCAGGGAGTGTTGGGAAAAATTCAAGAGGAGTTATAAGAGAACTGGACGCCCTCAGAGACAGGGGAAACTTGAACAAGGGAATTCATCTGAAAAGTGGTGGAATACTGAAGGTGATGGTTCTGTCTGAGAACCAGATATCCGAGATTCCATCATTCCTGTACGAGAAATACATGGACAATTGGATACTCGTTTACACCCTTTACTTGATGCGCTCCTCCCAAGTGCCCACTTATCTGGTGACGAAGGACATAAATCTCAGAATAAAGGCGGATTCACTCGGAATACCGTCACAGGATTATCTATCGGATAAGTCAGATCTGGAAGTTTTGCATCCGGGGTATACGGAAGTTAAAGCATCCGAAAAAATTGTGGAAGAGTTTCAAAAAGCAGGCTATCTCAATCCAAAGGACTTGGAAATAGACGGATGCTATGAGAACGAATACTTCGACATATCAGGGGCTTACGGGGTGTGCAAGGAAGGGAGAATAGAAATCATGAAGATAGGAAAAGAGATGATCGCGACAGAAGACAGCTATCGGCTCTTTCAGAGGGCTGGTATAACCCCCAGGAACAGAGAGCAGTTCTTCGCTATGTATGCCCTTTGCGACGACTCCGTAAGCCTCGTGAGCCTGATAGGTATCGCCGGAACGGGGAAAACCCTTCTTGCACTGGCATGTGGAGTGAACAAGAGGAGAAGGATAATAGTTTCAAGGCCAACTATACCGATGGGAAGAGACGTTGGATACCTTCCCGGTAGGATAGAGGAAAAGATGAAACCATGGATGCAACCCATATACGACAACCTGGAGATAATAATGAGCAGGACGGGTATGAACCTGGATAATTTCATAAAGAGGGGAAAGATAGAGATAGAGGTTCTTTCCTTCATAAGAGGGAGATCCATACCGAACCAGTACATGATAATAGATGAAGCTCAGAATCTCACACCTCACGAGGTTAAAACCATATTGACACGAGTTGGAGAGGGAACAAAGGTGGTCTTAGTTGGAGATCCGTATCAGATAGATACACCATACCTGGATAAAAACAGCAATGGACTCGTCTACGTCGCATCGAGGTTTTTGGGCGATAAACTGTTCTCACATGTTGTCTTGAGAAAGGGAGAAAGATCCATCCTGGCGAGCAAGGCAGCGGAACTGCTGTGAGTAGAATTGTTGAGAAATCTTCCGGCAATCTTGAGGGGAATTTTTACTTCAGAATGTTGAAAATGTCACCTTCGTTTATCGGTATGCCGTATTGTAAAATGCCACAGGGGAGATGAATTTGAAAGGTAGAGACAAAGGAAGGAGTCTGGTTGAGTCCTTCAGGCATGCATCAGAGGGAATAGCAGGGGCTTTGCAGAGTGAAAGAAACCTCAAGATACACTTCATAGTTGGAATGGCTGTTCTCATCGCTTCTTTCTTTCTGGACATTCCCCGAGAGGAAGAATTGTGGCTGATATTCGCGGTGTTTTCAGTTATAGGTGCAGAACTGATAAACACTTTAGTTGAGGGATTTGCGGATTTGTATTCAACTGAACGGAACCCGATGATAAAATTCGTAAAAGACGTTGCGGCTGGTATAGTTCTGTGGTATACGCTCTTTTCGATTGTGGTCGGTGTGATCGTTCTCGGGAAAGCGATATTCGGATGGCACGAATTGGCGGGAAGAATTCTCGCCTTAGTAGTTTTGGTGATTTTCCCATGTACACTCATTTGGGAGGCGGTGAACAGGAATGGCAAGTCAAATCAAGGTAATGATAGCCGATGACTCGGCCTTCATGAGGATGATCTTAAAAGACATAATAGATTCCCAACCCGATATGAGGGTGATAGCCGTTGCGAAGGATGGACTCGAGGCAGTAGAGCTCGCTGTGAAGCACAGACCGGATGTGATAACCATGGATGTTGAGATGCCAAAGCTCAACGGAATAGAAGCGCTGAAGATAATAATGAAGAAAGCTCCTACAAGAGTTATAATGGTTTCCTCGCTCACTGAGGAAGGAGCGGAAATAACCTTGACGGCGCTCGAGATGGGGGCAACCGATTTCCTCCCAAAGCCAGTTGGCCCTGTGTCCATGACGTTCAGGCAAGTTGCCGGCCAACTCGTTGAAAAGATAAGAAATGCGATGAAAGTGAATTTGAACAGTTTGAAGATGAGGAGGATCAAACCCAAAGTGGTTGGGTTCAAAAAAACTCTTGTAGCTGGTGGGAAGGTAGTCGTTATAGGTTCCTCTACAGGAGGTCCCAGATCTCTGGATATGGTGATACCGGCATTGCCTTCAAACTTCCCAGCACCCATTGTAATAGTTCAGCACATGCCAGCAGGTTTCACCAGATCATTTGCTCAGAGACTAGATAAGCAGAGCAATCTTCACGTTAAGGAAGCTCAGGAGAACGATGTTTTGAAACCAGGATGGGTGTACATAGCTCCGGGGGATTATCACCTAGGGGTAAAGCCATTCAAGAGGGACGTTTCCGTGTATCTCGATAAATCCCCGAAGATCAACAACGTCAGGCCGGCTGTAGACTTCACTCTGGACAAAGTAGCCGAGATTTTCAAGGACAGAACGATAGCCGTGATACTCACGGGAATG
>JALWTT010000005.1 GCA_027077795.1 Thermotogaceae bacterium | reverse complement strand
ACCGAAACATCAACGGTCCCTCCCCCGAGGTCGTAACCCAGCACCTTCTGTTCTCCAGGTTTCTTATCAAGCCCATAAGCCAAGGCAGCGGCCGTTGGTTCGTTTATGATTCTCAAAACTTCGAGACCTGCTATTATACCCGCTTCTTTGGTGGCTTGTCTCTGTGCATCGTTGAAATAAGCTGGACAGGTAATGACAGCCTTTTTAATTTCTCCTCCAAGATAGGATTCCGCATCTTTCTTCAATTTCTTCAGTATAAGGGCGCTTATCTCCTGAGGAGTGTACTCCTTATCATCTATCCTTACCTTGTAATCCGATCCCATCTTCCTCTTTATAGATTTTATCGTTCTATCGGGGTTCAATATCATCTGCCTCTTCGCAGGTTCTCCAACGAGTATCTCACCGGTTTTCGTGAACGCAACAACAGAAGGTGTTATCCTGCTTCCTTCAGCATTGGGAATGACCTCGACGTTTCCATCCGGTTTCATCCAGGCTATCACGGAGTTCGTCGTTCCAAGATCTATTCCAACTACGTACTCCTTCCTATCAGCCATCGTTTCACCTCCTCCGTGAAATCATTATATGAAAGCTCAGATGGTTTGTCAAGAGGTTCTCACGGAATTGGCTGGAAACGATATAGCACTATTTGAAAGCACATCATCATTATCAATTTTAATTGCATAATATTTTATAGCAATCGTTACATTTAAATGATAAAATAATCGAATCGGGAACAAAAAACTGGACAAAATCCTTTTGAGAATATATAATCTCACAAGAAAACACACGTCCCTGGATCCCGGCCTCGGTGCCTGTTTAAAGGCCGGCCCGGAGTTGAAGGGGACGGAGGTTTAAAACCAAATGGAGGTGTGAGGATGGCAGTAGTTACGATGAAGCAACTGCTTGAAGCAGGTGTTCATTTTGGGCATCGAGTTCGCAGATGGAACCCCAAAATGTCTCCCTATATCTACACTGCAAGGAAGGGCATATACATAATCGATCTCCAGAAGACGCTGGAACTTTTGGAACAGGCTTACGCATTCGTTAGAGATAAGGCGAGCGAAGGAGCAACCATTCTTTTTGTGGGAACCAAAAAGCAAGCTCAACAGGTTATAAAAGATGAGGCTGAAAGATGTGGAGCTTTCTATGTGAACAACAGGTGGCTTGGAGGACTCCTTACAAATTTCAAAACCATAAGATCCAGGATAGAGAAACTGATAGAGCTGGAAGAGAAAGAAAAGAGTGGAGAACTTGAAAAACTTCCAAAGAAAGAGCTCAGTAGAATAAGAAGGATTCTCGAAAAACTCAGAAAGAATCTCGGTGGTCTCAAAGGCATGACCCGTATACCTGATATTCTCTACGTTGTGGATCCAAGAAAGGAAAAGATAGCCGTTGCAGAGGCTAACAAGCTTGGTATTCCCATCGTTGCGATCGTCGATACGAACTGTGATCCAGATCTGATAGACTACGTGATCCCTGGTAATGACGATGCCATAAGATCCATAAAGCTAATCACATCTGTCATAGCCAACGCGTATCTTGAGGGAAGAGAAGGAGTTCCTCTGAGGGAGGAAGAAGAGGAGGAAAAGAAGGAAGAAGAAAAGGTCATTATGGAAGAACTGGAGGAGATAGAGGAAGAAATCAAGGAAGAAGAAGTTTGATCCCCCTTACGGGGGTTTCTTCATGACAAGGA
>JALWTT010000004.1 GCA_027077795.1 Thermotogaceae bacterium | reverse complement strand
TCACTTTAAAAGATCTCCCAAAGTGCAAGCTAAGAGCTCCAATTATAGCGGCCACAACTTCTTCGTCCTCATGACTCACTACTCTTTCCGAAACCATTCTGATCTTGACTCTCTTTTTTCCAAAACCCTCAACCAGCCTGGTGACAAATCCCATAGCGTAAAAGATTATGTACAAAACCACGAATATGGAAAATACCATGAACAAACCCACAAAAGTAACTTCGCCAACGGTCGGATGCATCAAATCACCTCACAGGGGTATGTTGCCGTGCTTCTTCTTGGGCCTGGCTTCAACCTTAGTAGCCCCAAGTTCTAAAGCTTTAGCGATCCATTCTCTTGTCTTGGCCGGATCTATAACCGCATCTACATAACCCCTCGAAGCTGCCATGTAAGGATTAGCAAACTTTTCTTTGTACTCTTCTATATACTTCTTTCTCGCCTCTTCAGGATTCTCCGAAGCTTCTATCTGTTTCCTGAATATTATATTAGCCGCACCTTCAGGGCCCATAACTGCGATCTCAGCGGAGGGCCAAGCTGCAACGAAATCTGCTCCAAGATGCTTGCTTCCCATAGCAATGTAGGCCCCACCGTAAGCTTTTCTAAGTATGACCGTGATCTTCGGAACAGTAGCTTCACTGTACGCAAAAAGAAGTTTTGCACCATGTCTAATTATTCCACCATGTTCCTGAGCCACACCCGGAAGATACCCAGGTGTATCCACAAAAGTCACAATGGGTATATTAAAAGCATCCAAAAACCTTATGAAGCGAGCAGCTTTATCTGAAGAATCTATATCGAGCGCCCCGGCAAGAACTGCTGGCTGGTTGGCAATTATTCCCACAGATCTACCTGCAATCCTTGCAAAACCAACCACCACACTCTGAGCAAAAGAAGCGTGAACTTCTAAAAAGCTTCCCTCGTCCACAACTTGCTTGATGACATCCCTGACATCGTAGCCCTTTCTTGGCTGTGTCGGGACTATTTCGTAAATCTTCTCACTCATGGAAAGATCATAATCCCCTTCTATGTAGGGCGGCTCTTCCATGTTATTCTGCGGTATATAAGAGAGCAGCATCCTCACGAGTTTCATCGCATCCTCGTCGTTTGAGACCATAAAATGAGCGTTACCGCTCTTGGAATTGTGCACCGCTGCTCCTCCAAGGCCTTCAAAATCTATTTCTTCACCAGTCACGGCCTTTATAACCTGTGGCCCCGTTATAAACATGTGAGATTTCTTATCAACCATTACCACGAAATCCGTTATCGCCGGAGAGTAAGTCGCACCACCAGCACAAGGACCTGCTATAACACTTATCTGTGGGATAACACCAGAAGCCCACGTGTTCCTCTTGAAAATCTCACCATATCCGAAAAGAGAATCCACACCTTCCTGAATCCTTGCACCACCAGAATCGTTTATTCCTATGAACGGTATCCCAAGCTCGAGTGCAAGGTCCATAACCTTCATGATCTTCTTAGCATGCATTTCTCCCAAGGATCCACCCATTACCGTGAAATCCTGCGAGAAAACGGCAACGGGCCTTCCATTTATCTTTCCAATGCCTGTTACTACCCCGTCAGCAGGGAGCTCAGCCTTGTCAAGCCCGAAATAAGTGTTTCTGTGCTTTACAAACTTATCTATTTCCATGAAACTGCCAGGATCAAGCAATATTTCCAGCCTTTCCCTTGCTGTAAGTTTTCCTTTCTTATGTTGCTTTTCGATCTTTTCCTTTCCTCCGCCCTCTTCTATCCTGCCTTCAAGCTCCTTTAGACTATTCACCAGTTCTTTCATATCCATCACTCTTCTCCCCCTTCTACGAGCTCTATTAAAAGACCTCCTGTGGTTTTTGGATGCAAGAATACCACCTTGCTGCCATGTGCACCAGGCTTTGGCTCATCTGAAAGGGGTTTTATACCGAGCTGTTTGGCTTTTTCTATGAAAGCTTCTATGTTCTCAACCCTAAGAGCTATATGGTGAAAACCCTCTCCCCTTTTCTCAAGAAACGAATGTATTTCGCTATCCTCGGATATCTCCTCCAAGAGCTCAAATCTCGATTCACCAATGCTTATGAAGTGAACCCTAAGACCTCTCTCAGGAAGCTCTTCTACATGGTCCACCTTCAAACCCAAAAGATCTCTATAAAGTTTGAGCCTTTCCTCAACATCCTTTACAGCTATACCTATGTGATCTATCTTCAGAGTCTTCATCCAACCACCTCCATGTCATTTTACACAACCCTGATTCTATCAAATCAGAAGCTTAAAATCCTTTTCAAAAACTCCTTCGTCCTCTCGTTTTTTGGGTTGGCGAAGAACTCATCCGGTGGAGCTTGTTCAACTATAACCCCACTATCCATGAACATAACTCTGTCCGCAACTTCCTTAGCAAACCCCATCTCATGAGTAACTACTATCATTGTCATTCCAGAAGATGCTAAATCCTTCATGACTTCAAGCACTTCGTAAACAAGCTCGGGATCCAAAGCGGAGGTTGGCTCATCGAAAAGCATTATATCTGGATCCATCATCAAAGCCCTCGCTATTGCAACCCTCTGCTGTTGGCCTCCTGAAAGCCTTATCGGATATTCATCCCTCTTATCGAGGAGTCCTACTCTTTCAAGCAAAACCTGGGCTTTCTTCTCCGCTTCTTCTTTGCTCACTCCAAGAACTTTCATAGGTGCAAGCGTCAGGTTTTCTATCACCTTCAAATGCGGAAAAAGATTGAAATGCTGGAACACCATACCTATTTTCGTTCTGAGGTAATTCACATCTTTCTTCGGATTCACCAGCCTGCCTTCGAAGAATATCCTACCTTTTTGGTAATCCTCCAAATGATTTATGCACCTTAAAAGCGTGCTTTTCCCCGAACCACTTGGACCTATTATCACCAGCACTTCCCCTTTTTCCAGTGTTAGATCTATTCCTCTCAAAACATGAAGTTTTCCAAAATATTTATGGAGGCCTTCAACCTTGAGTATCTCACTCATGCTATCGCCAACCTTTTCTCAACATACCTGACTATTCTCGAGAGAGTAAAAGTCATCCCAAAGTATATCAGTGCAACCCCGCCGTATATAGAAAACGAGGCAAAAGTTCTGCTTATCACGATCTGACCCGATTTCATCAGCTCGGTTATTCCTATAACCGAAACCAGTGAACTGTCCTTGAGCAGTGCGATGAATTCGTTACCAAGTGCCGGGAGAATGTTTCTAAAAGCCTGAGGCAGAATTATGTACCTCATAGCTTGTCCGTGGGTCATGCCAAGGGATCTCGCAGCTTCATATTGCCCTTTGGGAACTGATTGAATGCCTGCTCTCACTATCTCGGCAACATATGCACCGCTGTTTATTCCAAGCGCTATCACAGCTGCTGGAAATGCCTTTAAATTCAAACCCAAACTTGGGAGTCCGTAGTATATGAGGAATATCTGAACAAGCAGGGGTGTCCCCCTTAAAAACTCGACATACACACTGGCTGGCCAGCTGAAAGCTCTGCTTTTAGAGAGTCTACCCATACCAACGAAAGTCCCTATTACGAGCCCCATTAAAACAGAAACTGCGGTTATCTTCAGGGTCATCAACGCTCCTATGAGAAGGTAGTCAAAACTTCTAACAAGTACTTGTATTTGATATATCATGCTCTTCCCCCCAATTTTCAACTTAAAGGGGGTCCCATACGGACCCCCAGCTTTTCAGCCAATCACGCCATTAGAACCATTTGTCAAGCAAATAATCATAGGCAGTTTTGGTCTTCAATTCTTTTAAAACCTCGTTCACGATTTTAAGAAGATCTTTATCTTCCTTCCTTACAGCTATCCCAAACTTTTCCTCTGAAAGGACCGGGCTCGATATCACAAGATCTGGGTTGAACTTCACATAAGCCTGTGCCGGCGCAAAATCAAGCACAACAGCATCAAGCCTACCTATGGCAAGATCCAAGAAAGCGTCGGTGAATCTCGTGTACCTAACTACATCCACACCCTTCACTTTACTCACATCTATATCAGCGGTGGTTCCTTGCTGCACACCGACTCTATGCCCTTTCAAATCTCCATATCCCTTTGGTCTGAAAGAATCCTTCTTTCTCACTACGATGACTTGTCCTGCCGTGAAGTACGGATTTGAAAAGGCCACCATTTTCGACCTCTCAGGTGTTATCGTCATAGCCGCAACGATTACATCTATTTTCTTGGTGAGAAGCGCAGGGATCAACCCGTCAAAGGCTATGTCTTTAACGACGAGTTTCACACCGAGCTTGCGAGCTATAGCCTCCGCGATTTCTATATCGAATCCCACCACTTGCTTGGTCTTCTCATCCACATATTCAAACGGAGGATAAGTAGCCTCGGTTCCCATGATGAGATATCCGCGAGATTTTATCTCATCCACTATGCCAGCAAAGAGAGCCATTGAAATGGAAAATATCAAAATCAAAGCCAAAAGTTTCTTCATACCCACCACCTCCCCAGAATTTTTGATTATTTTAACACATACCTCTCAAGAAATCTCCCATTCTTTTAAGACTTTCCCCTCTTTTATGAGCATCCTGATCTCTCCAACCAGATATAAAGAACCAGCAACTACCACAATTTCCGACGGGTCTTTCAACGCTTTCTCAAAAGCATCGATACCTTTCTCAACTAACTCACACGGAACTTTCCTTTTCTTGAACATATCGCACACTTCATAGAATCTTTCCGCCCTATGTGATCTGGGCTTTGTGACATAAACCTTTCCAAAGAAGTGATGAATCTTTTCCACCATCTTTTCCCTTTCTTTATCGTCAAGAATACCAATAACTCCTATCATCTCCTCATTTGGAAGGTAATCCTCAAGCGTCATGGCGAGTACGGACATACCGGATACATTGTGAGCACCATCTAAAACCACCTTTTTCCCCTCGTAACTTATCACCTCGAACCTACCAGGATTAACCACTTCCTTCAAAGTATGACGCAAAGTATGCTCCTCAAGAAGCTTTGACACTTCCAAGGTTTTGATCGCAACGGTGGCATTCTGAACCTGGTGTCTTCCATTCATTCTTAAAACGAGATCTTTGAAATAATTCTCTCCCCTATAGGAAAAGAGATTTTCGTTCAACCCCAGGGAGGTATCACAGAAGAAAAAGTCTCTTTCAAGAATAGACAAAGGGGCACTGCGTTCATTAGCCACCTCTTCTATGACTCTCAAGGGCTCTCTTTTCGTCTCACCCGTTACCACAGGAACCCCTTCTTTTATAATCCCAGCCTTCTCCCAAGCTATCTTCTCAAGACTATCTCCCAAGATCTTCATGTGATCAAAATCTACCGTGGTTATAACCGAAACCTCAGGGATTATGACATTAGTTGCATCGAGCCTTCCTCCCAGTCCAACTTCGATCACAGCCCAGTCTACTCGTTTCTTCTTGAAATACAGGTACACCATCGCCGTTAAGGTTTCGAAAAAGCTGGGCATCCAATCCTCTCCAAGCTCATCTAAAACCTTAACTTTCTCATAAACTTCTTCGAATATCTCGACAACATCATCTTCGGAAATCATTTTCTCATTTATGAGGATTCTTTCTCTGAAAGTGTAAAGATGGGGTGAGAAAAACGCGCCAGTCTTAACACCGAGCCTCGTGAGGTAACCGTGCAACAGCCGAGCAACTGAGCCTTTACCATTGGTCCCAGTTATGTGAAACTTTTTATATCCTTCCTGGGGATTTTCCAGAAGCTCAAGGAGCCTTTCTATCCTTTTCAAGCCAAGACCTATCTTTACTTTCCCGTGCGGCCTTTCATTGTAGAGGATGCGAAGTACATCTAAATACCCTATTTTCAAATCTCCATCCTCCCAGCTCTTTGAATTTTCTACGATTTTAGCACAGCACTGTTATAGAAAAAGCCCCCGCACTAAACGCGGGGGCAGTGGCTCTAAATTAAGAATTAAACCTCTATCTTTTCCGGTACACTCAAAGTCTCATTGGCCTTCAGTAGATCTTCAGGAACGGGCCTTTTTAGATCGCTTCCAATGTAATCCAGTAGATAATTCTTAACCACGCTGTCCCAGTAATCCTTAGTTATGTAGTAAACCCTTGCTCCACCGAGCTCGTGCTGATATTCCGGCCACGGATATGAAGGCTGAGCCATCCCAATCCCCCATCTCTTAAAACCGTTATAGCTCTCATAGGTAGCCCACCATTCCTCATTTCCAAGCACTTCGAATGCGTATTGGGCTTTCGCATAGTACATTATCGCACCTATTCTGAATCCTCTCTTGAAAGCCATCGTGTGGAGAGAGATATTTATATCCTCGTTCATAAGCCTCCCATTGGCAAAACCCACAAGTTCCCCGTCAATTAGCCCAACTAAAACATAGGGATCCTTTAGCCTGTTCCTATACCATCCCAAAAGTTCTGCCAGAACCCTTGCGCCCACTATATCGTAAAAGTCATGATCTACATCTACAAATTTCTTCATGAAATCTATCAGAAGAGGGGCTTCCTCCTTTTTGGCTTCCCGTATGACCAGAGTGTGCGTTTCTCCTTCCCTGTTTTTCACCTCTATGTACGCCGGTTCGAAAGCGGGTTTTGGCATCTCAGGTGGTGCGAGAAGAGCTTCTATCTCCTCAACACTGAAGATAACCTTATCTTGACTCACCTTTTCTGGTGGATTTCTCCTCATATAGCATCACTCCTTTTCACAGATTTAAAAGATTTTTCTAAAATAAAAAAAATCAATCTTGAATGATCTCAAAAGCCGCCACCCTGGCCATGGCGGATTCACCGTCCACTAACTTCCACGGGAATATTCCAATCCACATACGCCTGTTCAGAACCTTCTCTATATCACCGCCCAGGTTTTCTGCGTGCAGTATCTTGTAGGGGAAGAGATATGTATGCATAAGCTGATAGGTCTCGTCAGTGAAATATTCATCGAGGGGCTTTCCATATTTCTCTCTGAAATGCCTATCAGCCAATTTTGCAACATCAGGTCTTATTTCTCTCAAAACCGTGTTCATGGGATGATCTGCCGAACCACAATCCACCCCTATCCACTTTATTTTCAGATCTTTAACCTGAAAATAAAGTGGATAGGGG
>JALWTT010000003.1 GCA_027077795.1 Thermotogaceae bacterium | reverse complement strand
GTCTATATTAAACCATAGCATATCGAACGATACTTCCAGATTCGATGGGTTCGAAGCATCTATCTTCACCATACCGTTGTATCCATCAGCTACGTAAACGCACCCTTCCTCCACGTAGAGCCCCCATGCGGTATTCATGTCGCTCTGAGATATCCTGTACTCTTTTAAAAGAATTTTGAAATTGTTCGTGAATTTCGTTTTGGGAATTTTCTTTATTAGGTTATAATTTAAGTGGTAAAACCTCCATACCACAGATGGGAGGGTATTGAGGTGTTCAACAAAATAGAAAAGACCACGAGTTCTATAAGCATCATGAAACAAATCCAGAAAGCCATCGCAGAAGGGAAATTGAAGCCAGGCGATAAACTCCCTTCAGAAAGGGAACTCGCTGAGCTATTCCAGATAAGCAGGCCGATTGTCCGAGAAGCTATAAGCGCTCTTTCCTTCCTTGGTGTGGTTCAGAGAAAATGGGGTAAGGGAAACTACATATCGGAGAATTTGAACCTTTCCATAATAAAAAGCTCCTTGAAGTACATGGTAATTTCCAAGGAAAAAGAGATCCGGGATCTATTAGAAGCGAGAAGGGCCATAGAATGTGAACTTATAAGTCTTGCCGCCATCAGGAGGACGGAAGAACACCTGAAGAAGCTGGAGGACAAACTCCTTGAATTGCTGAACTGTGATAAACAAAGTCCCAGAAGATTTCATCTTGATTATGAATTTCACCTGATAATAGGTGAAGCTGCCAACAGTGAAATTCTACATGGTTTTCAGTTCGCTTTGAAAGATAAGATACTGGAAATAATGAAAGTGGGTGTGTATCTTCCCGATGCTGTGGAAAAAAGCAATAGAGAGCACCTTGAAATGTTTGAAGCCATAAAATCATCCGATCCCAAGACCGCCAGGGAGATCATGGAAGTTCATATAAAGCAGCTGGAGGAAAGACACATAAAAAGATTGGAAAATATAAAGGAAGAAGATGAGAAGATTTGATGTAGAAGGAGGAGGGAGACCATGAGGTACAGATTCAAGGGAGTTATACCACCTGTGTTAACTGCATTCACCGAGGAAGGAAGTGTCGACAGAGAAGCAACCAGAGACATCGTCCGTTTTTTGAAAGATAGAGTACAGGGACTCTTCGTATGTGGTACCTATGGAAGTGGGCCACTTTTGGAATCGGAAGAGAAGAAAATGGTTATCGATACGGTGATGGAGGAGGTGCAGGGAAAGATACCCGTCATCGCACAGGTTGG
Source organism: Thermotogaceae bacterium (assembly GCA_027077795.1). Taxonomy (GTDB): domain Bacteria; phylum Thermotogota; class Thermotogae; order Thermotogales; family Thermotogaceae; genus WGAO01. Next base: position 723 of record JALWTT010000003.1, on the reverse strand, counting down.
AAGTACTTACACCTCTGCAGCTGTTGATGTGGCGAAATTCGCCGAGAAGGCAGGAGTCTTAGCTGTCGCCAGTGTGGCACCTTACTATTACTCCCATAGTGAAGCAGATATAATAGATTACTTCGCGAAGCTCGTAGACAGCGTGAGTGTACCGGTCTACGTTTACAACAATCCCAAAACGGTAGGATATCCAATTTCTCCATCACTTCTGAAAAAGCTATACGATGTCGGTGTGCGGGGACTGAAGGATAGCAGTTTCTCCTTGGTGAACTTCTTTGAATTCATCGATACACTTGGCGAAGAAGATTTCGAATTCATCATAGGTACAGAAGCACTGGTTGTGGGAGCATACGCTCTGGGGGCAAGGGGCATCATCTCCGGTGTGGCGAACGCTCTGCCTGAATTCGTGGTAGATCTTTACAACGCTTGCGAAGCTGGGGATATGAAGAAAGCGTCCGAACTTCAATTGCTGGTTCTTAGATTGAGAAAACTGCTTCACATTTCCTCCTCAATTTCTGTAGCACACGCTATTCTGAAATTGAGAGGTATCAATGCAGGCTTCCCACGACATCCCTTTGAGCCTTTATCCCGTGATAAGGAGGAGGTTTTGAAAAGGGAGTTGAAAAAGCTGGGGATTCTTTAACCCTCGGAATTCTTTGTGCAGCATTTTATAACCCATTGGATGAGTTTTCCCCTTTTCACCACAACCTTGTGTGCCGAACC
>JALWTT010000002.1 GCA_027077795.1 Thermotogaceae bacterium | reverse complement strand
AGTCCCTATATGACACCTGAAATGATGTGGAGGCTATCAAGGAAGGTTCAGTCAATTGTGGATGATCCAGAGGTCGATGGAGTTGTGATAACACATGGTACCGACACGCTGGAAGAGACTTCATACCTTCTCGACCTAACTGTTAAGACCGAGAAGCCAATAGTACTCACAGCCGCTATGAGGAACATAAACGAACTTGGCACGGATGGGCCGAGGAATGTGTTGTCGTCCGTCAGAGTAGCCTCTTCGGAAAGTGCAGTAGGCATGGGAGCTATGGTGTGTTTGAACGATGAGGTGCATGCGGCGAGAGAAGTCACAAAGACTTACACAAGTAATGTTGCGACGTTCGAATCGCCCGGGTATGGACCGCTCGGAATAGTCGATGAGGATGCGGTGATTTTCTTCAGGAAGCCTCTTCTCAGAATGAACATAGAGACGGATAGAATAGAAAGTAAAGTAGCCCTTGTGAAGACGTTTACTGGAGATGATGGAAATATCCTCAGAAAGATTGTCGATATGGGGTACAAGGGAATTGTCTTGGAGGGATTTGGAAGAGGGAATGTACCTCCAGAGGTTGCTGATGCCGTATCGGATGTGATAGATAGAGTGGTTGTGGTCTTGACATCCAGGTGTTTCAAAGGAAGGGTTTTGGATGTTTACGGATACAAAGGTGGAGGGGCAGATCTCGCCAGAAGAGGGGTCATTTTGGGCCAAGAGGTCTCCGCCCAGAAAGCCAGGATAAAACTGATGATAGTTTTAGGGAAGACTTCTGATAGAGATGAGATAAGAGGCTATTTTGAAACATCAAGGGCAGGTGGGGAGATATCAATTTGAGTGATAGAAACCTTGCGATGCTTATAACGCTTCTACTTTTTTTGTTCATAGTTTTGGTGTTCATGGTGAAGGATGTTGCAGCTGTCCTGATTTTAGTCTTCGTCTCTGTTTCTGTATTAAAGGCTCTCAACGAATTGGTGGAAAGATTTTTGAAGAATAGAACTCTGAGTATATTCATTTCACTATCACTTTATTTTCTGTTCCTGGCTTTCACACTTTGGCTGATAATTCCCGCTGTGGTCAAAGAGTTTGGAAGTTTCTATAACTTGATAATGGGTGAAGTTAACTTAAAAGGGTGGAAGAAGTTCTTCGAGAATGAAAAGATGCTAGATCTCTTCCAAAAATCCATCGAGTACATAAAGCCGAAGGTGAGCGATTACGTCAACGGTGTTTTAGCAGCTCTGGCAACTTCTACCCCAAATTTTGTTATGCAGCTATTCTTTGTGATTCTCGGGACAATTTATTCCCTTGTTTATTTCAAACACGTTAGAGATCTTCCAAAAGTGCTCTATCCGAAAAGGGTTTATCCGATCGTCTTACCATTTTCAAATGAGCTTTTCGCGAATTTGATGAGGTTCGTCCAAGCGGTTTTTGTAACAGCACTGCTAACGGGTTTCTTATTTTTCACTGCATTCCAGGTGATGAATTTGAAATATAGCGTTACCATAGGTGTATGGGCATTTGTCACGAATTTCATGCCAATAGTTGGGGTTCTGTTTGAGTATATACCTGTGCTTTTGTTCTCCCTCTCACTGGGCTTTAAAGGTGTTGTTATAATGACCTTGATAACGCTCGCAATCCATGCTATTTCCTTCATAACTTTCATACACATGATGAAAGGGTATTCGAATATCAGTCCTGTTGAAATGCTGTTTTTTATACTGCTCCTCTGGAAAGTCTACGGACTTATGGGGATATTTATAGCCGTTCCACTCACCATATTCATAAACACGTTTTGGAAGTATTTCATAAAGCCTCATTTTGAGGAGGAGTGATTCAGGTTTTGAGAAGCTTTATTTTGATCCTTATGATGCTGATTTCGATCTCATCTTTTCCCGTTACTAAGCAGGACATCGTGAAAGCTTCTAGAGAGGATGTCGAAAAGGCGGTTAAACTCTTGAAGATATACATAGCTGAACATCCTCAGGAGAATATCGAGAATCTGGGAAAGATGATCTTCGTGAAGAAGAAGCTATCTTCTGACCCAGATATAGGTGATGCAGTTGTGAAAGAAGACTTCAACGCTCTGCTCGAAGGACTGATCAGGAAAGGATCGGTGAGCAAAGAGCTCTTCGAAGATCTGAAAGTTATTTTTAACTTCAAAGATGAGCTTGAAAAAAGACTCGAAGATCTGGATGAGAATGCGATCAAAGTGTGCAATATGGTTGGGAGCTTTTTAAAGGTAGGATGTCGAAATATCGCGAGGAGCCTCGTGGAAAGGTACATGAAGGATCCCTTGAAGTTCGATCCAAAGCCTTATATGACCTTGTCCTGCATCAATGAGCAGGAGTTGAAAAAGGCAATTTCCGGGGTTCTTGAAGAGAAGTTCGAGGAAGGGGAAAAGAACTATATGGAGGTATGGGCTCTATCCAAGATGCTCGATATAGATTTTCCACACTCAAGAGAAGTTGACAGCTACGTGTCACTTTCGATGGATATAGACGAAGCACTAAAGACAGGTGCTTCCAGCGAAACTTATGTTGAACTGAAAAAGAGGTTTGATAGTCTTCACTCAAGTAAAGAAGATCTGAGAAGGAAGCTTGAGAACCTAAATGAGATGATCTCAGCGACTAGCCAAGCTGAGAAGAGGGGATCCCCTGAGAAGAAACCCATAGCTGTTTATGTGGCTGTCACCGTTGTGTCAGCGGCTGTGTTCTTTTTGATCCTGATGCTTGTGGATTCCAGGCATATAGTGAAGAGACTTAAAAAAAGAATAGAGAGGGATCCTCTCAATCCTGACCTTCATATCAAGCTCGCTGAGATATACGAAAAGATAGGAAGGCTGGAGGATGCAATGGAAGAATATAAAATAGCTTCCAAGCTCTCCAGCAAAAAGGATGAAGGAAAGAAGGAAAATTAGTCCTTGTTGGATATGTATTTATCCCTGCTAGATGCGTACTTGAAGTATTTCAGCTCGACTTTTACAACTTTTTTCCCTTCACACATGAGTGTGATTTCATCCAGAAAGACGTTCACATTTATCACTTTGCACTTTTTACCTTCGTATTCAACCGAGCTTCCCTCATCTGGAACTCCTTCAAGTGCTTTCTCGTAAAAGTCATGTTCATATGTAAGGCAGCACAGGAGTCTTCTGCAGGTTCCGGATATCTTTGCAGGGTTTATCATCATCTGCTGTTTTCTAGCGTGCTTTAAAGTGACGGATTGAAATTCTCTCAAAAACACCGTGCAGCATGCGGGTCTTCCACAGAGTCCCAACCCTCCCATGAGCTTCATCTCGTCTCTCACACCAAGCTGCTTCAACTCGATCCTGGTTTTAAAGTGTCTGGCGAGCTCCTTGACCAGTTCTCGAAAATCCACTCGCTCTTCTGAAGAGAAAAAAAAGATGAGTTTTGACCGGTCAAATGTGTACTTCGCAAGAATGGGTTTCATCGGTAAGTTCATTTCTCTTATCATGCTTTTGAAAACCTCTTTGGCCTTCTTAGCATCCTCCTCATTTTTTCTGTGGATCTGCAGATCTTCCTCCGTGAGTTTTCTTATGATTGCCTTGAGCTCATATCTGAGCTCTTCTATACTCATTTCTCTCTTTCCAACGACTACCTTAGCTACTTCAAGCCCGAAGTCACCTATCACCATAACGAGATCTCCTCGTTTTATATCCTCGCCGTTATCGGCATAATACCGAATTCTTCCTACCGGGACGAATTCGACTCCGTAAACGGTTGCTGTGAGTTCCAAGCTTCATCCCCCCTCGTCATCTCCTTGTACCTTATCGCTATGTTGTAAAGTGTCAACAAGTTGTTGAAGTTCGCCATCCTTGCCCTAGATATGGAGTCAAAGAACCTGGCATTTTCCAGATCCCATATTTCGTGAATTTCCATAAGCCAAAGGGCAGCTTCAGAAAGGATGGCGTTCAATCTGAAAAAGTCCTTTCCAGAGAATTTGGATGATATCAAATCGATCATCTTCACGAGTCTTGATTCATCAGAATTTGAGAGTCTTTTGAGAATCTCAAACGCCGCCAGGTAAAGCTCAAGTGTGTTGGATTTCCCTAATAAGATTTTCACGATCTTTTCATCTTCCAGGGATTCAATCTTTTCTAGCTTTTTCCTGGCATTTTTTAACTGTTCTCTAGCTCTCCAATTATGTTCGGCTATCGTCACAATCCAAGGATGGCGCTCCTCCTTAACCGGGGATGGGTTTATAGAAAATCTGACCACTCTACTTCTCATGGTTGGTAGCAAATAGTACCATCTTGTCGTCGTCAGAATTATGGTCCCGTATCTTGGGGGCTCCTCTAGGGTCTTCAAAAAAGCATTTGCAGCTTGTTGATTCATCCTGTCCGCGTCGTAGATGATGACGTATTTTCTCTTGGAGTACTCCGGGGAGTACATTAGAAATCTTGAAGCATCTCTTATGGTATCTATGCTTATATCTTCGCCTTCTGGATCCACTATCATCATATCTGTGCCTCGGAGTGCGAATCCCTCAAGTTCTTTAGGAATCTCCAAAGAGATTTCCCTCAAATAACTCGGGTCCCTTCCGGTCAGTGCAACGGAAACTCCATCCGTGTTCTCTAGGAATTTCAGAATCCCGTTCAGAATCTCACCATCCCATAAAATTCTTTATATTTGCATTTTCACTTTTGATGATTTCTATACTCCTTTTCGGACCAGTTAGGACCACAACGACACCGGGACCATGCCCCGTAGTTATGCAGTTTGAATGAACAACCACACCTACGGATATAAAACCCTCTTTGTATCCCCCTACACCGTACCTACAATCGTGATTATCTATTGCCACCAAATCTCCTATCTTTATCTTGTCTATTCCATGCTCCTCAACTAAATGCTCATCCCTGGTGTTTATGTCGTAATCCGTTGCGGCGGGATTCGTCGCTCCTATACCCGACCCCATCATGAAACCTGGTACGATAGTTGTCGTGGGAGCGATGATCTTCCCTGCGTTTTCGGTGAAGATCTTGTCGAACAGCTCGGGATCGATGTTGTAAACTCCTATTTCTGGATGATCCAATATTTTCAATCCCTGACCCCATGCCTTTATCAACACCTTGTCCCCTATCGAGAGCTTCTCCTTCTCGGGGAAGTGAACCAATACATGATCTATTCCACCGTGTTTTCCAATGACAAACCCCTTCATTCCCTTTCCATCACCCGACGCAACGATTGCTTCATTTCCAATTGATGCCAGTGATATCAGCGCTTCGTTTTCCGATCTGTCCTTGTTTTTGATCGAGACATCAGGTTCCACATGATCAGCGTATGGCTTGAAAGCCAGGTCACCAAGTGAAAAGTTATAGGTTATTCCTCCAACGCTCGGAACGTAATACGCATTTCCCTCCCCGTCCAGTCTCGGCATTCGGACAAGTGGATGGGAGACCTCACCCATCACAGATATCATCACAACCCTCTTCTCATTGGTTTTCACGCTCTCACTCCTCTTTTCCACGAAACAAATTTCTCCACATCGTCGATTATCAAAGCGTCGAAAAGTTGAGCATTCTTTTTCACGAAGCCCAAATCGTTTGCGTTCCACAGGAACACATCAATACAGTTTTCTTTCATCGTATGTACGAATCTTCTTGCAAGGTCTGGAATTATGTCGAAGGCATCCTTCGGTATGTGAACCGAGTGAGGATGAGTTTTTAATATGTAGTCCACCAGTGCCTTGGGATCAACCTCTCTATATCTTTCGTCTAAAAGGAATGCGAAGTTCAAGTTCGGATGGTGATACTTGAGCTCTTTTATGAGATTATGGTTAAAAGAGGAGAATATGGCTCTATCCTTCAGCCCTTTTTCTATGACGAGCTGAACTGCGATTTCTCCCGCGTCAAACTCCTTAATTTCAACTATGACCCATTTCCCTGTCGGGATTATGTCGAGAACCTCCTCAAGACTTGGGACCCTTTCCCCTCTGTATCTGAAGCTCTCTATCTCCTCAAACAAAAGCTCTCTCCCTTTCTTATCAACTCCGAATATCCTCAACATATCCTTGTCATGGAATACGTAAATCTTTCCATCCTTTGACAGCCTCACATCGAGTTCTATACCGTCTGCTCCTATTTCAAAAGCTTTCTTGAAAGCTGTTAAAGTATTTTCCGGGTATTTCAAAGAATATCCGCGGTGGGCGAATATCATCATCTCCTGAACACCTCCAAGGCATTCTTTAAAGTTGCCTCTCCTATTTCCTTTGGATCCTTTCCGAAAATCCCAGAGAGTTCTTCCAGAACGTATTTTATATAGGACGGTTCATTTCTCTTTCCCCGAAACCTTTGGGGTGGCAGATATGGGCAATCCGTCTCCGTGAGAATGTTTTTGATTCCAACAATCCTCACGGCATCTCTGAGCTTATGATTTTTTGGATATGTCACAGGTCCTCCTATCCCTATGAAGAAACCCAATTTGACAAATTTAAGGGCCCACTCTTCATCAGCGGAAAACGCGTGTATCACGCCTGGAGGATTCGGCAACTCCGAGCTGGAGAGTATCTCATAGGCATCCTCATAGGCATCTCTTATGTGGACAACTAAAGGGATATTCAAAGCAGCGGCTAGATCTATCTGCGATTGGAAAACCTCCCTTTGAACATCCCTTGGTGATAGATCTCTGTAATAGTCGAGGCCGCACTCCCCTATCGCTGCAACTGTTACATCTGCTACCATCTTCTGAAGCCTCTCTAAGAAATCTTCTGGCACTTCCTTAGAATCATGCGGATGAATCCCCACTGCAGCTTTAAAACCATATCTCTTTGCGTATTTGACGGCAATCTCGGAATCTTCTATGTTTACACCGATGTTCAACAAAAACTTTCCACCACTTTCTTTAAATCTATTAATGACATCATCCAGATCGTTTTTAAATTTCGGAAAATGTATATGGGCATGCGTATCCGCAAACTTCAGATTCACCACTCCTTTAAACTTCATTACCTCTTCCAAAATCATCTTGAAGCCTTATTATGTCGTCTTCTCCAAAGTAATCTCCAACTTGAACTTCTATTATCTCCACCAAGCCCTCATCAGATGGGTTTTCCAATCTGTGAGGCGTTTCAACTGGTATGAACACACTCTCTCCTACGCTTAAATCGATTACATCGTTTCCCAATGTTACCCGTGCTGTTCCCCTGATAACCGTCCATCTCTCGGAGCGCCTTCTGTGAAGCTGCAAGCTCAACCTCTTTTTTGGTAAAACGGTTATACGTTTGACTTTGTGATCTGGAGCATCCTCCAAAACCGTGTAGCTTCCCCACGGTCTGTATGCTGTTCGATGAACCTTCTTCCTGTCACCGAAGGCGAACTTTTCAAACAGCTTTGCCAGATTTTTTCCCCTGGTGATTATGGCTGTGTCATCAGTTACCACAACTTTCACGTCATCTACGTCCGATATAACGAGGTAATGCCCAAGATCGATATCACCTTTCCCTTTCAGAGTTCCGGGGAAATCCTCAAGTTCAAAGGTTTTCACGTCCACCTTTATGAAGTTTCCCTCATTCGGGACTTTTGAATCTTTTGAGTAGTAAGCCAAGATCTTTCCTGAGCGATCAAATATCACCGCTCGTGGGTTTTTCTCTATCCTCTCCATGTCTTCATCTTGAATATCCTCAACGAGGATCGGCTTCACAACCAGCGCCGGAAAAATTGGAACAGTATCCACATCGACACCAACTTTCTCGGCCTGGTCCTCGACCATGAACAAGAGTCTTTTATCCACATGAACATGGATTTTCTTTGAAATTTTCATGAAATTTTTCAGGGTTATTTGAAAAGGAGAGAGGTCTCCGATTGGTTGAAAGAAAAACGGGTAGAGTTCCCTTGAAATGGGCCAAAACTCCGGATTGAAAGAACAGTCAATCGTCAAATCCATATTCTACCCCTCCCGATAAAATCGAGGGGTGCTCACCCCTCGATCACCTTCACATAGACCTTCCTGGTACGGGGACCATCGAACTCACAGAAGAATACCCCTTGCCAGGTTCCAAGAAGTGGCTCCCCATTTTCAACTATAAGCGTCATAGATGGACTGATGAGAGAAGTCTTTATATGTGAATCTGAGTTCCCCTCCAGGTGTTTATAGCCTGCATTCGGAGGAACAAGTCTGTTCAAAGCTGTTTCTATATCAGTTGCCACCGCTGGATCTGCGTGTTCGTTCACCGTTACAGCAGCTGTGGTGTGTGGGGTGTAGACCACACAAATACCACTTGAAATTTTCGATTTTTTCACCACTTCTCTCACCTTGGAAGTTATATCTATGATCTCGTTCCTTCTTCTAGTCACAACGTTGAAGCTCTCAAGCACAACTCTCCCTCCCTTTGTCAATGGAATAGAACGTTCGTGATTATTATTATGTGCCCTTCCCTCTCCTCAAATTCCACTTTAACCTTGCTTCTATCCACGTTGAACGTTTCAGAAACCCAAGAGGTTATCTTTTCTTTTATGGCCTCGGAATTTCTCTCGAATTCTTCCTTCGGGATGATCATGTTTTGCATATTCAGGTTTTCTCTTCTAGTAGTGCTCATCATGGTTTCAAGTCTTTTTTTTGCGTCTTCCCTGCTTCCTTTTTTCTTTTTCTTTCTTCTGAAAAACCACAGTCTCATCATTTCTCACCCCTTCTTCTGAAGAGGTGCTTGAAGAAATCCCAGAACCCTTTGTTTTCTGAAACTTTCAGATCTTTTTCCACTGGAACGGCCTCACCTTGGAGTCTCCTTGCAATGTTCTCGAAGGTGGAGGTCAGTGGTACTCCATCGAGAACTACTGGAATACCCTTGTTCGTTGCAATTATCACATCTTCTGAATCTGGGATAATCCCTAACACATCCAAAGCCAGAGCGCTTTTTATATCATCTTGTGTCAACATATCACCGCTTTTTATCATCTTCGGTTTAACCCTGTTTATAACGAGTTTTATGCTATCATCATCGAATCCAAAATTTTCAAGAAGTCCTATCACTCTGTCGGCATCGGAGATGGCCGTAAGTTCCGGGGTGGTCACGACGAGAGCCATGTGAGCCGGGGAAACTGCATTTCTGAACCCTCTCTCTATACCAGCAGGAGAGTCTATCAAAATATAATCGAAATCTCTCTCAAGCTCCTTAACAAGGGCTTTCATATCCTCCGGTGACACCATCTCTTTGGTGGCTATCTGAGATGCGGCGAGCAGGTACATATTTCTCAAAACTTTGTGTCTGACAAGAGCTTCTTGAGGTTTAACCCTTCCCTGAACAACATCCAGTAGGGTATAAACCACCCTGTTTTCAAGTCCAAGTACGACATCGAGGTTTTTAAGTCCGATATCCGCATCTATAAGGGCTACCTTTTCCCCCATCTTTGCCAAGGTGCATCCAAGGTTTGCGGTGATGGTTGTCTTCCCAACCCCACCCTTTCCAGACGTAACAACTAGAACCTTGGCCACAAGACCACCCCTTTCGAAGATCCCTATCATTTGCTTAGCAGATGCGAATTGTACCTCACATCTGCTGGGGACACCAACACCCTACTACCGAGCTGTCACCGGCTTTTGCAACGTACAAGAGGCGCTTATTCACCCGCTTGTTGTACACAATTTCAACTCTTCTGATATCTAAACCTTGAGAAAGAATTGTGGGAGTATACCAGGGCTCTGCCCCATTTCCAAATGGTAATCTGAGAGTTCCACCTCTAAATAGCTTTACAGCTATGTTCTTCCAAGTGAAAGACCTGCATATCGAAGTTCTGAAAGGTAGCTTGAGACCCGAATTGGATTTCCTCCCAGTGAAGCAGGTTTTTAATGCATCAAAATATTCTTCAACAACAGCTTGCTTGGAGGGGGCGTGTACCGGGGCACCTCTAATCCAAAGAGCGATGAATTTCTTCACCGCGTTCTCGAATATCCAAAAGCCTTTGCGCTTGTAGGTTTTCCTCACCAGAAAAACAATTTTGCTGTATATTCTACCAGCGCTTTTCTGAAGTTCCCTGAATTTTGGGTGCAATTCTCTTGGTACTGGCATTTTGTAAATCCTCATGGCCTCTTGCAACTTAGAACACCTCGCGATATATTCTAACACGCTATCCAAATTTTGCGAGTCTCACTCCTCTCTTGAAGAAGAGTGCCAGCAGATACAAATATGAAAAAGTTCAAAAGTCGATCGACGATCTGGTGGTGGAACATTTCAAAGTGGGTTAACAAAAAGGCTCCCAGGTTCGGGAGCCTTTTTATGACGCTTTCTGGACCATCGAACTTTGATCCGCTTTCCTTATATCTATCTTTCCACCTTTTATATCTATCATCACCGTGTCTCCTTCTTCTATCTCCCCAGCTATGAGTTTTGTCGCGAGTGGTGTTTCAACTTCCCTCTCTATCACCCTTCTAAGTGGTCTTGCACCGAAAGCTGGGTCGTAACCTTTGTTCGCAAGATACTCTTTCGCGCTGTCGGATATCTGGAGCTTCAAATTCTTGTCTTTCAACCTCTTCTCGAGCTTCTTTATCATCAGATCGACTATCTGCTTTACTTGCTCTTTCTTGAGCGGCTTGAAGATCACCACCGAATCTATCCTGTTTATGAACTCCGGTCTGAAGTACCTCTTGAGCTCTTCTCTAACGAGCTGCTCTATCTCCTCGAAGTCCTTCCCTCTCTCGAGATTTCTGAGTATCGTATCACTGGCTATGTTGCTCGTCATGATTATTATCGTGTTCCTGAAATCGACTGTGTTTCCTTTTCCATCCGTGAGTCTTCCATCGTCAAAGACCTGGAGCAGCACATTGAAGACTTCCGGATGGGCTTTTTCCACCTCGTCAAGGAGAACCACACTGTACGGTCTCCTCCTGACAGCTTCTGTGAGCTGCCCTCCTTCCTCGTAGCCGACATATCCCGGAGGCGCTCCTATGAGCCTTGAGACGCTGTGTTTTTCCATGTATTCACTCATGTCGATCCTTATCATAGCGTCCTCACTTCCAAAGAGCACCTCGGCCAGAGCTTTCGCGAGCTCGGTTTTCCCAACGCCAGTCGGTCCGAGGAAGAGGAAAGTCCCTATCGGACGCTTGGGATCCTTTATACCGGCTCTCGCTTTTCTGACCACGTCCGCTATCACTTTAACGGCCTCTTCTTGGTCAACTATTCTCTGGTGTATGAGTTCTTCAAGCTTCAGGAGTTTTTCTCTCTCAGACTGGACCATCTTGCTCGCCGGTATTCCCGTCCAGCTCTCAACGACCTTAGCTATGGCGTCTTCATCGACGGTGTTGCCATTTTTTATTCCGAGCTTCTTGATGAGCGCGTCGTAATCCTTTCTCATCTTTATGAGTTTTTGCTTTTTATCCGCAGCTTCTTTGTACTGCCCCTTTATCGTGAGATCGTCTATCTCGTCCTCGAGATCTTTCATATCCTTCTCCATGGCAACTACTCTTGGATCCTTCATTTGGCTAGAAAGCCTCGTCTTGGAAGCAGCCTCATCTATGAGATCTATCGCCTTGTCCGGAAGAAATCTGTCTGTTATGTACCTCGCTGAGAGTTTTGCAGCCGCTTCTATAGCTTCATCCGTTATCTTGACTTTGTGGTGATCTTCGTAAACCGGTCTCAAACCCTTGAGTATCTCTATCGTTTCCTCAACCGAAGGCTCATCGACGTAGACCGGCTGAAATCTCCTTGCGAGAGCTTTGTCCTTCTCTATGTACTTTCTGTATTCTTCAACAGTTGTTGCCCCTATCGCTCTGAGCTCTCCCCGAGCGAGCGCCGGTTTTAAGAGGTTTGCCGCGTCCATAGCCCCTTCAGCTGCCCCGGCTCCAACTATCGTGTGAAGCTCGTCGATGAAGAGTATCACCTTATCTCCGAGCTTTTTAATCTCGTCTATGACCGCCTTGAGTCTTTCTTCAAACTCTCCTCTGAACTTCGAGCCCGCAAGGAGCCTTCCCATATCGAGCATCAGGACTCTCTTTCCTTTGAGCTCTTTTGGAACCTCTCCTTTAACTATCTTTTGAGCGAGTCCTTCAACTATAGCTGTCTTTCCGACTCCCGGATCCCCGACTAAAACGGGGTTGTTCTTGGTTTTTCTTGAGAGTATCTCTATCACCCTCTGGAGTTCTTTTTCCCTTCCTATAACTGGCATGAGCTTTCCTTCTTTTGCCAGCTTCGTCAGGTCAACTGTGTACTTTGCAAGAGCGCTCTCCTCACCGAGCTCTCCACTGTCCTGCATTTCCTTGATCTTGCTAAGAACCTTTTCGTAATCAAGCCCGAACCTTCTGAGTATGTTGTATATAGGTGTACCTGTCTCGAGGAGAAGCGCGAGCAGGAAGTGAAGTGGTCCTACCTTCTTCTCCCCGAACTTCAGAGATTCCTTTCGAGCGGATTCCAGGACTCTAGCGAGTTCTCTTGAGAGATAGGTTTCATCGGAATCTCCGTAGTAAACTCCGTGATAACCCCTCGTAGCAGCCTCGAGCTCTGAAATCAGAAGAGCTATATCGACCTTGAGCTCTTTCAGTATTTTCACAACCTCGTTCTCTCCATCCTCGATGATGGATATGAGAACGTGCTCTGGCCTTAAAAGGTTCTGCCTTCTCATCCTGAGGTTTTCAGAAGCCCTCTGCATTATTTCCATCATCTTGTCGCTTAAGTTCCTCATCATCATATCACCTCCAAGTCATATTTTAGCACTCACTATAATAGACTGCTAATATAATAATAGAGTTCACGGAGTTCCAGGAGTTCTTCGAGAGATCTCTAGATGTTTTTAACCTCTTTACAAATCGCGAAGTTGTATGATACTATTCACCGCGGCATGGCTGAACCGTGATTAGATCTGTTGATTAGAGAGTTTTTAGGGTGTTTATAGAAACACCGAGGTTTTGTTTTGAGGAGGGAGAAAGAGGATGCCAACTATAAACCAGCTCATAAGGTTTGGAAGAAAAATGAAGAGAAAGAAGAGCAAAGCTCCTGCTCTTCAAGGGCATCCACAGAAGAGGGGAGTTTGCATAAGGGTATCCACTATGACGCCAAAGAAACCTAATTCAGCTCTCAGAAAGATTGCAAGGGTTAGGCTTTCAAATGGTATAGAAGTTACGGCTTACATACCTGGAATAGGGCACAACCTCCAGGAACACTCCGTCGTTCTGGTTAGAGGAGGAAGAGTTAAAGACCTTCCAGGTGTTAGATACAAGATAATAAGGGGAGCTCTCGATGCAGCTGGTGTCGATGGCAGGAGACAGTCAAGATCTAAATACGGTGCGAAGAGACCCAAAAAGTGAGGTGAGCAGGTAGTGAGAAGAAGGAGAGCTGAGAAGAGGCAAGTTCCACCTGACCCGATTTACAACGATGTTCTCGTTGCAAAGCTCATAAATAGGATCATGTGGGATGGAAAGAAGACCATAGCACAAAAGATAGTCTATGGGGCTTTTGAAGTAATAAGGGAAAAAATGGGTAAAGACCCTCTCGAGGTTTACCACAAAGCTTTAGACAACGTTAGGCCTATTTTGGAAGTTAGACCAAGGAGAGTAGGAGGAGCTACTTACCAGGTTCCTATAGAAGTTCAAGAACCGAGGAAAACTTCTCTCGCGATAAGGTGGATAGTCAACGCTGCCAGAGCGAAGAGTGGTAGGCCGATGAAAATCAGACTCGCAGAAGAACTCATGAATGCTTACAACAACACTGGAGTGGCAGTTAAGAAGAGAGAGGATGTTCACAGGATGGCGGAAGCCAACAGAGCCTTCGCTCACTACAGGTGGTGATGGGGTGAAAGAGGTAGCCGCTAAATATGTATCTTTGGATAGAATAAGGAATATAGGTATAATGGCTCACATAGATGCCGGTAAGACAACCACTACCGAGAGAATTTTGTATTACACAGGGAGGAAACACACAATTGGAAGCGTTGATGATGGTACAGCAACGATGGATTGGATGGTTCAGGAAAAAGAGCGTGGTATAACTATCACCGCGGCGGCTACCACGTGCTTTTGGAAAGATTATCGTATAAACATAATTGATACGCCCGGACATGTGGACTTCACGGCTGAAGTTGAAAGGTCGTTGAGAGTACTCGATGGGGCGATTGCTGTGTTCGATGCGACCGCGGGTGTTGAACCTCAATCCGAGACCGTTTGGAGACAAGCAGATAAGTATGGAGTTCCAAGAATTGCGTTTATGAACAAGATGGACAAAATCGGTGCTGACTTTTTCATGGCAACTCAAACGCTCGTTGACAAGCTTGGAGCTAATCCTGTTCCGATACAGATTCCAATAGGCGCCGAGAAGGATTTCAGAGGAGTCATAGACCTGATAAAGATGAAAGCCATCAGATGGATCAGCGAAGATGGAAGCGAGTATGTCTATGGGGAGATACCGGAGGATTTAGTGGACTTGGCAGACGAGTGGAGAGAAAATCTCATCGCCAAGCTGGGAGAAGAGTACGATGAGATCGCAGAACTTTATTTAGAAGGAGAAGACATCTCTGAGGAGCTCATGAAGGGATATTTAAGAAGAGGTACTATAGAGGGAAAGCTGGTGCCGGTTCTCACCGGCTCTGCTAAGAACAACATGGGAGTCCAGCCGCTTCTTGATGCGATAGTAAACTTCCTTCCGTCACCGCTCGATATGCCTCCTGTAAGAGGTTGGCATGCAAAAACTGGTGAAGAAATCTTGAGAAACCCAAGTGAAGAAGAGCCGTTCTCGGCACTTGTTTTCAAAGTCCAGGTCGATCCGTACATAGGAAAGCTGACGTATTTCAGGGTGTATTCCGGGAGGCTCAACAAGGGAAGTTATGTGTGGAATTCAACCAAAGGTCAAAGAGAGAGAATATCAAGGCTTGTATTCATGCATGCGGATAAGAGAGAAGATGTTGAGTATGTCAGGGCAGGTGATATAGCTGCGGCTGTTGGTTTGAAAATCTCAAAGACAGGTGATACGCTTTGCGATGACAAAACTCCGATTATCCTCGAGAGAATGGAGTTCCCAGAGCCAGTTATATCCATAGCAGTCGAGCCTTACACCAAGGCGGATGAAGATAAACTTGTAAAAGTTCTCAACGCTTTAACAGAAGAGGATCCAACTCTCAAAGTGATGGTGGATAAAGAGACGGGAGAGACAATACTTTCCGGGATGGGAGAACTACACCTGGAGATAATCATAGACAGGCTGAAGAGGGAATTTGGTGTCAATGTCAGGGTTGGTCAGCCTCAGGTCTCTTACAGGGAGACCATAAGGGAACCTGCTGAAGCCGAGGGTAAGTACATACGCCAAACCGGTGGAAGAGGTCAGTATGGACATGTGGTGATGAGATTCGAACCGATAGGCCTCGACAAACATTTCGAATTTGAGGACAGAACGGTTGGTGGAGTCATACCAAAGGAGTACATCCCTGCAGTTGAGGCTGGTGCTAAGGAAGCCATGGAATCTGGAATACTCGCAGGTTACCCGGTTGTCGGTATAAAGGCGATACTCCTTGATGGCTCTTACCACGAGGTTGACTCGTCGGAAATGGCGTTTAAAATAGCCGCGTCGATGGCTTTCAGAGAAGCGGTCAAGAAAGCGAAGCCGGTTCTCTTGGAGCCGGTTATGGAGCTTGAGATAACAACACCAGAGGAATATATGGGTGGTATAATCGCCGATTTAAATTCGAGGAGGGCGAAAGTTGAGGGTATGGAATCGAGGGGTAGTGTCAGGATAATAAAAGCGTATGCTCCGCTCTCCGAGCTCTTTGGATATGCAACCGTACTGAGATCTCTCAGCCAGGGGAGGGCAACTTACATAATGAGGTTCTCACACTATCAGGAGGTACCGGAGAGGGTAAAGCAGAAAGTTGTTGGATATTGATGATAGAACTCTGTAAAGGAGGGGTAAGCATGGCAAAGGAGAAGTTCGAAAGAAAGAAACCTCACGTGAATGTTGGTACCATAGGACATATTGACCACGGAAAGACCACACTCACGGCTGCTATGACGAAATACCTGTCGTTCAAAGGACTTGCCAACTATGTACCTTTTGACCAGATTGACAAGGCTCCCGAGGAGAAAGCAAGGGGTATAACCATAAATATCACCCACGTTGAATATGAGACTGAGAAGAGGCACTACGCCCATATCGACTGTCCGGGTCACGCTGACTACATCAAAAACATGATCACTGGTGCCGCTCAGATGGATGGTTCCATACTTGTTGTTGCAGCTACTGACGGACCGATGCCGCAGACAAGAGAACATGTCCTTCTCTCCAGGCAGGTCAACGTCCCCGCGATAGTTGTCTTCCTCAACAAAACCGATATGGTCGATGATGAGGAACTCATCGATCTCGTCGAGATGGAAGTCAGGGAACTTCTTGACAAGTATGAGTATCCGGGAGACGAGGTTCCAGTTATAAGGGGTTCCGCTCTTAAGGCTCTTGAGGGGCCGGACGATCCAAATGATCCGGTCTACCAGCCGATAGTTGAGCTCCTCGATGCCCTTGATAACTACATACCTGACCCAGTGAGGGAAGTTGACAAACCTTTCTTGATGCCGATAGAAGATGTCTTCTCGATAACCGGTAGGGGAACTGTTGTCACCGGTAGGATCGAGCGCGGAAAGATCAAACCAGGTGATGAAGTTGAGATAATTGGTCTCACCGATGAAATCAGGAAAACTGTTGTCACCAGCGTTGAGATGTTCAGGAAGATCCTCGATGAGGGAATTGCTGGCGACAACGTCGGATGTCTGCTCAGAGGTATAGACAAGGACGAAGTCGAGAGAGGACAGGTTCTCGCTGCTCCTGGAAGTATTCATCCCCACACTCTCTTCAAGGCCCAGGTCTACATCTTGAAGAAGGAGGAAGGTGGAAGGCATACGCCATTCACAAAGGGTTACAAACCACAGTTCTACATAAGAACCGCCGATGTCACCGGAGAGGTCACGGAACTTCCTGAGGGTGTCGAGATGGTCATGCCTGGTGACAACGTCGAACTCACGGTTAAACTCATATACCCGGTTGCTATCGACGAGGGAATGAGATTTGCTATAAGGGAAGGTGGAAGAACCGTCGGAGCCGGAGTTGTGACAAAGATAATAGAGTGAGGGGGAATTTCCCCTTCACTCCTTTGATTGACAAAGGAGGAGGGAGGTTATGCCTGAACAGAGAATAAGAATAAAGCTCAGAGCTTACGATCATAAACTGCTCGATGAATCAGCTAAAAAGATAGTAGAAGTCGCGAAAGCGACGAGTGCGAGAGTGGCAGGGCCTATTCCACTCCCAACCGAGAGGACTTTGTACACAGTTCTCAGATCTCCTATGAAGCATAAGGATTCAAGAGAACACTTTGAAAAGAGGGTTCACAAAAGGCTAATAGACATAATAAACCCGTCACCGAAGACCATAGATGAGCTTATGAAGATAAACCTCCCGGCGGGTGTGGATGTGGAAATAAAGCTGTGACGGAGGTGGCTCCGAGATGAAGATGATAATCGGAAGGAAAGTAGGTATGACACAGATATTCGATGAAAATGGAAGAGCTGTACCGGTTACCGTCGTGAAGGCTGGGCCGTGTGTAGTGGTTCAGAAAAAAACGCCCGAGGTAGACGGATACGCGGCTGTCCAGCTTGGTTTCGAGGAAGTACCTGAAAGGAAGGTAAACAAGCCAATACTCGGACATTTCAAGAAGTACGGAGCTAAACCAATGAGTATTCTTAGAGAATTTCGCGTCGATAATCTGGACGACTTTGAAGTTGGGAAAGTCATAGATGTCTCCGTATTTGAACCTGGTGACGTTATAGATGTGACCGGATGGAGCAAGGGTAGAGGATACTCTGGGGCCATGAAAAGGTGGGGCTTCCAGGGTGGACCTAAATCCCATGGTTCTAAGTTCCACAGAATGCTTGGGTCCGTCGGGCAACACACTGAACCGGCAAAGATATTAAAGGGCAAGAAAATGGCAGGACAATATGGAAATGAAAGGGTTACAGTTAGAAATCTCAGAGTTGTTAAAGTTGACCCTGAAAACAATCTTTTAGTGATCAAAGGTGGAGTCCCGGGAGCGAGGGGCGGGCTCCTTCTGATAAGGAGTGCCAAGGCCCCGAAAATAAGGAAAAGGGAGGAGTAATCTATGGCAACTCTCGATGTTTTCAACGTCAAGGGTGAAAAGGTTGGGACTGTAGAACTTCGTGATGATGTCTTCAACGTGAAGCCAAATCTTGATGTCATGTGGAGATATGTTGACATGCAGCTCTCAAATAGAAGAGCTGGAACCGCTTCGACCAAGAGTAGAAGAGAGGTTTCTGGTGGAGGTAGAAAGCCTTGGATTCAGAAGCATACAGGTAGAGCTAGACACGGTTCGATAAGGTCGCCTATTTGGAGGCATGGTGGAGTTGCGCATGGGCCGAAGTCGAGAGACTGGAGCAAAAGGCTCAATAAGAAAGTAAAGAAGTTGGCCCTGAAAAGCGCCCTCTCCGTGAAATTCCGGGAGGAAAAGCTCTTGATCCTCGATGACATATCTTTTGATTCCCCAAAAACGAAGAAAATGAGGGAAGTTTTGAACAATCTCAAACTTTCTGATACGAGGACTCTGTTCGTTCTTCCTTGGAAAGAGGAGAGATACCTCAACGTTAGGCTCTCTGGAAGGAATCTCCCAAATGTCAAGGTTCTCATAGCGGACAACCCCAACAACGGGAATGGAAAAGAGAAGACTGCTAGGATAGATGGTCTCAATGTTTATGACATTCTGAATCACGATGTACTGGTCCTAACAAAAGACATGGTGAGGAAGATTGAGGAGGTGCTTGGACGATGAATCGTGAGAAGCTCACAAACTATGATGTGATCATCCGCCCCATATTAACCGAGAAATCTCACAAGATGATGAGCAATGGTAAATATGTCTTTGAGGTTAGCCCTCTCGCCAACAAGAATCAGATAAGAGAGGCGATTGAAGAGATATTCAATGTCAAGGTTGAAAAGGTGAACGTTGTTAACGTCAAGCCGAAACCGAAAAGAAGAGGGATTTTTGTTGGAAAGTCTAGAAGATGGAAGAAAGCGATCGTCACGCTCAGAGAAGGGTATGTTATAAAAGAGCTCATGCCAGAAATATAAGGGGTGAAATGAGATGGGTCTGAGGAGATTTAAATCGACAACACCGGGTAGGAGATCTATGGTGATACCGGATTTTTCCGAGATTACAAAAAGGGAACCGGAGAAGTCTCTCGTCGAACCTCTCAAAAAGACTGGTGGAAGGAATCACCACGGTAGAGTTACCGTTCGTCACAGAGGTGGAGGTCACAAGAGAAGGTACAGGGTGGTGGATTTCAGGCGTGATAAGAAGGGAATACCGGCCAAGGTTATGGCCATAGAGTACGATCCCAACAGAACCGCTAGAATCGCTCTCCTTCTCTACGCGGATGGGGAGAAACGATATATCTTAGCTCCGGAGGGCTTGAAAGTCGGGGATACGATAATGGCCGGAGAAGAAGCTGAGATAAGAATTGGGAATGCCCTTCCGCTTGAGAAGATACCTGTGGGTACTGTGGTTCACAATGTTGAGTTCAAACCGGGGAAAGGTGGACAAATTGCCAGATCTGCTGGAGCTTCATGCCAGATACTCGCAAAGGAAGGTAAGTATGCCCTTCTCAGGATGCCATCTGGAGAGATAAGGAAGATCAACGTCAGATGCTATGCAACCATAGGGAAAGTTGGTAGAGAGGAGCACAAAAATGAGTCTCACGGAAAAGCGGGAAGAGTACGTTGGCTTGGAAGGAAGCCGCACGTACGTGGTGTAGTCATGAATCCAGTTGATCATCCACATGGAGGGGGAGAAGGTCGCGGAAAAGGTCACCATCCGACGAGCCCTTGGGGATGGCCGACTAAAGGTTACAAAACTAGAAGAGGTAGAAAACCTTCTGACAAATTTATAGTCAGGCACAGAAGTGAGGTTTGATGGAGGTGAAGCGATGAGCAGATCCAAAAAGAAAGGGCCGTATGTTCATCCGAAGCTCCTGAGAAAGATCAGGATGCTCAACGAGAAAGGAGAAAAGAAGATCGTGAAAACCTGGAGCAGAGCTTCAATGATAATCCCTGAAATGGTTGGTCATACGATAGCGGTTTACAACGGGATGAAGCACATCCCAGTTTACATAACGGAGTCTATGATAGGACACAGACTGGGAGAATTTGCACCCACCAGAAGGTTTGGTGGGCACGCTGATAAAAAGGCGAAGAAGCTCCAGATGAAATGAGGAGGGGTAACAGATGTACAAAGTTTTAGTGCCGAGAAGAGAGGACGGAAAAAGGGTTAAGAGATCTATCTATCACAAAATGAAGAAAGAAGAAGGAGCGAAGGCGCCTAAGATCGGGGCCAGGGCTGTTGCAAGGTTCGTCAGAATATCTCCAAGAAAGGCTAGGAGTACGGTGAATGCCATAAGAGGCAGGGATGTAAGCGATGCTTTCGCAATCCTCACGTTTTCTCCGAAGAAGGCGGCTAGAATCGTTTACAAAGTTCTTCAAAGTGCTGTGGCGAATGCTGTTAACAATTTTGGACTCAACGAGGACAACCTTTATGTGGCGGAGGCATATGTCAACGATGGACCGCGTTTAAAAAGGCTCTGGCCAAGGGGCAGGGGAAGAGCAGATATAATTCAGCACCGATATTCTCATATAACTGTCATCGTGAGAGACAGAGAAAAAGAAAGAGAGCTTCAGAAAGGGGAGAGGTGATAGAGTGGGACAGAAGGTGCATCCTCGTGGATTTAGGCTCGGTGTGAGTACGGAGTGGCAGACCAAGTGGTTCAACGAGAAAAACTACTCCGAATGGCTTCTTGAAGACGAAGAAATAAGGGAGCTGATAAAGTCCAAGTATTACAATGCTGGTGTTAGTGAAATACATGTTGAGAGGCCTGATGAAAATCATGTTATCGTTAATGTCAAAACCGCTAGGCCTGGTGTGATTATCGGGAGAAAAGCTTCCGAGATAACAAAACTCAGGAACGAACTTCAGGGAAAGTTCAATCGCCAGTTCGTGATAAACATTGAGGAGGTAAAAACGCCCGAAACTGATGCACAACTGGTGGCTGAGAACATAGCAACTAGGATTGAAAGAAGGACATCTTACAAGAGGGCAATGAAAAGGGCAATATCGGACGCGATGAAATCCGGGGCAAAAGGAATAAAGATAATGGTTGCCGGTAGGCTTGGAGGTGCGGAAATATCTAGGCGCGAATGGTACCTCAAAGGAAGACTCCCTTTGCAGACTCTTAAAGCCGCGGTTGATTATGGCACCGCCATTGCCCAAACTAAATACGGGACGATAGGAATCAA
The DNA here is from genome assembly GCA_027077795.1 of Thermotogaceae bacterium. GTDB lineage: Bacteria > Thermotogota > Thermotogae > Thermotogales > Thermotogaceae > WGAO01. The sequence goes on along the minus strand of JALWTT010000002.1, from coordinate 72,510 downwards.
GGTCTGGATATACAAAGGGGATGTCGAGATCTGAAAGGGGGAAATAGGATATGCTGATGCCCAAGAGAGTTAAATATAGAAAACAACAAAGGGGAAGGATGAGAGGAAGAGCTAAAGGTGGAGCCCAAGTTGATTATGGAGAGTGGGGGCTCAAGGCCCTCGAGCCAGCCTGGATAACAGCTCAGCAGATAGAGGCTTGTAGGATTACTATGATGAGGGCTATGAAGAGAAGAGGAAAGATCTGGATAAAGGTATTTCCCGACAAGCCGTACACGAAGAAGCCAACCGAGTCCAGGATGGGTAAAGGTAAGGGAAACGTCGAGGGCTGGGTCGCCGTCGTCAAACCGGGGAAGGTCATGTTCGAAGTGGCTGGTGTTGACGAGGAAACAGCAAAAGAAGCTTTGAGACATGCATCCATGAAACTTCCAATCCCGACGAAAATCGTTGAGAGGCACCATCTCGGAGGTGAGATGGTATGAAAGCAGTGGAGCTCAGACAGTACACAGACGAGGAACTTGAAAGACTTCTTGAAGAGAAGAAAAAACAATTAATGGACTTGAGATTTCAACTATCCATGGGGCAACTCAACAATTACTCTCAGATGAAGCTTATCAAAAGAGACATAGCTAGGATAAAGACTGTCCTACGTGAAAGAGAGCTCGGAATAAGGAGGTAATAGTATGTCCAGTAGGAAAAAGGTTATAGGAGTGGTTGTGAGCAACAAGATGGATAAAACAATTGTTGTTAAAGTTGAAAGATTTGTCAAGCACCCGAGGTTCGAGAAGTACGTGAGGAGATCGAAGAAATATTACGCTCATGATGAGAAAAATGAAGCAGGGGTCGGAGACACAGTTGAGATAGAGGAAACAAGACCTTTGAGCAGGCTCAAAAGGTGGAAACTCGTTAGAATCGTTAGGAGATCAGCTCTTGCAGAAGCGCCAGAGACCGCTTCCGAAGAAGTAGAAGAGGAAGGGGGTAGCTGATCATGGTCAGACAGGAATCGTATCTAAACGTAGCTGATAACTCGGGGGCTAAAAAACTCAGGATTATAAGAGTCCTTGGAGGCTCTCATAAAATTTTTGGTAGTGTTGGAGATATTGTCGTGTGCTCTGTTAGGGATGCTATTCCAAATTCCCCTGTGAAGAAAGGGGAGGTCGTGAAAGCGGTTATAGTTAGAGTGAAGAAGGAGATACGAAGAAGAGATGGAACATACATCAGATTTGATGACAATGCCGCTGTTTTGATAGATAAGTTCAACGATCCCAGAGGTACGAGAATTTTCGGGCCAGTTGCGAGGGAGTTGAGAGAAAAAGGTTTCATGAAGATAGTCTCTCTCGCGCCAGAAGTTCTTTGAGAGGTGATGAGCATGGCAGCGAGAATAAAAAAAGGTGACTTGGTAGAGGTTATTTCTGGCAAAGACAAGGGGAAAAGGGGCAAAGTTTTAAGGGTCATTCCGAAGGAAGGAAAGGTGATAGTTGAAGGTGTGAACGTTCTGAAGCGCCATCAGAGACCTAACCCCAGGATGAGGGAAGGTGGAATAGTTGAGAGGGAAGCTCCACTTTTCATGAATAAGGTCATGCTGATTTGCCCAAACTGTGGGCAGAAAACCAGAGTGGGGTTTAGAGTTTTGGAGGATGGCAAAAGGGTCCGCTACTGTAAAAAGTGTGAAGAGATAATCGACAGATGAAGGGGGAATAGAGAATGAGGTACGAATACATCCCACTAAAGGACAGATACAAAGGCGAAATAGTCCCTCAGATGATGAAAGATTTCAGCTACAAGAACCCCTTACAGGTTCCAAAAATAGAAAAGATAGTTATAAATATGGGGATTGGAGAGGGAGCTAGGAACTCCAACCTTATAGATCAGCATGCGAGGGAACTCGCAATGATAGCTGGCCAGAAACCACTCGTCACCAGGGCCAAAAGGAGTGTATCTAATTTCAAGATAAGAAAAGGAATGACAATAGGCTTGAAGGTTACACTCAGGGGGGCCAGGATGTACAACTTTCTTTACAAGCTTATAAACATTGTTCTTCCCAAGGTCAGAGACTTCAGGGGACTTAATCCGAACTCCTTCGATGGAAGAGGTAATTACTCTTTCGGACTAACAGAGCAGCTCGTTTTTCCAGAGATAAGCCCAGACGAAGTGAGAAGAGTTCAGGGAATGGATATAACCATAGTCACGACGGCTAAGACAGATGAAGAAGCCAAGAGGCTCTTAGAACTCTTTGGAATGCCTTTCAGGAGGTGATCTGAGTGGCAAAGAAGTCAATGATAGAGAGATGGAAAAAACCAAAGAAGTACAAAGTTAGAGAGTACACAAGATGTAGGATTTGTGGGAGGCCGAAAGCAGTTTACAGGGAATTTGGACTTTGTAGAGTGTGCTTCAGAAGACTCGCTCTTGAGGGAAAACTCCCGGGTGTGAGGAAGGCAAGCTGGTGAGGAGGGGATAGTAATGTGGAGCGATCCCATAGCAGACATGCTCACAAGGATCAGAAACGCTAATACTGTTTACAGGGAATATGTTGACATACCGGCCTCCAAGCTCAAGAGGTCCATACTCGATATTCTTCTCAGAGAGGGATTTATAGGAGATTACAAATACATTGAGGATGGTAAGCAGGGAATCTTGAGAGTCTACCTGAAGTACAAGGGTGATAGGAGGAACAGGCAAAAGGTTATCCATGGAATAGTGAGAGTTTCTCATGCTGGACGAAGAATATACGTTGGAAAAGACGAGATTCCGAAAGTTAAAAATGGACTTGGCATAGCTATACTCACCACCTCGAGAGGAGTTCTAACCGACAAGGAAGCCAGAGAACTCGGAGTTGGAGGAGAAGTAATAGCTTATGTGTGGTGAGGAGGTGTAATGTGATGTCAAGACTTGCAAAGAAACCGCTTAAAATTCCCCAAGGGATTGAAATCAAGGTTGAGGATGGGATGATAACCGTTAAAGGGCCCAAAGGAGAGCTCAAACAGGAAATTCTTCCATATGTGCGTATAGAGGTTAAAGGAGACGAGGTTTGGGTAAACCCGAACGAGGATATGATAAGGAGAAAAGCTGATTGGAAAAGGGCGAGAATGTTTCAGGGAACATACTGGGCCATTGTTAGGAATATGATAATCGGAGTAACAGAGGGTTACAGGAAAGAGCTGGAAATAGTTGGAATAGGTTACAGGGCTCAGATGCAGGGAAACAAGCTTGTCATGCAGCTTGGCTATGCTCACCCAATTGTCATGAATGTCCCTGAGAACCTCAAAGTCGAGGTCCCACAACCAAACAGGATAATAGTTTCAGGGGTGGATAAACATGCTGTGGGTCAATTCGCCGCAAACGTTAGAACTTGGAGACCTCCAAATGTTTACAGCGGGAAAGGCATCAGATATGTTGGTGAGGTAGTACATCAGAAGCAGAGTAAGAAGGCATGAAGGGGGTAATGTGAGATGGTAAAGGGAATAAACAGAGCTGAGAAAAGAAGGAGAAGACATCTCAGGGTAAGGAAAAAGGTATTCGGTACTCCTGAAAGACCCCGGCTGGCGGTTTACAGATCCAACAAGCACATATATGCACAGATAATCGATGACACCAAAGGGCACACTCTGGCCTTTGCATCGACCCTCGATAGGGAACTCAGGGATAGACTTCAGAAAACTTGGAACAAGGAAGCGGCTAGAGAGGTTGGAAAACTTGTAGGAAAAAGAGCCGTCGAGAAGGGGATAAAGAAAGTCGTTTTTGATCGTGGTGGTTACAAATATCACGGTAGGATAAAAGAACTCGCCGATGGAGCTAGGGAATCTGGACTCGAGTTCTAAGGAGGTGTGAAGATGTCTCAACTCGCACAAGAGATAAAAGAAGAATTTGGGAACTTTGAGGAAAAAGTCATCGAGATAAGGAGAACAACAAAAGTCACAAAAGGTGGTAAGAATCTCTCGTTCAGGGCTGTTGTTGTGGTTGGAAACAGGAGTGGAAAAGTTGGCCTTGGAATAGGAAAAGCCAGGGAAGTTCCAGATGCCATAAGAAAAGCAATTGTGAGTGCCAAGAGGAACTTGATAGAGGTTCCAATAGTCAACGGAACAATACCCCATGAAATCGTGGGTAGGCAAGATGCGTCGAAGGTGCTCCTCAAGCCGGCCGCTCCTGGTACGGGTATCATAGCTGGGGGAACTGTTCGTGCGGTTGTCGAGCTCGCTGGAATCCACAATATCCTCACCAAGGCTCTCGGTTCCACAAACCCGTTGAATTTAGCCAGGGCAACTATGAATGGATTAAGTGAGCTCATGTCTCCAGAAGGAGCTGCAAAGCTTAGGGATATAACCACTGAAGAGGTTGTGAAAGGTGTTAAGAAAAGCAAGGAGGAGTGATATGCGTGGCTAAAAAACTCAGAATAACACTTATGAAAAGTCCAATAGGTTATCCTTATGATCAGAAGGACACGGTTAAGAGGCTCGGTTTGAAGAGACTCCATCAGAGTGTCGTCAAGAAGGACATTCCACAGATAAGGGGTATGATTCGCAAGGTGAGACACCTTGTGAGCGTAGAAGAAATTGAGGAATGAAGGAGGGGAAAGAATGAGGCTTGAAGATCTAAGACCATCCCCAGGAGCAGTTAAAGATAAGAGAAGAAGAGGAAGAGGTCCGGGATCTGGGCTTGGGAAGACGTCGGGAAGAGGTCACAAAGGCCAGAAATCCAGAGGAAGTAGCAAGGTTGAACCCTGGTTTGAAGGGGGGCAAACTCCTCTTCAAAGAAGGCTCCCAAAGAGAGGCTTTAAAAATATAAACAAGAGAATCTATGCCGTGGTGAACGTTAGGACCCTCGAGGAGAAGTTCGATGAAGGGGAAGAGGTCACGCCAGAGCTTCTCCTTGAGAGAGGGGTTATTAAAAATATCCTGGATGGTGTTAAGATTTTGGGAGACGGTGAGATAACCAAACCGCTCGTTGTAAAAGCCCATGTGTTCAGCAGAAGTGCCAGGGAAAAGATAGAGAAAGTGGGCGGCAAAGTCGAGGTGATATAAGATGTGGCAGGCGTTCAGAAACGCCTTTAAGATACCAGAGCTGCGCGATAGGATAATCTTTACCTTTCTGATGCTCGCTGTTTTCAGGCTTGGGATATACATTCCAATACCCGGGATAAATCTCCAAGCTTGGACTGAACTCTTCAAGGGATTTGGTGGAGGAGTAGCTGGTGGTGTTGTCAACTTCTTTGACGTATTCGTCGGGGGAGCTCTGAAGAGGTTTTCCGTGTTTACACTCAGCGTCACGCCTTATATAAACGCAGCTATAATTCTGCAACTTTTGAGCGCTGTTATACCCTCACTCAAAGAAATGCTGAGAGAGGGAGAAGAGGGTAGAAAGAAATTTGCATACTATACGAGAAACCTGACGATAATTCTCGCGTTCTTCCAGGCTTTCATAATCATATTTGCGCTCTCTGGAGATGCCAGAATAGTTGCACCTGGTATGAGCAGGCTTACATTCGTCACTCTCGGAACACTCTCCTTAGTTGCAGGATCCATGTTCCTTCTCTGGATAGGGGAGCTCATAACCCAAAAGGGTATAGGAAATGGGGTCTCAGTTTTGATATTCGCTGGGATCGTTGCAAGGTATCCTTCATATTTCGCCGAAGCCACTGTGAAGAACCTAAATCTTCTGGAGTGGCTGTTCTTCATAGGCATATGGTTTTTCACCATAGTCGCGATAGTTTATGTTCAGCAGGCTGAAAGGAGAATTCAGATTCAATATGCGCACAGGGTTGTTGGAAGAAGGGTCTATGGAGGAGCATCCACGTTTATCCCCATAAAGGTCAACCACTCTGGAGTTATACCTATAATATTCGCAGCGGCTATTGTATCGATACCATCTGCCGTAGCCAGGATGATGAACAGCCAAACTCTTTCCAGAATATTTGGAAGTGGAAGTGCACTTTATGTCACAACGTATGCTCTTTTGGTGTTCTTCTTCACGTATTTCTACTCCGTGGTCATATTCGATCCTCACGATATGGCGGATAACATAAAAAAGTACGGTGGATACATACCTGGTATAAGACCAGGAAGATCAACTGAACAGTACTTTCACAATGTCCTCAACAGGGTTACGTTCATAGGAGCTTTGTTTTTGGTTTTGGTATCGCTCTTGCCATTCGTAGTTCAGTATGTTATAAGAGCCCAATACATATGGATCGGAGGAACTTCTGCGCTGATTGCAGTTGGTGTTGCGCTCGATATAGCTCAGCAGATGGAGGCTCACCTCATGATGCACCATTATGAAGGGTTCATAAAGAAAGGTGGAAAGCTCAGGGGGCGAAGAGCGTGATAGACCTCGTGTTTTTAGGACCTCCAGGAGCGGGGAAAGGAACCTATGCGAAGAAATTAAAGGAAATCCTGGGAATTCCTCATATATCCACAGGGGATATATTCAGAGAAGCAGTGGCATCAGGCACTGAGCTTGGAGAGAGGGTTAAGAACATTCTGGACAGGGGAGAACTCGTTCCAGATGACATAGTGAACGAAGTGGTCAGAGAGAGGCTCTCTCGCCCAGACTGTGAAAGGGGATTTATACTGGACGGTTATCCCAGAACGGTTGATCAAGCGAAAGCGCTGGATGAAATGCTTGAAGAGATGGGGAAGGATCTCACGTGGTCTATTTTCTTCGACGTTCCGGAAGAGGTGATAGTCCAGAGGATAACAAATAGGAGGATATGTCCGAAGTGTGGTAGAATTTACAACCTTTTGACCAGTCCGCCAAAGGAAGACAACTTGTGCGATGTGTGTAAAGTTCCACTCATTCAACGTGAGGATGACAAGGAAGAAGTTGTTAGAAAGCGCTACAAGGTTTATATGGAGAACACATTTCCGGTTATCGGATATTATGAAGAGAAGGGGAAGCTCCGAAAAATAGATGGAACAGTGGGGTTGGACAAGGTGGTAAAGGAGGTACTGAGGCTTGTCGATAAAGATCAAAACGCCACAAGAGATTGAGAAAATGCGAGTTGCTGGTAGAGCGGTTGCTACAGCGCTCAAAGAAGCGAGAAGGGTGATGGTGGAAGGAGCAACGGCTCGGGACGTCGAGGATCTCATTTTGAGAGTTTACAGGGAGCTTAAAGTCAAGCCGGGTTTTAAAGGATACGGGGGATATCCATATGCAACTTGCGTTTCTGTGAACGAAGAAGTCATACATGGTTTTCCGAAAAGAACCAAGGTCTTCAAGAGTGGTGATATAGTCTCTATAGACACCGGGGCGATATACAGAGGTTATTACGGAGACGCCGCCATCACCTATGCTGTCGGAGAAGTGGACGACCTATCGAAAAAGCTTATGAAAGTCACCCATGATGCTCTGAAAAAGGTTCTTGAATTCATAAGAGAAGGAGTTAGAATAGGTGACATCGGTTATACTATTCAGAGTTACGTTGAGGAAAACGGATTTAACGTTGTTAGAGACTATGTAGGACATGGAATCGGTAGAAACCTTCATGAGGAACCCCAAGTTCCCAACTACGGAGAGAAGGGAACAGGGGTTGTTTTGAGGTCTGGAATGACCATAGCCATCGAACCGATGGTCACCGCCGGGGGATACGATGTCAAAGTTTTGAAAGACGGTTGGACAGTAGTCACAGCCGATGGTAGCAGAGCAGCTCATTATGAACACTCAATGGTAATTTTGAAAGATGGGGTCGAGGTACTTACCCCGTGGGAGTGAGAGAATGGGAAAAGAGGATGTTATAAGAGCCGAAGGAACGATAATCGAAGCTCTCCCAAATGCTATGTTCAGAGTGGAACTCGATAATGGGCATACGATACTCGCTCACATATCGGGAAGAATGAGGAGAAATTTCATAAGGCTTGTTCCCGGCGACAGAGTTATAGTGGAGCTTTCGATATATGACCTTACTAGGGGTAGGATTGTTTATAGGAAAAAACCGAGTAAAAAGTAATTGAGAGGAGGATTGACCATGAAAGTTAGGGCGTCCGTTAAAAAGAGATGTGAGCACTGCAAAATAGTCAGAAGGAAAGGCAGGGTTTATGTCATATGTAAGGTCAACCCGAAGCATAATCAGAGGCAGGGTTGAGAGGAGGTAAGAGAGGATGGCTCGTATCGTTGGTGTTGAGATTCCAAACAACAAAAAAGTTTGGGTTGGACTCACATATATCTATGGTATAGGTAGAACAAGATCGTTCAAGATCATAGAAGGGGCGGGAATAGATCCGAACAAGAGAGTTAAAGATCTCACAGAAGAAGAGGTCGGTAAGATAAGTAAATTCATACAAGAGCACTACAAGGTTGAGGGTGAGCTCAGAACGGATGTCCAGAGGAACATAAAGAGGTTAATAGACATAGGTTGTTACCGCGGCGTAAGGCACAAGCTGGGGCTTCCCGTTCGTGGTCAGAAGACCAGGTCTAACGCCAGGACCAGGAAAGGTCCGAGACCTAAGAGAATTAAAACGAAGAAGAAAAAGAGTGAGGCTTGAGGAGGGGTAAAACGTGCCAAAGAAGAGAAGGAGAAGTGAGAGGAGAAAGAAAAAGAAAGTATCGGTGAATCGTGGTATCGTGCACATAAAATCCACTTTTAACAACACGATAGTTACGTTGACCGATGTGGATGGGAACACTTTAGCCTGGGCCAGTGGAGGAACGGTTGGATTTGAGGGCACCAGAAAAGGAACCCCGTATGCTGCTCAGCTCGCCGCTGATAGGATAGCCAGAGAAGCGGCGAAGATGGGAGTCAAGAAGGTCGATGTTTGGGTGAAAGGACCTGGCCCTGGTAGAGAAGCCGCTATAAGGACCATTCAGGCAGCCGGACTCGAAATAGGGCAAATAAGGGATGTAACACCTATACCGTTCAACGGTGTTAGGCCTAAAAAGAGGAGGAGAGTCTAAGGAGGGAAGATAATGGGGAGATACACTGGTCCTGTTTGTAAGCTGTGTAGAAGAGAAGGTATGAAGCTCTACCTCAAAGGGGAAAAGTGCTATTCTGACAAATGTCCGTACGACAGAAGGCCGTATCCTCCTGGTCAGCATGGAAGGAGAAGGAGTAAACCTACGCAGTACGCGATACAGCTCAGAGCCAAACAGGCCATGAAGAGGATGTATGGAATCATGGAAAGGCAGTTCAGAAGATACTTTGAAAAAGCTCAAAAGATGAGAGGAGATACCAGGGAAAACTTGGTCACCCTCGTCGAATCAAGGCTCGATAATGTTGTGTACAGACTTGGATTTGCTATGAGTAGGAATCAGGCCAGGCAGTTTGTCAACCATGGTCACTTCTTGGTGAATGGAAGAAAGGTGGACATCCCTTCTTATCTCCTCAGGCCTGGAGATGTTGTGGAAGTTAAGGAAAAATCCAGGTCGATTGAACCTATAAAGGCTTCTATCGAGTTCAACAGTGGAAGGGACTTAATGCCTTGGCTTGAGGTAGATTACGATAATTTCAGGGGTACATACCTCAGGTATCCAAAACTTGCAGAAGTCAGAGATCTGCCCGTAAATGTGCAGGATATAATCGAGTTCTACTCGAGGTGATAGCATGAATCAGTTCGTCATGCCAAAAAAGATGAGGTTGGAGGAAACTCAAGAAGGTCCAGATTTCCACTATGCGAAGTTTGTTCTCTCTCCACTTGAGAAGGGATATGCTATAACAATTGGAAACGCTCTCAGAAGAGTCTTACTCTCTTCCATACCATCACTTGCTATAACTTCCATGAGGTTTATAAAGCCTGAGAAGTACCATGAATACGACACGGTGGAAGGTGTTAAGGAAGACATATTGGAGATAATCCTCAACTTGAAGGAAGTTCAGTTCAGAACCATGGTTCCAATCGATGGTCAAGTGAAAATGGTGGTGGAGAAAAAAGGACCTGGCATTTTGAAAGCCGGTGATATAAGGACGCCTTCTGGAATAGAAGTGGCCAATCCTGAGCACGTTATAGCGCATCTGAACGAGGACGCTGACCTACTTTTCGAAATCTATGCGGAGGTTGGAAAAGGGTATGACCCAGCTTCTGAGAGGAACGAAAAACCCGAAATTGGATGGATCCTGATAGATGGGATATTTTCTCCAGTGCTGAGAGTTAACTTTTCGCAGGAGAACGTCAGAGTCGGGAAGAGGACGGACTATGACAAACTCACCCTCGAGATATGGACGAAGAAGTCGATAAAACCCGAGGAAGCATTGAGAAAAGCCGTTGATATACTCATAGATCACTTCAGTTTGATCTCTCAGAATCTTCCAGAGGTGGCTGTTTTGAACATAGAGAAGCGAGAAGTTGAGGAGCAAGGGGAGTTGGAGGAAGAAAGAGGACTGGAGGACGAGCTGTTGGAGATAAAGGTGGAAGATCTGGGTATGTCTAAAAAAATCATCAATGCCTTGAAAAGGGAAAAGATAGAAACAGTTAGAGACCTTTTGAAGAGGGATGAAGAAGATCTCTTAAAAATCAAGCACTTTGGCCCCAAATCTTTGGAAGATCTCAAGAGAATCTTGAAAGAGAAGCTAGGAGTAGACCTTAAAAAAGGAGGGAGCTCAGATGAGGCACAGGGTGAAGAGGCACAGGATTAATAGGCCTAGAGATCACAGAACAGCCCTCCTGAGAAACCAGGCAAGGGAACTCGTAGAGCATGGGTCAATAATGACAACGGTTTCAAAGGCTAAGGCGCTTAAAATCTTTTTTGACAAACTTATGAGCAAAGCTGTCAAAGCTGCTTCCACAGATGACAAGATAAAGAGCATGAATTTGAGGAGGCAGATAAACAGACACCTTGGAGATAGGCGGCTCACCAACAAGTTTGTTGATGAAATAGCATCAGGCCATGTTGACAGAAAAGGAGGCTACACGAGAATAATCAGGGTTGGATACAGAAGAGGAGATGGAGCAGAGATGGCACTCGTTCAGATAGTTGGATCTGAGGAAGGCTGAATCTTCCGAAGGAGGGTTGCGGCCCCTTCAGGGGCCGCTTTCTTTGAAGGGGGGTTTTCAGTGAAAAAACTTTTGGGAGGTACCTATCTTATTGAAGGGGCAACCAACGTCGGGATTTATACAGAGTATGATCGCGCTTACATGATAGACGCTGGTGGATCCAGAAAAGCACTGAGAGAAGCCATAAAAGAGCTTTATGGAAAGAAGATAACGCTTTTGATAACTCACCACCATTCAGATCATATTAAAAACGCATCTTACATACAGAGAATGACCGGATGTGAAGCTTTGGCACCACTCGGTGAGCTGTCCATGATTTCAAATCCAATCTTGGAATCTTACATACTCTTTGGGGCGAACCCTCCAACGAGCTTGAGAGGGGAATTTTTCGTTGCAAAGCCAGTCAAAGTTAAGCCAATTCCAGAGGAGGAAATTCCCTTGAAAGTGGTGAGCCTTCCCGGTCATACACCTTTCCACGTTGGGTATGCAACGCCAGATGGGGTTCTCTTCTCAGGGGATCTCTTCTTTTCAAAGTCCGTGGTTGAGAAGTATTCCTACCCTTATCACTCATCGATTTCCCAGCTTAGAGAGACTTTGAAAAGGTTCGGAAATCTGAGGTTCAACCTAGTTGTGCCCTCACATGGGGAACCTACAAAAGATCCTTCAAGTGATATAGATTTCATGATGGACCGAATAGACATCTTTGAGAAGGAGACTTTGAACATCTTGGAAAGGCCGATGTTTCCCGACGAGATAGCCCTTGAACTGTCCAGAAGATTCGATTTGAGTATATCTGGGGGTTTTTGGTATCTGTTCAAGTCGTTTGTAATGGCGCTTCTGGAGGACCTGGAATCGTTGAAGGAGATATCGGAGGAATCTGGAAAATGGATCAAAGGAGGATGAGTGTGAGAAAGAGAGGGGTAGTGGTTGGATTTCATTCAGCGACAGCCCTTGTTGAGGATATGGAGGGTAAGGAGAAGATCTTGTGTAAGCTCCGTGGAAGATTCAGAAAGCAAGGGATAAAAGTTATAGTTGGTGATCATGTTGAATACACTGATGATGAAACAGGTGGTGGGGTGATAGAAAATATACTCCCAAGAAGGGCATTTCTTCCGAAGCCGCGAATAGCAAATGTGGATCAGGTGATATTGGTAACCGCACTGAAAAGTCCAGATGTTCCCTTGTATGTTCTAGATAAGTTCCTCGTTCTCGCAGAGAAGGCTAAACTCCCAGTTGTCATAGTTTTCAACAAGGTGGACATTCTGGATGAAAGGGACCTTGAAAGGTTGTCAGAACTTGAGGGTTACTATGGAAGATATTACAAGACCATGAGAACGAGTGTCGTAACTGGAAAAGGGCTTGGGAAGTTGAAAGAGCTGTTTAAGGGGAGAATCAGCGCAATGGCTGGTATGTCTGGCGTCGGGAAGAGTTCACTGCTCAACGCCATAAATCCCGGATTGAAATTGCGAGTCGCGGAGATATCCGAAAAGCTTGGTAGAGGAAGACATACCACCACATCGGTCAGTCTCCTCAAATTCGATTTCGGTGGCTATGTAGCAGATACCCCTGGTTTTGCCAATCTCGATATATCTGAAATAGAGCCAGACGAGCTGAAAAACTATTTTGTAGACTTCAGGGAGTACGAGGGGATGTGCGCTTTTGCAGATTGTATGCATATATCAGAGCCCGGGTGTTACATAAGAAGGATGGCATCTCAGGGAGAGATAGCACCACACCGGTACAAGAACTATCTTAAAATGTTGGGAGAGATAAGTAGGAGGACAAAGCGATCATCCATATAGCTGATGTGTGCTGGCTATTTCTTCAAAACCTTTTTTTGTCTTTATCAGAAGTCTGTCTGGTAGGATCTTATAAACCGTTGCATCATCACCTTGAAATTCTATTTTCTGTCCCTCTTTTATGTCGAGCATCCTTTTCCAAAGCCTCGTCAAGGCTCCTTTGGAAAGCTTGTATTTTTTCCAATTGGAACGCATCTTTTTCAATATCAAAGAGAGGATCTCATCCACTGGAAATTCTCTGCTCCTGAGCTCTCTTATGGATGTTGCAAGGTGTTTAATCTCATCAGGTATGTGATTGTTCACGTTCATACCTATCCCAACGGCTATAACGAGTGGCGTCTCCCCGTCGAAGATACCTTCAGTCAAGATCCCGGCGAGCTTTTTCCCGTGAGAATATACGTCGTTTGGCCATCTCAAATAGGCGGGTACCTTTATACTCCTCAGAACTTGCACCACTGAAACGGAAGAGAGCTTTGTGTAGAAATTCAGATCCTTTATACTTTTGGGTTTGAAAACCACGCTAAACCACAATCCACCTCTGGGAGAATGCCACTTTTTTCCTCCTCTGCCTCTCCCGTTGGTTTGCTCAAGAGCAATCACAACATCTCCGCTGTGAAGCAAATTATGATTTTCAAGCACATATCTGTTCGTGGAATCTATGATTTCAAAACGGTACAGTTTCTCGCCTATCAAATTTCGAACACCTCGTAGCTCTGATCGTCAGGGTTCACGAAGACAGCGGTTGATTTCCCCGTTAGACACCCGCAAGCCTCTCCTGGATTCACAACGAGAGTCCTTCCCTCTTTTCTTATGTCAAGTTGATGCGTGTGGCCGTAGAATACAAAGTCGTACATCTGGGACCTAACGATAGCATCGAGGAGAAAAGGTTCATGCATGATTGCCACCTTCTTCCCATCGACTTCTACTTCCCTTGGTCCTTTCGCTATAGCATCACCAGCTTTCTCCTTCATGAAAAGCCATTCACCATCGTTGTTTCCAAAAACGGCATGGAGTTTGAAATCATCAAAGATCGGTATTACAAATGGGGCGACTACATCTCCACAGTGGAACACCACATTGACTCCTCTATTTTTGGCCTCCTTAACCGCTTTTCTAGCCTTCTCCAAATTGTCATGTGTGTCGCTTATCACCATCCACAAATCCATCACCCCCGTACTCAGGAACTATGTGTTTTGACAATTTCAGAGCAGTTTTCCAGTCTCCTGATTTCACAGCCTTTTCTATATTTTCAACAGCTTCTTTAACTCCGTCATATCTCTTTTTCGAAATCACCCTCATAACCTTCTGGTGTGGGGTGTTTTCAAACGTTTCATGCGGATAAAACAGCTCTTCGTAGAGCTTTTCCCCTGGCCGTATTCCGGTGTAGACGATTTTTACATCCTGATCTGGTATGAGTCCAGAGAGAGTTATGAGGGTTCTAGCTAGCTTGTTTATGGATATCTGTTCACCCATGTCGAGGACGAAAAGGTCTTTACCTTCGGTGTAAGCACCAGCTTGGAGCACCAAAGATACGGCTTCTGGTATCGACATGAAGAACCTCTTCATCCTGGGATCTGTCACCGTGATTGGACCGCCCTTTTCAATCTGTTCTCTGAACTTCGGTATCACGCTTCCCCTGCTACCAAGCACATTTCCAAACCTCACAACGGCAAATCTAGTCTGACACTCTATCCCATAGAGGATGTACAGTTCGGCGATTCTCTTACTGAGTCCCATTATGGATGTCGGGTTAACGGCTTTGTCCGTGGAGATGAATATCATTCTTTCAACTTCGTGTTCACAGCAGAGCTCTACTATGTTCTTGGTTCCAAGCACGTTCACCCTGAATGCCTCGTATGGGTTCTCTTCCATGAGGTGGACATGCTTATGGGCTGCTGCGTGAAAAACTATCTGTGGCCTGTACTTCTCAAAGACCTGCTTCATCCACTTCTCATCCGCCACATCTCCTATAACTCTAAATTTTTTCAAGCCTGGGAAGTCCCTTGAAAGCTCCTCGTCTATTCTGTATATGCTGTTTTCTCCTCTTCCGAGCAGGATTATGCCTTCAGGATCAAGTCTTGCCACTTGCCTGACCAGTTCAGACCCTATGCTACCCCCAGCTCCAGTTACCATGATTCTCTTTCCTCTTATATAGTCTCCTATCTCTTCTATATCCACCTTCACCTGTTCTCTACCGAGGAGATCTTCTATGGAAATCTCCCTTAGTTCACCTATTCTCGCTCTCCTGTCGGTGAGCTCGTATATCCCTGGAAGCGTTCTAACCCGTACCCTTTTGAGGTCTATGGAGTCCACGATCTTTCTCATCTGATCCGAACTGGCTGAAGGAATTGCTATGATGACCTCACTCGCTCCGTACCTCTCAACGATATCCATGGTCTTTCTGACTGGGCCATAAACCGGAACCCCTCTTATTTTTCTCCCTATTTTTCTCGTGGAATCGTCCACAAATGCGACCACTTTCCCAAGCTCGGGTCTTCTTTCAAACTCCTCAAGAAGTGCGCTCCCAGCGTCACCAGCTCCAACTATCACGACCTTGTTATCACCATTTCTTCTGCTTGAGTAGTGTGAAACCCATTGCCAAAACAGCCTGCTCATCACTATCAGTGTGAAGCTTCCAAGAAAGGTCAAAAAGCCAACGGATCTCGGCAAGACCATGCCGGATTGAGGGGTTAGGAAAAGCTGAAATACCGCAAGGTTTGTGAAATAGGCTATGAGCGATCCACGAAAGAGCATCATCAAGTCTCTGGGAGATGCATAAGCCCACACGACCTTGTAATTCCCGTTTAGATAATGTATCAGGGAAGCAACCGCGGTGTAGATGGGAACGGAAATGAAATATTCCGACATCTCGGAGAAGTTGAAGCCAAACCTCATAAACAGAGCCGCAAGCCCAGCTAGAAATGTCAGGGATAGATCTATCAAGAACAGTATGACCTTTCTCACCAGCGTGTCACCATCCTAACTCTTTCCTCCGGTATTATCTCGTATTTCTTAAGGATATCTCTGTAGTCTTCGGTTATGTAGATCCTGACGATCTGTATGAGGTTGTTCGTCATGAGCTTGTAGGCGGGATACCTCTTCACATACTCCTCAAATCCCATGACATTTGTCCCGTCAAATACCAAAACGCTACTTTGAACAAACTCATCCGGATGAACGAGTGTGAGCTGATAAGGGGTATCAACTACGAAGAGATCATCAAAATTATCCAGTATATACTTCAAAATATCTGCATCCTTTGGGTTTTTCAGATCATCCCTGTTGATCACCTCTTCCGTTTTCTCCTTCATCTTGTTCAGAGTCTCTCTGGCTATCGACTTTCCAACCAACGCTGGGTCGATCCCTTCTATAGGAAATGGCATTTCTATGACTACCTTCCACAAGTCTCTCTTCAAGAGTCGTTGAAGAACCTTATAAGCTTTCTCAAGGGATTCATCTCTTTCTCCGTGCTTGTACATGTACTTTATCTCCTCGAATATGGTCATATCTGTCAAGTCAACGAACTCCTCCAAATCCTTTATCCTCTCTCCAAGTTTGAGAGGATCGAACGCCAACCTCAGTATCTCTTGTATCATCAAATCCGCTGCTCTGGATGTTTTGTGAAAATATACGTTTTTGTACATCATGAACCTTCCAAATAGTGCGGTGTATAT
Organism: Thermotogaceae bacterium; assembly: GCA_027077795.1. Lineage (GTDB taxonomy): Bacteria > Thermotogota > Thermotogae > Thermotogales > Thermotogaceae > WGAO01. The sequence goes on along the minus strand of JALWTT010000002.1, from coordinate 56,124 downwards.
ATCATCCATCGCTTTATTTTTGTAGCAGAGCAACCTTTTTCCATCTTTCTCGACTATTAGAGAATTTCTTATGATCCTATCCGGTGCACCTGTTCCAAATGTTCTAGTTCCACTGTTGTAGGAATCCCTGAGTATGAAATCTATTCTGTCAGCCCCGAGTGGGCCTTGTATTACGTTGAACTCAACTGTTCCTTCCTCTTCTCCTTCGAATATCTCAACTATCGCCTTGAACAACCGTTTTAAGCCATCCTCAAGATTTTGGGATTCTCCGACCGTCATGCTCAGATCTTTCAAAACTTCCGATCTGTCCTCTTCCCTCATGTTTTCTATTTCCTCAAGAGTGTGTTTGGGCATCAACTCAAGCAGGATCCTCTCTCTGTACTCATCATGCCCCTCTTTCACACCAGCTAGCGGATAGACAACATCGTCAAATTGATGACTGAACGGTCCATGCCCTATGTCGTGAAGAAGCCCTGCCAAACGGAGAATTCTTATCTTTGGATAGTCATTTGGAAATAGGTGTTCTGCATACATTCCGCTTACGTGCATTACTCCAATTGAATGGGCGAACCTCGTATGACTCGCTCCAGGGTAAACCATAACAGCTCCTGTGAGCTGCGAGAGAAACCTCAACCTCTGTACAGGTTTTGTGTCTATAATCGCTCTTTCCAATGGGGATATGAATATCTCTGAATATATGGGATCCCTCGAGACCTTGTACTTCATCATCCCATCGCCTTCTCCACCTTCCAGGCGAGAGCTAGGACGCTGGCATCGCTAAACCTCCCGCCCATTATCTGCATTCCAACTGGAAGACCTCTCACTTCACCGAAAGGAATGTTTATAGCTGGGATTCCCGCAAGATTTGCCGGTATCGTGTAAAAATCCATTAGATACAGGCTCAACGGGTCCGTCTTCTCTCCAATCTTTGGAGCCACTATTGGAGATGTCGGCGATATCATATAGTCGTTATCTTCCAGAACTTCGTACATCTCTTCTGAAATTTTTCTCCTAACCTTCTGAGCTTTTTCAAAGTATGCATCGTAGTATGCGGCACTCAGTGTAAATGTTCCCAGAAGGATTCTCCTTTTGACCTCTTCGCCGAACCCAGCGTTTCTGGTTTTTAGATAAAGCTCCTTGAGATTTTCGCCGCTCACCCTCAGGCCATACCTTATCCCGTCAAATCTGGCCAGGTTAGAACTGACCTCAGCCGGTGCCACTATGTAATAAGTGGCGATCGAGTACTTTATCGTTGGAAGGGAAACTCTTCTAACGCTCACTCCCATCTTCTCCAGCGTCTTCACGAACTCTTCAAATGACTTCGCTACCTCACTATCTAGCCCTTCATATTCCATCATCTCTTTGACTATTACGGCATTTCTCCCGGAAATTTCTATATCCTTAAAACCCCTGAAATTCAGCTTCACATCTGAAGTTGTGGAATCCTTCTCATCCTTCCCGCTTATCACGTCCATCACAGTAGCTATATCTTCAACCGTTGTGGCAAGAGGTCCAATTTGATCTAGTGATGAAGCATAGGCCACCAGCCCATATCTTGAAACGACGCCATAAGTTGGTTTAAAGCCGAATACCCCGGTTAAAGCTGCAGGCTGCCTTATCGATCCTCCTGTGTCGCTTCCAAGGGCCACAGGAACCATACCGGCTGCCACAGCCGCTGCAGATCCACCACTACTTCCTCCTGGTACCCTCTCCGTATCCCTGGGATTCTTCGTTGGAAAGAAAGCGCTGTTCTCCGTGGTTGATCCCATTGCAAACTCATCCATGTTCGTTTTCCCAATCACGACAAATCCGGCTTTTCTCAGCTTCTCGATCACCGTGGCGTTGTATGGCGGAATGAAGTTTTCCAATATTTTTGACCCACATGTGGTTCTTATACCCTCAGTTGTTATGTTGTCTTTTATGGCTATTGGAACTCCAGAATATGGTCCCTCTGGAATCTCTGGATTCTCGAGAAGTGTTAAGAAAGCATTGATATCTTTGTCCCTCTTTTTTATGTCTTTTAGAAGTCCTTTTATTTTTTCCTCCCTTGCTCCGATGAAATCCGATATCTTCAAAATCGTTCACCCCCTGATCCTTTTCAAGAATCTCTCAGCGTCGTCAACATATTCGCTCTTTGGAAAGTCTTTTATAAAGCTTTCAAACAGGTTTTTAGCCGTCTTATAATCTCCCATCATGTAGTAAGAAAGTGCCATGTAGTAGTAGCAGTCATCTTGGAAGTAAACATGTGGAAACTTCTCGTTAATTATCTTCAAAGATTTTTTGAAAAGTTCAATAGCGGGACCAAATTCGTTTCTCAGGTACATTATGTACCCAGCAAGCCAATATATCTTGGCAGCATCGAGTTGTGTGGAGGGTTTGTAAACCTTCTCTCCGGGAAGAATCGGCGGGGCGAAATAGCCATTCATTCTCTTCTTCAACTCGTTCACTTCATCCTTCAAACTGCTTATCTCATCAACCAACGGTTTTGTGTCGAAGCTTGTCGTTTTTAGCTCGCTCACCTTCTTCTCCAAACCGGTCACTTTGTCAACCAGCGTCTTTATATCCACATCTGTTTGACTAGCGGACCCTATTTTCTCTTCGAGTCCGGAAATTCTCTCATCCACCACCTTTTTAACCACGTTCTCTATGTCTTCAATTCCCATCTGCTGTGGCTTGATCTCCTTCAGAGACTCTTCTATCTTTGAGTAGCTTTCTTCTATTTTCTGCTCAACTGGTTTCAAATCCACCTGTTGCTTCACAATCTGCGGTCTGCTTAAACTTGCGAATTTTGCTTCCATGAAGGCCTTTGAAGGTACATTGAAAAGTGCCAGTAGAGAAACAGCAAGTATGACAGCGGCAAGCACTATGACTGTGTACTCAAATGTCCCAAAGGAGCTCGTTCTCCTTTTGGAGGTTCTTCTGGCTATAAGCGTTGGGTGGGTTGAATCGAGAGCTTCCAATAGTTCTTGAAGAGATTGAGCTCTGGCTCTATCTCCACGCTTTCTAGCGATCTCCAGCTTCAGTGCAATGGCTTCTACGAGTTCTGGATACTCTTTAGTTATCCCCTCAAGAAGAGCGAAAGCTCCTTCATAGTTTTTCTTTTCCATCTCAGCTACCGCATCTCTAAAGTCCGATTTGTAGTCCTTTTTGAGCCTCTCTTTAAGTCTCTGAGCCCTCGATTCATAGATTTTCTTCAGTTCCTCTGGCATCTTGTCGTAGGCTTTGAGGGCTTCCCCGAAATTTCCAGCGGCTTCTTCTAGTTCGAACACGAGTTGCGGATACTCGTCGTAAAACACGCTCAGAAGAGCCCTTGCCCTACTCAATTTTCCCTCTTTTATCAGAGAGCGCACAACGTTTTCTATAACATCCATTCTCTCACCCCCGCTTAATTCTACCACTCAACAACAAACCTTTCTCCAATTTTTTTCGAATCCTTCACAACGGGATTGCTCGACAGATAGACTATTTTAACATTTTCACCGAAAGTTTCCTTCTCGATTTTACTACCACTCCTTGAAATCGCCGATTTCACCTCTCCATATTTCTCAAATGGCACCACCACTTCGAATTCCTCAAGTAGTTTTATGCTCACATATCCCGCTTCATCCAAAACGCTTTCAGCTGCACGGTGATAGGCATCTATAAGGCCTCTAACACCGAGCTTTGCTCCACCGAAATACCGAGTCACGACAATCACTGTGTTCACAAGACCTTTTTCCCTTATAGCATTCAGTATGGGAACCCCAGCTGTTCCCGAAGGTTCCCCTGCATCGGAATGACCTTCCAATATCTGGCCACTTTCAAAAACTCTGAATGCCCAGCAGTTGTGAGTTGCGTCTCTGAATTCTCTTTTCTTCATTGAAATGAACTCTCTCGCTTCATCCACCGAGTTGACTCTCGATGTACTCGCTATAAAGATGGACCTTTTCACATTGATCTTAATCTTGGCACTCTCTTTGACACCTTTCATTTCCATACCACCACTTCCATTTCCAAATTCTCTCCGAATTCCTTCAGGATTATCTTTCTAACGTTTTCCACAAGCTTCATTGCATCCTGAAAGCTCCCGTCACCTTCGTTCACTAGGAAGCCGGCATGTTTTTCCGATATCTTCATTCCTCCAACTTTGTATCCTTTTAACCCCAAAGCTTCCAGGGTACTTCCAATGTAAAAATTCGGTTTTGGCCTTTTAAAAAGGCTCCCGGCACTTCGATCGAAAACCGGTTGCTTTTCAAGTCTTTTTCTTAAAAACTCTCTCATCCTTTTCTCCACTCTCTCAGGATCATCTCTTTTCAACCTCAGCGCTACCTTGGTTATAACTCTCCTGCCAACATCAGAGCTTCTGTAACCGAGGTTTAGATCTCCCGGAGAGAGCCTTTCCATCTCCTCACCGTTGAAGAGTTCCACCCATTCCAAGACATCCTTGATCTCTTTACCATAGGCTCCAGCATTCATATAAACCGCACCGCCAGCACTTCCTGGGATTCCATAAAGTTCTTCAAGTCCCGATAGGCCCCTTTCCAAAGCTATCTCACAGAGCCTTTTTAGCGATATCCCACTCTCGGCGATGAGAATCTCTCCCGTAACCTCGTACCCGCCCAGCCTCTCCATCTTTACGACGAAGTCATTTAAGCCCCTATCTGAAACGAGAAGGTTGGTCCCCATACCCATTATTCTGTAGCTCTCATCACTCGCTTCGAGGAGCTTTAAAGTTATTAGGAGTGACTTGATACCGTTTGGTATTATCAGGGCTTTTGCAGGCCCGCCTACTGCTATACTGGTGTGCCTTGAAAGAGGCTCCTTTGGGAGAACCTCTGACCCAGTTAGGTATATCTTCTCCAGGATATCCAACACAATCACCCCAAAAGTTTTCTTTCGTATGAGAAGTGGCGTTTGATAAAATTTTACCATCGGGATGAAAAGAAAAAAGCCTCCGCAGGGGGAGGCAAAAGGGGAGGATCTATTTTCAAGAGGCCTTTACTTCTTAGACTGTCTCACGGTATTAAAAGTTTAAACAAAGAGGTGAAAAGGCCGTGAAAGTTGCTCTAGTTGTGGATAAAAAATTAGATGGGAACAAGAAAAAAATGGTGGAATCTGTGAAAAACGCCTTGTTGAAGAAGTACGATGTTGATGTCATCGCTTTTGATGAAAACTTCATGAGAAGGATCAAAGGCTATGACCTTGCTTTCAACTTGTCGACATCAGGTGGCAAAGATACTAGGCAGCTTCATGTGCCCTCCATTCTCGACCTGATGGGGATCCCATACACCGGAGCTCCGGCTTCAACGCACGCCGTGTGTATGGACAAATCCTTTACCAAGTCGGTACTGTTAAAGCACGGTGTAAGTACGGCAAACTTTTTAGTGGTTCACCCCGGTGAGTATGTCTCGGAAGATCATGAACTCAGGTATCCGGTCATCGTGAAGCCGATTAGGGAAGGGAGTTCCAAAGGGTTAAAGAAGAATTCCGTGGTTACGAATATCGAGGACATGAAGAGAGCCATTTTCTGGATTCATGAGAGATTCAACGAACCAGCTTTGGTTGAGGAGTTCATAGACGGGATGGAAGTGACAATTGGAATCCTAGAGAGAGAAAACGGGCTGGAGGTTCTACCCATAATGGAGATAGACTTTTCAAATCTTCCAGATGGGGTGGAAAAGTTCTATTCAGATAGGGTGAAAAATCAAGGGTATGACAGGTACATCGTCTATCATATACCGGCCAGACTGCCGCTTGACCTAAAAGAAGAGCTTGAGAGTGTAGCAAAGAAAGTATTCAAAGTTCTGGGTTTGAGGGACTACGCCAGAATTGACATCAGGATAAAGGGCAAAAGTTACTACATTTTGGATGTTAATTCGCTACCACTTCTAGTTCCAGGGTACTCTGACATAATCAAAATGGCGGAAGCTGCGGGTTTGAAATACGACGACTTGGTGCTCGAGATAGTCATGTCCGCCAGAAGGAGGTATGGACTTTGAGCTCCAGACTCATCCTCGTGACTGGGATGCCATCATCTGGGAAAACCACCCTTTCAAGAGAACTTCAAGTTGTTTTGAGAAACGAGGGAGTGTTCACGGTTCATATGGATGGGATGGAATTCCGGAGGATTTTCTCAAATAAGAATTTCAGCCGTAAGTCCAACGGCGAACTCTTCAGCTATATATTGAACTTTACAGAGGTTTTCCTTGAAAAGGATCTCCTCCTCATATATTCCATAGTCGCTCACAAAAAATGGCAAAGGGAAAAGTTAAAAGCAGCCATTCCAACGTTTCATGTTCATCTAGAATGTCCACTTGAAATTCTCAAGAAAAGGGATGAAAAGGGAGTCTACCAAATGGCAGATAGGGGTGAGATGTTCCTTCCCGGATACTCCGAGCCGTATGAGGAACCAATAGGTGCTGATCTATTTCTGAACTCCTGCGTTGCAAGTATCAAGGAGGAGATTTGGGAGGTTTTAAAGCTTCTCAGAGATTGGAGGTGGATATGATGTTTGACCTTGCCATTAAAAACGGGCTTGTTTACAGAAAGGGAGAATTCTTGAACGCGAATCTTTACATCAAGAATGGGAAGATAGCCGCTATAAGTGAGGAGAAACTGGAAGCTTCTCAGGAATATGATGCCTATTTCAAGTGGGTTCTTCCCGGGTTCATAGATCCACATGTTCACTTTCATTTGACGGTTGCGAATTGGACATCTGTGGATGACTTCTACACGGGCTCTGTTAGCGCAGCCTTTGGCGGCGTGACAACATTCATAGACTTTATCGATCCGGTTTCTAGCATTGGTGAGCTCAAAAAAGCATTTGATAGGAGAATCAGCCTCGCGAGGAGAAGCGTTGTTGACTACGCCCTTCACTCAACGATAGCGAATCCAAAAGATCCAGCGGAGAGAATAGCGGAAAAAAGCAAGGAGCTTGGTATGTCCAGCATAAAGCTGTTCACGACATATTCCTCAACAGGCAGAAGGACTTTCGATGCGTATATAGACGATCTCCTCGCTATTTCAAGGAGCATGGGGTTTGTAGTCGTGGCCCACGCTGAGAATGACGAGATAATAAAGCGTTTTGAGGAGAAGGAGGTTCCACCAAAGGATCATTCAAAGGCTAGGCCAACTATAGCGGAATTGTCAGAAGTTGTGAAATTGGCTCAGATGTCCGTTTACAGAGAAGGTCAACTTTACATAGTTCATGTTTCGAGCGGTTTCACAGCTCGTGAGGTTCTCGAGCGCTTTTCCGATGCTCTTGGGTATACTTTGGCTCTCGAAAGCTGTCCGCATTACTTCTACCTCAATGACCTTTACTTTGCTAAAGGAAACGGTCGGCTTTTTCTCATGACACCACCCCTGAGGTCGGAAGAAGAGGTGGAAACTCTCAGAGAAAACTTCGACGCGGTGTACACCATTGGAACGGATCACTGCCCATTCAACAAATCTGAAAAACTCTCGGGGAGATTCACAAAAGAGATCCCTCAGGGGATAGGTGGAGTGGAATTCTCGTTTGTTTTGATGTACACACTGTTTGGAGAGAAGGTCATCGACAAATTTACTGAAAACGTTGCAAAAGCTTATGGGCTCTATCCTAAGAAAGGTACGCTTGAAATTGGGAGTGATGCCGATGTGGTGATATTCGATCCAGATGTCGAATGGGTAATAAAAGGTCATCACAGTGCATCGGATTACAATGTTTATGAAGGATTCGAGGTAAGGGGAAAGGTCGTATCCACTATAAGCAGAGGGGAGTTTGTTGTGAAAGATGGTGAATTCGTCGGGAAAGAAGGGCACGGTGAGTATTTGGAAAGAAAAGAGATACACTGGTAAAGGGTAAAGAGATTGATATGAAAGTCAAAGGTGGCGAAATCTCCGCCACCTTTCGTTTTCAATCCTCTTCCCAGTAGTTCTTTTGGACGACTTTGAGTCTTGGGCTTTCTATCTTGTACCTCCCGACCTTCGCACACGGTTTACCGTTCACTTCAACGATATCAGCGGTTATGTCTATTTTACTCCTGAGCAGTTTTGAACCAACGCCGTACGCATCAACGGGAACTTGAAGTTTCTCGAACAACTCTATTTTGTTCTCATCGAAGCCTCCCGAGACGAGAATTTTCAGGTCCTCAAGCCCAACTTTGTCGAATTCCTGCCTCGCTCTCCAAACTAATTCTGGGCATACCCCAAGTGATGATTTATCTTTTGGCACCACGGACTTATCTCTCAAATCCCCCGATGTGTCGAACCTCACTCCCCAGAGTTTTCCCTTACCGCTTCCTATTACTGGACTGGGATCGGTCTTGCCCAGTTTAAAAGGTTTCCCTGTTCTCTCTTCGTAGAGTTTTTTAACCACCCTAAATGTAGTCCCTATAACATCGTTGTCCCAATCAACGAGAACTATTCTATTCACGTGACCTTCTATATGGTCGTCGAAGGCTAAAGCGGCGTCTTCGGTTTTTCCCATGTACGCTGCGATGAGTGCATGTGGCATGGTTCCAGCCGACTCCACTCCCCAATAATCCGCATTTGCATCAGTTGATACGCCGAAAGCTCCCGCTTTTAAGGCTGCATATCCATCAGTTGCCTGAACCCAGTAATGGTCAAACCTCGCACTGAAGAAGAGCACCGGTTTTCCTCTCGCGGCTTTCACAACTTTTCTAACGGCTGTCGCGGTGCTCGTGGCTCTCGCGATGACACCCAAAAGCACCGTTTCCAAATATCCAAAGTACCTTGGATCCCCTTCTATGGTCATTATTGGCTCTCTTTCCTTAGCTTCTTCACCATCATACAGGGCTTTAACTTCTATCTCATCCCATTTATCCACCCACAATTCTGAAAGCTTTTGTTTCATCTCCCATTTCTCTTTTGTTATTTCAATTACCTTGTTTATATCGAATTCCGAAGCTGCCTCCTGGATCTTCCTCTCAGATTCCAAGAGTTTTGAGAAAATCTCATTTGCTTTCTCCTCATCTTTGTAGTAACCCGTTCCATACCTGAGTATTGCCAAAGCCTCGTCTATCCCAACTACCACGGAATCCTCTCTTGGGAAAAATTGATAGAGAACCCTGACTACTCTTTTGGCTCTCTTGAGAACCTGAACGTACCTTATGAAATATATATCAGAGTAGTACCCGCTTCTTATCTTATCTATCGGGACTTTAAAAACTTTCGGATGAAGTCTTTTTGACAACTTCTCCACCTCCTCAGACAATTTCAGCTCCAAGTACTTCTCTCATCTGCCTTATGGCAAATTTGTGGAGATCCTCATCGTAGGATGACACACCTTTTTCATGGACTCTCACGGGAATATCCCTGTTTCTTATCTCTTCCACGGTGAACATTACGCATATATTTGTCACAACACCAGCTACTTCGAATTCGTCTATTCCAAATTTCTCGATTAGATCATCAAAATTCGTGTTGTAAAATGCACTGAACCTAGTTTTCTTGATTGAATAATGTTTCTCGTATCCTTTGAGCGCTTTTTCCAATTTTTCTGTCAAACGGGCCCCTTCGCTTTCGGCGATACAGTGCTTTGGCCAAACCTGAAACTCCCTGTCATCTTCACTGTGCCAATCCTGGGTGGTTATTATCGGCAGGCTTTCGCTCTTGAACTTCTCCACAAGGTTTACTATATAGTTCACAACCTTTTCAGCTCCTTTGTAGTAAAGAGCCCCTCCTGGGTCTACAAAATCCCTCTGAAGATCGATTATCAAAAGGGCTTTCATTACTTTCCCTCCTTTTTGTACCATTTGTTTTCTCAAAGTATTCTATCAAACTGAAACGCATTTGATAAAAAGATGTATAATTGAGCGGCGAAGGAGGTGCTTGCAAATGAAGATTCTTCTGATAAACCCAAAAGACGAAGGATATTACTACAGGCTTGGAGCGTTTTTTCCACCACTGGGACTCGCTTACATAAGTTCCGTTCTGAAAGAAGCAGGCCATGATGTGAAAATAGTTGACATGAACGCTGAAAGGTTCGATTACAAGGTGGTGAACTTCAAAGAATACGATGTAGTTGGGGTGTCCAGCGACACCGTCAGATTTCCACTGGCTTCTAGAATAGCAAAGCTAGCAAGAAGTCAAGGGGTTCCCGTTGTTATGGGTGGAACTCACCCCACTTTTGATATTCACAACATACTAAAGGGTGGGATAGCGGACTACGTAGTTCTTGGGGAAGGTGAGTTCCCTTTCTTGAAACTAGTTGAATCCCTGAAGAGTGGCGAGAGATTTCCGGATATTGAAGGTGTGGCATATCTGAAGGATGGAGTGGTTAAGGTGAAACCTCATGGGTTCGTGAAAGATCTCGATTCCATTCCATTTCCAGATAGAGATGGGCTTCCCCTTGATAGATATGTCATAAAGTTCGATGGAAAAAGGGCAACCAGCATGATCACATCTAGAGGTTGCCCTTTTGACTGTGAGTTCTGCTCTGCTTCTCAGTTCATGGGAAGAATTTGGAGAAAACGAAGCGTTGAAAGCTCGATAGAAGAGCTGAAGATCCTCGTAGAGAAGTATGGTTACAAATCCATAGTGTTTTTCGATGATAACTTCACTTTGGATTCGAAAAGAGCCACAGAGATATCAGAACAGATATTAAAAAACGATTTGAAGATAAGCTGGTGGGCTTTCTCAAGAGCGGATGAGCTTCTGGGACACGAGGATATGGTTGAGGCGATGGCAAAGTCCGGATGTAAGATGCTTTTCATAGGTTTTGAGAGTGCCAACGACAAAGCTTTGGAAGAGTTCAAGAAGAAGCTAAAAAGTGACATTGCTTTTGAAGTTGTGAGATTCTTGAAGAGGTATAAAATAGATGTTTTTGCAAGCTTTATACTAGGAGCTCTAAGCGACACAAAAGATAGTATAAAGAAAACTGTAAAATTTGCGAAAAAGCTTTCTTCCCTCGGTGCTAGCATCGTTCAGTTTTCCATTTTGACACCCTACCCTGGAACCAGGCTCTTCATGAAGCTCAAGCCTCTTCTTCTGACAAAGGATTGGAGATTATTTGACGGAACTCATCTCGTTTTTAAGCACCCGAACTTCACGCCAGAAGAGCTCAGAAGGGAATTTGTGAAGGCTTATTTCAAGATATACACAACGCCGAAGATGCTGTTCAGGAGAGGCCTTCCGTACTTCTGGAGGCTTCTCAGAGTTAAGAGTCCTAGAAGCTTATCCGAAAAAACATCCGGTCGAGTTTTGCTTGAATCTTCCAGCGCGTGATTTCAACGTGTTGTATAATCTAAAGCGGTGATGTGAGTTGAAGAAGGTATCGCACACATCGATGAGAAGGAGCAATCGCCTTCTAGTTCTTGAAACCGTGAAGAACTCCGGTCCTATTTCTAGGGCGGATCTTTCTCGCATGACCGGGTTGACGAAATCCACGATCTCTGAAATCGTATCTTTTTTCATAAAGACTGGTGTGCTCAAGGAAGTCGGAACCAAGTCGAGTTACGGTGTTGGAAGAAGAGGAATACTGGTTGACATAAACTCCGAGGATTTCCTGGTGATTGGGTACGACATAGGAACCTTGAACAGTCGGGTGATATTGACAAACCTGCGTGGGGAGATTCTCAGAAAGAAGGTTTTTCGCACACTTCAGGGAGAAGATAACCTAGTGGATCAAGTGGGAAGGAAAATTTCAGAGGTGGCGAAGGATGTTTGGGACAAGATAGTTGAGATCGGTTTTGGAATATCCGGTATGGTCGACCACAAATCTGGTGTTGTGATACACTCTCCCAACCTGGATTTGAAAGAATTCCCTCTTCTCAGAATTCTGTCCAAGAGGATAAAAAAGAGGATGACGATAGAGCATAACGTCAAGCTCATGATGATAGCAGAAAGGGAATACGGAAACGCAAAAGGTTATTCAAACGTTTTGTTGGTCAACATAGGACCTGGAATAGGGGCATCTTTTGTCTCGGAAGGGCACTTGATAAGGGGGTCTCACAACTTCTCGGGTGAAATAGGGCATATAAGCATCGTCCCTGATGGAGAACTTTGCAGGTGTGGAAAAAAAGGGTGTCTTGAGACGGTCTCGGCAGCGTGGGGAATTGTCAGAGAATACACCAAGAAGATTGGCGAAACCTGGAGCGACATATACGGAGCTGACAAGGTTGCAGAGAGGGCGGAAAATGGTGACAAGGACGCTTTAGAGGTCTTTCAAAACGCGGGAAAATACCTCGGGAAGGTTCTCGCATACGCGGCGAACATATTGGATCCCGAAATGATACTCATAAGTGGTGGGCTATCGAATTCGTGGAACCTCATGGAGTCCGCTTTTAAAGCAGAGTTTGAAACCAACACTATTCCTCCACTGAAAGGAAAGATAAAAATAGTAATGTCAAACCTGGGCGAGTTTTCAACCGCTCTTGGAGCTTCCACAATAGCCATAGAAGATTTCGTCAAATCTGTATGCTCATAGCACCATTATCCCCGGCCTTTCCACAAATTTGCCTTCTATTTCAAACTTGAGCTTTGGCCATTTCGAGTTCCTCGTGAACGTCAGAAACTCTCTCTCATCTTCCATGAGCAGAAAAGTATCCTCGGATTTTGTCCCGGTTATCGTCGGATTCCAGGCTATCAGCATTCCAGGCTCCAAAATTATGGGAGAGTCTGGAGTCGCCTTTTCTTCTCTAGAGTTGTACCCGGCTATTCCACCTTGATGGTGTTTCTCGAACTCCGCTTCTTGCCCATATTTTATGTAAACCTCTCTTATCTTGAAGAACATATCCCCCAAACTTTTTCCAGTTTCCGTTTTTGATATAATTTCAGCGTCAATTTTTGTGTTCAGCATGTGTTGATCTTCTATACCATCTGGGATTTTCCCGAATGCCACAGATCTTGTGATCGAGAGAACCAGTCCGCTCTTTCTTGCACAGATTGAAGCAAAAAAGAACTGCCCAAGTTTCTCATCACCTGGAAGGTTATGCCTGTAGAGATTTCTGGTTCTATTCGAAAAGACCAGAAGAACTGGAAGCTCGTAGCCTCTCTTTGTAAACTCGAGATTCAAAAGTCCAGCCAGTTCTCTCTCTGTCATGTTTGGATTGGAGCTTTTCAAAATCTCCTCAAATGTCTCCTCAATCTCAGTCCCGATTTTTTCTGCTCTTTTGATTTCCCACTCACTGAGTCTCATTCTGATATTTTTAATGTCTTCTGATAGATTCAGGAAGCCTTCAACAGTGCCATCAGAAGCTGGAAATTTCCCCATGTACTTCCTCAGAGCATCCAGCGGGCTCTCATACCATTTGTATTCCAGAAGCTTGAAATCCTCGCTGACTTCATTTTCCAGAAGCCTTCTCGATTCGATGTTGTTTGAAACAAGATAGGCAGAATTATTCGTCACGAGCACCCATGCAACTGAAGAGTCACTTCCAGAAACCACCCAGCCTCTGCCACCAGCTGTTATCCACGAGAAATTATCATTCCTGGTGATTAGAAAAGAGGAAAGAGACTTCTCCTCCATGAGTTCCCTGACTTTTTGAATTTTCCACAGCACTTCCTCCACAAAAACCCCTCCCTCTGTGAATTTTGAAAAGGTTTTCTCGAATAATCAGAGATATTCCGGGATTTTCTCCAAAATTAGCGAAAAAATTTTTTGCAAAGATCACTACCTGATATGCTACTATAATCATAGCATAATGTTTGTATTGAATACGAATTTATAGACGGGGTGATCGAGTTGAGAGCGATTCCACTTCCTGAAGGGGATTGGACATACATGGAAATTGTGAAGCGTGGGGACATGAAGCACCTGGGTTTTGGGATTTTGCGCTTAAACGCATCTGAGAGCTGGAAGCTAAATTCCGGGAACAGGGAATACGCTTTACTACTTCTGAGTGGGCTTTTTGAGATAGAGGTAGAAGGGATGAGAGAGAGGATAGGGCCAAGGAAGGATGTATTCTCATCCAAGGCGTACGCAGTTTACGTCCCAAGAGATTCGGAGGTTTTCGTGAAGGCTATCTACCCTACCGAGATAGCCGTCATCAGTGCTCCCTCTAAGGGGGAACACGACGTTGTTTTCGTGGGGCCTGACGATGTCAAGGTCAGGGTTGTTGGTCAGCTAAACTGGAGGAGGCATGTTCACGATGTCATAACCCTGGAAATAGATGCTGACATGCTGCTAGTTGGGGAGACTTTCAACCCTCCAGGGAATTGGTCATCTTATCCGCCACACAGGCACGATGTTGACAACATTCCGCAGGAGAGTGACATGGAGGAAGTATATCACTTCAGAGTTTTCCCGAGGAATGGTTTTGGTGCACAGTTTATATACACAGATGATGGGAGTGTTAACGAAGTCATAAAGATTCGAGATGGGCTCACCGTGGAGATAGACAAAGGATATCATCCGGTTGTGGCAGCTCCTGGATACGAGGTTTATTACCTTTGGGCCTTGGCAGGTGAAAGGAGGATTCTCATACCTAGAGATGATCCCAATCATGCTTGGATAAAGGCATTGGAGCAAGCCGTGAAAAATTGGTAAAACTCAGGTGAAGGGAGATATCTAAAAGTGAGCTGTTTTTCAGATCAAATGTTAAAAACGCTTGGAAGAATTTTTAACGTGGTTTTTTAGATTCTTAACTTAGGGGAGGTGTTTTACTATGGCGAGAAAAGTGCTTGTTTCTGTTGCTTTACTGGTTGCTTTTTCAGTTTTCGCACTAGTTGCCGGTGTACCAAGGTCAGACTTGCTAATCGTTCAGAACGCTCATGGAAGAGTTCCCAACCCGGGGAATACTAACATTTTCACAACTTCATGGAGGTATCCAGATAGAGGGCTTCATCAACTCGTCTTTCGCCCTCTCTGGATGGTTGACCCTGCAGGAGGAAAGGTGATCAACGTTCTCGCAGAATCAAAGCCTATTTATAATAGTGATTTCACAACAATGACTGTGAAACTAAGAAAAGGTATCTATTGGAGTGATGGGGTTGAGTTTACCGCAGATGATGTGGTATATGCAGTTAAACTCACGATTCAACACGAAGGGATGGCTTATCATACCCAACTATCAGAGTGGGTAAAAGACGTTAAGGCGTTGGACAGATACACCGTAGTATTTGACTTGAAGAAGCCGAATCCGAGATTTCATTATTATTTTGTCGATAGATGGGGTTGCTGGAGGCCATTTCCCAAGCACATATTTGAGAAAGTAAGTGATCCTGTGAAATTCTCATTCTATCCGCCAATAGGAACCGGTGCTTATATTCTGAAGTCCTATGACCCAGCTGGATATTGGTTCTTATATGAGAGGAGAAAAGATTGGCAGAGAACTCCCGTTGGAGTGCTTTACGGTATGCCGAAACCTCGTTATATCCTTTTCCAAGCTTATAACTCTCCAGAGCAAATGGTCCTTGCTATGAGAAAACATCAATTAGATGTTGCATACACTTTCTCACTGGAACTCCTCAGATCCGTTTTAAAAATTCCTACTGTCAGATCTTTTAGAAAAGACTTTCCATGGGGTTCATTTGTGGAACCAACAGTTGCTGGCATAACTCTTAACACAGCTAAATTTCCTTTCAACATTCGGGACGTTAGATGGGCATTGACACTCTCTGTAAACATAGTTGAAGTGGCAGATCTGGTTTTAAATGGGGCAGTGCGTTTGGCTCCCCTCCATGTTCCGCCAACACCTCTTTATATGAAATACTACTATGAACCTCTAAAGAGTTTCTTAGAGAACTTCGAACTTCAAATAGGTAATGGAGAAAAGTTCAAACCATTTGATCCCACTATTCCAGAAAAACTAGCCAAACTTGCTAAGGAGAAGGGATATAGTGTTCCAGATTCTCGGGAAGAGCTGGAAAAGCTCTTCGGCATCGGATGGTGGAAGTATGCACCTGATGTGGCGGCGAAGTTGCTAGAAAAACATGGCTTTAAGAGAAATGAGAAGGGCCAGTGGCTGTTACCAAATGGACAACCATGGAAAATTGAGGTATTTGTAAATGCTGATCCTAACAGAGCTGATAACCGTGTCCCAACTGCCATTGCACAACAGTGGCAAAAGTTTGGAATACAAGTAGACATAAGGCCCAATAAAAACCACTCTATTTATAAGTACGGTAGATTTGATGCTTCTTCCAACTGGCCTGCTGTTGAACCTTGGGGGGGCAATATAGACCTTTACAGAACTATTGAGCCATTTGCCAGTAAATATCAAAGACCAATTGGTGAATACAATCCTGGCCATAATTCGAGATGGTCAAATCCTGAGATGGACGAAATCATAGAAAAGATGGAGAAAACCTCACCATTTAACACCAATGAAACGCTCAACTTAGGAAGGGAAGCGTTGAAAGTACTCGTACAAGAAATGCCGACGATACCTGCCTTCCAAGTCACGTGGCTGGTCCTTTATGACGAATATTACTGGACAAATTGGTCAACGGCAGAGAATCCCTACATTCAGCCAGTTCACACATGGCCTACATTTGGATTTGAAATGCCTTTCTTGAAACAGACAGGGAAAAAATAATGATTAGAGAGCTTTCTTCTCCCAAGTGGGGGTGTTTCCCCACTTGGGATAAAGGAGGAAAAGTATATGGTAAAATATTTTCTCACAAGATTTCTGCAATTTCTCATAGTGGTGTTTTTAAGCGTAACACTTGTTTTTATCATTGTTAGGATGATGCCAAGTGACCCCGTTGAAAAAACCATAGCCCAGATAACATCTACCGGGACTTTTTTGGATCCAAGTGATGTAGAGAAGATGATAAAGTCTCTCCGAGAAATGTATGGGCTTGAAGGTAGTATTTTAAGTCAGTATTTTCAAACGTGGAGGAGGTTAATCACCCTTAACTTTGGGCCCTCTTTAAGCTTCTTTCCAACACCTGTTTCTTCTATAATAAAGGAATCTGTTTTCTGGACAGTTGGTTTATTAGGAGTAGTTATTCTAGTTTCCTGGACAATTGGCAATATTTTGGGGGTAATAGCAGGTTATTACTCGAAAAAACTCCCAACTGCGATGAAACTGCTTGATCTAATTTTCATGATAATACGCCCCATTCCCTATTACATACTTGCTTTCATTTTCCTAGTACTTTTCTCTTATTTAATACCGGCTTTTCCTTCTCAAGGCGCATATAGTGTAGGTATGATGCCAGGATTTAATTTGTCATTTATCATAGATGTACTGAAGCATGCTACTCTTCCTGCACTGAGTATGATACTTCTGCAAACGACAATGTGGTTTCAAAGTATGAAAATTATTTCAACTGGTGTTACCAATGAGGACTTCGTAATTTACGCAAAATATGGAGGGATTTCAAACCACAAGATCATCTTCAGGTATGTATTCAGAAATGCTCTTCTTCCACAGGTAACAAGCCTATCATTATCTCTGGGGAGGATTTTTGGTGGAGCGCTAATAACGGAAATTGTGTTTTCATATCCTGGTTTAGGAGGAACTTTGTATTCGGCAATAATGTCGAGTGACTATAACTTAATAATAGGGATAGTTTTGTTCTCAATTGTGGCAGTATCTTTGGGTACCCTTGTATTAGATTTCATTTATCCACTTTTTGACCCACGAATTAGATATTCTTAAAAAAATGAGGTGGAAAAAGGATGAAAATGTTGATTTACTTCAGGGATCTAATGTCCGATAAGCGATTTAGCTTTGGATTCACAGTGATTATTATTCTTACTGTACTTGCTCTTATTTCTGTAATGTCACCTTACAGCCCCGTCCGTTGGAATGTTGTTCCGGAAGAAAAGCCCCCTTCTTTGAAATACCTTATGGGTACAACATCATTGGGACAAGATCTTTTTTGGATAGTGTGTTTTTCCATTAAAAATAGCTTAATATTTGCATTAACAACGGCATTTTTATCGAGAGTGCTAGCAATAGTAGCAGGAATGATATCCGGCTTTGAAGGAGGAATAGTCGATAGATCTATAATGATACTCTCTGACAGTCTGATATCACTGCCAAGAGTACCTGTTTTGATATTAGTCGGAGCAATCTTCAGAGAGGGCTTAAACTTATACATCCTAGCGCTTGTCATGGCAAGTCTTAGCTGGGCATGGGATGCTAGGGTAATAAGATCTCAGATATTAAGTTTAAGAGAAAGGGATTTCACCCTTACAGCGATCTTATCTGGATCTAAATCCCTTTCTGTTGTTTTCAAGGAGTATTTTCCTCATATTCTACCCATAGTTTTCGCATCAACTTTGAATAACATGTTATGGGCTATAGGAATAGAAACCACCCTTTCCATCTTGGGATTGACAAACCCTCTAATACCTACTCTGGGAACAACTCTGCATTGGGCGTTAAGCTATCAAGCTCTATTTTTAGGAGTTTGGTGGTGGGTGTTTTTCCCCGTCACAGTACTGATCCTTCTTTTTATATCCGTTTATCTCCTTTCGGTCAGCATAAGCGAGTATTTAGATCCTAGGATGAGAATTCAGAGAATAGGTCAAGCAAGGTGATGAGCGTGGAGGTATTAAGGACTGAGAATTTAAAATCCTACTATATACTGGATATATTTGGAAAGAAAAAAGTTATAAAAGCAGTAGAGGATGTGAGTATATCGATAAAGGAAAACGAAATATATGGAATTGCAGGAGAGAGTGGTTGTGGGAAGAGTACACTACTCAAGGCAATGTTCGCGGCGGTAGAACCTCCACAAAGAATTATTGGAGGTAAGGTGATATACAGAGATAATGGAAAAGAATATGATGTATATCATATTAGTGAAGAGGAGAGAAAAAAATTTAGATGGCATTTCATATCATATGTGCCTCAAGGGTCAATGAGCGTTTTAAACCCAGTGATGAAAATAAAGGAGATCTTCAAGGACTTTATAGAAACCCATACAAAGGGAAAGACGAAAGAAGAGATATATGAAATCGCAGAATCCCATATAAGAGATTTAGGGCTTCCTTCTGGAATTTTAGATGCTTATCCTCATCAGTTGTCAGGGGGGATGAGACAAAGGATAACAATAGCTCTTGCCACAGTTCTTTCCCCAAAGGTTGTCATAGCAGATGAACCCACAACAGCTTTGGATGTAGTCACACAAAGAGGTGTAATTCAGCTTTTGAAGGATATACAAGCTTTGAAGAGGAACACAATTATCATCGTCACGCATGATATGGGAGTTCATGCAAATATGGCCGACAGAATAGCCATTATGTATGCTGGTAGGATCATAGAAGAAGCTTCCACGGAAGAGATTTTTGAGAACCCACTCCATCCTTATACAAGGTATTTGATCTACTCTATTCCAAAATTTGGAGATAAGAAGAAGAGAGAAAGTGCACCGGGGGCCCCTCCATCACTTTCAAATCCTCCATCGGGTTGCAGTTTCCACCCTAGGTGTCCTTTTGCTTTTGAAAAGTGTAGAGAGGAAGTGCCTCCCTTGAAAGAATATAAAGTAGGCCATAAAGTAGCATGCTGGAGGGTAGAGGAGGGGGAAAATGCCACTGCTTGAAGTAAGGAATCTAACAAAGATTTTCACCATTGGAAATGTTTTTTCAAGGAAAAAAGTAATTGCTGTGGACAACATAAGTTTCGATGTAGAAGAATCTGAGATTTTCACAATTGCAGGAGAGAGTGGGTGCGGGAAAACTACAACAGCTAAGATCATACTTGGCTTTGAAGAGGCCACTTCCGGAGAGATAGTATATAAAGGTAAAAGAATAGACCACATTCACCACCGAGAAAGAAGGGAACTGTTGAAAGAGATGCAAGCAGTTTTTCAGAATCCCTTTTCTACATTTAACCCTTTGAGAAAGGTGGATAGATATTTTTACGAGACTCTTTACAATCTAGGTATAGCAGACACGAAAGAAAAGGCAGATGAAATCATAAAGGAAAAGCTTGCAGCTGTTGGAATCTCTTTTGAAGAGTTTGTTGAAAAGTATCCTAATGAGTTTTCCGGAGGGCAGCTTCAAAGAATATCTATAGCAAGGGCGCTTCTGACGAATCCTTCTATTCTCATAGCAGATGAGCCAGTGTCCATGGTAGATGCTTCCTTAAGAATGTCGATTGTAAATCTTTTTAAAGATCTAAAAGATAAATACGGTGTAAGCGTGGTATACATCACACATGATCTTACAACCGCGTATTACATATCTGATAGGATAGCTATCATGTTCAGGGGGAGTATAGTAGAGATCGGCCCGGCGGAGAAAGTACTTATGGAGCCAAGGCATCCATATACTCAACTTTTGAAAGAATCTGTTCCTGAACCTGATCCAAATAGAAAGTGGAATACACGTATAAACCTCTCCGAAACTGAACAAAGTGAGTATTTGAGGCAAGGATGTAAGTTTTCAGGCAGATGCCCTAAGGCAATGGAAATTTGCAAGAGAGAATCCCCCCCATATTTTGATGTTGGCGGTGTCAAAGTAAAATGTTTCTTGTACAAAGATTAAGTTTAGGAGGGATTATTCCATGTTGAGACCTCAGATGAACGCTTCAAGAATGGTAATTGATTTGGGAGGAATATGGGAGATAGATGTGGGAGGAAAAAGTAAATCGATAGCAGTACCAGCAAGCTGGAATGAACAACATCAAGAGCTTTTTTACGAGGAAGGCCCTGTGTTCTACAGGAGGGAGTTGAATATTCCGAAGTGGGCAAGAATGGGGAGAATCAGACTTTACTTTGGTGCAGTAAATACAGATTGTGAAGTATATATAAACGGAAGAAAAGTTGGTGAAAATCACATAGGATATCTTCCATTCGAAATAGACGTTTCAGATTCAATAAAAGTTGGAAAGAATGAGCTAGTGGTAAGGGTGATAAACAAACTAAAAACTGGAGGGTTCCCATCAAAAATTCCAGAAGAAGGTCGCTGGTTTCTGGGAAGTTTTCCACCCGCAAAATTTGACTTTATTCCCTATGGAGGAATCATAAGGCCTGTGATCCTAGAATTTAGCTCAGATGCAAGGATTGAAGATATATGGGTGAAAACAAATCAATCTCTCCCAAAGAAGGGCCAAGGAGTGATCGAACTGACAGTAAATGTATCAGACGAGGCAGTAGGAAAGGAAATGAAGATTGAATTAGCAGGACAAGAAAAAGTGCTGCAAGCTGAAAAGATACAAAAAATATTGTTTGAAATAGAGGGAGCAAGATTTTGGAGCATAAAAGACCCTTATTTATATGATTTAAAAATAAGTATAGGAGAAGAAGACAAGTACCACTTAAAAATTGGAGTCCGTACGATTGAATGGGATGATAAGAACCTATACCTCAATGGAGAGCCTATTTTTCTCAAAGGCTTTGGAAAACACGAGGAATTCCCAATACTAGGTCAAGGAACATTTTATCCTCTCATGGTGAAAGATTTTAACCTTCTAAAATGGATAGGAGCGAATTCTTTCAGAACATCGCATTATCCTTATAGTGAAGAGTGGTTAGACCTAGCAGATGAAACGGGAATACTTGTGATTGACGAGGCACCGCATGTAGGAATCACAAGGTACCACTACAATTCGGGAACTCAAGAACAAGCAGTGGAGAATGTGAAGAGAATGATAGATCGTGATAAAAATCACCCTAGTGTCATTATGTGGAGTGTTGCGAATGAACCAGAATCAAATCATCCAGGGGCAGAGAGTTTCTTTAAAGCGCTCTATGAAGGTGCAAAGTCGTCGGATGAAACAAGACCAGTAACATTTGTTAGTGCAAAGGATCGCCCTGATGAAAGTACAAGAGACTTTGCGATGAAGTTTTTCGACATAGTATCTGTAAATAGATATTATGGTTGGTACGATTTTCAAGGGAGAATAGACGAGGGATTGAAAGCTTTAAAAGAGGATCTCGATCTCTTATATCAACGTCACAAGAAACCTGTTTTTGTGACAGAATTTGGTGCCGATGCGATTGCAGGTTTACACTATGATCCTCCTCAAATGTTCTCTGAGGAATATCAAGCCGAGATCATAAAAAGGACGATAGATGTTTTGGTAAAGAAAGAGTATATTATAGGAACACATGTATGGGCCTTTGCCGATTTCAAAACCCTTCAAAATGTACTGAGGCCTATTTTGAACCATAAGGGTGTTTTCACTAGGACAAGGGCCCCAAAACTTGCTGCCCATACTTTGAGAAAACTATGGCTTAATGATTTTCAGGAATCAAAGTAGATTTTGAACGTATCAATTGTTTGAATATTGGGTAATAGTTAGAGCTTGCTAAGGAGGTAGCATAATGATTCAAGAAGTACAATTTAATGAATCAAGGATTTTTCCACTTGTCAAGGAGCACGTACATGCGCCTTCCATAATTCAGCTTTCGAATGGGGACCTATTTGTAGTCTGGTTTCAAGGGACAGACGAGAGGAAAGGGGACGACGTCAGGATAATGGGTGCGAAGAAGATAAGTGGTAAATGGACGAAGCCATTTGTTGTCATGGACTATCCAGGATTTCCGGACATAAACCCGGTTCTCTTTATAGACAAGGGAGGGAAGCTATGGCTCTTTTGGTACACCGTTTTGACCAACCTATGGGAGAGCTCTCTATTGAGGTATGCCTACACGCACGACTACATGGGGTCGGGTGCTCCCAGGTGGGAATGGCAAGATGTGATCATCGTCAAGCACGATAGCTTTAGAAATGGGATCAAGGAAAGCGACTCCTTTGCGTCTGTGTACGAGAAGAAGCTGAAAGGGTTCATTCAAGGATACCTGGACAAGTACAAAGCGATTCCGGGGTACAGCGAAGAAGACACGAAGAAAATAGCGATGGCTTATATAAGCGAGCAACTTGACAAGGTATGGGGCAGGAAAGCCTCTTTGAAGGAAGGATATCCTCTTTTGCAAAGGCTTGGCTGGCAGACGGGCAACAGGGCGATAATCCTTGGGGGCAAGATACTTCTTCCGATCTACTCTGATGGTCTTGAGACATCGCTGGTGGCGATCACGGGAGACAGTGGGAAGACTTGGAAATTTAGCGAGCCAATAGTTGGCATTGCCAACATTCAGCCGGCTTTGCTTATGAGGAGAGATGGGACGCTGGTGGCGTTCATGAGGAACAACGGGCCGGCGCCACACAGGCTATATGTAAGCTACTCGAAAGATGGGGGGATGAGCTGGAGCGAAGTTCAGTACACTGAGATACCGAATCCTGGTAGTAGGGCTGATGGGATAGTGCTGAAAGATGGCAAATGGATAATAGTTGGGAACGACTTGGAAGATGGGAGATATAGGCTGGTTGTTTTCATGTCAAACGATGAGGGGAAGAGCTGGAGATGGAGGAAAGTCATAGAGGAGCATCCGAAGGATGCGGGTATAAGTGTGGCATATCCATCGATCTGGCAAGATCGTGACGGGTTCATACACGTGGCGTACAGCTATCACTCGCCACAAGGTAAAACCATAAAACATGCGGAGTTCAACGAAGAGTGGATAATGTCGTGAATGGTATAGGAAAATATTTACCGACTTATACAATGTTGAAGCCATTCGCAATTAATCAGGAGTTATCACTGTTTTAAAAGATATTTGCAAAGTTTTCTGGATGCGACTCTAGCAGTTTCTCAAAATAATCCAACCTCAAAATTTTGAGAGATTCTTCGTAGAAATCCTTATCTTTGACATTGTATTTGAGTTCAAACTCTTTCAATGTAACGGGGATAATTTAGAGATGGCCTGTGAAAATCGAAATCTCTCCTGGCCTAGCTTCAGAACTCTTCCATTCCGTTATGTATACCTTCCTATTTTCGAATCTCTTACTGTGTCCATTCTTTTGCACCTTGAAAGTATACAATAAGGTCATAGTAAATTTCGAATCCTTTACGTGTATCTCCTTCTTTTTGCCTTCTTCCTTTCAGCAAAGATGCTGGAGGAAAGTTTCAAGGTTTCCCTTTGTTTGATTTTCAACGATAATTGGAGATAATTTCGTATAAACTAGAATTTCTCGGGATTTTCCAGAAAAAAGACTTTGCAGTTTCTACGCTCCTTTGTGCTAGCATAATAATACCATAATGTTTGTATTGAATACGAATTTATAGACGGGGTGATCGAGTTGAGAGCGATTCCACTTCCTGAAGGGGATTGGACATACATGGAAATTGTGAAGCGTGGGGACATGAAGCACCTGGGTTTTGGGATTTTGCGCTTAAACGCATCTGAGAGCTGGAAGCTAAATTCCGGGAACAGGGAATACGCTTTACTACTTCTGAGTGGGCTTTTTGAGATAGAGGTAGAAGGGATGAGAGAGAGGATAGGGCCAAGGAAGGATGTATTCTCATCCAAGGCGTACGCAGTTTACGTCCCAAGAGATTCGGAGGTTTTCGTGAAGGCTATCTACCCTACCGAGATAGCCGTCATCAGTGCTCCCTCTAAGGGGGAACACGACGTTGTTTTCGTGGGGCCTGACGATGTCAAGGTCAGGGTTGTTGGTCAGCTAAACTGGAGGAGGCATGTTCACGATGTCATAACCCTGGAAATAGATGCTGACATGCTGCTAGTTGGGGAGACTTTCAACCCTCCAGGGAATTGGTCATCTTATCCGCCACACAGGCACGATGTTGACAACATTCCGCAGGAGAGTGACATGGAGGAAGTATATCACTTCAGAGTTTTCCCGAGGAATGGTTTTGGTGCACAGTTTATATACACAGATGATGGGAGTGTTAACGAAGTCATAAAGATTCGAGATGGGCTCACCGTGGAGATAGACAAAGGATATCATCCGGTTGTGGCAGCTCCTGGATACGAGGTTTATTACCTTTGGGCCTTGGCAGGTGAAAGGAGGATTCTCATACCTAGAGATGATCCCAATCATGCTTGGATAAAGGCATTGGAGCAAGCCGTGAAAAATTGGTAAAACTCAGGTGAAGGGAGATATCTAAAAGTGAGCTGTTTTTCAGATCAAATGTTAAAAACGCTTGGAAGAATTTTTAACGTGGTTTTTTAGATTCTTAACTTAGGGGAGGTGTTTTACTATGGCGAGAAAAGTGCTTGTTTCTGTTGCTTTACTGGTTGCTTTTTCAGTTTTCGCACTAGTTGCCGGTGTACCAAGGTCAGACTTGCTAATCGTTCAGAACGCTCATGGAAGAGTTCCCAACCCGGGGAATACTAACATTTTCACAACTTCATGGAGGTATCCAGATAGAGGGCTTCATCAACTCGTCTTTCGCCCTCTCTGGATGGTTGACCCTGCAGGAGGAAAGGTGATCAACGTTCTCGCAGAATCAAAGCCTATTTATAATAGTGATTTCACAACAATGACTGTGAAACTAAGAAAAGGTATCTATTGGAGTGATGGGGTTGAGTTTACCGCAGATGATGTGGTATATGCAGTTAAACTCACGATTCAACACGAAGGGATGGCTTATCATACCCAACTATCAGAGTGGGTAAAAGACGTTAAGGCGTTGGACAGATACACCGTAGTATTTGACTTGAAGAAGCCGAATCCGAGATTTCATTATTATTTTGTCGATAGATGGGGTTGCTGGAGGCCATTTCCCAAGCACATATTTGAGAAAGTAAGTGATCCTGTGAAATTCTCATTCTATCCGCCAATAGGAACCGGTGCTTATATTCTGAAGTCCTATGACCCAGCTGGATATTGGTTCTTATATGAGAGGAGAAAAGATTGGCAGAGAACTCCCGTTGGAGTGCTTTACGGTATGCCGAAACCTCGTTATATCCTTTTCCAAGCTTATAACTCTCCAGAGCAAATGGTCCTTGCTATGAGAAAACATCAATTAGATGTTGCATACACTTTCTCACTGGAACTCCTCAGATCCGTTTTAAAAATTCCTACTGTCAGATCTTTTAGAAAAGACTTTCCATGGGGTTCATTTGTGGAACCAACAGTTGCTGGCATAACTCTTAACACAGCTAAATTTCCTTTCAACATTCGGGACGTTAGATGGGCATTGACACTCTCTGTAAACATAGTTGAAGTGGCAGATCTGGTTTTAAATGGGGCAGTGCGTTTGGCTCCCCTCCATGTTCCGCCAACACCTCTTTATATGAAATACTACTATGAACCTCTAAAGAGTTTCTTAGAGAACTTCGAACTTCAAATAGGTAATGGAGAAAAGTTCAAACCATTTGATCCCACTATTCCAGAAAAACTAGCCAAACTTGCTAAGGAGAAGGGATATAGTGTTCCAGATTCTCGGGAAGAGCTGGAAAAGCTCTTCGGCATCGGATGGTGGAAGTATGCACCTGATGTGGCGGCGAAGTTGCTAGAAAAACATGGCTTTAAGAGAAATGAGAAGGGCCAGTGGCTGTTACCAAATGGACAACCATGGAAAATTGAGGTATTTGTAAATGCTGATCCTAACAGAGCTGATAACCGTGTCCCAACTGCCATTGCACAACAGTGGCAAAAGTTTGGAATACAAGTAGACATAAGGCCCAATAAAAACCACTCTATTTATAAGTACGGTAGATTTGATGCTTCTTCCAACTGGCCTGCTGTTGAACCTTGGGGGGGCAATATAGACCTTTACAGAACTATTGAGCCATTTGCCAGTAAATATCAAAGACCAATTGGTGAATACAATCCTGGCCATAATTCGAGATGGTCAAATCCTGAGATGGACGAAATCATAGAAAAGATGGAGAAAACCTCACCATTTAACACCAATGAAACGCTCAACTTAGGAAGGGAAGCGTTGAAAGTACTCGTACAAGAAATGCCGACGATACCTGCCTTCCAAGTCACGTGGCTGGTCCTTTATGACGAATATTACTGGACAAATTGGTCAACGGCAGAGAATCCCTACATTCAGCCAGTTCACACATGGCCTACATTTGGATTTGAAATGCCTTTCTTGAAACAGACAGGGAAAAAATAATGATTAGAGAGCTTTCTTCTCCCAAGTGGGGGTGTTTCCCCACTTGGGATAAAGGAGGAAAAGTATATGGTAAAATATTTTCTCACAAGATTTCTGCAATTTCTCATAGTGGTGTTTTTAAGCGTAACACTTGTTTTTATCATTGTTAGGATGATGCCAAGTGACCCCGTTGAAAAAACCATAGCCCAGATAACATCTACCGGGACTTTTTTGGATCCAAGTGATGTAGAGAAGATGATAAAGTCTCTCCGAGAAATGTATGGGCTTGAAGGTAGTATTTTAAGTCAGTATTTTCAAACGTGGAGGAGGTTAATCACCCTTAACTTTGGGCCCTCTTTAAGCTTCTTTCCAACACCTGTTTCTTCTATAATAAAGGAATCTGTTTTCTGGACAGTTGGTTTATTAGGAGTAGTTATTCTAGTTTCCTGGACAATTGGCAATATTTTGGGGGTAATAGCAGGTTATTACTCGAAAAAACTCCCAACTGCGATGAAACTGCTTGATCTAATTTTCATGATAATACGCCCCATTCCCTATTACATACTTGCTTTCATTTTCCTAGTACTTTTCTCTTATTTAATACCGGCTTTTCCTTCTCAAGGCGCATATAGTGTAGGTATGATGCCAGGATTTAATTTGTCATTTATCATAGATGTACTGAAGCATGCTACTCTTCCTGCACTGAGTATGATACTTCTGCAAACGACAATGTGGTTTCAAAGTATGAAAATTATTTCAACTGGTGTTACCAATGAGGACTTCGTAATTTACGCAAAATATGGAGGGATTTCAAACCACAAGATCATCTTCAGGTATGTATTCAGAAATGCTCTTCTTCCACAGGTAACAAGCCTATCATTATCTCTGGGGAGGATTTTTGGTGGAGCGCTAATAACGGAAATTGTGTTTTCATATCCTGGTTTAGGAGGAACTTTGTATTCGGCAATAATGTCGAGTGACTATAACTTAATAATAGGGATAGTTTTGTTCTCAATTGTGGCAGTATCTTTGGGTACCCTTGTATTAGATTTCATTTATCCACTTTTTGACCCACGAATTAGATATTCTTAAAAAAATGAGGTGGAAAAAGGATGAAAATGTTGATTTACTTCAGGGATCTAATGTCCGATAAGCGATTTAGCTTTGGATTCACAGTGATTATTATTCTTACTGTACTTGCTCTTATTTCTGTAATGTCACCTTACAGCCCCGTCCGTTGGAATGTTGTTCCGGAAGAAAAGCCCCCTTCTTTGAAATACCTTATGGGTACAACATCATTGGGACAAGATCTTTTTTGGATAGTGTGTTTTTCCATTAAAAATAGCTTAATATTTGCATTAACAACGGCATTTTTATCGAGAGTGCTAGCAATAGTAGCAGGAATGATATCCGGCTTTGAAGGAGGAATAGTCGATAGATCTATAATGATACTCTCTGACAGTCTGATATCACTGCCAAGAGTACCTGTTTTGATATTAGTCGGAGCAATCTTCAGAGAGGGCTTAAACTTATACATCCTAGCGCTTGTCATGGCAAGTCTTAGCTGGGCATGGGATGCTAGGGTAATAAGATCTCAGATATTAAGTTTAAGAGAAAGGGATTTCACCCTTACAGCGATCTTATCTGGATCTAAATCCCTTTCTGTTGTTTTCAAGGAGTATTTTCCTCATATTCTACCCATAGTTTTCGCATCAACTTTGAATAACATGTTATGGGCTATAGGAATAGAAACCACCCTTTCCATCTTGGGATTGACAAACCCTCTAATACCTACTCTGGGAACAACTCTGCATTGGGCGTTAAGCTATCAAGCTCTATTTTTAGGAGTTTGGTGGTGGGTGTTTTTCCCCGTCACAGTACTGATCCTTCTTTTTATATCCGTTTATCTCCTTTCGGTCAGCATAAGCGAGTATTTAGATCCTAGGATGAGAATTCAGAGAATAGGTCAAGCAAGGTGATGAGCGTGGAGGTATTAAGGACTGAGAATTTAAAATCCTACTATATACTGGATATATTTGGAAAGAAAAAAGTTATAAAAGCAGTAGAGGATGTGAGTATATCGATAAAGGAAAACGAAATATATGGAATTGCAGGAGAGAGTGGTTGTGGGAAGAGTACACTACTCAAGGCAATGTTCGCGGCGGTAGAACCTCCACAAAGAATTATTGGAGGTAAGGTGATATACAGAGATAATGGAAAAGAATATGATGTATATCATATTAGTGAAGAGGAGAGAAAAAAATTTAGATGGCATTTCATATCATATGTGCCTCAAGGGTCAATGAGCGTTTTAAACCCAGTGATGAAAATAAAGGAGATCTTCAAGGACTTTATAGAAACCCATACAAAGGGAAAGACGAAAGAAGAGATATATGAAATCGCAGAATCCCATATAAGAGATTTAGGGCTTCCTTCTGGAATTTTAGATGCTTATCCTCATCAGTTGTCAGGGGGGATGAGACAAAGGATAACAATAGCTCTTGCCACAGTTCTTTCCCCAAAGGTTGTCATAGCAGATGAACCCACAACAGCTTTGGATGTAGTCACACAAAGAGGTGTAATTCAGCTTTTGAAGGATATACAAGCTTTGAAGAGGAACACAATTATCATCGTCACGCATGATATGGGAGTTCATGCAAATATGGCCGACAGAATAGCCATTATGTATGCTGGTAGGATCATAGAAGAAGCTTCCACGGAAGAGATTTTTGAGAACCCACTCCATCCTTATACAAGGTATTTGATCTACTCTATTCCAAAATTTGGAGATAAGAAGAAGAGAGAAAGTGCACCGGGGGCCCCTCCATCACTTTCAAATCCTCCATCGGGTTGCAGTTTCCACCCTAGGTGTCCTTTTGCTTTTGAAAAGTGTAGAGAGGAAGTGCCTCCCTTGAAAGAATATAAAGTAGGCCATAAAGTAGCATGCTGGAGGGTAGAGGAGGGGGAAAATGCCACTGCTTGAAGTAAGGAATCTAACAAAGATTTTCACCATTGGAAATGTTTTTTCAAGGAAAAAAGTAATTGCTGTGGACAACATAAGTTTCGATGTAGAAGAATCTGAGATTTTCACAATTGCAGGAGAGAGTGGGTGCGGGAAAACTACAACAGCTAAGATCATACTTGGCTTTGAAGAGGCCACTTCCGGAGAGATAGTATATAAAGGTAAAAGAATAGACCACATTCACCACCGAGAAAGAAGGGAACTGTTGAAAGAGATGCAAGCAGTTTTTCAGAATCCCTTTTCTACATTTAACCCTTTGAGAAAGGTGGATAGATATTTTTACGAGACTCTTTACAATCTAGGTATAGCAGACACGAAAGAAAAGGCAGATGAAATCATAAAGGAAAAGCTTGCAGCTGTTGGAATCTCTTTTGAAGAGTTTGTTGAAAAGTATCCTAATGAGTTTTCCGGAGGGCAGCTTCAAAGAATATCTATAGCAAGGGCGCTTCTGACGAATCCTTCTATTCTCATAGCAGATGAGCCAGTGTCCATGGTAGATGCTTCCTTAAGAATGTCGATTGTAAATCTTTTTAAAGATCTAAAAGATAAATACGGTGTAAGCGTGGTATACATCACACATGATCTTACAACCGCGTATTACATATCTGATAGGATAGCTATCATGTTCAGGGGGAGTATAGTAGAGATCGGCCCGGCGGAGAAAGTACTTATGGAGCCAAGGCATCCATATACTCAACTTTTGAAAGAATCTGTTCCTGAACCTGATCCAAATAGAAAGTGGAATACACGTATAAACCTCTCCGAAACTGAACAAAGTGAGTATTTGAGGCAAGGATGTAAGTTTTCAGGCAGATGCCCTAAGGCAATGGAAATTTGCAAGAGAGAATCCCCCCCATATTTTGATGTTGGCGGTGTCAAAGTAAAATGTTTCTTGTACAAAGATTAAGTTTAGGAGGGATTATTCCATGTTGAGACCTCAGATGAACGCTTCAAGAATGGTAATTGATTTGGGAGGAATATGGGAGATAGATGTGGGAGGAAAAAGTAAATCGATAGCAGTACCAGCAAGCTGGAATGAACAACATCAAGAGCTTTTTTACGAGGAAGGCCCTGTGTTCTACAGGAGGGAGTTGAATATTCCGAAGTGGGCAAGAATGGGGAGAATCAGACTTTACTTTGGTGCAGTAAATACAGATTGTGAAGTATATATAAACGGAAGAAAAGTTGGTGAAAATCACATAGGATATCTTCCATTCGAAATAGACGTTTCAGATTCAATAAAAGTTGGAAAGAATGAGCTAGTGGTAAGGGTGATAAACAAACTAAAAACTGGAGGGTTCCCATCAAAAATTCCAGAAGAAGGTCGCTGGTTTCTGGGAAGTTTTCCACCCGCAAAATTTGACTTTATTCCCTATGGAGGAATCATAAGGCCTGTGATCCTAGAATTTAGCTCAGATGCAAGGATTGAAGATATATGGGTGAAAACAAATCAATCTCTCCCAAAGAAGGGCCAAGGAGTGATCGAACTGACAGTAAATGTATCAGACGAGGCAGTAGGAAAGGAAATGAAGATTGAATTAGCAGGACAAGAAAAAGTGCTGCAAGCTGAAAAGATACAAAAAATATTGTTTGAAATAGAGGGAGCAAGATTTTGGAGCATAAAAGACCCTTATTTATATGATTTAAAAATAAGTATAGGAGAAGAAGACAAGTACCACTTAAAAATTGGAGTCCGTACGATTGAATGGGATGATAAGAACCTATACCTCAATGGAGAGCCTATTTTTCTCAAAGGCTTTGGAAAACACGAGGAATTCCCAATACTAGGTCAAGGAACATTTTATCCTCTCATGGTGAAAGATTTTAACCTTCTAAAATGGATAGGAGCGAATTCTTTCAGAACATCGCATTATCCTTATAGTGAAGAGTGGTTAGACCTAGCAGATGAAACGGGAATACTTGTGATTGACGAGGCACCGCATGTAGGAATCACAAGGTACCACTACAATTCGGGAACTCAAGAACAAGCAGTGGAGAATGTGAAGAGAATGATAGATCGTGATAAAAATCACCCTAGTGTCATTATGTGGAGTGTTGCGAATGAACCAGAATCAAATCATCCAGGGGCAGAGAGTTTCTTTAAAGCGCTCTATGAAGGTGCAAAGTCGTCGGATGAAACAAGACCAGTAACATTTGTTAGTGCAAAGGATCGCCCTGATGAAAGTACAAGAGACTTTGCGATGAAGTTTTTCGACATAGTATCTGTAAATAGATATTATGGTTGGTACGATTTTCAAGGGAGAATAGACGAGGGATTGAAAGCTTTAAAAGAGGATCTCGATCTCTTATATCAACGTCACAAGAAACCTGTTTTTGTGACAGAATTTGGTGCCGATGCGATTGCAGGTTTACACTATGATCCTCCTCAAATGTTCTCTGAGGAATATCAAGCCGAGATCATAAAAAGGACGATAGATGTTTTGGTAAAGAAAGAGTATATTATAGGAACACATGTATGGGCCTTTGCCGATTTCAAAACCCTTCAAAATGTACTGAGGCCTATTTTGAACCATAAGGGTGTTTTCACTAGGACAAGGGCCCCAAAACTTGCTGCCCATACTTTGAGAAAACTATGGCTTAATGATTTTCAGGAATCAAAGTAGATTTTGAACGTATCAATTGTTTGAATATTGGGTAATAGTTAGAGCTTGCTAAGGAGGTAGCATAATGATTCAAGAAGTACAATTTAATGAATCAAGGATTTTTCCACTTGTCAAGGAGCACGTACATGCGCCTTCCATAATTCAGCTTTCGAATGGGGACCTATTTGTAGTCTGGTTTCAAGGGACAGACGAGAGGAAAGGGGACGACGTCAGGATAATGGGTGCGAAGAAGATAAGTGGTAAATGGACGAAGCCATTTGTTGTCATGGACTATCCAGGATTTCCGGACATAAACCCGGTTCTCTTTATAGACAAGGGAGGGAAGCTATGGCTCTTTTGGTACACCGTTTTGACCAACCTATGGGAGAGCTCTCTATTGAGGTATGCCTACACGCACGACTACATGGGGTCGGGTGCTCCCAGGTGGGAATGGCAAGATGTGATCATCGTCAAGCACGATAGCTTTAGAAATGGGATCAAGGAAAGCGACTCCTTTGCGTCTGTGTACGAGAAGAAGCTGAAAGGGTTCATTCAAGGATACCTGGACAAGTACAAAGCGATTCCGGGGTACAGCGAAGAAGACACGAAGAAAATAGCGATGGCTTATATAAGCGAGCAACTTGACAAGGTATGGGGCAGGAAAGCCTCTTTGAAGGAAGGATATCCTCTTTTGCAAAGGCTTGGCTGGCAGACGGGCAACAGGGCGATAATCCTTGGGGGCAAGATACTTCTTCCGATCTACTCTGATGGTCTTGAGACATCGCTGGTGGCGATCACGGGAGACAGTGGGAAGACTTGGAAATTTAGCGAGCCAATAGTTGGCATTGCCAACATTCAGCCGGCTTTGCTTATGAGGAGAGATGGGACGCTGGTGGCGTTCATGAGGAACAACGGGCCGGCGCCACACAGGCTATATGTAAGCTACTCGAAAGATGGGGGGATGAGCTGGAGCGAAGTTCAGTACACTGAGATACCGAATCCTGGTAGTAGGGCTGATGGGATAGTGCTGAAAGATGGCAAATGGATAATAGTTGGGAACGACTTGGAAGATGGGAGATATAGGCTGGTTGTTTTCATGTCAAACGATGAGGGGAAGAGCTGGAGATGGAGGAAAGTCATAGAGGAGCATCCGAAGGATGCGGGTATAAGTGTGGCATATCCATCGATCTGGCAAGATCGTGACGGGTTCATACACGTGGCGTACAGCTATCACTCGCCACAAGGTAAAACCATAAAACATGCGGAGTTCAACGAAGAGTGGATAACTTCTCCCAGTGAGTGATCATCTGGGATAACGCTTTTCCAAATCCGGAAGACTTGGAAAATTTGAATGTGGTTCCGTTTGATACCAGTATGCCACCGAGGTGATGTCATCTGTCAGAGGCTGGTAAGTTCCATCAGGCCACCAGCCTAGTGCTTGGATTAGGACTTTCAACCTCTCTTTGAAGTATATTGGATCTGGGATGTGCCATCTGTACATCACATGTTTGGGAATCTGGCCTTCCCTTTTTATCCACAGGGGATATCCCAGAAAGGCAGTGGAATAGGTTTTTCCGAAGCACCATGCCCCACCGAAGTAATCTTCTGTACCCGTGTAGCATATGCTGGGGTTCTTTTCACCATCTATGAAAAATTTGACCTCACCTTCTCCCCACCATCCGTTTGAGAGTTGTTCCCAAGCTATGACAGTTCCCACGTACTTCCCTTTACCTTCAGTTTCCAAAATAACGTGTTGGGGACTATTTCTTGATGTCATGCTCCTGCGCCATTGGGAATGGAAGTAAAGGATGTTACTTTCAAGCTTCTTCTTTATGAAGCTTATTTGATAGAAGAAATGGGGTATATCTTCGTTTCCCTGATTTTCAACGGTGACCCTCGCCCTTTCCCTGAATGGCATTGGCCAGTAAGAATTGAAACCTCCTGAAGGATTAACTGAAATGGGAAGGGAATTGACTTCAAACCTGATTCCAAATGGGTTCACAAAGAAATCCCCTAGTGGGACTTCAACGGAGGGCTCCGATTCACTGTCCCAGTACATCCTTAAAATGCAACTTCTATATGCTTTCTCATCGACGGTCATCCACATGTAGGTTATAACTCCTGGCCCTTCTATATCTGCCAATAGAGTTTCTTTACTCTTCTCAAGTACGATGCTTGGCCTAACCTTCCAACCCTTTCCCAACTTC
This sequence comes from Thermotogaceae bacterium, assembly GCA_027077795.1. Lineage (GTDB taxonomy): Bacteria > Thermotogota > Thermotogae > Thermotogales > Thermotogaceae > WGAO01. Next base: position 21,557 of record JALWTT010000002.1, on the reverse strand, counting down.
CTGGCTGGACTGTTCGGGCCTGGGATTTCTAGAGCACCTTTGTCTCTTTCCCCCGTTGGATTTTCTGCGGATATGGAAAAAGATTCCCATCCTTTGAAATCATACAGGTCCATAAACACGCTTTATCACCTCTCGTAACCGGAGGATATTTTTATCCCCTGAAGTAGCCACTTCTGTGCCAGGAAATACACGATTATCAACGGGATAGAGGACAGAGTAGCAGCGGCCAGTTGAACGGGATAGTCCACGGTGTACTGCGTGGCGAACATGGCTATGCCAACCTCTATCATCCTCATATCTTTACTCCTTGTGACTATCAACGGCCAGAGGAAAGATCTCCACATTCCCAGGAACGTGAAAGTCGCTACCGTTGCTAGAACGGGCTTACACAAAGGCAATATTATCTTCCAGAATATGGTGAATTCAGAGGCTCCGTCTATTCTAGCCGCATCCTCTAAACTTTTTGGAAGACTTAACATGTATTGTCTCATGAGAAACAGTCCCCATATGTTTCCAAGTGAGGGTACTATTAACGCCATATATGTGTCAATCCATCTTAGACTGTGCAGTATTATGAAACCTGGTATGAGTGTGACAACCCCCGGAAGCATCATAAAGGCTATGAACATCTTGAAAACAGTATCTCTTCCCGGAAAGTGGAGCCTGGAGAGTGCATACCCTCCCATTGATATGACAAAAAGTTGCCCTATCACGACCGTAACGGCGACGAAAACTGTGTTGAATATGTACCTTCCCCAAGGTTGAGATTTCCACATTTCTACGTAGTTATCCAGTTTTGGGTGGGAAGGAAACAACCTCGGGGGAAAGTTGTATATCTCAAATTGTGCCATGAATGAGGCTGAAACCATCATTATGTACGGTAGTAAAGTTGAAATGGCCAAAACCGTTAGAAGAAAAACCGCTAAAAGCTTTAAAGGAATCTTAGTTAGGGCTTCTTTTTCTCTCAACACAGATCACCTCTCAGATGATCAGAAGTACTGCTTCCAACTCTCCTTGCCGAAAAACTTGAATTCCATATAGGTCAACACCAGCAATACGACAAACAGCATCCAAGATTGTGCAGCAGCATACCCCATTTTCAGTTCTATCCATGCGGCCTCCCATATGTGGTAGAAAACAACGTCTGTGCTCCTCAAAGGTCCACCCTGAGTTAGAACATAAACCGGGGTGAATATCTGAAAAGATCCGATAATACTGGTTACAAGAACGAAAAGAGAAGTCGGCTTTAAAAGTGGCAAGGTTATATGTTGGAACTTTTGGAGTCTGTTCGCGCCATCCACACTAGCGGCGTCATAGAAGGCTTGTGGAATGCTTTGGAGTCCTGCTAAGAAAATTATCATCTGGCTCCCCAGAGCTTGCCAAATGCTCATTATCATTATAGCTATGAGTGCCGTTCTTGGAGAAGTCAACCATGGAACCTTTGGGATTCCGAAAAACCCCAGGATGTAGTTCAATATTCCATACTCCTTGTTGAGTATCCATCTCCAAACTATGATCGTAGACACGCCAGATGTCACTGCAGGAAGGTAGTAAATGGTTCTTAAGAGTGCCATGCTCCTGGTTCTTCTGTTAACTCCTAACGCCAAGAGTAGTGAAAGAAACATGCTTATGGGAACTTGAAGAGAGAATATAGCAGTGTTCTTCATGGCGTTCCAAAACAGCTTGTCTTGGAATAGTATCTTGAAATTCTCAAGCCCTACGAACGGCTTCGCAGGGTCTATGACATTCCACCTATGGAATGCCAAGAAGAGGGAAAACACAACAGGTCCTGCAGCCCACCACAAGAGATGTATAAGAGCAGGGGCGAGAAAAGAATAGCCTATCAGGGTTGCCTTGAGGAGTCTAGGGCGGTGCGCATTCTTTATGGAGAATCCGAGTATCAGCACAAAGAATATGGATGTAGTGAGCAATATGATTCCCACGAATTCAGATTTCACGATGTTGTTGATGAGAACGGTTTTTTCCTTCATCACGATTAAATCCTTGTTTCCCACCTTCATTCTCAGATAGGAGTGTTCAACCTTGTTGACATCCACCTCTCCAATCCTAACAGGTCCTGATGTTTCAAGCGATTTCCAATTGTCCAATTTGTCTAGCAAGTTCTTCTTCAGCGTGGCAGCTAGGATCTTCCCATCTTCCCTCAATATGGCTTGGATGTTCAGAATTTTTTTCATCTCGTCTAGGCGATTTTCGCCCGCCCATATTTCCCCGTGACCATTTAGAACACGTGCCATTGATCTTATGTACTCGGCGTGTTCTGAACCCAAGGATTTCGAAGTTTGAAACGTGAAGATCACGAATATTGAGATCAACAGGGGTATAGAAAATATGTACAAAATTTTTGTGGCAGCATTCCTCCTCTTTCCAGCCAGTAGTATGCCCCATATGAAAAAGGCCAGCGTTATGGAAAGCAGGAGTAGGTCGAATATTATAAATCCAGAGATCTTTCCCATCGCTTTCTTAATAGCGGTGAAATTCACCAAGAATCCTTTCACGTTCCACTCTTCGAAATCGAAGAGTGGGATAACGCTCACCAACATACCGTTCTTTGAAAAGGTCGTTTCAGGTTTTTGACCTTCCTCAGCTTCGTTTAGAACCTTGGGGTCTATGTGAAAGCCTCTCCCAAAAACCCTCCCGTCTTTTGAGATGAAAAACACATTACGATGAATCACTTTGCCTATTTCGGAGAAGTAATTCTTGGGAAGTGTTTTTCCAGCGACGACGAGTAATTCCTTCCCATCTTTTGTCTTGACAATTCCCGTGCTTCGGATCTCAATGCCAGATTTCGTGAAGAATAAATCTGACAGAAAGGTGTAATCTTCTTCATAGAGAACGGATTGGATCAGGTCACTATTGTATATGTCCTCATTTGGCACACTTCCGAATTGGTTTAATTCATTTCCATCTGTATCCATCCACAAGACGAACGAACATCCCATTTTGCACATGTCCTCGCTCAGCGATTTGAGGTTTGAAGAGGAGATCTCATTTTTCTTCAGAAAGCTAGACACCCTTTCTTCGAAGTCGCGGATGGAGCTTTTCAGCGAGAAAAGGCTCAGCCGAACGAGATCGTTTTCAACGGACTTTCTGTACTCTGTGGCTTTGAATTTGAAGTAAACAATCGATACCCCAAAAATGATGGCTACAAATATTATTGCTATGAGAATCAGATACATCTTCACTTTCCCGCTCACGCTTCACCCTCCAATCTTCGATGGAGAAAAGGGAGGGGGAACCCTCCCTAAGGCTTATTCCCAATTCCCATTTTCTATAGCTGTGTCTATTTGCTGAGCGGCCCAGTCCAGAGCTTTCTTAACGGTCCAACCCTTGATCAGAATTCTATCCACAGCATCTCCCCATGTCCTTTCAAACAAAGGCCTGTAGTATTTCGTCTTTGATCCTATTGGAACTCTGGAGAAATCGAGCATCTTTATGAAGACCGAATCGACTTTATCCGTTGCCGCCTGTTCTTCAGCTACCTTCTTGTTGGCTGATATCGCCAACCCTCCTTTTAGGCATCTTTCTCTTTGAGCGTATTCACTTGATAGCCATGCAGCAAGCTCAACGGCGAGTTTCTTGTTCTTGACGTTGGACGGAACAGCCCATCCGGAAGCATATGTAACAGTTACGTTGTGAAAACCTGGAGCGTGGGGAATCGGAGCCACTCCGATATCGAGTGGCGCTCCTTCTTTGATCTGTTTTTTGATTCCTATCCAGAACCACCTTCCGGTTATGACCATTCCAATTTTACCTGTGTAGAACAGCGACGAGGTTCCCCCAAGTGATGAAGCCTCCTCCGGATCAGGGGCGTATCCTTTCCTCAAAAGGTTCACATAGAAGCTATATGTTTTGACGTTTGCATCACTGTTGAGATATCCTTTTGTGTGGGTGAAATCAGGTGAAAACACCTCTCCACCTCCAGCCCAGAGCAATGGCACTGCAACGCCTACCCAACCTGGGAATGAGAATCCCCAAACATCGTTTTTGCCATCACCGTTGGTATCGTGTGAAAGCTTTGCAACCACTTGTTCAAATTCACTCCATGTCCAGCCTTTTTCTGAAGGATACGGCACTCCGTATTTGTCGAATAGCTTTTTGTTGTAGAAAACGCCGACCGGGCTGGTGTCCTTTGGGATGGCGTACACAGCTCTGCCTAGCTTGAAGATGTTGACCAACACGTCGAAGTAGTCTTTCAGATTCGCCCCCGATACACCTTCCTTTGCCAGTCTAGCTAGGTACGGCGCTAAATTCAAGAGTAATTTTTCTTCGGAGTACCTCGGAACCATTTCGGCGTCCAGTAGAAAGACATCCGGTGGTGTCCCAGCTGCAATATCCGTCAGTATTTTCTGATAATAGTCACTCGGAATCGGCTCGTACTCCACTTCCACATTTGGATGAAGTTTCATGAATTCTGCTATGATCTTTTCATCCAGAGATGCTTCTAAAGCACCTGCCCAACTTGCTACTCTGAGCTTTATCTTACCGAACGCCAGCGTTGCCAGGATCAAGGCTACCAGGAAAATCACCCAAAATTTTCTCATGACCCCACCTCCTTAGAAGAACTTTGATATGGTTACCCCTTCTTCAGGGTACCCTTCGAAGAACTTCGAACCATTCACGAAAACTTCGTATTTCTCACCTCTCTTTTCAACATCCAGTATGAGATCCCGAATCCTTAAACCTCTCATGCTGAAATCCTGTTTGAACGGAAAAGGATCGAATTTCAGAACGCCATCATCTGTAAAGTAAAGCCCCACCACGTATTTGAAAATGAGGTCAACTATCCAGGAGTGCTGATAGTCGTTCACCCCTCTGTAAAAGCTGGGCCTCTTGTTGTAAGGGTTGTAATGCTCATAACTGTTGGGCTCATCGTTGAAGAAGAGCATGTCTATGAATTTTTCAATGAACACTACAGTCTTGTCTCTTAAGGTCTCATCTCTAAACCGCCTGGCAGTTGTTCCCATAGCCTCAGCAATATGGCTATTTGTCATGGGCCAGACCCTGCCGTTCCATGGACAAGAGAGTCTTTTCCCCCTCCACTCCGCGTGGGGGTTAAACATGGGATCGTCGACACTCAGAGTTGGTACTGGATAGGGCGTCCAAAACTCGTTAGGATTGAACAGATGCTTTTTGAAACCCTCAAGGTGAGGCTTTTGAGGAATGTCTGTCATGTACGGATAAAAGCACACAGCGGCTTTCACACCGGTGGTTTCTCCAGTTTTTGGATTCACATCGAAAAACATCTCCATATTGGGATCCCACATCTTAGATCTAACGGCATCTGCAATGAACTCCGCTTCTCTTTGAAACCTGGCCGACTTTTCCTCATCACCCAGTATCTTCAAGAAAACGGCTAGGGTTTTTTTCAAGTTGTACATGTAAACTGTGACATCTATACCCTTGAGTTTCAGATTTCTTCTCCATTCGTATGTGTCGACATTTTCATCCACAACAGTGTATCTTCTGGAGAACTCTTGACCGGTTTCAAAGTGATCGAATATATCGTACATTCCCGTTTGCTCGGGATCTCTGAACTTGTCCATGTATTCTGAATACTTCATCAACCCATAAGTGGCCTTCTTGAGAAAATCGATATTTCCTGTGTGTGAAAAAACTTCCAAAGCTGCTTTTCCCCAATCGGCATGGTAAAAGCTATTCCTGAACGTTCCGTCGAAGTACACGTGGCCTGGAAAACTTCCATCTGGTTTTTGATTCTCCACAAAATTCAGAAGGCTACCTTCCGCAAAATCCCAGTATGCCCATTTCATTTCTCTCATATGACATTGCGCACTGTATGTTATATGAATTCTGAAATAGTCGGGGCCCTCGAATACAATCGGGTACTTGTAGTTCCCCTCACCCCTCTTAAGTGAAAACAGTTTGAGTCCGTACCACCTGTACCAGTAATACCTCGTGAACCTCCGATCAGTTGACTCAAACTCTGGTATACCCTCTGAAAAGTCGTTCCAGAATTTCTCGACGTATTCAACTAAGTTTGAGGTTCCATAAATCCTTTTCCTTCTTTCAATCACTTCTCTTTGGTTGAGTCCAAACGCCATGAACACTCTGACAGTTGTAACCCTTCTGGGGGGTAGGGTTACTTCACGGTGGAGGGCGTAGTAGATGCTTCCACTTTCCTCAAACACTCTAATTGTGTTCGGCAAAGATCCGTTGAAGTAATCGAAAAATGGGGTATATTCAAACTCAGGTAAATTTAAATTATCCTTGGAAAATTGAATTTGGTAGCTCTCGGCTCCTTGCATTCCAAAAGCTCTGAAAAGCCCTACAACGTTTCCATTTCCTCTTCTTCTGGTCTCCTCAATTAGGAGTAAATCTCCTTCCGATTCCGTCCTTTTGATCTTCACCTTGTCACTATTCAAAACTTTTCCCCAAGCTATCAGGTGTACAGTCAAGGGTTTATTCAGTTCGTTCTTCAATTGCAAGTCGCTCACTAGAGCGTCGTGAACAACTGATTTCGTCTCCTTGAGTTGTATTGGATGATTTTCATACTCTGAAATGAGAAGATCGGGGAGCCATTTACTCCTGACCTTTTTCAATTTCGCCGGTAAAGCGGATTTATCCAGAAACAGGTGCACCGTGTAGTTTGGATATATGCGGATATCATAAAAGTTCGAAGCATCCCAGAATCCCAGGCAATCCATGCAAGTAGGGTGGGTTGGCGTCCAAACGAGCCTTTCACCGAACCCTAGGTACCACTTTTCGTCGCTGCTAATGAGGTCTGAAACCTTTTTGAAGCCCATGTGATTGTCCTCCCCTCCACTTTGTCAAATCTTCTCTGTCTATCTCTATGATTTTTCTGAGGGTTTCAACGGCATCTTTTTCGTTTCTCTCGCGCATCTTAATGGCTAGATCTCTGTGAAGTGGTATCCCTCGGTCACCGAATTCCGGATTTCCCAGAGGAGACTTCCACAAGAGATCGGTTATGTCTCGGATGACCTTGTGAAGGTACTTAAGAAGATCGTTGCCGGATATGAGGAATATCATCTCATGAAACAGGTAATCCGTTTCGGAAAATTCCTCGCCGTTTTCAAACATCTTTAAGAGCTCCTCGGATATGGAACATAGATCTTCCAGTTGCTTGTCGGTTGCATTCTGTATGGCGAGCCTAACGGCCGCTTCTTCCAACGCTGCCCGTACATCGAGTATTTCCCTTATGAACTTTTTGTCCTGAACGTTGAATTTGAAGGGAATGTTGTATTCCAGTGAGATCTTCTCGATGTTTGATACCAAGGATCCTTTACCTGGTATAACCGTGATCACATCTTCATATTCCAAGAGCCTCAGTGCTTCCCTTATGACCGTGCGAGTGACACCGAACATTTTGGAGAGTTTTCTCTCCGAGGGAAGTTTTCTTGCTCCCGTTTCCAATATGTACTTTTTAAGCTCATTAGCTAGATTTATCGATAGCCTTTCTCTCCTCAAACCGGATCACCTGGTATAAATTATATACCAGATGATCCCGGAAAACCCAAATCTAGTGCATACGAAATCTGTGGAGATTTTTCTGACTCTATGAAAGAAGGTAATGCTTTTTCAACCCCACATTTTCAGGTAGGTTGATGATTTCCTGCAAAGTGTTTTCAACTTGATCGTCTGATTTCGTCCTCGGATCTCTGTACAGGATTTCTTTTATATATTCGAATTTCCTCTCCATGAATCCTCTAACTGCGAGCTCCATCCTGGTCATCCTCGGGTACAGGTACATCCTGACGACTTCATCCGTTAAAGGTGGGGAGATTTCCTCAGGGTGTATTCCGTTTTTATCCACTATTGCGGGGATTTCCACAACGACATCATCGGGAATGTCTTTCAAAACTCCCCTGTTTGGAATGTTCACGATGAGCCTCTGCTTTATTCCGGCAGATACAGCCATCATGAATGGGACGTGCTGTTCTGCACTCATCTTATCTCTTTCCGCGATTCTCACCACGCTTTTCCAAACACTCTCTGGAACACCATGACTTTTGAGAAATTCCGATAATTTGTTCACCTCGAATATCTCCTCACGTGGATGTTGCTTTACATAATCCGCTACCAGTTCGATTGAATTCACAACACCTTCAAGCCATTTCCTGTACCATTCCCAACCGGCTTTTGAATCTACACCTCCCCATGGTTCACCGTACCACTTCTTCTTTGTATCGAGATTTCTGTGATATCTCCAGGAGCTGTTTCTAACCGTGTCCCCTATAGGCATCATTCCGTACTTCCTGAGCATCTCAAATGCCATGGGAGAGAGCTGGTCATCGAAAGGATTCGTGGGTTTCCAATCTTTGCTCTCTAAATTTTCTACAAGGTGATAAGCATCTTTTCCGTCGTATACGAACCTGTTGAGCCATATGGCATGATTGAACCCCGCCACTTGCCAATCTAATTTGTTCATATCCATGCCAAGGGATCTGGCAATCTCATGAACACCGTAGTGTCCATGGCAGAACCCAACCACGTTGACGTCGGGCACCATCCTGGTTATAAGAGTAACCCCCTCAAATACGGGGTTGGCAGCTTGAATCAACCATGCTTTTGGAGAGAGTTCAGCGATTTTCTGCGCGATCTTTACAAAGTAATTCAGTTGGTTGAAATTGGTGAACGTGTAATAGTCCGATACCATGTTGAACTCCTGAGCCTCAACTCCTCTGTAGTAACCGTGCTTTTCTCCTATAGACCTGACTTTTTCCAGGTATTCATGCCCTCCAACGAGCGCCGTGTTCACAACATAGTCGCTATCGCGTATAGCTTCATCTAGATTCTGCGTTTCGATGAATCTCATGTTGCCCCCTGACTCCTCGTTGAACCTCCTAGCAAGAACTCCCACGTTTTCAAGACGTTTTCTATCAACGTCCATCAGCACTATCCCACTCTCTGGAAAAATCCCAGCCTTTATAAGGTCTCCTATGATCCTCAAGGAAAAAACGGCGCTTCCAGCACCTATGATTCCAACTCTCAACGATGGCATGACTATCCCTCCTCTGTTTGGAATGAATTCTCGAGATACTTGAGTGAAAATAACCGGTAGCATTTTACTGCTACCTGAAGGTAAAAAGTCAAGAAGGCACATATTCAACTAATCTTTCAACAAAGGTTGAAAACCAATTGGCGGGTTCAGATCTTCAGACTTGTACGGGGTAAAAAATCACAGTATGAGTTCTTCTCCTCCACCTCTTGCTATTACTATCTCTCCTGCTTCTTCGAGTCTCCTTATGATGTTTATTATCTTCTGCTGAGCGTCTTCAACATCTTTCACCCTAACTGGTCCCATGAACTCCAGTTCATCTTTCAAAAGCTGTGCAGCTCTCTTTGACATGTTTTTGAATATCTTCTCTTTGACTTCCTCTGAGGCCCCCTTCAAGGCAACTGCGAGGTCTCTTGTGTCCACTTCCCTCAATACAAGCTGAATGGATCTATCGTCAAGCTTCAATATATCTTCAAAGACGAACATCTTCCTTCTGATCTCCTCTGCAAGCTCAGGTGTTTCCTGGGATAACCTTTCCATTATCGTTTTCTCAGTTTGCCTATCTATGTTGTTCATTATCTCTGCAGCGGTATCAACGCCACCCACTTTGCTAAATTGCTGACTGACAACACCTGATAGCTTTCTCTCAAGGCTCTTTTCTATCTCTCTAACTATTTCTGGTGATGTTCTTTCAAGGAGTGCAACCCTCTTGACAACTTCAACCTGGAGGTCCTCTGGGAGGGCACCAAGAACCTGTGACGCCATCGTTGGTTCTAAGTAGCTTAAAACGAGAGCTATAACTTGTGGATGCTCACTCTGTAGAAAGTTTACGAGCTGGATGGGATCGGTTTTTCTTACGAACTCGAACGGTTTAACCTGAAGGTTGGAAACCAGCCTTTCAATTATCTTCATGGCTCTTTCAGGGCCAAATGCTTTCTCCAATACCTTTTTGGCGTATTCTATTCCTCCTGTTGCAAGCATTTGACGAGCTTTCAAAATGTTTGAAAATTCTTGGAGGACAGTCCTCTTTTCTTCTTCCGGAACTTGTCCCAGGTTCGCGATCTCCACTGTGAGCATCTCTATATCTGCGTCATCGAGATGTTTTAAAACCTCTGCAGCCCTTTCTGGACCAAGTACCACAAGAAGAATTGCGGCTTTTCTTCTCCCAGGTATATCACTGGCTTTGATGTTTCCCATTTTGAACCACCTCCGTCAGGAGGAGCCGCTTATCCACAGTTTTATCACATAGGCAATTTCTGATGGGTCTCTTCCGAAAGCCTTCTCCAGTCTATCGGTGAGTTCCTTCAGCTCTTTTGATTCTTCTGTCAAAACCTCCTCTTCAACTCTCTCTTCTGTCAAAGCCCTTTTCAACTCCTCTTCAAGGATGGTTTTCCTCTCCTCTATTATCCTTCTAGCCTTTCTCTTCTTCATTTGAACCATTAAGAGGTATATTATGAAGAACGATATTATGGTGAGTAAGATCACCCCAGTAGCCAGTAACCTGAATTTTGCCCTCTTCTCTTCCTCCATTTTAACCGCGTACAGCTCTCTTTCGGTTGACCTGTCAAATGGCAGAAACGCAACAGCCACTTTGAGATCAGTCACACTAGCACTAGCGGAGATCCCCTTTTCAACGAGGTTTTTAACCTCCGTCGCCCATTTATCCACATTTCCCTTTATTACCGAAGATGATGCATCTACCACCACGGAAATCGACATCTCACTGATCTCTCCCTCTTTGTTTTGCATGATCTTCTCGTATGTTTCGTTGAGTTCGTAGTTGATGGTTTGACTCTCCCTCTCGTAAGATCCACTACCTTCACCTGTCACATACTGATATCCCGGGGGTATGTTACTCTCCGAGCCAACTGCTCCACCCCCCGGAGGCATGTTCACAGCTTTCTCACTTTCCGTCTGTTCACTCCTTATAAGTCCTCCTTTCCTATCAGGTTTCTCGTACTTCTTCGTTTCCTTCTCTATTTTCGTCCAATCGAGTTTTATATCCGGAATGACCTCAACTCTTCCCAAACCGAAAACTTTCTCCAGTGTGTTTTTAATCTTCTCACGGTAGTACTTCTCAAGTTCCATTTTGAGCTCTAGCTTACTGGAGGCCATCATAGTGCTCATATCCGCGAGAACCCTGTCGCTCAGTACCCTTGAATACTGATCTATGACTTTGACGTTCTCAAGTTTCAACCCCTCAACAGCACCTGCAACCAGCTCCATGATTCCCTTTATCTGCTCTCTTGTTAAATCCACTCCGGGATCCAAAACTACCAAGACAGCTGCTCTTGGCTCTGTCATGTTCCCTCTAACATAGTAGGTGTACTTTGGCAAGACCAGGTGAACTCTGGCGGCTTTGACTCCGTTAATTGTTTCTATGCTCCTTTCGAGTTCTCCTTGAAGCGCTATTTGGTATCTAACCTGCTTGTCGAAACTGGTGGCTCCCAAGCCTCCTTGCTCTATGAGCTCGTATCCCTTATTACCACGCAGGACACCCGCCGATGCTAATTTCATTCTCACTTCATAAACGTTGTATTTGACTGGAATGTATATCCTGTTTCCAGGTCCGACTTTGTAAGGTACGCCAAGCTCCTCCAGCTTCCCGGTGATAGCTCCGGATTCCTCATCGGATAACCCTCCTATTAAAAGGGCATATGGGGGATGAGCTCCGATATAAGCACCTATGATCACGGCAATGAGGATGGCAAAAATAGAACCTCCGACGAGATATTTCTGCGCCTTTGATCGGCCTTTCCACCATTCTTTGAAGCGTTCAGAATATTCTTTTAATCGGTTCCAAAAACCCATATTACCACCTCAGAGGTATTTTACCACTACTGGGTTTTTCTCCTCTGAAGTGTGAGGTACCAGGTGGCCCCTAGGAGCATAGCCACAGCGCTGAAAAGCTGAGCAGCCCTTATATGTCCAAACCACAAGCTGTCTGTTCTCAGAGCCTCCGTCATGATCCTACCCATTGAGTACAAGACCATGTAGAGCGCTATCATCTCACCGGGTTTTCTGTAGTGCTTCAGTATGTACGCGGTGAGGATGGCGAATATCATGAAATCCCAAACTGATTCATAAAGAAATGTTGGATGGAAGAACTTGTAGTTTACGTATTGAATGGGTCTGTGGCTTTCCGGAACGAACATCTTCCACGGCAAGTTCGTCGGGACTCCGAAAGCCTCGTAGTTGAAGAAATTTCCCCATCTTCCTATTCCCTGCCCCAAGGGAAAGAGCCATCCCATGACATCCAAACCCTCCACGAAGGAAAATGAGACATCTTTTTTCAAGCTCGTGTAAAGCCACACTGCCAAAATTGCCCCGAGAAATCCACCATGAATGGCTATTCCTCCATGCCAAATCTTCGGGATCTCTGATAGGTGAGCCTTGAAATAATCCCATTCGAACGCAACGTAGTACGCTCTGGCACACGTTATACCTATCAGAACCCCCCAAAGGAGAGCTTCGTCCAGATGCTCCGTCTTCCATCCTTTTCTCTTGAAAAACCACCTGGCTAGGAAATAATCCAGGAGTATTCCAAAGGCTATGAGGGTTGAATACCATCTCAGTTCAAAACGTCCCGATTTGAATATGTACCTACTTACTATGATCTTTCCCGGGAAGACCTGCGCCAAAAAGATCCAAATGAGGATTATCGATAACACGAGTATGGCTATCCAGAACCACTTTTTCCCCATATTTTCACCACCACGCTCTTGGGAATCATTGGGGATAGTATCACATGTCCGCTGTCCATGAGTATCACCGATCTGGTTTTCTTCCCATATGTCAAATCTATTATCTTCCCTTCATAATTAGCCGCTTCCCTGATCTTCCTGGATATGGAAGCTTCTACAGGGAGAACGGCTATGATCCTCTCTGAAGGTATGTGAAATTTTCCGAAGCTCTTCACAACTTTAAAAGTACCTCCTCAGGAGTTATCGGAAGACGGTTTATAAGTATACCCAAGGCGTCTGTTACGGCATTTGCTATGGATGGTGGACTGCTCATGAGAGATGGCTCCCCCAAACCTTTGGCACCAAACGGGCCTTTGGAGAACGGAGATTCGGCGAATTTCACATGGACCCTTGGAATATCCCTTATTGTTGGAACTATGTAGTTGTTGAAATTTGTTGTAAGCATTCTACCGTTTTCATCGTGTTTTATCTCTTCAGATATGGCGTATCCCATGCCCTGGACTACTCCACCTTCGACCTGACCTTCTGCACCAACGGGATTGAGAACTTTTCCTATGTCGTGGCTAACCCACGCTTCCTTCAGTTCAACTTTTCCAGTCAACAGGTCGACTTCCACCAGGGAAAGCTGTGTAGAAAACGTGTACGACACGTAAGCTTCTCCTGTCCCGGTTTCAAAATCGAAATTGAGCTTTGGTGTGCTGAACCAACCCATCTCAGCAAGTTTCACATTTGCCGCGTTGGCCTCTCTGGCTATCTCCGAGAACGGAATTTCCTTTCCGTCCGCTATCCAGTAACCGTTTTCGATTTTGATATCTTCCACCCCTTTGGATTTCAAATACTCGATTATGTTGTCTCTTATTCTTTCAGCAGCTATTCTGATGGCATTTCCAGAGAATACAGTCGTTCTCGACGCAACAGTTGGCCCACTGTCTTGAACTATAGAGGTGTTCGGTTGCATCACACGCACGTTGTCTACATCCACCCCGAGGATCTCTGATACTATCAAAGCCATGACAGTCTTCGCGCCTTGTCCCATCTCGGTTCCACCTATCATCACCAAGACCGTTCCGTCCATCTTCACATGGACTTCTCCAGAAGAAGCATCCAGTGGCTGTCCAGCAGCTCCAAGGGAAACTCCGTATATTGTGTGGGCCCAGCCAAGGCCTCTCTTTTTGTACTTGTTCCCCTCATTGAACTTTCTGACCTCTTCTTTCAACCTTTCATAATCTGAGATCTCCCTGACTATTTCCAACGTTTCTTTCGCGCCCACGGATTCTTCCAAAACATGTCCAGTTGCCGTGGCCTTTCCAATTTCTAAAGCGTTCTTATATCTGATTTCCCACGGATCCATCCCCAATCTTTTTGCTGCTTCATCCATAACTCTTTCCATTGCGAAGAGAACCTGAGGTGATCCGAATCCTCTGAACGCACCCGTCGGGACTTTGTTGGTATACACACCGTATACGTCTACAAAGATGTTTTCAACATCGTAAGCACTGGCGGCGTGTGTTAGGGACCTGTACATGACTATCGGGGTGAGTGTCGAGTACGCTCCCATATCCAGGTAAACGGCGGCTTTGACAGCCTTGATCTTTCCATCCTTCGTGAAACCAACTTTGTAATGGGATTTAGACGGATGCCTTTTGCTCGTCTCCCTGAAGTCCATATCCCTGTTGTATACGAGCTTTACCGGTCTTTTTGTGAGGTATGAGAGAAGGGCTGCTTTGACGGCTATGTAAGAAGGGACATCTTCTTTTCCGCCGAATCCTCCTCCGGTTTCCATCTGTATCACTGTTACTCTGTTGAGTGGAAGCTTGAGAACTTCGGCAACGTCATTGTGCACATAAAACGGGCACTGCATCGACCCGTATATGGTTAAGTTATCACCATCCCACAAAGCAATTATCGACTGCGGCTCCAAATATGCGTGCTCTTGATATCCAGTCTCAAAGTCCATTTCTAAGATTAAATCACTCTCTTGAAATCCCTTCTCAATATCGCCCCTTCGAATCTTCCTTTGAAATGCTACATTTCTTTCCCCATTTACGATTGGGTCATCTCTAAGTGCTTCATCTATTGTGAGAACTGGCTGTAACTCTTCGACATCAAAATTCACCAGTGAGGTTGCCTCCTCTGCCGCCTCCCTTGTCTCCGCTGCTATGATAGCGATCGGATCAGCTTCAAATCGAATTTTTCCACCTACAGGAACCAGCACATGCATATCTTTTGTGACTATCCCCATCTCGTTGTTTGGAACATTTTTATAAGTTGCAATTGCCACAACTCCAGGTGCCTTAAGGGCTTCTGAAACATCCAGAGACCTCAACACTCCATGGGCTACCCCAGGATAAACCACTGCCGCATGAAGCATCCTTGGAAAGGAAAGATCATTGGTAAACTTTGCCTTACCGAAGGCTTTTTCTATAGCATCTATTCTTCTCACCCTCTTACCTATTACCCTCATCTCATCACCCCTTCAGAAGAGATGGTATTTGACAAAGAGCGATGCCATGATTATCGAAACTATCGACATGATCTTTATCAGGATGTTTATAGAAGGCCCCGCTGCATCCTTCAAGGGATCTCCAACGGTGTCTCCAACTACGAGTGCTTTGTGTTCTTCTCTTCCTTTCTCGCCGCACTCAAGTTTACCACTTTCCAGGGATTTTTTTGCGTTGTCCCAGGCTCCTCCGGAGTTTGCCATCGTTATGGCCACCAAAGACCCGCTTACGACTGCTCCAATTAAAAGCCCTCCAACGAATTCCGGGCCGAACAAAAAGCCCACCACGACTGGGGTAAAGAGTGCCAAAAAGCTTGGTTTTTTCATCTCTTTTAAAGCCTGTCTGTTGCTGATGGCTATACAGCGGTTGTAGTCTGGCTTCCCCTTTCCCTCACTTATTCCAGGAATTTTTTCAAATTGCCTTCTTACCTCCTCTATCATGGCCTTGGCAGCTTCTGTCACGGAATCGGTTATCATGGCTGCAAAAAGGTATGGTAATGATCCTCCAAAAAGAACACCACTGATCGTTTTCGCATCCGTTAGGAACATCCTGGCTTTTTCGCCAATTGTGTGAAGCAAATTGCTGCCAGAAGCCATCTTTCCTATCTCAGATATGGCATCTGCGCTGAGCTGTGAAAATATATAAGATGCGAAGAGGGAGAGAGCGGCTAGTACCGCAGATCCCATGGCGAATCCCTTTCCTATCGCCGCTGTGGTGTTTCCAACGGAATCAAGCTTGTCAGTTATCTTCCTGACGCTTTCACCAAGTCCCGCCATTTCGCTTATTCCACCGGCGTTGTCAGCGATGGGCCCATAGCTGTCGACCGATACAGAAGCTGCCACGAAAGAGAGCATCCCCAAAGCTGCTATGGCTATCCCATAGAGGCCTGCTATATAACTCGCTGACAAGATACCTATTACTATAGTGATTATCGGTAAAAATGTGCTTCTCATTCCCAGGGATATTCCACTGGTTATGACCAGGCCAACGCCACTGGTTGATTTGAAACACAAACTTTGAGTGGGATGGTATCTATCGCTTGTATAGTACTCCGCCCAGTACCCGACGAACATTCCAACTATGATCCCAACTGTCATGGCTCCCCATGGCGAATACCATCCATATCGAAAGCCAAACGAGTTCAAGTCTTGAAATTTTCCGAAAAAGATATAGCTCAACATCGTTCCGAATCCGAGGGTAATTATGGCTGATAACCACAATCCAGCATCCAGATCGTGCAGGGGTTCGCTAGACCCTTTCTTGTTTAGCACGAACAGTATACCTATTATCGATGCTATTAACCCAGATGCTGCAAGGGATAGTGGAAACAATAGCATGCTTTTCACCAAGGCTAAATCTGCTTTTTGCTGGTATATGGGGAACATATAAATCGCGAGTACCATTGCGGCGACTATGGATCCCACGAAAGATTCGAGAAGATCGGATCCAAGTCCGGCTATGTCCCCAACGTTATCTCCTACGTTGTCCGCAATCGCTGCGGGGTTCCTGGGATCATCCTCTGGAAGGTTGAGTTCCGTTTTCCCGACGAGATCTGCAGCCATATCAGCAGCTTTTGTGTAGATTCCTCCTCCCACCCTGTTGAACATTGCTATGAGAGAGCTTCCAAGGGCGTATCCGGATATGCTCATCGCAAACGGTATGTAATTTATGCCAATCCAATTGGTGACAATCTTTATGTCAGTGGCTTGCCCTAGGAATTTTCCGAACACCAAGTACACACTTCCAAGACCCAGAATCGCCAGTCCAGCTACGGATAATCCCATTACGCTTCCACCGGCATAGGCAATCTTGAGGGAATCTGTAAGGTTTCCCGTGGTTCTTGCGGCGTTCGCAACCCTGACGTTCGTTATAGTTGCCGATTTCATACCTATGTACGCAGCTAGCATACTCATGATGGCTCCAAGTATGAACGACACTCCCACATGCCAGCTGATTACCATCGATATCACAACTGCAACCAGTGTAGCTGTTTTGAGGACAGCCTTTGCCTCATCTGAGAGAAAAGTTCTCGCCCCTTCGCGAATGAAGTGGGCTATTTCTGACATCTCCTTGGTTCCTTCTCTTCTCTTTTTAACTGAAGAGTAGTTGAAAGAGGCATACAGCAGGGCTATCACAGAGGTTGCCAAGATCCACCATATATGCACGGTTATCCCCCCCTAGATTATATCGAAAAGACGGTTGGGAAAAGAAAAAATTCCCAAGGGATGAAAGAATTGTACAGAGAAGTGCGATTTTTTGCAATTGGAAATCCCATCGATTAAAATTTTTTTCAGGAGTCATTTGAAAAATGACCAAGACATCAGAGGTGATCAAGATAGCTAAGAATGGGGCAAGACTGGGAATAGTCTGGGATTTCACGATGAGTTTTATAGGGGGATTTACGCTAGTAGCTCTCTTCGGAATGGGGTGGTGGAGCGTACCTCTACTGGTTTTACTCTCGGTGGTTTTTGCAATCCTACTGATGATTCGAAGCAGACCTCCAAAATTAGCTCACACATCTGAGAGAGTATGTTTGGTGATACCGGCTTATAACGAGGAAGGGACTATAGAAAGATGTATCAAGTCTGCCCTTTCCCAGAGCTATGAAAACAAGCTGATCGTTTTGGTAGACGATAATTCACGTGATGGAACGGGAGAGATAATGAGGAGATATTCAACGGTGAATCATGAGGTTGTATATCTCAAGAATGACGAAAACTTGGGGAAATTTCAATCGGTTCTAAGAGCTTTTAAAGAAGTGGATGCAGATATCTACGTGATTGTAGATGCGGATAACGAGTTTTCCATGGATTATTTGGAGTACTATGTGAACAGAATGAAGGGCATTGATGCTCTAGAAACACCTCTGTCAACCTATAATTTCAGCGAAGGTTTCGTGGCCATGCTTCATTCCCTTGAAATATCGATGATGAGTCTTATAAGGATGTTGAATTTTTTTCCAAACTTCACAGGTAGAGGGATGTTCATAAGAAAAAAGGTTCTGAATTTTCTGGAAGAAAACGGCATAGTTGGAAAGGACGACGGTGCAATGATAAATTCTGCCGTTGCTTTAGGAGGGTTCAGATACAGATATTTCTTAGGACCTGCTCTCAAAGAATTCGCCACGGAGAGTTTTAACGATTTTGTGAGACAGAGGAACAGATGGTACAGCTTGGGAATGCTGGAAACTTATGAAAAAGGTGCAAAGTTCATGCCAATTGTTTTTGGAATCTACACAGGTTTGGTTTTCTCCGTGATTTTCCTTGGGATAATTTCGGTGCTACTTCATTTTGGATGGTATTTTGAGATTTTCTTGGGTTTCCTATTGGAAGTTTTTATCTTTTCCGCATTCTCTGGAAAGTTGACGGAGGCAGCTCCAAATTGGTTCATCGCTGGGTCAAGTGGAATAGCGATGATCCTTGTTAACACATTTCTGATAATCAGATCTTTTTGCAAAATAGCCTTGGGGAAAGTGGACAGAGGCTGGTACAAAGTTTCCAAAAGTTGATCTAAGGTGTTCTGGTATAATCTCAACGCTATGAGTCTAAAAAGGATATTGATATCACTTCTGGTGGCATTTATATCTGGTTTCACCGTTGTTTCATTTTTGAATTTCTTCCATAGGGGCAGAGCGGGTTTTTTCAGCTTACTGGGAGCTTTGCCAGTTCCGGTGTATGTGGTGGCTTTTCTAATATTCACTGGTTCTTATCTTCTAGAAGCCTTAAGACTGGTGTATCTAGTTTGGCACAAGGGATACAAAATAAGTTTTTGGGGTGCTCTTTACAACACCATGATAGGCTACCTCTTTTCGTTTCTAACTCCTTTCGCCATGGGAGGCCAGCCATTTCAGGTTGTTCATCTATCGAGACTCGGAGTGGATTCTGGCTACGCGACTGGGATAATGGGAACCAGGGTTCTGGAAAATTCCCTAGGTGGAGCTGTCATCGCTGTCATAATGCTAAACACGAGTTTGGGGTGGTTGCTGAAAAGAGGACATATGGTCATTCTAGGCATATTTATAAGCATCTCGGTCTCTACTGCTATTTTCCTGGCTATGCTAAAGCCGGGAATTTTGATCCCAATTGTAAGAGTGATTTCTAAGTTGTTCAAGCTCAGCAACCTGGAAGAATCTTTTAAGGAATGGAGGGAGCGTTTTGAAAGTAGCATAAAATACATGTGGAGGGATAACGCTTATTTGATGTTTCTCGATGCGACTGAATGGTTCTCAGCCTTGGTTCTCCAAATATATTCGCTATACTATATATTGCATTTTCTATCAAAGATGAACCTGAACTTTTGGATGGTTTTTGGTTCTGTGAATGCTGTGAACGCTTTGGCATATTTCATTCCGACTCCAGGAGCAGCTGGGGGTATAGAGTTTACATATCAATTCGTGTTGTCCGGAATTGTGGGTAATTCGGAGGTAGCACTTAAATCCGTTACAGCGTGGAGATTCGTTTCATACTATGGTCAAATACTACTTGGGATGTTAGTACTGGGGTTTTTCAAATTTCCCAAAGTGGAGGGGAATCGATGAGCTTGAGCATTGCGATGTTCTTTCTTGTGGTTTCCGCTGGGATATTCACGGTTCTGCTCGGAAAGTATATAAACCACATGAGAACAACGAGACTACATGTCAACATGGAGAAGGATTTTAAACCATTCGTGTCTGTTGTGATACCCACGTGGAATGAAGCAGATGTTATTGAAAATACAATCAAGAATGTAGAGGGAAGCTTCTACAGGGATTTTGAAATTGTGGTAGTTGACGACAGGTCAGAGGATGGTACATACGAGATCCTCAGGAAGCTGGAAAGGAAGTATAACAACCTCACCGTTTTGCAGAAAAAGGGAAGGAAGGGGAAACCTCAGTCCATAAACGAAGCAATGGAGGTGGCAAAGGGGGAGATCATACTCTTCTTGGATGCTGATTCCAGGATTTCCCCTGAGTATATATCAACCCATGTTGCCTGCTTCTCCCATCCCTGCATCAACATGATTTTCACAGATTTTGAACCGTATAATTACAAGCCTGAAAACTTAGCTCACAGGGTTCAAGAACTCTTCTTCTCCTTTGCAAAGGATGTAATATACTCAAACATATTTGTAAAGATGATCTTCATGGGGAACGGGGTTTTCTTCAGAAGAGAGGTTTTAGACAAGGTTGTTCCCATAGATCCCACAACCCTTGTAGATGATTTCACCATAGCTTCAAAGCTTTCGGAGATGAAGATCGACGAGATTTTCTCGATATATCCATGGGTGAATATACAATATGCCAACACCCTCCATGATTTGTGGAAGCAACATATGAGATGGTACTATGGGGGATTCAGGGAAATAGTGAAACTCATGAAAGCGGGGAATTTAAAATACTTGTTTTTCTATCTGTTCACGGTTGGGCTTTTCACCGCTCCTATATGGTTCACCATTCTGTGGTTTTTTTTCGGAAATATCTGGCTTTTCATAGGACTGTACTTGATAATCTACGCGTATTCTCTTTTTGCCTTCTCCCAGGTTTTGAATGTTGAAAGAAGATTGAGCATTCTGAGTTCTTTTCTGTTACCAGCCTTTGTCATGATCTTTGAGCTCTCCGTCCTAATACCTGCCATGCTAAAATCGCTTTTTGTGGAGAGATATTTCGAGGTCATGGATAAAATCGGAAGGGGAATGAGAAAAAGGGATGATTGGTACAAGGTGAAAAGAGACAAAGGGTGAGAAGGGGGAGGAAAGAGGATGGATTGCATATTCTGCAAGATAATAAACGGCGAGATACCCTCGGATAAGGTGTATGAGGACGAAGACTTTCTTGTCATTAGAGATATAAAACCGGTTGCCCCTGTTCACCTTTTAGTCCTTTACAAAAGGCACGTTGGAAAAATGCATCAACTTTCAGACGAAGATAGGAGAAGGGTGTCGAGAGTTTTCGAGGTTATCACAAAGGTTGCGGAGAGAGAAGGGATTCTCGAGAGCGGCTACAGGGTGGTTGTCAACAACGGTCCAGAAGCTGGGCAGGAGATAGACCATCTGCACTTTCACGTGATAGGCGGAAGGAAGCTGGGGAAGATAGCGTGAAGAAGGTAATTATAGTGACAACTGGTGGAACGATAGCCATGACCAAGACCCACGAAGGGGTTGTTCCTTTCTCCGAAGGAAATTCCCTCATAACGCAGATCCCTGGCCTTGAAAGAGTTGCTGAGATAGATCACGTTGAGTTTTCAAATGTTCCAAGTCCCTATATGACACCTGAAATGATGTGGAGGCTATCAAGGAAGGTTCAGTCAATTGTGGATGATCCAGAGGTCGATGGAGTTGTGATAACACATGGTACCGACACGCTGGAAGAGACTTCATACC
>JALWTT010000001.1:1610-2277 GCA_027077795.1 Thermotogaceae bacterium | reverse complement strand
CTCAAAGCCAGATCCTCGAGATCCAGGATTTCGAGAGGTGACCTTTTAAGATTGTACGTTTCTCCAAGATAACATTTACCATCGGTCCTGAACCATACCACGTTGCTTGGAGCGAGAACAAACACGAGTTTGTTCCCCATCCACTTGTATATCTCTTCAAGTCTGACTCTCGATGTCACACCGGTTTCTATCAAAACCCTTCTTGAATGGTAGGAAACTTTTTTCCACAGATCGACGATGTTCTCTGCGAAAACATGAAGAAGAAGCGGTAATATAACTAGAACTACGATACTTTTTCTCATGTTCTCACCTCAGAAACCGTCGCTTACCAGTTCTATAGTTTTCAAAACCTCCACAAGATCGTTGGGGAACGATGCAACGTTTCCCTCACTCAGGTTGACCTTGTTGGGAAGCTCTGTAACCGTAGGGGACAGATTGGAAGAGGGTGTAAGAAAGAACTGGAAAAGGAGAACCAGAAAAAGGGCAGTTAAACCAGCCGTGGAGAAGATAAGTATCGGTAATTTTCTCCTCTTTCCGATTTTCTTCAAAATCTTGTTCTTTAAATTGTTACTTGGTCTATAATCCAATTTCATGGAGTAAACCTCTATTATCCTTTTGTAGATTAAGAATTCGTTTTTCAGGTTTTCATCATGTTCGTCAAGTGTCT
>JALWTT010000001.1:0-1600 GCA_027077795.1 Thermotogaceae bacterium | reverse complement strand
ATCCAGTATTTTGTTAAGGCGATCGTTCCACATTCTTCTCACCTTCTTCTAATATTTCCCTTAGCCTTTTTCTGGCGTAATGAAGCCTACTCTTTACAGTTCCCAAAGGTTTTCCCATTATTTTGGAAATCTCCTCGTAGCTCATCTCGTCTATATCCCTTAGTTTTATCAAAAGTCTATCTTCAGGTGAAAGATTCTCTAAAGCCTTCAAAACTTTCTCAACGGTGATTTCGTTGAAAGTGTCCCTCAACACATCCTCATGAGCTTTAGGCTGGTAATAAGGTCCTTCCTCATTTTCAGAAAAATCCGTCAGGATCTCTTTCCTCTTCTTGTATTTCATCAACATATCTTTACAAACGTTGACGGTTATCCTGTGAATCCATGTGGAAAGTTGGGAGTCTCCGCGAAATTTCTTGATTCCTTTGAATACCCTTATCATAACCTCTTGAACGACATCATCGATATCATCGACTCCTAAAAAACTCTTGGCGATGCTTCCTATTCTCGGTGCGAACTCATTATAAAGCTTTTCGTATGCCCATTTTTCGCCACGTTTGAGAGCCTCAACTAATTGCCTTTCTTTCATCTTCCTCCTCCTTAATTTGACTCACGTTTTAAAAAGTTGTTCATGAGAAATACTACCACTATACGTAGATCTTCTCAACATGAGGAGATGTCATGGCTCTTAAAAGGGCACCGTAAGAGAGTTTGAACCTCATGATATCTCCTGGTTTGTATTCCCTATCAGATTCCGATACATCAACGATCGTATGATCACTCGAGGCATGAAGCACTTCCGATCTTTCGTCTAGAGGATGGAGACCTCTGGGGTCTATATCTTGTTCACCTATGGCGAGTATCGCCCTTTTCCTCCATCCCTTGTCTTCAAAGTGCTTCTTCCTTCCAAAGGCGTCGAATCCCACTTCACCAACAGGAACGGAGGGTTTTCTTTTAACCTCTACAATCTCCGCTTCCAGGATCGCGGTCTCATCGCTGAGCCAGGGTATCTTTCTCCCCCTGGTTGCATCCGTTCCCAGAACGATGGCTTCCCCTATTCTCAGTTGATTTATACCTTCAGGAATCGTACCATCTTCCAGCAGTTTCAAGGTAACCGTACTGCCTCCAGATACAACCTCAAGGGTTCTTCCCATTTTCCTTTCTAAAATCTCTTTTATCTCAACGAGCTTTTTCAAATTATCCACCGTGGGAAGTACCCCTCCGTAACACCCCATGTTGGTACCGATTCCCACAAGTTTCGCATTTTCCCCATATGTTACCTCTGAAATCTCCTCCACCGCGTTCTCATACCAGGCTCCTTCTCGAAGATCTCCGAGGTCCACCATGTATACGACGTTCACAACTTTGTTCTCAGATCTTGCGATATCGTTTAAAGCATCCACCACGCTTTTTTCGGAAACCAGCACGTAATCCACCAGTTCCACGACCTTTTTCAGTTCGCTGATCATGGGGATCCTCAGTAGCATGAAAGGTCCTTTTATTCCTTCTCTTAAAAGTCTTTCTATGTTCTGAATTCTGGATTCACCTATTATCTCTATTCCTGCGTTTTTCATGCATTCTGCTATGTTGGGATCTCCCAGAC